>CAWEXV010000001.1:0-1240380 GCA_963813175.1 uncultured Solirubrobacterales bacterium | reverse complement strand
ATGCTGCGCGAGCACGTGACCGTCGAGGAGCGTGAGGTGATCTTCGACTTCCCCGCGAAGTCTGGGCAGCGGCGGGTGCAGGCGATCGCCGACCCCGAGGCGCTGGTGATGGTCGGGGCCTTGAAGCGGCGGCGCACCGGCTCGCAGTTGCTGGCCTACCGTGCGAGCGACGGTTGGAGGGACCTGACCGCCGAGGAGGTGAACGCCTACCTGAAGCAGTGCTCGGGTGGGGAGTTCACGGCTAAGGACTTTCGTACTTGGAATGCGACGGTGCTCGCCGCCGTCGCGTTGGCAAGCGCAGAGGAGGTGAGAGGGAAAGCCGCGCATGAGCGGGAGGTCAAACAGGCAATCAAGACGGTTGCGGCGTATTTGGGTAATACGCCCGCCGTGTGTCGTGCGTCATATGTGGACCCGAGGGTGATCGACCGTTTTCAGGCCGGGGTGACGATCGCTGCGGCAATCGGTCGCGCTGGCCCGGATCTTGGCAAAGCGAGAGTCCGTGCTCGCGTCGAGAAGGCGGTACTGGAGTTGCTCGCGGATGCCAGCGACCGTGCCTGAACCGCTCGCGTGCGCCAGTGAGCGAGATGCTCACGATCTGGATGGCTTGCTCCGCAGGACTGTCTCCTCGAGTGAGGAGCGCAGCTCAGCAACCGACTCGTAGACATCGATGGCGCCTGCTTCGCACAACTCTTCTTTTGAGAATCCGCCGGTCATCACCGCGAGCGTTTGCACGCCGGCGCGCTGGGCTGCTTGGACGTCCCAGGGTGTGTCGCCGATCATCACCGCCTGCTCTGGTTCTGCGTCCGCGCATTCCAAGGCAGCGTTCACGAGGTCGGGCTGGGGCTTGGTGGCTTTCACGTCGCTGGCGCTCGTCCATCCGTCGGCGAGCTGGCGCGCGCCGAGCAGGTCGATGTAGTGTTCGATCTCGGGCTTCTTGGCGGAGCTTGCGAGGATGACCGTGTGGCCGCGGTCGCGTAGGTCGCTGAGTAGCTCGCTGGCTTGGCTGACGGCTTCGACTTCGCCGATCATTTCGCTGTAGCGCTCGCTCTCGCGTGAGCGGATCTGATCGCCGAGCCTGTGCTCCACGTCAGCGTCGGTGACCTTCTCGACTAGCTGGTCGCCGCCCATGCCGATGTGACGGTGAAGGCGCCAGATCGGGAGGATGATCTCGTGGTCGCGGAACGCGCGATACCAGGCAAGCGCGTGCTGGTAATTGGTGTCGACGAGTGTCCCGTCGACATCGAGGATCGCCACGGTCATCGCTGCACGATGGCGGCGAGGAGCGCTAGGCGCAGCACGAAGCGGTTGCTGCCTCTCAGCGCCTCTTTCAGGAAGTCCATCGTGCCCGCTTGCTCATCTTGGTGGCTGCATACCCGCGTCCGTCCGATGTGAATCGCACCGGACGGGTGGTGCGGTTACGGTTGGCGGGACGGGTGGTTGGGTAGATGCGCGGTGTGTGTCGCCGGCGTTTGATGGAGGAATGATGGGATCGGTGGTGGTGGCGGTGACAGGCGCGAGCTCGGGCGTTGGGCGCGCGACCGCGCAGGCGTTCGCGCGTGAGGGTGCGACGGTTGGGCTGATCGCCCGCGGCCAGGAAGCCTTGGCCGCCACGGCGTCTGAGGTGCAGTCGCTGGGCGGGCGCCCGGTGGTGTTGGAGTGCGATGTCGCTGACCCGCAGGCGCTCGAGGAGGCAGCGGGCACGCTGGAGGAGCACGGCGAGATCGGGGTGTGGGTGAACAACGCGATGGCGAGCGTGTTTGCCCCCACGTGGGAGATCACCGCCGATGAGTTCCGACGGGTGACTGAGGTCACGTATCTCGGGGTGGTGTATGGGACGTTGTGTGCGCTTTCGCGGATGCGCTCGCGGGATCGTGGTGTGATCGTGCAGGTCGGCTCGGCGCTGGCCTATCGTGGCATCCCTTTGCAGAGCCCTTACTGTGCGTGCAAGCACGCGATCCAGGGGTTCACCGAGTCGCTGCGTTGCGAGCTGATGCACGAGGGCAGCGGGGTCCGGGTGACGATGGTGCAGTTGCCGGCTATGAACACGCCGCAGTTCGACACGGTGCGTACACGGCTCCCCCGGCACCCGCAGCCGGTGCCACCGATCTATCAGCCGGAGGTCGCCGCGCGGGCGATCGTGGCCGCCGCCAACGAGCCGGCGCGGCGAGAGTGGTGGGTCGGCGCGTCAACCGCTGTCACGCTGCTCGGCAATGCGCTCGCTCCCGGCGTCGGCGACCGCTATCTGGCGAAGACGGGGTTTGACGCCCAGCAGACCGATGAGCCTGTGCAGGCGGGGCGGCCGGACAACTTGTTTGCGCCGCTTCCGGGCGAGCGCTCAGCGCACGGCGACTTCGATAAGCAGGCCAAGCCGCGCAGCGTGCAGTGTGAGTTCACGCGCCACCGGCGGCTGGTTGGCGCCGGCGCTGTGGTCGCGGCGGGGCTTGTGGGGATTGGCGCGATGCGGCGGGGACGATGAGCAAGCAGGCGCCGGCGATTGGCTCATATGGGCTGATCGGGGACTGTCACAGCGCCGCGCTGGTTTCGGCTGAGGGTTCGATCGACTGGTGCTGTCTGCCGCGTTTCGATAGCGGGAGCTGCTTCGGACGGCTGCTTGACCATGAGCGCGGAGGATTCTGCACGGTAGGCGTGGAGGGCGAGGCGAGCTGGCGGGGCGTGAGCTATATCGAGGACACGCTGGTGCTCGAGAGTCTCCTTGAAGGGCCGCAGGGGACTGTGCGAGTGAGGGATTTCTTTGCGATGCGCGAGCACGGGGCGCTCGAGCCGCATCGTGAGCTGGGGCGGATCGTCGAGTGCGAGCGCGGCAGCGCGGAGGTGCGCTTCGAGGTGGCACCCCGGTTTGACTACGGGGCGGTGCGGCCGTGGCTGCGTCGCGCCGCGGTAGACGTGTTTACGGCGATCGGCGGCGACGACGGGCTCTTGGTTTGGAGCGACGGCGAGCTGCGCGTCGAGCAGGAAGCGATCGTCGCGGGCGGCCAGATCCATGCCGGGGAGCGGCTGCGACTGTTGATCCGGTTCGTGCGCCCGCATCTGCTTGAGCGAGAGCAGAGCGCGTTGGATGCGGGGAAGGTGGACGAGCGGCTTGAGGAGACCGTGCAGTGGTGGCGCGCTTGGCGTGAGCGGTTGAGCAAGGACGGCCCCGATCACGATGCCCTCGTGCGTTCGGCGTTGACGCTGAAGGCGGTGACCTACGCGCCGACCGGGGCGATCGTGGCTGCCCCCACGACCTCGCTGCCGGAGACGTTGGGCGGCGAGCGCAACTGGGATTACCGCTTCAGCTGGGTGCGGGACTCGACGCTGACGGCGCACGCGCTGGCGGAGCTTGGCTGCGAGCGTGAGGCCCGGCGGTTTCGCCATTTCATCGTGCGCACCAGCGCCGGGCACGCCGAGGACCTGCAGATTCTGTTCGGGATCGGTGGTGAGCGACGCATCTCTGAGGAATGCCTGGAGTTGGAGGGCTATCGTGGCTCGCGGCCGGTACGGGTCGGTAACGAAGCTGCCGGTCAGCTGCAGTTGGACGCCTTCGGCGAGATCCTCAATCTGGCGTGGCGGTGGCATCGCCGTGGGCACTCCCCTGACGATGACGAATGGCGGTTCTTCTCAGAGCTCGTCGACGCTGCGGTGCAGCGGTGGTCTGAGCCCGACCGGGGGATCTGGGAGTGGCGGGGGGAGCCGCGGCATTTCGTTCACTCCAAGGCGTGCTGTTGGGCGGCGGTGGACAGCGGCCTCAGGCTGGCTGAGGAGTGCGCGCGCACGGCGCCGACGCGGCGCTGGGAGAAAGCGCGCAAGGAGATGCGCGAGGCGATCGAGACGCGCGGCTATGACTCTGAGCGTGGCGTGTTCGTGCAGTGCTTTGACGAGCCGGCGTTGGACGCCGCGCTGCTGCTGCTGCCGGTCGTGGGGTTCGTAGAGTTCGATGATGAGCGGATGCTCCGCACCGCTGACGCGGTGCGCGCGGAGCTTGATGCGGAGGGGTTTCTCTACCGCTACCGCCAGGACGATGGGCTGCCCGGCCGGGAGGGCGCGTTCCTTGCCTGCTCGTTCTGGCTGGCTGAGTGCTACGCCCGCCAGGGCAGGTTGCCGGAGGCGCGGGAGGTGTTCGACCGGACGATGGGCGCCGCCAGCCCGCTCGGCTTGTTCTCAGAGCAGGTCGATCCCGCCAGCGGTGAGCTGCTGGGCAACTATCCGCAGACGCTTACGCACCTCTCGCATGTCGCCGCGGTCGTCGCGCTCGCGCAGGCGGAGCCGTGAGCAACGACGGTTTGAGCAACGACGGTTTGGGTATGTGACTGGCATGGAATTTGGAGGCATTTTCATTCTCGTGCTGGTGCTGATCGTGGTTGGCGTGCTCGGCGGCGGGCTGTATGCGTTGAGCATGTGGCTGCGCGGCAAAAAGCTGGCGCCCGAGGGCGATGAGATCGAGGGCGGCCGGGATGAGGGTCCGCGGCCCGAGCACGTCGAGGTCGAGAACGAGCAGAACGCTCGTTTCGTCGGCACTCGCTGAACGAGACACGATCGCGGGTCGGGCCGGTGAGCAGCGCAGACGCCGAGAGCCCCGCGGAGCATCCGGCCCGCGGGGCGAAGCCCGTTGTCGAGCAGCTCACGGCGAGGGCGTTCACGGTGCCGACGGACGCGCCGGAGGCCGATGGCACGCTTAGCTGGGATACGACGACGATCGTCGTCGTGGAAGCCCGCTCAGCTGGACATACCGGCGTTGGCTATAGCTACGCGGCGGGTGCGGCAGCCGCGCTGGTCTCAGAGCTCCTTGGCGAGGCGGTTGTTGGCGGGGATGCGCTTTCGCCGTCGGCGGCGTGGGCAGCGATGCGTCGTGCGGTGCGCAACATCGGCTATCCGGGGGTGGCCTCGAGCGGGATCTCGGCCGTAGATGTCGCGCTCTGGGACCTGAAGGCAAGGTTGCTTGGGGTCGCGTTGAGCACTCTGCTGGGTCGGGTCCGCGAGCGGGTGCCGGTGTATGGCAGCGGCGGGTTCACCACCTACACCCCGGAGCAGATGCAGCGCCAGCTCACTGGCTGGGTGGCACAGGGAATCGGCGCGGTGAAGATGAAGGTGGGCTCAGAGCCTGACCGTGATCCTGAGCGCGTTCGACATGCCCGCAGCGTGATCGGCGATGGGGTCGAGTTGTTCGTGGACGCGAACGGCGCTTACTCGCGCAAGCAGGCGCTGGCGCTCGCCGAGACGTTCGCCCGAGAGGCTCGGGTGTCGTGGTTTGAGGAGCCGGTCTCCTCCGATGACCTCGAGGGACTCAGATTGCTGCGAGACCGCGCCCCGGCGGGGATGGAGGTCGCCGCGGGCGAGTACGGCTATGACCTTTTCTACTTCCGGCGGATGCTCGACGCCGGCGCGGTCGACGTGCTGCAGGCAGACGTGACGCGCTGCGGCGGCATCACCCAGATGCTGCAGGTGGGCGCGCTGTGCGCCGCGCGTGGCTTGCGGCTCTCGGCGCACACGAGCCCGGCGCTGCACGCGCACGTGTGCGCGGCGATCGAGCCGCTCGCGCACGTCGAGTATTTCCACGACCACGCCCGCATCGAGGAGCTGCTGTTCGACGGCGCCCCCCCGCTGAGCGAAGGCGCGCTCTGGCCGGACCCGACAGTCTCTGGGATGGGGCTGTCATTGCGTGAGGGCGAGGCGGAGCGCTACGAGCACTGATGCCGAACACGGCGCACGCCTACGAGCACGTGGAGGGGATCTACCTGCCGATCGCCGTGGGCGTGTTCGTGCTCGTGCTCGGCACGCTGCTGGCGCTGCTGATCGCAGGCGCGAGACGCAAGACACCGGGGCGGCGCTCGCAGGCGCTCGTGCTGGAGACGGCGTATGCGTGCGTCCTGGCGGGCGTGGTGGCTTTCTTGTTGTGGGAGACGTTCACCGCGGAGACGCCGATCGATCGCACGGCCGCGCATCCTGGGGTTCGGATCAAGGTGATCGCCGCGCAGTGGAGCTGGCGCTTCATCTACTCGGACGGCGTGAGCATCGCCGATGTCGACACGTGGCATCCGACGCCGGCGTATGTGCCGACGGGCAGCGAGGTTGAATTCGTGGGTAGCTCTGAGGATGTGATCCACGGCTTCTGGGTGCCCGGTCTTCACTACCAGCGGCAGTTCGTGCCCGGCTACACGACCCGCTTTGATCTCCTGTTCCAGACGCCCGGCTATTACGGCGGTGAGTGCTCGGTGCTCTGTGGAGAGGACCACAGCGAGATGCACTTCGCCATCCGGGCGGTCAGCCCGCAGCGCTTCACAGCGTGGCTCGCGCACGAAGCCGTCCGGCAGGGAGTGTCGTCGTGAACGCGGTTGCGGTGCCCGCCCGCGCGGCGTCGCGCACGTTCGCCTCGAGTGACCACAAGCGGATCGCCGGCGCGGCCTGCATGGTCGCGTTCGTGTTCTTCCTGGCGGGTGGGCTGTTGGCGTTGTTGATGCGAAGCCAGCTCGCGGCGGACGGCGGCGTGGTCTCCCAGCAGACCTACAACGAACTTTTCACGATGCACGGCTCGACGATGGTCTACCTCGTGATCGTGCCGGTCGCGCTCGCGGTCGGCGTGTACTTCGTCCCCTTGCAGGTCGGGGCGGCGGAGATCGCAGGGCCGCGCGTGGCGCTGGCCGGGCTGTGGATGCTGTTGTGCGGCGGTGTGAGCATGTGGTCGGGGTTTCTGACCAGCGGCGGCGCCGCGGCGGCCTCCTGGTGGGGGTTCGACCCGCTCTCAGATTCGATCCACTCCCCGGGCAGCGGCATGGAACTGTGGATCTTCGGGGTGATGCTGGCGACGCTCGGGCAGATCCTGTGGGCGGGCTGCATCCTGTCGACCGCGCTTCGCCGGCGGGCGCCGGGGATGACGTTGATGCGGATGCCGGTGTTCACCTGGACGATGGTCGTGACCTGCGTGATGGTTGTGTTCGGGTTCCCCGCGCTGCTGCTCGCGCTCGGGTTGCTGTGGGCGCAACGGCACTTCGGGGATGTGCTCGTCGGCGGCGCCGGCGCGGTGGACTACCAGGCGCTGTTCTGGTTCTACGGGCACCCAGTTGTGTACGTGATGTTCTTCCCGTTCGTGGGGATGGTCGGCGAGGTGCTGGCCACGTTCTCATCCCGGCGGTTTTTCGGTTACTCCGCGTTCGTGGTCGCGCTGCTCGCTTTCGCTGGCTTGTCGATGACGGTGTGGGCGCACCACATGTACACGTTCGGGGTGCTCTCGAACAAGTATTTCGCGCTGACATCGACCGCTTTGATCGTCCCGGCGGGCATCGAGTATTTCGATTTCCTGGCGACGCTGTGGCGAGGCAGGCTGCGTTTCACCACCTCGTTCTTGTTCGCGCTCGGCTTCCTCGTGCAGTTCCTCGTGGGTGGGTTGACGGGGGTGATCCTTGCCTCGCCGCCGTTGGATTACGGGCTGAACATGTCGTATTTCGTGGTGGCGCATTTTCACTACACGATCTTCGCGGGCAGCGCGTTCGGCTTGTTCGCCGGCATCTACTACTGGTTTCCGAAGATCACCGGGGCGATGCTGCGCGAGCGTCTCGGCAAGCTGCACTTCGTGCTGATGGTAATCGGGACGAACGTGACCTTTTTCCCGATGTTCATCCTGGGTGCTGAGGGCATGACGCGGCGGATCGCGCGCTATCCCGCCTCAACGGGTTGGCAGGGGTTGAACATTCTGGAGACTGCCGGGTCGGTCGTGATCGCGCTGTCGGTGCTGCTGTTCATGTGGAACATTCTGGTCTCGTTGCGTGACCGGCGCGAGGCTGGAGATGATCCTTGGGGGGCGCAGACGCTCGAGTGGGCGACGAGCTCGCCGCCACCCCGCCACAACTTCCACGAGCTGCCGCCGATACGCAGCTACGCGCCCCTTTTGGATCTGCGCGAGGCGCGCGAGGAGGTGGGCGTATGAGACGCGCGGCTGTCGTGCTGCTCCTCTGGGGGTTGTGGCTGGCGGTGCTGACCGGCGTGCAGGCCGTGTTCGCCCCGAAACTGATCCAGTTCGCGATCCCGGCGGTGGCCAGCGCAGCTTGTGTTCTCGTCGGGCTTGTGGTGTGGGCGCTCGACATCCGCCAGGGGCAGGTTGGTGGGCCGCGGCTGATCACCGACAGCTCGGTCGCTACGGTCGCGCTGGTCGTCGGGGTTGCCGTGGCGCTCATCGGCGCCGGGTTCGGACTGTGGCTGATCTTGATCGGCGTCGGCATCACGGCGCTCGGCCTCGGCGGCGTGGTGCGTGAGCAGCGCGAGCGCTCGCGGGAGCTGCGTAGGGAAGGCGTGCGGTGAGCGCGCAGCCGCCGACCCTTGTGCGCCTGCTCGGCACCTGGACCGTGGACCCGGTGCTGCTCGGCGTCTGCGGTGCGGCGGCGGGCCTGTACGTGTGGGGCATGGTCCGCTCACGCAGACGCTGGCCCGCGTGGCGGCTCGTGTCGTTCACCTGTGGACTGCTGGTGCTTCCGCTCGCTTTGCTGTCGGGCATCGACCAGTACGCCGATGAGCTGCTCTCGATCCACGTCGTCGAGCATCTGCTGCTGATCCTCGCCGCGCCGACGCTGATCCTGTGGGGAGCGCCGGTGAGGCTGGCGTTGAGCGCGTGTCCACCTGCCGGCCGGCACGCGATCGTCAGCTTGCTGCGCGGGCGCTGGGTGCGGTTGTTGACGCGGCCGGCGTGCGGGTTCGCGCTGTTCACGCTCGTCGTGCTCGGCACGCACATGACGGGCGTCTATGAAGCGGCGCTGCGCAACCAGACGATCCACGCCTGCGAGCACGCCGCCTACTTCTGGTCGGGGATGCTGTTCCTGCTGCCATTGCTCGCGGCTGACCCGATCCCGCATCCGCCGGGTGCGATCGCAAGGTTCTCGTGGCTGATGGCGGCGATGGTCGTCATGTCGGTGCCGGCAGGGGTGTTCTTGTTCGATCGGCACGTCCGGTACCCGTTCTATTTGGCGCCGGCGCGTGCCCTGCACGTCTCGGCGCTGGCAGACCAGCAGACGGCGGGGGTGCTGATGCTGGTGGCTGGCGGCGTGGTGATGGGTGTGCTGGCGATCGTGATCGCGATGAGCGCGATGCTCGCCGAGGAGCGCCGCCAGCAGCGCCGCGACCGCTACGCCGACCGGAGTACCGGGTTGCCGGTGCGGGAGCTGGCGGGCCGATGAGACGCCGGCTGATGATGATGGTGGCGCTTGTGTGCGGCGTGCTCGCGCTGACTGACTTCGCCGCTCACTGGGACGCCAGCGCAACCCCCTCGCCCACTTCCACTGCCGCTCCTTCTGGGCTGGTGGCGCAGGGTCACGCGCTGTTCGACTCCTCCTGCGCGTCATGCCACGGTTTGAGTGCGCAGGGCATCAGTGGCCGCGCCCCGAGCCTGCATGGCGTCGGCGCGCTGGCGGCGGACTTCTACCTGCAGACCGGGCGAATGCCGCTACCCAACCCGAAGGCGCAGCCGCTGCGGACGAGTCCCGCGTTTCCGCCGAGCAAGATCAAGGCGCTCGTCGCCTATGTCGGATCGTTCGGCGGCCCTGGCATTCCAACGGTGCAGCCGAACCGAGGATCGCTCGCGGAAGGGCAGCGTCTGTTCGGACTGGACTGCGCGGGCTGCCACACGATCCAGGGTCAGGGCGGGATCGTGACCGGCGCGATCGTCCCTGCGCTGAATCAGGCGACACCGAGACAGGTCGGTGAGGCGGTACGGATCGGCCCGTATGTGATGCCTCGCTTCGGCGAAGGCGAGCTCACCGACACGGAGGTGAACTCGCTCGCGCGCTACATCCAGAGCATCCAGCACCCGAAGAACCTGGGCGGCTGGGGCATTGGTCGGATCGGCCCGATCCCCGAGGGGATGGTCGCGTGGCTGCTGGCCGCCGCCGCGCTGTTGTTGATCGCCAGGCTGCTCGGCGAGCGCACGAGCGAGCAGCCCGAACGTCCACCGCGGCCAGGGAGCAGCGCGTGAGCCGGGCCTGGAAGGCGATCGTGATGTTCGTGCTGTGGCGCACCGGAGGGCTGCGCTCCCGCCGCCAGGGGCAACCCGAGGTGGACCCGTCTGTGCGGCACACAGGCGCACCCGCATGGGCGGAGCTATTGGTCGTGGCTGTGCTGCTGCTGGTGGCGGTCGCGGCGCTCGCGTTCGTCGCCTTGTTCGTGCTCGACCCGAACACGCAGCTGCTGGGTCTCGCACTCGGCGCGGCGCTCGCTTTGCTGGCTTGTGCGCTCGTGCTCGCGGGCCGCTGGCTGGTGCCACAAGAGACGAAGGTCGAGCAGCGCCCCCGACTGCCCAACCCAGACGCCGCTCGTGAGGTCATCGAGCAGGCCGCCGAGGGTGTGGAGGGCATCACGCGCCGACGGCTGCTCGCCGGCGCCGCCGGGGTCGCGGGCGCCGGGCTGACGGCGGCGGTGGTGATTCCCGTGGCGGCGCTCGGCCCTGGTCTGGAGGAGCAGCTGCGACGCACACCGTGGCGGGCAGGGCGCGCGCTCGTGGACGAGCAGGGCAACCCGATGCTCGCGGCCGACATCATCGAACGGAGCTTTCAGACCGCGTTCCCGCAGGGCGCCGATCAGGAGGACCTGGGCTCCCCCGTCGTGGTGGTGCGCGTTGACCCCGCGACGCTGCGGCTACCCGCCGAGCGTGCCGGCTGGGCACCGCAGGGCATCCTTGCCTACTCGAAGATCTGCACCCATGCCGCGTGCGCTATCTCGCTGTTTCGAGACCCGCTCAGCCCATCAACCGAGTCCAAGGGGCCGGCGCTGGTGTGCCCCTGCCACTACTCCACGTTCGACGTACTGGACGGTGGCAGCGTCGAGTTCGGCCCCGCCGGCAGGCCGCTGCCGCAGCTGCCGCTGACTATCGACAGCGCTGGTGTGCTGCGCGCTGCTGGGCCGATGTCGGGGCCTGTCGGCCCGTCCTGGTGGGGAGACCCATCGTGAGCCACACCGCCAAGGACCGGCCGGTGGACGCGGTGGCGTTCGTGGATGAGCGGCTGGGCGCGGCGCGTGGGATGCGCTGGCTGATGGATTACGTGTTCCCTGACCACTGGAGCTTCCTGCTCGGCGAGATCGCCCTGTACTCGTTTGTGATGCTGGTCCTCACGGGCACGTTCTTGGCGCTGTTCTTCGACCCGGACACGACGCAGACCGTCTACCACGGCAGCTACCAGGCATTGCAGGGCCAGAGCGTCTCAGACGCCTACGCCTCCACCCTGCACATCTCCTTTGATGTATCGGGCGGGCTGCTCGCCCGTCAGGTTCACCATTGGGCGGCGCTGGTGTTCGTCGCGGCGATCACCCTCCATCTGCTGCGGATCGTGTTCACCGGCGCTTTCCGCAAGCCCCGCGACATCAACTACTTCATCGGCGTCACCCTGTTGGCGCTCGCGATCTTGGAGGGCTTCGCTGGCTACTCGCTCCCCGACGATCTGCTCTCGGGGATGGGGTTGGCGATCGCGTGGGCAGTCGCGATGTCGCTCCCTTTGATCGGCGGCCCGTTCGCGACGGCGTTGTGGGGCGGCAGGTTCCCTGGGTCGACGGCGTTTGAGTCGCGGCTGTTCATCGCGCATGTGTTCCTGCTACCGGCGATCATCGGCGTCCTGATCGCGGTGCACTTGGCGATCATCATGCGCCAGCGCCACTCGCAGTTCCCCGGCCCCGGCCGGCGTGAGGAGAACGTGGTGGGCACCCCGATGTGGCCTGGGTATGCGCTGCGCTCGCTCGGCTTGTTCGCGGCGGTCGCCGCGGTGCTGGTGCTGATCGGCGGTGAGATCCAGATCAACCCGGTGTGGCTGTGGGGCCCCTATCACCCCTATATCGGCACGAACGGCGCCCAGCCGGACTGGTATCTGGGGTGGCTGATCGGCGCGCTGCGACTGATGCCGAACCTGGAGATCCACGCCTTCGGACACACGCTCGTACCGAACCCGTTTTTTGGCGGGGTGTTGTTTCCCGGCATCGTGTTCGGGCTGTTGTATGCGCTGCCGTGGCTTGACAGGCGCTTCATCAGCAGGGACTACCGGCGCCACGATCTGCTTGAGCGTCCGCGCGATAATCCGCGGCGCAGCGCGCTTGCCGCTGCGCTGCTCTCGGCGGTAGCGGTGGTGTTCGCGGCGGGCTCGGCCGACCGTCTGTTCTTCCAGTTTGGGTTTGGCTATGAAGGCGCGGTGTGGTTCTTCCGCGGCGCGTTCCTAGTCGTGCCAGTCATCGCCTATGCGGCAACGAAACGGGTGTGCGCGGGACTCGCGCGAGAGCAGGCGCATCCGTTGCGGGGCTGGAGTGGCCACGTCGTGATCCGCAACCGCAGCGGGGGCTTCGACGCTGACGGGGAAGCTATCGAGCTTGATACGGCCGAGCGCTAGAGATGAACGTAATCCCCTGCCGCTCGTTCAGCCTGATTGCGTGCGCCGCGTCTACCTTCCGCTCTGCTGCTGGTCTTTGATGGCGGCGCGCATGATCAGGCGGGCCCGGTGCGCCTCGCTGCGCAGACCGGCTCTTGAGATCATCGGCTCCGCGACGGGCGTGGGGGCTCTGAGGAGCCGGCGCGCTGCTTCGGAGAGGCTGGTGAGCTGTGGCCCCGGTGCGCCGCGCCAGCCTGGGGGGCGAGGCGTTGGCGCGGATGTGGCATGGGTGCTCATGCTGTGGTTGAGATGAGTGTTGAGGCGTCGCTGTTGAAGTGCGGCAGGATCTCGTTGGCGTAGGTCTGGAAGAAGCGTTCTTGGTCGGGGCCGATCTGCTGGATGTAGAGCTCGTCGAACCCGGCGTCGCGGTAGCGACGGATCGCCTGCAGGTGCAGGTCGAGGTCGGGGCCGCACGGGACGGCTTCGGCCACCATGTCCTCGCTGATGAGTTCGCTTGCTTGCTCGAAGTGTGCGGGGGTCGGCAGGATCTGCGCGAGCTCGCCGGGTAGCTGCTCGTTGGGCCACAGCCGGTGTGCGGTGGTGCGTGCTTGGTGCTCGTCAGGGGCCCAGCAGACCTTCATGCCGCCCGTGACAGGCCCGTTTCCACCGGCGTCGCGGAACCGTTTGACTTCTTCCTTCTCGGGCTGGACGGTGCAGTAGCCGTCGCCGATTCTGGCGGCGAGGCTGGTGGCCTTGGGGCCGAACCCGGAGATGAGGATCGGCGGTGTCTGCTCGGGCAGGTCATAGATGCGGGCGTTCTCTACTTGGTAGTGGTGTCCGCGGTGGCTTTGCATCCCGCCCTGCCAGAGGGTGCGGATGACCTGCACGGCCTCCTCGAGCATCTCTAGGCGCTCGTCAGCCGCGGGCCAGTGGTCGCCGAGGATGTGCTCGTTGAGCGCCTCGCCGCTGCCGAGGCCGAGCGCGAAGCGTCCCTCCAGCAGCACCGCGCAGGTCGCGGCGGCCTGTGCGATTACGGCCGGGTGGATGCGGACGGTGGGGCACGTCACTGCGGTTGTGACCTTCATCGCGGAGGTCGCCTGTGCGAGGGCGCCGATGGTCGACCAGACGAAGCCGCTGTGTCCCTGCTCGTCGTTCCAGGGGTGGTAGTGGTCTGAGATCCACAGCCCTTGGAAGCCGGCGTCCTCGGCCATGCGCGCCTGCGCGATGAGCTCGCGGGGGTCGAACTCCTCGCTGGACAAGAAATAGCCGATCCTCACCTCATGATCTCCTTGATCGCGGGTTCGCGGCTTTTCTACCCCGCGGCGGCGTGACTCAATCGTTCCGCACGTCTGAGCGCTGCGACCCGTGCAGTTCTTCTGGGAACGGATGAGCGCAGCGTCAGGAGGGTCATCGTGGCGCCCCTCGAATAGACATTGATGGCCGACGCTCCCGAGGGCGTGGTGCTTGAGCGCAGCCGTGACCTGGTGGGCCGGCGGCACCATCCCTACTACCGCAGACTGTTGCTGTGCGTGATCGCCGCCTTGCCGGTGCTAGCGCTGCTTGGCGTGTTCGGCCAGAAGCCGAGCACGAGTTCGGCTGACGCAAGCGCCGCGAGCCTGAGCGTCACGGCACCGACTCGGCTGCGCAGCGGATTGATCTTCCAGGTGAAGGTCAGGGTGATGGCCCACCGTCAGATCAAGAAGCCCGAAATCGTCTTCGACGAAGGATGGTGGGAATCGATGAGCGTCAACTCGATCGAGCCCGAACCGACAGAATCGAGCTCCAAGGACCGGCGAGTCGTCCTGTCATACGGCAAGCTCGAACCGGGCGAATCGTTGACCAGCTGGATCTACTTCCAGGTGAACCCCACGAACGTCGGCAAGCGCCGGGAGGACGTTCAGCTCGATGACGGCGAAACCCCGCTCGTGAGCGTCCATCGTTCGCTGACGATCTTCCCTTAGCTCATGGACCTCGTAATCCGCGCCACCGTCGTCTTCTTCTTCATCTTCCTGGTGACCCGCGTTGTCGGTCGGCGCCAGCTCTCAGACCTCGAGCCATTTGACTTCATTCTGCTCGTGGTCTTGGGTGATCTAGTCCAGCAGGGCATCACGCAGAGTGATCAGTCGGTGACGGGCACGCTGACTGTGATCTCGACGATCGCGCTCCTGTCGGTAGCGGTGAGCTGGATCTCATTCCGCTCTCCCCGCGCACGGCTGATCGCCGAGGGGGAGCCGATCGTGCTCGTGCAGGACGGCCGGCCGATCGAGCGTAACATGCGACGAGAGCGCATCACGCTCGCAGACATCCAAGAGGAGGCCCGACAAGCACAGATCGTCTCAATCGGCGACATACAGTGGGCGATCCTTGAGAACGACGGGAAGATCAGCTGCATCCCCCGCCACGACTGACCGCAGACAGGGAGAGTAATGACCGACGGTCCTCAGTCACCACACGCCGATCGCGAGGATGCCCCCAGCGGCTCCGAGCGCCGGGAGACGGACCTCGAACGACTAGATCGCAATCTGGAGGAGCTGACCGGCGAGCTGCGCGTGGTCGTCACGGGCGTACAGGTGCTCTTTGCCTTTCTCTTGATCGTGCCGTTCAACACCGGGTTCGCGCATGTCGGGGACTTCGAGCGCACCGTGTACTTCGTGACATTGGTGTTGGCGGCGCTCGCAGCGGTCTGCACGATCGCGCCGTCTGCTGAGCACCGCTTTCTTTTCCGTCACGACGACAAGCGCCACATCGTGTTCAACTCAAACCGCGTAGTGATCGCGGGGCTGGCGTGCTTGGCCCTCGCGATGTGTGGCTCTCTGATGCTCGTCACCACCAAGTTGTTTGGTGTGAGCGCGGGTGTGGTGACGGCGGCGCTGGGCGCGGTCCCGTTTGTGCTGCTGTGGTTCGTGCTGCCGCTGAGGAGATTGCGCCTGCTCGACGAGCGCGACCCGACTCGACGACGGTAGCGCGTCGGCGGCTTCGCCGCATGGCTAGTAAGCGAGTGGCTTCACTGCTTCTCAGAACAGGCTGTCGGCGTCGGTGATCTTCGCTCGCATGTTCGTTTTCATCATTTGTAGAGCAGCGTCAGCGAGGTGCTCGTGAATGTGCGCCACGGCGTCGCGGGGGACGATGACTTGGAAATGGCGGACATAGGCGTCTAGGGCGGAGTAGAGGACGCACTGCTCGGCGACTTGGCCGGTCAGGATCAGCCGCTCAATCCCTTGGTTTCGCAGTAGGTACTCAAGGGAGGTTTCGTAGAAGATCGAGTGGCGTGCCTTAGTGATGAACGCTGCCTCTGGCGGCGGCAGAATGGGCTCAACGAGAGCGCGGTGTGCTCCGGCGAGTGCTTGCTCGCAGAGCTCGGCGGGACCTGCGCTCCAGTCGTCGTAGTTGTCGTTGACGTAGACGATCGGGGCATCTCGCTCGCGCGCTCGCGCGATCAGCGCCTGCATGACGGGCAGCACCTCCTCGACGGAGTTCCTCAGCGTGTCGGCGTCGTCATGCTCGTAGCGGTTGAGCATGTCGATGACGACCAGCGCGGTGCCTGCGGCCATCAGCCTGCCCTCAGCGTTTGGCGGGGGTACGTTTCGCTTTGGCTTTATTCGTAGCGACTCGTTTGGGGCGTGCCCTGGTGGTTGCTTTGCGGCGTTGCGCGGGCGGGATCTCGGCTTGTACGACGGCTTTCGTGAGGGCCGGGATCTGGCGCTCGAGGAAGCTAGCCATGCTTTGCTCCTCACGGCGGATCGCGCGTGCGAGCTTGGCGGTTTGGGTGTCGCCGAGCGTCTCGGCGAGGATCTCGATCGCGGTGTAGGTCGCGATCTCCTCGTGCTCGTCGGCATACTCGCTCTTCGCGTTCTTGAGCATCTTCTCCTGCTCGCCAGTGCCGCGGATGGCGTGCAACGGCCCCTTCGCGGCAGCTACGGCGCGACCGGCGATCTCGACTGCGGCGCCAGCGCCTTTGGCGAGCGGATCAAGGCCCTCGATCGGCACTGTCTGCGGGGTGCCGCCGAGCTGCTTCACCCGTTTCTCCAGCTCGCGGGCGTGACGCTTGGTCTCTGTCAGGTGCTGGCGCAGGCGCTTCTTGTAGGGCGCTCGCGTGGTCATGCCGATATGTGCTTGGAGTGCGGTCTCGAGCTCCTTCTCCTTGCCGTATGCCTCGTTGAGGTACTGCACGAGCTTGCTGTCTCGCGCGCTCAGCTCAGCCATCCTGCCCTCCTTGTGTCGTGGGTTCGGAACGTGTGTATGAGCACTGACGCTGGGTCGGTACTGGTGGTTTTGCCCGTTTCGCGCCGTGGGAAACGATGCGGCTGTGGGCTCGGCAGCTGGCTGGAGCTCGGCGAGCAGCGGGGAGTGATCGGATAGCCCCGCCCTGCGCAGTGGATGCAGGTAGCGGCAGCTCGTGGCCTGCCACGGCCCGGATACGAGCAGATGGTCGAGCCGGTATCCGCCCCCCCCGGGCGGCCATTCCCAACTGAGCTCGCGCTGCTGGTAGCCATGCAGCTGCCGGTAGGCGTCGTGGAACCCGTGGGCATGAAGCCCCTGGATGAGCGCCAGCTCGGCGCGGTCCCATGCCTCGCCGCGGTCGGGACGCAGACGGCCATACTGGTCGCGTGCGAAGGTCCAGATCGTCCCGTCGGCGTGCTCCTTTCGCGGGGTGTTCAGATCGCCGCAGAGCACGCGCAACCGCTGCGGCGCTGGGTTGGCCAAGTGCGCGAAGACCGCTTCGTGGGTGCGTGTCTTCGCGAACTCTGGCTTGGGACTGGTGGGCGAGTGAACGTTGACGATTTCGCTGCCGTCCTGCAGACACGCGGCGAGCACTCGCTCGGGCCAGGGAACGCCGGGCACGGGGATCTCGTGGAGCGGCTCACGCGCAGCGGTGAGCACCCGCAGTGGACGGGAACGCTCACGCGAGTCGGGTGCTGCGAGGGTGTGGTAGCCGGCAGCTTGCAGGTGCTCGCTCCAAGCGCTCAGCGTCGAGGGTGCTAGCTCCTGAAGGCAGATCACGTCAGCCGCGAGCGCGAGCAGCAGCGTGGCCTGCTCGGACAGGCGCCTGACGCGGCTGGCGAGATTCCAGGTGACCATCTGCACGCCGATGATCGGTGGACGTACTGCTCCTGTTACCCGCGGTAGCGGGCGGCCGCTGGCGAGTGGCCGTCTGCGCTTGCGGTGGCGCCGTCGGCGAACGGCAGGAAGTCGGTGGTACCCGTCAGCTCGAATAGGCGCTGGACGTTAGCGGGACCGGGAATGATCTGCAGCTCGTGGCCGCGTTGACAGCAGGCTTGGTTTGCGGCTATCAGACAGTGCACTCCGGCGGAGTCGATGAAGGTGACTTTACGCAGGTCGAGCACTATCGTGCGGGGCTCGCCTGCGCAGACGCCTGCGATCACGGCGTCGAGCTCTGGGGCGCCGGCGAGGTCGATTTCTCCTTCGAGGATAATCGTGTGGCGCTGGCTGGTGGCGGCGAGTTGAATGGTCAGTGGCGAGTGTCCACTAGTCATGCTTCCTCCATTGCGTTAGCGTGCGCGGACCTTCGCGGTCGCCGTACACACGGGGGCGCGCACAGTTCCGAGTTGTAGCCGGCGACTAGCCGACACGCCCAGCTTGTTGCCGAATTCTGTCTAGAGGCTCTACATCCCCCCCCAGGGTAGATGTGAGTCGGCGAGAAAATACCAGCTTGTGCGCCACGCTACAAGAGGCGCGGTGGTGCTCACGAGCGAGGCGTAGCCGATGCAATGCGCGGTAACCCTCACGGCTGCGGAAACTCGCCACAAGGCGGCCCGGAGAAGCCGCCCGCCGGCCCGAGTGTGGCGCCGCTCACGCGGCGATTTGATCGAACCGCAATGCAGCCCGCGACAGGAAGAGCCATTTGCCGGCGCCTTCCAGCAACCCGGCCGCACGCAGCCGTCCGATCGCGTCGATGAACGCGAGTCGGTTTGTCTTTTTCACCTGCATCGCACGGAATAGTGCTTTGCGGGTGATCGCCTTTCTGCCGCTGCAGTCGCGCGCCAGAAGGGCCTCCAGGACCGCGAACTCGTGGATACGCTCCTCTTCCGACTCGGAGCGGTCGTGGTGTATCCCGAAGAACCGTGCGGCGGCATAGGTCGGGGAGGCCAGGTCTCCCCAGCGGTTCACAAGCCCGTCGTAGCTGAGCCGTGCCAGCGCCGACGGTATGTCCCCTGGGAGGCTGGTCGTGCGGGCGAGTTCAAACTCGCTCCACGGCCGGGGGTGGTCGAGCATCAGTTCGAGAAGGGCGTTATCGAGCGCTCCTGCGGCCTCCGTGCTTTCACGGTGTTGCATATTGGTCTGTGACCTCCATGCCGCCGCCCTGCTAGCGCCCCGTGGCGCCGCAATGCGCACGGCTTCCGGTTACAGAACAATCAACATACGGGCGTTGTGTGGAAGTTCAGCGCGGGACGCGCAGTTGACACACACTTGAATCACTGCGGACCACGCCACCCTCACGCCGCGCGCATCGCCGGTGCTCGATCGGCGGCGCGATCTCTGACGCACAGCGAGTAGCCGACCCCGCGAACGTTGACGATCCAGCCCTCGGCTCCCACCGCCGCGAGCTTGCTCCGCAACCGTGAAGCATGCGAGTCAACGGTGCGGGTCACGCAAAGTGCCTTGTAACCCCACACCTCCGAGAGAAGCTCCGACTTCGTGAACACCCTCCCTGGACAGCGAGCGAGGCATACAAGCAATTCGTACTCCATCCGCCGCAGCGCGACAGGGTGAGACCTAAACGTCACGCTCCGCGCCTCCTGGTCGATAACGAGGTCGCGGTGCGACACCAAGCCGAAGGAGGCGAGGGCCGATGAACGCCGCACGAGGGCGGTGATCCGCGCGAGTAGCTCCCGTGGGTGAACGGGCTCTCGGATAACATCGTCGCTTCCAGCGTCAAATGCGCGCAGCACATCGCTCTCGGTGTCACCCGGCGCGATCCATAGAACTCGCACGCTCGGACTGACCGCCGGGGCAAGCGCGCCCGCTCGAAGTTCTCGGAGCACCGCGAGCGCTGCCGGGTCGCGCCCGCAGCCAAAGATCAACAGCTCGACATCCCCGGGCTCGCAGCACAACCCCAAAAACTCCTGATTGGGTGCCTTTCGAGCATCAAAGCCGTCGAGTAGTAGCTCATCCACTATCGGTTTGTTCCGCAATGCATCCCCAAAGACGACAATCGCTTTGCCTATGGTGTTTTCGTTGCTCGGTGCATCTGTCATCTATTCCGGCCTTTCCTTTCCAAGTGGCATGACCTCGGCTCCCGGCTGCAGGCGAGCAGCGACACTTCACCCCTGAAGGTGAAGTGCTGGAATCGTGCGAGTTAGGTGCCCTGGCCCGCTTCGCGCGGCTTGCCTCGCTTCGCCGCGCCGCCACGGAATCGTGTTGACGGCACACACATCTAACTGCCCTACCGGACGGGTTAACTCACGGCAGGAACCAGCACCGCAAGGCTCTCGGTCGTGGTGAGAAAGGCTAGGCCAGCGAGTGCCCGGCCGTGGCGTGCGATTCTCGACCCGGAAAGGTACACGTGTGGTGTGGCGATGAGAACGGGCGACTGAGACAGGTGCGATGAGAGCCCAACCGCGCGGCGGAAGTGGGGCTATTCTCTGCGCCATGAACCGGCATTTGCTCCCTTCGAGTCCTGCCCTCGTTGCGCTCGCATGTGCCGTTCTCGTTGGGGTCGCCTTACTCGCGATCCCGGTTACAGCGAGCGCCGGTGGCGGGCAAGTGTTCGTCAACTGTCAAACCTTTGGGTCGAGCGGCTTCGGCTACCACGCTAGCGTCCGCCCGTCTACGTGCGTCTTTCAGGGGTTGCCGCCGAGCGGCTCGAAGGAATGGAAGCTCTCGAGCTTGCGGTGGTCCGGCTGGGACACGAGCATCGCGGTGGCGACCGGCCTCTACCACTACCGGCACGGCGAATACCGGGACGGGAGGCTCGTTTACCCGGTCGTGTCTACCCGGATCGTACTGTCGCGTATCCGGGTCGGGTGCGACGGGCGGCGCTACTACACGAGCGTGGGCGACGGCGAAGCGACCAACCGGCTCTCGGCTAGCTGCACCGCCGGTTAGTCGCTCTATGATCTGCGTCATGAAACGGCTGATCGCGGCTCTCGCCGTGCTCACCCTCGCCGCGGGGGTCGCCGTCGCGACCGCTGGCAGCACAAGCGAGCCGATCCTCACGGGACCAAACCCATTCAACGCAAAGGGGTTTGGCGAAGTCAAGCCGAGGACTATCTTTCTAGGTGGCGATCCAACGGGCCTTGTCTGCCGCATTCACTGGCTCTCGTGGGGCGGCGAGTTCGCCGTGGGGAACGGCATAGGGTGGTACATCAACTCACACGAGAGTGTCGCTGAAGGTCACGCGGCACCAGCAGTGGTCGTGCTCTACCGACTCGGTACGTGGGAAGGTCGCAGTGCGTATAAGGCATGGACCTGGTACTACCCCGGCAATGGGAGCGGGTTCGGTCACATACCCCGATGCAGCGTCGGACAATGACCAAACGGAAAGGCATCACAATCGTCGTCGGTGTAGCGGTTGCCGCGCTGCTCGGGCTGTACTTCACGGGCAGCCTCGACCGCCCGCTCTACAGCGTCGGGCTCAACTTCCATGAATGCGCCCGAAACGGCTTCGGCGCGACCTTCTGCGGCAAGGAACTAGACGAATACCGCGCACGGATCGAGCGCGTCAAAGAAAGCGTTACGCACGCGAAAGAAAACCTCGAAACCAGCGAGCGGGAAGCGGGCGCGAAAGCCAGAGAAGCGGCTCACGAATCCGAACAACAGCAGCAGCTCGAAGCGGCAGAGCGGCGTAACAAAGAAATGCGCCAGTTGATCGCGAAGATGACCGAAGAGCGGCATATCTATGAAAGCGAACCCGAAAGCTCAGTTGCTGGCGCAACAGCGAAGGGCACCTACGAAGCCGACCGGGCGCAGCTCCAACAACTCCAGATCGAACAGAAGAACAGCGCCCCGTAGCGCACCCTGCGTCCCAGTCGTAGCCGGATCGACTCCTTCGACGGGTCGATGCCTGCACTATACGGAGTTATAGGGGGTTTATCGAGGTCGCGTAAACCCTCTAAAACTCGGTAAGACTCCCGTTGCGAAGGGGCCCGCGCTCATGCGAGCCGACCGGCGTCGCAGGCGCGTTCGGCGAGCTGATCCCAGCCGATGTAGTGGGCGCGCGAAGCGCGACCGTCGCTGTCGACCGGGACGCCCTCGCCGGCCAGCAGCCGCACGCACTCTCCGGGCTCGGCGGTCTTGGTCGCAAAGCTCCGCCACGCCGCGGGCACTCGCCCACCTGGCGGCAGCACGCGGTGAGCGGGAAAGTCGGGCAGCTCGACGGCGGCGCGCAGCACCTCGCGGCCGTGACGCAGGTTGCCGTGTACCACGAGGGAGATGTCGTCAAAGGTCGTCCACTCGCCGGCCGTAATTAGCTGCGCGATTGCGAGGTACGGGTTAGCGGACCGATACCTCGGCGTGAGTCGCCAGCGAGTGTGCTCGCCGTGGCGGAAACCTTCCGCGACGCCGCGCGCGGCGAGGGCGTACAGCGCGGCGTGAATGTTCGCCGCGTCGTAGTCGATCTCCCGCGCTACCTCGCTCGTTGACAGGCCCTCATCGGTGTCGAGGCCGGCCAGCGCCGCGATCTCCTGCTGGCGGCGGCCGAGGCCGAGGCTGGCGAGGTCGGCGCCGTCGCCGTCACGGTCAGAGGCGGGGCGGACTGCCTGCGCGAACGCGAGCAGCGCCGTGGCGGTCGACTCGGCGAGCTCGGCGAGTGTCTCCTGGGCCTGCGGGGTATCGATCATGGCTCTGCTCTCCTTCCGTTGAGGGATTGCGCGCTCGGCCCGCCCCCTCGCTCCACCGCCTACGTGGGCGGCGGGGGTGAGGGGGCGGGCGCCGCTATCGGTCAGCGCCACGATCACGCGAGGCTGTAACGGCGCGGCTTCTCATTGACGAGCTTCACCTTTTTCGCCTCGGCGAGCCGCTCGAGGCAGTTGCCGACCGCACCCGAGCTGCGCTCGAGGGCGTTGGCGATCTCGGTCGGCCCGTGCGGGCCGCTGCCGGCGTTGTCCTTGAGGTAGCCCATCACGAGCGGGTCCAGGCCACCCGGTTTGAGCTTGCCTCCCTCGGGCTGGCTGGCGCTCGCCGCGGGCGCGCTCTTCCCGCCGGCCGGCTTGTCGGCGGCGGGTGCCTTGGCGCCCTTGCCGTCGCCCGCCGTAGCGGCCGGCTGCTCGGCCGCGAGCACATGCCCGGCGTATGCCTCGGGCATCTCAACCCCGGCGAGCGTCCAGCGGTCCGGCAGCCGCTTCCCGCGGTCGCGCCCGCCCTGATGGCGGGTGACCTCACCGGCGTCGGTGAGCCGCCCGAGCACCTTCCCGGCCGTGGAGCGGCCGATCCCGGCGACCTGCGCGATGCCCTCGGTCGTGCCGCCCGGGGTCGTCTGCACCGCCGCCTTGACGGCCTCCTCGGGCGAGCCCTTCGATTCGGTCTTCGTCTTGCTGCTCATCGTCGATTCTCCTTTGTTAGAGCCCTTTCCGGGCCTTTGGCGGAGGACGTGGTAGCTCTCCCGGCGGGGCAAGTCAAGTCCTCTCGCACGACCCTCCGAGGTCGATGGCGCCGTTCGCTAGCAACCGTGCGAGACACGGCCAAGACGACGATTCGAGGCGGCGGATGCGCGCTGCGGCGGATCGGCCGCCCCTCGCGCGCGGCTCGGCCGAGGCCGGCGAGAGCGCGGTGCGGCGGACCTCGCAGGCGAACTTGACTTGTGCCGGCGGGTCGAGCTAGACGTGTGTCCCGATGCAGACGAACGGACTCAATAGGCGATGGGTGGCGTGGTGAGCCTTGCCGCGAGCGGCGTGCTGGTCGCGCTCGGCGTGTGGCTGCTTGGGGGATTCGTCCTGCGTACTGGCGGGGCGGTCCTCGCGGTAGGCGGGCTTTTCGCGACCGCGATGACCGGGTCGCTCACGATGGCGGCAGCGACCATCACCGGCGCCGTTGCGTGGCTTGCCGGGCACTGGCTGTTCGCGGTGCGCCACCACTATTTCCGCTCCCCGCTCGCGCGTCGTGTCTTTCTCGATCGGCTACCCGCCGTCCTCGATCCGACGAGGCGGTGGGGTGTACCCAATGTCCCGCCGGGGTGTCGCCGATGAGCCAACGTGAGCCCGAAATCACCTCGCACCGAAAGGGCGCCACCATCGAGGTTAATCGTGACGGTATGCCAGTCGGCGTCGTGACCGACCTCGGCCACCGCCGATTCGCGATGCGCCTCTACACGGCCGAGTGCCCGTGGGAGACATACGCAGGCGTCGCCAGCTCCGAAGCTCAGGCCATCACGACCGTCGGGCTGCGAGGCGAGACCCCCGCCCATATGGAGGATCGATGAGCGTAACCGTGGTCACCTTCAAGGACGAGGGCTGCGACGGCTACGGAGTGCCGATCGGCCCGGTAGTCGCAATCCGAGCGGAAGGCGAGGACGCCGAAGCCGCAGCAGCGGCCGGCGTCCCCTTTCGCTACCAGCCCGAGCAGGCAGACAATCTCGGCTGGAAGTCTTACCGCGAGGCCGTGGCCATCGCGGAAGAGCACGGCGTCCCACTAGCGGAATGGTGACGCACGCCATGCGACTTGTAGGGCGGCCGGAGGCCCATCGCTCCCGTCATAAACAAAGGCCAGCCGCCGCCCTACAAGCAACCTTCCCGGCGCGAACTGCCAGCGTCACAAAAAGGTTTCCGGCAAACCTTGATCTTTACCCGCGGTCGAGCTAGACGTGTCCCCACCAGCAAGGCACGTTTAGTTAAAGGAGAAAACGCATGGAATCACCACACTCGCAGGACACAAACGGCGGCGAGGAGCGCACCTCGCCAAAAGGCGCGACCTTCGGCCGTGACAGCCTGCTCGACCTGATGCGCTCGATCGTCGAGCACTCCGCGGTAAGAGGCGCCACGGTCGAAATGGTCCGAGAGGGGCTCAGCCAGCCGGCCGAAGCGCGCATGTCCGAGGGGATTCGGGCCGGTGCGAACGATGCGCTCACCCGCCTCTCGGATCGGCTGCGCGGCGGTGTGAAGGATGCCCTCGACGCGCTCGATGATGAGGACTGGACGCTGATCGCCCGCGAGATGCTGGAGAGCGCGCAGGAGGAATCCGAGGCGGCATCGGTGGCGTAGCCACCGGAGCGTCTCGCAGGGCGACGGGAGCACCCCACGTTCCGTGACCCCACACGGTTCATCCCGTCGCCCTGCGAGACGACCCGGCTCAGCGACCCCGCTTGGGAGGCTCAGAAATGGACAGCTTTTTCACTGTGAAAATCACGAGCAGCGACGAGTTCGACGTGCCATCGCTCAGCGCGCAGGACGTGAGAGACGCGCTGCAGGCGAAGGCCCTCGAAGAGGACATCCCGGTCGAAAGCGTCTCGGTGCAGGCGTGGGTGCAGGTGCAAGCGTGACCTACGACGAGGTGGGACGCACACGAGAGCTTCTGCTGACGCGGATCGCCCTCTACGGCTACACAATGACTCAAGTGATCCCAACGAGAGAGTGGAGCGGCCCAGCCTACACCTACACGATCGGCCTCCCCCAGCACATCGGTCACCCCGAGCTAGCCGTTTGCGGCCTCAGCCCGAAGGCGAGCATCCGCGTGATCACCTCGGTCGTCGGACTGCTGGAGGAGACGCCCGAGGCCGAAGGGCGCGTGGTCGGAGCGTTCGCAAACGACGTGCCGTATTGGATCGCGCCCATTCCCGACCGGATGGTCGACTCCTACCTCGGCCTCGCCGAGTGGTGGCGACGCGACCACCACGACGGCGCGACGGCGCGACGGCGCGACGGCGCGACGGCGCGACGGCGCGACGGCGCGACGGCCACAGTGAAGCAGATCATCGTTTGCGATCCCACCGGCCGCTTCCCGTGGGAGCAAGGCTGCCAAGCCGGCTACCGGACCGGGCAGTCCCTGCTGCTCCCGCAGATCATCGTGCGCGAGCCGAGCACCACCGTCACCAGCCAGCAGGGCGGCGCCAGTGCGACCGGCTGACGCCCTCGCAGCGCGCCCGCTCGGGCGCTGTAGCGCCACATCGCGGGCTGTAGCCCCGGACGCCATGTTCTACGTCAACTGCGATGCGTCCTACCGTGGCGGCTGGGCAGGGATCGCATACCAAAGCGATCAGCTCGAAAGCCAAAGCCGGCTCGTGGAATGCAATAACAACGGCGAGGCCGAGCTGCGAGCGCTTCTGCTGGCGATGAGCGCAGCCGAGCAGGCGAAGCTGCGCAACGTCACCTTCAGAACCGATTGCGAGTCTGCGGCGCGACCGCATCGCGGCGAAAGCGAGCACTTGCGCCCATTGCGCGAGGAGGCGTGCCGCTATCTCGCCAGGCACCAGCCGGGGTGGTCGATCGCCCAAATCGCGCGCACCGAAAACGTGCTCGCCCATGCGCTCGCGCGGCAGGCACGCCGCTCCCACGACGACGTATCGGTAAGCGTTGACAGCGTTGTGGCCGCGGCACTCATCGAGCGTGCTGGCATCATCGAAACGACCGAGGGCCGCTGGCGGGTGGCGCCTGATCGACTCGCATCGAGCATGGGCGGAGCGCTGAGCGCCGCGCTGCTGAAGCTCGCCGCCGACGCCGCGAGCCACGCGAGCTGACGGGGAAGATGTGTCTATTTGCAGGGCTTTCGAGTGGCGAGAGGCGGACTTGAACCGCCGACACCTCGATTTTCAGTCGAGTGCTCTACCAGCTGAGCTATCTCGCCGGGACCACGATCCTAGCGCCTCAGTAGGGGGTGAGCCACTGCGGCGCGGTACGTTGACGGGCTGAACGTCAGGTCGTTTAGAGTGCCGCCCGGCATGACCGACGAGGAACTTGACGAGCTGATACTCGGTCGACTGAGGAACCGGCGGGAGGCCGCTCACGCGAACCTCAGCGCTGCGGCGACTCAGAGCCCAGCCGACTTGGCTACCTCGTTCAACGAGCCCGAGAGCCGAGTAGATGCGCGTATTCTCGTGCTCGCGAGCGAAGGCAGGATCAAGGAGTCTGAGGCGGCGCCAGGCCGCTGGATGATCGCCTGAATGCCGGCCCGGTCGCCGTGATCCCGGCCCGCGGCAGCTCGCGGGCCGCAAAGTTGGTGTTCCGCTGGGATCGCGGTTCACATTCACTTGTATGGACCCCACCGACTCCGAGCACGACGCGCCGGACGCGCCGTCCCAGCTCACGGTCACCTTCGATGACGTGCAGGGCCCCTACCGGCGCCGCCTACTCCTGGGCGCCGCCGCGGTCGCGCTGACCCTCATCGTGTGCGGCGCGGCTTGGCGTCTGAGCACTCTCCCCGGTTCTCGTTCGACCCGCCAGGCGCACCACTCCGCTGGCCACGGCCGACATAACGCGCGCCGTGCTCGGCGGGTCGCGTCGGCCCGCCGAGCGTCTGCACCGCCCGCCGCCCGCCCGCGACGTCTCATGCAAGCGCGGTCTCCCAACAGACGCCGCGCAGTTTCAACGAGCGCGATCCCGCCCAATCCGGGGCCTTTGCGTCTCAAAATTTACTCGTCGGTCGGACCGGCGCGTCCACTTCCCCGACCCGCTGTCGGTCAAGGTCCAAGACAGGGACAGTTCGACTATCTCGGCAAGTAAGCCAAAGGTCCACTAACAGGGCCAACGGCACGCGAGGCTCTTCTGACGATGGTGTGGGGGTCAACTAAAACGCCCATCGTTGGAGGTGCGCGCCGCTGCGCTCACGGGACGTAGGCCGCCGTGAAACGCGCACGCAAAATTATGAGCCCAAATATGTCAGCCCCGTTCCTGGACTTTGTGGCCCGTCGACTACAGGCCCTGGCGGAGCCCAATCGCATACGCATCCTGAAGATGCTCGAGGGCGGGGAAGCGACCGTTCAAGACCTCACGGACGAGCTCGCGACGACCCATCAGAACGTGTCCCGGCACCTCGCCGTGCTCTATCAGTCGGGGATGGTGAGTCGCCGCAAGGACGGGAGAACGGTGTGGTACAGCCTCGCTGACTTCAGCGCCCTGCGCTTGGTCGAGCAGGCGGCACAGAGCGCCAGCGGCTTTGTCGAGGAGCTGGCGGCGATCGCCGGCCTCGACCCTTAGCTCACCCGACTGCCAAACACACTCGCGGCCCCAGCTCGCCGCCGATATAGCCGTGTTCCTCCCCGCGCAGCGGGGCCGATTACCGCTGCCCGCCTTTACGGTTTCAATCCGCAAATAAGTGATTACGTATTTACGTGAATACGTAAATGGTTATTTGTAGTAAATAGCACAGCCGCTCCTTACCTTCGGCCCTATGACTAGTTCTCGTAGGACCCACAAAGGTGAGAGCCAGGACCGCTTCGCCCGGCCACAGACGGACGGCGTGAAGCGCCTGGCGCGTATCGCGGCTCGTGCGTTGTTGTGGGGATGCGTGCTGCTGCTGCTGATTCGCGGCGCGCTCTCGATGCTGAACACGGAATCCCGCGTGCCCACCACCACAAGCGGTGTGACGGTTACTGCGACGCAGCCCGCTAGCACCGGATCAACGAGTGCGCAAAGGCGGTGATTGCAGTGTTTTCACAGAAACGACGTCTCGGGCTTCTGGCCCTTCTGTTGGCGATCTGTGCGTTGATGGTGTTCCCGGCGGCGGCGCTCGCGGCGTCCGGGACTAACGTCGGGCAGAACGTCGCGAACCTGCTGAAAGGCTACGCGACGGAGCTGTATGGCGGGATCGTGGGCGTCGTAAGCCTGATGTTTCTCGTCAATCGCCGGTACACGGAGCTGGCGGTTTTCCTGTTCGCGGCGATCGTGGTCGCGTGGATGGTGTTCGCCTCGGCGGACATTGCCACCGCTGCGGAAGCCATCGGCAAACAGATCTTCGGTTGAGCCGCGGAGCTGCTTGCGATGAGTGACTCCACGCATCCGATCCGCTCCTACCAGCGGATATTCAAGCCCGACCGGCGGGTCTACGCGATCGACGGGCGGCGGCTGCCTGTGCCGGGCGGCGTGCCGCTTGAGTGGCTCGGCTGGGCGTTCTGCTCGCTGGTCGCGGTGCTGGTCGTAAGCCAGCGCTCGATCTTCTTCGCGGTAGTGACCGCGGGGGTCGTGGGGCTGCTCGGCGCAAGCTCCCACGGCTGGCCCGGCGCTGTCCTCGGGGCGCTCGCTGGGTTCGCCGGGACGTTGCTGGCGGGCGTCGTACTCGACTGGCTCGATTGGCCGCTTCGGCTGCTGATCGCGCCGGGCATGATCGCGACGCTCGCCGGGCAGGCAGCACCCGACGGACGCCCAGCGCACCGCTATCTCACCTCCTGGGCGGCGCTTCGGATGCGCTCGGCGCGCCGCTCGCTGGACTCCGCGATCGGCGCCGAGGACGAAGCCCACGATTGGGCACCGAAGGTGTGGGTCGCGCCGGACGAGCACTCCCCGGTGCTTCACCACGGCAAGGTGCGCGGCCCCGCTCGGCTCGTGTTCGCACGCCCGGTGGTCGCGATCCCCGGCCGGCGGCGACTGATCGTCCGCCGCGCTGCCGGCCATCGCCTGCGCACGGGCGAGCGGCTTGCCGAAGTCATCGAGCTGGACGAGGGCCAGGTCGTGGAGGTCCGGCCATGACGACCTTCTCCCTGCGCTACGCGCACGGCAACGTGCTGCTCGGGCGAAGCGGTGACAGCGCCGCGCTCTACCGGCTGGCGATGACCTCCTACCCGTACCTGCCGACGGGCGGCAAGTGGGGGCTCCAGCGGCGACTGCAGCGGTTGGCGCACACCGTCGGCGCAGACTTTTCGCTGTGGCGGGTCAGCCGCGCGTATCCGGCTGATGAGTACGTCGAGCACACCTCCGGTCTGCTCGACAGCCGCCACCAAGACCCCGCCGCGTGGCGAGCGTTCTTGGAGGGCCACCAAGCGAGGCTGCGCGACCTCGGCTCGCACATCCCCGAGTGCTACCTCGCTGTATCCCTCGCGGGCAAGAGCCCGACGGGCGTCGGCTCTGGCCTGGTCAGGAGCGTCGACCGAGTTCGTCGTCGCGTCGAGGAGGCGGCCGGGATCGGGTCGGCCTCGCCGATCACCGGCGGCGAGCTGTCCGAACTCCAGACGCGCGAGCAGCGCACGTTCGAGCGGCTGAACGGCGTCATCGCCTCGCGGCGTGCGAGGACCGCAGAGCTTCAGTGGCTTTTGCGCCGGTCGGTGTGCCGCGGCATCGGCGAGCCCGTCCTTGACCGGCACTGGTCGCCGGACGCTCTCATCGTCTCGGCGCCCGGCGGCGGCGTCTCATTCGAGCCGCTCGGGAGCGACCTTCGCCAGTGCGCGCAGGCCGCGATCACCGAGCGCGAGCAGTCGCTGATCGTGGACAGCGAGCAAGGCCGCTCCTACCAAGCGCTGCTGTGCGTTGGCGCGCTGGCCGAAGCACCCGAGTTCCCAGGCTGGACCGCCGAGGTGCTGTTCGCGCCTTTGGAGTCGCTGCCGTGGCCGGTCGACGCGGTCGCGCATTGCCGCTGGCTCGGAAACCGGCAAGCGCTCACCCAGGTCCGCAAGCGGATCGCCGATGTCGAGCACGCCTTCCACGAGCAGGTTCACGGCGCCGCGCACGGCCCGAGCGTCCTTGCCGGTGTCGACCGTGTCCTCGCTCGCGAATACGAGGCGCAACTGCAGGCCGGCGGGCACCCGCCGATGCTCTACGGGCAGATCGGCCTCGCGGTCGGCGCCCCCAGCGAGGAGGAGCTAGAGCGCAGGGTCGCGGCGCTGCGGGAGCAGTACGGCGACCTCGCGTTGCACAGGCCCGTCGGCCTTCAGTACCAGCTCTGGCTTGAGCACCTCCCACGAGCGGACGGGTGGGTGTGATGCGCGACTACACCCAGCAGCTCACTGTCGAGCAGTTCGGGGCGATGGTCCCGACCGCGAGCCGCATCGTCGGCTCCCAGCGAGGCCCATATCTCGGGTACACGCCCGTCGGCGCACCGCTTCCCGTCCGCTTCGATCCGACACAGGCACCAAGGGAAGATCGCGCCTCAGCGGTCCTCTTGATCGGCACCCTCGGGTCGGGCAAGACGGTCGCCTCGCAGGCGATCGAGTACGCAGCCGAGCGCCGGGGATCGCTCGTGGTGGACTTCGATCCGAAGCCCGACCACGGGTGGGAGAACCTGCCCGAGCTGGCCGACCGGCTGCAGGTGCTCGAGCTGTCCGGCGCCGAGGCGCAACAAGGGCGACTCGATCCGCTGCGGATCGGGCTTGAGGACATCCGCGAGGAGCTGGCCTGCAGCTACCTGCTGGAGCTTTTGCCGGGCAGCCCCGCGCAGTGGGAGAACGCCGTATCGCTGGCGGTGAAGGACACCGTCCGCGAGGGATCACGGAGCCTTCTGCGCGTTGTCGAGCAGCTCCTCGCCTCCGATCGGGCCGGGGCACGCGAGGCCGGCGAGGCGCTTGAGGTAATCCGCGACTTCGGGCTCGCGAGGCTCGGGTTCGGTGACGGCGCCGGCAGCGACATGCAGGCGGCGATGCCGGTCACGACGATTCGTATGCCCGGCCTGTCGTTGCCGGAACCGACGGCGGCTCGGGATAGTTACACGCGGGCAGAGCGCATCTCGGTCGCGACGTTGAGCTTGGTCGCGGCCTACGCGCTTCAGCTCATCTCCAAAGACCGATCGCGTCACAAGATCGTCGGCCTTGACGAGATTTGGTTCCTGCTCGCCTCGCCGCAGGGGCGGCAGATCATTCACCGTCTCGTCAGGCTCGGTCGCGCATACAACGCGACGCTGCTGCTCGGCACTCACAGGATCGCCGACCTCGGAGACCTCGCCGACCTGATCGGCGTCGTGTTCGTCTTCGGGCAGGACTCAGATGCCGGCGCCTCGGCGGCTCTGCGGTTCATCGGCCTTGACCCGACGCCTGAGCTGATCGGCAAGGTCCGCGAATTCCGCGCCGGGCACTGCCTGATGCGCGACCTCCACGGCCGCGTAGGGGAGGTTCAGATCGACCTCGTCTATCCGCACCTCCTCCAAGCGCTCGGCACCACACCCCAGCAGCCCGGAAGGAGCGAAGCATGAAGACCCTGGTCCTCCGTCCGCTGAGGTGGGCGGGCCGTCACCGCCGCAGCCTGATCGTCCTCTTCTTCGTGGCGTTCTTGGCGTTGCTTGGCGCGCATCCGTCAGCGAACGCCGCCGACGTGTTCAGCAACATCGACCCGGCGCCGCAGCTCCCGCCCGGAGGCTGGGTCGGCCGCTACCCGGTCGGTCACTACGAGCTAGACCAATACTTCCCGGCGATCAGCGTCGGCTTCACCAGCGGCGTTGACGCTTCGGGCGTAGCACCGATGATCGCCTACTTCGGCGCGGAGGTGCTGTGGGAAATCACCTTGTTCCTCGCAAACGGGGTGATTCTCCTTTTCTCGCTCGCGTTCAACCTCGATTTGGTTAACGGCTCAACGCCGGGATCGGGCGCGCTGGCGCCCGTCTCGCAGGCGATCCACAACCTGTACGAGAGCACCTTCGGGACGCCGTGGCTGATAGCGGCAATCACCCTCGTCGGCTGCTGGGCGATGTGGAAGGCGCTCATCCAGCGCCGCTACACGGAGACCGCCGGAGCGCTTGCCGTCTCGGCGCTGTTCTTCGTCCTCGCGATCGGCATTGTCACGCAGCCGGAAAAGACGATCGCCCCGGCGAGCAAGCTGTCCAACCAGCTATCCACCGCGCTGCTGTCACTCGGTAGCGAAGGAAGCGTCGGCAACGAATCGCAGGCGAAGACAGCGGCGAGTAACCAGCTCTTCGAACTGCTTGTCCTCAATCCCTGGACGGTTCTTGAGTTCGGCGGGGTCGAGCACTGCGCGACCATCAGCCACGGCAAGGCGCAATCCGTAGCAGTCAGGCCGCTCAGCTCCAATCCGGCGACCGACACGCAGCTCGCCTCCCAGCTCGAACACGGCACCGAAGTCAAAGCCAACGGCAAGACGTGCATCAACGACCGCAACAAGTACGCCTCCCACTTCCTGCAGTTCCCTCCGGGGTCGAGCCGCCGCGGCGACGAGCATGAAGCGCTCGAACACGGCGACAACGAAGACCTCCCAGCATCCGACTCCGGCAAGAGCGACGGCACCTACCCGCTAGGCCCGGCCGACGAGCCCGCCGCGGAATCGATGGGAAAGGGCGGCCAGTATCAGCGGCTGCTGCTCGCCATCGTGGTCCTGCTCGGCGAGATCGGCGCCTATCTGCTGCTCGGCGCGCTCGCGGTCGGGGTCATCCTCGCGCAGATCCTGCTGTTGACGCTTCTCGCGTTCGCGCCAGTAGCGCTCCTGATCGGCATCTTCCCCGGCCGCGGGCACGAGTTCTTCCGCGCATGGGTATCGAAGCTCGCTGGCTACCTCGCCCGGAAGGTCATCTACAGCCTGATCCTCGCCATCGTCCTCGCGGTCTGCTCCGCCCTGGACGACGCGACGTCGAACCTCGGGTGGCTTCTCGCCTTCGCTCTGCAGGCCGCGTTCCTATGGACCGTCTTCCTGCAACGCAACCGACTGACGAGCGACCTACTCGCCGGCACCGTCGGGCCACGCGCCGCGAACGACGGCACCAACCGCCTCGCGAACCTGTACTACGCAACCCGCCTCGCGCGGCTGATGCCCACGCCGAACCTGCCTCGGCTCCCGCGCCTCCCGCGGAAACTCCCAACGCTCACGCCCAACGGCTCGCCCGGCGGGGAAACGCCCGGCGGAGGCACGCCTGGCGGAGAAGAAGCGCCACCGTCGAGCGAAGGCCCGAGCGGCGGAACACCACCACCACCCGCTGGCGCACCCTCCGGCGGCGCCGACGAGCAGTTCGGAGACGACGAGGCAACGACGACGGCGCCAGCGCCGAACGAAACGCCGACGCACGGGCCAGGCGCCCCGACTCCCCGCCAGAGCTACGACCCGGAGGACACGCACGGGGAGGCGGAATCGGCCTCGCCTCACTCGCGCACCTCGGCAGATCGTTCGCCCGCGAGCGACGCTCCGCCATCGCCGTCGAGCCCAACACGGGCGACTGCTCAGCCTCCCGAGGACGAGCTGCCGCAAGGCGACACGGGCCTCCCTAGACCCACGACGGCGAACGCGACGAGCGCGAGCGCCCCGCCCCGAGGCGCCGCCCCCGAGGCGCAGAGCGGCCCGACGACGACGCCAGCGGCCAGTTTGAGAACCTCGCCCACCGGGCCTGTATCGCCGCCGCCAGTGGCCCCGTCAGCGCCGCAGGTGCCCGTCGCAACCGAGCCTCCGCAGCCTGTCGCATCGCCGAGCACCACAGCGCCGGGCATCCCGCCACGGCGATCGAGCGGCGATGACTTCGGCGACGAGCATCCCTCGCAGCCGACCCCCGAGCCCGCCGCCGCGGCGCGTCCGAATCGCGAGCAGCCGCCGTCGGCATCTACCGCCCCCGCGATCGGTGTTGAGGAGCCCGTCTCGCTCTTGCTCAGAGCGCGATACGGCACCGGCGCGGCTGACCCCGCAAACCAGGAGGACGAACACCCATGAGCTGGCGCATCGAAACCGCAAACCCGTTCGCCCTCCTGAGCGAGCTTCCCGACGATTGGGCGCAGACGTGTTTCCTGCGCCCGCCGAGGGACCTTCCGACGCCGTGCCTGATCGCGATTCTCGACCGGGTTCGCCGTGTCCTTCGCGACGACGGAACGCTCTGGCTCTCATTGCCGGGACGTGGCAGCCAGCCGCAGGCCCTCCAGCTGCTCGAGCACGTTGGATGGCTGCGCCAGGATCGCGCCCTGCACCGCAGCCGTCTCTCGCTGATCGTCGGGCACTCGACGGTCGCGCTGTTCACCAAGCAACAGGATTTCCATTTCAACGCCCGGCTTGCGCTGCGCGCCCCGGCGGCGAGGCAAGGCGCGGGAGTCTGCTCTTCGCAGCGCCGCCGCGCGATCTCTGCCCGGCGACTTCAGCGCCGCGCGTGGTGCGTGCCTGCCGCTGGCGAGGCCCAAGCGGCGCAGGAGGTCACTGACTGGTGTGTTCGCGCCAGCACCTCACCTCGCGCGTGCGGGGTCTGCGGCGCACCTTGGCGAAGGCTGCCGAGCGGACTCGATCACGCAGCTCGGTGGCGGCCGGCTTGCTCGCACACGAACGACCGTGGGCGCTGCCTTGTCCTCGATCCCTTCTGCCGCGCCTTCGCGGACGTCGGGCTCGCCTCGGTCCGCGCGGGCCGCAGCTACCTCGGCTCGACGCACGACGGCGACACCGCTCTGCGAGCGCGAGCGCGCCTTGAGGTGGTCGAGAAGGAGGCACGGCGATGAGCGCCGTAGCCTGGATTCGCCGGCAGCTCGACAGGCCGATCGGCGACCGCGAGCGGCGCGCAGCGTTCACCGCGATCTCGGTCGTGCTGATCGCGGCAGCCCTCCTGCTCGCGATGACCAGCACGGGCGTGCCCGCCAGCCAACAGCGCCGCGAATCACAATCGGCGACGAGCGCCGTCAGTCATGTGCAGCGCTCGGCGCCGCCTGCGGAGGCTCTGCGAACGGCACGAAGGTTCCTTGACGGCTACCTGGCGTTCGCCTACGGGCACGGCCCAGCGAGCGTCGTGAAGGACACGACCAGCAGGCTCGCCGCTGCGCTCAGCGACCGAGCGCGAATGGTGCCGCCGGCTCTGCGCAGGCTTCACCCGAGGCTGGTCGCGCTTCGTACCACCAGCTCGACGGGCGCAGCGCTCGTCGTCACCGGGCTTGTCAAGGACGGCGAAGTCGTCGCCTACCCGATCAGGGTCGTGCTCGCCGCGCACGGCGGCCGATATCTCGTCACCGGATTGGCGGGTGCGTGATGCGCCGCGCTGCCTTGATGTGGCTGATCGCAGGGTTCTCCACAGCCGCGATCGGGCTCCTGTTGGCGTTCGCGGTGGCGGTCGCTGTGCTCGGCGCGAGCCTCAACGGCTGCTCGCCAGAGGCAGCACCGTCACCCACGGTTGAAGGCCCAACGCCGTCGGCCTACGCGCTGCAAAGCATCCCGCCCGAACGCCTCTCGCTCTATGAGCGAGCGGGCGATCGGTTTGACATCGACTGGAGCTTCTTGGCTTCGATCGGTGCGCAGGAGTGCGGCAACGGCGCGTGCGCGGGCACCAACGAAGCCGGGTGCGCGGGTCCGATGCAGATCGCCTACGTGCGCGGCAGCGAATGCAGTCCAGGCTCCGGCCCGACGTTGTGGGAAACCTACGCCGTCAACGCCGATCCCGGTCATCCGCTGTCGATCAACGACCCAGCGGACGCGATCTTCACGGCCGCGAGGATCTTGCGGCAAGACAAGGGCGCCCCACCGACGGGTGGCACCTTCGCCGAATATCACGAAGCCGCCTGCCACTACTACGGCTCGTGCGGCGACTCGACCGTCGCGTATGCCGAAGAGGTCATGGCCCGAGCCGTGCAATACGGCTTCACCGGGTCCGGAGCACCGACAGCGACAAGCCCGCCGCTCGCCGAACCAGTCAGCGGCGGCTGCGAAGCCAGCTCGGGGCCGCCGACGCCGGCCAGCAGCTCAAGGATCGTGAGGATCGCCGAAAGCCAACTCGGGGAAGGCGAGCACCCGCCCGGCAGCAACAGCACGATCTACGGGCCGCGCGAGGAGTGGTGCTCGCTGTTCGCGAGCTGGGTCTGGAAGCGCGCGGGCGTCCCGCTGCCCGGCTCAACAGCGAACTACGGCTACTCCGGTTCGCTCTACACGTGGGCGAAGGAACACGGCGGCGGAGTTCTCCCGCCGACCGCTAGACCGGCGCCTGGCGACCTCGTGTTCTTCGGCGCTGGCCCAACCGAAAGCGTGCATGTAGCGATCGTGCAGCGCGTCTACAGCGACGGGCGAATCACGACGATCGACGGCAACGACGATCACAACGAAGTCGGCATAGCCGGCCCGTTCCTCCCGAGCGAAGCGGTCGTCCAGGGCGAGCACATCTATGGCTTCGCGCAGCCACCGAGCACCGAAGGGCACGGGTGAGCGGCGCCATGCCAGAGCGCAGAATCAACCAGGCCGTCGAGGTAGTCACCGTTGGCGGCGTCGAGCGTGAGGACCCGGACGAGCTGATCGCTCGCGCTGTTGGCGAGCACGAGCCGGTCGCTCTGTGGTGCCTGTTCAGCGGCGGGCACGACTCGACGGTGCTCGCGCATCGCTGCCGCGAGGACTATCAGGGGCTCGCGTTCATCGACACGGGCACAGCGGTGCCCGGCGTGGTGGAGTTCGTCCGCGAGTTCGCCGATTGGGTCGGCAAGCCGCTGCGGGTCCTTCACGCTGGCGACGCCTACCGGATCATGGTGCTCGGCGACCGCGTGTGGTGGTCGCGATTTCGTGCCGCCGAGGAGCTGCAGTCGGGGTTGTCTATCGAGGCGTTCATCGCCCGCGATACCCGGAAGCATGGTCGCGCGTCGGGCGGCGAGCTTGGGCAGGTGCCGCACGGGTTCCCCGGCCCCGGCGCTCACGGCCGCGCGTACAACCGGCTGAAGGAACGGCAGATTATGGCGCTACTGAGGGAGAGCAAGGCCGGGCATCCTCGATCCTCAAGGGTGCTGTTCCTCTCGGGCATCCGAAGGGCTGAGTCGCGGCGAAGGTCAAAGCGCGAGGCGATCAACAGGCTGCCGGGCAAGTCGGCGGTGTTCGTCAATCCGCTGATCGACTGGACCGGCGGGGACATGCTCGCCTACCGGCGCGAGCATCAGATACCGGAGTCCACGGCTGCCGCTTTGCTGCATCGCAGCGGCGAGTGCCAGTGCGGCGCGTTCGCGAACGCTGCCGAGGAGCGCGCGATGCTCAAGGCTCTCTATCCGGTCTTCTTCGCGGGTATCGAGCAGCTTGAGCGCGAGGCGCAGGAGGCCGGTGTGCGGTGGTGTCGCTGGGGCGGCTACGACCTTGACGGCAACCGTGCGGGCGAACCTAGCCGGGAGAGGCCGGGGCTGTTGTGCGAATCGTGCGAGGCGCGGCAGCACTCGCAAGCGCCGCGCGCGCGGCGGCGATCGGCGACGGCGGGACGCTGTGGTCGGGGGGCGCGGCGATGAGCGTCCGGGTCCGTTTGAGGTTCCGTCTAAGGGGCCGTTTGAGGTTCCGTCAGAGGGTCCGTCTGCGGTTCCCTGCGCTTTGCGCGCCGTTGGGTGCTTTCCCCTGCACCTTCGCGGGTTTGTTGGACGACGGCACCGCCGACATCTCTGTGTCCGCTGGTGAATGTCCTGTCCCACGCGCGCTGACTGGAGACCCTGCGGGGCTCTGCCTCGCGGGGCGCGCTGACGCTCTGCCGTTGCCGTTGGCTAGCTTGCTGGCCGCCATCTTCGCGGTGCGCTCCGGTAGGAGGACCGTGGTGACTCTGCGCGGTGCTGTGCCTTCCGCGGATCGTGTCGTCGCTGGTCGTCGTTGCCGCTTGGATGCGCCTGCGCGTCTGGTCAGGCCCGTTGCCGTTCCGGTGCTGCGGTGCCTCGCTGTTCGAGGTTGCACCGTCCAGCCGTCGCTATCGCGTCGGCTGCCCGGTAGATGGTGCAACGGCCCGCGCGCGGCGCGGCGGCGGTCGGGGGGTGCGCGGTGAGCGGGAAGGGCTCACAGGACCCCCGCCCGCTGGTCGCGGTCGTGGCGGGGCTGATCGTCGCCTCGCTGCTCGGTGGCGCTGGCAGCTCGCACGTCGCCGCGGTGGCGCAGAGCGCTGGGCGGGTGCTGCCGGTCGTGTTGATCGCCGCTGCGGTTCTCGGCTCGGTCGCGCTGGCGTGTCGCGTGGTGGTGACGAGGAGGGCGCTCGCTTCTCGGACTCGGCTGGTGGTGCTCGCGCCCGATTCGTTCGATCCGTCCCTGGATGCGGTGCTGCGCTGCGCGGCTCAGCTCTCGCGGGTACGAAGGCTCGTCGGCGGCTGGCTTGATCCGCGGGCGAGGGCAGTTCGGGTGCTGCTCGATTGCGACGAGCAAGGCCGGATGCGCTACTCGCTGAGCGTGCCCGAGCGGGCGCTGCCGGCGGTCCGAGCAGCGGTCGGCGTGTTTGACCGCGTGCAGCTTCAAGTCATCGACCCGAACCCGGAGCCGGCCTGCGAGGGCGATCGTCGTGTGGAGGTCGTGAGGGCTGAGCTTCGTCTTGCTCGCCCGAGCAGCGAACCGCTCGCGCACCTCCCGCTGACACCCGATCCGCTGCAGAGCTTCGCGAGGGTGCTCTCGCGGCTTGATCCGGCGCACCGCGAGCAGGCGGAAGTCGCTGTCGATCTGTTGCCGACGACGGCAGCGACCCGCAGGCGCCTTCGCCGCAGGCTGCTCAAGGAGGCTCTGCGTCGCGGCGGCCAGTCGAGCGAGCCCAACCGAGGCGGGGGATGGCTCGACTTCGACTCCGGTCGTGTCGGGCGTCGGCGGCCTGCGGAAATGGTCGAGCAGCGCGCCGAGCGTGAGGAGATCGCGGCGAAGCTCGTGCAGGCCGAGCCGCTGTTCCGGCTGCAGGTTCTGATCCGCTGCGCATCGCCAGAGCGAGGCCGGGCGGTCGCTTGCCTGCAAGGGCTGCTCGGCTGCTTTGACGGGTTCGCTGGCGCTAACTCTCTGCGCGTCGTCGGCGTTCGGTTCTTCGGTCTGGCGTTCGCCGGATCAGACCTCCCTGGCCGACGGGGCTGGTTCGATCACCGGATACGCACGGGGCTGTTTCGCCCCACTCGTCGTGACTACGTGACCGCCAGGGAGATGGCGGGCCTTCTGAAGCCGCCGAGCGTGAAGTGCGCAGCGCCTGAAGTGCTGCGCCTCGGCCCAGCGGTGTATCCGGCGCCGAGGACGCTCCCGACGTTCAACGGGCAGGCTGGTCTTGTCCCGCTCGGTAAGGTCGAGGACGAGACGGGGCAGCGCACGATCGGGCTGCGCGTCGAGGACTCGTTCTTCACCTACACAGCCGGACGGAGCCGATGGGGGAAGACCGAGCTAGCGCTCACGCAGTTCCTGCACCTCGTGAGAAGCGGTCACGGCGGGCTGTTCCTCGACCCGCACCAGGACGCCGTGCAAAGGGTCAAGTGCTGCCTGACCGAGGAAGGGCTCGCCGAGCGCGTCATCGAGCTTGACCTCGTAGGGCCGCGCAGCCGCCAGGGGCAGCCGGGATGGAACCTCTTTGCCGCCAGGGGCCTCGATCCCGACGCCGCCGAGCGGCGCGTCGAGGCGATCGTGGACAGCTTCGCCTCGGCCTTGCAGTGGTCAGAGCGCAACAACCGTGCGCTCACGCTGACGACGCAGGCGACGGCCGCTTTGATCGAGCTGGCGGGCGTGCTGCCCGATGGGCTGCAGCCGACGATCTTCCAGATTCCCTCGATCCTGGGGAACCCCGACTGGCTTGCCACGGCGTTGCCTCACCTCTCCCCGGCGCGGCGCCAGTTCTTTACCGAGCGGTTCCCGCGCCTGTCCGAAGAGGCGATTACGCCGGTAACGAACCTGATCGACCGGCTGCGCTCATCGACGTCGCTCGCCGCGTTGCTCGGCTCGCAGACCTCCAGCTACGACATCGGCCGGGCAATGAACGAACGGCGGATCGTGCTCGCCTGCCCTGGTGCGGGAGGAGCGAAGGACAAGCTCGTCGCGAACCTCCTCGTCTACGACCTCCTGCACGGCGCGAAGGGACGCGCGTCGATGGCGCCCGAGCATCGCCTGCCTTTCTACGTCTTCCTCGATGAGGTCCAGACCTACGACGGCGCAGCGGGAGGGAATCTCGCCGCGCTGCTGGAGCAGACCGCGAAGTACGGCATCCGAGCGACGCTGCTCAATCAGAACCCGGAGCGGCTGACGAGCGACACGCTGAACGCGCTCACGACGAACCGCAGCCACCTGATCACGACGGCGCTCAACGCGCACGCTGCCGCGCTGATCGCGAGGGAGTGGGGCGGCGATCCCCCGGCCCCTGCGATCACGGGCCTGCCGCGCTGGACGTTCATCGCTCAGGTCACGCACGAGGGGAAGCAGACCCGGCCCTTCATGTTCGAAGGTCACTCAGTCGAGGAGCAGTTCGCCGACGCCTACAGGCCAGACGCTCTAGTTGACGTCCAGGCCACGATCGACAAGGCGTCAGGGCGCACCCCGGCCGCTGAGACCGTCGCCGATCTCGACACGCTGGACGAGCGGATCAAGCAGCACCTCGAAGGACAATCCGGCAGCGGCGGTGGTGCCCGTCTCGATCCCGAGGCGCCGTGGACGGCGCCAGCGCCGAGCGAGCCTGGTCCGCCCGCCCGCTTGATGGTGCGCGGGCGCGGCGAGCACTCGGCGGCGCCTCGTCGGTCTCCGCGTCTGCGGGACGGGCACGCTGCGCGGCGGGCTTGGCTGCCCGCTGGAGCACGGCCATGAGCGGGCCTCGCGCGTTGCCGCCAGTCGCCGGGTCGATGCTCGCGGGCATCTACGAGCATCGGTTGCTGAGCACAACCCAGCTTCATGCGCTCTACACCCCGGCGGCGCAGGCGAGGTGGGCGCGGCAAGTGCTGGCGCTGCTTGAGCGGCGCGGCTTCGTAGATCGCATTCGCAGCCCGAGGCGGCTATCGCTGTGGTTCCTCACCGACGCGGGAGCGGACGCCGTCGAGGCCGGTGGTGCTCCTGTTGAGTTCCGCCGCCGAGTCACCAGCCGCGAGCAAGCCGAAGGGCCGCTGAAGAAGCACACGATCGCCGTCAATCAGGTCGGCGTCGAGTTCGTCCGGGCAGCGAGGGAGCGAGGCGACGAGTGTGGCCCGGACTCGTGGCGCAACGAGGTCGCGCACCCAATCAGCCAGGCGCGAGGACGCAGGCCCGCCGAGCTGGTCATCGCCGATGCCCTTCTCACCTACCTTGAGACCTCAAGCGATGGTGCGCTCGCGCTGCACGAGCGCTTCATCGAGCTTGACCGCGGCACCCGAACCGCCGAGCAGCTCGCCGGAAAGATCACGCGGTATGCGCGGCTGCGCCACTACGCTCTACCGGCCTCGGGCGAGAACACGCCCGAGCCGCTGTGGCGGAGCTACTACCGCGCCTGGCCGCACCTCCTGATCGTTCTCGCCGACCAATCGCGCGAGACGATGCGCCAGCGGGTGCAGCGCACCCTCGCCTTGCAGGCGTCGGACCCCGCCGGCCGCGTCGGCCAGGTCCCCGTGTGGTTCGTCGCGCTCGAAGACCTCGCGGCGCATGGCCCGTTCGCGCCGATCTTCCTCAGCAGCCAACAACCCGAGCAGCGCGTCGACTGGCTCGGCCAACCACGACCCGAGGAGCACCAGGACGATGGCTTGCATTAGCCGCCTACGGCCGTTCGCCGATCGCGCCGCGCGTAGCCCTCCCGCCTTGCGCTGACGCACCTCCACCATCGCGCCCGCTCGCGAGCGCCCGAGCCTCGACCGTTCGCCGAGGACGTCCTCGTTCCAGCCCGACCCCAAAAAGGGGGACTTCAATGACCCGCCGCCGACCCTCATGCATCCCACAACCGACATGGAAAGTCACACACGCCGACTGCTTCGGCGTCCTCCAAAAGCTCGACGCCGACACGGTTGACGCGATCATCACCGACCCGCCCTACGGCATCGGCGTCAACGGCATGGAGTGGGACCGCCCGGCAAGGCTCGACCCGGCAGCACCAGCCGGCAAACCACGGCGGCGCCCCCCGACCGAGGACCCCCTCGACCGCTTCCAACAGTTCTCGCGCGAGTGGAGCCGCGCCTGCCTTCTCGGCCTGAAGCCCGGCGGGCACCTCGCCGCGTTCGCCGCGCCTAGAACAGCTCACCGCCTGACGTGCGGGCTCGAAGAAGCAGGCTTCGAAATCCGCGACGTTCTCATGTGGCTCCAAGGCCAGGGATACCCCGCCACGCGCGTTCTGCCCGACGGACAGGGCACCGGCCTGAAGCCCGCCTGGGAGCCGATCATCCTCGCGCGCAAGCCGCTCGACGGCACGCTCGATCACACCCTCGCCGAGCACGGCACGGGAGCAATGAAAATCGACGCCTGCCGAATCGAGCTGGCGCAAGAGGATGGCGCCAGGGAAGGCGGCGCGCACGGTCGGCGGATCACCGCCAGCCCGCAAGGGCGCTGGCCCGCCAATCTCCTGCTCTCACACGGCGACGCCTGCACCGAGGAGGCGTGCGAAGCGGACTGCCCGATCGAGCTGCTCGGCGATCGCCACCGCTTCTTCTACGCCGCGAAGGCATCGCGGCGCGAGCGCGACGCCGGCTGCGAGAACCTGCCGCGCAACGTCGTGCAGACCTTCAAGATCGGCGCCCACAACGAGAAGATGTGCGACGAGAACCCGGTCGCGAATATCCATCCGACCGTCAAGCCGATCGACCTGATGCGCTGGCTCGTCCGGCTCCTCACGCCGCAGGGCGGCCTCGTGCTCGACCCATTCACCGGCAGCGGCTCCACCGGAGCTGCCGCCGTGCTCGAGGGCGCGCGCTTCCACGGCATCGAGCGCGAAGCCGAGTACCTGCCGATCGCCCGAGCCCGGATCAAGCACTGGGCGGCACGGCGGCCGACCTGCAGCGCCTCGAAGCGAGCGAGGGTCCGGGCGTGACGCTCGACAACCAGGACATAGAGATGATCGCCGCCCGCATCGTCGATCTACTGCGCGAGCAGCAGCCCGATGGCGAGCAGCGATTCGTGGACGCCGCGACGGTCGCTCGGAAGCTCGGAGTTGACCGCGATTGGGTGTACGCGCACAGCGCTGAGCTGGGCGGCGTGCGCCTCGGCGGTGAGCACGGGCGCCTGCGCTTCGACCTCGAGGCGATCCGTCGCCGGCTCGCCGCCCCGGCCCCGAAACGGGCGCCCGAGCGGACACGATCCGCACGGCGTAAACCACCAAGAAAACGCGGCTCAGGCGTTGATTTGTTGCCCTACGTGGAGCTACCATCCACGCGACAATCAAGTAGTGGCCGGGCGGCGTGTCACCGCCCCCGGCCCGACACCGGGAGGTCCCCCGATGTACCCATACGGTAGACCCTGCGCGCAGGGGCGTGCCTGATGGCACGCCCCGTAACAGGAAGCCTCAAGGTCGAACAGCAGGTAGACGGCACGCTCCGGTTCCGCCTACGGTTCACCGCCGACGGCAAACGCGAAACGCTGATGCTGCACGAACAGCGCGACTGCAACTGCGGCTGCAGCGGCGGGTGGAGCGAGCGCACCGGCCGGGTCGAGCTGCGGAACATCATCGCGCGGATCGAGGCCGGCGTTTGGGAGCGTCCAAAGGCGAAGCCGACCGTCGAAAAGCAGTTCGCGCAAATGCCGACGTTCCATGAATACGCGTCCTATTGGCTCAAAGCCAAGCTCGAAGGTCTAATCGGCGAGAAGCCGATCAGCAAGAACACGCACACCGGCTATCGCACCAGCCTGCAGTGCCACCTGCTGCCGTTCTTCGGCCGCTACCGGCTCGATGAAATCGACAAAGAACTATGCGCCGCATTCAAGGCGCACAAGATCAAAGAGGCGCACGACCTGAAGGAGGCGCTCGATGCCGGCGCGGACCTCCGCGACAAGCGCAACCGTAAGCTCGTTCCACTCGGCCCGTCTTCAATACGCGGCCTGCTGAGCTGCCTCGGCGCGATACTGGAGGAAGCCGTCGAGGACGAGTTGATCGCCGTCAATCACGCACGGAGCAAGCGGCTGAAGATTCACGTCCCGAAGCCGAAGCGCACCTTCCTAGAGATGGACGAGCTGGCCTTCCTCGAAGACGCAGCCGACGAGCAAGACCCCTCACTGGAGCGCTTCGCTGTCGCCGCGCGTGAAGCTCGGCCCGGCTCGACCGCCGCCGCAGTCGCGCTCGGACTCGCCGAAGGCAAGCGCCAGAAACGAATCGCCGCCGAGCTGGGCGTCACGCCCGGCACGGTCCATTTCCACGTCCGCAATCTCGGCGCGCTGCGAGTCGGCGTGTACGTCGGGCGTAAGGCGATGGTGTGTACCCTCGGGCGCTCGGGCGTCCGCAACAGCGAGCTTTCCGGTATCCGCATCGGGCACCTCCGCCTACATGACCCCGAAGGCACACGCTTCCACATCCCCGACTCGAAGACGGAAACCGGCATCCGCATAGTCGAGGTCAGCCCATACCTAGCCGAAGTGCTCATCATGCACATCGACCGGCTCCGCCGCGCCGGGAACGACACCGGCCCCGAGGCGTTCCTTTTCCAGAACGAACGCGGCCGGCGCATGAGCCGTAAGCGCGTCGGCACCATCGTCCACGAGGCCGCCGCGCTCGCCAGCGAAAAGATGCTCAAGAGGGGAATGCCACCCCTTCCCCACATCACCCCACACAGCCTCCGCCGCACGTACATAACGATCGCGCTGCTCGCCAACAAATACGACATCAAGTTCGTCATGGATCAGGTCGGACACGCCGACAGCAAGATGACAATGGACGTGTACAACCAGCTACAACAGCGCGCCAAGCGCGAACACGGCGCATCCTTCGACCGACTCATACGGCAAGCCCGCGAGCAGGTCTACGGCAGCACAGCCGACGCGCATGGGGTTTTGGACAACGTTTTGGACAATGACCACGAAACGGCGCCCAAAACACCCCAAACGCGCCCCGCTAAGCGGCCCAAAAAACCACGCATTAGCAGGGCAAACGCCGCCTGGACCCCCAACGTTATTCAAGGCGGGGGACACTCATTTTCAGTGGTGGGGCGACCAGCCCGACGCGCCGTGCGACTCGTAGCAAAACCCCTGGTTGCTGGCATTTTTGGGCAACCAGCGGCGGCACCGGATCAGGGCGCTTTCGACAGAGACACCGCCGGATACCGACGGATTCCGATGGGTTTGTGCCGCCGCGTGGGTTCCGCGACACAACCCCAGCGGGTCGCTGGGGCGGATTTCTGCGCGTCTTCGCGGGGCGACGGGGTTAAGGTCGCTGACTACTAGCGCACCACTGGCGCCAATGGAATGGACGAGACAGTGCCGTTCCGACCGGCGAAGGCTGGCGGCATCGGCACGCCGGTTCGACAAACAAAGGCCCCACCCGGCGGGCACGACTTCGGACAGAAGCGTCTTCAGGAGCTCGGCGGGTGGTCGCGTGGACACGGCACTCAGCCACCCGAGCAACGCAGCCGTCGCCATGAGCGCCCGATGACGGAAACCGTCCGTCGCGAGACCGCGCCGAAACGGATCTCCTTTGCCGCCATAGACGCGACTACGTAAGAAATTGGCAAACGCCTCGTCAACGTAACCGCGCTCGCACCCAAACGAGTCCTTGCTACGGGCAAGGGCGCTTGGGCGGGGCGGAGGAGTTCCGTGATGACGGGTGGGCCTGGTGTTCGTCGTCCCTCTGGTCCTTGATCTGTACCTGCTTCGCCGATCTTTGACGGCCGGCCAGGCCGGTAGCGCGGCGTCGGCGAAGTTCAGGGGCCTCAAAGGCTGCGGGGCGGAACAGCGGTGCGGCGGTTTCGAAACTCGATCTCGCGGACGACCGCACCCCGTCGCTGATTGCCCGAACACCGTCAACTCCTGCGGCTCGCAAGCTTAAGCTACGGAGCAGTCGTGTGGCCCAAGGACCAGCAGCGCATCGAGGAGGAGCGGGCGGGGATCGCTCGTCCGGCTCCCGCCACCCTCGCGTCATCTCATCTTGCGCAGGCGCTCGACGCATTTGACGACGCGTGCAGTCCCGAGGCGGTCTTCCCGCCGCGGAAGATCTGGCCGCTTCAGTCCTCCGACTCGGTTCGCAGCCGACGAACACTCTCGGAGATCACGCAGCGCAACCTCGCCCTGACCGCAACGCTTTTCACTGCGTTCGCGGCGGAGGCGTTCGTCAACAACTTCCTCGACGCCCATGACCTGAAATCGCGTGTCAGTGCTACGAAGTTCAAGAAACTCGATCGCGGAAGCACGGTCCAGAAGTACGTGGAGGGGGTCGCCCTAGCATATGAGCCCCTATTCGAACCGAACGACGAGGTGATACCGGCCATCTCAGGGTTGTTTGAGGTGCGGAACAAGCTGGTCCACGCACGACCCGGGATCGGGCCGCCAATCGCATACATGCCAGATCCCGTGTGGCGCAGGATATACCCACCTACCAAGGTTGCCGAGTGGCTAATCGCTGTTGCCGGAGCGGCGGAACTTATGGAGGCTCGCTGCTATGGCTTCGACTATCACTCATTTCCGGCTGCGTTCATCTGGCGCGGCCGCAACATCATTACTGATATTGCCGCGAGGTCTGAGCCTCTTCCGGACCCGGCTATGACGGGCCGGGCGCCGGTCATTCAACTTCTGGCCGACGAGGCGGCAGAGCAAGCGAAACGGGCCGGGGGCATGAGGCTCACGGTCGACGAGCTCCGGGGTGCGCGGCTGAGACTTGCCGCGGAGATTGGTCCCTGGGATAAGTTCACCGAGCTGCTCTCACGTGATTCTCATGCAGAATGCGACGAAGCACCTGGTTCAGCCTGACCGCCCCGGAGTAATCGGATAGAGGAAGGTGCTCGATCTCTTCACGAATTGCCGTGAGCGCGGATACGGCGCGCGAGACATCGTGACCTCGGTCTCCGATCCTGGTTCGTGCCGTTGCTTGATCGGTGTCCTCAGCCAGCCCGCCAGCTTACCGCTCACGGGCGGCCTGCTTCGACAGCATCTCGCGATGCCTGGCACGAGCGAGAATGGGATCAAGAATCTGGCGAAACTCGGATGTCGTCTGCGCGGCGGCTTCATGAACCCCTTCCATGAATAGCGCCCTCCCGGTGTTCGGGAAGGCAATCAACACGAACGCAATGCCTGCCGCTACGGCGGTCTTGAACCGCCGCAGAGTGAGCGATAGCAAATCGAAGCGAGTCATCCCGTTAAGGTACGACAACTGCTCGAGCAGGCAGCTTTCTGAAAGCGCCCCGCTCGCAGCGAGCGCGTCCGCCTACCGGGCTGCGCGAAGCCGTCTGAACGCGCCACCTTCCCACTCTGCGGCTTGGCCTTCGCGGCAGTCGAGGTAGGTGTGCGGCACTCCCACAGCCGCCGAGGGCTGTGCGTTACACCGCGTCATCGACGGCGGGGCCAGGCACATCGTCCAGACGCCATCGACGCGCGCTACCGCACGCGATAGGAGCGGCAGCTAAGAGCCTATCCCTGTAGGGCGGTGGCTGTTCGTGCGGCGTGTGCGCGCTTGAGGGCGATCATGCCGCTAGCGAGTTGGAGGAGGGCGAGGTGGTTTTGGTCCTTCTTGGACCAGCGGATCAGGATCGCTCGGTTGCGGTTGAGCCATGAGTGACAGGCCTCGACGACCCACCGCCGCGCTCGCCAATCCGGATTGTGTTGCTTGAGGTCTATCTCCTCGCCGCGAGCGCGGATGTGTGGTGTGAACTCGCGTTCTTCGATAAGTTCGCGGACGACGGGGAAGTCGTATGCCTTGTCCAGGCAGAGGCCCTGAGGGTCCTTCTCGGTTGGTTTCGGGCGCTCGATTGGGATCGAGTCGAGCGTCTCCTTCAGCAGCTTGTGGTCGTTGCGGTTAGCGCCGTCGTGGGCGAGCCCGATCGGGACCCCACGCGCCTCGACCAGGAGCGAGCGCTTCGCCCCCCCTTAGCCCGGTCAGTGGGATTGGGACCTGTCTTCGGCCCGCCGAGCGGCGCCTTGGTCATCGCTCCGTCAGCCGCCAACCAGGACCAATCGATACCGATCTGCTCATCGTAGTCGAGTAGGCCCTGGCGCCAGATCTCATGGAAAACCCCCGCCTGCTCCCACTCCTGAAAACGCCGGTGCGCAGTAGAGGAATTGCACACCCCGGTGACGTCGAGCGCGTTCCACTGCATCCCCGTACGCAACACCAGCAAGATCGCGTCCATCACCTGACGCTTCGCCACGCCCCGGCGATGAGTTCCCAACGGATGCTCGCGCGCAAGCGGCAACAAGGGCACGATTCGCTCCCACAACCAGTCCGGCATACGCCAACCATCGTCACGGTCAACCAAACCCATCCCCAGCCCCCTATGTCCGATCAACAGATCGCCTCAAGAATTCGCCAGAGGCGGGCGGGAATCCTCCCTACAGGGATAGGCTCTAAGCCGAATGCGATGAGAGGCCGATCTGCCAGCGGTACACCTGCGCCGGATCGCCAGGGAAACGAGCCCAAAAGTCCTCACTCGGCGCGGCTGGCGCATCGGGGAAGTTCGCCGCACTCATCGCCTGGAGCAGATCGTTCAGCATCGGGGTGACTCGCTCGATCAGGTGGTCAAGGAGCTCGCCGGGATCAGCGTGATGGCGCCTCGATGTGGTCTGGACGCCCCAAGCGTTGCGCCCGCCGAGCCGGTTGATCGAGGCGAGCATCGCATCGCCACGATCCGCCGGCAGCCCGATCCTCGTCTCGACCTGCACCCTCCCCTTCACGACGGCAAGGGGGTCGAGCGGGACAGCGTGGATCGTGTTCCGTAGCTCAGTGAGCACTGTCAGCACATCGAGGCGGTTCTCTGCTTCGACGGCAGCCGCCGCGGCTGGGCACTTCTCAGCTACCAGTTTGCGCCAGTCGGCCCATTGCCAGCGAGCGCTGCGGTCCTTGCCATCGAGGTCGAGTAGGCGGTGCACTAGCCGGGCTGAGGCGTCCACCGCCCCCATGAGCGTGAGCACGGCGAGGTCGAAGGCCGTAAGCGCCATCGAACGCGACATCACTGTTCTGCGGCCGGTTGAGCGCCCGATACATCTCATCCCGCGCCACGAGCGTCTGCTGGAGTCTGCCGAACATCGCTTGGGCCAATCCAATTGCTCGCCGGCGATTCTGGGGCTGGTAGGTGGTTGAGCACAGGCCCGACTCTAACCGAATCTAAGAACTCTAACGCTCTCTAACAGAGATGGGATATGGTGGTAGCCGGATGAGCAACCCATTCCATGCGAGCTTCGGTGTCAGCCCGCCGCTGCTGGTCGGCCGCGACGAGCTGCTCGATGACTTCGCCGAGGCGCTAGAAGATGGCCCCGGAGCGGCGGGCCGCGCGACTCTCTACACCGGCGCCCGAGGCGCCGGCAAGACGGTCATGCTCAACGCGGTCGAGGACCGCGCACGCCAGCGCGGCTGGCTCATCGTCAGCGAGACCGCCACCCCCGGCTTCGTCTCCAGGATGACCCAGCAGCACCTCCCACGGCTGCTGCGCGACTTCGACCCCAAGGCCGTGCAACGCCGCATGAGCGGCGTGGGCGCCCCGCTGAATCTCGGCTCTCTCACTTGGACCAGGATCGAGGCGCACGTCGTCCAAGCAGGTTTCCGTAACCAGCTCGAGATACTCACCGACCTGCTGGCGGAGCAGAGCATCGGCGTGCTGATCACGCTTGATGAGATCCACCACAACCAGATCGAAGAGCTACGCGAGCTAGCCACTGTCGTGCAGCATGCGTTCCGTGAGAATCGGGAGCTGGCGTTCGCCGGTGCCGGCCTAGCTGCCAGCGTCAGCGACGTCGTCAACGACGACGTTCTCACCTTCCTGCGCCGAGCCGAACGGCACACCCTGGGCTCGGTGGCGCGCGCCGACGTTGAACGCGCGTTGCGTGAACCGATCCAGGCAGCCGGCCGCGGCATCGGTGAGGAGGCTCTGCAGATCATGGTCGACGGCGCGCGCGGCTACCCCTTCCTCCTGCAGTTGGTCGGCGCCCAGGTGTGGCGGATGAACCCGACCGCACCGAAGATCACAGCCGCGGACGCCACCCAAGGGGTCGCCCGAGCGCGGCGCAGGCTCGGTGCACTCATCCACCAGCCGGCGCTGAGCGCCGCCTCGGACATCGGTAAGTCATTCCTGCTCGCGATGGCCCAGGATGACGGCCCGTCCAAGATGGCCGACATCCAGCAGCGCCTCGATGTCGACGTGAACTACGCCAGCCAGTACCGCCTTCGGCTGATCGCCGCCGAGCTGATCTACGCCACCCGCCGCGGTTACGTCGACTTCGCACTGCCCTACCTGCGCGAGTACCTCCGCCAGCACTCAGCCATCGACGCGTGATCACTGTCGCGAGGCTCTCTCACCACGCCCGCTGACGCTTTCAAATCCTGCGACTGCACAGCCCCTCGATGAACTCCGTCCGACCGGCTATAGGAGTTTATCGAGATCGCGTAAACCCTGTAAAACTCCGTACAACTCGATATGAGCCAGCATCACGGTCTGGTTCTCGTTGCCCCCGCCACGCACAGAGCTTGAGCTTGTGCGCTCATGTCGGGATACTCGAACAGCCCAGAACTCATTCTCAGGGCATCACGATTCCTGCTCATGTTCCCTTTCATTCGAGGCGTGCTGTGCAGGTTGGCTCTTCTTGCCAATACCGCATAGATAAGCCATCTGCCACCCGAACATGCCTCCCGTAAGGCTTCTCAAGACGTGCCGACCCGCTCAGAACAGGGCACTATTGTCAAGGGTTTGTGCCCAGGTTTGTGTCGCGACGACCAAACGGGGGCACATGAGATAGCAGCCACTATCTCAAAAACATGCCCATTTGCAGCGCCTTCTTGATGGCGAGACCGGGACTCGAACCCGGGACACCACGATTTTCAGTGGTGGGGCGACCACCCGGCCACCTGAGTCAGCATCGATTCACTCTGTGAGATATCCGCCCCGGCGCAAGAGGATGATGGCCCGCGAACAGGGACCACAGTCACAGAGTCGAGGAGTCGTGCCGCATGAGGACCGCCAGAAAGGCTGACGCCGCCCCCAGACCGAAGATCGGCTCCTCACCCCGGCCGCCGGTAGCGGATGTGCGTGGCGAGCGGAGAGTGGAGCACCTCGACCGGCTCGAACCCGAGGGACTCGACTCCGTCGAACAGCCGCTCGCCGGACCCGAACAGGACGGGGACCACGTCGAGCGTGAGTTCGCCGATCACTCCGGCGGCGAGCGCCTGACGGACGGTCGAGGCGCCGCCCGCGATGTCGATGCCATCCTCGCCGGCCGTCTCACGCGCCTGCGCGTAGGCGGCCTCGAAGCCCTGGGTGACGAAGTGGAAGCTCGTGCCGCCCTCCATCTCGATCGGCTCGCGGGCGTGGTGGGTGAGCACGAAGACCGGCGCGTGGTAGGGCGGCTCGGAGCCCCACCATCCATCCCAGTCCTCGTCCCACTCGCCGCGGATCGGCCCGAACATGTTGCGGCCCATGACGTAGGCGCCGCGCGGTCGCATGAGCCAGCCCTCTGCCGTCGCGTCGGCGTCGTTCGCGCGCTCGTCGCCGAGGTGCCAGCTGTGGACCTCCCTGCCGCGCTTCCCCAGCGGATTCTCCCGGCTCTGGTCCGGCCCGGCGACGAAGCCGTCGAGCGAGATCGACATGTGGCAGGTGGTGTCCGGCATCGGCGTCCTCCTAGACCATATGGATAGCCGTGCTCTGGCGTCCGGTTGGGGTGTGAGGGTCGGCACCCGCGCATGAGGTGCGCGGGTTGAGCGTCCAGGAGTGGCCTGGGCGCCGACCGCAATCATGGAGGTGCCGACCGTGGTACAGGTTCGCAGTTGGGCTGGGTTGGATGTGCACGCGGCGAAGACGGTCGCGGTGACGGTGGACCGGGAGTCGGGCGAGCTGCGGGCGCGACGGCTGTCGGGTCGCACGAGTGAGGTGGTGGAGTTTTGCGCTTCCTTGCCGGGGCCGACACGCGTTGCGTATGAGGCCGGGCCGACGGGGTTCACGCTCGCGCGGGCGCTCGGGGATGCGGGCATCGAGTGTGTGGTCGCGGCGCCGGGGAAGATCGAGCGTCCCGCCCAGGACAGGGTGAAGACCGACCGGCGTGACGCGGAGCGACTCGTGCGGCTGTTGATGGTCGATGGTCTGCACCCGGTCAGGGTTCCGGGCACCGAGGAAGAGGCGCTGCGTGACTTGGTCAGGGCACGCGAGGACGTCCGCGGCGATCTGATGCGTGCCCGCCACCGGCTGAGCAAGCTGTTGTTGCGTCACGATGTCACCTTCGATGGGCCCGGGGTGAACTGGAGCGCTCGTCACCGCGACTGGCTTGGGCGGGTAGCGCTCCCCGACCGTGGGGCGCAGGTGACGCTGCTTGACTATCTCGGTGCGATCGACGCGCTGCTGCTGCGCCGTGAGGCGCTGGAGAGCGCGATCGGTGAGCTCGTGCCCAGTTCGCCGTGGGCGCAAACCGTCGCCAGATTGCGGTGCCTGCGAGGAATCGACACGCTCTCCGCGGTCGGGCTGTGCGCGGAGATCGGCGACTGGGAGCGCTTCCAGAGAGCCGGACAGCTGATGAGCTTCCTCGGCGTTGTCCCTAGCGAGAACAGCAGCGGACAGACACGCCGCCAGGGAGCGATCACGAAGTCGGGATCCCGACACGCCCGAAGGCTGCTCGTCGAGGCCGCGTGGCACTACCGCCGCGCGCCAGCGAAGGGCCTCACACCGCGCCGCCGCCAAGAGGGACAATCCCAGCACGTGATCGCGCTCTCCTGGAAGGCCCAGCAGCGACTGCACCGCACCTGGCGCCGGCTCGACTCAGAGCGCAGCAGAGCGCCGCACGATCGTCGCGGTCGCTGTCGCCCGCGAACTCGCCGGGTTCTGCTGGGCGATCGCGAACGCCGACTGACCCGGCCAGCACCACGTCGGTCAAGGAGGCGGCGGGAACAACCCGGCCACCACGCGCGAGAGCATCCGCGGTACAGCTATGAGCAGCCCCACCCCGGGGCGACACTCGATCCTAGAGCGCGGGCTCTCACAACGAAACCCGGCCCTGCGGTACCCAACCCGCGCATATCAGCCTGACCGCACGTCGCGCATCCACCAGGCCCGCCGCCCCCTTGACCGACCCTGATGCCCGCCCAGCCGCGGGCATCAGGTACTGCGCACTTGACAAACCGGCTTCCATATCAGCTGTTGAGCGTGCCGGTGGCCCTCGCGGCGCTCGAGAGGATCGTCTGGGCGACCAGTCGCGGGTCGTCGAGCATCGGAATGTGCCCGACGTCATCGAGCACGATGAAGTCCGCTCCCGGAATCAGCTCGCACGCATGTGAGCGGTAGGCCTCGAGCGGGAAGATGCGGTCCTCGGCTGACCATGCCAGGGTGATCGGGCATGGCGCTGGGTCCAGAGGGGAAAGTCGTGCGTCGTTTGCGAGCAGATCGCCGCTTATCTGACAGCCGATCACATCGTCGGTGAGCGACAGGAACTCGGTTGGGCTGACTCGCTCCCCGTATAGGGCGCTGTTGCGCAAGGCAAAACGCCTGATGTGTCTGGAGTGAGAAACCAGCGGAACGATTCTGCGTGAGCGCTGGATGTCGCGTACCGCCCTTTTGAGAGTCGCCCGGACGGGCTGCGCGTCGGTCTCACTGCCCCACGCGCCCGCCGGAGAGAGCGCACAGACCGTGAGTGCCCGTCCGCGACGGGCAAGCTCGAGCGCCGCCCAGCCGCCCAGAGAGTTGCCTGCCAGATGCGCCTTGGCGAGCCCCAACTCGTCCAGCAGTCGCTCGAGGTCGTCCACGAGATGCTCGATGCTCGCCGGTCTACGGCTGGCGAGCTGACCGCCATTGTGTCCCAGCATGGTTGGGACGATTACATCGTGTTGGTCTGAGAGTAGCCCCACAACGTTGCCCCAAATACGCTCGCTGCAGAGAATGCCATGCAGCAGAACGAGCGGCTCACCTGACCCCTGACGCAGCACTCGCGGAGCGTACTAGACCGAGGCAGCTCCCGACGGATACTAGTCATGCGGGGCACTCGGGAGCCCGATCCGGCAATGGCGAGAGGCGGACTCGAACCGCTGACACCTCGATTTTCAGCCGCGCGCCGATGCGACTGAGGGGCAAGAGGATGCGGGCAGAAATGTGCCGATTTGCAGCGCTTTCGCTCGCCCGGCATCCCTGCGCCCGCGCCCGCGGCGGGGCAAGATACCGATGGTTACCGGCGGTTGCCGGCGGGTTTTGGACGACGGATAGGGGTCGTTGTCCAAAACCCCGGCGCGGGATAACGAGAGGCGGACTCGAACCGCCGTACCTCGATTTTCGCGAACGCGCGGCATGTTGTCGGTCGGTCGGCGGGCTGGCGAGGCCGCTCAGGCGAGTCCCAGAAAGAGAGGCGTTAACCCGGTGGCTGCATCGGGAGTGTTCGGCGTCAGTCCCAGCCGCCACCGAAGAAGTCCAGCAGCAACAGAAAGACGTTGAAGATGTCGAGGAAGATGCTGGCGGCGATCGGGACGGAGCTCGCCATGTCAGCCTTGCGCAGGCGGTTGAAGTCGAAGATCGTGAAGCCGCCGAAGATCACGAGGCCGAGCACGCAGTAGATGGCGTTCCCGTCTGGGATCGTGACGAACAATCCGACGATTCCGAGCACGATCAGGGCGAGCAGAGCCCAGAACAGGGTACGCGCCCATGCCGAGAGGTCGCGTCGCGTGGCATAGCCGTACGCGCCGAGAGCGGCGACGAACCCCGCCGTTGCTCCGGCGGCCTGCCATAGCGCTGCCGGCTGGGTTCTAGCGTAGTCGGCGAGCACCGGTGCGACGGCGAGGCCAAGCAATAGTCCGAGGCTAACAAGCAGTCCAATCGCTATCTGCTCATACCCGCGCGCGGTGGCAGCGTTCAGCCCGAAGACGCATGCGAGCGCACCGACGAAGAACGCGATCCCCGCACCACCGCTCAGGTCGCGCCCGGCATAGGCGCCGAGCGCCGCGCATCCGACGGCGAGCGCGACAAGCCCCATCACCTGGCCGAAGACCGCTCGCGTGCTGTCGCGCGAGACGACGCGGCGGTCAAGCGCGAGCTTGTCGAGATACTGGCTGAGTGCGGTGGGCTGGCTCATCGCGGTGTCTCGATTTCGGCAAGCCGGCGTGCCAGTCGAGTGTTCTCGCCGCGTAGCCGAGCAGCTTCTCGCTGGGCTTCGGCTCTCTCTTGGGCCATCGCAGGCAGGATGATCCGGAGCTTGTGAAGCCGGTTGATTACGAGTCGATCGCTGATGCGCTGCAGCGGTGCTTTGTTCTCTTGAGAAATGGGCATGCTGGTTCCTCTGGGTTGTCGTTCGATGGCTGGTACTCGTTGAAGCGCACGTGTCGGGGCGCGCACCCGGGCGTGACGGAGCCCACGTGTTTGTGCGGGGCCGGGCGCAGAGCCCCATTGCACGAAGCTCAGTGCAATGGGGCTCTAGCAGCGCGGTTCCGCTAGGCGAGGAATTCCTTGAGTTCTGCCGCGAACTCCGCGGGGTACTGGAAGAGGAAGCCGTGGCCGGCGTCGGGGTAGATTTTCAGCTGCGCGTTGGGTAGCCGCTCCGCGAGTAGGAACGTGTTTGGGGTGGGGACCATGCGGTCGTTCTCACCGTTGACGGCGAGCACCGGCTGCGTGATCCCAGCGAGCCGGTTCAGGCGGCTGGCGTCGGGGATGCCCCACGTCGTCACGGCATCGAGCTGGGCGTCGCGGGTCGTGAGGTCGGTGCCCACGTCGCGGTCTTCGGTCCGGGTGAAGATGCGCTCGACGAACTCCCAGCCCTTGGCGACGCTCGTCTCGCTGCGCTCGAAGAACAGCGTCAAGAGGTCCTCCGCTCCAGGTTCGTCAGCGGTGGCGTTGCCGTTGACTTCATCGCGGTAGCCGTGCTGTTCCACGCCGCCCTGGGGGCCCGTGCCGGCGAGCACCAGGCGGCGGACGAGCCGTGGGCGGATCAGCGTGAGCTCCTGTGCGACGAAGCCGCCCATCGAGTATCCGAGGATGTCGATCTGCTCGAGGCCGAGCGCGTCGATGAAGGCCAGCGCGTCGTAGGCCATCGGGGTGACCGTGTGGGGCACCGTGCCGCTCGATCCGCCGACGCCGGCGTTGTCGAACAGGATGACCTCGCGTTGCTCGGCGATCGCGTCGACGAGCGCCGGATCCCAGTTATCGAGGTTGCCGCGGTAGTGCTGAAAGCACACCAGCGGAAGGGCTGCAGTGTCGGTGTTGCCGAAGCGGCGGTAGGCGAAGGTGACGCCGTTGGCCGCCTCGATCGACTCGTTCGGGGCGGTCAGGTTGGACTGGCGGGTGGCAGTGAGTTGGCTCATGCTGGCTCTCCTTGGGCTCGTTTGGTCGGAGCACCAAGGTCGCGCTTTGGGCTGCCGGTCGCGCACGTGTAAGGCACTGGTTGGTGCCCTGGTCTGGCTTTGGGGGGCACGTGCAGGCAGACGCGATGGCGAGCAGGAGGGTCCTCGGGCGCCCGGCCGGTTACAGCTCGGGCGTCCTTCGCGGCCGCGCAGACTTTTCCCACGCGTGCGCGAACTGCAGCATTTTCGTCTCGCTCAGCGGAGTGCCGAGCAGCTCCAGACCGACTGGCAGGCCATCTGTGGTGAAGCCGACAGGCATGGTCAGTGCCGGCAGCCCGGCTTGCGATCCGATCACGGTATTGGTGGGAAAGGTGAGAGCCCTGTACTTCCCGGCAGCGAGCTCACCGCGCGTCGGAGGAATGACCTGAACCGTTGGGTAAACCAAGAAGTCGATCCCGTGTGCGGCGAAGATGTTCAGCAGCAGCCTGCGAAAACGCTCCTGGTTGAGCCGCCGGCGGGCACACTCGACGTCGCTCTCGATCGCGTCGGGTCCGCTGGCGATGTCATGGAATAGGTCGTTGAGCGGGTGGAACCGCCGGCTGTCGTAGAGCTCCATGAAGCTCGACACAGGCGCACGGGGACGCTTGGCGAGGAAGTCGTCGATGTCGGCCCTCGACTGCAGGGCATAGACCGAGGTGTCTGAAATCCACGCCGCGAGCCCGGAGATCTCGAGCTCCGGCGTAGTGGATACGCCCAGCTCGCCGAGGCGGCGGATCGCCGCCCGAACCACGCGATTGACAGGCTCGGCGTCTGGGTTCGTGTCTGAGCCAAATCCCGTCTCCAGCACGCCGATCCGCCAGCCGTCGAGGGGCACTTCGATGTCGAGCGCTCGTGCATAGCTCCCCGCGCCGGGAGCGGCCAACGCGGTGACGGTGAAGGCGTCGTTCGGGTCGTAGCCGACGATACTGTCGAGCAGCCTCGCGATGTCGGGAACTGTCCGGGCGATCGGTCCGGGGGTGTCCTGGAAATGCACAAGCGGCGAGAACCCGCAGCGGCTGATCAGGCCAGTGGTGACGCGCAGGCCGAAGAGGTTGTTGAACGAGGCGGGAACGCGGATGGAGCCGCCGGTGTCCTCGCCGATGCCGACGAGTCCGAAGCTGGCGGCCACGCCCGCGGCGGTTCCCGCACTGGAACCACCGGACTCGCGGGCCGGGGCGTAGGGGTTCTTGGTGTGGCCCGTCATCGACGAGAACGAGAACCAGCCAGCTGAGAAGTCGCACATGGCCGTCTTGGCAAGGATTACCGCGCCCGCCTCCTTCAGACGGGTGACCACTGTTGCGTCAAACTCCGGGACATACTCTTCGAACAGGATCGAGCCGAAGGTCGTGCGCAGGCCAGCCACCTCAGCCTGATCCTTCACGAGCACGGGCACACCGTGCAGTGCGCCCGAGAGCTTGCCGTTCCTGGCGAGGAAGTCATCTCGAGCGGCTGCTTCCTCACGAGCCCGAGGGTTCACCGTAACCACTGCTTGGATCTGCACACCGGCATGGTCGTGCGCCCGGATCCTGGCGAGGTAGAAATCGACCAGCTCGACGGCGCTCAGCACACCCGCCCGAAGCGCGGTGTGAAGCGCGTTGATGGTCAGCTCGTCGAGCTTGTCGCGCTTGCTCACCGCGGAGCTCCCACTACGCAGATAGGACTGCCCGCCCGCTGTCGGGCAGCGCCCCCCGGAGCTGCTTACGGGAGCTGATGTCAAGCTTTGCGAACACCTTGCGTAGGTGCCACTCCACGGTGCGGGGGCTGATGAACAGCTCGGCGCCGATCTCCGGGTTCGTACGCCCATCGCCGGCAAGCCGCGCGATCTGCGCCTCTTGCGCCGTGAGATCGTCGCGTGTCTCAGGCGTACGCTTGCGGACGGTCTCGCCGGTGGCAAGCAGCTCACGACGGGCACGCTCGGCGAACCCCTCGACACCCATCGCGGTGAACAGCTCATGCGCGCTGCGCAGCTGCTCGCGCGCGTCCATACGACGGTTCTCCCGGCGCAGCCACTCGCCGTAGAGGAGATGAGCGCGGGCAAGCTCCACCCGGACGCGGGTTCGTCCAAGCCGGTCGATCGCTTCGCGAAACAAGGCCTCGGCAGCGTCATCGTCGCTGACGAGCGCCCGCGAGCGCGCCTCGATGCCGAGCGCCCAGTCGGTGCCGGCGGCACGAGTGCTCATCGAGAGCCGCTGTAGCGCCGCGCCCGCGGTCTCGTGCTTGCCGCTGCGGGCGGCCGCCTCGACCAACTCCGTCAGCGCCCACGCCAGGACGCCGAGATCGTCGTACTCGCATGCCGACTCGGCGGCAGTCAAGGCGTCGCTGTAACGGCCGAGACCGTTGTAGAGCAGTGCGGTTGCGAAGTGACTGATGCCCAGCCCCATGCCCTCGCCGCGGCTCGCCACGTCCTCGACGGTGGCCTCGATCAGCCTCGAAGCCTCTGCCTCGCCGCCGCGATAGGCGGCGAGCGCAACGCCGCCGTAAGCTGCGAGCCGGGTTCCGCTCGCTTCGCTGACCGTTAGCGCCTCCGCGCACAACGTCGCGCCCTCGTCGAGCTGCCCCCAGAACGCGTGCACGAAGATCCGGGAGCGCAGCGCGATCGGGAGCACGGTGAGCGCGCCGGCCTGCCGAGTGATGCGGACGTGCTGCGCGCATAGCACCTCCCAGGTCTCGTCATCCCATAGATCCTGGGATACGCGTCCTGCAAGCCACAGCCAGCGCAGCTCTTCCTCGGTGGAGATGTCCGCGCTGCGGAAGGCCTTCAGCGCTCGTTGCAGCAGGGGCGTGGCTGCGGCGCGGCCTTCGGTTATCAGAGTTGTCAGACCGTCGAGTAGGAGGTCGGCCGGGCGCTTAGGCGTGGACGCAGCAGGTGCTTCTCGCGCAGTCGTTGCTACCTCCGTGAGGTCCGCGCCAAGGGACAGGCGGCCAACTATCAGGGCGGCGGAGAACGCGTCCAAATATGTTTCGCGGGCCAGCCCGATGTCAAGCGGCTCGAGCTGCCTGGCAGCCCTGAGCAAAAGAGGGGGAGAGTCGTTGCCGCGTCTGACGGCGAACGCGATCTTCGCGCGCAGGAGATCAACCCTGGCTCGCTGCAGCTCGTCAAACGGTCCGGCCTGTGCCATCGCCAGCAGCGCGAGCGCTGCCTCGGGTTCTCCGGCGTGTTGCTTGGCCTGGGCGGCGGCGAGCGCACGGCGTGCTCTACGCGCCGGGTCAAGTGTGAGTCGTGCGGACTCCTCGAGGAGCGCAGCCGCAGCGGCGAGGCCGCCACGCTCCTGAGCACGGCCCGCGGAATGCTCCAGCTCGTTGGCCACCGTCTCGTCGGGGCCGGTGGCCGCGTGGGCGCGATGCCAGGCACGACGGTCGGGGTCGAGATCGGGGTCGGTCACCTCTGCCAGCGCCCGATGTACCTCCTGCCTGTCCGTTGGTGACGCGGCTCGATAGGCGGCCGAGCGCACCAGGGGATGGCGGAATCGCACCTGCGCACCGATCTCGAGCAGCCCCGACTCCCCAGCCGGTGCGGCCGCGTCGCCGTCGATCCCGAGATGCTCGGCCGCGCGCCACAGCAACGTCGCATCACCAATCGGCTCGACGGCCGCCGCAAGCAGCAGCCGTCGCGTCTGCACCGGAAGCGGCTCGAGCCGCCGTAGGAATCCCTCTTCGATACGGCTCGCCAGGGGCATCGCATCGGGCGTTCCAAAGCCAAAGGCCAGCTCGGCCGCTGTCAGGCCCCGTGGCAACTCCAGCAAGGCCAGAGGGTTGCCGCGCGTCTCGGCCACGACCCGCTCGCGCACCCGCTCGTCCACCGGTCCGCTGATCACCGAGTCCAGCAGCGCATGTGCATCGCGATTGTTTAGACCGTCGAGGACGAGCTCGTCCAGTCCGGACAGCTCATGATGGTCGGTGGGCTCACGCACCGCGAAGACGACCGCGACGGACTCCGCCAGCAGGCGCCGCGCGACGAACGCCAGCGTTTGCGCGGAGACTCGATCGAGCCACTGCGCGTCATCCACCAGGCAGAGCAGCGGTCCCTCCTCCGCCACATCTGCCAGCAGGCTGAGAACCGCAAGCCCAACCAGAAAGCGATCCGGCGGCTCGCCCGTACTCAATCCGAACGCAGTGCCAAGCGCATCACGCTGTGGTCCGGGAAGACGCTCCAGTCGATCGAGGAACGGCGCACACAACTGATGCAACCCCGCAAACGCGAGCTCCTCCTCCGACTCAACGCCCGCCGCTCGCGCGATCCGACACCCTGACGCCCGGCCCAACAGGTACCCCAGCAACGCGGTCTTGCCAACCCCCGACTCACCGCGCACCACCAGCACCTGACTCCCACCCGCAGACACGCCGGCCAGCAAACGATCAAGCGCCTCGCACTCGCTGTGCCGGCCACGCAAACTCGACACGGGGCCACTATCTGACATGTAGACGGCAGAGACTACCGCTGCCCGGCCCCGTCGCACCCATGGCATGCGAGCACCCGGCTCGGCGAGTGCGCCGGCCCGGTGCTGACCCGCCGGACCGCCGCCGAAGACCAGGGCGTCGTGGCCAATACTCACGTGGGCAGCTCCTCTCCGGCCTGCTCGCGGACCATGTACTCGGCGTACCAGTCCGGCCAGTTAGCGTCCTCCTGCCCGGTCCGCTCCTCGTGCTTACCGTGCGCTTCTGCGGCCCGCTGAAGGGCTCGCGCCAGATCGCTCGCGGAATCAAATGTGCTCGGCATGGGGTCTCCTTTGAATTGTTGCCAGCGCGATTACGCCGACGATCACCAGCTCGATCGCCACGGTTCGCGACCAATGCACGACGCGGGTCGCGCACAGCTCTCGCTCGGCGCGGACCGCGTTGCACACCGGGGGCGAACGTCACGTTGCATCTCGCCCGTGGGCGACCGTCAGTCCGCTCACCGTCCGGGCGCGCGTACCTTTACCTCTTGCAGCAGCCAGCCGTTGCCGTCGGGGTCGCTGAACGAGCCAAACGAGCCATAGTCGGCACGCGCGGGATCCGGACCCGGCACCCGTCCCTCGGACCCGGCGTGGTGAAACGCACCGGTCACGTCGTGGAACAGCTCGACGTCCACGCCGCGGCCGACGAGCTCGTCACGGGCAACCTCGATGTCGGACACGGTCAGCTGCAGACCTTCAAGCGAGCCCGGCACAGCCGAAGTAACGCCCTTGCCGAAGATGATCGAGGCCTCCGATCCGGGGGGCGTGAGCTGCACGATCCGGTAGTCATCGCTGATCGGGAAGTCGGCGTCCAGCCTCCACCCCAACCTCTCATAGAAACGCTTGGCCCGATCGACGTCCGAAACGGGCACCAGCACGATCTCGAGCTTCATCTGCACGGTGCCGGCTCCGACGATCTCGGTCTGGCTCTCACTGCTCACATCGACGCTACTCATGTTGACCTCCAGGGTCGTAGGTTGTGGTGTCATCACGATCGCGCCTGGGCGTGTCTGTCGCGCCCGTGTAGAGCCCTGGTCGATGCCCTGGGATGCGCGCGTGTTGTCTCGGGATCGCCGAGGATCTCGTGAGCCGTATGGCGCACCGTCCGGCGCAAAGATAGGAAGGCTGCGGAGCCGAGGATCGCGGGGACCCACAGGGTGATCGCGCGGTAGGCGAGCACGGCCGAGGTCGCGGCGGTGATTGGAACGTCGTAGAGCACGAGGGTGCCCACCAGACCGGCGTCGACACCCCCGATTCCTCCCGGGACCGGGATCAGTCCGCCCAGCTCGCCGATGAGGTACGCGAGCGCGAGGATCGCCAGCGGCGGCGCGGCATCGAACGCGTGGAACGTCGCCCACAGGATCAGGATGTCGAAGAGGAGATAAGCAAGGATCCCGCCGAGCAGCCAAGCGTCGCCGTCGCGCAGCAGCGCGACGGCATCGTTGACGCCGTCGGCGATAGCAACGAGGCTCCTGAGCACCAGGGTCTCGCGGCGCGCGGGCTCCGCTGGATCGGCGTGTTCCAGGCGCCGGTGCAGGCGGGCGGCGCAGCGTCCCGCCAGCAGCGATGCGGCGATCGCCAGTGCGGCGATTGTGGCGGGCAGGAGTGTTAGGGCCGGATCATTCTCCCCGGCAAGCAATTGCAGGCCGAGCGCAGCTCCGATGAGGACCACGCCGGCGACGTTGGCGACGCTCGTGAGCAGGAAGAACGCGACGGTGCGCCGGGCGATCTCAGGCGTGGGCATCCCGCCTCGTTTCAGCGCCCACGCTCCGAGCGCCAGGCCCCCGGCTCCGGCGGTCGGAACGACCGCGTTCGCACCGACCTCGGACATGCCGATCTGGTAGCTGACCCTGCGGCTCATTCGCCGGCCGAACACCGCTCGAAAGACCACGACATAACCCAAGCTCGAGAGCACCTTCAGTGCCGCCCCAACGACGATCCACCCGGGCTGGGCGTGCGAGAGGCGAGCACGCAACGCCGCGAGCCCGGGAAGCAGCGTCACGATCGCGACCCCGGTAAGCAGGATCGCGGCTAGGAGCAGCAACTGCGTGCGCAGCTTGCGAGAGCTCAGCTCCTCAGGCAGCTCCAGCTCACCCATTAGAGCGCTGGGTGCAGCATCCTGATTCATCCCTGGGTCTGTAGTGCTGGCGTCGCGAGGGCAGCCTCTGGTTCCTGAAGCTGATGTGACAGCGCGAGCGCGACGGCGGCCAGGACGATCAGGGCGCTGCCGTAGAGGTTGGCTGTCTCATGTAGTCCGAGTTGAGTGACAGCGGCGCCTGCGGCGACCGCCGGCAAGCTGAACGCGAGATAGGAGACGGCGAGGATCGATGACACCAGCCCCGCTCGCTGGTGGCTGGGGGCAAGACTTGAGAGCGCCCGGAAGGCGCCGGAGAACGCGGGTCCGAACCCGAGGCCCGCGGTCGCCGCGCCCACGAGAAACACCGCGAGCGAGCCGGTCTGCAGGCCGACGAGGACGATCGTCACCCCGGCCATCAGCGCCGCGAGCCCACCGCGTGCGCTTGGGCGGGCGCGTGCGTTGCGGAACAGAACCGAGGCGGTCGCGCTGACCCCGGTCATGATGAAGATCGACAGGCCACCGACGGTGTGGCTCGTGTTTCCCAGCACGCTGGCGATCAGCGACGGGCCGAGCGCGAGGACGAGACCGCCGAGCCCCCAGGTCGCGATCAGGCAGGGGACCGTGGCGAGGAAGGCCGAGCGCAGCGGCGCGGGGACGCCGATCGTGGGTGCCAGTGCCGCCAGCCACTCTCCGTCGCGTCCCATCGTTTCCGGGAGGGCAGCGGCGATCGGGATGGCGAGCAGGAAGGCGCCGAGCAGCAGCCAGTAGACGAGCCGCGTCGGATCCGGCCCGTACTGGACGAGCAGGCCCGCGCCGAGCGCGCCGGTCGCGATCCCGACGAGCGGCGCTGTCGCTCCGACGAGTCCGCCGAGGCGGGGCCGGCTGTGGGGCTGCAGGTCGAGCAGGGCGGCGCTGATCGCGCCCAGCGCGAGCCCTGTGGCCAGGCCCTGCACGGCCCGGGCCGCGAGCAGCCAGCCGACGCTTCGGGCCTCGGCGAACAGCAGCATGCTCGCGACCTCCAGCGCGAGCGCCAGCAGCAGGACGGGCCGTCGGCCGACGTGATCGGAGACGGAGCCCGCGAGCACCAGCGCCACCACTAGCGTGAGCGCATAGACGGCGAACACGCTGGTTAGGGTGATCTCTGAGAACCCCCACTGCGACTGATACACGACGTACAGCGGGGAGGGCGCGCTGGAGGCGAACAGCAGCAGCACGAGGATCACGGCGAGCAGCCAGAAGGCTGGTGTGCGTCCGAGCTTGGCGCCCGAGAGCGGCTGCGCGCGAACGCCGGGAAGTGTGTCGGTGGGGTCGAGCATCTGCTAGTTCCTCGCGACCCATCCGCGCTCTGGGCTCCAGGGGTAGTCGGCCATGAGATGCGTGCCGGCCATCGCGGCCGTGAAGCGCACGATCGCTCCCGGGCACCCTGGGTAGAGCAGCCCTCCCAGGTCGGCATGTACATCGGGTGGCTCGATGCCGGACACGGGTAGGGATCCGGATCGCGGGTCTCCCTCAAAGGGGAGCATCCAACTCGACCCAGCACTCAAGAGCAGTACGGTGCCCGTCCCAGCGGAAGTCAGTACCGCGCGGGAGGCGCGCCAGAGCGCCCCCGCCACATGCCGCAACGCCTCGACGAACCGGCGGCGTGAGTTGCGAGGCCGCTCGTGCAGTGACCCTTGCTCGTCGATCGCAGGTAGGGGTCCGTCGTATGGAGGCTGGAGCGGTGGGAGCGGGTGGGCCATGCGGCAACAATCGCGTCACGGTGGCGGGCTCGCGCCTGGGCGAGGCACTGGTATGAGCCCTGGTCCTCGCGATCGGCCCTCTTGTACGTCAACCCATGACCGTCACGGCGAGTCGGGCGCTCCGTTTTACGGCCGGGGATTCACACGCCAGGGCACCGACCAGGGCTCTACACGGGCGCGATCGGCCCTCCGAAGCGCAACCGTGATTGCCAGCACCCCAACCACATAGGAGGCACACCATGAGCACTTCGCTGAACACGCCAACCAAGACCAAGACGCCGCTCGGCGCGATCGGCCGCGGGCTCCTCGCCGGCGCGGCCGGCACCCTTGCGATGGACCTGCTGTTGTTCGCCCGTTACAAGCGCGACGGTGGCGAGAGCGGCTTCGCCGCATGGGAGTCCTCGAAGGACCTGAGTGGCTGGGAGGACGCGCCCGCGCCGGCGCAGGTCGGCAAGCGCATAACGGAGGCCCTCTTCGCACGCGAGCTGGCACCCGAGCGCGCCAGACTGGTCAACAACATCACCCATTGGGCAACCGGGGTCGCCGGCGCAGCGCAGTACGGCATCCTCGCGGGATCGCTGCGCAACCCGCGAATCCGCTACGGGTTGCCCTTCGGCGCAAGCGTGTGGGCGACCGGGTACGTGGTCCTACCCGCCGCCAAGCTCTACCAGCCGATCTGGGAGTACGACCGCAAGACCCTGCTCAACGATCTAAGTGCCCACCTCGTCTATGGCCTCGGCACGGCCACTGCCTTTCACCTGCTGTCCGCGTCGAGCAGAGGCACAGCATGACCAGCGGGAACAGGCCAAACGACCCGGCGCAACCTAGCCTCGCGAAGGGAGCCGTAGCACCATTCACCGTTGCGGATGTGGTGGTGGCGACGCTCAAGGCCTCGGGCGTGCGCCGCGTATACGGCCTGCCGGGAGACTCGATCAACGGGCTCACCGATGCGCTGCGTCGTGACGGCGAGATCGTCTGGGAGCACGTTCGTCACGAGGAGGCAGCGGCCTTCGCGGCCGCCGGCGAGGCAGCGGTGACAGGTCAGCTTGCCGTCTGCGCGGCCAGTTGCGGCCCCGGGAATCTGCATCTCATCAACGGTCTATTCGACGCGAACCGCAGCCGCGTGCCGGTGCTCGCGATCGCCGCCCACATCCCGCGCGAGGAGATCGGCGGAGGCTATTTCCAGGAAACCCACCCGCAGGAGCTGTTTCGCGAGTGCAGCGTCTACTCCGAGCTCGTCAGCGTGCCCGAGCAGCTGCCGCGGGTGTTGGAGATCGCGATGCGCTTCGCGCTCGAGCGCAGTGGCGTCGCGGTGGTGGTGATCCCCGGCGAGATCCTCCTGCACGACGCGCGACAGGACGGCCCGGCGGGCGCAATCCTTGCGAGCGCTTCGATCACCCGCCCCGACCAGAAGACACTCACCGCCGCCGCCGAGCTGCTGAACACAGCAGAGCGCGTGACAATCCTCGCCGGCGCAGGCTGCCAGGACGCGCACAAGGAGCTCGTGGAGCTAGCCGGCGTCCTGAAGGCGCCGGTCGTCCACACGCTGCGCGGCAAGGAGTTCGTCGAGTACGAGAACCCCTACGACGTCGGCATGACCGGCCTGCTCGGGTTCGCCTCCGGCTACCGGGCGATGGAGCACTGCGACGCGCTGTTGATGCTCGGCACCGACTTCCCCTACAGGCCGTTCTATCCCGAGCACGCACGGATTGTGCAGGTCGATATCCGCGGCGAGCACATCGGCCGCCGCGTCCCGGTGGACGTTGGCCTCGTCGGCAGCGTCAAGGACACGATCCTGGCGCTACTGGCGCACCTCAAACCCGCCTGCGACGCGACACATCTCGCCCGCATGAGGTCGCACTACCGACGCACGCGCGAGCGGCTCGACGGACTGACGGTGAGCCACGGCGACCGCGGCCCGATCCACCCGCAGACACTCGCCAAGGCGATCGACGAGCTCGCCAAAGACGACGCCGTCTTCCTCGCCGACGTCGGAACGCCCACGCTCTGGGCGGCTCGGTACCTCAGCATGAACGGGCGGCGACGGCTGATCGGGTCGTTCAACCACGGGACGATGGCAAACGCGATGCCCCAGGCGATCGGCGTGCAAGCCTCCCATCCAGGACGTCAGGTAGTGACGCTGTCGGGCGATGGTGGCCTCGCGATGATGCTCGGCGAGCTACTCACGCTTCGCCAGCAGCGCCTGCCGGTAAAGGTGGTCGTGTTCAACAACGGAGCGCTGTCGTTCGTCGAGCTCGAGATGAAGGCAGACGGCATCCTCAACTACGGCACCGATCTCGATAACCCGAGCTTCGCCGAGGTGGCCCGTGCGATCGGACTCCACGGCGTCCGCATCGAGCACCCCAGCGAACTGGCCAGCGGGCTGCGGGCCGCCTTCGCGCACGAGGGGCCGGCGCTGATCGAGGTAATGACCGCACGCCAGGAGCTATCGATCCCACCGAGCATCTCCGCCGCCCAGGCCAAGGGATTCACGCTGTGGGCCACGCGCAGCATCCTCTCCGGCCACGGCGACGAAGTCCTCGAGGTCGCCAAAACCAACATCCACCAGCTCGCCCTCGAGTAACCAGCCCCAACCAGGGCGCCGACCAGGGACTTACCCAGGCGCGACAGAAACGCCCAAGCGCGACTGTGATGTGACTACAAACCAATCACTCTCCGGAGGTAAAAAAATGGCATATACGCACTACCTACCCGACGAACACGCACACCACAAGTGGGACACCCGCACCACGCCGGCACTCGTCGTCGATTCCGGTGACACGGTCGTGATCTGGACCCGCGATATCAGCGACAACCAGGTCACCCCGGACGCGGACGCAAGCGTGCTCGCGAACTTCGACTGGGACCGCTCATACCCATTGAATGGCCCAATCGGGATCCACGACGCCGAGCCCGGCGACACCCTCAAGATCGAGGTCCTCGATGTCCACACACAGGGCTGGGGATGGACAGGCGTGCTGCCCGGGTTCGGCCTCCTAGCTGAGGACTTCCCTGACGCGTACCTACGCACCTTCGACCTGTCCAACGGTGACTTCGCCTACATTCGCGAGGACATCGCGATCCCACTCGATCCCTACTTCGGGACGATGGGTGTCTGCCCGGCCGGCGCGAAGCAACAAGCAGTCGTGCCGCCTGGCAGGTTCGGCGGAAACATGGACATCCGCTATCTCGGCCGCGGATCCGCTCTCTATCTGCCGGTGGAAGTCGAGCAGGGATTGTTCTCCTGCGGCGATGCCCACGGCGCTCAGGGCGACGGCGAGGTCTGCGGCACCGGCGTCGAGGCGCCGATGTTCGCCTCGCTGCGCTTCACCCTCGAAAAGGGTCGCTCGATCCCAGCGCCGCAGTACCGCACCCCGGCACCACTAACGGCACGCGTTGACTCGGCACCGTTCTACGCGACGACGGGCGTGAACGGCGACCTGTACACCGCGGCGCAGGAGTCCGTGCGGGCGATGATCGATCACATCACCACGACCTACAGCCTCAGCCCCGAGGACGCCTACGTGCTGTGCAGCCTCGCGGTCGATCTGAAGATCTCCGAGATCGTCGACGGTGGCCAGTACATCGTCAGCGCCCTGTTGCCAGAAGGGATCTTCGCATGACCGAGCCAAGCTTCACAGAGGGCGACTTCGTCAAGGTCGCCGGCGCGCACGACGAAGTCGAGGGCGAGTTCCTCCAAGGACTGCTGCGCGAGGAGGGCATACCGTCACTGTTGCGACGATCTCGCGGCTTCGACGTGCCGGACTTCCTCGCGGCCGGTCCACGCGACGTGCTCGTCCCGGCGTCGGCGGCGCAGATCGCGCACGATGTGCTGCTCGACGCCGAGTTGGAGTCACTGCAACCAGAGTCCGGGACGGTAGACACGCCACGGCGTGTGCTCGCCGGGCTTCTGATTGCCATCGCACTCGTCGCACTCGTCGTCTGCGTCGCCGTCGACCTGGCCGCATAATGATCGTTGGAACCACATGTGTCCACCTGCGCGAACGCACATGGGCGACGATCGGCGTGAAGCTCGCGACGGAAACCTATCGGCTGCGCCAAGTCGCCCCGCGCGAGCGAGCGTGTACTCTGGTCGCAAAATCGGCTATTTCCAGGGCTTTTTGATGGCGAGAGGCGGACTCGAACCGCCGACACCTCGATTTTCAGTCGAGTGCTCTACCGGACTGAGCTATCTCGCCGCGACCCCGATCCTAGCGTTTCCGGGCCGTCGAATGAGCGCTGCAAGCCTGATCGGAGGCTACTGCTTGGCCGGGCAGATGGCGGAGAGTTCGAGACATGGTGCGCTGATCTTGAGGGTGCGGGTGATCTGATCCGGTTCCTCGACGTTGGTGATCTGTCCTGGATTTGGAGCTGGTGGGCCGACATGAGCGCGAGAAGATACGAGTCTTCAGCTTGTGTCTATGGCGTGGATGAGCGCGTGGATGGCTTCGACTGCTTCGTTGAGATCGGTGATCGGCATGTCGAGGCTGCTGGCCATTGTGGTGTAGCGGTCGCTCCAGTCGGGGTAGGTCGTGATTTGTGGTGGCCAGGATTGCCAGCCACGTGCGGTGAATATGCGCTGGCAGGCGTCCTTGACGGGCGCGAGGTTCTCCCCGGCTAGGGCGTGGAGGAGTTGCAGGTCGATGAGGTCCCAGTAGCGAGGGTTCTCCCCGCCGGGTCGTAATGGTGGCTCGGTGACGGCGTGAAGCTTCTGGGCGATCTGCCAGCGGACGGCGAGCACCGGGATGATGTCGGGGCCATCGAGGCCGATGGTGCTGAGGTCGTGGGCAGCTATCTCTTCGATCTCATCGCCTCCGGCCTCGACGGGTGCCACCTCAACGATGAGCGTCATGAAGGGCTTGGTGCGGAACGCGACCTTCACCCGGATCCTGTGAACGTGTGGGCGCAGTTCCAGCGGTTGGGGTTCGTTGCGCTCGAAGGAGAACTCTTCGTAGTCGTCCGCGAGTGAGACATCGAGATGCGCGAGCAGGGACTCGGGGTCACCGCGCAGGACGAGATCCACGTCGCCCGTTACGCGTGCCTTCTCGCCGGCTCGCAGCTCCATCGCCACGCCGCCTCTGGTGACGAATACGACGGCTCCGTCATCGTCGACCGCGCGTCGCAGTGCGCCGGCCAGCATCATTGAGGCGACCCGGAGGTTCAGGCGCCGCACCGGCTGCCCAGATTCGCGCTCCCACTCAGTGATTAGCCGCTGCAGCCGATTCACCGTCTTTGGGCGTTTGGGCGGTGTGCTCATGCTCGCCCGCTGACGCCTTCGAGCCCGAGCTCCCGCATCAGCGTCTCGTGCTCCTGGGCGCTCAGCAGCCCACGAGCACGACCATGGCGGGCGGCCTGCTCGAGCAGATCGCGCCCCAGATGCTCCCGGGCGCACTGGCGCAGGGCGCGGGCGAGCCTAACGACGGGGACGCCCTCGATCGCGGTGACCTCAGCCGAGTCGAGGTCTTCGCGATGGATCACATACGCCCTGGGGATCGCTCGCTGCGGGCGGTGTCCGCGTGGCACGGCGATATGGATCTTGGCGGGGTTCACGTCGCTGACATCCCACAGATCCAATGCTGTGTCGTGCGTGAGCACTCCCTGTACGCCTTGGGGCCACAACGCCGCCGCCATGTAGGCCTGCATCGCTCCACCAGGCACGAACGGCACCCGGTAGACGCCTCTACTCACCCGCTCCAACTGCCCTCGTCCAGCCAGCTTGACGAGCGTCTTGGGCTCGTAGCCGACCTCCCGTGCGTCATCGACTGTGACCAGCCCGAACTGGTCTGCCGCAGTCTCCGCCAGCTCACTGAAACGCCTGGTAGGCATCCGCTCACTATACCCCAAAACGTCTACTTTCAAGCAGCCCCAACTCCGGACCCGTGGTACGTAGCCGGCACCCGCCCGGAGCCCTCGATCTTACCGAGCTAGCACCTCAGTGAGCTCCGGGCGCAGCGGCTGATCGCGTCTGGGGCGGTCTTGGATCATGGCGTGTACTCGCGGGCCGAGCTGCGGCCTTCCATGTGCAGACGGTCGGGTCGCACATCTCCCCGAGTCAAGCCAAGCGAGGCGCCGAGTTGTGGTGAGGCGCTCGCAATGCTTGGCTTGCGGATGTGAGAAGACTGCTATCGCTCAACGGTCTTTGAGCTCTCGCGCGAGACCGGCTGTGAGGCGCGCGAGCGTACCCACCCCGAGGAGACGACGAAACCAGTTCACGCCACCCGTGGCCTCCTGCCACGCCCAGACCGCGAGGCCCGCCGTGGAGATCACGCGGCCCACCATGCGTGGGGTGTCGCCGGTACGAGCCGACAGGGCGCGCCCCGCGAACGCGACGAGCAGTGACGGGTTTGGCGCCTGCGCGACGGGGAACCGCTGCGGCCAACCCGCCTGTCCACGACGCCAAAGCTCAACAGCGTTCATGGAGAGCATCGTGGCAGACCGCAAGGCCCGCGGGTGCGCCGTCGGCTGGGTTTAGGGCTGGGGTTGGTCGAGGTCGCGGAGGTGCGGATGCTCGGGTGTGGGTTGTGGGGGTGCGGTGAGCGATGCCGCTCGGAGATCGAAGTAGAGCAGGACGAGCGTCAGGGCGGTAAGTCCAACGAGCTCGGAAGTCGTGAGATCAACCTGCTGAACTTGGGCTCAGAGGAAGAACTGCCGTCGCCGGGCGTGACTTGTTCCACCAGAGGGGTTGGGCGGCTATTTCAGTCGCCCACCAACTGAGCCATCTCGCCGCGCCGGACGGCGCTCTCAATGCCTCAGGACAAGATCCATCCACCCGCCCCGCGAGCCCTACCGTCCAGCCCTGTCCGCCTGCGTGGAATCAGGGCGGAGGCAGCGAGCTAAGGTTTGTGCTGTGGCCCGCCTTTGCGCGCCAGCCCCCCGCCTCGAGCCCGCGACTAAAGGAGACCCGATGTCCAGCTTTGCCACCGTGAACCTGTTGGAGGTCGAAGATTCCGTCGGCGAGCGCCTGCCCGGGGTGGAGGGGCGGTTCGCACGCAAGCACCTCGACTCGCGCGACCTGGGGGTGAGCCTGTTTCGCTATGCCCCCAACCTACGCAGCCCCTTCGCGCACAGCCACCGCGAGCAGGAGGAGGCGTACGTCGTCGTCGCCGGGTCCGGCCGGGTGCTCCTCGACGGCGTCGTCCACGACCTGCGCCAGTGGGACGTCCTGCGCGTCGCCCCCGAGGTCGTTCGTGCCTTCGAGGCCGGCCCCGACGGACTCGACATCATCGCCGTGGGTGGCCCCAAGCCGGCCGAGGGCGACGGCGAGATGGGCGCCGCCACCTGGCCCGACGCGCAGTAAGGGGCACCGGCCTACCGTCGGGCTCTGCGCTTCGGCCCTCGCGCAGCCTGTGTTGACCCCTGCGCCTGGTTTCCCACGATGCAGTGCGGTTGGCGGCTGTCTTGCGCTCGGGCTGCCGCACGGCTTCCCCGCTGGTGCTCCCCGGCGCCTCGCCCCCCACGCTGCGGCTCCCTCGGACCCCCTTGTTGGGTCCATTCCTTTAAGCCCGCGCGAACTCCTCGACCAGCGCCTCGTAGGTCATGCGCAGCCCGTCCTCCAGCCCGACCTCCGCCCGCCACCCGAGCTCGCGCTCGGCCAGCGAGGGATCGAGGCAGCTGTCCTGAAGCTCCCCCGGGCGCAGGTCCGCGAACTGGGGCTCGAGCTCTGAGCCGGCCGCGAGCCTGAGCCCCTCCCACACGCTCTTCACGTCGGCCGCGCGGCCGGTGGCGATGTTGTAGGTACCCCTACGCCCCGTGGCCGCCAGCAGCGCACGCACCACGTCCCCTACGTACACGTAGTCGCGCGTCGGCCTGCCGTGGCCGTAGAGCTTCGGCGCCTCTCCCACGTGCAGGCGGTGGCTGAAGATCGCCACCACGCCCGCCTCGCCGTGCGGGCTCTGGCGCGGCCCGTACACGTTGCCCAGGCGGCATACCGCGTGTGGCACGCCGCTGGAGAGCGACCATGTGTTCACGTACGCCTCGCCCGCCCACTTCGAGGCCCCATAGGGGGACAGCGGCGCGGGGATCCGGTCCTCCGCCGTCGGCCGCGGCGCCTCGTCTCCGTAGAGCGCCCCGCCTGTGGAGGTGAACACAACGGGTACCCCGGCTGCGCCGGCGAGGTCCACCACGTTCAGCGTGCCCACCACGTTCACTTCGCAGTCGCGCCGCGGGTTCTCCACCGACACCACCACGCTCGCCTGCGCCGCCAGGTGGTAGACGGCTTCGGGCCTGGCCTCCTCGAACGCCGCCTGCAGCCCGGCATGGTCGACCACGTCGAGCTCCACCAACCGCGCCCCAGCGTTCACGCGCCTGGCCTCGCCCGAGGACAGGTCGTCGATCACCGTCACCTCGCCGCCGCCCGCCACCAGCGCGTCCACGACGTGCGAGCCGATGAACCCGGCCCCCCCTGTGACTATCGCGCGTGTCGCCATCGGCGGCAATCTAGCCCACGGCCGTCCTGCGCGCGTGCCGCCCGCCGAGCTGCAACCCGCCGCCCACCGGAACGCGGGCCGTCGGCCGCCCGCCGGCGGCTTCCCCCTGCGCTGCCCTCGCCGGCCGCGTGCCCCGCTCAGCTCACCGCGGTCTCGCGCGCGGCCAGGCGCTGCTCGATCGCCCGCACCGAGCCCTCCAGGCGGTCGAGCACCCGCTCGACCTCGGGGTCTGAGCCGCCCAGCATGTAGCGCTGCATCGTCGCCAGGATGCGCCGCGTGATCGCCATCGCGCGGTGCTCGGCCTCCTCGTCGAGCTCGCCCGCGTCGTGCAGCTCGCCGATGCGCCGCAGCGCAGGCGCGATCGCCTCGGCGTGGATCGTGCCGGGCGCCATGCCGTCCTCGATCGCCTGCGCCACCACGCCCTCCGCCGACTCCGCGTCGCCGCGTTCCAGGGCGCGCGTGTAGGTCTCGCGCACCTCCGCCAGCAGCGCCTGCGGGTTAGCCTTGATCTGGGCGCGCGCGTCGGGGCCGCTGCGGCCGAGCACTTCCATGAACGAGTCCAGCAGCACCGGGTCGAAGTGGCGCCCGCGCTGCTCGAGCATCATCTCCACGGCTTCCTCCACCGTGAACGCCTTGCGATACACGCGATCGCTGGTCAGCGCATCGAACACGTCCGCCACCGCCACGATCCGACCCTCCACTGGGATCGACTCGCCGGCCAGCCCACGTGGGTAGCCGCTGCCATCCCACTTCTCGTGGTGGCTCAGCGCGATCGAGGACGCCAGGTCGAGGATCGAAGAGGAGCTGCCGCGCAGCAGGCGGTGACCCTCCTCGGCGTGCGTCTCCACGATCGCGCGCTCATCGGGCGTCAAGCGCCCGGGCTTGAGCAGGATCGCGTCGGGGATCGCCACCTTGCCCACGTCGTGCAGCGGCGCCGCGTGGCTCATGCGCGCGCACCACTCGCTTTCCATCCCCACCTGCACCGCCAGCAGCGTCGAGAAGCGTCCGATGCGCTCGATGTGCGCGCCCGTGTCCTCGTCGCGGAACTCGACCGCCATCGATAGGCGCCGGACAGTCTCCGCCTGGGCGATCTCGAGCTCTGAGAGCGCCCTGCGCAGCTCGTGCGAGCGGTTCTCGATCTCCCGCTCGAGCTCCTTGTGGCGGGATGCCCCCACGCGCCATCCGACCAGCGCGGCGCAAGCGACCAGAGCAAGGCCGCACAGCACGCCTGGCAGGGTCAGGGCGACGTGGGTTACTTCGTGCACTTGTCCTTAGGCTCCTTGTTCATACTGTTCGGTGCTTTCCGTAAAAGACTTGAGCCAAGCAGGCACACGCGCGGGGAGTGGACGAATAGACGATTGAGAGCGCGTCCGCGCACCTGAGTAATGTTCGCTCCTCATGGGCCTTCGCCTTCCAGTTATTGCTGCGCTTCTACTTGCCATAGCCACCCCGATCGCCGGCTGTGGCAGCTCCGGCAGCTCCGAAAACGGCGTCGCCTCCAAGGCGCCCAACGAAATCGTGAGCGCCAGCAAGACCGCCGCCGAGAGCGCCTCCGCCGTGCATGTCACCGGCTCGATCGTCAGCGGCGGCGCGCCGATCACGATCGACCTCTCGCTCGTCGAAGGCAAGGGCGGCAAGGGCCAGATCTCCGAGAACGGCCTCTCCTTCCAGCTGATTCAGGTCGGCGGCTACGCCTACATCAGCGGCTCCTCCGAATTCTACAAGCACTTCGCGGGCCCAGCCGCGGCCCAGCTGCTGCAGGGCAAGTGGCTGAAAGCCCCCGCCAGCACCGGCAGCCTCGCCTCGCTGGCCTCGCTCACGAACCTGCATAACCTGCTCGAGGCGGCCCTCGCGAAGCCCGGCAGCACGCTCAGCAAGGGCTCCACCACGACCGTCGAAGGCCAGCGGGTCGTGCCCGTCACCGACACAAAGGTCGGCGGCACGCTGTACGTCGCCACCACCGGCCAGCCATACCCGATTCAGATCTCAAAGGGCGGCGCCGGGGGCGGCAAGATCGTCTTCAGCGAATGGAACCGCCCGGCCACGCTGACCGCACCGGCCAACGCCGTCGACCTCAGCGAACTGCAGCATGCCGGCGGCTAGAGACTTATCGCGACGTACTTCGTCTCCAAGTACTCGCCGATCCCCTCGAAGCCGCCCTCGCGCCCAAACCCCGACTGTTTGACCCCGCCGAACGGCGCCGCCGGGTTTGAGACGAGGCCCTGGTTGAGGCCCACCATGCCCGTCTCGATGCCCTCTGCCATGCGGATGGCGCGCTCCAAGTCGCGCGTATAGAGGTAGGCCACGAGCCCGAACTCGGTGGCATTCGCGGCGGCTAGTGCCTCTTCGTCGTCGGCGAATGTCGCGACGGGCGCAACGGGCCCGAAGATCTCCTCGCGCAGCGCCCCCGCGCCCGCGGGCACATCGGCGAGCACGGTGGGCTCGTAGAAGTAGCCAGGTCCGTCGAGCGCATGGCCGCCCAGCAGCACGTGTGCGCCGCGCCCCACCGCGTCGTCCACGAGCTCGGTGACCTTCTCGCGCTGCTTAGCGTCGATCAGCGGGCCCACGTCGGTCGAGGGCTCGGTGCCGCGCCCCACCTTCATCGCGCCCAGCCGCTCGGCCAGGCGCCGCGCGAACTCCTCAGCCACGGACTCGTGCACGTGGAAGCGGTTGGCCGCCGTGCACGCCTCGCCCACGTTGCGCATCTTCGCGAGCACCGCGCCCTCGACGGCCGCGTCGAGGTCCGCGTCGGCGAACACCAGGAACGGCGCGTTGCCGCCCAGCTCCATCGACACGCGCAGCACCTGCTCGGCGGACTGCGCGATCAGGCTGCGCCCAACCTCCGTGGAGCCCGTGAACGAGAGCTTGCGCGTGCGCGGGTCTTTCAGCAGCGGCTCCACCACTTCGCCCGAGCGCCGTGAGGTGATCACGTTCAGCACGCCCCCCGGCAGCCCCGCCTGCTCCAACAGCTGCGCAAGCGCGAGCATCGACAGCGGCGTCTGCTGGGCGGGCTTTACCACTACCGTGCAGCCCGCCGCCAGCGCCGGGGCGATCTTGCGCGTGCCCATCGCCGTGGGGAAGTTCCACGGCGTCACGAATACGCACGGCCCGACCGGCTGGCACATCGTCAGGATGCGGCCCTTGCCGGTCGTGTTGGTCATGTAGCGCCCGTGGATGCGCACCGCCTCCTCGGAGAACCAGCGGAAGAACTCTGCCGCGTAGGCGATCTCCCCACGCGACTCCGCCACCGACTTGCCCATCTCCAGCGTCATCAGCAGCGCCAGCTCGTCGCTGCGCGCGACGAGCGCCTCGTACGCGCGGCGCAGGATCTCCCCCCGCTCGCGCGGCGGGTGGGCGGCCCACTCGGCCTGGCGCTCGGCGGCCGCGCCCAGCGCCGCCAGCGCGTCCTCGGCGGTGCCGTCGGCGACCTCCACGAGCGACTCGCCGGTCGAGGGATCCTCGACCGGGAACACATCGCCGCTGGACGGCGCTCGCCACTCCCCGCCGATGTACAGGCCCGTGGAAAGCGTCTCGAGCACAGCGCGCTCGTCCGTTGCAAGGCTCCTGTTCATGGATCGCCGGCTTCGCGTCGATCCATCAAGTGCGTCATGGGTTCAACCTACCACCGCACATTTGCGCTCACGGCCCTCATGACGCTGTCGCTCGTGGTCGGCTCGACGCGCGCGGCCACCCTGGTGATCCGCGGTGCGGGCGACGGCCACGGCGTGGGCATGAGCCAGGATGGGGCGCTCGGGTACGCCGAGCACGGCTACGGCTACCAGGCGATCCTCGCCCACTACTACACCGGCACAGCACTCGGCCAGGCCCCGCCGAAGTGGAAGGTGCGTGTGCTGGTCGACGGCAAGGTGCGCAGGGTCCCCCTCGAAGCCTACGTGCGTGGCGTGGTCGCCTCTGAGATGTCCCCCAGCTGGCCGGCGGCGGCGCTCGAGGCACAGGCGGTCGCCAGCCGCACCTACGCGCTCACGGCCCACGCCGGTGAAGGGAGCTTCGACGTGTACGCGGACACCCGCTCGCAGGTCTACCGCGGCAAGGCCGGCGAAACCCCCCAGTCCAACCTGGCCGTGAAAGCCACGGCCGGCCAGATCGTGACCTACGCGGGGCGCCCAGCCATCACCTACTTCTTCGCCTCCTCCGGCGGGATGACCGAAAGCGTGCAATACGCCTTCCCCGGCTCGCTCCCCGAGCCATGGCTGCGGGCCGTGCCCGACCCCTTCGACACCGGACCGCTGCACAGCTGGAGCACAAGCCTCAGCTTCGCCGCCGCCGCCCGCGACCTGCACGGGCTCGTGCGCGGCAGCTTCCGCGGAATCGAAGTGCTGCGGCGGGGCGCCTCGCCGCGAATCGTCACCGCCGCCGTGCTCGGCTCCAAGGGCGCTACCGCCATCAGCGGCGAGGAACTCGCCGCTCGCCTGAGGCTGTATGACACGTGGGCCTACTTCAGCGTCGAGGGTCCCCATGGCGTGCAGAACGAGCCCGATCGCAGCGGCCCCTCGCCGGCTGTGCCACCGCAAACCACGCCGGCGCAACCGCCCGTCACCACCAGTCCCGACGGGGGCACCGGTGCAGCGGGAAGCCCGACCCCGACAGGAGGCGCCGCGGCAGGGTAGAGGCCCGGCGGCGGGGCAGGGTAGAGGCCAAGACCTTACTCTGGGATCTGTGCCCAGCGCCCTCCTGATCGCAGACGTCCCCTGGCTCTTGTATCGAGCGTTCTTCTCACTGCCCAAGTCGATCGTCGACGGCGAGGGACAGCCGGTCAACGCTCTGCTCGGAACCGTGAACGCGCTGTTGAATGCGGCGGACATCTGCGCGCCGCGCGCGGTGGCAGCCTGCTTCGGCGCCGAGCAGGCGGCCTATCGGGTGGAGCTGTATCCGCCTTACCACGCCCACCGCGACCCCATGCCGGATGCGCTGGCGGCGCAGTGGGAGCAAGCGCCCCGGCTGCTGGAAGCGCTCGGCTGGGCTGTGTATGACAGCGATGAGCTGGAGGCCGACGACGCGATGGGCTCGCTCGCACGCCTGGAGGCGCGGGCGGGCGGCCGCGCACTGCTGCTGAGCGGCGACCGCGACATGTACCAGGCAGTCGGCGAGCGCGTGGCGATCCTCGAGCTGAAGAAGGGGACCGCGCCGGTCGAAGTGGGCCCGCAGGACGTACGCGAGCGCTACGGCATCGGACCGGAGCTGGTGCCAGACTTCATCGCGCTGCGCGGCGACCCTTCCGACGGGCTGCCCGGCGCGCCCGGCATCGGCGCGAAGGGCGCCGCCGCGCTGCTAAGCACCCACGGCTCGCTGGAGTCCCTACTCGCCGCTGCCGAGAGTCCCGACGCGAGCAACCGTCCGCGCCACGCGGCTACCCTCGCCCACCACGCCGAGCTGCTGCGCGTCTTCAAACGAGTTGCGACGCTTGTGGAGATCGACCTCGAACGTCCGCCGGATCGCGCCACGGACTTTGCAAACGGCGCCACGGCCGCCCGCTCTGCAGGCATGAACAAGTTGGCCGTGCGACTGGAGTCGCTGACTACGGCGTGAACTTCACCGTGATCACGTCCCCATCGCTCATCACGTAATCGCGCCCCTCCAGCCGCAGCGTCCCCCGTTCGCGCCCGCCCGCATACCCGTCGGCCTCGACCAACTCGCGCCACCCGATCACTTCCGCCCGCACGAAGCCCTTCTGGATATCGGAGTGGATCTCTCCAGCCGCGTGCCACGCAGTCAACCCGTCGAGCAGGTGCCAGGACTGGGCGGGCTTAGCTTCCCCGGCGGTGAAGAACGCGATCAGGTGCAGCAGCGAGAAGGCGCCGCGCACGACACGCTGCAGCGGCGCGCCCGCGCTCCCGCCGCCGGTCAACTCCGCGCGCATCGCCGCGGCTTCCTCGTCATCCAGCTCCGCCAGCTCGGCCTCGATGCGCGAGGAGACCGCCACGGCCGCGGCGCCCTGGGCCTCGGCATGCGCGGCGATCTCGGCGGGCACCTCTTCAGAGCCCTCGTCGATATTCGCCACGTACAACACGGGCTTGGCCGTCAACGAGCCGAGATCGCGCGCCGCGTGCGGGGCCTCCTCGGGTGGCGGCACGGCACGCGCGGGGCGCCCTGCCTGCAAGGCGGCGATCACCTCGCCGAGCCACGCCTCCTCGGCAATCGCCGAGCGGTCTCCGCCGCGCGCGGTGCGCGTGACGCGTTCCAGACGCCGCTCGGCCTGGTCGAGGTCGGCCATCACGAGCTCCGTCTCGATCGTGTCGATATCGCGCGTAGGGTCGACGCTGCCCTCGGGGTGCACCACGGAGTCGTCGCGGTGCGCGCGCACGACGTGCACGATCGCGTGTGTCTCGCGAATGTTCGCCAGGAACTTGTTGCCCAGTCCCTCGCCCTTGTGCGCTCCGGCGACCAGCCCCGCGATGTCATGGAAGTCGATCGTGTCGTACACCACCTCTGAGGCCCCCACCGTGCGGGCGACCGCGTCGAGGCGCTCGTCCACGACCGGCAGCACCGCGACATTCGGCTCGATCGTGGTGAAGGGATAGTTGGCCGCCTCCGCGCCCGCCTTCGTCAGTGCGTTGAACAGCGAGGACTTGCCGGCATTGGGCATCCCCACGATGCCGATACGCGTGCTCATGTCCGCCCTCCGGGCCGCGCCTCGCGCGTCGGGCGACCCGGCGGCGGTGGGGCCGTGGCGCGGTCAGAGGGGTCAGGCGCAAAGGCCGCCACGAGCGTGCCCAGCGCCGCGCCGGCCAGCACATCAGAGGGGTAGTGCACCCCGAGATACAGCCGCGACAGCGCCATGCCCGTCGCCAGCGCGTAGAGCGGCCCCGCCGGCAATCCCAGCCGCGAGTAACGCAGCGCCGCTGCGAACGACGTCGAGGCGTGTGCGCTCGGAAAGCTGAGCTTTGTCGGCGTCCCGGTCAGCGCCGGCAGCCCCGGCAGTTGCGGTCGGGGGCGGCGCACAACCCACTTGAGCGCCATGTTGAGCACGTACGTCGCCGAGACGATCGTACTCGCCCGGCGCCAGCGCGGACGGCGCGGAGGATCGAGCGCCCAGCCGGCCATGCCGATCGCGGTCCACACCGCGCCGTGCTCCCCCAGCCGCGAGAAGCGGGACACCGCGCGCTCGGTGCCGGGGGTATGCGCGCGTGTGCGCGCCATCCACAGGAGTCGCTCGTCCAAGGTAGGTGGGGGTGGTGTATGTCCTATTTTCTTGTCTGTAATGCCATTGTTATACGCAGAAAAAAATAGACACACCACGCCAATCCTTTTACATTCCTTTACAGACCTCCTCCGTCGCGGCCTCGGCCCGGGGCCGGTCGCGCCACCACGGTCTCGGCCCGGGGCCGGTCGCGCCGCCGCGTCAGACGCCGAAGCCGACGCGCTGGTCGCTGCTCTCCGCGCGTACATACACGACCTGCACCAGATCCAAACGCACCGGCCCGTCTTCGGTTTCCAGTTCGTGCCACCCGGCCGTGCCAAGCGCTCCGTAGAGCGCCTGCAACTGCTCCTCGGTGACCCTCAGCGCGAGCGTCTGCCCGCCCTGGAAGCCGACGCTCACATGCTGATGACGTGACATCAGTGGACCTCCTGGCCAGCGGCCGGTTCGACGATCTCTATCAGTACCCGTCCCGTGTCCTTGGGCTCGACGAACGCCACGCGCGCGCCACCGATGCCGACGCGCGGCGTCTTATCGATCAGCGTCAGCCCCGCCTCTCCCAGCGCGGAGAGCGTCGCCTCGATGTCGGACACCTGGTAGGCCATGTGGTGCATCCCCGGCCCGCGCTTGGCGAGGAACTTGCCCACCGGCGTGTCGGGGCCGAGCGGGGCCAGCAGCTCGACGTGGTTCTCGCCGACGTTCAGCAGCACCGCCTCGACGCCCTGCTCCTCGACGATCTCGCGGTGCGCCACGTCTAGCCGGAAGCCGTCGCGCCACAGCTCTAGCGCCGGGTCGATCTCCGCGACGGCGATGCCGACATGGTCGATGCGGTCGAACATGCGCGCAGTCTATTGCGTGGGCTCAATGGCGCTGGCCGCCACCACGCGCAGCCCGACACCCGGCGCGCGCTCCAGCCGCGGGACGCCCGCCATGATGCGGTCGATGCCGGCGCGGTCGAGCACCTCGTGCTCGAGCAGCTCGCCCGCGAGCGCGTCGAGCAGCGGGCGGTGCGCAAGGATCAGCCGCTGCGCCGCGCGCCGCGCCTCCTCGATCAGCTCCTGGCGCTCTTCGTCGCGCAGGCGCAGCGTCGTCTCCGAGATGCGCACATTCCCGTCGGGCGAGCGGCCCACCGAGCCCGCGGGCCCCATCGCGTAGTCGTGCACCATCGAGTGCGAGATGTCGGCGACGCGCTTGAGGTCATCAGAGGCGCCCGTCGTGATCGCGCCGAACACGGCCTGCTCGGCCACGCGCCCGCCGAGCAGCACCGTCATGTAGTCGAGCAGCTCCTCGCGCGTCTTCAGGTAGCGGTCCTCGGCGGGCAGGTTCAGCGTGTAGCCCAGTGCGCGCCCGCGCGGGATGATCGAGATGCGGTGCACGCGGTCGACCGAGGGCAACAGCTCGCCGCACAGCGCGTGCCCGGCCTCGTGGTAGGCCACCACGCGCTTCTCGTGCGCGTTGAGCACGCGCCGCGACTGCACGCCCGCGATCACCCGCTCGATCGCCATGTCGAAGTCCTCGCCGGTGATCGCCCGCCCGCCGCGGCGCGCCGCAAAGATCGCCGCCTCGTTGCAGATGTTCGCGAGGTCCGCCCCCGTCAACCCGCTCGTCTGCTGTGCCACGAGCCCGAGGTTCACGTCGCGCAGCGGCTTGTCGCGCGTGTGCACCTTCAGCACCCCCGTGCGGCCCTCCACGTCGGGTGGGGCGACGAACACCTGGCGGTCAAAGCGCCCCGGCCGCAACAGCGCCGGGTCGAGCTTGTCGAGCAGATTCGACGCGGCGATCACGACCACCCGCCCAGAGGAGGAGAAACCGTCCATCTCCACCAGCAGCTGGTTGAGTGTCTGGTCCTTCTCGCCGGAGATGTCACTCCCGCGCCGTCCCCCCACCGCGTCGAGCTCGTCGATGAAGATGATCGCCGGTTCGTGCTTGCGCGCCTCCGCGAACAGGCGGCGAATACGGGCCGCGCCGAGGCCCGCGAACATCTCGACGAACGAGGCCGCCGACTGCGCGAAGAACTGCGCGCCACTCTCGTGCGCCACCGCCTTCGCCAAGAGCGTCTTGCCCGTCCCCGGCGGCCCGTGCAAAAGGATGCCCTTGGGCACCTTGGCCCCCAGCGCCTTGAACTGCCCCGGGTCGCGCAGGAACTCGACGATCTCCTGCAGCTCGCCCTTGGCCTCTTCCACGCCCGCGATGTCCTTCCAGCCGACCGACTGGTTCGAGGCCGGCTTGATCTGCTGCGGCTTGACCCGCGGCATCACCTTCAGCGTGCGCCACATCAGGAAGATCAGGCACAGGAAGAACACGATCATCACGACGCTCGACCACTGGTAGGCCCAGGCCTGGATGTGTTCGACGATCGACACGTGCGGCGCCGCCACACGCGACTGCGCCAGCCTCACCGCCGCCGCGTGGCGCGCCGCGGCCAGCAGCGCAGCCGTGTGCGCCGCCTTCACCGCAGCGGCGTGGTGCGCGGCGTTCACCGCCGCAACATGATGAGCCGTCCTTGGCTGCATTGAGAACAGTATGGCTCCTCAGCCCAAAATACGCAATGCCAGGTCGCGGTAGAACTCCGCGGCAAAGCCCAGATCTCTGATATCGATCCGCTCATCGGCGCCGTGCATCAGCGCCATCGTCTCGAACAGCGACTGGTGTCGCTGGGGGAAGAAGCCGTAGGCGACGCACTCCGGGAAGGCCTCGCGGAAGTGGCGCGAGTCGGTGAAGCCGGGCAGGATCACCGGCACCACCTCGGCCCCCGGATCGTGCTCTGACACCCACTCGCCGATCGCCTGCATCAGGGGGGTGTCGATCGGCGAGCGGTTGCCCACGACGCGCTCGGTGAAGTCGATGCGGCAGGACGCCTCCCATCCGTCGCGCCCCTGCTCTTCGCCGTCGCCCCCCTCGCTGCGGCTCCCTGACCGGCTTGTCCGGTCCTTTTCCCTTCCCAGGACTTCGGCTATCCCACGGCGCACCTGCTCCTCGCCGAGGCCCGGGGGCACGCGGCAATCGACCTTCAGCTCGGCGCTGCTCGGGATCACGTTGATCTTCTCCGAGGCGCGGATGCGCGTGGGGGTGAACGTCACGCCGAACATCGGCTCGAACACCGTTGCCAGGCGCGGGTCCTCGGCCGCCATGCGCGCGACCGCGCCGGCCGGGTCGGCCGGGTCCTCGCCGAGACCCCGCAGGAACGCCCGCGGCTCCGCCGTCAGCTCGTACGCGGGCTGGCTCTGACCGAGGCGCTGCAACAGCGGCGCCATCTTCAAGAGCGCGTTCTCGCCCATCTTCGGCATCGACGCATGGCCCGCCACGCCCTCGGTCGTGAGCGTGAAGCGGAACACGCCCTTCTCCGCGCAGCACACCCCGTACAGCCGCCGGGCGGGCGGGCCTCCATATTCGAACACGGCGCCCCCGCCCTCGTTGACGAGCATGTCGCAGCGCACCTTCTCGGGGTGGTGCTTCGTGATCCATTCGGCGCCGAGTTCGCCGCCGGTCTCCTCGTCGACGACCGCCACGATCAGCAGCTCGCCGCGCGCGGGGCGCCACCCCGAGCGCGCCAGCGCGCACGCCGCGGCGACCTCCGCGGCGACCTGGGACTTCATGTCGATCGACCCGCGCCCCCACAGGTACCCGTCCTCAAGGACGCCCGACCAGGGGTCGTGGCTCCACTCCTGCGCATTGGCCAGCACCGTGTCGACGTGGCCGAGGTAGCAGAGGGTCGGGCCGGGGTCGGCGGGGTCGCTGTCGGCGCTGTGCAATCGCGCTACGAGATTGGGACGCCCCGGCTCCGCCCCCAACAACTCGCACTCAAACCCCGCCGCTGTGAGTAGGTCCACGAGGTATTCCTGCGCCGGGCGCTCGTTCCCCGGCGGGTTCACCGTGTCGAAGCGCACGAGGCGCTGCAACAGCTCGGTCGCTTCTCCGGCAAGCGCCGGGTCGCTCAGCCCACTCATCCCGCCGATCGTAGCGGTGCCAGAGTCGCGTGCGTCGGAGTCGCCGAGCCGGTGAGGAAGCATGCGGCAAGCAGTTCGCGTGTATACGGGTGGCTGGGATTCGCGAACAACTCCGCGGTGGGCGCCTCCTCGACCACGCTTCCCCCCGCATCACCGCCACGCGATCGGACACGTCCTGCACGACAGCCATGTCGTGGGAGACGAGCAGATAACTGAGGTTCAGTTCCTCCTGCAGGCGCACGAGCAACTCCAGCACCTGCGCGCGGACCGTGGCGTCCAGGGAGGACACCGGCTCGTCGAGCAGCAGCGCGAGCGGCTCGCAGGACAGCGCCCGCGCGATGCCCACGCGCTGGCGCTCTCCCCCTGAGAGCTCGTGCGGGAAGCGATCGAGGTGCGCTGCGGTGAGGCCCACGCGCTCCAGCAGCTCGGCTGCCCGCCCGCGTCGCTGCGCGCGGGGGACCTCGCGCAGGCTCAGCCCCGTGGCGAGGATCCAGTCCACGCGGCGGCGGGGATTGAGCGAGGCCTGTGGGTCCTGGAAGACCATCTGTAGCTCGCGCCTCACCGGCTGCAGCTGGCGGCGGGAGGCGTGGGTCACGTCGGTGCCGCGGAAGCTGACCGTCCCGGCGGTTGGCTTCGTCAGGCGTACCAGGCAGCGCAGCAGCGTCGTCTTGCCGCAGCCGGACTCGCCCACGAGACCGAGCGTCTCACCCTCGTGGAGCGTCAGCGATACACCGTCGAGCGCCTGGGTCGCTCCGAAGCGCACGCTCAGCTCGCGTGTCTCCAACAGGGGCGTCCCACCACTGCGCGGCGCGCGTGTCAAGCGGGTGCGGTAGGCGCCCAGCAGCGTCTGCGTGTATGGGTGCTGTGGTTCATTCACCACCTGCCCGGCAGTGCCCTGCTCGACCAGCTGCCCGGCCTGCATCACGAGGATGCGCTCGGCGATGTCGGCCACCACCCCCAGGTCGTGCGTGACGAGCAGAATCGCCACGCCGGTCTGCGCGCGCAGCTCGCGCAGCAGATCAAGGATCTGCGCCTGCGTGGTCACGTCGAGCGCCGTCGTCGGCTCGTCCGCGATCAACAGGCTCGGCGAGCACGAGAGCGCCATCGCGATCATCACGCGCTGGCGCATCCCCCCGGAGAGCTCGTGTGGGAAGGCCCGCAGGCGGGGACTGAGGCCGGCCGCCGTGGCCCGCGCGAGCCCCCGGCTCCCCGCGCCCGCCGCCCCCCCGATGCCGACGCGCTCCAGCAGCCCCCCGGCGCGCTCCAGCGCCCGGCGCCGCGTCGTGGTCGGCTCGTGCGCGCGGATCTGCTCGGCGATCTGATCGCCCACGCGCAGCACGGGGTTCAGCGAGCTCATCGGATCCTGGAAGACCATCGCGGCACGCCCGCCGCGGACGCGACGCAGCGCGGCTTCGCCGGAGCCCACCAGCTCGGTGCCCTCGAACGTGGCCGCGCCCGACACACGCGCGCCCAGCGGGCGCGTGAGGCCGAGCAGGCTCATCGCCGTGACCGACTTGCCCGATCCCGACTCCCCCACGAGCGCCACGACCTCGCCGGGGTTCACACAAAAGGACACCCCGTCCACGGCCTGCACGGGACCCGCTTCGGTGTCGAAGGAGACCCGCAGGTCCTGTACGTCGAGCAGCGTCACGCCGACAGCCTGATGCGCGGATCGAGCACCGCGTAGAGGATGTCCACGACCGTCCCCAGCACGACCACCGCGAACGCGACGAACAGCGTGACCACGAGAATCGGCGGCACGTCCAGGCGGCCGATCGATTCGGCGGCGTACTGGCCAACCCCATGCAGGTCGAACACCGACTCGACGACGATCGCGCCGCCGCCGATCACCGCCGCGAGATCGAGGCCCCACAGCGAGACGATCGGGATGAGTGAGTTGCGCAGCACGTGGCGCAGCAGGACCCGCCGCTCGGAGAGCCCCTTGGCGCGCGCGGTGCGCACGTAGTCCTCGCCCAGCGTGTCGAGGATCGCCGAGCGCAACAGGCGCGAGTAGACGCCGATGAAGCTCACCGACAGCACGAGCCAGGGCATCAGCATGTGCGTGAACCACCCCCACGGGTCGCTGCTCAGCGGCACGTAGCCCCCGAGCGGCAGGACGTTCCACTTGTAGCCCGCGTAGTAGAGCAGCACGGCACCCAGGAAGAACGCAGGCGTGGAGACGCCCAGCAGCGCAAGCACCGTCAGCCCGCGGTCGAGCGAGCGACCGGCGTGCACCGCGCTTAGGACGCCGAACGCGACCCCGAACAACAGCCAGATCGCGCCGGCCCCAAGCGCGAGCGAGAGGGTGGGCGGGACACTCTGCCAGATCTCCTGCTCGACGTTGATCTGCTGCGAATAGGACACGACCGAGCCGTCGAGCACCTTTTCCATCGTCGTCAGGTACTGCACATACACGGGCTTGTCGAAGCCCCACTGGCGGCGCACGTCCTGTACCTGCTGGGGCGTCGCCAGGCGCCCGGCCATGCGCAGCGCGGGGTCACCGTTGGGGATCACCTGGAAGATCAGGAACGTCACGAGCGAGATCGCGAACAGCACCGCGACCATCCCCACCAGGCGGCGCGCGAGAAAGCGAGCCATCACGACACCTCCGCCACGCCGCGCGCGGCAAGTCGCTGACTGGTCATGGCTGTCGGCGCGAGCGAGCCCATCAGGGCGACTCCACGGGCAACGAAGCCTCGGCCGGCAGGCGCATGAGCGAGCGGCCGACCGCGGCGTGGGTGGGTGGGGTCCTGCTCCTCGGGTCGAGCGCGTCGCGCAGGCCGTCGCCGAACACGTTCACGCCGAGCACCGCCACGACGAGCATCAGACCGGGGGCGAGAACCAGATGGATCGCGCCCGGCGTCAGGCGAATGCCTTCGGCGAGCATCGTGCCCCACGAGGGGGCGGGGTCCTGCACGCCCACCCCGAGATAGGAGAGCGCAGCCTCGAACAGGATCGCATTGGCGAGGATCAGCGGCACGAACACGACGATCGTCGAGGTCAAGTTGGGCAGGATCTCCTCGACCAGGATGCGTAGATGCCCGCGCCCCTGCACGCGCGCGGCGTCGACGAACTCGCGCTCGCGCAACGACAGCACCTGGCCCCGCAGCGGGCGGGCCACATACGGAACGGCCACCACGCCGATGATCGCTGCGGGCAAGAGCAGCGACCCGCCGGACAGCGTCACGACCCCCAGGTTCAGGCCGCCGACGGCCAGAGCAACCCCGAGCGCGACCCCGAGCAGCACAGGTGGGAACGCCCACACCACGTCCAAGAGGCGCGAGAGTACGCCGTCAACCGGCCCGCGGGAGTAGCCCGCGACGGAGCCGATCGCCACGGCCAAAAGCATCGTGATCAGCGTGGCGAGCGCGCCGATCAAGAGCGAGTTGCGCCCCCCATACAGCAGCCGTACGGCCACGTCGCGGCCGTTGGCGTCGGCGCCGAGGAAGAAGCGCGAGTGCCACGTTGGCCCGATCGGCACGCCGACCGGCGAGACCACTTCCTCGGTCTTCCCACCGACGTGGATGACTTCGGTGATGTGGTTCTCGTCGGGCCCCGTGTGCGCGACATCGTGCGCGTATACGGGCGCGAGCAGACACAGCACGACGACGGCCAGGAACAGCCCGCCGAAGGCCAGCGCGACGCTGTTGCGCGCGAGGCGCCGCCACGCCAGCCGCCCCAGGCTTGTTCCTGGTGGCACTCCCTTCTCCCCCACCTTGGCCGCGCAACAGCAAGGCCCCGCCGTGAGCACGCGGCCCCGAGGACTCTGGCGCACGCGGGGGCCTCATTTCAGCTGCAGCGTGCTCCAGTCATCGCCATACACCGGGTGGAAGACGAGCGCGGGGAAGTCGATCCGTTCAGCGGTGAACTTCGGCGCGTCGTCGTAGCCGAGCGCGGCGATGTAGGCCTTCTGCGCGGTGTATTCGTCGAGCGCCTGCCAGCGGCCCGTAACTGTTTCGAGCTTCGAGGAGGGAACCGGCCCGAGCGCAGCCAATTCACTCTGGATGTGCGGGTCGTCGACCTGGCTGAGGTTGTGGTTTTCGGTGGGGGCGATCGATTCGGCGGAGAGCAGCTGGTAGAAGTCGATCGGGTTGGGGAAGTCCTGGCTGAAGGCGATCCAGCCGGTCTGCGGGTTGACGTTCTTGATGTTGCCGATCGTCGCGGGGTAGGCCGCGGAGGCGACGACCTTCTCCGTGGCCTTCAGGCCGATCGAGTTCAGCATCGAGGTGTAGTAGTCGGCGAATTCCTTGTGCGGCGGGCGGTTCTCGCTCCACACGATGACGGCGGTGCCGGCCATGCCAGATTGAGTTATGAGTTCCTTCGCCTTGGCCACATTCGCGGCCGTGGCCGCTTCATTGGGCTGGCCGTAGGGGCAGGGGGAGGTCGGGTGCCCGGGCATCCCCAGAGGCAAGAGGTAGCACGCCGGCGTCAGCATGCCGCCGTCGAGGCGCTGCACCGCCGGGCGGTCGAGCGCGTAGTTAACAGCCTCGCGCGCCAGCTGGCTGCTGAACGGCTTGGTCTTGGTATTGAGGAAGAAAAACTCCGTGGCGACCGTCGGCTCCTGCGTGTAGCGGGAGGAGGCCTTGGCCTGAATCTGCCCCTGCAGCGCGCCGGGGACGACGTCGTTGTAGTCGAACACGTCGGCGGTGTTGTCGAGCACCTGCTCGGCCTCGGAGGAGGGGTCGGTGACGATCTTCACATCGACGTTGACGTGACCGGAGGGGATGCCGGGGATCGCCTGGGCGGCCCACTCGGGGTTGGCGACCATCGAGAAGGACTGGTTGGGCACGACGCTCGTGATCTTGTATGGCCCGACGCCCGGGGGCGGGTCGTTCGGCAAAGGCGTGAGCGGCGTCGAGCTCGGCACGAGCCCCGCGGCGGGGAAGGCGAGCACATTGAGGAACGGCCCGAACGGCGCGACGAGCTTGATCGTGATCGTGCCGCTGGATTCGCTTGAGGAGATGCCGGAGATCGTGGGCGCCTTGCCCTGGTCATACGCTTCGGCGCCGAGGATGTTGGAGGTGAGGAACTGCTTGTTACCCCACCCCAGCTTGATCGCGCGCTCGATCGTGTGCGCGAAATCGGCGGCGCGCACGGGCTCGCCGTTTGAGTAGTGCAGGCCCTTGCGCAACGTGAAGGTGTAGGTGGTGCCGTTCGCGGAAATCGTGGGCAGCGTCGCGGCGAGACCGGGGATCAGCACGGTGCCCGCGGTGCCAGATGCGTGCGCATATGTGACAAGGCCCGTGTAGGCGAGCCAGGTGGCCTCATAGGACTGCGTAGTGGCGCCGAGTCCGGGGTCGAGCGAGTCGGGCGCGGTGCCCATCAGCACGGTGACCGTGGGGCTCGTCGCGGTGAGCAGACCCGTGTCGGCCGCGTTGGTGGAGCCCGAAGACGAGGAGCCGCACGCAGCCAGGCCCAGAGCAACTGTCGATGCCGACAGCAGGGCAAGCAGCGGCCCGAGAGGGTGGCCCAGCCGGCCGACGGCCGGCTGGCCGGGCCCCTCGACCATTCTGATCAACCGACCCAGCGGGCGAGAGCGCTTGTTCACTTGGAGTCCCTTCTCCTATGAGGAATGCTTGGCAGTTGGTGGACGCGCGGCTGCGTGAGAGAACACGAGACCTCGGGGATGCAGCCGGTCCCAGTAATCCGGCCAGATCGGTATTCCGTGCGGTTTGGACAGATCCTCCTTTGGACATTCCGGATAAAACCGCTTAAGCACTAAGTCGAAGGACCGCATATCGTGCAGCCTTCGCACGCCTGCGCAGGGGATACTGGACGAATGACCGACTCGGCCGACACATTGTTTGAGCCCGACCCCGCCGAAGAGGGCGCCCGCCGGGCCTCCGCCACGCAGGCGCGAACGAACAATCGCAAGCGGCGGGGCGGGAATGGCACCCACACCGCCGCCGACAGCCGCCCCCTCGCCGCGCGCATGCGCCCGACCGCTCTGGAGGAGTTCGTCGGCCAGGGGCACCTGCTCGCCCCCGGCTCGGCGCTGCGCACGGCGTTGGAGCAGGGCAAGGCGCACTCGATGGTGCTCTACGGGCCGCCGGGCAGCGGCAAGACCACCCTCGCGCGGCTGCTCGCCGAGCACTCGCAGGCGACCTTCGAAGAGTTGAGCGCAGTGCAGGCCGGGCGCGCGGAGGTGCGCGAAGTGCTGGAGCGCGCAGCCCACCGCCATGCCACGAGCGGCGCGGACACCGTGTTCTTCCTGGATGAGATCCACCGCTTCAACAAGGCCCAGCAGGACGCGCTCCTGCCGGCGGTGGAGGAGGGGGTCGTGACGCTGATCGGCGCGACGACGGAGAACCCGGCGTTCGAGGTCAACGGCGCGCTGCTCTCGCGGATGCGCATCTACGCGCTGCAGGCGCTGTCGGCCGAGGACATAGCGCAGGTGCTGCGACGGGCGGTCGAGCACGAGCGCGAGCAGGACAGCCACAGCCATCCCGACCACCACCAGTCCGGCCATAGCCGGCCCACTGTCGAAGACGAGGCGATCGAGTTCCTAGCGGCACGCGCGGAGGGCGATGCGCGCACCGCGCTGAACGCGCTGGAGCTGGCAACGGCGACCGCAACTGAGCTGGGCGAGACGCACATCGGCGTCGAGCGCATCGAGGACGCGCTGCAGCGACGCGCGGTGCTGTACGACCGCAAGGGCGACCGCCACTACGACTACATATCCGCGTGGATCAAGGCGACGCGCGGCTCGGACCCGGACGCCTCGCTGTACTACCTGGCGGTGATGCTGGAGGGCGGCGAGGACCCGCGCTTCATCGTGCGGCGGATGGTGATCCTCGCGAGCGAGGACATTGGCAACGCGGACCCGAACGCCCTCACGGTGGCGACAGGGGCGGCGCAGGCCGTCGAGCACGTGGGGTTGCCCGAGGCCCGCTACGCGCTCGCGCAGGCGGCGATCTACCTGTCGCTGGCGCCCAAGTCAGACGCGGCGGGCCGCGCGCTGAGCGCCGCCCAGCAGCACGTGCGCGACCACGGCGCGGCGCAGCCCCCCGGCTGGCTGCGCCCGGGCGCGCGGCCGGGCCAGGAGGTCGGCGGCTACGACAACCCGCACTCCCACCCGGGGCACACCTCCCCGCAGGAGCTGCTGCCCGAGAAGGTCGTCGGCGAGCGCTTCTACGAGCCCGACGAGGCGGAGGCACAGCTCGCGCGGCGGCTGGCCGAGGTGCGCGCGAAACGCGGGGAGTAAAAGGGAAAGGAAAAGGACCCCGCAAGGGGGTCCTGCGGGGGCCGCGCAGCGCGAAACAACGCACCTGCCGAACCCGGAACGCAAGGAAATCGACCTGCCGCGGGCCCAAAATCGCCCGGGTGCCCCGCCTGGCGCGATAATCGAACGCAGATGAGCACAGCCACCTCCAGCGAGACCCAGCCGGCGAGCGCGACAGTCACCGCGCGCGACCCCGCGACGGGGGCGCGCCTAGGCGAGGTGGCTGCGACCGCACCGGAGGACATCGAGCAGGTCGTCAGCGAGGTCGCGAAGGTGCAGCCGCTGTGGGCGCTCTTGCGGGTGGAGGACCGCGCGCGCTATATGCGCCGCGTGGCGCAGGCGGTGATCGACGAGCTGGATGAGCTGACCGAGCTGCTGGGGCGCGAGCAGGGGCGCCCGCGCGGCGAGGTGCTGACACTGGAGCTGTTGCCGGCGATCGACGCGCTGATCTGGATGGCCGAGGAGGGCGGCTCGATCCTGGGCCGCCAGCGCGTGCGCGTGCACCGCTCGCTGGGACTGACCAAGCGCGCGCGCATCGTGCATGAGCCCTACGGCGTGGTGGGTGTGATCGGCGCGGGCAGCGCGCCGTTCGCGCAGCCGCTTGCGCAGATCGCTGGCGCACTGCTGGCGGGCAACGGCGTGGCGTTCAAGCCGGCGCGGCGGGCGTGTCTGGCGGGCGAGCGGATCGCGCGGGTGCTGGCGCGGGCGGACCTGCCGGAGGGGCTCGTGCGGCTCGTGCACGGCGGCGCGCAGGTCGGCGTGGCGCTCGCCCGCGCGCGCTGCGACAAGGTCTTGTTCACCGGCTCGCCGGCCGTCGGGCGCGCGGTCGCGCGGGCGTGCGTCTCGCAGGACAAGGAGGTGACGGTCGAGCTCGGCGGCAAGGACGCGATGCTCGTGCTCGCCGATGCGAACGTGCCGCGCGCAGTGGAGGGCGCGCTGTGGGCGGGCTGCGCCGCGGCCGGGCAGGCGCGGGGGTCAGTCGAGCGGGTGTACGTCGAGCGCGAGACGTACGGGCGCTTCGTCGACGGACTGGTCGAAGGGGCGCGCGCGATGAGCGTGGGCGACCCGGCGCGAGCAGGCACGCGCGTGGGACCGCTGGCCTCGCAGCGTCGACTGGAGCACGTGCGCGAGTTGGTCGACGAGGCGGTGGCGCAGGGCGCACAGGTGCTATGCGGCGGCCCGCTGAGCGTGCAGCCCGAGGGCTGCACGGGCGCGTTCTACGCCCCCACGGTGCTGACGGGCGTGACGCACGGCATGCGCGTGATGCACGAGCCACTGGACGGCCCGGTGCTGGCGGTGATGAGCGTCGAGGACTCCGCGCAGGCGATCGCGCTTGCCAACGACAGCGACTACGGTCTCGGCGCGTCGGTATGGAGCGCCGACCGATACCACGCGCTGCGCGTAGCGCGCGACCTGAAGGCGGGGATGGTGTGGCTAAACGATCACCTCCCCGGCCCCGCCGTGTCGCGCGGCCCGTGGGGCGCGGCGGCGGGCGGCGGCCTCGGGCGCACGCTCGGTGAGACGGGGCTGCGCGGCTGCGCGCAGGAGAAGCTCGTCACGTGGGACCCCCCGCGCGTGCGCGGCCTGTGGTGGCCGCCCTACGACAACGCCCAGGTGAGCGCCGCGCGCGCGGTCGCACGGCTGCGTTCGGCGCGCGACTCCGACCGCGAGCGCGCCTGGCGCCAGGGCGGGCCGTCGCTCGCGCGGGTACTGGTGCGGGCGCTGCGGGTGCGGGCGCTGCGGGTGCGGGCGCTGCGGCGTCGATGATGGGAGGTTTCGAGGGAGAAGCCTCAGCGAGGCGTCACGGAGGCATGGCATGTGGGACTCTATTTTTTCTTTGCCATGCAATACCATTGCATTACACAAGAAATTTCGAACACACCCTCCCCCACCCCTCGGGAATGGAACCTGCGAAGAGCCCCTAACCTGTGCGTATGCCCGCCCAGGCCTATGCCGGTAAGGAGTGCGTGTGCCAGCTGCGCAGAGGGATCTGCGACCAGAGCTGCGTGCGCGACATGCTCGACACACCCTTCTACATCGCTTGCCTGAAGCTGAAAGGCCGCCGCTGTCTGGTCGTGGGCGGCGGCGAGATCGGCCTCGAGAAGGTCGAGGGGCTGCTCGCGTGCGACGGCGAGGTGACGCTGATCGCGCCCAAGGCGGTGCCGGAGCTGCAGGAGCACGCGCGCGAGGGGGCGATCCGCTGGGAGCGGCGCGCCTACGCCGGGCCCGCGGACCTAGAGGGGGTGTTCATGGTGGTCGCCGCGACCGATGACACCGACGTGAACATCGCCGTCTACGACGACGCCGAGCGCCGCGCGATGCTCGTCAACGTGGTCGACGTGCCGCCGCTGTGCAACTTCATCCTGCCCGCGATCGTGCGCACCGGGTCGCTGGCGATCGCGATCTCCACGGCGGGCGCCTCGCCCGCGCTGGCCAAGCGCATGAAGCGCGAGATCGAAGCGCAGTTCGGCGAGCCCTACGCGCGCTTGGCGGTGCTGCTCAACGAAGTGCGCGGCTGGGCGAAGGGCACGCTGCCGACCTACCAGGACCGCAAGGAGTTCTTCGAGGGGATCGTCAACGGCGAGCCCGACCCGGTGGCGCTCTTGCGCGGCGACGGCGTCCTGTCGGACGGCGCCGGCAATCGGGAACTGGCGGGCGAGCAGGCGGTGCGCGAGCTGATCGCCAGGGCGCAGGACGAGCACGCGCTCGCCGTCGCACAGGCCTGAGCCATGCCCGCCCTGCAGCTCGACGGGCTGACGCGCAACTACGGCGAGCGCACGGCGCTGAGCGATGTGTCGCTGACGCTGCCCGCTGGCGCGACGCTGGTGGTGTTCGGCCCGAATGGCGCCGGCAAGACGACGTTGCTACGCATACTCGCGACACTGCTGCGCCCGCACGAAGGCGAGGTGCGCGTGCTCGGGCGCCCGCTTCCGGCCGAGGGCTGGGCGGTGCGGGGGCGCATCGGGCTGCTCGGCCACGAGCCACTGCTCTACCGCGAGCTGAGCGCGCGCGAGAACCTGCGCTACCACGCGCGCCTGCACGGCGTCGGGGCCGCGCGCGTCCGAGATCTGCTGGAGGCGGTGGGGATGACCCACCGCGCCGAGGAGCCCCTGCGCGAGCTCTCGCGCGGGATGGTGCAGCGCGTGGCGGTGGCCCGCGCAGTACTGCACGACCCCGAGCTGCTACTGCTGGACGAGCCCTACGCCAACCTCGACCCGGCGGCGCGCGCGCGGGTGGCGGGACTGATCGGCCGCGAGAGCGCACGCACGCGCGTGATATGCAGCCACGATCCGAGCGGCGGCGTGGCCGAGGCAGATGTGGTGCTGGGGCTGTGCGAAGGGCGGACCGCACTGCTGTGCGCCGCCGCGGACGTGGAGCCGGAAGAGATCGCGGGGCTATACCGATGAGCGGCCCCGCTACCGCAGACCCACCGACCTCGCCCACGACATGTGTGTCAGCGAAACCGCCGGGCATGGCCGCGACCGTGGTGGCGCTCCTGCGCAAGGAGTACCTCGTCGAGCTGCGCACGCTGGAGTCCGTCCCGGGTATGGCGCTGTTCGCGGTGAGCACCTACGTGGTGTTCCACTTCGCGCTGCACCAGTCGAGCGTGAGCGGCGACGAGGCGGCGGGCATCCTGTGGGTGACGTTGCTGTTCGCGGCGATGCTGGGCGTCAACCGCCTGTTCGTGGCCGATGCCGAGCAGGGCGGCTTCGACGGCTTTCTGCTGGCGCCTGTCGACCGCACGTCTCTGCTGGCCGCCAAGGCGCTGGCGCTGCTCAGCTACCTCGTGGCGTTGGAGGTCGTGGCGGTGCCGGCATTTGGGCTGCTGCTCGACCCCTCGCTCGGCGGCTCGTTGCCGGAGCTGCTGCTTGTACTCCTGCTGGCCGACGTCGGCGTAGCGCTGATCGGTACGCTCGTGGCGGCGCTCGCCGTGCAGACGCGCGCGCGGGACCTCCTGGGGCCGCTGCTCGCGCTGCCCCTGCTCGTGCCGGTCGTGATCGGGGCGGCTGGGGCGAGCGCGCCGCTGCTGCGCCTGCCCGTCGCACAGGCCAGTCCGGTGCGCTGGCTGTTGACGCTTGCCCTCTATGATTTGGTGTTCGGGCTGATCGCCTATGCAGTGTTCGACTTTCTCCTGGAGGACTGAAATGAGATCCTTGAGCCGGCATCCAGCCGGCCCTATTGAGAACGAACATCGCCCTCCAGGCGATGTTGACCGGGCCTATCGGCCCTCGAGACGGCCCGCAGCCGGCCTTCGCGCGCAGAACCCCCGCTCGTCGGGCGCCCTCGACCGGGTCAAGCCGCTCTACGGCCGGCACCTCCGTACGCTGAGCATCGCCACCGCCGCGGCGTTCGCGGTGTCGCTGGCGCTCGTCTTCTTCTACGCGCCGCTGGAAGCCGAACAGGGGTTCCTGCAGAAGATCTTCTACGTGCACGTGCCGCTGGCGATCGTCTCGCTGTGCGGCTTTGTGCTCGGCGGGCTGTTCGCCATCGGGCACCTGCGCACGCGCGATCCGCGCTGGGACATGCGCTCCTACGTGGCGATCCACATGTCCCTAATCTTCGGCGTCGGCACTTTGATCACCGGCTCGATCTGGGCGAAGGGCTCGTGGGGGCACTGGTGGGTGTGGAGCGAGCCCACGCTCGTGTCCTACCTGATCGTGTTCCTGCTGTATGCGACCTACCAGCCGCTGCGCTTCTCGATCGAGGACCCCGAGCGCCAGGCGCGCTACGCCTCGGTGTTCGCCGTCACCGCGGGGGCGTTCGTGCCGATGAACTTCATCGCGGTGCGCATGTCCACGGCCTATCTGCACCCGCGCGTGCTGGGCTCGACCTCGAACCTGCCCGGCTCGATGGCGCTCACCTTTCTCGTCTCGCTGCTCGCGACAGCGCTGCTCTTCGCGACGCTGTGCTCGTATGAGATGACCGCCAAGCACACCCGCGGTCAGCTGCGCGCGCTGCGCCGTCGACTCTCGGGCGAAGCGGCCCCGCGCGTACGCAGCGCGGCCCCGGCCGTGGGGAGGCCGAACGCCTGATGCCGGCTCTGCCGTTGCACGAGGCCGGCAAGTACGTAGCAGCCGCCTACTTGGTGCTGTTTGTGCTGGTGCTCGTCTACGTCGCGATCATGGCTATCCGGCTGAGTCGGATGCAGCGTGAGCTGGGCGAGCTGCTGGCGCGCGGTGAGGAGAAGCCAGAGTCCGAGCCTGCGGCAGAGCCGATGGACCTGAGCCGCCCGGAGTCGACGCCGGCATGAGCGAGCTGCTGGCGCTCGGCATCTCGCACAAGACGGCGCACGTCGAGCTGCGCGAGCGCCTGGCCCTCACGGCGGCCGCCGCGGTCGAGTTCGGCGCGCAGGCCGTACAGAGCGCCGAGGTGCGCGAGGCCGTGGCGATCTCCACGTGCAACCGCACCGAGGTCTACCTCGTCGTCGGCGACGCCGTGCGCGCGGAGGCCGACGTGCTCGGCCTGCTCGCCCAGCGCGCTGCGATCCGCCCGACCGAGCTCGCCGACGCGATCTACTCCCCGCGCAACTGCGACGCCGCGCGCCAGCTGTTCCGCGTCACCGCGGGCCTGGAGTCGATGATCGTCGGCGAGGCCGAGATCCAGGGGCAGGTCAAGCGCGCGTACGAGGCCGCGCTGACCGCCGGTCACACCGGCCCGCTGTCCAACCGCCTGTTCGCCGCGGCCCTCACCGCCGGTAAGCGCGTGCGCTCGGAGACGAGCATCGGCTCCAGCCGCGTGAGCGTGCCCTCCGTCGCCGTCGATTTGGCCGCGGGCGTGTTGGGTAGCCTGAAGGATCGCCACGTGACGATCCTCGGCGCCGGCGAGACGAGCGAGCTGACCGCCCAGGCGCTCGCCGAGCAGGGCGCGGGCACGATCTTCGTGGCCAACCGCCACGCCGACCGCGCGCTCGGCATGGCGCGGCGCTTCGGCGGGTCGGTGGTGGGCCTCGACGGACTGCCCGAGCAGCTTGCCACCGCAGACATCGTCCTCTGCTCCACCGCCTCCCCGCACGCGATCGTCGGCGTCGAGGAGCTTCAGACGGTCCTCGCGCGCCGCGCCGCCAGCCCACTGCTGTTGATCGACATCGCCGTCCCGCGCGACGTCGACCCCCGCTGCGGCGAGCTGCCCGGCGTGACGCTGTACGACATCGACGACCTGCAGTCGGTCGTCGAGCGCAACCTGTCGACGCGCGAGAGCGAGGTGCCGCGCGCGCAAGAGCTGATCGAGGAGGAGATCCACCGCTTCGCGCGCTGGCTCGGCCAGCTCGACACACTGCCAACCGTCAGTGCTTTGCACCGGCACGCCGACGTCCTCGTCGAGCAGGTGCTCGCCGAGAATGCCGGCCGCTGGGAGTCCGCTTCCCCGCGCGACATGGTCCGCATCGAGGCCATCGCGCGCGCCGTCGCCAAACGGCTGTTACACGAGCCGACGATCCGCCTGCGCTCCCTCGCCGAGGAGGGCGCGCATGGAGGGACCGGTGGGCATGCGAGCCTGGAGCTCGTGCGCGAGCTGTTCGGCCTGCGCGAGGACGAGACCGGGGCGGAGGAGTCTGCCGAGTCGGGGGCCCTGGCAGAGGTCCACCCCATCCGCCGTCGGCGCTGATGCGCCGGGTGTGGGGGCGAGCGCCGATGCCTCAGGACGGGGGCCGGGCGCCGATGCGCTCGCAGGCGAAGGGTCGGGCGCTGATGCGTCGTGGCGATGACTCACTGATGCACCTGTGGGCGAGGGGTGAGCGCTGATGCGCCTCGGCACGCGCGGCTCCGCGCTGGCGCTCGCCCAGGCGCGGTGGGTGGCGGCCCTGTTGGAAGCCGCCCCCGGCAGCCCGGACACCCCTGCGACCGCGGTGGAGGTGGTCGTGATCGCCACAAGCGGCGACCGCGCGAGCGCGGCATCCGCCAAGACGACATCCACCGCGGGCGATGCCGCGGACCTCGCCGACAAGTCCCGCTGGGTGCTGGAGCTCGAGGCGGCCCTACACGCCGACGAGATCGACCTGGCCGTGCACTCCGCCAAGGACGTCCCCGGCGAGCTGGGCGAGGGCCTGGAGCTGCTCGGCGCCCCCGCCCGCGCGGACGTCGAAGACGTGCTGTGCGCCAACGTAGGCAGCCTCGACGAGCTGCCCGCCGGCGCGCGCGTGGGCACGGGTAGCGTGCGCCGCACCGCGCAGCTGCGCGCCGTGCGCGACGATCTATCCGTGGTCGCGATCGGCGGCAACGTCGACACGCGCCTGCGACGCCTCGGCGAAGGCGCCTTCCACGCACTGATCCTCGCCCGCGCGGGGTTGCAGCGCCTGGACTGCGAGGCCGAGATAGGCTTCATCCTCGACCCGGCACGCTTCGTGCCCCCCCCAGGCCAGGGCACGCTCGCGCTGGAGGGCCGCGTCGAGGACGAGGCGGTGCGCAAGGCGGTCGAGGCGATCACCGACAAGGACACATTCGCGTGTCTGCGCGCCGAGCGGGCGCTCGCGCAGACACTCGGCGCCTCCTGCCACACGCCGCTCGGCGCCTGGGCGCGACCCGCGGGATGCGGGTGCCTGGAGCTGCGCGCGTGGGTCGGCTTGCCCGACGGGTCCGCCTGGCTGAGCGATGAGTTGGTTGGTGGGTTCTATGAGCCGGAGACGCTGGGGCGTCGAGTGGGCGAGCGGATGGTGCTGGCCGGGGCGGGGGAGCTGTTGCAGCGCGCGGAGGAGATGGCGCTTGAGCGCGCCTGAACCCCCAATTCCGTGGGGCGACCCGGTGCCGCTGCTGCTCGAAGGCCGATCCGTGGACAAATGAGCGGCCGCGTATATCTGGTCGGCGCCGGCCCCGGCGACCCCGGCCTGTTGACGGCGCGCGCACTTGAGCTGATCGCGACCGCCGACACGATCCTGTATGACCGCCTGATTCCCGCACAGGCGCTCGACGGCGCGCGCGGCGACGCCGAGCTGCTGTTCGTCGGCAAGGAGGGCGGGGGAGAGTCGGTGCCCCAGGAGCAGACCGAATCGCTACTCGTGGCGCGCGCGCGAGAGGGCCGCCAGGTAGTGCGCCTGAAGGGCGGCGACCCCTTCGTCTTTGGGCGCGGAGGGGAGGAGGCGTTGACGCTGCGCGCGGCGGGGATTCCCTTCGAGGTGGTCCCGGGGATCACCTCGGGCGTTGCTGCGCCGGCCTATGCGGGGATTCCCGTTACACACCGGGGGCTTGCCACGGCCGTGGCATTGATCACCGGACACACCCGCGCCGACGGGGTGGGGGTCCGTGACGATACGGCGCTCGGAGGGGAGCGCGCGCCAAGCGTAGGCCCGCCTGCAGAGCGAGAAGTGGATGGTCCGGCAGCCCCCGGCGATGGGAGCGACCTCGACTGGCCCGCCCTGGCGGCCTTTCCCGGCACGCTCGTCTTCTACATGGGCATCCGCCAGCTGCCGCACATAGCACAGTCGCTGATCGCCGCTGGGCGTCCCGCCGCGCAGCCGGCTGCCGTGGTGGAACAGGGAACACTGCCTGTCCAGCGCACCGTCACGGCAACGCTCGAGACGATCGCGCGGCGCGCAGAAGAGGAGGGCGTCATGCCGCCGTCGATCGCCATCGTGGGACCTGTAGCTGAGCTGGCCAACCAGCTCGCGTGGCGTGTCCCCGGGCCGTTGAGTGGGCGCACTGTAGCCGTCACCCGCGCGCGCGCGCAGGCCAGTGGGTTGGCGCGACGCCTGGAAGAGTTCGGGGCGAGCGTGATCCAGGCGCCAATAATTCGCGTGCGGGCGCTACCCGGACCAGCGCCGGACCTCGCGCGATATGACCTCGTATGCCTGACGAGCCCGAATGGGGTTGAGGCGCTGTTCGGACGATTGCTGGGGGACGACCTCTCGGACGGCCCGGATGGCCGTGACAAGAGCGTACCGCGTGACGCTCACCCCGGAGCCCCGCAGGCGCCCCTCGACGCTCGCGCGTTCGCCGACACGACGGTGGCCGCGATCGGCCCGGGGACCGCACGTGCGCTGCGCGCGCGTGGCATCGTCGCCGATATCGTCCCTGAGCGCTTCGTGGCCGAGGCTTTGGTGCAGGCGCTCGCCGATGTGCCCGTCGAGCGTGCGCTGGTGGCACGGGCCAGGGAGGCGCGCGAGGTGCTTCCCGACGCGCTGCGCGCAAGGGGGGCCGAGGTGGATGTGCTGGCGCTGTACGAGACCGTCGTCGAGCCGCTCTCTCCGCGCGCGCTGGCGACCGCGCGGAGAGCTGACTACATCACCTTCACCTCCTCATCGACCGTGCGGTTCTTTCTGGAGGCCGCAGGCGGGGAGGCGGGACTGTCGGATAACACGCGGGTGGTGTCGATTGGGCCGGTCACGAGCGAGACACTGCGCGAGCACGGGATCGAGCCGCACGTCGAGGCCGAGCGCCATGACATCGACGGACTGGTGGACGCGCTACTGGCCGACGCCCTGTCGACCGCCGACTGAGATGCCCGGCACCCCGAGGACAAGCGCCCTGGGCTACCCGCACGCAAGCGCCCTGGGCCGCCCGCGCTTGCACCTTCGCCGCACGACCTCGACCAATGACCGCGCGCGGGAGCTGGCAATCGCGGGGGCCCTCCATGGCACGCTCGTGACGGCAAGCGAGCAGACGGCCGGCCGCGGCCGCATGGGCCGCACCTGGAGCGCCCCCCCGGGCAGCTCGCTGCTGATGTCGCTGGTGCTGCGCCCCCGCTCTCCCAGTTCAGAGCTGCCGACCGAGCCGTGGCCCCCGTCGCAGCTGCCCCTGCTGGCAGGCGTGGCCGTGTGCGACGTGGTGGGACCGCAGGCGCGCGTGAAGTGGCCGAACGATGTGGTCATAGAGGACGGTCCGAACCTGAGGAAGGTGGCAGGCATCCTCACCGAGGCCCGCCCCCAGGCGGGGTGGGCGGTGCTGGGCATCGGCCTGAACGTGGCGGTGCGCCTCCAGGACCTGCCCCCCGAGCTGCAGGGCACAGCGGCGACTCTCGCTCTGCCCCGCGACGCAGTCGAGCCAACGCTGGCAACTCTGCTCGCGGCGCTGGAGCGCCGCCTGGCGGCCCCGTTCGAGACGACGCTCGAGAGGTTGCGCGAGTTGCTGAGCACTCCCTGCGCGCTTTAGTAGTGCTTTGTCAACTTGCCTCGATTGGCCGGATTTGGCTCGACACGACATCGATGGCGAGGGTCCTGCATTGGTTTGGTTGAGCGGGATCTTGAGGTCCGATATGCCTGGGAATCGGCCCAAAGCACCAACCCGACAAAGCACTATTAGAACCGGTTCAAAAAGATCGGCACGCCCGAAGGCCTCCCTGTACACGACGGTCCAGGAACGCCCACGCACCGCCTGTTTTGAGACAGGCTCTCAGTCTTTCTTGCTCTTGGAGGCGCCTCCCGGCGCGGCTCCGTGCGCCGCCGCGGCCGCACCTTTGCTCCGCCGGCGCTTGTTGCGCGCGCGGCGCTTGGGGAAATTACGCAGCAGCTCACGCGCCAGGGCCGGCGGCTTACGCGCCATCCGCGTGCGCGCCCCCCGCAAGGCCTCTTCGGCCTCCGGCGTGTGCGCCACCGCCGAGGCCAGCAGCGCCGCGGCGAGTCGCCTGTCCTGTTTGCGCGACGCGTGGATCAGTCTGCGCGCGTTGCGCGCATGCGCACCGCCCGAGGAGTTCACGAGCAGCCCCAGCAACCGCTTGGTCTCGGGCCAGCGCTGCACGGCGTACTCCTCGTGTACTTCGCGCGTGTACTCCGCGAGGCGCCAGATCCACGCCGTCGCCTGGTCGCGGCGCCCGATGCGCCGGTCCACCAGCGCGCGCAGCAGGATCTTCGTAGCCTCGCGGCGCTCGTCCCGCGCCCAACCCCCGACGACATCAATCGCCGTGTCAAACGCATCCGGGTCGCGCAGCGTCGTTATCTCCGTGAGCGCGCGCATGCGCAGCAGCGGGTTCTTGTTGCGCTGGATCGCCGTCACCAGGAAACGCCCGCGCAGCTCGCCCGTGCGGTCAAACTGCAGCATCGTGCGCACCCGGCGCCAGCTGTTGGCCACCACGCGCGCGCCCGCGAGCGCCGCCCACACATGCTGCTCGCCGTAGTCGAGGTTCTCGACGTAGATGCGCCACAGCTCGCGCTCGAACACCTCGAAGCGCCGCTCCTCCTCGGCGCACACGGGTAGCACGCGCCGCTCCACGCGCATGCGTCGCCCGCGCCCGCGGCGCACGGGGCCGACGACGATCGCGCCGCCACGATACACGTCGCGGTCGAGCAGCGAGTGCAGTGTGATCACCGGATCGTCGTTCTTGGTGGCGGGGTGCACGAAGTCCACCACCAGCCCCGCCTCCTTGCCGGGGTGCCGGCGCGTGACGCGCCCCACCCGCTGCTGGTAGATGCGCCGCGAGGCCGTCGGCGCGAGGTGCAGGCAGACGGTGGCCCGCGGCGAGTTCCAGCCCTCGGCGAGCAGCTGGGCGTTGATCAGCACGTCCACGTCGCCACGCTCATAGCGCGCGAGGATGTTCGCGAGTTCGCGCTTGGGCGTCTCACCGGAGACGGCCTGCGCCTTGATCCCTTCGGCGCGGAACGCCTCGGCGAGGTTGTAGGCGTGACGCACCCCCGCCGCATACACCACCCCCGGCACGCCGTTGAAGCGCGTCTTGTAGAGGTTCGCCGCGGCGAGATTAAAGGGATGGTGGTCGAGCACCTTCGCGAGCTCCTCGGGGTCGAACTCCGTATCCACCTCCCCGCGCCGCAGGGGCACCTTGGCGATCGTGCGCACGCCCACGCCCGGCGGGATGCGTACGCAGCGCAGGGGAGAGATCACCCCCCGCCGCGCGGCCTGCGCGAGGTCAAAGCGCGAGGTCTGCGTGGGGAAGAGGTCGGTCACGTGTCGCGCGATCAGCGCGCCCGTGGCGGTCATGCCGATGAAGATCGGCCCCGTCCACTCGCGGATCGCGGCGCTCGTCTTCTCGCCGAGCGCGGTGTGCGCCTCGTCGCAGATGACGATCGTGTAGGCCGAGGAGATGCGCCCGGCGTTGCGCACGAACCACTGGTAGGTCTCGACCGTCACGGGGCCTGTGGCCTTGTCCTCGCCCACATACAAGGGCCGTGAGATGCGTCGCGTGTAGCCGCGCTGACGCAGCTCGCCGTTGAACTGTTCCACGAGGTTGCGCCGGTGCGTGAGGATCAGCACGCCGCCCGTCTGCGAGGCCTCGACGAAGCCGAGCGCCGCGACGGTCTTGCCCGCTCCAGTGGCGTGCTCAAACCAGAAGCGCTTGGCGGCATTGGGGTCCTCGGGTTGCTCTGGCAGGGCCTCCTCTTCGTCCTCGTCCACCCAGTCACGCGGCTCCTCGTCGTCGTCCTCCTCCCCATCCTCTTGGGCCTCAGGCTCCTCGCTCTCCTCATCCTCGGCCGCGCCCAGCTCGTCCTCCTCTTCCTCGTCTTCGTCATCCTCCTCATCCTCATCAGGGGCCGCGCGCGCAACCGGTTCGAGGTCGTCGTCCTCGTCCTCCTCGTCGGGATCCTCGTCCTCCTCCTCCTCCTCGTCATCGAGGTCGTCCTCTTGCCGTTCGTCCTCCTGACCCTCCTCGATCGCCGCCCCCCTCCCGGCCGTGGCGCTGCCGTCGCCGTTGGCCGTCGCGGCGCCGTCACCCTCCAGGCCGAGGATTGCGGCCGAGGCGAGCAGCTCCGGCGAGGCCGCCGCGGCCCCTGCGCGCCCGTTGCCGTTGCCGTTGCCGGCCGAGCGCTGCGCCTCGGCCAGCAGCGCCGTCAAGGTGCCCGACAGCGCGTCGACCTGGTGCGCGGAGAGGACGGTGCCGTCCTTCAGGCGGGGCTCCTCGACCGACAGCAGCCGTTCGAGGCCCAGGAGCAGCGAGAAGCTGCGCCGCCACTCGGTCGAGGGCTGCTTGGCCTTCCCCTTCAGCTCCTCGAGCGCCGCGTCCAGCGCGCGGCGGCGCGCGCTGCCCGGCGCGAGCACCGTGGCGGCGTCCTCGCCGTCGTGCACGAAGGCCTCGCGCACGAAGCTCTCCGCGCACTCGATTTCGGCGGTCGTTGGAATGGGCGCGGCCGCGAGGGCCACTGGCGTGGGCTCGGCCATGAATGGCTGTGACTTCGAGACGGTGGCGGCGGAACGGAGGGTTCCGCGCGACCCAGGTGCCGGCTTGCAGCCGGCGATGGACCGGGCGCTCAGAGCGACCCGGCTCTGGTACCCCAGGATATAGCATGCGCGGGCGTCGTCGCCCCTGAGTAAAAACTGCGAGCCTTGAGCGATGGGATCGAAGCTTCCTTGGATACTGGGCTTGGCGGCGCTCGCGATCGTGGTGGGCGTCGGCGTGGCGGAGCTGCCCGGCGGCGGGGGCGCGACGAGCGGACTCAAGCCGCTCACCACCGCGCAGGCGCAGACCGAGCTGAGCGGCTCGCCGGCTCCACTGGCGGCGCTGCACGCGCAGGCCGACGCGCTGCTCGATGGGGGCGCCCCGGCGCTGCACGCCGAGCTGGCCGCGCTGCACGGGCTGCCGGTGGTCGTCAACAAGTGGGCCTCCTGGTGTGAGTCCTGCCAGACCGAGCGCCTCGCCTTCCAGCACGCCGCCGCCAGCCTCGGGCGTCAGGTGGCGTTTCTCGGTATCGACTCGGGCGACCACAGCCGCGCAGACGCAGCGGTCTTTCTGCGCGGCGCCCCCGACAGCTACCCCTCCTACTACGACCCCTCCGCGCAGCTCGGCACCGCGGTGACCGACTCCTCGTTCATGCCCGTCACCGTCTTCTACGACGAGCGCGGCAGCCAGTACATCCACCAGGGTCCCTACCTGAGCCTGGCCGAACTGGAACGCGACGTCCGCCGCTACGCTCTGGGCGCGTGAGCGATGCCTGAAATCCGCGTTGACCCGCTCTCCGGGCACCGGAGCATCATCGCCGGCGAGCGTGCCAGGCGCCCGGGCGGCGAGCCGCGCTGTGAGCCTGCCGAGCCGATCGACCCCGCCACCGACCCCTTCGCCGAGGGCCACGAGGAGCGCACACCACCCGAGCTCTATGCGGTGCGCCCAGGGGAGGGCCCCCCGACTCGCCCGGATGGACGGTGCGGGTGGTGCCCAACCTGTACCCCGCGCTCACCCCCGCGGATGGGGATGGGAGCGCCGACGGGGAGGGAGACGCGAGCGCGAGCCCGGATGCCGGCGACAGAGGTGAGACAGGCACGCGCGCCGCGCCGGCCCCACCGACGCAGGCGCGACCAGAACTGTTCACAGCGCTGCCCGCGCACGGCGCGCACGAGGTGATCGTCAACGCGCCCGCCTCCGTCCTCTCGCTAGCCGAACTCCCCGCCACGCAGGTCCAGGCCGCGGCGGAGGTGTGGCGCGAGCGGATGCGCGCGCACGCCGACGCTGCCTACGTGCAGCTGATCGTCAACGAGCGGCGTGAGGGCGGCGCGTCGCTGCCGCACACCCACGCCCAGCTGTACGCGCTCGACTTCGTGCCCGCCGAGGTGGCGCGCGAGCGCGAGCGCGCGGGGGCGTACGCGACGCGCACGATGGGCCACGACCTGCTCGGGGACCTCGTCGCCGAGGAGGTGCGCCTGCGCGAGCGCGTGGTGGCGATCGACGACGAGGCCGTACTGCTGGCGCCCTATGCCTCGCGCGTGCCCTTCCAGCTGATGCTCGCCCCGCGCCGCCCCCGCGCGCGCTTCGAGGACGACGGGCCACTCGGCGCGGCGCTTTTGCACGACGGGCTCCAGCGTCTGGCGCGCAGGCTGGGAGCGAGCCCGCCGCTGAACCTGTGGGTCCGCACGGCGCCGCTCGGCGCCGAGCGCTTCTGCTGGCGGATCGACGTGCTGCCGCGGCTCACGCACCTCGCGGGCCTGGAGCTCTCAACGGGACTGAACCTGAACATCGTCGCCCCGGAGCACGCCGCCGCGCTGCTGCGCGACGCGTAGATCCCTCGCTCCCCCTCATACCGGCCAAGCGCGACCCTCTGCCCGCCGGTAGGCGGGCCTTCTCCTTTCGACCGGCCGACGGTGGGCGGGCACCGATACTCTCCGCCCATGCCACCGGACCCGCGCCCCACCCCCCGCTTCGTCGCCGAGCCCCCGCAGGAGGGGCTGCCCTACGGCCGCTGGGCCGAGCGCCTCGCGGAGGCGTTCACACAGACGCTCGCCGACCTCAGCGACGCACCGCAGGACGTCGGCAGCGTGAGCGAGATCCTGTGGTATCCCGACCGCAGCTGGCACGGGCGCACGTACGTCCCCGCGACCGCGCAGAGCAGCGGCGGCTACGAGCTGTTCGGCTACGTCCGCTTCCTCACGCCCGCCGAGGACGACGAGCCGAGCGAGTTCACCGCGCACGCCGACTTCACCGACCAGACCGCCGCGGAGAACCCGCAGTGGAAGATCGACCTGTGCGAGGAGGCGATCGGCCGCTGGCGCGGCGAGGCGGGCGCGGCGGCGACGATGACGCTCGTCTGGGGCCGGCCGCTGGTGCCCAGCGGCGCGGTCGCGACGGCCGAGTTGGGCGCGACGACGGTCGACCAGTGCACGCTCGTGGAGGATCGCTTCACGCTCGTGGCCCCCGACGACTACCGCTATGACCTGCTTGAGGTGAAGCTGTGGGACGCCCGCGGCCGCGAGCTCGCCACGGAGTCGCTGTACGAGGGCGAGGATTGACAAGCCGCTGAAGGCAGGCTCCGCGGGCTCAAGCGCGCTGCCGCGCGGGCCGATGGGGGCTGTGATGACCGCCGTCAAGGAGAGCCTCACGCACGCGCGCACGGGCGCGCACGAGCGCGAGCGCCGCGCCGAGGCGCTGGCGCGCCACCGCGCGGACGCGCACGTGCAGAGGATGGCGTCGGTCGGCGAGCTGGCCTACCTGCGTGCGCAGCTGCGCGTCGCCTCGCGCGTCACGGCCCGGCTGGCGGCGATGCGCGATGTCGACGAGATGGTGCGGCTGGTCGTGGACGAGCTGCACGGCACCTTCGCGTTCTACCTCGCCGCGGTCCAGCGCCTGGACCGCGACGGCGTGCTGCGGCTGGTGGCCGGGCGCGGGGCACTGGCGGAGGTGATGGCGGAGTTCCTGCTCGTGGAGCAGTCCGCCGAGGAAGGCATCAACGGGCGCGTGGCGCGCTCGGGGGCCACGGCGTTCGTACGCGACACGCGCCTGGACGAGGACTACGTGGTGCGCGACCCGCAAACCGATCCCCGCTCGGAGCTGAGCGTCGCGATCGCCGTCGATGGACGCGTGTGGGGCGTGCTCAACATCGAGGCCGCCGAGCCGGAAGCCTTCAGCGAGGCCGACGCGGTGGTCGTCGAGGCGATCGCGGCGAGCCTCGGCGCCGCGCTGCACCGCGCGGAGCTCATGGCTGAGCTCGAACGCGCCTTCACGACCACGCTGGCGGCATTGTCGAGCACGGTGGAGGCCAAGGACGACTACACGGCCGCGCACGGCGAGGACGTCGCCGAGCTGGCCGAACGGGTGGCGCTGCGCATGGGCCTGAACGCCTCGCGCGCACGCGACGTGCGCTACGCGGCGATGCTGCACGACGTCGGCAAGATCGCCGTGCCGAGCGAGATCCTGCACAAGCCCGGACCGCTGGACGATGCGGAGTGGAAGGTGATGCGCAGCCACGCCGCCGTGGGCGGCGAACTGGTGGAGCGCATCGACGCGTTCGCCCACCTCGCGCCGGCCGTGCGCGCGAGCCACGAGCGCTGGGACGGCGGCGGCTACCCCGACGGCCTCACGGGCGAGCGGATCCCGCTGGCGGCGCGCATCATCGCGGCCTGCGACACCTACGACGCGATCGTCACCGACCGGCCCTACCGCGCGGGGCGCACGCCGGCGCAGGCGATCGCGGAGCTGCGGCGGGTGGCGGGGACGCAGCTCGACGAGCAGATCGTGGCGGCGCTGCTGGGCGAGCTGGCCGGCGAGTCGCCAGCCTGATCCAGGTGGCCGACATGCGCGGGCCGGACTCGCCCAGCCTGCCGATCTGACAGTTGGAATATACGCACGGCCAGGCGCGCGAAGGCCGCTGGCAGGCCCCGCCCAGACGCGGCGAGGCGCTAAAGCCCCGGCGCAGCCCCACCGATACAAGCCGCGACCCTCGAAGGACAATGCTGCCAAACGTTCCCACCTCGATCCGCGCCGTCGGCGCCGTGCTGCTCGTCGTCGCGATCCTCGCGGCGGCGCTGATCGCGACGTCCTCGATCGAGCGCAACGCCGCCAACCACGGCTACGACGGCACCCAGACGGCGCAGATGGTGCTCAACGCGATGCTCAACCGCGACACCGAGCTGCGCGGGTATCTGCAGACGGGCGACGAAGCGTTCCTCAGCGGCGAGGATACCGGCGCGGTGGGCTTCCAGGCGGCGGTCCGCGGTGCGCAGGGCTACGCGCGCTCGACGCCCGGCGCCGAGGCGGATCTCACCGAAGAGGTGCGCCTCGCGCAGCAGTGGCAGACCGACGCGCAGCAGGCGATCGCGCTAGTGCGCCACGGCGGCGTGCACGACACCTCGCTCTCGGGCGCGCTGGCGCGTAAGCGCGTGATGGACGCCTTCCGCGCCGCCAACGCCCGCTATCTGGCGGCGATGAACACGCAGCGCATCGCCGACCTCGACCACGCGACGACCTCCTCGACGTGGATCATCGGCGGGCTGTCACTGCTGTTCGCGCTGACTGGGCTCGCGCTCGTGCGCCTGAACACGCACCGCGAACGCCGCCGCCAGGAGGCGATCCGCGCGGCCGAACTCGAGCGCGACGCGCGCGAGCGCGCCTATGTGGAAGCGCGCCGTCACTTCGCCGAGATCGTGCAGGTCTCAGAGACCGAGGGCGAGGCGCGCGAGCTGATCAAGCGCCGCATCGAGACAGGGCTACCCGGGTCCTCAGTGGTGGTGCTCAGCCGCAACAACAGCGCCGATCGCCTGGAGGCGACGACGCCGATCGCACCCGACTCGTCACTCGTGGAGACGCTCGAGGGCGCCAAGCCCCGCTCGTGCCTGGCGATCCGGCTGGGTCGCCTGCACGACGAAGGCGGCGAAGGCGCCGAGCGCTCGGTGGCGTGTGAGATCTGCGGCGCCGTGCCCGGACGCTCGCTGTGCGAGCCGCTGCTCGTCGGCGGCGAGGTGATCGGCTCGCTCCTGATCGCCCATGAGGGCGAGCTGAACGACCAGGGGCGGCGGCTGATCAGCGAGACCGTCACCTACACGGCGCCGGTGCTCGCGAACCTGCGCAACCTCGCGATCGCCGAGCGCCGCGCACACACCGACTCGCTGACGGGACTGCCCAACCGCCGCGCGCTCGACGATACCTTCAAGCTAATGATCGCCCAGGCCGCGCGCGCGCTGACGCCGCTGTCGGTGATGCTGATCGACCTCGACCGCTTCAAGGAGGTCAACGACACCTTCGGCCACGACCGCGGCGACGAGGTGCTCGCCGCGGTGGCGACCACACTCACCGAGTCGGTGCGCACGAGCGACTTCGCCGCACGGATGGGCGGCGAGGAGTTCCTCGTGCTGCTGCCCAACACCGACCCGCTCACGGCGGGGACGGTCGCCGAAAACGTCGCCCGCTCACTCGCGGCGACGCGTGTGAACGGCGTCGACCGCCGCGTGACCGCGAGCTTCGGCGTGGCCGGATTCCCCACGCACGGCGCGGACGGACCGACGCTCCTGCGCAGTGCCGACCGCGCCCTCTACCAGGCCAAGCGCGATGGGCGCGACTGTGTGCGAGTGGCCACCGCGCCCGCACGGCGCGAGGAGGGCATCGCGCCGGTGGCGGCGGCGGTCGGTGAGTTGGCGTAGCTCACCTACCCTTCGCTGAATGCGAGCACTGGTGCAGCGAGTAACCCGCGCCGCCGTGCGCGTGGAGGGCCGCCCGGTCGCAGAGATCGGCCCCGGCCTGCTGGTGCTGCTCGGCGTGACCCACGACGACACGCCGGCGAGCACCGAGCGCCTGGCCGACAAGGTGCTTGCGCTGCGCGTGTTCGCCGATGCAGAGGGTCGCATGAATGAGCCGCTCGGCGAGCGCGAGCTGCTGTGCGTCAGTCAGTTCACGCTGTATGGAGACACGCGGCGCGGCAACCGCCCGAGCTTCGTGGCGGCGGCCGGCGGCGGGCAGGCCGAGCCGTTGTATGAGCGCTTCTGCGAGCTGACCGGCGCTCGGCGCGGGGTGTTCGGCGCGCATATGGAGCTGGAGCTCGTGAACGACGGGCCGGTGACGCTGCTGCTGGAGGTGTGAGGGCCTCAGCTCCGGCGGCCGGCGAAACGTGTCGGGTGCGCCCCGAGCAGGCCCACCCTAGGCGCCGTGGTTCGCCGCCCACTCCACGATCGTGCTGCTCCCCAGCAACGTGGCGCCGTCATCGAGCACCAGCACCGGCACGTCGTCCTGGCTGGTCAGCGCGCGGATCTCCTCGCGCTTGCCCCTGCGGCTGAAGGGGATGTTCTTGAAGCCGCCCACCACCTTCACCGTGTAGGTGTGACCGGCGGCATCGAGCGCCTGCGCGGCGACCCCGCACGGGTGTTTGAGGAGCGGCACGCTCGCGCCGTGGGTGCGGGCTGGGCAGGTATAGAGGACGATTGGGCCATCATAACGGCAGCCGACTAGCCCAACTCCGCCCTCAACGCCTGAGCCATCAGGCCGACGCGGGCGTGTGGATACATCTCGCTGCTGCGCACCCGGATTTCGACCCGATCCGGGCAGACGACCTGGACGATCACGCAGACGTCTCCGATCTCACACTCGTCTCCATGGTCGGCCTCGATGGCCTCCATCTGCTGCTGTACGACGGTTCCGAGCTTGCTCTGGTCGAGCGGCATCGCGTTCTCCTTTATGGCTCAGGGGTGGGGCGCAGGAGTGATGCACATCAGTGGACGCTCGTCAAGCGGCGGACGCAGGCCGTGTGGGCCGCCATGACTCACGATGACTCGCAGCTCCTCGCCAGGATCGGTTTGTGCCTGCGCTCGCCAAAGTCGTTTGGCCACAGCGGGATGTAGCCTGCCAGCGGTGCGACGCCCCTCGATCCGCAGACTCCTCCTAGCCCTCCTGGCAGCGCTCGCGCTGGCGGTCGTGGTGCTCAACTGGACCTACGGCCGTCTTCCCGCCGAGCCGCCGCCGAGCGGATCGTTCATCCAAGTGGGCGGGCTGCGAATCCACTACGTCGAACACCCCGGCAGCGAGTCGCCGGTCGTGCTGATCCACGGGCTGCCAGGGACAGCCGAAGACTGGAACGAGGTTACACCGCTGCTCGCTGGTCACCGCACGATCGCGATCGACCGGCCCGGGTTCGGTTACTCCAGTGGCGGATACGTGCCATTCACGCGCCAGGTGCAGACGCTTCACGAACTGCTCGCCGCGCTGCACGTATCCAACCCGATCCTCGTCGGGCACTCCTATGGCGGGACACTCTCGCTGGGGTTCGCGGAGCGCTATCCGGGCGAGGTGCGCGGCCTCGTGCTCGTGGACGCAGCCGCCGGCGGCGGACCGCCCCGCGACAACAGCTTCGCGCGAGTGCAGGCTCACGCCCTCAAGATCCTCGAGCTGCCGGTGATCTGGCAGCTCGCCGACGTGACGTTCTCGCAGCTGCTGCGCACGGTGTCCGCCGAAATGGCCGACAGCGAAGCGTTCGAACCCCAACCAGTCGCAGCGGCCCACCGCCAGCGCGTGCTCGCGATCAACATGACGCGCGGCAACCTCAAGGCACTTGCGGGCGAGTACCTGGCCGCAGACGGAGTGATCGCCCAGGTCAATCGCGGCCTCGCCTCGATCGAGACGCCCAGTGTCGTGATCCAGGGCGAACAGGACAAGTTCGTCCTGCCGGTCTACGGCCGCCACCTCGCGGCCGAACTGCCGCACGCCCACCTCGTGATGGTCTACGGCGGCCACATGTCCCCGTACACGCACCCGGCGGTGATCGCCGCCGCGGTAGGCAGTGTCTCGGGGACGACCTCCTCCGCCGTACGGTCGAGCAGCCGGGCCGCTGCGGCCACCCACGATTAGCCGGCATTCGCCCTCAATGCCCCCGCCAGGAGTCGAACCTGGATCCACCGCTTAGGAGGCGGTTGTCTTATCCATTGGACTACGAGGGCTCGGCGCCGCCCCGGGGCAGCACCGCCGCTAAGGCTACCTGTGACCAGGCGCGCGGCGGGGACCGGCCCGCAGCGCCACGGGCAGCCGCTGTCCGCTGCCCTTCGCGCAACCAGAGTCCCCGGCAACCCATGTCCACGCCCGGCCGGGCCGTCCTCGGTGGGGGCTAACCTGGCCGCGTGCTTGACGGATTGTCCACCCTGCTGCGGCTGGCCTCACGGGTCATCTGCCTGATCGTGATCGTCTCGTTTGCGCTGTTTGCGCTCGAACAGACCTCCAGCGCGTCCACTCACCAGCAGAACGAGCTCAATGAATCGGCCCCCGCGAGCTCGCGCACGACGGCCACTTCGGAAAAGCCCAAGCCCAAGAGCGCCCTGCACAAGACGATCGACGAAGTCTCCTCCTCGCTCACCTCGCCCTTCTCGGGGGTCACCGCCGGGTGGCAGAACCAGTGGGCGATCCATGGGGCGAATCTCGTGCTGGCGCTGCTTCTATATGGCTTTGCGCTGGGGTTCCTCGCGCGCATGCTTCGCGTTCGCGTGTAGGTCTCTCGGGAGGCGCCTCCGAGCGAGGGGATGATGGGCATCGGTCGGCTGGTCACCTTGCCCCGTCGCGCGTCGCGCGGCTCCCTCGGACCCAGGTGACTGGGGTCCCGCCAGGCCCGGGACCAGGTGCCTGGGATCCCGCCAGGCCCGGGACCAGGTGACTGGGATCCCGCCAGGCCCGGGACCCAGCCGGGGTCCTTTTCCTTATCTACGGCCCGGCATTGCCGCTCGGGCTGGTGCTCCCGCCGCCACCCTCGAAGTACACGTCCACGGGCGTGCCGAGCTGCACCCACCCGAAGATCGCCGGCGCGTCGGGGATCGGCACGCGCAGGCAGCCGTGGCTCGCCGCGTACGTCGGCACTTCGGCGTACCCGTGGATCGCGTAGCCGCGGATGAAGTAGTTGGAGTCCACCATCCCCTCGCTGTTCGTGCCGGGCGTCTTGGAGTACACGAGGAAGTGTCCGATCACGGTCGGCGTCGAGGGCTTGCCGGAGCTCATGGTGTAGATCTCCCGCACACGTCCGCCGGGTTCGATCTCGGCGAGCACCTGCTTTGTGAGGTCGGCCTCGACGTGGCGTCCGTCCTGTGGGTAGTGCACGTGAAAGGCCCCCGCGCCGTGCTCCAGCAGGTGGAACATCGTCGCATCGGTGCTCGTTATGCGCGCCAGCCCCGTCTCCTTGCGGTAGGCCACCACTGCGCGGCCAGTCGCTTCTTCGTAGTCCCCGTTCAGGGGCACCGCGTAGTGCAGCGCGTTCAGCTGGCTCTGCAGCACTCCCACCGCCGGCCCGTGGGCGCCTTCGCCCATGTTCGCCCCCACGAACCGCACCTGCGCACTGGTCGCGGTGAACGCGCCCTCCTGGGCCGTCGCCGTGTGCGCCGCCTTCGCGCTCACCACCCCCGCGGTGCTCGCGCTGTAGGGCACGTGGAACTGGCCCGCCCCGTTGTTCAGCGACTGCACGCCCACGCTGCGCGTCTGCACGAGGCGACCGTCGAGGTAGAAGCGCACCGTCACCCGCTGGTGTGCCACGTAGGGCTCCACCACGCCGCGCACCACCACGTTCTCGCCCGTCAGCGCGATCGCCGGATGGCCGTGGGCCTGCTGGACGACGAGCGTCATGTGTCCCGCCGGGGGGGCCGGGGGCGTTGCCGGGGTTGGGGGCGCAGGGATCACGCGTGTGATCTTAGGGCGCGGCGGCGACGGCTCACTGGCTTTGGCCGCCTGCGTGCGGGCGAGGTATCTCGCGACCTATGGCGCCGTGGCGACGGCAGGCGGACCCGCCAGGTCGTCGGGCGGCCCCCCACCGTCGTCCGCGGGCCCATCCGCGAGTCCATCCGCGGGCCACGCACCGCTCCCACTCAGCCGCGCGGCCGGCGGGTCGCCGATCACGCCCACGCGCCTCGCCGCCAGCGCCAGCGCCGCGATGGTGCCCAGCGAGAGGGCCATCAGCAGCGGCGTCTGCCACCCCCACCCCTCGAGCTCGCCGAACGCGAACGAGTTGTTCAGCGCGTGCGCCGCGATGCACGGATAGAGCGACCCCGTGTAGCGGTACAGCGCACACAGCGCAAACCCGAGCGCCGCCAGCGGCACCAGGTCCACCACCGGCGCCGAGCCGGCGTGCACCCCGCCGAACACCAGCCCCGTGATAAGCGCCGCCGGCAGCCACCCCTTCCAGTTAGAGAGCGCCACGAAGAAGTACCCGCGGAACAGGATCTCCTCGCAGATCGGCGCCATCACGCAGGTCAGCGCCGCGCTCGCCACCAAAAGGGCGGCGCTCTCGTTGGTGCCCAGCTGTTCCAGCAGCTTCTCGCGGGTGCTCACTTCGATCGCACTCGCCCAGATCGCGCTGAAGAGCAGGAACGCGAGCAGCGTCATCCCCACCGCGCCGAGCGCCCGCCCGAGCGGGGCCGGGCGCAGGCCGAGCTGCCACGCCCGCACCGTGCGCCCGCCGAGCGAGGCGAAGAACACCACCGACAGCACGAACCCCGCGTCCTGCACGAACGTGTCCGCCACTGTCAGCCCGGCCGGCAGCGAGGAGGTGCCGCTGAGCTTCACCCCACCCAGGAGCGCCGCCGGCACGTCCACCACCAGGCCGCCCACGGCCGCCAGCACGAGCCCGCCCGCGAGCGCCGCGGGGGCAGTCCAGGGGCGCCATGCCGAGCCCTGGCGGCTGGGCTTCTGCCCGAAGCCGTCCGCACTCGTCTCGATGACGGGCTCGGGGGCTCCATATGGGTCCATGCCGGCCGGCTGCATCCAGACATCATCGCTGGTCAAGTCGGCCCTCCGCCTCAGACCAGCGCCGGCAACTCGGCCAGCGAGGCGATCCGGGGCACGCCCGCCGGCGTACGTGCCTGGGCGGGCGGTTCTCCGCGGCATAGCCACACCGCGGCCACGCCCGCGGCGCGGGCGCCGGCGACGTCGTGCTCGAGGCTGTCACCCACATGCAACGCCCGCCGGGCGGAGACTCCGGCGAGCGCGAGCGCCGCGTGGAAGACACGCGGGTCGGGCTTGGCGGCCCCGACCGCGGCTGAGGTCACGACGCCGTCGACCCAGCCCGCGCGCCCAAGCCCGCCGCTACCGACGTCTCCCAGCCCACCGGCGCCCAAGGCCACCCCTGCGTCGCGCAGCACCCTGGGCAGCGCCGCGTCCCAGTTGCTTACCACGACCACGCGCACGCCGTGCGCGTTCAGTGTCGCGAGCACCTCCGGCACATCTGCATATACATTGAAGCGCAACGCTCCGAGCATGGCCTGCTCCAGTTCGGGCACCTCGATCGCCTCGGCGGCGCGGGCGGGCAGCGCGGTATGCAGCACTTCCGCACAGCGCCTGCGCAGGCCTGCGAGCGACGGCGGGCCATGTCCCTCGAGGTGGTGGGCGTGGTAGTAGCCGATCTCCTTTGCGAACGCCTTCGCAGCATCTGCGAGTGACAGCTCGATCCCGTGGTCCTCCTGCAGCACCTCCACCAGCCGCGGGCCGGGTGGCTCGAGCTCGAGCAGCGTGCCCAGCGCGTCCAGCAGCACCACCCGCTCCCGTGCCGGATCGGCCATCGAAGGCGAAGAGCCGGCCGAGCGGGTATGGGCCACTCACGCCACCCAGTGCCATGTGGCGAACTGGCCCACGAAACACACCATCGCCAGCGCCGATACCACGACCGTCGCCCGTGCGAGGCGGGGTCGCGGGGCCAACCATGCCGCCAGCCACATCGTCAAAGGAAAGAGCACCAGCAGAAAGCGCGGCAGCGACATCAGCGGCTGCGAGGTGACTGGGTAGGAGAGGGGCAGCGCCAGCGCCACCACCACGTAGGCTCCGTAGGCGAGGGGCAGCCGGCGCAGCACCCCCACGAGGCACGGCACCGCAAGGAGCAGGAAGGCGAACAGCACCGTGTTGTGCCCCGCCGCCACCATCGGGCTGCCGGGCGACGCCGGGAAGTACACATGGTGGCTCTGCCCCGAGAGCAGCTGGCGCGCCCCCTGCAAGGCGGCGCGCGCGCCGTCCCACACGCCCAAGAACGGCCCCGCGAAATGCCTGCTCCAGACCTGCTGCGCGCGGAAGGGCAGCAGCGCGTCGCCGCCCGCGAGCGCGAGGTGCGCCATGTAGAGGGCCACGCCCGCGGGCACCAGCCCGAGCCACAGCGCGTCGCGGCGGGGGCGGTAGCGGATCGCCCACCTGATGGGCTCCGGGAAATCGGGGGGGCGGTCCTCGCGCGGCCCGTGGAAGTAGAGGATCAGCGCCGGCACAAGCAGCAGCACCCCCGTGGAGCGGGTCGCGCCGGCAAGCGCCCCCAGCACGCCGACCCACGCCCAGCGGCCGTGGCGGGCGCACCAGAAGAGGCCCACCGACAGCGCCAGGTAGAGCGCCTCGGAGTAGACCGCGGAGAGGAAGAACGCCATCGGCGCAAACGCCGTGAGCAGCACCGCCAGGCGCGCCACCGCCGGCCCTTCGCCCGGCTGTGCGAAAACACGGCGGGCGTGGGCTTCGCCGACGCCAGCGGCAACGGCGCCACCGGAGCCGTGCGCCTGGCCGCGCTCCGCCTCCAGCATCGTCAGCTGGTGGATCCCATACAGCGCCGGCGCCAGCGCCACCAGCGACAGCAGCACGCCGGCAAGCACCGGCGGCAGACCCAAATCGGAGAGCCCGCGCAGGCCCAGCGGGTAGAGCGGGAAGAAGGCGGCGCGCGAGGCCGTGAACGCACCGAGGTCCGGGCGGTAGCCGTAGTGCGCGATCACCAGATACCACGACGCGTCCCACCGCGCCGCAGGCGCCGCCAAAAGATCGCCGAGCGCGCCGAACCCGCGCGTAACCCCCGGCGGGTTGAAGGCGCCGCGCACGGGGCCCCAGCCGAACACGAGCACCGTGCCCATCCCGGCGACCCACACCAAGACGCGTGAGACCCACAGCGCGCGCCAGGCCTCGCGCACGGCGGCCATCCGTGCGGGGTCCTCGCGCAGTCGCCCGAGCCAAGAGGAGGCGCGCGGACCCGGATCGTCCCAGTTTCCAGATGGGGGGTCGCGCACGGCGAGTGCCCTGTCCGTAGCCATGCAAGCGCAGGAAATCACACCCAAGGGCAGTAATCTCGGTAGTCGATGTCGCGACACTCAAGACAGCGCCGCCTGCGGCACAACCGCACCGGCCCGGCGCGCCTGTTGCTGATCGGCTTCGGTGTCATCTCTGTCGCCCTCACGCTGGGTGTGCTGGGCGCGGTCGGCTACGTGCTGTCGGTCGCCCAATCGGCGCCCTCGCTGAGCGAGCTGCACCCGGTCGTCAGCGGCGCCTCCTCGCAGGTGTTCGCCGCGGACGGCACCTCGCTGGGGTACATCCAGTCCGATGAGCTGCGCACGCCGATCCCCTACTCGCAGATGCCCGTGCAGCTGCGCAACGCCACGGTGGCGATCGAGGACCAGCGCTTCTACTCCAACGACGGCGTCGACCTCACCGGGATCTTCCGCTCCGCGGTGAAGGACGCGCTGCACGGCGAAGCGCTGCAGGGCGCCTCCACGATCACGATGCAGCTCGTGCGCAACCTGTACCTGGGCAACGACGAGCACACCCTCAAACAGAAGATCACCGAGGCGAAGCTGGCGATCGAATACAACAAACGCCACACTAAGCGTGCGATCCTCGCGGGCTACCTCAACAGCGTGGCCTACGGCACGGTGGGCGGGCAGACGGCGATCGGCGTGCAGGCCGCCTCGCGCATCTTTTTCAACCGTCCCGCCTCGCAGCTGGACCTGCAGCAGTCGGCGCTGCTTGCCGGGCTGCCGCAGGCGCCCTCGGAGTACAACCCCTTCCTCTACCCCACCGCGGCGCGCCAGCGGCGCAACGAGGTGCTCGCGAAGATGGCCGAACTGCACTACATCACCCCCGTGCAGGCCGCGGCCGCCGAGCACGACCCGCTGGAAGTCCACCACGGCGACTACTACTCCCAGCGGCGCGAGAGCTTCTTCTTCGAATATGTGCGCGCGCAGCTAATCCACCGCTACGGCCGGGCGACCGTCGACCAAGGCGGGCTGAAGGTCTACACGACGATCGACCTCAACAAGCAGCGCCTCGCGCGCGAAGCGATCGCGAAGGTGCTCGACGAGCGCGAAGACCCGGCCTCGGCGATCGTCACGATCGACCCCCACGACGGTCATATCGAAGCGATGGCCGAGTCAGAACGCTACGAGAACTCCCAGTTCAACCTCGCCGCGCAGGGCCGCCGCCAGGCTGGGTCGACGTTCAAGGCGATCGTGCTCGCCGACGCGCTCTCGCGCGGGATCGACCCCAACAGCACCTACTACCTCTCGCACACGCTGGCCCCGGGCTGGCTGCCGGGGTACCCCGAATACGAAGTGAAGACCTTCGAGGGCACCTCGCTGAACCAGTCGATGAACCTGGTGACCGCGACGCTGCGCTCCGACAACACCGTCTACGCGCAGCTGGCCGCCGACCTGGGCGAGCAGACTGTCACCGAAATGGCCTACAAGATGGGCGTCACCACGCACCTGGAAAGCATCGCCTCGGAGGCGCTCGGCGGGCTGAAGTACGGCGTGACCCCCCTGGAAATGGCCAACGTCTATGCCACCCTCGCCGACGGCGGCTGGCGCAACACGCCGATCGCGATCACCAAGGTGGTGTTCCCCGACGGGCACGTCGACGAAAACTGGGGCCACGACCACCGTGTGCGCGCGCTCTCGAGCGCCGTCGCCGCCGAGGAGACGAGCATCCTGGAGCAGAACGTGCAGAGCCCGATCGGCACGGCCGGACGCTCGGCGATCGGCTGTCCGACGGCTGCCAAGACGGGCACCACGAGCAATCTCGTGGACGCCTGGCTGGACGGCTACACCCCGCGCTACGCGACGGTCGTGTGGATGGGCTATCCGAACAAAGACATCTCGATGACCGACGTGCACGGCGAGCCCCAGCAGGGCGGCTACCTGCCGGCGGAAATCTGGCACGCCTACATGGCAGAAGTGGTGGGCTCGCACTGCGTGCCCTTCCCGCCGGCCGGCGAAGCGATCTCCTACCACCCCTTCTTCGGCAAGTACGCCTCCACCGGGCGCGCCACTATACCCACCGCCCCCGGCGAATTCGGGGCGGGCACGGGCAGCGCCACCGAAAAGCACACGCCCACGACGAAGCCCAGGCCGCACACCGAAGCACATGAAGAAGCCGGTGGCGGCGGAGGCGCCGGCGGTGGAGCGCCGACCGGACGCGGTGGGCCGGCGGAAGCTCCCGCGGGAGGCGGCCCCACGGGGCCCGGTGCCCCGGCCGCTGGAGGCGCTCCGCGCATCACCGAACAGGCGCCGCAGACCGGCGCGGGTGGCGGCACGACCGCCCCGCACGGCTGACGAGCGCCCGCGCGGCCGCGGGCCTACCCCGCAACCCGCGGCTGACGCTGGTAGTTTGGGCGACTACGCACACATTCAGACGAACGGAAAGCCAGTGGCGAAGGAAGACAAGGTCGAATTCGAGGGCGAGGTGATCGAGGCGCTGCCCAACGCGATGTTCCGCGTGAAGCTCGACAACGATCACGTCGTGCTGGGGCACGTGGCGGGCAAGATGCGCCGCTTTCGCATCCGCATCCTGCCGGGCGACCGCGTGCGCTGTGAGCTCTCTCCGTACGACCTCGACCGCGCCCGGATCGTCTACCGGCACCGTTAGGCCGGGTCGTGGGCGGCGATCCGCGGGAGGCGGGGCGCCGCGGGACGGGCAGCGAGCGCTCTCTGATCGAGGCCATCGCGGCCGAGCTGGCACCGACGTACGGTTCGCAGGTGCTGCGCGGAGTGGGCGACGACGCCGCCGTGGTGCGCTCCGGCGGGCCCGGCTCCGAGGAACAGCAGCACAGCGGACCGGTGTGCGTGACCTCGGTCGACGCGATGGTCGACGGCGTGCACTTCCGCCTGGCGGGCGAGGACGCCTCCGGAGGGTGGGCCACCCCCACGCAGGTCGGCTGGCGCGCGCTCGCGGGAGCGCTCTCCGATCTGGCCGCGATGGGCGCGCGGGCGGGGGAGGCCTACCTCACGCTGGGACTGCCCGCCGGGCTCAGCGAGGCGCGGGCGCTCGAGCTCGTGCGCGGCGCGCGCGAGCTGGCGCTGCAGACAGGCACCTCGCTGCTGGGGGGCGACGTGGTGAGCGCCCCCGCGCTGACGGTCGCCGTCACGGTGATCGGCTGGGCCGACAGCGCGGAGGAGCTCGTGGGACGCGACGGAGCGCAGCCGGGAGACATCGTCGGAGTCACCGGGCGTCTCGGCGGCGCGGGAGCTGGACTGGCTGTGCTGGAGGGACGAGCGATGGGCGTCACCGGCGAAGGGGCGGCGGGCACGAACCGCCACGCGCCGACGGGGGGCCCGAGCGAGATCGACGCAGCGGCCCACCCGGCGATCGAGCGAGTGCACCATCCCTGGCCGCGCCTGGCCGAGGGCCGCGCGCTGGCCGAGGCGGGGGCGCACGCGATGATCGACCTCTCCGACGGGCTGGCAACAGACGCCGGGCACATCGCCCGCGCGAGCGGGGTGCGCGTCGAGGTGGACCTGAACGAGCTGCCCCTCGACGAAGGCGTGTCCGAGGTCGCCGCCGAGCTGGGGATTCCCCCGTGGCAGCTGGCGGCCGGCGCGGGTGAAGACTACGAGCTGTGTGCTTGCGTGGCTCCCGAGAACGGCACGCGCGTGGAGCGGGCCCTCGCGCGCGCCGGCGGCGTGGGGATCACGTGGGTGGGGCGGATTCGATCGGCGGCGCCTGCTGAGCCGGCGCCGGGGCGCCCTGACTCGCCGCCGGGGGGCCCTGACCTGTCGCTGGGGGGCCCTGACCAGCCGCCCCTCGCACCAGCGGCAGTGCTGCTGGAGGAAGGCCAAGAGCGCCACCTGGAAGGGTTCGAGCACCGCTGGTGAGGCTGACCCGCGCGGCGCCCTCAGGGGTCACCGAGGTGAGCCGTGCATACACGAGCAGCCGCTTTTCGGCGCTGAAGAGGGGCGTGCAGGCGGACAGCACGAGGCGGCTGTAACCGACGGGGTCGACGGCGGCGCCGACGTCGGTGGGCAGGACCACGCGGTTGCCGATGACCGTGTAGGTGAAGTGCGCGTAGGGCATGTCGAGCAGGATGTGGTCGCCGGCTCGGAGCGCGTCGATGTGGCGGAAGGGCGCGAGGTAGGTCGTGCGGTGACCGGCGATCGCGGTGGTGCCCGGGATGCCGGGGAAGCGCGTTTCGCGATACATGCCCGGGCCCTTCTCCAGTTCGGAGGTGCCGGTGCCCTTCACCACCACGAAGTCGGCGTGGATGTGGGGGATGTGAATGACCCCCACCGGCGAGCCGGCGCCGGCTCGGCGCTGCAGCTCGCTCGCGAGGAAGGCGATGCGGCCCGCCTCGCTGGGCAGGTGGGCGAGCCGGCGGCGCTCGACGGGCGTGGGCGCGGCGCGTTCCAGGCGATGCAGCGTGCCGCTCAACTCGTCCTGCTGGATGCGCGCATACAGCGCTGTGAGCGGCTCCTGCCAGACGAGCGTGACGCCGGCGTCGAGCAGCACGAGGCAGCCGAGCACGACCAGCACCCACGGGAGGACTCGCCAGGCGCGGCGGGGACGGCGCGGCGCGGAGACGGGACCCATAGCCGAGGGCCCGCCCACCGAAACGGGGCGCAGGAGCCCGAAGTCTGATTCCAGAGGGTGGATCGCGGGGCCGCTCCTGCGTCCTGGATCGCCGTCGGCGCCGGAACGGCCGTCGGCGCCGGAGAACTCGGGATTCGCGGTCGGGGTCGGGGTGTCGGACATGCGCCAGCGGAGCATCGTGGGGGCTCAGCGGCGCAACGCGGACTCCGTGCCACCAAGCGAACCAGGTCCAGCGTAGGACATGGGACCGCGCACGGTGATCGCAAAGCGGTCCTCGTCGTTCCCGCCGGGCACGAGCGACGGCGGCGCAGAGAGCGCTACCAGGGTCATGCCGGCGGCGCAGCCGAACGCGAGCGACCACAGCAGGAGACCGACGATCGAGACGTACCCGCCGGCCGTGAGCAGCACAGCGGCGTGAGCCGCCTGTCCCGCATCGAAGCCAAGCTCATGTGCATAGAAGAGCACCAGCAGCGCCAGTGGGGCAAGGCCGAGCGCGACCAGCGCGAGTGCCCGGACGCGATGAGCCCGCGCACCGGCCAGACGCCACTCGGGCGAGACGACCAGCAGCCACAGGTGCAGAGCCGGCACGAGCAGAAGCGCGGCGTAGGGGTTCACGAGCCACACCACCCCCGTGACCCCCAATAGCAGGAGCAGCACGGCCAGGCCCGCTGCATCGGAGTCCGCGCGCGTAGGCAGGCCGAGCCGCCGGAGCGCCATGGGCCAGCAGAGCCAGGCCACCGCCAGCACGAGCGCCGGAGCGAGCACGGTCTCCCAGGCGGTTGACGCGCCGGGCAGCGCAGCGGCCGCGACGGGGCCGGCGGGTGCGGCGAGCACACCGCTGAGACCCAGCAGGCGCAGGAAGAGCGCGCAGAGCAGGAACGGAGCGGCGCACGCCAGCGCCCATAGCAGCCAGCGCTGCAAAGGCACGCGGCGGCGGCGCAGACGCGCGAGGCCGTCGACGGCGACCAACAGGACGGGCAGCAGCGCTGCGGCGAGCAGCAGCCGCACGGCCCACTCGGGGAGGATCTTCTGCTGGAGCGGCACGCCCGCCTGCACGGCCGTGGCCCCCTGCAGGTCCGGCGCGCCGTCGAGTGCGTAGACGGCGCTGAGCACGGCGCGGCCGAAGTTTTGCAGGCGCGCTTCGCTGACGGACGCCCGCGCAGGGGGGCCGCGTTCGCCGCTGACCTGCACGAGCACGGCCGGGGTGCCGGCGCCGTTCAGCGGACCCTGCTCACCGAGGGTCAGCGGGAAGGTCAGGTGGGCCAGCTGGCTGAGCGCGCTGGGGGTGCCGGGGTCGACGCCGACCTCCTGGGCGATCGCACCGGCAAGCGTTCGCTGGAGCGCCACCGACGCAAGGCCGACACCGTCCGAGAAGGGCACGACGAACGGCTTGTGCGCCACTGCGCCCGCAAGGTCGCCCAGCACGAGCGCGGCGTCCGGCGTGACGCCGGCGTGGGCGGCGTAGTCGGCGGCACCCGCGTCGCCGCCGCTGCCGCCGCTGGTGGAGACGAGGACGATCGTGCGGTGGGTCTCGCTGGTGGCAAAGACGCGCGCCAGCTCCAGCAGCACCGCGGTGCCCGACAGTTCTGCCGTTGCCCCGTAGCCGGCGGCGTCGCGGTGGGCGAGCAGCACGAGCGGCGCCGCGCCGGTTGTGCCGGGGCGGGTGGCGATGACGGTCGTGAGCGTGCGCGCCCCGTCGATCGTCTGCGCCTGTACGAGATGCGTCTGCACGGAGAAGCCGCCCGCGGCGCTGCCCCCGAGCCCGCGCAGGGCCTGCGCGATGTAGGCGGCGAGCTGGGTGTCCCCTTCGCTGCCGGGCCGCCGCCGCGGGAAGCGCGCGGCGAGGGACTGCAGTTCGGCGTAGGCGGCCTGCCCGTCAAAGGCGTCGGGGGCGAGCGTCGTGGTGTAGGGGCCGGCCCGCGCGCCCAGCGAGAAGGCGGCGATCGCGACGGCGAGCAGCAGGGGGGCGAGGGCGGCTCGATAAAGACGACCGTTGAGCACCGCAAGGGACCTTAGCCCGCCATATGGATATCGTGCGCGCGTGCTCCAGCCCGTCGCCGTAGGAACGAAGTCGCTGACCGACTACACCCACATCTGTGGGCGTGGGTTGATCGACGAGATCCGTGAGTTGGCGGAGCCGCTGAAGGGAAGACGCGTGGTGCATGTCTCGGCGACCGCCTTCGGGGGCGGGGTGTCGGAGATCCTCTACACGCTGATCCCGCTGATGCGCGACGTGGGACTGGAGTGCGAGTGGCAGGTCATATACGGGCGTGAGGAGTTCTTCAACGCGACCAAGCTCATGCACAACGCGTTGCAGGGCGCGCCGCAAGATCTCGATGAGGAACAGTGGAGCACATGGGAGAGCTACAACGAGATGAACGCGCGCGAGCTGAGCGGCGGGTGGGACGTGTGCCTGATCCACGACCCGCAGCCGGCGGCGCTGCACAAGCTCGTGCCCGAGAAGGCGGCGGGATGGGTGTGGCGCTGCCACATCGACCTCTCGACGCCCAACCCGGCGACGATCGAGCGGCTGCTGCCCTACATCACGACGTACCCCGAGTCGCTATTTCACATGGCCGACTACGTGCCGGCGGGGATGGGGGGCCACGTGAACATCGTGCCGCCGGCGATCGACCCGCTGGCGCCCAAGAACATGGCGCTCTCACCCGAGGACGCCTCGTATGTGTGCAGCCAGTTCGGCATCGACGTTGACCGACCCCTGATGTGCCAGGTGTCGCGCTTTGATCCCTGGAAGGACCCGCTGGGCGTGATCGACGCGTATCGCATGGTCAAGGAGACGCTGCCCGAGGTGCAGCTGGCGCTCGTGGGGTCGATGGCCAGCGACGACCCCGAGGGGTGGGACTTCTTCAACGCGACGATCGCCCATGCGGATGGCGACCCGGACGTGCATATTCTGAACAACTTCAACAACGTGGGCGCGATCGAGGTCAACGCGTTCCAGTCGCATGCGGACGTGCTGATCCAGAAGTCCACGCGTGAGGGGTTCGGGCTGACGGTCTCGGAGGCGATCTGGAAGGCCAGGCCGTTCATCGGGGGCAACGTGGGCGGCATCCCGCTGCAGGTGCAGGACGGCGTGACGGGGTTCCTGGTGGAAAGCGCCGAGCAGTGCGCGGTGCGGGCGCTGGAGGTGCTAGAGGACCCAGCGCTGGGTAAAACCCTGGGAAGGCGTGGCAAGGAGCACGTGCGCACGCACTTTCTGATGCCCCGCTACCTGCGCGACTACCTGAAGATCTTCACGGAGCTGTTGGCGTGAGCGGCCGGCCGCCATACACAGGCCGCGTGAGCACGCCATCCTTCCCCGCACACCCCCCGAACCCCGCCCAGCTCCTAGTGTCCGCCAACCGTCCGAACCCCGCGGGGTCGGCGGCGTGAGCGAGACACCGGCACAGCGTGCGCCGCTCGTGCTGGTGTCAAACCGCGGACCGGTGACGTTCGGCCCCGGGGGGGAGGTGCAGCGCGGCAGCGGCGGACTGGTGACGGCGCTGACCGGACTGGCGTCCCACCGCGAGGCGGTGTGGATCGCCTCGGCGATGAACGAGCACGACGCCGAGGTCTCGCGCGAGCACGGCGGGCGGGCGTTCGGAGTGCGCAGCCCGGCGGGCGGGGAATACCAGGTGCGCCTGGTGGTGAGCGACGCGGATGCGTACGACCGCTTCTACAACGTGTTCGCGAACCCGATGCTGTGGTTCATCCAGCACTATCTGTGGGATCTCTCGAACGCACCGGACATCCGCCGCGAGGAGATCGAGGCGTTCGAGTTCGGCTACAACGCGGTCAACGAGGATCTTGCCAAGGCGGTGGTGGAGGAGCTCGAGGGCAACGAGGAGCCGGTGGTGATGGTCCACGACTACCACCTCTACACGCTGCCCGATCTGGTGCGCAGGGCGCGGCCGGATGTGTTCCTGCACCACTTCATCCACATCCCCTGGACGCAGTCGGACGCGTGGCGGGTGCTGCCGACGCGCATCCGCGAGGAGATCTTCACGGGGCTCTTGGCGAACGACATCATCGGCTTTCACACGCGCAGCTACAGGCGCAACTTCCTGCAGTGCTGCCGCGATTTGATGGACCTGGAGGTGGACTTCGAGCGCGGGACGGTGCGCACGGGCGAGCGCGAGGTGTGGGTACGGGCGTACCCGCTGCCGATCGACCACGAGGCTGTGCGCCGCCTGGCCCAGGGGGAGCGGGTGAGGCAGTTCGAGCAGGAATTGCTGCGCCGCCGGCGCGACCACCTGATCCTGCGCGTGGATCGCGCGGACCTATCGAAGAACGTGCTGAGGGGCTTCTCGGCGTTCGACCTGTTCCTCGAGCAGCACCCGGAGTTCCGCGAGCGCGTGACGTTCATGGCGCAGCTGATGCCCTCGCGCACGGACGTGCCCCAGTACGCGGAGTACCTGGAGCGGATCGAGGCGTCGGTGGCGGTGGTCAACCACCGCCACGGGACGCCCGACTGGATGCCGATCCAGCTGAAGCTGCGCGACGACCTGCAGGAGGCGATGGCCGCGTACCGCCACTACGACGTGCTGCTGGTGAACGCGATGTTCGACGGCATGAACCTGGTGGCCAAGGAGGGGCCGATCGTCAACGAGCGCGAGGGCGTGTCGATCCTCTCGGAGAATACGGGCGCGCACGAGGAGCTGGGCGAGTATGCGCTGTCGGTGAACCCCTTCGACATCCAGGAGCTCGCGAACTCGATCTACGCGGCGCTGGCGATGGCGCCGCAGGAGCGCCGCCGGCGCGCGCAGGGGCTCCGGGAGATCGTGACCTCGCGCGACCCGGGGGACTGGATCGACGAGCAGATGGCGGACATCCGGGCGAAGGGGCGGGGCCGATAGGCCGATAGGGCTGCGCGGCCGAGGAAAAGGAAAGGCTCCGGGTGGGTGGGATCCTATTTTAAGGCTCCGCCAGGGAGCCGCGTGCGGCGCGATTCCTCGCAGCGTCCCTGGGTCCGAAGACCCAGGGGGCCAGGGCGCCGGCGGGCCGCACGGCGTCGTAACCTCGCAGCGGATCGACGCCGGTGGGGCCGGGAGGCGAGCGCTGGTATCATCCCGCGCCGCATGACCCTGCCCGCACCCACGTACGACCTGATCCTGATGCTGGACACCCAGTCCGATGCGAGCGTCCGCGAAAAGATCGTGGCCGACGCGCGCGCGGCGATCCAGGCGCAGGGCGAGGTGGTGCGCGACGACGAGTGGGGGACGCGTGCGCTGGCCTACCAGATCGACCACAAGGCCGACGCGGAGTACCACCTGCTGCAGTTCCACGCCTCCACGCCCGAGTTGCTGCCGTTGCTGGAGCGCTCGCTGCGCATCGCCGACGAGGTGGTGCGCTTTCGGATCGTGAAACTGAAGCCGGGGACGCCCGCCGCGCCGGACATGAAGTCCAGCGCGGCGCCCTCGCGCCACGAGCCGGCGCCCGAGGCGCAGAGCGCGCCCGAGGTGGAGGTCGAGGCCGTCGAGGTCGAGGCGGTCGTCGAGGCCGTCGAGCCCGCCCAGGCCGGCTGAGCAGCCCTGCGTGTCACCGAGCGGGACGGTTCCACCCGGCGTTAGGGCAAATTGGGCGAGGGTAATACACTCGGACCATGGCCAGGGCTGATGTCGGCGAGCAACCGCTGAGCAGGACCGACGTGTTGCGCGCCTCGCCGCGCATGTTCGAGTCGCGCGTGCTGGACGCCCTCTCGCGCGTGCATCCGCTGGTGCCCGTGCTGATCTTCGTGCCCGCGGTCGTCGTGCTCGCCGCATGGAGTCTCGCCAAGGTGAGCCTGCTCGGCACCCTCGGGCTGGCGGTGGGCGGGTACGCGATGTGGACGCTGTTCGAGTACTGGCTACACCGCGTGGTGTTCCACTTCGAGCCCGAGAAGGGGCTGGGAGCGCGGCTGCACTGGATCATCCACGGCATCCACCACGAGCACCCCAACGACCCGATGCGCCTGGTGATGCCGCCGTCGGTGAGCATCCCCTTGGGGGCGATCGTGTTCGGCGCGATGTATCTGGTGTTCGGCGCGCGCTACGCGCCCGGCCTTGGCGCGGGGTTCTTCGCGGGGTACCTGGTGTACGACATGCTGCACTACTACCTGCACCACTTCCGCCCGCACGGGCGCCTGGGCAGGATGCTGCGCGAGCGCCATATGCGCCACCACTTCCAGGACGACACGCGCGGGTTCGGCATCAGCGCGCCGTATTGGGATGAGGTGTTTCGCACTTCCCCCCGCGGTAAGCGCTGAAGTCGTCCCTGCTGTAACGGGCGGCGTTCCCCGCGTCTCGCCAGAACGCCGCGCTGAGCGGTCGCCACCGCCACAACGCGGCCCTCTGCCGGCCTTTGGCCGGCCCTCCTCCTTTCCCTGACGACCGTAATCCCGCAAAGAGCGGGATGGCATCGAAGTTGGCGCCCGAACGCAGGTCTAGACTCGGGCGAAACCAATCTGAGAGACAGCCGGCCCCGCGCGGGGCCGAGGAAAGGAAGACCGTGGCCGCAACCAACATCAACCGGGTAGTGATGACCGGCAACCTCACCGCAGATCCAGAATTGCGCTCAACGCCCAACGGCATGTCTGTGTGCAGCCTGCGCATCGCCTGCAACACCCGCCGCAAGGATGGCGCGAGCGGCGAATGGGTCGACAAGCCCAACTACTTCAACGTCACCGTGTGGGGCGCGCAGGGCGAGAACGCCGCCCGCTTCCTCTCCAAGGGACGCCCCGTGGCGATCGATGGACGCCTGGAGTGGCGCGAGTGGGAGGCGCAGGACGGCACAAAGCGCCAGGCAACCGATATAATCGCCGACTCGGTGCAGTTCCTGGGCTCGCGCGATGACGCCGCAGGTGGCGGCAGGTTCGTGAGCAACGGAACTCAGGGCAGTGATGTCCCGGTCGACAACCAGGACTTCCAGCCCGCGCCGGTCGGCGTCGGATCCCCCGGCGACGACGATATTCCGTTCTAGCTCTGAAAGGTTCCTGTGGCAAAATCGCGCGGTCGCGGCAAGCCAGTCCGCCGTCGAGACAGAAAGGGCGCCCCCGGCTCGGGGCGCCGCAAGCCGTGCCAGCACTGCCGCGACAAGGTAGAGCAGGTCGACTACAAGGACGTCGCCTCGCTGCGCAAGTTCATCTCCGAGAAGGGCAAGATCCGCTCGCGGCGGATCACCGGGGCGTGCCGGCGCCACCAGGGCCAGATCGCCCGCGCGGTCAAGCGCGCACGGGAGCTCGCGCTGCTGCCCTACGTCAACGAGGGCGGCCGCGACGACGCCCCCCGGCGCGGCGGCGACCGCGGCGACCGGGAACGGTAGACGGGTCAGAGATGCCCTCCGAAGCGCCCTCTCTCCAGGACCTCGCACGCGCGGCGAGCAGGACGACCGAAACCGCCGGGTCGTCGCATGCCTGAAGCGATTCTCCTCAAGGACGTCGACGAGCTCGGCGAGCAGGGCAAGGTCGTGGAGGTGTCCAAGGGATACCTGCGCAACTACCTCATCCCCCGCAAGCTCGCCCAGCCCGCCACGCGCGGGGCAATGGCGGCCGTGCAGCAGCGCCAGGCAGCGGCCGAACGGACCGAGCGGGAATTCGCCGCCCGCGCGGTGGACAATGCGGCGCTGCTCAACAAAACGGTGCTCACGATCACCGAGCAGGCCAGCCCCGACGGACGCCTGTTCGGCTCGGTCAGCGCCCAGGACGTGGCCGACGCGATCCGCGAGGCGCGCGGGTTGAGGCTCGATCGCCAGAACGTGCACCTGCCGGAGGCGATCAAGAACGTAGGCACGTACATGGTCGTGGTGGACGTCGTCGAGGGCGTCACCGCGACGGTCAAGACGATGGTCGTCGCGCAGAAGTAAGGCCGTGGCACCGGGTGGGGGTCCTGGGGGAGCCCTGCCCTCCCCCAGCTTTATGGATGGTCGTGGCGCAGAAGTAAGACCGACCCTCCTGCGAACATGGGTTCGTGCGGGTCTATTTCCTCCGAGATAGCGGGTTGGCCCCTCAGGCGGGGGCAGGCATCGATCTAGACTCGCGCCAGTCATGAGTGCGACCACCGCCACCAACGGCTCAAACGGCACGCGTGCCCCTACGGGCGCGATCGCCCCGCCCCACAACCTCGACGCCGAGCAGTCGGTGCTGGGCGCGATCCTGCTGTCCGACCGCCCGCTGTATGCGCTGGTGATCGAGGAGGGGTTGCGCCCGGAGGACTTCTATCGCGAGCGCCACGGGCTGATCTACCAGGCGATGCTGACGCTCTACAACGAGAGCGAGCCCGTCGACGTGCTGACGGTCACCGACCGCCTGCGCCAGCAGGGCAAGCTGGAGCAGGTGGGCGGGGTGGCTGCGGTGGACGAGCTGAGCGGGGTGGTCCCCGCGGCCGGGCACGCCCGTCGCTACGCCCAAATCGTGCGCGAGAACGCGCTGCTGCGCCGCCTGTTGGCCAGCACGTACGAGATCCAGGCCAGCGTGCTGGAGCATCAGGCTCCCCCGCGCGAGCTGGTGGAGCAGGCCGAGAAGGCGATGCTCGAGGTCGCCCGCGACGACCGCCAGCAGGACTTCCGCGCGATCGAGGAGGTCCTGCACGAGGAGCTCGACAAGCTCCACCGCCTGTCGCTCGAGGGCACCTCGCTGACGGGCACCCCCTCGGGGTTCAAGGATCTCGACGAGATCACCGGCGGTTTTCAGCCCGGCAACCTGATCATCGTCGCCGCGCGCCCGGCGATGGGCAAGAGCGCGCTCGTGTGCAACATCGCCGAGAACGCCGCCGTCGAGCACGGCAAGCCGGTGGCGCTGTTTAGCCTGGAGATGGCCGAGGCCGAGCTGGCCCAGCGCTTCGTGGCCTCCCAGGCGCGCATCAAGGGCGAGGAGCTGCGCAAGGGCCGCGTCTCAGAGCAGCGCTGGCCGAAGATCCTGAAGGCCTCCCAGCGCCTTGCCAGTGCACCACTGTGGGTGGACGACTCAAGCGACGTGGGCATGCTCGAGATCCGCGCCAAGGCGCGCCGCCTGCACAGCCAGTGCGAGGGTGGGCTGGGGCTGATCATCATCGACTACCTGCAGCTGATGCGCACCGACAGCCGCTACGACAGCCGCGTCACCGCCGTGGGCGAGCTCAGCCGCGGCCTGAAGATCCTCGCGCGCGAGCTCGGCGTGCCCGTAATCGCGCTCTCACAGCTCAGCCGCGCGGTCGAGCAGCGCTCGCCCAAGAAGCCCCAGCTCTCGGACCTGCGCGAGAGTGGAAACCTCGAGCAGGATGCCGACCTCGTGATGTTCATCTACCGCGACGAGTACTACGAGCCCGAGTCAGAGCGCCCCGGCGAGGCGGACCTGATCATCGCCAAGCACCGCAACGGCGCCACCGGCGAGGTGACGCTGACCTTCCAGAAGGAGTACCCCAAGTTCATGAACTACGCCGGGGAGCGCTACGCGGCATGAGCCAAGACTCCAAGAGGTGCCCTCTGGGCGTGTGCGACGGCAGCGGCTTTGTGATCGAGGAGGCCACGAACACCGCCAGCGACTGCGGGTGCCGCCGCGGGCGCATCGCCGCCACGCGCGCTGCCAGTCTGGAGGGTCGCATTCCGAATCTCTATAGGGGCGTCTCCTTCGATCGTCCTCCCGTCCTCGGCATGCCGGACGCCGTCGTCTCGGAGGTGCGCCGCTACGTGCGCAACCTCGATGCCCGACTGGATGAGGGTCGCGGGCTGTGGCTGACCGGAGACGTCGGGACCGGCAAGACCAGTCTGGCGATGATCGTCTCCAAGGCAGCCGTCGAGGCCGGGCGCTCGGTGGCGATCTACTCGCTGCCGAGGCTCCTCAACCTGATCCGCGACGAGGTCGGCGCGGAAAACAGCCTGCTGGATCTGCTCGATCGCCTCTCCTCGGTCGAGCTCCTGCACATCGACGATCTGGGAGCCCAGCACACCACGTCGTGGCGGCTGGAGCAGCTGTACTCGATCATCGACGCCAGATATCAGGCCAAGCGCGCGATCGTGGCGACCACGAACCTGATGCCCAGCGAGCTGGCCGAGCAGATGGGCCGGCGCGTCCTGACGACCGTCTCCGAAGCCGACAATCGGCAGGCGAGCGAGGAACGCCGTGTCGTCTCCGACGATTCGAGCGAGGTCGTCGGCCGGCGGATCGTCTCGCGCTTGGTCGAGATGTGCGGCGACCCCCTGCCCCTCTACGGCGAGGACAAACGCCAGGAGGTGCCGGACAGGCGGGACGAGCACCGCGAGCAGCCCGCAGTGGCATGGTCTGCCTGAGCTCACCGGGCCCGAGCCGGGCCGCCCCCTAGACTCCAGAGCGAGATGCCAGGCATAGTCATCGTTGGCGCCCAGTGGGGCGACGAGGGTAAGGGCAAGATCACCGATCTGCTCGCCGAACACGGCGACGCGGTGGTGCGCTTCCAGGGCGGCAATAACGCCGGCCACACGATCGTGCGCGAAGGGGTGGAGTGGAAGCTGCACCTGATCCCCTCCGGCATCCTCTATCCGGGCAAGTGCTGCGTGATCGGAAACGGCGTCGTGATCGACCCGGGGGTGCTGATCGACGAGCTCGACGCCCTGCGCGCGCGCCGGGTGGACGTGAGCGGGCTGCGCATCTCCTCCAACGCGCATCTCATCATGCCCTACCACCTGCTGCTCGACTCCGCCGGCGAGGCCCGCCTGGGAAGCCAGCAGATCGGCACCACCCGGCGTGGGATCGGCCCCTGCTACGCGGACAAGGCGGCGCGACTGGGCATCCGTGTGCAGGACCTCCTCGACGAGAAGATCCTCAAGAAGAAGATCGTGGCCGCAATGGAGCCCAAGCGCCTGTCGCTGCGGCCCTATGAGAAGGACCCGACGCTCGATCTGCACACGATGACCGAGGAGTATCTCGTCTATGGGCATCGTCTGGAGCAGCACATCGCCGACACCTCGCGGCTGATGTGGGATCTGCTCGACCGCGGCCAGAAGGTGATCTTCGAGGGGGCGCAGGGGGCGATGCTCGACATCGACCACGGCACCTATCCGTTCGTCACCTCCTCCAACCCGCTCTCCGGGGCGGCCTGTGTGGGGACGGGCGTGGGGCCCAAGAACATCGATGAAATCTGGGGCATCTCCAAGGCCTATACGACACGCGTGGGGGCGGGACCCTTCCCGAGCGAGCTGCACGACGAGATGGGCGAGAAGATCCGCGAGCGCGGCGGTGAGTTCGGCACCACCACCGGGCGCCCTAGGCGCACCGGCTGGCTGGACCTCGTGGCGTTGCGCTACGCGGCGCGCCTGAACACGATGACGGCGCTCGTCATCACCAAGCTCGACGTGCTCTCAGGGCTCGAGCGGATCGGCGTCTGCACGAGCTACCGCGGCGCCGAGGGCGCGGAGTTCGACGACTTCCCCTACCACCAGACGGTGCTGCACCACACGACCGCCGAGCTCACCGAGCTGCCCGGCTGGAAGGAGGACCTGGGCGAGTGCCGCACGCTCTCAGACCTGCCTCAGGCCGCGCGCGAGTACCTGCTGTTCATCTCAGAGCAGATCGGCGCGCCGGTGGCGATGATCGGCGTCGGCCCAGGCCGCGAGCAGGTTATCTGGACCGACGCCGGTCGCCAGACGCTGGTTGGCCGCAACGGAGCCCTGCCGGAGTAGCCGGAGGTCCCGTGTCCGCGACCCCACGGAGTAGCCGAGCGATGCCGACGGCGCCGGTGGCCTCCAGCGGCCTGATCGCGGGCTACGCCCTCGCCGCGGGGACTGGCTCACGGCCGCTGGGAGGGGTCGTGTTGGCGGCGGGCGGCCTGTGGTGTATCTGGGCCTGGCGACGTAGGCGTGGCACACGAACAGCGCTCGTGCTGACGGGCGTGGGACTGACCGCGTTCGTCGCTTCTCACCTGCTGGCGCTGGCGATCGGCGCGTGGCCCTCTGTGCTGCTTGTGGCGGCGGCGATGGGGGCCGCGGCGTGGGCGCTTGCCGATGCGCCCTCCTCTGCCAGCACTCCTTCCGTTGACGCCCCCTCCGCTGAGGCTCCCTTCGCTGAGGCGCGCTCTACCAGCGTGCCCTCCTCGACGTACTCGTAGCGCCCACCGCGCATCAGCGATGCGGCCGCGGCGATGAGGCAGGCGACGATCGCGAACGCGAACGCCTCGTGCAGGCCGCTGCGAAACGGCGCGGAAATCAGGTGCGGGAAGAACGCACGGCCGGTGAGCGCCGCGCGATCGCTCGCGCTGAGCGCGGCCAGCGCATGGGGGCCGAGCAGGTGCTGAATCGGGTTGTAGCCGAGGAATGCCGCGAACAGGATCGAGATCGGCGGCAGCTGCGCTACGGAGTGTGCGGTGGCCGCCAGGACGCCGTGCGCCTCCAGACCGCTGCTGAGCGTCTGCGGCAGCGTGCTCGCCAGGCCGGCGATCATGAGCGTGAAGAAGATCCCGATCGAGAGCACCTGCGCGGAGTTCTGGAAGGTCTGGTTCATGCCGCCCCCTGCCCCGCGGTCGCCCGGCGGAAGGCTATTCATCACGGCGGCACGGTTGGGCGAGGCGAACAGGCCCATCGAGATTCCATTGAGCGCCAGCACCGCGGCGAACAGCGGGTAGGGGAAGTCGATCGGCAGGAGCGCCAACAGGACGAAGCTGAGCGCGGCGCCGACCATGCCCGCGGTGGCGAACCCACGCGCGCCGAAGCGATCGGACAGCCAACCGGAGGTGGGTCCGGAGATGAGCATGCCGAGCGTGAGCGGCAGCATGTAGATGCCCGCCCAGAGCGGCGTGCGGGTGAAGTCGTAGCCGTGCTGGGGCAACCAGATGCCCTGCAGCCAGATGATGAGCATGAACATCAGCCCGCCTCGCGCGACCGCCGCCAGGAACGTCGAGAGCGTACCGAAGGTAAACGCGCGGATGCGAAACAGGGGCAGGCGGAACATCGGGTCCCGGGCACGGCGCTCGATCATGACGAACGCCACGATGCAGGCGCACCCGACCGCGAACAGCATGATCACGCGCGGGCTCGTCCAGCCAGTCGCGTGGGTGCCGTAGGGACGGATGCCGTAGGTGACGGCCACCATCACCAGCACGAGGCCGAGCGCGAAGGTGACGTTGCCCCACCAGTCGACCGGCCGCCGGCGCGGTGTGCTGCGCTCCTCGAGCTTCAGGTACGCCCATACCGTGCCGAGCACCCCGACGGGCACCGAGATGAGGAAGACCAGGCGCCAGTCGATCGGCGCGAGCAGCCCGCCGAGCACGAGCCCCACAAACATCCCCGATACGCCCACGATGTTGTTTATGCCAAGCGCCATCCCGCGCTGGTTGGCAGGGAACGCGTCGGTGATGATCGCGGCGGCATTCGCCAATAGACAGGCTCCGCCGATGCCCTGCACGATACGAAAGCCGATCAGGTAGGTCGCGCCGGCGCGACCGCTCATCCAGTCGAGGGCCAGCAGCAGCGAGGCGAGCGTATAGATGACGAAGCCCAGGTTGTAGATGCGCACGCGCCCGTACATGTCGCCTAGGCGCCCCAGGCTGACGATCAGCACGCTCGAGACGACCATGTAGCCGAGGATCATCCACAGCAGGTAGAGACTGTTGGAGGGCACCAGCGGATCGAGGTGGATGCCGCGGAATATCGCGGGCATCGCGATCAGCGCGATCGAAAGGTCGAGCGTGGCCAGCAACACGCCGAGCGTGGTATTGGAGAGGGCGATCCACTTGTAGCGATCGGATGTCTGGACCGTGGCTGCCTCCATCGGACTATTATACAGGTTACCTGCATAACGGCGAGCCCCAGCCCCAGCCCGGCCCCGGGTCTATAGTCCGCGCCATGTCCCCCGAGGTAGACGCCGGGCTGCTGGCGGGCGAGCTGCGCGTGACGCTGGGGGCGCTGATTCGGCGGCTGCGTGCCCAGCGCGGCTTCTCCCTTTCGCAGGCAGCCGTGCTCAGCCGCCTCGACCGTGACGGTCCGTGCAGCATCGGCGAGCTCGCCGTCGCCGAACGCGTGCGCCCGCAGTCGATGGCGCAGACCGTCGGAGGGCTTCAGGCAAATGGTCTCGTGACGCGCAACACTGACCCCTCCGACGCGCGGCGCGCGCTCGTGGCGCTCACCGCCAGGGGTCGCGCGACGCTGGCCGCCGACCGACGCCAGCGCGAGGGCTGGCTCGCCGAGGCGATCGCCGATGAGCTCAGCCCCGAGGAGCAGGCCCTGCTGGCTGGAGCCGTCGAGCTGCTGCGGCGCCTGGCAGACTGCTGAGCTCGGCCGCCACCCCGCGCCACTGCCGGGCGCGTGGCTCGAGCTCGGCAAGCCCCACACCGTCCCGGGTTACCGCTAAAGCTTGCCCGTGTCTCGACGATAGGCCCACGCTGCGCCGGCCGAGAGGATCGCCGTCCACGCCGCGACGGTGATCCAGCCCCGCACGCCCCAGGCGTGGCCGTCGAGCGCGACGTTGCGGGCCTGCACGAGCCACCACGAGGGGAGGAACTGCCCGAAAGCATGCAGGAACCCGTTAGTGATCGCAAACCAGGTGCCGCTCAGGAAGGCGAGGATCGACACCAGGCCGCCCATCAGCGGGCCGACCGAGTCGGTGTTCACGAGATGGCCGACGAGGATCCCGAGCGCGGCGAATGGCAGTAGCGCGACCATGATCAGGCCGGTCATCTCAAGCCAGCGCCCGGCGGGCAAGCTGACGCCGAGCAGCGAGCCGCAGATGTAGAGCAACAGCAGGCTCGACAGCGCCATCGCGTATCCGGTCAGCACCTTCGCGCGAAAGTAAGCGCGCACCGATAGCGGGCTGATCCGCAGCTGCCTGGTCCACCCGACCTGGCGCTCGCCAGCGATGCGTGCCCCGGTCGAGATCATCGACATCATCGTCCCGAACGACGCCAGCGAGACCATGTAGTAGGTGGCGTAGGTGAGCCCGGTGCCGCTGATGATCTTGTCGTGCTGCGGCGCCGCGATCAGCCAGAAGAAAACAACCGGAAAGCCGAGTGAGAAGAGTAGGAAGCGACGGTTGCGGAAAGTGCGCAGCAGCTCGAAGCGGGTGTAGGCGATCCCGTTCACTGCGTCAGGAGCCCCGGCTCGTCGGTGTCCGGTTGGTTGGCGTCCGGGTCCTCAGCGTCCGGCTCGCCCGTCAGTTCCAGGAACGCATCCTCGAGGCTTCCCCCGACGATCTCGATGTCCCTCGCCGCCGGATGCTGCTCGAGCAGCGCCCGGATGCTCTGATCGGAGTCCGTGCAGCTCAGGATCACCGCGTCGCCGTGGCGCTCGGCCGAGGCGACACCGGGCAGGCCGGCGAGGCTCGACGGGTCGATGTCAGGTAGCGTCGCGCGGAGCGTCCGCCTGCCCACCCGCGCCTTGATCTCGGTCGTGGGACCGTCCGCGACGATCCGCCCGTGGGCCATCAGGATCGCCCGGTCGGCGTTGGCGTCGGCCTCCTCGAGGTAATGGGTGGCGAACAGCACCGTCTTGCCCCGGGCGGCGAACTCGCGCATGATGACCCAGAACTCGCGGCGCGCCTCGACGTCCATCGCCACGGTGGGCTCGTCGAGCACGAGCAGCTCGGGGTTCGCGACGATCGCGACCGCGAAGCGCACGCGCTGTGTCTCCCCGCCGGAGAGCTTCTGCGTGCGCTGCGCAGCGATCCCCTGCAGACGAGTGAGCTCGAGCGTCTCCTCGACGTCGAGCGGCTGCGGATACAGCGAGGCCATCATCGCGATGAGCTCGCGCACCGACAGGTCGCGGATCAGCGTGCCGCTCTGCAGCATCGCGCCGACCAGCCCCGCGTCGACCGCCTCGCCGGGTGAGCGGCCAAACACGCTCACCGTGCCGCGGTCGGGCTTGCCGAGGCCCAACAGCATGTCGATCGTCGTCGACTTGCCCGCGCCGTTGGGACCCAGCAGCGCAGCCGTCTCACCGCCAGCGATCGACACATCGATGCCGCGTACCGCGCGAATGGGACCCTGGGGGCCGTGGAAGGACTTGGTCAGGCCCTCGATGCGGATGCCGCCGTCGGTCTGGGTCGTAGCTTGGGCCGTCATCGAGCGTGCCGGTCTGGACGATCAGCGACAGCTCGACCGCTGTGATCGTGCGCGCCTACTCTCGTCATGATAACCGTCGCGCCCTCCTACTCGGACCAGAAGCAGGCTTCATCACCGTCAGCGACTCGCAAATGGACGGGCGGCGTCATCGCCGCACTTCGTTGCGCACGGCGGCGTCACCGCACTTCGTTGCGGACGCTGGGAGCCTTCACGCTTTGCCGGAGCAGCCGACGCACTGGGAGACCAGGCGTGCTACCCCCATACCACACCACATAACGAAGGAGACCCATGCAGCTCACGCGCAACTCCCTTGAAACCAACGCGGGCCCAGGCGACTGGTTCACGGGCACCGTATACATCGACGCCGTCGCCGCACCCGCCGAGCCGTCGCGTCTCGCAGCCGCCAGCGTTCATTTTGCCCCAGGCGCGCGCACCGCATGGCACACGCATCCACTCGGCCAGACCATCTTCGTCACTGAGGGCATCGGCCGCTGCCAGAGCGAGGGTGGCCCGGTTCAGGAAATCCGCCCGGGCGACCGCGTCTTCTTCGAGCCCGGCGAGAATCATTGGCACGGCGCCGCCCCCAACCGCTTCATGACCCACCTCGCGATGCAGCAAGTGGACGATCATGGCAGCGCCGTCACCTGGGGGGAGCATGTCGCCGAGGACGAGTATGAGGCCGCTCCGGCGTCGTAGCAACGCGAGAGCGCTACACCTGAGTGCCCGAGCCGCGGCCGCGACGGGCCACAGGCCGGCGCTCCTAGGCGTTCAGGCCGGGTATTCGTCCTTGCGCCAGGTGCGAGGCTCCTCGGGCTGGGCCTTCGGCGTGCGCTCGAGTAGGAAGCTGTGGTATGGAGCGACAAACGGGTCGGGCGCCATCACCGTGTAGGTGTGGTAGACGGTCCCGTTCTCGCGGGCGAACGCGATCCAGCCGGGCCCCTCACGCAGGCCGTCCTTGAGCTCGGCGCCGATCTGATGCGACCACTCCTCCAGCCAGCCCGGAGGGCTATCGATCATCGCCTTCGCCTCGGGGATCCGCTGTACCTGCTCGTCGGTCATCGCAAGGCCGAAGTCGAACGGGAAGTCGGTCTCATAGGTCGAGACGTAGGGGAACTGCCAGCCCATCCGCTGCTTGTAGGCGACCAGGCGCTCGATCGGCGCGCGCGAGAAGCAGATTAGCGTTACGTCGCGGTGGTTCAGGTGGACGAGCCCGCCGTCGAGCCCGTCCGCCAGACTGGTGCACCCGGGGCAGGCCCCGATCTCGTAATCCGGGCCGAACATGACGTTGTAGGCGAGGAGCTGCGAGCGCCCATCGAAGAGCTCGGCGAGCGTCCTCTTCCCATCCTCGGTATCGAACTCGTACTCCTTCTGCACCGCAACCCAAGGAAGCCGACGGCGTTGCTCGGTCGCCTTCTGGCCAAGCTTCGCATGTTCAGCCTCGAGCTTCGCAAGCTCATCGCGAGCCGCCTTCCACTCCTTACGACTTCCAATCTTCTCATCGGGCATCGTCCACCTCCGTTGACTGTTGATCACCTCAGCGTAGGCGGCCATCGCGATCCTCGACGGCCGCCCACTACGTAGACCAGCACGCCACGCCGAATTCATCCCTGTACGTTCCGCGGTCCACTCGGTTCACGCGCCCGTCTACGCCGCCGTGGTCGCATGACACAACCCCTAGGGGCAGCCAGGTCCCCAAAGCGGTCCAGCAGCCCGGGCCAGGCGCTGCCCCGCGGTGCGCCGAGGCTCCAAGGAGCAGGCCCCGACCCCGTTTTCGGGGCCAGGGTTTGCTCTCGAATCGTATGGTGGAGCTAGGGGGACTCGAACCCCCGACCTCCTGGGTGCGATCCAGGCGCTCTCCCAACTGAGCTATAGCCCCACGCGCTTGCGCCAAAGACGCGAGGTTGAGGAAGTGTAGTGGCAGACGGTGTAGGGCAGCAAGGACTACATTCTGGCGAAACCCCGCTGGCGATGGCGTTCTCCCGGGGAGGTATGGTTTGGGGGCGCAATGGGATTGCTCGACGACGCCATACGCGAGCACTTGGAGTTCAAACGCCTCCGTGGTGCCGACCCGAGTGAGGTCGCCCGTGAGAAGGAGGAGGCCCTTGGGGCGGTGCACCGCGGCCAAGACTTCGGACCGAGCAGCCCACCAGACCCTCACACGGAAGCTCCCCCTGAAGAAAATGAGGGAACGTGGCACGAGACGGATTCTGTCACCGTGGAGACTTCGACGGACTCGAGCGGCCTCACCCCCACAGGCCAGGAGACCGCGGAGTTGGACATGCGCACGATACTGGCAGCCGAGAATGCCAAGAGCCAGGACTCGGCGGGAGATTCCTTGGAGTGGGAGACTCCAAGCCGCTCCTCGGGCGAGGCTCGAGCAGAGGTCCAGGAGGACGACGAGTTGACTCGCACCCTCCCCTCTGAGGAAGAGGTCGAGGACGTTCTCGAGGAGACCCCGGACTTCCTGCGCGAGACGCCCGACCAGGAGCGTCTATGGTTCGAGCAGCAGCCTCCTCGCGATTTCGACTTTGACAAGTAGCGCTCAATTCGCGTGTAGCTCACGGGCAACCGCTGCCCAGAGTTCGCCAGATCAGGCATAGCTCAGCCGGGAGAGCGCCCGATATCTGTAGACCCGCCTTGCACCGCGTATATTTGGGGGCGTTCAGGGGCCATAGCTCAGCTGGGAGAGCGCCTGCTTTGCAAGCAGGAGGTCGCCGGTTCGATCCCGGCTGGCTCCATAGGCTTATTTGCAGGGATTTTGTCAGGTAGCGTGGCCAGCCGGCTCGACATGGAGGCAACCTGAGGGCAATCTTGCCGACCGGATTGCCTCCTCGGCGGAGACCCGCGGCTGGTCCTCGAGCTCGTCGATCACGTGTCCGTAGGTGTTGGAGGTGAGCTGCGCGCCGTGCCCGAGCTGGCGAGCGACGTAGATCACCGAGCGTCCTTCGTGCAGGAGCAGCGAGGCGAAGCTGTGACGCAGGTCATACGGGCGCTGGTAGGCAAGCTCGGCACGTTCGAGCACCGCCTTCCAAGTGCGACCCCGCCACTGCTCGTAGCCATTTTCGGTCCACTGCTCGCCGTCCTCGCCGGGGAACACCCACGCGCGACCAGCAGGGCGCCCGGACGCGAGCCGCCACTGTGCCAGGTCGGACTTCAGCGGCGAGAGCAGCCGGACGGTGCGCGAGCGCCGGCCGCGCCTGCGGGTCTTGGGGGAGTAGACCAGCAGTGTCGCGTCACGAACGTTCTCCCAGCGGAGCCCTCGCGCCTCCTGGGGGCGCACACCGCTGTAAGCGAGCAGAGAGATCAGCGTCGCGTTGCGGTGGCCCCACTGCCGCTCGGAGCCCTTCTCGTCGTATCTGATGTGATGGCGGAGCGGCTCGACGGTCTCAGGCGCGAGCGGTCGCACCTCCTCGCGCTCGGGCGAGGCGAGGGGCGGCACCAGTCGCGCCGGGTTGTAGGAGATCCGGCGGCTCTCTGCAGCGCGCTGAAGGATTCCGCCAAGCAGGGTGTGCGCCTTACGAATCGCCTCTGGGCCGACGCCATCGTTGACGAGGTCGGCTTGCCAGCGTGCGATCACCTCCGGGGTGAGCCCGCGCAGCGGGGTGTTGCCGAGCACCGGGTCGATGTGCGTGTCGTACAGGTAGGTGTAGAGCTTGCGCGTGTTCGGCGAGGTTGTCCCGTTCGCCGTAGAAGTTCGTGGTGGCGGCCGGGTGTGATGGTTACACGGTTGCTGCGGTGGGCGTGTTCTCCTTGGTCGTGGTGTGAGTGGGCGCGTGCTGTGCCGCGAGGTCTCGTTCGACGGCGAGGGCGAGCTTCGCGAGGTCGGTGTAGCCGACGACCTTACGGAACTGGGTCTCGGCCTCGAGCATCCCGGCGGCGGTCCATCGGAGGCACATGTCTCCGTTTTGCCAGCGCTTCACGTTGCGTGAGGTGCGTCGGATGATCTCGATCATCGACTCGATCGGGTTCGTCGAGGCGAGCGTCTTCTTCAGGCGCCCACGGACCCCGAGGCGTGTGAGGGTGAGGGTCTCCTCCAAGCCCTCGGCGAGCGACGCGGCCGCTCCGGGATGGGAGTGTTCGAGCTCTGATGCGAGGATCCGCAGACCGTCCAGCGCGCGCGCGTGGTTATCGCTGGACCACGCGCGCCGCAAGCGCGCCTTCACGGCGGGGCGGTCGCGCTCGGGGAGGTGATCCAGGACGTTGCGTTCCTTGTGACGAACACATCGCTGCACCGGCACGGGGCCGAAGATCTCATCAACGGCTGCCCGCAGTGCCTTACTGCCGTCCAGGACGACAAGGACGCCCTGCTCGACGTCAAGGCCACGGCTGACGAGATCGGCGAGGAGGTGAGCGGTGACTGTCTTGTTCTCCGTGGAGCCATCCCATAATCCCAGCGGGATCTTCACTCCCTCGGTGCTGACGCCGAGCGCGACGATCGCGCAGCGGCCCTTCAGCTCGATCCCGTCGACCATCAACGCCGCGAGGCGCACGTCTCCCAGATCGCGGCTCATCAGTGCGTCCAGGTGCTCACGCGTGCGGCCAACGAACTCGCGGCTGACCGCTGACTTCGACGCCGAGCGCTCACTGGCTCTCACCTGCTCCCCAACGGGCTCACGGGTTCTTGAGAACCGGCGGGTGCTGACACCCGCGAGCATCTGCTCCAACACGACACGCGTCAACGGGTCACGGTCAGCGAAATACGCGTACGTCGCCAACGGCACCTCGTGCTCCCCATCAGCGCTCCTGGCACGCGGACGCTTCACCGCGACCCGCCGGCCACCAAGAGTGACCTCGCCATCCTCGTGACCGTGACGCACCGCGGTGCGCTCCGGGATCATGGCGTGCTTGGCGCCGACGACCTCATCCAGCTCGGCCTCCATCATCTCGCTGAGCACCCCCAGCCCAACACCGACGCTCAACGCGAGCAGCCCGTCCTTCGCCGCACCAGCCAGCTCCCCCAGCGCATCCAGCACCCCTGGCGGCAACACATGCTCTGGGCGTGCGTCCTGCTCCTGCTCTACGGTCATCATGGCGGTTCCTCTCGTCTCAATGGACTTGTTCGCACTCGCCACGGTCCCAGCGGGACCGGACGAGGCGAGAGAACCGCCACCTACGAACTTCTACACGCTACGGGACAACCTCTGTTCGGCGCCTTGGTCGCCAGGTGCGCCGGCGCCCACGTCTCGGTCACGTAGGCACCGAGTGTCTGCTTGCCGAGGTCGAGAAGCGAAAGATCGCCGAGCAGCTTGCGCTCCTTGATCTTGCCGTCGAACACCTCGGCGAGCTGCGCCTGCCCTTTCGGGAACCTCTTCGAGCGATGCCTGCCCGTCTCGTCGAGCCAGCGCACCTTCCGGCCGCCGTTCTTCGTCCTCTGGACGCTCATTGAGTCCTCCTCACACCTGGGCTGCCCCATAGGGGCGCAGAGATAATTCTCGATTCTCGCCAGCTTACGCCTCACTGCTCACGATCAAGCGCAGCAGCCAAACGGCCGCGGTGCGGCGCACGCCGCACACTGGACGCGGGCTGCGGCGGCTCGCCGGGCACCCGGTGGCGCTCCAAGAACGCCTCGACATCCGACTCGCGTACCTGCCAGCGGCCAGCGACACCATAGGCGATCAGCTCGCCACGGCGAACGTATGAGCGCACAACCGCCGTCGAGCAGCCGAGCCGCTCAGCGACAACAGGAATCGAAAGCAGCAGGCGTGCGTTTGGCGCCTCGACAGGAGGCTGGTGGTGGTTCGCGATCCGCGTGGCGACCTGCTCGGCGAGCGCGTCGACCGTCTCGGCGTCAAGATGCAGCTCGCTCACGTCGACGCAACGCCAATCTCGGCGGCTGGCACGTTGGCGCAGAGCTTCGGGAGCCTGGGCATAACTACATCTTTTGTGGCCGGAGCCTTTTGCCTCTCAGGTATTGCCCGGTTGGCGACAAAGGACAGAGCAGCCCGGGCCAAGCTGGGATGTGCGCCACGCCACTGAGCTTACTACTTCTTACGGCTTCTTACGAAAAATCCGTAAGACTCCGTAAGGACTCATACGCCCAAGTCAAACCATGATGTCTGTCCGCGCGCTGCGGGCCCGCCGCGGCGTGGCGGGCTGTCCCTCGCGAAGAGAGCAGACCTCCACGTGGCGACCATTCAGCGTCGAGAGCAGGGCGATCGGTGCGTCATCCATCTCTCCGAGGACCTTTAAGCCCAGCCTCGAAGTGATGTGCCTGAAGACGCGTGGATCTTTTGGACGCCAACGCATCTCTGTGTATCCGAGGTGCCCGTCGTGGGCTGGGTCACGCCAGGGATCGCCCAGCTCGCAAGGACGCGGAGATTCCGCAAGGCGTTGAGCGATCCGGCCCCTGGTAGCCGCGCTCTCCGCGTCCGAGCATGGCACGAAACGCGCGGCGGACGCCCTGCCCTGGCTGAGCCCAAACAGCAGTTCGCCTCGCAACCAGCCCGGCAGCAGCCCCGCGATGGCCAACTCCGCCGGCGTCCCCTTCGCGTGGAGGGACTGGTGAGAGTCGCCCATCAGAACGCAGGGCTTGCCCAAAGCTCACGAGGCTGACACTCTGCCCTGCGAGCGCATCGCCCAGTGCCTGCGCACAATCGACAGCGCCTTTGTACTTGAAGCTCTCCTCGACGAAGCATGCAAATGCCGCTTCGTCTCTGAGCGTCTGCGCAAGATCGCCGACAGCGGCAACCCTGCAATTCCATCCGTGTCCAGATGTGTCTAAATATAGACGCAGATGTTCTCTGTCGCGTAGCTTATTCAACGCGAAGTCCAAGCGGCGGCAAGCCAACACGCCGTCAGGATCGGGAAGGTCCAACGTGGGCAGCGCAGCCAGCAGCCGGCGCTTGGAATTCGCGCGCATCTTACCCTCATACGTGAGTGGAAGGAAGGCCCGCCCAATCGATGCCCAGACCGCAGCCGTGTCAGCCAGATCCTGACGCGGTGCTGCCAGCCACCGCTGTGCCGTGGCAGATCTGACCGAGTTGGCTATGCGCGCGCTCACGGCCTGCCGCACCGGAACCTGCAGGTCACCCGGCAGGTGATAGACCAGCGTCTCGCCAACAGACAACGCGAACACCACACCACGACGCTCGAGTTCCCGTGCATGGGCTATCCGCTTCCGCCGATAGTCCCGAGCAGACGCATCCAGTTCGTGGAAGTCAATGGCCACGGCGACGCCGTCCGCCTCGAACGCGGCCTCCGTCAGAAGTGCCCGAGCACCATTGGAGAGTCCGCCAAGAAGATCCGCGAGACGATCATCCTCCTCGAAGCAAGCCGCGATCCAAGCCGCGATCCGCTGCGCCGTGCTCTGACGGGGAAGATCCAGCACAAAAGCGACGGCTCCGCGGTGCGCCGCTTCCTGGCGACCCAGCAGACCACGCTGAGTCAAGCCGTCAAACGGACGAGCCCAGTCACCTTCCCCGACGCCTCCTACCATGACCAGCACGAAGCTTAGCACATACGACATATCAGAACCAACATGGCCCAGCCGACCGCACGCGGAGTTGCATGCGCTTACGATTTATTCGTAAGGTGCCGTAAGAAGTAGTAAAGCCCAAGCGGACGCGATTCGGGAGGATGCTTGACGCCGACTTGCGTCCCGTCCGTCACGGCGGATTGTCGTCCTGGCGCTTGCCAACGCCGTGTCGTTATGGGCTCCCGCCATGTCGTTATGGACCCGAACAGGCTAGCCGTTGTCGTTAGCTGCCGGCGATCTCTTGGCGGAGAGCCAGGCGCATGTCGTTAGGCCCTTGACGACAGCATTGGCCGCAACGCAAGAACTTCCAAGGGGTGTGCTCGTTCTGTCCCGCGGCCTATCCCGCCGTCTGTCTTCCGTTCTGTCGTTCCACTAAGTCGGAATACCTACAGCCCGAAAAATCCCTGCAAATCGGCACCTTCCCGGGGGGGACAACGGTCCGTTGTCAACTGAAATATCGCGTCAATGCTGGCGAATAAGCCCGAAAGATGTCCGAAGATCACGCTTTCCGCGATGATTGAGCTATGAACGCGATCCGCCAGCTGCGCGGTATGCCCCTGCCTGTACGGTGGGCGAGGTTGTCCCGTAGCGTGTAGAAGTTCGTAGGTGGCGGTTCTCTCGCCTCGTCCGGTCCCGCTGGGACCGTGGCGAGTGCGAACAAGTCCATTGAGACGAGAGGAACCGCCATGATGACGAGGTTGTCCCGTTCGCCGTAGAAGTTCGTGGTGGCGGCCGGGTGTGATGGTTACACGGTTGCTGCGGTGGGCGTGTTCTCCTTGGTCGTGGTGTGAGTGGGCGCGTGCTGTGCCGCGAGGTCTCGTTCGACGGCGAGGGCGAGCTTCGCGAGGTCGGTGTAGCCGACGACCTTACGGAACTGGGTCTCGGCCTCGAGCATCCCGGCGGCGGTCCATCGGAGGCACATGTCTCCGTTTTGCCAGCGCTTCACGTTGCGTGAGGTGCGTCGGATGATCTCGATCATCGACTCGATCGGGTTCGTCGAGGCGAGCGTCTTCTTCAGGCGCCCACGGACCCCGAGGCGTGTGAGGGTGAGGGTCTCCTCCAAGCCCTCGGCGAGCGACGCGGCCGCTCCGGGATGGGAGTGTTCGAGCTCTGATGCGAGGATCCGCAGACCGTCCAGCGCGCGCGCGTGGTTATCGCTGGACCACGCGCGCCGCAAGCGCGCCTTCACGGCGGGGCGGTCGCGCTCGGGGAGGTGATCCAGGACGTTGCGTTCCTTGTGACGAACACATCGCTGCACCGGCACGGGGCCGAAGATCTCATCAACGGCTGCCCGCAGTGCCTTACTGCCGTCCAGGACGACAAGGACGCCCTGCTCGACGTCAAGGCCACGGCTGACGAGATCGGCGAGGAGGTGAGCGGTGACTGTCTTGTTCTCCGTGGAGCCATCCCATAATCCCAGCGGGATCTTCACTCCCTCGGTGCTGACGCCGAGCGCGACGATCGCGCAGCGGCCCTTCAGCTCGATCCCGTCGACCATCAACGCCGCGAGGCGCACGTCTCCCAGATCGCGGCTCATCAGTGCGTCCAGGTGCTCACGCGTGCGGCCAACGAACTCGCGGCTGACCGCTGACTTCGACGCCGAGCGCTCACTGGCTCTCACCTGCTCCCCAACGGGCTCACGGGTTCTTGAGAACCGGCGGGTGCTGACACCCGCGAGCATCTGCTCCAACACGACACGCATCAACGGGTCACGGTCAGCGAAATACGCGTACGTCGCCAACGGCACCTCGTGCTCCCCATCAGCGCTCCTGGCACGCGGACGCTTCACCGCGACCCGCCGGCCACCAAGAGTGACCTCGCCATCCTCGTGACCGTGACGCACCGCGGTGCGCTCCGGGATCATGGCGTGCTTGGCGCCGACGACCTCATCCAGCTCGGCCTCCATCATCTCGCTGAGCACCCCCAGCCCAACACCGACGCTCAACGCGAGCAGCCCGTCCTTCGCCGCACCAGCCAGCTCCCCCAGCGCATCCAGCACCCCTGGCGGCAACACATGCTCTGGGCGTGCGTCCTGCTCCTGCTCTACGGTCATCATGGCGGTTCCTCTCGTCTCAATGGACTTGTTCGCACTCGCCACGGTCCCAGCGGGACCGGACGAGGCGAGAGAACCGCCACCTACGAACTTCTACACGCTACGGGACAACCTCGAGATAATCACCCCCACAAACAAAACCTAGCCAGCCAAGCCCGCGACTGTCCGCGAAACCGGGTCCACTCCAGCTCCCGCGCGGGCGTGATCGCGCGCGCGGTAAACGTGCGCGGTGCCGCCAACCCGCGGCGGCTCGGGCTCTAGGACAAACTGGTTGTCGATGGTCTGGATGGGCATGGTTCTTGAGCGGACACATCATGATGAGCGGAACGGTCATCCCCAACAAAATTCCAGCTGACCGGATATGGAGACCACCGAGCCAGCCCGGCTTGCTCGCAACCAGCCGTTGTACCGTGGTCCTCGTGGCAGGGATGGCCGACTTCACGCGAGAGCGCCCTTGCCCCTGTGGACGCGGCACATACAAGGTCGAGGAGTTCGACCACGACTGGGGGCAATCAGACGAGCACTGGACGATGGAGTGCACCGAGTGTTGGCAGCGATACGTCGTCTTCCAATACGCCTACACCGAGAAGGGACGGCGCTGGCGCGCGTCCGTGTGGGTGCCCCGAAGCAACGCCGATGAGCTGTCTCGGCTTGATGCGGCACTCAACGACACCGAAGCAGAGATCCTCAAGCATGCAGCGGGTAGCTACCTCGACCAGTGGATGGCGCTCTGCGACTCGTCCGCCCCTAAGAGCGCCTGTGGGAGATCCTGACCGATGGCGGAACGACGCCCTATCCGAGTCTCGCGACGTTCTATAAGCACGCCAAGCGCTTGGGCGTCGAGCACTATTGGCGTGAGGAGTTCTGCGTCCGCAACCTGCCGCGAATCATTGAAGCTCTCGATATTAAGGATGCCATGCTAAGCGCACAGCTCACGCACGCCATCGAAATGAGGACGCAGCGGCAGGCTTTCGAGTCAGGGTTGGTCGCCGCCGGGTTCTCCTAACGGCCCACTCCTACTCTCCGACAAGCTTCCATGGTCGAACTGCGCATCCCCGGCGACAAGGTGCTCCTGCTCGAGGAAGGCAAGCTCGACACCGCTTCCTGGCTCGCCTTCCTCAGCGGCCATTGCCACAGCCTGGCACTAGCACTCAACGCGCACGCCGGTTGGCCACTGATAGCCATCGACGATGCCTCCGCCGTGTACGTTCACGTGGCCGTCAGGTCCCCAGCTGACCGAATCATTGATATCACCGGAGCTCACACACCCGCACAAATGATCAAGGCGATCGGCGGCGGACGAATCCGCCCGATCAACAAGGACGACCTTCACCGCCTCCCCGAAACGCGTGGTTGGGCAGAACCCGCTCCAGCTGTCGCAGCCGCATGGGTCGAGCCTGTGCTTAGCCGGATGGGCAGAGAGACGCTCGATCCGATGAAACCACCCATACTCCAGCTCACGCGGGAGACAGAGCGTGGCATCGAGGTTAGGGTCTCATGGGACGGAGAGCCCGGATTCACTGTCGATGTCAGGGCCGCGAACCTGCCCCACCAACCGTGGGCAAGCTACGGGTACATCGAATTTCCGAAGGACCAGGATGGCATCTGGAGAATCGAGTTCTACGCGAAACCTTTCGAGAACCTCGCCGAGACATGGCTCCGCCGCAGTTTCGATGAGCGCCGCGCCGAACGCACGCTACTCAAGGCGTCGCGCAGGAGTGGCCAGTAACTGGAGTCAGCGCAATACGCCTACCCTCATTCATTACTCGCCTGGCCAATAGATGAGCTCGTCAGATCAGCAGACGCCGCCAAGTGGACGGGCCACTACCGACATCACTATCCATTTGGGGATATGGCCTCATCCTCGAGGCGCGCGCCGCCGGAATTGTGCATCACGACGCTGAGTAACGAAACCGCGTGGGCTGCGGCTCGTGTTCACTGGAACATGCGGGTTTGCAGCACGCCGGGTTGGAGACGTCCCTCGACCAAGGCTTGCAGGCGGGCGGGCTCTCCGTCTCGTTGGTTCATCTGGCGTGCGTAGATTTCGAGGGTGAGGGCTGGGGTGGCGTGCCCGAGCTGGTTGATGACGTAGGGCGGTGACTCCCGATCGCGAATAGTAGCGAGGCCTGGCGCTCGTAGTACCGGTGCTGCCCCTGGGCGATCTTGCCAATCGAAAGCATCCTTGCTCTCTGCCCAAACTTCGCAAAATTAGCAAAGCTCTCTGCACCCTGGGGTGCAACTGTGTGCTGCGCAGCGGCGCGGAGCGGCAGGGGAGCCTGCTGCGCGTCGTTTCTGTGAGGCCGCCGGGTGGCAGCCGGGGCCGTGTCGAGACAAGTGCGGGATGCGCGTCAGGAGGCTCACGAGCAGAGCCGCTGAGCCTCGGGCGGGCGCGGACGAGCGCAGCGAGGGCGTGGCGAGGCTCAGGGGCGGAGGGTTGGGATGAGCAGCCGGCGGGCAGCGCTATCGTGTGCCCTAGCCATGAGCGTAGAACGCGAATTCGATCTCGTGATCTTGACCGAGCCCGAGGGCGGCTACAGCGTGCTCGTCCCCGAGCTGCCCAGCGTCGCCACCCAGGGCGAGACGATCGAGGAAGCCCGCGCCAACGCCCGCGAGGCGATCGAGGGCTACCTGGAGGTCATGCACGAAGACGGCCTCCCGATCCCCACGGTGCACCGCGACCGCGTCGCTGTCCAGGCAGCGTGAGCCAGACCCCAGCCGTCACCGGCAAACAGCTCATCAAGATCCTGGGCTCTCAAGGCTGGTATGTGAAGCGCATCCGCGGCAGCCACCACATACTGCGCCACCCCACCATCCCCGACGCAATCCCGGTGCCCGTACACGGCAACCAGCCGATCAAGAAGGGCACGCTCGGCAACATCCTGCGGACCGCCGGGATCAGCCGCGAGGAGTTTCAGCGACTCCTGGGGTAGGCCGCGGGCGGGCGACCAGCCCAAAGCCTAAGGAGGTGGGCCTGGCCTATTTGGCAGGGCGCCTCACGACAGCTTCGCGGTCGAAATCGGCCTGTGTCGGGCGCGGTTGCGGCTCGGGAAGAGCGTAGGGCCACGCCTCGGGGTCGGAAAGCACGAGCCCCCATTCGAACTCCTCGCGGAAGTCCTCGAAGCACGGCTTACAGATCCAATGCTCGCCAGCGGGCTGGGTGCCACCGGGTGCCTCGGTATAGCCACCCCCGAGCACCTCGGGGTCTGACTCCAGCAGCTCCCTGTGTGCGGGCGAGTAGTTCGCGTCGAGGAACTTGGCCCAGCAGAACTCGCAGTGTTCGTGCTCCCACTGCGCACTCATCGCCTGGTAGCGCCTCCAAGTCAGACGCGCGCCAAGCAGGTACCTCTTCTGCCCCCTTCGGCGCCAGTCATTCGCGTCGACCACGCGCCAAGGGTAGCCGGACGCCAGCCGGTTGTCTCGTTTGGGGCCGTCGGTCGGAATAGGAAGACAGGGGCGTGCGTAAACCCCACTCGGGAGCCGCGCCACCGTCAACGACGAAAGGATTCGCCATGAGTACTCGATCGCTACGCCTCGCCGCAGTCGCGCTGCTGGCAGGCATCACGCTCGCCGGCTGCGGCGGCACCAGCTCGCTGCGTTCCGCTCTGCACGACCCCTCCTCCCAAGGCGTGGAAGCACTCCGAGAGGCGATGCGCTCGGCCTTGCTGAGTCACAACGCCAAGGAGCAGTGCGAACTGCTCGCCCCGAACCTGCTCGAAGAAGACTACGGCCGGACGATCGGACGCTGCACCAAGCTCACCGCCGCGATAGAAGGCACCCCCTTCTTCGCCGATACCCCCTACGACACCTCACCCAGCGTCTACGTCGCCGGCGCGAGCATCGCAATGACCGGCAACACCGCCGTCTACGGCAACAACGAAACCGTCTTCAAGGCCGTCTACACCCAAGGCGCATGGAAGATCGTCAACTAGGAACAGTAGGCCGCTCAGCGACGACGACGCGCCACGATCACGACAGCGGGCAGCGCGGCGCGCGCAAGCACCGCGCGCTCGCCGAACAGGTGTCCGAACAGCCTCGCCGAGGTCGCCGAGGGCCAGTAGCCGCGGCGGCCTGCCCACCACAGCGTGCCTCCGCCCCAGGCCAGCGTGCCGAAGAGGAGGAAGGCTGCGCAGTACCAGTAGCCGCCCTGGCTGCCGCACGCCCACGCGACCCACAGGGATCCCCAGCCGCTCACGCGGGCGAGCGTCGGGCCGAAGCGCCAGGCGATCCAGGCTGCGACCGCGAGGAAGCCGAGGATGGTGATTGCGGCTGCCATGGGGGCGGTGGCGGCGACTGGGGGCGCGAGGGTTGGCATGATTGTTGTTTATCAGGCACGGGGGATGGAAGGACTGAACAACTGCCACTTTTGCAGTTCATCCGTGAACTCCACTCGTTGCTTTCTAATTGCCTTACTCAAATATGGGCGTTTGCCGAGAATGATCGGGCAATGCAGCGACAACTTGGCCCCGACGTGCAAACGGCGGGCACGGAGCCGTGTCATCGTCGCGTCGAAGGGCGCTAGCCGCACCGCGAGCTATAGTCAAGATAATGGCCGAGGAATCCACACTCGAACACCCCACTGAGATCTACAGCCCATTCAACGGGGACGAGATCCAGTGCCTGGCTACATATAAGGATGACGTGGAGCGCTGGACAAGCATGGCCTTCTTCACTGACCCCACACGGTCGTTAGGTCCGAAGAAGCCAGGCGAAGAACGCACCATCCGGCTAGCTGACGTTGACGATGAAGCCACTCACGCCGTGATGGGCATCTTCCGCTCGCTCTACACAGGGACTGAGCCAACGAGCTTCAAGAGGATCATGAACTTGCTCAAGAGCCACTTACGGCCATCTCCTCGTCGTGACCAAGCGCTGCGCGGTCTTCGGGCGGTGCAGGATTGGGAGAAAGAAGAAATTGCGCGCACGCCCATCAAGATCGTCCGTGGCGAGCAGGAGTTCACGCCCGAGGCCAACATCAAGGCCCACCTTCACGGCATCTATCTGCACAAAGATCCAGCCCGCCGCCGCGAACTTGAGCCCTTCCCGGACGATCTCATGCGCGGCGAGATGCTGGGGAAGGTCTACGCCTTGGCTCGGGTGTACTGGATAGGGCGCAACATCGTTGCACCAATTCTGGACGAGCCCTCGCTCGTGGTTGCGTCAGAGCGTCGGCGCGAGCGCTCGCTAGCGTAGCGAGGACCTGCGCTCCATATTGGCAGCCGCTTCCGGCCTTTCGCTACGCGGCTACCTGGCGGCCGGTAGGCCGCCTCTCCTTCCTTCCGTCGCTCTGGCTCGATGGGGCGCGGTGGGTGGTTGGGCTGGCCTTGAGTTCTCGGCGTGTTCTGCCGATTGATATTGGCGCCGGCCGGTGAATATGATGGCTCCCGTGCGCCCGTGTCCTCGCGTTCTCCACGCTGCCGCCCCGCCTGTTGGGGTCGGTGGGCGCTGAGGCGCCCTTGGTGCGGTCTGTGGGTATGGGCGAGGGTGGGGGATCTGGTGGGCGGGTGCTTGCGTTCTGGCGTGCTGTTGAGCTGTTCAGCCCGCAGTCCGTTCCCAAGCTGGGTGCGCGGGAGCGGGTCTATCGGGTGCAGGAGGGCTCGCCCTTGCCGTGGGAGCCGGGGCATCCGTTGGGGGAGGCGTGGCTGCGGGAGTCCAACGCCTGGCAGCACTCCATCTTCCTTGGCGTCTACTCGCTTGATGGCGCCTACACCGAGTTGCGTCGCGCTTTGGGTGGTGGGGTGCAGGAAGGCGATCCGCCGCGCGCCGGACACTCCGCGCTTGCCGTGTTCACGGTCGCCGAGGACGGTCGTGTGCTGTTGGGGTCCCAGACGCTCTCCAGCTGTGCCTGGGCGCTCAGCCGGGCGTTTGCGGGGGAGTCGCCCTCGCCGGGCTGGCTCGATGGGTTCGAGCGCGCGGCGCGGAAGTTCGTCGAGGAGTTCGCCGAGCTGCTCGCGCTCGCCGACGATGACGTTGCGGGTGCGGAGATCGAGGGGGAAGGGCATCCTGTCGGTGCCGTCATCGGCCACGAGTTGCTTGGCGACATTCGCGGGCTGGTCGGGGAGCTGCTCGGGGAGGGGGACTCCGGCGCTGACGGTGGGGGCGAGGAAGGTGACGGAGAGGATGGTGGGGAGGCAGACGGGGGCGGTCGTGCCCTTCATTCCGCGTTCGAGGTCCGGGTTCAGAGCCGTCCGGTTGGTCGCGCCCGGCGTAACCGTGCCGTCGACCAGGATTTCCTGAACAGCTTCATCGCGCGGGACCTTGGCCGTGTCGCCGATGCCGTCGACCGGGGCGAGTACGGGCCCGCGCTCGAGCGCTATCTCGCCAGCGCCGCCGAGGTTGCGCCCGCGGAGGATCTGGAGCGCGTCGACGTCGAGCGCGACCTTGACGTGGTGCGCGATCTGCTCGCGCCCGATCGTGTGCCGTTGGGGCGCTGGCCGCGTGCGGTCTCCCAGCCGGCGGACCTCGGCCAGCAGCTCGCCGTCAACACCGTCATTCACAGCCCCTACTTCGGGGAGGCGCCCGGCGGGCTGCTGTCTGTCAACGGGCCGCCCGGCACCGGCAAGACGACGATGCTGCGCGACCTGATCGCCGCGCTGATCGTCGACCGCGCACAGCGCCTCGCCGAGCTGGAGGACCCGCTCGACGCGTTCGAGGACGAGCCGATCCGCTTCCGCGCCGGCACCCAACAGCGCACCGTCCACGTGCTGCGGGAGGAGTTCACGGGTGCTGAGATCGTGCTCGCCTGTGCGACCAACGCCGCCGCCGAGAACGTCAGCGCCGAGATTCCCCTCGCCGAGGCGATCGCCCCTGAATGGCACGGCCGCGTCGACTACTTTACCGACATCGCCACCGGTGTGCTGTCGGCCAAGAACGGCGCCGGAGAGGCCGCGCCGCGGGAGGCGTGGGCTTTGGTTGCCGCCTGTCTTGGTTCGATCATGAGGTGCAACGCCTTTGCGTCCGCGTTCTGGTTCGGGCAGCGCGGCGGCGGCGCGAACGGCGATTCGGATGAGGGCGAGCAGCTTGGGCTGCTGCGCATCCTCAAAGACCACGTCTCCGCGCCGGGAGACTGGGAGGACGCCGTCGCGGAGTTCCGCTCCGCGCTAGACGCCGTCACCGCCGCCGATGAGCAGCGCGAAGCGGCTGCCCGGCTGTTCGGCGAGCTGGGTGGCGCCCGGCACGAGGCCGAGGAGCACGCCGCGCAGCTGCCCGCCGCGCAGACGAGTCTCCAGCGCGCGCGGGACGCCCTCGACGGGCTGGGGCAACCCCTCTCGCGCTGCGAGGGCGAGCAAGCGCTCTGCCTGCAGGCGCTTGAGCGCCACCGCGCCGCGCGTCCCCGCCTCTCTGAGGTGCTGTTCAGTCTCGGGCGCATCGCGCGGGAGTGGCGCGCCCGCGACAACGAGCTGGCCGAGCGGCTGTCCGCTGCCGAGCGCTCACTCGCCGACGCACAGCAGTCCCGCTCCAGCGGTGAGCGTGCGGTTGAGGACTCTGAAAAGCGGGTGCACCATCACGAAGCGGCGGAGCGGGCGGCGCGCGAGCAGGCTGCCGAGCTGGAGCAACAGATCGCCGAGTTCGGCGCCCAGTGGGACGATCTGTTCCCCGGCTCGGTCTTCCCCGACGAGCGCTGGGCCCTGGACTCCGAGCGCTCCCGCCGCGAGCTGCGTGCGCCCTGGCTCGACGAGGCGTGGGACACCGCGCGCACCGAGCTCTTCCTCGCCGCGCTGCGCCTGCACCAGGCGTTCGTCTTCGCGACCGCATCGAAGATGCGCCAAAGCCTTCGTGTCGCGATCGACGTGATGCGCGACGGGTCGCTCGCCGACATCCCGGCCGACGCCGCACTCGCCGCCTGGCAGTGCCTGTTCATTGTCGTGCCCGTCATCAGCACGACGTTCGCGTCCGTCGCCCGGCTCTTTCGCCACCTGGAGCGGGAGGCCCTGGGCTTCCTGCTGATCGACGAGGCCGGGCAGAGCACCCCGCAGAACGCCGCCGGCGCGATCTGGCGCTCTCGCTATGCCGTGATCGTCGGTGATCCTTTGCAGCTGGAGCCCGTCGTCACGCTGCCTTTGGGGGCGCAGCGCGATCTGCAGGTCGCGCACGGGGTGCCCGAGGGGCTGCTGCCCAACCACTGCTCGGTGCAATCACTCGCCGATGGGGTGACTCCGGTTGGGACCTATCGGGCTGACGGGGAGCTGTGGGTCGGCTCGCCGCTGAGCGTCCATCGCCGCTGTGAGGAGCCGATGTTCGCGATCGTCAACGAGATCGCCTACGACGGGCAGATGATCAACCACACACCGCCGCGGGAGGAGCTGGCGTTGCCCGCTTCTGCCTGGCTGCACGTCGCCGGCGAACGCTCAGAGGGACACTGGATCCCCGAGGAGGGCCAGCGCCTGGAGCAGTTGCTTGCCGAGCTCGCTGGACATGGTGTGGATTTTGCGGAGGTTTTCCTGATTGCTCCGTTTCGCGATGTCGCCAACCGGCTCGGGTCCTACCAGCGCGCGTATCCCGGGATCACGGCTGGGACGATCCACACCACGCAGGGGAAAGAGGCCGATGTGGTGATCCTTGTGCTTGGTGGGGACCCCATGCGCACCGGAGACAAGGCCTGGGCCGCGCAGCGGCCGAACCTGCTCAATGTTGCTGTTAGTCGGGCACGGAGACGGCTGTTTGTGGTTGGGAACCGGGAGGTTTGGAGTGGGCTGGCTTACTTTGAGACGCTGGCGCAGGGTATCGAGATCGTTGATCAGACGGAAGCGATGCAGCCTTGAAGCGGCGCAACGTTGCCCAGCCACGTTCTCCGTCTCTCTAAACGCAAACCGTGAGGTCCGCCTTGTGCGCAGCTGCGATTATCCGCGGTTCCGTTAACGGCACTGACGTATTGAGTCGCCAAACAGTCGCATCGCATTCCGGCACTGCCGTCGACCCGAACAGGGATCCGTCGTAATTGACAAGCTCCACTACCGGCATGCGTGGACCACCGACACTGAGAAAAAACGCAGCAAGCGTGGTGACCCCGGTCAGGCTCCCCCGAACGGCAAATTCTGATGCCGCGTAGGGCGACACCGCAATCCCTCGCGCGTGATCAGATAGGCGCTCGGGCTGCTGATACTCACGCCGAAACCCGGCTGTACGAATACCGGCCCCGCTGTAGTGCGCCAAGACCGGCCTTTTAGGGATGAGCGCAATCATCTTATATTGCTCGTCACTATCTTCCCAATGGATTAGCACGGGCCGATATGTTGCTTCGTCAGCTCGGTCCTCTGTAAAATCGGCAACTACATCGACCTCCCCGTCCCTGTTCAAGTCGGACACGCGTCGAACTTCGAATCGCCAGCTTGTCATATGACCAACCTCCAATGTGAGCGACGGCCTGAAGGCAAACCGCTCGACCCACTTCTGGCTGCCGTCTTTTTGCACCTCATCGTAAATGCGAAATTCGTCGGGGCGCGGCTGCTGGTAGGGCTCCTGTAGCTGATCTCGTCTATCGCTAAGGACCATTAACATCGATTGCAGGCCCTCGCCGTGGAGACCATGCACAATCCGCGTCGAGGAAATGCCGTAGCCGTCAAGACTCGCTTCATGAGCGATCGCATCGTATTGTTCTCCAAGTGCCGTAGGGCCGCCGAAAACATCCGTCAATAAACCCGGTCCGTAAAAGCCGAGGAGAAATGTAATGATTGGGATAGCTGCCGAGCGAAAGGCGGATTTTGCTCCATTGCCTACGGCCCTTAACACTGGTTTATCGCTCTGGCTATCGTTCATAATGGTGCGCCGAATCGACCTGCGCTATCGCTATTCTGTCGGGAAAGCTGGCGGCTATGTGGCCTTTCTGCAGATCCGACCCTCCCGTCGGTTTTTCGCAAATGGGGATAGCCTCCCACGGGATGCTGGCATACAAGCCAGATTTCATACGTTGTTTCGTTATCCCGCGGATCGATCAGCGCTTCCATGATTGCAGAGATGCCCGTCACCGTCGTGCCTTCGATCGTCGGGCGTTCGTTGCCAACCGCCAACGTCGGTGTCGTGGGCAGTGCGAGCCCAACAATGAGGATGACGCATAAGACCGGCACGAGCCGGAAGGCTCGCGGGAGCAGTGGCTTAGTGGGCCAACCGTGCGGCACGACGCGTTTATACCAAAAACTGGACTAGTCGGTTGGCCGGACTATCCCGTCTGATGCACCCAGCCGAGCGCTTGATCCTACCTCCCAGGCCATGCTCGCAAGATCGTCCGCGTCCGCCACGAGCAGCCCAGGCCGACGTCCAGCCCACCCTTCGCCCTTCAGCTGAAGACAGGCTGCCAGCCCCATGAATACGCGATCCTCTACGGCATCCTGAGGGACCCTCGGACATGGTGCTGGCCCGGAGCTCAGGCAGCCTCCGACCCCTCCAGCGAGTGCGTATCCCAGCCAGCCTCCATACCCACGGAGTGCTCGCATATATCGCACTGGCCACCGTCCCCAACGAACTGCTCATTCGCACACCTACCGGCAAAACCGTCTTCACCGAAAAACTCGCCAGTCGCGCACGCACGACCAGGGAAGCCTGTGAAGGCGAAGCAGAAGGCCCAGGCTAAGCTCAAGCCACGCGCGCTCGAACTGGATGAGATGCGGTTTGCCTCTTGACGGGTGCTGCGACGAAGCTTTGGGTGCATGCGTATTCCGCTCTCCAGGTCCCCCCCGTCCAGGTCCCCACCCGACTTCGCCGAGCAACTCCATCGCAGCCGTCGATCACTCCGCGCGGATGCATCCCTTCACGGTCGCAGGAGTCGCGAGACCTCAGAGTGCCTCGGAGATCACGAGCCGAAGCGCACCGTCGCGGCTGTCCTGACCGCGTAGATGGCCGTGCTCGGCGTCCCATGCACCGGACCGCAGAGCGGACGAGAGTCGCGCGACGATCCGCTCCTCGACACCGGGGTCCAGCATTGCCCACATCGACTGGGCGCCACGGACCGCCGGGTCGAGCAGCGCCTCCGGCCGCCGCCAGAACGCCTCGAAGAACCCATCCACGCAGTCGCCTGGCGTGGGGATGCGCTCGACGCGTGTGTGTCCGCCGAGCGCGGCCGCGACATCCTCGATCGCGGGAAAGCGCGGTCGCTCGACCACGAGGCCCTCGGCGAGAAACTCGTGCTGCCACGCCGGCAGCCCGTCGAGGTCGAACGTGAACACGACCACCGGCCCGCGGGCGACGCGGCGCAGCTCCGCGAGCCCGGCCTCCGGCGGCTCCCAATGGTGAATCGTCACGCACGCCATCGCCGCGTCCAACGCGTCGTCATCGAACGGGAGCGCCTCCGCACGGGCGCAGATCGCCGGGGCGGCGGCGGCGGGGCGCTGCGCGCGCATCGTCGCGCTTGGCTCAACCGCGAGAACCCAACAGTCGGCCGGCTCATAGGAGCCTGTCCCGGCGCCGACGTTCAGCACTGTCCGGGCATCGCCGAGCGCGGCGTGTATCCGCTCGGCGATCCGTCGATCAGGACGCCTGTGGTGCGCATAGGTACGCCCATGCAGCTCGTAGTCGACCCGCTCAACGCTCACCAGATAGCGAGCCTACCCGCTCACACTACCGCCGTGCCCACGGCCAGGTCCGGGGACGGCAAAGCTAGCGCTGCTGACCAAAACGGCGCCGGACTGCTGTTCGCCGCGAACCTGGTGCCTCACTCCGGCGTTCATGACCCAGCAATCATTTCGTCGCTGCTTACGGCATCGACGCGACAGTCGACACCGCTTCCGCCAGCTGCGCCTCGGAGAACGCTGCCAAGACGTGGTCCCGCAGCTCCCTCTGGGCCGCCGGCTGGAGATGGCGGCCGAAGACGCGCTGGCGCAGCTCTCCGGGCTGGCGCGTTCCGCGTCGACCGTGTGCCACCGCCAGGTTGTCGAACAGCAGCAGCTCTCCGGGCTCTCCGCACGAACCCATCGGAGCTCAGCTCTGCCGCCGCCTCGCGCACCCGTCATATTCTTGCGGATCTCGCTCGGCGGGTAGTAGATCCTCGAAGAATCTCGGCAACGCGAGAGACAGAGCTGGGTCTTCGACAGGGTTGAGCCTAAGCGTCCGATTTCCAGTCCGCCACTAGCAGGACCGTAGCGGAGGACGCGCACCGCTTGTCAGAAGCTATCCACCAGGGGACGATCACCTACAGGACCTCTGGCACGCGCCTATAGCGAAGGTAAACGACGCGAGAGCCAAATGTCTTCGTCTCGGCCAACTCCAGGTTGATCCTTTCGGCCAGGGTCGGGAAGTAGGACGTGCCGCCGCCGAGTAGGACCGGGCTGACGAACAGCCGCCACTCGTCGATCAGGTCCTGCTTCATGCACGCGCGGGCGAGGTCGGCGCCGCCGACGGCGATGTCCTTTCCGGGCTGTTCCTTGAGCCTCGAGACCTCCTCGCGGACGCCGTCCCTGGCCAGCCTGGTGTTGCCCACCAAGTTCTCCAGCGTCGTGGAGAACACAACCTTCGGCAGGGCCTTCCAGGTCTGGGCGAACTCGACGTGCTCCGCGGCCAGCGGACTCTCCTCAGCGGTCTCCCAGTAGACCATCGTTTCGTAGAGCCGCCGTCCGCAGAGGTGCACACCGATTTCCTGCACCTGCTGGTGGTGGAACCGAAACAGCTCCTCGTCGGGCACCGACCAGTCGATCGCGCCATCGGATCCGGCGATGTAGCCGTCCAGCGACACAGTCATCGAGTAGATCAGCCTCCGCATGGCCGCGCTTCTCGGTCGGTTCGTCCCGTGGGAGCCGGGCGGCCCCGTGCGCCGCCAGACAGCCGCGGTGCTCGCCATCGCCACCCGCTGAGCGCGTCTCCCCAGCTACACGTACTCGTCATGACGGCGCACCCACAACGGTCTCGAAGAATCCTCGTCGCGGCCCTTCGATGTCCGGTCCAGCAGCCCATAGAAGGCCATCGCGGGCTCGAGGCCACGGGCGGTCGTCACGTAGGTCCGGTAGACCGTGCCGTCCACCAGCGCGTAAACGCTCAGGCCCGGCCCCTCGGAGACGTACCCCAGCGCGTCCGTCCCGCAGTCGCGCGCGTTCTGCTCAACCGTGAGCGGGATCTCACCTGCAAGGAACGGCTTCAGCTCCTCCTCGGTGTGCAGGAAGCCGAGGTCGCGGTTGAAGTCGCTGCCGTGACTGGAGACCCAGTCGATGCCCCAGCCCATCCGCTTTCTGTAGGCGAGGAGCTTCTGCAGCGGCGCGCGTGAGACGAGCAGCAGGGTAGTGTCCTTGGCCTTCAGATGGACGACCTGGGGGTCGAGTGTGTCCGTAATCGAGGAGCAGACGGGGCAGCCCGCCTCATAGGGCGGGCCGAACATGAAGTGGTAGACGAGCAGCTGGGAGCGCCCGTCGAAGAGCTCGGCGAGCGTCTTCGTGCCGTCCTCGGTCTCGAACCGGTAGTCCTCCTCGACCGGGACCCAGGGCAACTCGCGCCGCTTCTTGGCCAGCTCGTCGCTGCGGCGGGTGAGCTCCTTCTCCTCTTTAAGCAGCTCGGCCCGCGCGGCGTCGTACTGCTCGCGCGTCCCGATCCTGTGTTCGGCCGTGGATCCCATGGTGTCTCGTTTCTCCCGAGGACCTACCCGGCCTGACCATACCTCAGACAGCGTCTGGCCACCTCGAGGCGACGTGCGTGTGCGGAACACTGTGCGCATGCCTCCGGCGACCCGCTACCAACCAGCCTCCGAGCGGACCCGGATGAACAACGCGCTCAGGTTCGGCACCTAGCCTATGTTCCTGCTCGCCCTCATCCTGGTGCCCATCCTTGAGCTGTTCGTCTTCGTCGAGGTTGCCCGCGCGATCGGCTGGCTGCTGGCGGTCGTGCTGCTGCTGGGCACGTCGCTGCTGGGCGTGCGGCTCCTGCGGGTGCAGAGTCAGGCCGCGATCGAACGCTTCTCGCTGGCGGTGTACGAACGTCGCGCGCCGGCGCGCGCCGCGATCGATGGCGCACTCGGATTCCTTGGAGGCGTCCTGCTCGTGGCGCCCGGCTTCCTCACTGACATCCTCGGCGCGCTGCTCGTGCTCCGGCCCACCCGGACGTTGACGCGCCGGTGGATATCGGCCCACTATCTCGGCCGGATGGTGGGTTTCGTCGCGACCGCCGGTCGCCGCGCGGGCGACGCCAGAAGGCCGCCGGGCAGCCGCGGGAAACCGCCGGCCGACTTCGAGTCGACCGTCGTCGAGGACGACCCCGAGCAGCTCGGGCGCTGACGCGCAACGCCCGAGCGCAGGGTCAGGAAAGCGGCGTCTGCGGAGCAGCCTGGGGCGAGGCCCCGGCCGCACGCGTCTGCTCGTCCTGGAACGGGGGGTAGGTCTCGGTGAGCAGTCCGAGATAGGCGTCCGAGCGGGCTGTGTAGGAGTTGGCGAGGACCATCAGGTCGAACAGGCCTCGCGGCAGCTTGCCGGTGACCAGAATCACGAACCAGGCCCCCACGGCGCCGATCTCGAGCATCAGGTTCATCACGTAGCGCAGGATGAAGATCGGGATGGCAAGGATGATGCGAAACAGTGTCTTCAGGCGGCTGTAGTGCTCGAGCGGCCCGTCGAACTGCATGCGCACCGGATAGGCGGGGTCATCGGAGCCGCCGAAGGAGGGATAGGGGTCGCACACGAGCGCCGCATAGGCAGTCGTGCGCGCGAGGAAGCGCGTGAAGCCCGCGACGAAGTCGTAGAGCCCGCGTGGATAGCGGCCGGTGATGACGATCGCAAACCAGGCAATCACGATCACGACGTAGGCGACGATCGCGTACACGTATAGCCAGATCGCGAGTGGAATGACCAGGATCAACCTGAAGAAGGCGGTCAGCCGGTTGCGACCCTCGACGTAGTCGGCCTCGAACGTAACGGGGTAGGACATGATGCTCCCTCTGTTGACTCGCCAGGACTCTCTCCCACGTACTTGCAGAACCATCCTAATGCGATACGCCACAGAAGTGCGTTCTGCAACAATCTTCACCCGGCGAGTGACAGCGGTAGGCCGATCGGCAAGCGGCAGCCGCCTGATCCCGGCGCGAGCGGCCTGACCCCCCGGCGAGCGGCGCCGGACAGCCCGAGTTCGACCGACCGGCGACCCACCCAGGGCAGGCCATCGTTTACGGTGGCCCAATGACCCTCCATCCGCTCGCAGCAGGGTTCGCCGAGGTGGCCGACGCGTATGAGCGCGGGCGACCCGAGTACGCCCCGGCAGTCGTCGGCGCGATAGCCGCCGAGTTGCGCATCCCTCCCGGCGCCACCGTGCTCGACCTGGCGGCCGGGACGGGTAAGCTCACGCGCGCGCTGCTCGACGGCGGGCTGGACGTGGTGGCCGTCGAGCCACAGGCGCCGCTGCGCGAGATCCTCGCGGCGAATATCGGCGAGGCGCGCGTGCATGAAGGTCTGGCCGAGGCGATCCCCCTGCCCGACTCTTCCGTGGCGGCGGTGACGGTGGCGGACGCGATTCACTGGTTCGAGCACGCGCCCGCACTGGCCGAGATCCGACGGGTGCTACGCCCGGGGGGCGGACTCGCGGTTCTATCGACCGTGCCCGATTGGGGCGGTGCTTCCTGGGCTCACGAGGTGGGCACGCTGATGGCGGGCCTGCGCCCGGAGCACCCACACTACGATGGGCCGCCGTGGCAGGACGCGGTGCGCGCGGCCGAGGGCTGGAGCGCACCGCGCGAGATTCGCCTGACGAGCAACCAACCGGCGCAGGCCGAGCGGTTCGTCGACTACATCGGTTCGATCAGCTGGGTGGCGGCCCTGCCGGAGGAGCGGCGCACCGACACGCTCGCCCGGATCGAGGCGCTCGTTAGCGCAGGCGAGACACCGACCGAGCTGCCGGTGCACGTGGTCATCGGCCTGGCCACCGCCATCTGAGCCCACCCGGGCGCGTTGGGTTGGCGCTCTGTGATGGCGCGATCGACTGGGACCGCGGTGTGGGTAGCCGACAGACGCGGCGAAGAACGAATCCTTTTCGGTGGAGCGCACCTCTTATCCACGCAAACCGAGACTCGACCGACGGGCGAACGCTTGCGTGCCGTGCCGTTGGTCCATACCGAAAAGGACACCATGATCATCGTCTATCTCCTCGCGGCAGCCCTTGTCCTCTGCGGCTGCCTCTTCTTCTTCATGAGGGCGCGCTCTCGTGACTAGCGTGCGCGCAGGACTGTCGTATGCAAAGCCGCGGCGTGCCTCGTCGCAGCGCAGGCGGCCAATGTTCGCGAGAGTCTCCCTATGAGCGGCCCTGCGGGGGTGTGGCCCACCGAACAGGTCGTCAGCGCCGCGCAGCAGGGCGACCCGCGCGCGCTCGCGACGCTCCTCTCCGGCTCACATGCGCACGTGCGGCGTTTCGCTCGCACGCTCTGCTCGACGCCCGAGGACGCCGAGGATGCCGCGCAGGAGGCCCTGGTCGTCCTGTATCGCAGGATCGGGACGCTGCGCGCCACGGCGGCGCTCGGATCGTGGATGTTCCAGATCGTGCGCAACGAGTGCATCCGCAGATCGCGGGCCTCGCTGCGCCGGTCGGTCCCCGCCCCCGCGGCAGAACCCTCGGCCGAAGACGCGGCCCTGGCGCGCATGGAGGTCGAGCGGATCGTCGACTCCATCGCGGGGCTCCCTCCGGAGCAGCGCGCGGTCGTCGTACTGCGTGACGTCCAGGGCCTGTCGGGAGCCGCGACGGCACAGGCCCTTGGGCTGAGCCGGGCGGCGATGAAGTCACGACTGCACCGTGGTCGCGAAACACTGCGCTCGCAACTCGGGGCGCCCGGCGAAGCGCCGGTGCCCGGCACCCGGAATCCCGAGCACAGCACCTCCCTCCCGCGGCAACACGCGCGAGGGCCCAGGGCGTGATGGAGGCGCAGATCGTCGTGAGGGCGCAGAGGGCGGGTGGCGAGGATGCATGAGCGCGGTGGGCCCGGCGCGCTCGCCGGCACCTCTGTCATACGGCACCTCGCGCGTGGCGTGGCCGGCTTTGGGCTCATGGGCTCGGCACTCGCGCTGACCACGGCCGTCGGCCCGGGCGCGCTGCTGCTCGTGCTCCCCGGCATGGTCGCGCTGCGCGGCTGTCCCACGTGCTGGATCGCCGGCCTCCTCCAGACCCTCTCCGCCGGGCGCCTGGAGCGCGCTTGCGGCGAGGCCGGGTGCACGCTGCGAGCGTCCCAACAGCGGGGGGACGGCGCCTAGCGCCGCCCCAGCAACCAACCCAGCAGCAGGCCCACGGCAAGCACGCCCCCCACGCCAAGCGGCGAGACTCGCTTGCGCTGGACGCTCGCGGCGAGCTCCTGCGCGTGTTGCGTGCTCACGTTGGCGGATTCCGCGGCGGCGTCCCGGGCCTTGCCGATCAGGTCGTCCTTCTTGTGGGCCGTAGCGTCCTTGGCTTCGGAGAGCAGGTCGCCGACGTGCTCCTTGACGTCGCTCACCTGATCTTTGATGTCCGCCTTTTCGGCGGCTTTCCCGGCGAGCGACTTGGCGCTCTCGCCGAGGTCCGATGTGGCTTCCTCGATATTTCGATGGAGCTTCATGTCGTCTCCTTCTTACGGCTGACGGAATTGGGTCGATCGGAGCGGCCCGTGCAACGGGTCACCGCCCCTAAACGCGGCGGCTCGGGCCGGCATCGGGCCCGAGCCGCAGCTCCTCACCGGCGAACTCGATGTCCAGCGGCGCGAGGAGCACGCGTCGGGGACCCTCCTCCACATACCCGCCCACGACCGCCTTCAACCCCAGGCCTCGCGCGATGTCCACCACCGCGGCGCCCGTGCCGGCGGCGCAGTAGATGGCAAAGCCACAGCCCATGTTGAGCGTGGAGTAGGCGGCGTGCTCGCTCATGCCAGCCTCACGCGCTAGAAAGGAGAGCACCTTGGGTATGGGCAAGAGCTCGGTGATCCTGTAGGTGAGCTCACGCGCCGGACGCATCAGCTTGAGGAAGCCGTGGCCGGTGATGTGGCTCAGATAGGTAATGGGCAGCCCGGCGTCGAGTACGGCCTCGACCAGGGGCGAGTAGATGAGCGAGGGCGCCAGCAGCGCGTCGCCGAAGGTCTCGCCGCCCGGAAGGGGTGTGGCAAGGCCCTTGGGCAGCTCCCGCGCGACCATGCGCGCCAGCGAGGAGCCGTTGGCGTGCAGCCCGGCCGAGGCGACCAGCACGATCTCGTCGCCCGCCGCGAGGTCCTGCCCCAGCACGGGCGCACGTCCGGCGGGCAGCGACCCCACAGCGGAGCCCGCCAGCTCGATGTCCTCCGCCGCCACCAGGCCGGGGAGCGAGGGGGACTCGCCGCCGCCCCACACGCAGCCGGCGTCGGTGCAGGCGGCGGCCCAGCCGGCGATCAGCTCGGTGTGCCAGTCCTCGTGGGCGAACCACTCCGGCGTGCCGGTGGCGAAATAGGCATTCAGCACGAGCGGGCGGGCGCCCACACAGCAGAGGTCATTGACGATCGCCGCCACGGCGTCGACGGCGACGGCGCGGAAGTGGTTGGTGCCTTGCTGCTCGGCGACCATGCGCGCGATCACCGACTTGGTCCCGAGGCCCTCCAGCACCAGCGCGAGCGTCTGCCCGGCGATCTCGAACACGAAGGCGGGCTCCCCGCGCGAGTTATCCAAGGCCTGCCCGCCGCGCGCCGCGAGCAGCGAGGAGGTGGCCAGCGCCGAGTCGATCGCCAGGCGCTTGCCGGCATCGAGCACGGCATAGTCCACGCCAGCGCTGGCGTAGGGGTCCTCGCGTCCTGCCGGGTGGCTGCTCATGGACCCGCTGTCCGCTCCGCTCGCACGCGGGGCGGAGTTTAGCGTTCAGCCGGAGCCGGTCTGCTTTGCTTTGGCCGCCGGTGAAGGCGGCGCCGCGGGTGCGGCCGCCGCCTTCACCGTAGGAAGCAGGCGGCGCGACTGGAAGACCGGCAGCTTGGTCCAGTCGATGACCACCTTGCCGACAAAGCCCGCGGTGAGCGCCGTTGCGATGTCCGTCAGCGAGCCCCACGTGGCGTTGTAGATCGTGGCCGCGTAGATCGCCGAGGCGGCCGCGACGGGTAACACCAGCCAAACCAGATCCCCCCAGCTCGGCCGATGAAAGCCGGGCCAGGAGCGAGCGTTGCTCGCGACGGCGGCTCTCCGCACGCGCAGCCACGTCGTCCCGTCGACGGTGGCCCAGCCCGTGAACAGGTTGGGGGTGGTCTGCCAGTCGACCGCGAGACCCCGCAGCGGCGGGAGGTCGGGTGGCGCCGCGGGAGCAGGCGCTTGGAGCCGTTCGCGCAACCGCTCGAGTTCGAAATCGAGTTCGTCCCGTTCCGCGGCCTTGCGCCCCAGAGCCCCGGGAGGGTTGGCCAGCTTGGCTTCGAGTGCCTCCACGCCGTCGGCACGTTCCTTTTCGACCTTGGGATCTCTGGATTGCCTCGCCCAGACGTGCAGGTCTAAAAGCGAGTGATGCCAACGGATCTGCCATAGGAGCCGTTCGACCAGATCGTCCACGTCGGCCGTGGTGGGTGGCTCGTACTGCAGATGCTCCTGCAGCAGACGGGTGTCGCGCCAGGTGTGGGTGGAGCGCCAGCCCGAGTCCTCGCCGCCAGGCTCGTCGGCCACCAGTGCAAGGCGCCAGGCGGCCGGTGCCACGCGCAGCCAGCGCTGGAGGCGGGCAACCACTTCGAGTGTCGATCCGGTGTCCTCTTCGAGGTCCTTGTCGTTGCGGGCGCCGGCGATCCTGTCGCGCAGGGCCTCCACGCCGCAGAGACTGCCAAGCGGCGAGCTCGCCACCTGGGTCTGGTCCGAGGCGGTGGCGAGGCCGTCGAGTGACCACATGGCGGCTGACACCGCGCCGGCCTGGTCGCCCAGCGCGTCGCGCACCTGCCCGACTCGCGCGTCGGCTTCCGTGACAGCCGCCAGCAGCACGTCGCGGCGCCCGTTCAGGCCATAGAGCATCTGGGCGAGCCCGCCGACGAGGACACCGGCGATGACGAGCAGGAAGGCCAGTCCGAAGGAGCGGTGGGAGTTGACCGTGAGCTTCATGCGCGGCCCGGCGGGGGAGTAGGGGAACAGCGTGACTTCGCCGCTGTAGTGACCGACGGGCGGGGAGCCGAGCAGGACGAACTTCGCTTCGAGCACGCCACGAGAGGCTTCCTTGAACGCTTCGAGCCTCAGATGGGCGACGTCGTTGGTGGCGTCGTACAGCGTGAAGGTCTGCCGTGGGCCGAGCGCGGCGAAGGGCACCGCGTGGGGGCCGACGAGCGTGAGCTGCGCGCTAGCGCCCGAGGCCCAGCGGTTGTTGGAGAGCGTCAGTTCGGCGGGTTCGAGCTTGAGGCCGGACCCTGCACTGACGGCCGTCGCGCGCAGGCGCGCCGCAGCGGCACGGACCGTCTTTTCGTGGAGGGCCTTTTCACTGGACGTCTTCGCGACGGCCGCCGCGCTCGGGGAGGATGCGGCGGCGAACGCAGTCGCGCTTGTCGAGGTCGCGACTGGCAGGGCACACAAAACAGCCAGCAGCAGAGACGCCCATCGCAGCCGGGCGCACAGCCACGAGGTGGCGTCCCCCAAACTCCACCGCCTCAGGTAAAGCCTGCCAGTCGGAATCACGCGGGAAAGTGTGCCAGGTCCCGGCGGCGGGTGCACGTGCGGCGCACCCCAGGAGCATGGGGGCTCCAGAGCCTTTACGCGGGAGACGCCTGCGGGCTCCCGGCGAACGACGCCAGGCGCTCGGGCCAGCGCTCGACGCGCTCGAGCTGCGCGGCGAGCGACAGCAGGAGCCCCTCGGAGTGCGCGGGGCCGAGCAGCTGCACGCCGAATGGCAACCCGTCATGGGTCACCCCGGCGGGAACGGAGATGCCGGGCCAGCCGAGCACGTTCCAGGGCCAGGCGTAGGGGCAGGAGCCGGCGACGAGCTGGTCGGTGGACCAACCCGAGAGGCCCTCGGTGGCGCCGATCGGCAGAGGCGGCGCGGCGGTGGTGGGCACGAGCAGGACGTCGGCGCGCTGGAAGATCGCGCCGACGTGGCGCTGGAAGAAGGGCTCCAGACGCCTGGCGACCCCCAGGACGGGCCATTTCAAGAGGCGTCCGACCAAAGCCGAGGAACGCGTGACGGGGTGCAGCAGCGAGCGGTCGGGGACGCGGCGCGACCACTCGTGCACGCCGGACTGCCCGCGCGCGACGAGCGTGAGACCCATCGGGCCGTAGCGCGGGTCATCCTCGGAGACCGAGTGGCCTAGCTCGCGCAGGACGCCGCCCAGGCGATGCACAGCGGCACGGATCTCAGCATCCAGGCGCACGGGGGCGCCGCTGAAGGGCGCGCGCAGCGAGAGCGCGACGCGCAGCCGACCTGGTGCACGCGCGGCGGCGGCGGCGAACGGCTCGGGCGGCGCGGGCGGGACGTGGCGATCCCCCGGGTGAGGGCCGCTCAGCACGTCGAGCATCAGGGCGGCGTCGGCGACGGTCCGCGTGAGCGGACCGAAGCAGGTGAGCCCGTTGAAGGCCTCGGCGTCCGGCCAGGTGGAGATGCGCCCGCGCTGAGGCTTGACACCAACTAGGCCGCACCAGGCTGCGGGGATGCGCACCGAACCTGCCCCGTCGGAGCCGGTGGCGACGGGCACGAGCCCACCCGCCACCGCCGCGGCGGAGCCCCCGGAGGAGCCACCCGGCGTGTGGTCGAGGTGCCAGGGATTGCGCGTGGCGCCGAAGGCGGCGCCCTCGGTGAAGGGGTAGAGGCCGAGCTCGGGGGAGTTGGTCTTGCCGACGATCACGGCGCCCGCCTCGCGTAGGCGGCGCACGAGCTCACTGTCCTGCGCGGCGGGCGGGAACTCGCCGGGGCAGCCGAAGGCAGTGGGGTGGCCGGCGACGTCGCAGTCGTCCTTGACGGCCACGGGGGCGCCGAGCAAGGGCAGGCGCTCGCCGGCAGCCAGGCGCCGATCGGCCTCGGCGGCGGCGGCGGGCGCGGACTCGTCGAAGACGACACGGAAGGCGTTGAGCGTGGGCTGCGTGGCGTGAATGCGCGCGAGCGCGCGGGCGGTCAGCTCGACGGAAGTGACGCGTCCCTCGGCGAGCGCGGCCACACACTCGGCAACGGTGGGCGAAGCGGTCGCAGAGTCGGCGACGGACACCTAGGCAACACTAGCGCGGAGCACGCCGGCCGGGGACGGACCGCCGGCTGACAGAAAAAGAAAGGGCTCCGCCCCAGAGGGGCTACGCCGGGGGCCACGAAGTGCGTTTCCGACGCGGCTGCCGCACCCGCCGCGCGGGAGGAGGGTGGACGCCATCGGCCTCACTGCGTGAGCCAACCGCCGTCGATCGGCAGCGTAGCGCCGGTGATAAACGAGGCTTCCGGGGAGGCCAGAAAGCAGATCCCCGCGGCCTGCTCCTCGGGTGTAGCGAAGCGCCCCAGCGGGACTCGCTCGAGGAGCGCCGCGGCCTGCGCGGCGTCCGCGCGCAGCGCGGCGTTCATGCCCGTCTGCGTGACCCCCGGGGCAACCGCGTTGACGCGCACGCCATGCGGCGCGAGCTCCAGCGCGAAGGCGCGGGTGAGCAGCAGCAGGGCGCTCTTGGACGCGGTGTACGCGGCGTGACCGGGGATCGCGACGAAGGACTCGGTCGAGCAGACGTTGACGATCGCGCCCTTGGTGGGGGCCTCAGAATCCACCGCACCGGCCTCGATACGAGCGCGAGCGAACGCGCGCGAAAGACGCTGGGGCGCCAGCAGGTTGACGGCGAGCGTGCGCTGCCATGCCTCCAGCGGGTGGGCCAGGAAGTCGTGACGCTCCAGCACGCCCGCCGCGTTGACGAGCACGTCGGCGTCGGCGGCGAGCGCCAGCACCTCATCGCCGCCAGCGCCGCCACCAGCCACGCCACCCTCGCCACAGCCAGCCCCATCTGCGATGTCCGCCACCACGGCGCGTGCGCCGGGGAGCGAAGCGAGGGTCTCCTCCAATCCCGTCGCATCGAGGTCGAGCCCGACGACCGTGGCGCCCTCCGCGGCGAGCCGGCGAGCGACGGCGCGGCCGATGCCCGAGGCGGCGCCGGTGACAAGCGCTCGCTGGCCGGCGAAACGGCTCATCGCGCCAGGTACCCACCGTCGACGTACACGATCTCGCCCGTCATGTAGCGGGCCGCGTCGGACACCAGGAAGGCAACCACGTCGCCGATCTCATCCAGCGTCGCCGGGCGCCCGCCAAGCGGGATCGCCGTGGCGAGCTCCGCCATCTCGGGGGTCATCGCGGTCGCCGTCGGCCCCGGTCCGATCGCCACCACGCGAATGCCGTGCGGCGCGAGTTCGAGCGCCAGCGCGCGTGTCAAGCCAAGCAGGCCACCCTTCGTGGCGGCGTAGGCGGCGTGCGGCGGCGAGGCCCAGCCGACCTGGGACTCGACCGAGCAGACGTTGAGAATCGTCCCCGCCTCGCCTCGCGCCACCCAGTGGCGGGCGAACGCCTGAGAGAGGCAGAAGGGGGCCGTGAGGTTGACGGCGAGCATCGCGCCCACGTCCTCCTCGCCCTGCTCCCAGCAGGCCCCCTCGATCAGGAGGCCGGCGTTGTTGACGAGACCGTCGACGCGGCCGAAGGCGTCGAGCGCCGCGGCGAGGAGGCGGGCCGGAGCATGGGGGTGTGTGATGTCCATTTCGAGGTACGTATATGCATTGGCATGACAAGACTCAAAATGAACACACTCACCCACACCCTCCCGCCCGCCGGGCCCCTCTGCCACCGAGCTGCGACTCACGCCCAACACCCCCTCCTGCCCGCCGGACCCCTGCGCCGCCGAGGTGCGGCTCACACCAAGAACCCGTGCGCCCTCCCCGATCAGGCACCGCGCGATCCCCGCGCCGATGCCGCGGCTCGCGCCCGTCACGACATACACGCGCCCCGCGAGCCGCCCCCTCGGCGGCCCGGTCTCGGGGCCGGGTGCGACGGGCTGGGCCACATCAGCGTCAGTCACAGACCGTGATGTCCTCGATCGGCCAGCGCGTCAGCAATTCCACGCCGCCCTCGCGCACGACCACCATCTCCTCCACGCGCACGCCCTGGCCGTGGCCGTCGCGGTCCTGGGTCTCCACGGCCATTGTCATGCCCTCCTCGTAGACCGTCGCCGCCTCCGCCGCCACGCCGCGCCAGGTCAGCGGGATCTCATATAGCGACAGCCCGATCCCGTGACCCCAGTGGTTGGTCGTCATCTGCCACGCCTCCGTGGCGCCGTAGTAGTCCCAGTACTCGCCCTTCGCGTCGGGGAAGCGCTGCGCCGCCTCGGCGGTGGTGACGCCGGGCGCGATCGCGTCGAGCACGCCGTAGAGACTCTCCACTGCGCGGCTGTGAGCGTCGCGGGTCTCCTGCCGTGGCGGACCGCAGCTGAACGTGCGGTAGTAGCACGAGCGGTAGCCATGAAAGCCGATGTTGTAGAGGTCCGAGTACACCACGTCCCCGGGCCGCACGATCCGATCGGTCGTGTCGGCCTGGCTCTTGGGCCACGTGTTGGGGCCGCTTGAGATGTTGCCTCCGCCGGGCTCTCCGCCGAGCTCGACGATGCGCGCGAGGCCGCGCGCAAACACCTCGCTCTCGCGCACGCCGGGCCGGATTGCCTCGCGCATCGCCTGAAACCCTGCCTCGCAGACGGCCGCGCTGAGGCGCAGGCACTCGATCTCCTCAGGCGTCTTCACGGCGCGCGCCTTTGCCAGCGCGGCGCCGGCGCGCGCGTCGACCGCATAGCCGTAGCGCTCCAGCAGCGCCTGCAACTCAGGCTGGCCGGTGTCGAGGCCGATGCGCCCCGACAGCACGCCGTGGTCGGACAGCGCCGTGGCGATCTCCTTGGCCATCTGTTTGGCAAGCACCTCGGCCGTCGGCCCCGGCCCGAGCGCGGCGGGCACGATGCCGATGCCTGGCGCCGCGTAGCGCACGTCCGTGAGCCACGGGCACGTTCGCCGCTGGTGGACCGCGTGGTCGGCGCTGTCCCAGTGGGTGACGCGCCCGTCGGGGAGCAGCAGCGAGTAGTGAAAGCCACCCGCACCCGTCACCGACGTGGTGGCCACGGCGGTGACGTAGCGGATGTTGGGATCGCCCAGCAGCAGCACTGCGTCATAACCGGCGGCCGCGACCGCCTCGCTCGCACGCGCCAGGCGCGCGGTGCGCATGCGCGCCATGTCGATGCGTGACTCCCAGTCGACGGCCATCGCGCCGCGCGTGCCCTCCATGTAGCCGGGCTCGATAATGGTCATACCGTCTCCTCGCGAGCGGGATGGCCGTTCACGGCGCCCGCTTGGGGGGAGGGACTTTGGCAGAGCGCGGTGTCGTCATGGGGTGCTCGCGATCCCGAGCAGCCGATCGTGGCCGAGGCGCGGCACGGGACTAGTATGCCGGTCGCTCCCCCTCGATGGCCTGCTCTTCGATGGTTGGCGGTCTCGATCGCTAGGAGCGCCGCGAGAATCTAACCCATGGACTGGGACCCCACACCTACCAGCACGCTCGCGGCGCTCGAGCGGTCGTGGTACGCGATGACCGGACGGCTGCCCATGACGCTGGCCCGTGACCTGCGTGAGCTTGAAGAATGGTTCGGTCCGACCACGTCTGGAGAAAAGCTACGCGAGCTGGTGGAGGCGAGAAAGCCTGCGGCTCTCGACCTCGACGTCGTACCGGACTACGGCGCCAGAGTCCTCATCGAGGGCGCCGGCAGCGTGCTGGTGACGCCGGAGGGGCGGATGGCGATCGAGCTGCTCCGTGGGGGAGCATCCCACGCAACGGTCCGTCGCGAGCTGGCTGGCGCCGGTGAGCTCACGATGGCCTACCGCCGTTGGACTCAACGCAGGCTCGTCGAGGTCATCGACTGCCTCGAGGGCCGGGGAAAGCCGATGTACCCAGTCGCGATGGCGGCGGTCCTGCTGCTTGCTGTGAACGGGAACCGATCGGAGTCGCGGGCCCTGCGCATCGAGCCCGCCCAGCCCTCAGGGGTCGGAGATGCCCTCAAGCGTCCGTTGGATGCGTTCGCTGACGCGGTCGATCGTCGCGAGAGCCGTCCGCGAGCCACGGCAGACTTCGCGAAGTATCCGGTGGCGCATGCCAAGATCCGTCTCGGATGCGCTCTGCGCCGAGAGCGCGCACGGCGTGTCCAGCGCATCTGGCTGGATCCATCGATGCGCGACTGGGCCTTGAGTGTCATCGCCCATGAGCTCGTTGCGCGCCGCAGGACCGAGGTCGGGACGGCGCTCGACGCACTGGATCGGCTGCTCGATAGCTATCGAGAGGAGTCAGCCGTCCTGCGCGAGCACCAGCTTGCCTTCTCCAACTCTGACTCTCTGGTGGATATCCGACGCGAACTGGCCGAGCGCTTTAGACAAAATCCCCAGCAGCTGCAGGTGAGGATCCGCCGCCCCGCTCCTGTCTCAGACCCGGAAGCGTGAGCTGATCGCCCCACGGGTGGCGGCGTATGACGAGCAGCCTCTCGCTGAGTTCGCGCGCATGGCGTGCGCCCACGCCCGCCCACTTACGCCCGCGCGAGCGCAGCCGATCGTCGGCCACCACCTCGAACCCCAGCTCGTCAGCGAGTAGGCCAATCAGGGCCGGCGTGTCGACGAAGACCCCGTAGGGCGCGCTGTCGCCGACAATCCACGCCGCTCGGCCTCCGGGGGCCAGCGCACGATGCAGATGGCGCAGAACCATGGCCATCTCCGCGAAGTAGCTGACCAGCAGCACGTCGTAGAGCTTTCCTCGACGGCGCTCCGCCTGGGCAGCCGCCAATCGCGCTGCCAGCGGGGCGATCGCCGTCGCCGTCGCCGGATAGGCGCCGAGAGCTCTCTCGGCGTGAGCCGCGACGCCTCGGGAAACCTGCTGGGTGCAGGATGCCAGCAGCGAGCGCGATAGCTCCCTCAGCTCTGACCAGCTGCGCGCAAACTCGAGAAAGTAGAGCTCCAAGCGTGTCATCTCAACATAGGAGATCTGGTTTAGGTAGGGTGGGCTGGATACACAGGCGTCGGCTGAGCCTGGAGGGATAGTCGACCACGCTGTAGGACTGCGGGCGTCGGCGTGGATCACATACCCCGACGGGTCACGGGGTGCCGCAGCGATATCGCCGGCCATCTCACCGATCCGCTCGATGAACGCTTCCGCAACCGAGCGGCGTGGGCTGCGCGGCGCATGCCCGCCGGGATAGGGCCAGCCAGAGCCAGCGTGCTCGCGCAGCACCGCCAACACGGCAACGCGCATGTGCCCCGCCCATTCACCCCCATGGCTTTTGCTGGCCTCGCGCAGCCGGACGAGATCGACCGCCGCGCCCGGCTTCAGGCCGCGCCGGACAACGTCGCTGATGTCGGCAAGCTTCGAGACCGGCATCCGCATCGCGCGCGCCACAACGTCGGCGGCGCGCTCTTTCAACTCGCGCTCGGGGCCGGGGCGCGAGAGCTTTGCCGCCGCCGCCTGCGCCATCAGCGGGTGAGCGTCCATACCGATGAACCGCTCGCCGCGGCGGGTGAAGAAGAGTGCGGCGCCACCTGATCCACAGAAGGGATCGATGACCGCGCCGCCGAGGGGAACGCGAGCGGCCTCGGCGGCCAGCTCGAGCATCCAGGAGGGGAACTGGCCGGGGTAGCGCGTCCACGACAGCCGCTCCCGGCGGCCTTGGGGCGCTGTCGAGATGTCGAATTCCTTCCGTCCCCGCACCGTGCAACTATAATCTGACCCATGGGCCAAGTTCCATTTCAACGGTACTTGCGAGATTCTGCAGCTCTGACCCAGGGGGTCTGTCATCATCGATTGGGCGTGTTTATATACGCTCACACAGACCAGGATCGACAGCGGAATGTTGCGCATGGGCGATTCTCGCGGCCTCGCGCGGGCCACGGCGTAGCACGCAATCCATCGAAGTCTCCCCGCCGCCTGCGATCGTCCGCGGCGTGGCAATTCGGCCCCTGTTCCCTGCCGGGCACTCCAACCGGAGGTCTCAATTGCGCCAACGGGTAACACACCCTATGCTCGCGCCTTCGATCCATCCTCGAGCCGATCGGCTACCAGCGATGCTCCACCACCTGTCCACAGTCGGTAACTGCGCTCACCGGGCCGTGGCGCACGGCCGAGGCTCTGGAGGGAACAAGCTATGAGCAAGCGCAGCCAGGCCCGCCTCGCCGTGCAGCACCCCGAGGCGGCCACACTCGGAAACGTCGTGGGCCAGGTCATCGCCCATCTGGATGCTGCTTCGGTCGGGGCCGCTCCGTTGGATCGTAGCGATCGCCGACGCCTGCTCATGTTCACCAACGTGCTCGCCTCCGCGCGTCGTGGCGGCGAGCCGCTCGACCAGCTCATCACCGCTCGCGAGCAGGCCCGCCGCTACGCCCTGGACCAAAGCGAGGCGCACGAGATCGTCAGCTTCGCTGACGATCTGCCCTCCGTGGACGAAGACCGCACCAACTACGACTTGATGGCCAAAGTCCTGCTCGAGCCTGATCGGGGGGAGTTGGACGAAGACGAGGAGCGCAAGGACGAGGAGAGAATCGTCGAGTTCCTCGGGGAGGCCGAGAGGGCCGTTCGCAACCTTGCCCGCATGGGTAGCGTGAGCGCCTTGAGCGAGGCCGAACGTGCGCTCGTGACCAACCAGCTCCCCAGCTTGCTCGAGCGGATGGCGCACGTCAACGATGTCTTCGACGGCCCCCACCCATCCCCCCAAACAACCGAAGAACGCGCGCTGGGAATGCCCATCGGCTGAGCGCTTTCCGACTGCGGGAATACCCTCCCAGTTTCGAGCAAATCGAAGCCTTCGGCTTCGCTCCGATCGTGGCGGTAGAACTTGAGGGGTGAGCTCGCTCGATCTGCCCAGCCTGGTGCTCCGCCGCAACCTGACGCGCATCCAGGGAATGGAGCGCCAGGTGCAGGCATTCGATCGGCGCTACATGGATCGCGAGGATCTCCCGGGCATCAAGCTTCTCGTCCGCGGGCTGTCCATCGCCGTCGGCGTACTGCGACGCGAGGTGGTCGGCCTGGCGCGCCGGCTCGATGTCCCGTATCGTCCGCCCCAGGCGCCGAGCATCTCGGTCGAGCCCTCCGCGCACCAGACCCTCGCGCTCGACCCCCGCCTGGTCCGACTCACCGACGCGGTGCGCGACTTCGAGAAGGAGCTGCAGATCTGGTTCGATCTGCTCACTGACGTGCAGGGCCAGGCGCTGGACGCTCTGGCGCAGCCGTTCGTGGCGCTGGCCAAGACCATCCCGGGCCTTCCCGACACGGAGATCATCTTCAAGCCGGTCCCGAGACTGCACTACGAAACCTGGGAGCACGTCTTTCGCAAACTTGGCGGCATCGTGGGCCTCCTCGACCCTGATGTGAATGACCAGCTTGAGACGCTTCCCCGCCTGGTTGCGGTGGAGTATCCGCTGTTCCTGGAAGGAGACACGTTCCTCCACGCGCTGCTTGCGCACGAGCTGGCGCATCTTGCGTTTGACTGCAAGGGCAGGGGCGAGCGCATCTGGCAGGACACCGTTGCGGGGCAGCGCTCAGCAGGCAAAGATCGGCGCTCGGCCAAGCGAAGCCAGCGTGATTTGCGGCTCTTCACCGAGGCCGCCTGCGACCGTCTTGCGGTGAGGATGGTCGGCCCCGCGTACGCATTGGCGTTCGCCGAGTACACCCTGACCCGCAATGTCCTACGCTGGCCAGCGCCTCCGGAGCGGGGCGATGCGCCGGTCTACCCCGAGCTTCCCTGGCGCATGGCTCGGATCGACGAAGCCGTGGATGTTTTTCTCGAGGAGGCGCCAGATGCGAGCGCAGGTGACGAGTCTGGCTGGACAGAGATGCGCAGCGTGATCGAGCAGTGGCGCAGCTTGATGCCCTCGTATGAAGTCGAGGAATCCGATCTGAGCAAGGTCCTCGACGAAGGGCTGAGAAAGCTCGACGCGGATATCGATGAGCTGCTTGGCGGAGCCGCCTATCCGACTTCCATGTTCGCCGAGGATATGCCACTCGTCTGGTCCAAGCTCGCCGATGGCATGTCGCCAGCCGAGAAGATCTGGGATCGCGACGCGCACAGAGACAGACCGCCCGAGTCCCAGATCATGGGGGAAGGGGACGGGGGCGAGGAGGAAGACCAGGAGTGGTCGCGACCCATGGACTGGCGCTCCATCCTCAACGGCTGCTATCTGCGATGGCTCGCACTGAACCCGGTAACCTCGGCCCCGCTACTCGAGTACGAAGGGGTCGACTTGGTGGAAAGCCGTATACAGGCCTGTGAGAGGCTCCAGGGCGCACTTGAGCTGAGTGGGCTGCTGCAGAAGATGCTCAAGCTGCGCGAAGAACTGGCTCCGATAGCGCTTTCCCCAGAGCTGTGAGCCATCGCACCTCCCCCAAGCCGAGGCCCAGGCCCCTATGAACGCCATCCGCCCACACGGGCCGGGACTACTTGGAAAGCAGGAGATCAAGCGCCGGCTGCGCGATCCGGAATCCGGGTTTGCGATAACCCCCATCGTCGATCCGGCACGTCAGTTCGACAAGGCCAGCGTCGATCTCCGCCTCGGCCCCGACATGATCGTAACTCGGAGAGCCACGGGGCTGGCCCTGTTCGATCCAGCCCGTGTCGAGGAGGTGGCCGAGCACCTACGCGACTACCAAGACTACATGCGCCGCCCGATGGGCAGCGCCTTCTATCTGCACCCCGGAGAGTTCGCGATCGCGCGGACGCTGGAGTTCGTCACACTGCCCGAGAACCTGTCCGCGCAGGCGCTGGGAAGGTCCTCGTGGGGCAGGCTGGGCCTTTTGATCGCGACGGCCACGATGGTTCAGCCGGGCTTTCACGGGACCATCACACTCGAGCTCTCCAACATGGGCAGCGTGCCGATAGTGCTCTACGTCGGTGTGCGCATCGCACAGATCGCCCTCTACGAGGTCAATAATGGGCAAGCGCCCGCTTGACCAGACAGATGGCGGTCGCTACGACGGCCAGTACCCCCCGGAGTTCTCGCGTCTGTATCGAGATCCAGACCTGCTGTGGGTGACTCCGTTTCCCGTTCGCTACATCGTTGGGGTGATCGGCGCCCGCTGCTCGGGCAAGTCGACTGTGCTCTCCTATCTGTCCGATAAGAAGGGCTTCGAGGTCTACAGCATGTCGGCGCTTGTACGTCAAGAGGCCGAGCGTCTGGGCCTACCCGTCGAAGGGCGTGGGACGCTGCAGAACCTCGGTGACGAGTTGCGCGCCGGGCACCGGCCGCCGGGGCCGCTGTCGGCACCGTACGGCGACGGTGGCTATCTGGCGCGCAAGATGCTGCGCCAGGTGCACCACAGATTTCACCGCCACGGATTCTCGAGCGCCAGCCCTCCACGGATCGCCGTCAGCGGGTTCAAGCATCCCGACGAGCTCGCAGTGTTCCGCGAGCTGGGCCAGTTTCAGATCCTATGGCTACACGCCGACCCCGACGAGCGCGCCAAGCGAGCGCAGCAGACCGAACTGCTGAGCAGGGAGATCGGAGAGGCGGGGCTGCGAGAGCTGGCCGATACGATCGACCCGAAAGGCGAGCCTCGGGGGGATCTGTTCAGGGAGTATCTCGACGCTCGCGACCAGGACGGGAGCGCCCACCACCCATGGGCGGACAAGTACGCTCAGGCGGTAGCCAGGCTGTTGAGCTTGACCGATGAGATCGAGCGCGGCGAGCGGTCTAAAGGGCTCGACGAGGGGCAGCGCACGCTGACCAAGCTGTCAAACGGCATCGACATGGAGCTCAACCGGCTCTACGCCGAGGTCGACGGCATGGTCAAGAGGCTCGATCTGCAATTCCGCGTGGGACGGATCTGAGTTGCGTTTCCCCACGGCAACCTCGGCGCTGATCGCGGCCGCCGGCAGCCTCGGCTGGGTCGCTCCCGTGGCCCTCGCAGACACCACCACCGTCGAACCTTCGACCGTGGTAGTGACGCTCACCCGCCAGATGGGACCGTTCGCCGGCGCCAACGCTGCCCACGTCAGCTCCACCGAGCGAGTGTGGGTGAGGATGGGCACGAGCGCGCCGACCGCCTCCACCGGGTTGCTCGCCTCCGACTCCGGACATCAGGCAATCGCCGAGTTCGCCTTGGACAGCCCGCAGCCGCGAGCTCTGCCTTCGGGAGTCGAGCAGGGCCACGTGCGCATCCTCGGAGTGCCATCGGCAGGCCTCTACAAGGGATCGCTCCAGATCGCCCCCACCGTCTCCGTCGATGTCGAATTGAAGGCGCAGGACAGCATCCTCTGGCCGGTCCTGGTCGTCTTCATCGGAGCGCTGATCGGAGGTGGGGGAACAGCATGGTGGGCGGCCAGGCGCCGCCGCGAGTTGCTCAAGGCCAGGTTCCTCGACGCGTTGGACCGCTACGAGCGGGGCCAAGCCGAGCAGCCGGAGGGCACCCCGCAGTATGTGCTGAAGCTACCCAGACGCTCGGACCTTCCCAGGATGGAGTGGATCCCGTCTGACGGACAGTTGAGCGCTTGATTGGCTTGGACGCGAAAGGATGTGTTCATGCCGCGAACGAAGCCGCCGTATCCGCCGGAGTTCCGCCGCCAGGCTGTCGAGCTGGTGCTCGCTGGCCGGGCGGTGAAGGATGTGGCTGAGAGCCTGGGTTGCAGCGATCAGTCGCTGCATAACTGGGTCAAGCAGCGCCAGCTCGATCATCGGGAGCGCGATGACGGGCTGACGAGCGCGGAGCGCGAAGAGCTCCGTGAGCTGCGCAAGCGGGTCAAACGCTTGGAGCAGGAGCGCGAGATCCTCAAGCGAGCCGCGGTCCTTTTCGCAGCGGAGACCGAGACCCGGTGAGCGCCTACCGGATCATCTCGGCGGAGAGGGCCAGTTTCCCAGTCTCTGTGATGTGCGAGGTCCTCGGTGTGAGCCGTTCTGGCTACCACGGGTGGGAGCGCAGGGTCCCAAGCGACAGGGCGCTCTCCGATGCGTGGCTGACCTCGAGGATCAAGGAGATCCACGAGCAGGCCAGGGGCGTCTACGGCTCCCGGCGGGTAGCGGCCGAGCTGCGCCTGGGAGATGGCATCCAGGTCTCGCGCAAGCGGGTGCGGCGCCTTATGCGCCGGGCCGGGATCTCAGGGCTGGTGCGGGTCAAACGCGGGAAGACGACGATCAGGGTGCCAGGTGTCAGGGTCGCCGATGATCTGGTCGACCGGCAGTTCACCCCGGCCGCCCCGAACGTGCTGTGGGTCGCGGACCTTACGTATCTGCGAACGTGGGAGGGCTGGCTCTACCTCGCCGCCGTCCAAGACACGTTCTCGCGGATGATCGTGGGGTGGGCGATGGCCGAGCACATGCGCTCAGAGCTCGTCGTCGAGGCGCTGCAGATGGCGCTCGCCCGCCGGCGCCCCGCGCCCGGTCTCGTGCATCACAGCGATATGGGCTCGCAATACGTCAGTCTTGCGTTCGGGCAGCAAGCCCGCGACGCCGGGATCGCCGTCTCGATGGGCTCCAAGGGCGACGCCTACGACAACGCCGTCGCCGAGAGCTTCTTCGCCACCATCAAGAAAGAGCTCGTGCACCGCCAACCCTGGCCCACCAGACGCGACCTCAGCTCCGCCGTCTTCGAGTACATCGAGGCGTTCTACAACAGACAACGACGACACTCCACCCTCGGCTACCTCTCCCCAGAGGCATACGAGAGAGAGATAATCACCCCCACAAACAAAACCTAGCCAGCCAAGCCCGCGACTGTCCGCGAAACCGGGTCCACTCCAGGAAGCCAAAGGATTGCCCTGCGGCGGCCCTCGCCCAGCCGCTGCAGGATCCACAGGGGCTGTGGTGCCTGCTCCGCAAGGAATCGATCGAAGCGCTCGTGGCTCCCGTGGACCTGGTCAGCGAAGCGGTCGATCAGTGGCTGCTGATCGACTTCGAGGTCAGGAGGGTGATCGATTCGCTGCGAGCGCTCGAACAACTTGCGCAGGGCGCACAGACAGACGCCGCGCGCGACACCGAGAGCCTGCTCAGGGAGACATCTGTCGCTCCCTCCGACGCCGCCTCGACGACCATCCTCGTGGAACAGCTTCGCGATCAGACCAACGTGCTCACGGCCTTTATCGTCGCATGGCAGCTGTGGACCGCGCTCGACGGTCGCCAGCAGAACGGAGCGTTGAGCAGCAACCCTGACACCATCTACAAGCACGCAGATGGTGCCCGCACGCGCGATCACACCGGCACCCGCAACCTGCTGATCTCCCTCGAGGAAGCCCGTGAGGAGCTCGCGGACAGAGCCGCTATCGCTGTGAGCACCCGACGAGCAGACCACGGGCTGGCTCCCTCACTGCTCCCGGCCGCCGTGGGCGATGCGAGCGCCGCACTCCTCACCCGCGTGGCGAGCACCTTGCCGGACCGGGTCAGCGCGGCTACGCTGATCGCACGCGTGCGTACGATTGACTACACGATCGCCATCGTCACTGCAATCGTCACGGCGCTCGCATATGTGCTCGGCATTTACGCCAACACGCAGTTTGGCACCGTATCCCAGTACCTCGGAGCGTTTGCCGCAGGCTTCCTTGGGCAGCTGGGCGGCCTGACGATCAACTGGGCGCTGCTCTCCCCTGCCAAGGCCAGTGAAGCTGCTGCTAGCAAGGCTTGACCGACTTGAGCTGGAAATCGCCATTGACGATCTCCACGTCGGCGGCCTCGGGCCAGGCGAGGAGCCGGCGCACAGCCGCAACCACGGAGCTCACCGAGGGATACACGTAGGCCTCCGAGGAGCCGAAGGGAGTCGGCCAATGCCGCGCGCCGAGGCGCGCCACGACCGCGCCGGGGGCGACGGAGTCAACCACGGCCGCCAGCGTCGCAGTGATCCCTCCGAGCAGCGGATCGTCGCCGAGGCACAGCACGCGTCCGGTATGCCGCGCCGCCCCGATGGCCTGCGCGTCGAGGGGGGCGAGCATACGCAGGTCGATTACCTCCGCCTCCACCCCAGCAGCGGCCAGCTCCAGTGCGGCGGCGAGCGCCAGGGTGGTACCGAAGCCATAGCTCAGCACGGTCGCATCGCGGCCCGGGCGCACCACGCGGGCGCGGGGGACGGCGAGCGCAGAGGATGGCGCGGAAGGGGACAGTCCGGGAGAAGACGGCCCAGGAGGGAGCGGCGCGGGAGGGGAAGGCCCAGGAGGGGACGGCCCAGGAGGGGACGGCCCTCGAGGGGACGGCGCGGGAGGGAGCGGCGCGGGAGGGAGCCGCGCACCGGGAGCCTCCCGCTCCAGCGGCCCCTTTACCCGATACAGCCGCATGTCCTCAGTCACCACAACAGGGTCGCGCTGACGCAGCGCCCACCGCATCAGCGTGTACGCCTCCTGCGCGTCGCTCGGCGCCGCCACCGCCAGCCCCGGCACCGACGCCAGCCACGCGTGCTGCGTCTGCGAGTGCTGCGCCGCGAAGGCGCCCAGCGGTCCCTGTCCCACACGCACCACAAGCGGCACCCGCAGCTGCCCGCCGCTCATGTAGCGCAGCTTCGCGGCGTTGTTCACCAGCTGGTCGAGCCCCAGCAGCAGAAACCCGGCAAAGTCAACCTCCACGACCGTGCGCGCTCCCATCATCGCCGCGCCGATCGCACACCCCATCGTGGCCACCTCGGAGATCGGCGTATCCCGCACGCGCTCGCCCCCGAAGCGCTCCGCCAGCCCGCGCGTGGCTCCGAAGGGAAACCCGGCCTCTATGTCCTGTCCGAGCAGCACGATCGACTCGTCCTCCCCCATCGCGTCTTCCTGTGCGCACCTCACCGCCTCGGCGAAGGTCACCTCTTCACTCATCGCCCCACACGTCCAGTGCCAATTCAGTCACTCCGGGCCGGGGCGAGGAGCGCGCGAACTCCACCGCCGCCTGCACCCGCGCCTGCGCCTGCGCGTCCAGCCGCTCACACTCCCGCGCGTCCATGCGCGCGCTCTGCGCCAGCACCACCAGCGGGTCGCGCCCCTGCCACTGCTCGACCTCCGCGCGCGTGCGGTAGTGACCGTGCGGCGGGTCCGCGCGGGAGTGGCCGAGGAAGCGGTAGGTCAGGCACTCCAGCAGCGACGGCTGCCCCGCGCGGGCCTCTGCCACAAGCGTGCGCGTCGCGCCCGTCACCTCCTCCACGTCCTGGCCGTCCACGCGCAGCGCGCTCACGCCGAATGCCTGCGCGCGCGCCTGCACGCCCTCGCCGGCCGTCACCTTCTTGGCCGGCGTCGTGATCGCGTATGAGTTGTTCTCACACACGAACACCACCCCCAGCCGCCATATGGTCGCCAGATTCATACTCTCATACAGCACTCCCTGATTCACCCCGCCGTCGCCGAAGAACACCGCGCACACCGCGTCTGAGCCAGCGCGCCGCGCGGCGAGCGCCACGCCCACCGCCAGCGGGATCGAGCTGCCCACGACCGCGAGGGACCCGAGGAATCCGCACGAGGGGTCGGCCACGTGCATCGAGCCGCCCTTGCCGCCGCACACCCCCGTGCCGCGCCCGAGCAGCTCGGCCATCAGCCGCCCCGGGTCCACCCCCTTCGCCAGCGCATGGCCGTGGCCGCGGTGGTGGCTCAGCACCTTGTCGTCATCCCTGAGCGCCGCCGTCACACCGACCGCGACGGCCTCCTGGCCGATCGACGCGTGCAGGGTGCCCTCCAGCTCACCGCGCTCGTACAGGCGGTAGGCGGCCTGCTCGAAGTGGCGCACGAGCGCCATCCGCGCGTAGTACTCGCTCGGGGTGTTCACCGCGGCGGTCCCAGAGACTTCGAGGAAGGCGGCCCACTCAGGACAGGCGGCCCACTCAGGGCGGACGGCGCATCGCGGCAGGCGCGCCTCGATCGGGGCGGCCGGCTCATCGGGACAGATAGGCCTTCACCGGGGCGGCCGGGGCATTCGCGGCGCCACAGCACCCCGCGCGACCGGCGCCCGGGGCTCCTCGACCGCCTCCTCCGCGCCCCGGCCGTAGTCGCGCGCGGCGGCCTCGCCGCTGACGTATCCGAGCCGCACGTCGCGCTCCACGCTCGCGGGGTCCCGCTCATGGGGGTCCCCCCAGCCACCCCCGCCGGCCGTCATCTGGACGACCACATCGCCCTCGTGCAGCGGCACCGCGAACGCCTTCGAGCCGAAGCGCGGGGCGGGGTTGATCGGCTCGCTGCCCGCCCGCAGCACCCGGTACTTCGCCGCGCCGCCCTCGCCGCCGCCGGCGAACCCCCACGGCGGCACCATCACACGGTTGCCAAGAATCGACACCTCCGCGTCGTGCTTCAGGATGCGATGGTCGCGGCGGATCCCCAACCCCCCGCGGTGGGCACCCACGCCGCCGCTGTCCTGGCGCAGCTCATAGCGCTCCACGCGCAGCGGAAAGCGCCGCTCCACGACCTCCACGGGCACGTTCCAGGTGTTGCCCGCGATCGAGTAGACCGCGTTCAGCCCGTCGCGCTGCGCGTTCGCGCCCCACCCGCCCTCGGGGTACTCATACAGCACATAGCGCGCCCCGCCATGGGGGTCGAACCCCGAGATCAGCATGTTGTTGGAGGACCCCTGGTCGCACGCCATCGTGCGCGCCCCCTCGATCTGCGCGAGCGCGCGGAAGATCGCCGAGGAGATCACGAACACGGTCTCGTTGCCTCCAGTGCATGGCGCCGGGAAGCGCGGGTTGACGATGCTCCCCTCCGGCGCCACGATCTCGATCGGCCGGTGGCAGCCGGCGTTGGGCGGGATGTCGGGGTCGGTCGCCGCCTGCAGCGTCATGTATACGCCCGAGCACGTGTACCCCAGCACGCTGTTCAGCGGCCCGCTCGTCTGCTGGGAGCTGCCCGCGAAGTCCACCTCGATACGCTCCCCGCGCACGCGCAGCGTCACGCGTATCTCGCGCGGCTCGTCGTGCACGCCGTCGTTGTCGAGCCAGTCCGAGGCGGTGTAGTCGCCGTCGGGCCACTCTGCGATCACCGCGCGCATGCGCCGCTCGGAGTAGTCGAGCGCCTCGCGCATCGCGCTCGCCACCATCTGGGCGCCATAGCGCTCGTGCAGCGCCCGCACGCGCTCGATCGCCGTGCGATTGGCCGACACCTGGCTCTCCAGGTCCACGCGCATCTGCCCCGGCAGCCGCGAATTCTCCGTCAGCATGCGCAGCAGGTGCGTGTCGCGCTCGCCGCCGCTGAACAGCTTCATCGGGCTGATCCGCAGCCCCTCCTGGTAGTTGTCGGTCGCGCCGGAGAAGAAGCTGCCTGGCACCGCCCCGCCGATGTCGAGGTGGTGCGCGCGGTTGGCGGCGTAAGCGACCGTCTCGCCCTCGTGCACGATCGGCGAGACCATCGTCACGTCGGGCAGGTGCGACCCGCCGCGGTAGGGGTCGTTCATGACGACCGTGTCGCCCTCCTGCAGCCCCTCCTCGGTGAACGCCGCGCGCGCATGAAATACCGAGAACGAAAGCGCGCCGAGGTGGATCGGCAGGAACTCCCCGTGCGTCACCAGCCGGCCCTGCGCGTCGAAGATCGCGCACGAGTAGTCGTTGCCCTCGTTGAAGATCGGCGAGCACGACGTCATCCGCAGCGTCACACCCATCTCGCGCGAGATCGCGGTGAGGCCGTGGCGGATCACCTCATATGTGATCAGTTCGTCCTTGGTCATCGCCAGCGCTCCAGACCGCAGGCGTGGTTGGCCGCGATGGCCAGGCTGCCGGCGTCGACTGGCGCAGGCCTCACGTCGCCGGGCTCGCATGACGGGTACCCCATCGTCGTGACGTCCCGGGATTTCCGGCGCAGGCGCGTCATCTGCTCAACACCAGACGTCCCGGGATTTCCGGCGCAGGCGCGTCATCTGCTCAACACCAGACTCCCCGAGGGATGGCCCAGCGCCACCATCCCCGGCGGCACGAGCACCGTCGCGTCGACCTGGTGGATCACCGCCGGCCCCTGCACCTCCTGCTCGGGCTCGATTTCGCGGCGGCGCATCACGCGCGTGTCGAGGAAGTCGCCCACCTCGTGGAAGTACACCCGCCGCGTCCTGTCGGTGCGCAGCTCCGGCGCGAGCGTACGCGACCAGTCCCACCACATCGCCGGGCTCGGCAGCACCCCGTGGCCGGTCACGCGCACGTTGATCAGCTCCACCTCCACGTCCGTGAAGGAGTGCCCGTAGAGCTGCTCGTGCAGACGGTGAAAGCGCCCCACCGCCTCCACCAGCAGATTCGCGAAGGCGGGCGGCGGCGCGGGGGGGCCTGGGAACGCCTCGGGGCAGCGCACCGCGAGCTCGTGCGCCTGACCCTCATAGCGCAGATCCAGCCACAGCTCGAGCACCGACTCGCCCGCGCGGAAGCCTTCGCGCGCGAGCGCCGCCTGCGCCTGGGCGCCCATGCTCTCCACCGTCTCGCGCAGCGCTTGCGCGCGCACGTGCTGCACCTGACGCGCGACCGTGCGCACCAGGTCGTGGCGCGCGTCGGCCGCGACCGCGCCGAGCGCCGAGGTGCAGCCCGGGCAGGGTGGCACGAGGATGCGCTCGATCCCCAGCTCGCGCGCCACGTCCGCGCCGTGCACCGGGCCGGCGCCGCCGAACGCCACCAGCGTGAAGTCGCGCACATCGCGCCCGCGCTCCAGCGAGATGGCCCGCACAGCCCCCTCCATGTGCGCGTTGACGATCCGCACGATTCCCGCCGCCGCCGCCTCGATGCTCATGCCGAGCGGGCGCGCCACCACGCGCTGCAACCGCCTCGCGCGCGAGCTCGGGCGCGAGCGCCAGCACCCCGCCCAGGGGGGCGGAGCGCGCGTAGCGTCCCAGGATCAGGTTCGCGTCGGTTACCGTCGGCTCGGTCCCGCCTAGCCCGTAGCACGCCGGCCCGGGGTAGGCCCCGGCCGACTCCGGGCCGACGCGTAGCGCGCCGCCGGAGTCGATCCACGCGATGCTGCCGCCGCCGGCTCCGATCGTGTTGATGTCGAACGTCGGGTAGCTCACCGCCAGCCCCTCGATCGTGATATCCAGGCGTTCGTCGGGTTGGCCCGCGACGATCCCCGACACGTCGCAGCTGGTGCCGCCCATGTCGAGCGTCAGCACGTCTTCGATCCCCGCCTCGCCGGCCAGCCGGTGCGCGCCCGCCACCCCACCCGCAGGACCGGACAGCAGGCTCGGCACCGGCGCGGCGGCGATCGCCTCCGAGCCCAGCACCCCACCCGAGCTGGTCAGGATCGACAGCCGCCCTGGCGCCAGCCCGCGCTGGCGCAGCCGGTCCTCGAGCTCGGCCAGGTGCGCGCGCATCACCGGCGCCACGTACGCCGCCATCGCCGTCGTGGAGGTGCGCTCGTACTCGCGGTGCACCGGGAGCACCTCGCTGGAGAGGAACACCGCCTCGGCGCCCCCCTCGCGCAGCACGATCTCGCGTGCGCGCTGCTCGTGCTCGGGGTTCTCGAAGGCGAACAGGAACACGATCGCCAGCGAGCGCACCCCTGCGCCGCGCAGCCGCCGCCACGCGGCACGTACGCCCTCCTCGTCCAGCGGCACCACCACCTCGCCGTCGGCGTCGATCCGCTCGGTGACCTCCAGGCGCCGGTCGCGCGGCACGAGCGGCTCGGGGATCTGCTCGTCCAGGTCGAACAGCCGCGAACGGTGCGTGCGGCGGATCTCCAGCACGTCGCGAAACCCGCGCGTGGTGATCAGCCCCGTGCGCGCGCCCGTACGCGTCAGCACCGCGTTGACCCCCAGCGTCGTGCCGACCTTCACGTGCGAGACGTCCTTCAGCGCGACCCCTGTAGTGGCCATCGCCTCCAGCACGCCGCTGGCGGGCTCGCGGGCGTTGGTGGGCACCTTCAGCCAAGAGGTCGACCCGCTCGCCTCATCGAGCACGACCACATCTGTGAAGGTGCCCCCCACATCGACCCCTATACGCATCATCGGAACACAACTTGCAGTTGGGGAAGCATCTGGGAAGTAGGGTAGGCACATGTGCGACGCCGCGCCCGCTCCCACCCTCTTACCCGTCTGGCCTTTGGTCTATCCGCCGCTCCGCGGTGAGGCCGATGGGCCGCGGCCCGCTTCGAGGATGGCCTGCCGATGAACCTCTCCACCTCTGCCTCCCGCACCACGAGCCCATGAGCCCATGAGCCCCTCAACTTCCGCCCCCACCCCTGTCGAGGAGTACGAGGGCCGCTGGCGGCGTGCGCTGGAGCAGTGCGCGGCGCGCGGCCTGGACGCCCTGCTCGCCGTCTCGCGCGGAGCCTCGGCGATCGACTCCTACGCCGATGTTTTCTACCTTTGCGGCCACTACGGCAACATCGGCTTCACGCCCGACTTTCAGGACTACTGGGTGGGGCGCTCGCACTCCGCCGTCCTGCTCGCCCCCGACCAGGAGCCGCTGCTGGTGGTCGACGGGGCCGACTACCGCCGCGACCTCGTCGGGATCGAGGATGTGCGCTTCGCGCTGGACTTCCCCGCGGCGGTGGCCGGCGCGCTGGGCGAGCGCGGCCTCGCGTGCGCCCGTGTCGGCGTGTGCGGGTTCAACGTGATGTCCGCCCGCATCGCGCGGCTCTTGAGTGACGCGCTGCCGGGCTGTGAGCTCATCGACGCCGACGACCTCATCGAAGCGCTGCGCGTCGTCAAGAGCCCCTTCGAGCTGGAACGCATCCGCGTGGCCGCCGAGGTGGGTGACACGGTACTCACGGCGATGATGGAAGCGGCGCAGAGCGGCGGCGGGCGTGTCACCGAGGCCCAGGCGACGGCCGAGGGCTACCGCGTGGGCATCGCCGCGGGCGTTCACTTCTTCGACACCTCGGTGGCCTCCGGCCCGTACTCCAACTACTTCACCTGGAACCACCTCCCCTCGTGGTCGCAGCGCGTCCTCGAGCCCGGCGACATATTCCACGTCGACTCCTACGGCGCCGTCGAGGGCTACCTGTTCGACTTCGGGCGCACCTGCGTCGTGGAAGAGCCCGGGAGTGGGTCGAGCGGTGGGGAGCGCATTGCGGGTGCCGGGCGGCCCAGCAGCGGGCAGACCGACAGCAGACAGACCCGCGGCGGGCGGATCGGCGGCGAGAGAGGCACCGCGAGCGACGAGCAGGCCGCCCTCTGCCAGGGCGCGATCGATGCGGTGGAGGCGGGAATCGCCGTGATCGGTCCCGGGATCCCCGCCAGCGCGGTGTTCGAGGCAGTCCACGGCCATCTGCTCGCCGTGGGTCTCGCCATGGACGGGGACGAGGAAATGGACATGGAGAATGCCTCGGCCCTCTCGATCGGCTTTCCCCCGCACGGCCATGGCTTCGGCCTCGGCTGGGAGTGGCCCTGGATCCTCCCCACCGAGGAGCGCCTGCTGCAGCCCGGCATGTGCCTCGCGGTCGAGGCGATGCCCACGCGCGCGGGCCTCGGCTCCTCCTACTTCGAGCAGGATGTGATCGTCACCGAGGACGGCGCCGAGCTGCTCACGCATACGGCCAAGCGCTGGTGGTGAACCTCGTACGGAGGTGAAATCTTTGTAAAGGGAGGAGTTGTGGTTGTCTCTTTTCGTTTTGCGTATGCAATGGTCTTTACGCCCTACGCGTGGGGATCGCGAGCCGGCGAGGTCTCCATCCTGGGCGCGGCACCGAATCGAGCAGCAGGCGCGTGTAGGGGTCGGCGGGGGACGTGAGGATCTGCCGGGTGGCGCCGCGCTCGACCACGCGTCCATGGCGCAGCACGATCGTCTCCTCGCTCACGCGCCGCACCACCGCCAGGTCGTGGGAGATGAACACGTAGGCCGTCCCGGTGCTCGCGCGGATGTGGGCGAGCAGGTCGAGGATCTGCGCCTGGGTGGCGACGTCGAGTGAGGAGACCGCCTCATCCAGCACGAGCAGGCGCGGCTGTACGGCCAGCGCGCGGGCGAGGGCCGCGCGCTGGCGCTCGCCGCCGCTGAGCGTGCGCGGCAGGGCATTCGCGTGCTGCTGCTTCAGTCCCACGCTGTCGAGCAGCTCGGCCACGCGCCGGCGGCACTCCTCGGGAGTTGGGTGGAAGTGCAGGTCCACCGCCTCCGCCACTGCGTCGCCGATGCGCTGGCGTGGGTCCAGGGAGGAGTAGTTGTCCTGGAAGACGATCTGCGCCTCGCGCCCGCGCTCCCTGCGCTCCCGCGCGCCGCGCGGCGGTCGGCTGCGCGGGTTGCCCGCCACCACGATGGCCCCCGAGGTCGGGGCCTGCAGGCCGACGATCATGCGCGCGACCGTCGTCTTGCCCGAGCCGCTCTCGCCCACGATCGCCAGCGACCCGCCGGGTGGGACAGTGAAAGAGACGTCGTCGACCGCTAGGAGCTCGGCACGGCGGCCGTCCTCGCCACGTACACGAAAGCTCTTGCGCAGAGCTGCGGCTTCGAGTACCGGAGACTGTGGGGCAGAGGGTTGTGAGGGAGGCTTCGAGGCAGAGGGCCGAAGCGCAGCAAGACCGGGGGTCGCGGACGTGGGTGGGGTGGTCGCGGGGCTCGGCGTCTGCAATAGATCCCCGCGCGCGAGGGGCCGCTCGCCCACGATCGGATCCCCGCATGCGAGGGGCCCCTCGCCCACGATCGCGCCCCTGCGCATCGTGACGATCCGCCCGCACACCGCCGCCGCCAGGTCGAGGTCGTGCGTGATGAACAGCAGCGCCAGCCCGCGCGCGCGGCGCACCTCGTCGAGCATCGCCATCACCTCCGACTGCGTCGTCACGTCGAGGGCGGTCGTCGGCTCGTCCGCGATCAGCAGCTTCGGCTCGCACGCCAGCGCAGCGGCAATCATCACGCGCTGCAGCTGCCCGCCGGACAGTTCGTGCGGGTACTGGCGCAGGCGCCGCTCCGGTTCCTCCACGCCCGTTTCGCCGAGCAGCCGCGTCACCTTCGCGGTGGCCTGTACGCGTGGCATTCCCAGCGTCAGGGCCAACGCCTCTGTCAGGAAGTCGCCGATGCGCCTTACCGGGTTGATGTGCGCGCGCGGGTCCTGGAAGATCATCGCCACCTTGCCCGCGCGGTAGCGCAGCAGCTGCTCGCGGTCCATGTCCAGCACCGAGTGTCCCTCGAAGCGGATCGGGGGTGAAACGGTCGATAGTGGAGCCGAGGGTGTGATCGAAGGCAGGTGTGGGGTTGTGGTCGATGGCGCGGACGAGGATGAATCCGCCCCGCCCACCTCCGCACCGCGCGGCAGCAAGCGCACGATCGCGCGCGCCGTCATCGTCTTGCCCGAGCCGCTCATCCCCACGAGCCCCACGGCCTCGCCCTCGGCGACCCGCAGCGACACGTCGCGCAGGACCGTGCGCGTGCCCTCGTGCATCGGCAGCGTCACGTGCAGGTGCTCCAGCTCCAGCAGCACGCTCATCCGCGTCGCCTCCAAATGCGCCCCGGTGTCGGGCGGTCGGCAGCCTGGCTACGGGGAGCGCCCTCACGGGAAACGTCGGCAGCCTGGCTACGGGGAGCGCCCTCACGGGAAACGCGAGGGGCACTTCCGGGGTGGGTGGGCTCCCAATCTTCTGTCCGGTCGCCCAAGCGCCTGCCCAGCAGCATCACACAGACAACGACCAGGACAAGTGCGATCCCCGGATACAGCGCCTGCGCAGAGTGCCCCGCGAGGATCGCCGGACGACCTTCGGCGACCATCAGCCCCCAATTGCTGCTAGGCGGCTGCTGGCCGAGGCCGAGGAACGAGATCGCCGCCAGGTCGATCGTCGCGTAGCCGAACATCACCGCCGTCTGCGCCACGATCAGCGGCCATACGTTCGGCAACAGGTGGCGCCACACGATGCGCCGCGCCGGCAGGCCCAGCACCGTCGCAGCGGCGATGTATGGCAGCTCGCGTTCGCGCATTGCGCTGCCGCGCACCACGCGCGCCATGATCGGCGTATAGGCAATCCCGATCGCGATCACCGGCGCCCCCAAGCCCACACCGAACACCGCCACCGCGATGATCGCCAGCAAGAGGCCCGGAAAGGAGAACAGCACATCGATCACCGCCGAGAGCCCCGTATCGACCCATCCCCCGAACCACGCCGCCGCGAGTGCGATCGACACGCCGAGCGCGATCGCCAGCGCGATCACGCCGAGCGGGCCGAGCAGGCTGCTGCGCGCCCCCCACATCACGCGCGAGAGGATGTCCCGCCCCGAGGCGTCCGTTCCCATCGGGTGTTCGAGCGAGGGTCCCAGGTAAGGACTCGAGAGATTCACTTCGGTGGGGTTGTGCGGGGCGATCAGCGGGGCGAGGATGGCCACGAGCACGATCAGCCCGAGGAAGGCGATGCATACGGCCGCGACCCGGTCCCGGCGCGCCGCGCGGCGCAGTATCTGTGACGCCGTGGAGAGACGGTGCGCAGATGACGATGTGGGGCTGGCGGGAATCGGGGGCTGAGAGCCGGAGGGCGTGGGGGACGGAGAGGATGTCATCTACTTCTTCGCAGTCGCGGGTCCAGCAGCAGATACAGCACGTCCACCACCGCATTCACCACCACGTACACAACGACGAGGATCAAACAGATCGCCTGCACGACCGGGAAATCGTTGTTGCCCACCGACTGCACCAGGTACGCCCCGATGCCGGGCAGTTCGTAGGCGGTCTCGACCACCGCCACGCCCGCTACGAGGCTGGCGACGGTAATCCCCGACACGGTGACCACCGGAATCATCGCGTTGCGCACCACGTGGCGGCGGATCACCAGTCCCTCGCGCAGGCCGCGGCCGCGCGCAGTGTCGCTGTGCTCGCTGCCCATCTCCACGCGCACCGCCGCGCGCGTTATCAGCGCCACGTACGCCACCAGTCCCAGCGCGAGCGAGATCGCCGGCAGCGTCAGATGCCACAGCCGATCCCCGAACCCGCTGCCCGCTCCGTAGACGGGGAACCACCCGAGCTTCAGGGCGAGATAGTTGATTAAGATGGTAGCTGTAACGAATGAGGGGATCGCCATCCCAATTGTGGTCCCTGTTAAGATCGCACCCTCGGTGCGCCGCCCGCGCACACCCGCCAGCACGCCCAGGAAGATCCCCCCGACCACGATCAGCACGGCGCCCATCGCTACCAGGGTGAACGTCACTCCCAGGCGCGGCGCCAAGAGCGTCGTTACTGGTTCGCGCGTGATCGTGGACTTCCCCAGCTCGCCCTGTAGCACCCCCGTCAGCCACAGCCAGTAGCGATCGAAGAAAGGCTTGTTGAGATGGTACTGCGCTTCGATCGAGTGCACCGCTTCGGGCGACAGCGTGTGCCCGTGTGTGAGATATCCGATCGGGCTGCCCGGCGCGAGGTACAGCGCAGCAAATATCAGAAAGCTGGACACCACGAGCGTGGCCAGCGTGCGCAGCAGCCGCACCCCGATCGCGGCCCTCATACCGGAGGCCGTCAGGCCGGAGGTCTTCCTTCTTACAACAGAGGCCCCCGGCGTTGGGCTCTCAGGTGCCGCCGAGCTCAGCTGCCCACGGGTAGTAGAGGAAGGTCGAGAACGACGCCGGCGCGCCGGTGATGCGCTTGTTCATGAACAGCCGCTGCGGCGCCACATACAGGGGGATGTTGTTCACCGGCTTCACCCACAGCCCAAGCGCCTTGATCGCGAGGGTGGCGCGTGCGTTGGGTTCACTCTGCGCGCGGGCCTGGGCGAACAGGCTGTCCACTTCCTTGTTCGCGAACCCGTCGAGGTTGTAGGGCGAGTTGCTGCGCCCCCAGTAATACAGCACCTGTAGCGGTTCGGCCTGATCGATGTAGTTGTTGTTGCCCGTCGTCCAGTCGATCCCTTCGCGCGCCTTTTCGGAGAACACCAGTTCCACGTACTGCGCCGTCGGCAGCATCTTGATCTGCATGTTCAGGCCCACCTGCGCCGCCGCCGACTGGATCGCCGTCGCCACCGCCGCCGACTGCGGGTCGCCCTGCTGGATGCCGATCGTCATCGCCGTCTTGGGGCTCCCCGCTTCGGCCACAAGCTTGCGCGCCGCTGCCAGGTTCGCCGTGCTCGGTGTGCCCACGCTCAAATACCAGCTCTGGTACTGCTGGGTGGCGTAGGAGAACGAGTCGGGCGGCACCGCCGCGAGCTCCGGCACCGCCAGCCCCCCGAAGATGGTCTTCGCGATCCCTTCGCGGTCGATCGCCAGCGACAGCGCTTCGCGGATCTTCTCGTTCGTGTCGAGTCCCTTCGCCTGGATCGGCTGCAGGATGCCCTGGTTGGTGCTCAGCCCGTAATACACATTGCCCACTTCCTTCAGGCGCGCCACGGCCTGCACCGGCACTTCGTACGTTCCGTCGATCGCACCCGACTGCAGCGCGTCGGTCAGCGTAGTCGCGTCGGTCACGAACTTGAAGGTGAGCGTCTGCACCTTCGGCTCGAGCGCCGGGTCCCAGTAGCTCGGGTTGCGACTCAGCACGATCTGCTGCCCCGTCTGCCAGCTCTTCAGCTCGAACGGCCCCGTGCACATGATCCCGCCGGCCGGCGTCCCATATGCCGTGCCCTTCGCTTCGGCGTACCTCTTCTCGATCACCGTCCCCAACCCCGAGGCCATCATCTGCGCGACGATCACATCGGGGATCTTGGTAGTCAGCGTCACTTCGTTCTTGCCCGTCTGCGTGACGCTCGCAATATCCGCGACCCACGCGGTGTAGAACGTCCCGAGCTTCGGGTTCAGCTGGCGGTTGAGGCTGTACACCACGTCTTCGGCGCTCAGCGGCGTGCCGTCCCAGAAGTGCACGCCTTCGCGGATCTTGAACACCCACGTCTTCGGCGTCGGGTGCGTCCAGCTCGTGGCCAGCCCCGCCTGCAGCTTCAGGTTCGGCCCCGTCCGCAATAGCGCGTCGCACACGTTGGAGAGCACCGTGTTTTCCGGGATCCCATAAGACTTCAGCGGGTCGAGCGACGGCGGTTCGCCGTAGGGCTCATCCCACGTCACCTGGCTCACCGTCTTGGTCGGCGACGGCGTCGTCGGGGTGATGCTCACACCCGCCGGGTGAAAAGGACTGGAGGCAGTCGTGGAGGTGCTAGTGCTGGAGCTGCCGCCGCAGCCCGCGAGAGCCAGTGCGATGAGGACTGCTGTCAGGACGGTGAAGCGCATTGCAGACCTTCCTCCTCTGGGTGGCGAGCGGAATCCGCCGAGCCACTCTAACGGCTATGCCGGGTGACAGTCCGGCCCAGCATACGGGCGTCTGGGAATCATCGGGACAGCACCTCTCCCGCTGCCGCCAGCACCCGTTCGATGTCCGTCTCGGTGTGGGCGCCCGAGGTGAGCGCGGGGTGCCCGGGGGGCCACAGGACCCCCTCGGCGACCATCCCCAGCTGAAAGGCGTGCGTGGCCTGCGTGTCGGCGCGCAGCACATCACGCCGGTTCTCCACGCGCTCGACGCCGAAGTGTACCTGCGCGATCGATGTCGCACCCGTGACGGCCGCGGTGATGCCCTGGGCGGCGAAGAGCTCCCTGAGCCCGCCACGCAGCAGCTCGCCGGTGCGGTCCGCACGCTCGAGCACCGGCTCTGACTCGAGCACATCAAGCACCGCCAGCCCGGCGGCCACCGCCACCGGGTTCTCGGTGAAGGTGCCCGACTGGAAGATGGGTAGAGGCCGGTCTGATGCGGGAGTTGGCCGGCCCGGACCCTGGCCAGGGGTCTCGGAGCCGGTGGTGTCATCGGGGCAGATGGTCTCCTCGGGGCAGATAGTGTCCTCGGCGCGGGCCGAGAAGGCCGCCTCCATCAGCTCCGCCCGGCCGCCGAACGCCGCCAGCGGCATGCCACCGCCCACGGCCTTGCCGATCGCCGCGAGGTCCGGCGTCACGCCGAGCCATGCGGGCGCGCCGGCCAGACCCATGCGGTAGGCGCACAGCACTTCGTCGAAGATCAGCGGCACGTCGTGGCGGGTGCTCGCCTCGCGCAGCGCCCGCGCGAACTCCGGCGTGGCGGGCATGCCGCCGCCGCTGGAGAAGGCCAGCGGCTCGACGATCACGCACGCCAGCTCGTGCGCGTGTGCGGCGATCAGCTCAGCCGCCGCCACGGGGTCGTTGTAGGGGAGCAGCAGCACCCCGCCCTCGATCCCCGGCAGCAGCCCCGCGTAGTCGACGACTGGCTCGGGGCGCACGTCACTGCCGGCCACCGCACGGCTGTGGGCGGAAACCAGGAACATGTCCTCAGAGCCGTGGAACGCCCCCTCGCACTTGGCGATCAGCGGGCGGGCGGTCACCGCGCGCGCCACGCGCACGGCCGAGCGCGTCGCCTCCGAGCCCGTGTTCGCGAAGCGCAGCCGCTCCAGGTAGGGCATGTGCCCGCGGATGCGCTCGGCCAGCTCGACCGAGCGCTCGGTCGGCAGCATCGGGTTGGTCATCTCGCCCAGCTGGGCGCGCACCGCCTCCAGCACGCGCGGGTGGCCGTGGCCGAGCAGCATCGGCCCGGCGCCCATCAGCAGGTCGACGTATTCGTTGCCGTCGACGTCTGTCGCGCGCGGCCCTTCGGCGGAGGCGATGAACAATGGGAATGGCGCATACCACTTGGCCGCGCCGCTGACACCACCGGGCATTACGCCGCGGGCACGTTCCCACATCCGCCGCGACTCTCCGCGACCCGCGCTGTAGAGCTCCAGTGAACGCCGGACGGACGGCCGGATGGACGGGCAGCCCACCCCCTCAGCAGAGCCGTCGATGACAGCCATCTCCACCGATGGTAGCCTCCTGGGAGGGGTGGTGGCCGGGAGTACCCGGCCGTAGTGGCCGCACACCGGGAGGAGGGTCGTCATGGGGATAGAGCCAGGGCACCATCGTCTGCCGAGCGCCGACGTGGCGTTCCTGCACATGGACAGACCCACCAACCTGATGGTCATCAACTTCGTGATGCTGTTCGACGAGCAGCTGGACGCAGAGCGGCTGCGTGCCGTGATCCACACGCGTCTGGTCACGCGCTATCCACGCTTTCGTCAGCTGGTGGCGGAGGGCCGCGGAGCGCTCGGCGGGCTCGGGCCGGGTGGACCAGCGCGAGAGCCGGGCGGGCCAGCACGAGGACCGGGTGGGCCACGACGGAATGGGCTGAGGCGGGGCAAGGGGAGTGGGGTGGGTGGGCCCTTCTTAATCGAGGACCCGAACTTCGACCTCGACCGCCACCTGCACCGCCGCGAGCTGCCCCCGAGCGAGGAGGCGTTGCGGGAGCTGGTGAGCGAGCTTGTCGCATCTCCACTGCCGCGCGAGAAGCCGCTGTGGGACATGTACCTGATCGACCGCGGCGGGGGCTGCGCGCTGGTCGTGCGCATCCATCACTGCATCGTCGACGGGATCGCGCTCGCGCAGGTGATGCTCTCGTTGACAGACGCCACGCCCGATGCGCCCGCCGATGCGCCCGCCGAGCTCGATCGCCTGATCGCCGCCCGCACGTCCCATGTTCGCGCCTACCGACGGGGGGAGCGCGCGCTCGGGGTCGCCGCCGGCGCGGCGGCCAACGCGCGGGCCGTGGCGAAGCTGCTGTTCACTCCGCCCGATGCCCGCACCGCCCTGCGCGGCAGACTGGGCGTGAGCAAGCAGGTGGCGTGGACCGGACGGCTGGACATCGCACGGGTGAAGGCCACCGCTCGTGCCCAGGGCGCGAGCGTTAACGACGTGCTGCTGAGCGCCGTCACCGGTGCGCTGCGCCGCCACCTGCTGGACATCGGCGAGCAGCCGCGCGCGGTCAGGACGCTCGTGCCCTTCAACCTACGCCCGCTGGAAGAGCCGATTCCGCATGAGCTGGGCAACCGCTTCGGGCTGGTGTTCCTGACGCTGCCTGTGGATATCGCGGGGACGGGGGAGCGTCTGCGCGAGCTCAGCCGCAGGATGGCCGCCATCAAGAGCTCGCGGGAGGGTCCCGTCTCCCACGTGATCCTGAAGGGAATCGGCCTGACGCCGCGGCGGGTCGAGCGCCGCATCATCGACCTCTTTACGGCCAAGGCCAGCGCCATGACCACCAACGTGCCGGGTCCGCGCGAGCCGGTGTACCTGGCCGGTACGCCGCTGCACGCGGTGCTCGTGTGGGCCCCGGTCTCGGGCAGCGTCGGCATTACCGTCAGCATCTTCAGCTACCACGACGGGGTGACCATCGGTCTGTTGACGGACGCCGGTCTGGTGCCCAACCCGCGGACGATCACGTGCTACGCGGAGGAGGAGCTCGCGACTCTGGCGGAGCTCCAGCCGGCCGGGACCGAGCCGTCGGCGACGGCGAGCGCCCCCCTTACGGCCTGACGCGAGCCGGTCCGAACAACGATTTGTTCGCAGATAGCGGCAAGACGGCGTGCAGGACTGGATTCGGTCGCCCGGTGCTGCCAGCCTGGCGGGTAAGGGAGTGACCGCGGGTCCGCGAGAAAGCGACCGCGAGCGTGTCTAAACAGCAGTGGGTTGGCTGACGACAATGGGTTCGTTGATCTTCATCCTAGCCCCGTTACTCGGGGCGATGTGCCTGGCCACAGGGTTCGTGATCGCGCTCGGCCTGGTCGCCTCGCGCGCGGACGAGCACTTCGACCGGCAGCTCGCCGAGGAGCGAGAGGGCGCGCTGCCGGCCGGCGCCCTGGCCGAACTCGAACTCTACGCGCCGCCGCCGGAGGTGGCCACGGCGGCCGCCGTCGCTGCCACCACGAGCAGTGCCGTGATCGCGATCAACAGGCGCTGTCCCGCGGAATCGCTCGGGAAACTCGGCCGGCGCACCCCGATCCCCACGGAGACGAGCAATGCCCACCCGACGAGCAGCCCGCCGGCGATGTAGAACGGCACCTTGCTCTTCGCCGCGCCGAGGAGGGGTAGGATCACCAAGTGCATGCGCGCGCGAGCTTAACCGATCGGGCGGGGGTATGCTGGCGCGGATGACCGACGCGATCCGCACGCCCGACGAGCTGCTGCAGGGTCTGCCGGACTTCCCCTTCCAGGCGCACTACCGCGAGGTCGACGGCCTGCGCCTCGCGCACCTCGATGAGGGCGAGGGCGCACCCGTGATCTTCATGCACGGCGAGCCCACCTGGTCGTTTCTGTGGCGCCACGTGCTGCCGCCCGTGCGCGACGCCGGCTTCCGCTGCATCGCGCCGGACCTACCCGGCTTTGGCCGCTCGGACAAGCCGCTCGACATCGACTGGTACACCTACGACCGCCATACCGAGCTGGCCGCCACGCTGCTCGAGGACCTCGACCTGCGCGGCGCCACGATGGTCGTGCACGACTGGGGCGGCCCGATCGGGCTACGCCTCGCCGTCGAGCACCCCGAGCGGATCGAGCGCCTCGTGATTCTCGACACCGGCCTATTCACCGGCCACCAGCCGATGTCCGCGGCCTGGACGGCCTTCCGCGACTTCGTCGAGCGCACCGAGGATCTGCCCGTCGGCTTCCTTGTGAAGGGCGCCTGCAAGCAGGACCCCGGCGACGATGTGATCGCGGCGTACGACGCACCCTTCGTGAGCCCCGAGGCGAAGGCCGGCGCGCGCGCGTTCCCGCTGATGATCCCGCTCACGCCGGAGGCCCCCGGCGCCGAGGCGGGCCAGCGCGCGCTCGCCGCGCTGCGCGAGGACCGCCGCCCCACGCTGATGCTGTGGGCCGACTCCGATCCAGTGCTGCCGCTCACGACGGGCGAGCGCTTCGCCGAGGCGATCGGGCGGGAGAAGCCGACGGTGATTCCCGATGCCTCGCACTTTTTGCAGGAGGATCAGGGACCCTTGATCGGGAGCCTGATCGCGGAGTGGCTTGCGCGAGAGACCTGAGAGGGCAGGGGGTGGTTGTCTATCTCCGTTTCGAAACTTGTTAGCAATAGTATCTACGCGTATAGACTATTGCTAACAAGTTTTGAAAAAGGTCCTTACCACTCTGCCTATATGTAACGCCACTGCATTGCAGGAGAGCCGTCAGTCGCCTGCCGGACCCTGCTCGAGCTGCGCCGGCTCCTCCGCCGGGGCCAGTGCCGGCTCCGAGCGGGCCGCGCGCAGTTCGTAGCCCTTGCGCACGTTTACGTCGGCGCCCGCGAGCACGCGGTCGGCCTTCATCGCGCGGGCCATCCCCTCGGAGAGGCGCCGCGGCAGCAGCACGCCGAGCTGGCTCGTGCGCTTCGCGGACTTCGGCACCCACACTTCGACGGTGCCGTACTGCAGTGCCTCGACGATCGCGTCGGCCACTTCTGAGGGCTGCAGCACGTGCAGCCCTCGTGCCTCGCCGAGCCCCGAGCCCAGTTCGGTGTTGACGACGAACGGCATCACGTAGCTCATGTCGATGTGCGCGTCCATCAGGCGCAGCTCGCCGCGCACCGCCTCGGTCAGCCCGACGACGGCGTGCTTGGTGGCTGAGTAGGTGGCGCCGCCGGGCGCGCCGAACTTGCCCGCCTGTGAGGAGATGTTCACGATGTGCCCGCGGTCGCGGGGCACCATCCGCGCGAGCGCCAGCTTCATGCCGAGGATCACGCCGTGCAGGTTGATGTCGATCATCCGCTGGGCCGTTAGGTCGTCCTCGTCGATGAAGCGCCCCACGGGCATGATGCCCGCGTTGTTGATCAGCACGTCCACCGGGCCGAGCTGCGCTTCGGCGTCGTCGAGGAACTGGGCGAACGAATCGCGCTCGGTCACGTCGAGCTGGCAGCGCCACCGCCGTCGGGCCGAGCTCTGCGGCAGTCGCCTGCGCGGCGGGCAGGTCCACGTCGCCGATCGCCACCTTCATCCCCTGGCGCATCAGCGCCTGCGCGGTCGCGCGGCCGATGCCACGCGCGGCGCCGGTGATCGCGACGGTCTGTCCGGCGAGGATGCGGGGCTGCTTGGCCATCTGGTCCTCCCAAGTTGGGTCCGATTCGCGGAGTCCGCTCAGCGGAGGTCGACGTCCGAGTGCGGCTTCGACGTTCCGATCGCGGGTCTGTCAACGCTACCGCACCTTCCCGGCTCTTTGTGGGTTTCAAGGGGTGGCTGATCCGCGAGGGGACGTTTGCGGAGGCCGTCGGAGAGGGCACACGTCGACCCGGGCGAACCACGGCACCGCCCGGGTCAGTGTGCAGGGGCAGCACGTACGGGGCGACCATAGGGGCCGCCAAGCGTCGTGGCGTAGTTCCTAGGAGGAGAGCGCGGATGCGCCTGCCCGCGTTATCTTCGCGGGCCGCCCGGCCGATATGGTCTGTGCGATGGCGTACTTCCGGTTCCAGAAGCAGCGGATCGCGTACACCGAGTACGGCGGCGGCCCGGCCGCCGTCAATGCGCAGGGCAAACGCGCCCGCACAGCCCGCACCTCGCCTGCTGCCGACCGGCCGCTGATCCTCGTGCACGGGCTGCTGCTCTCCCAGGAGATGCACCGCCCGCTCGCCGAAGACCTAGCCGCGCGCGGCAACCACGTGATCACCGTCGACCTGCTCGGCCACGGCGAATCCGACCGCCCGCGCGACATGTGGCGCTACTCGATGAGCCTGTTCGCCGAGCAGCTACTTGCGCTGCTTGACCATCTGGAGCTCACCAAAGCGGTCGTGATGGGCACCTCGCTCGGCGCGAACGCCGCGCTGGAGCTCGCCGTCAAGGCGCCCGAGCGCCTGCGCGCGATGGTGATCGAGATGCCCGTGCTCGACAACGCGATCCCCGCCAGCGCGCTGGCCTTCACACCCGTCCTGCTCGCGCTCACGTTCGGCGAGCCGCTGATGAAGTTGCTCGGCCGTGGCGCGCGGGCGGTGCCGCGCGGCCTCGTGCCGCACTACGGCAACGTCGTGCTCGACCTCGTGCGCCAGGAGCCGGGCCCCGGCGGCGCGCTGATCCAGGGCCTGTTCTTCGGGCGCATCGCCCCCCCGCGCGAGGAGCGGCGCACGATCAAGGCCCCCACGCTCGTCCTCGGCCACCGGCGCGACCCCGTGCACCCCTTCTCCGACGCCGGCCAGCTCGCCGAGGAGCTGCCCAACGGACGCCTGCTGCAGGCCGACTCGCTGGTCGAGCTGCGCCTGAGCCCCGAGCGGCTGACGGATGAGATCGCCGCCTACCTGGACGAGGTGTGGGCAGGCCCGCGCGTGCGAGGCGCACGACGGGGATCGGGGAAGAACGCGCACCACAGCCACGCGAGTGTGAGTAGGAGCGACGGCAGGTAGGCAACTACGGCGAGCACCCCGAACAGCGGAAGCATCGTCGGGGAGCGAGCCGGGAACAGCGCGAAGGCGACAGCGCCGAGGAGCGCGAGCACGCTCGAGATCGCCGCCAGCAGCCGGACCCCGAAGAGCATGTCGGTGGTCAGGGGGTGCTCGTCGGGGCGCACGAGCACGAGCGGCACGAAGGAGAGCGGCACGAGCAGGACCGTCGTCGCGTCACCCGCGCCCGATTGCGGTCCACCTCGCCAGAGAACCGCGTAGACGATGGCGAGGAGCAGGAACGTCAACCATGACATGGATGCGGCCACGCGGATCACCGCCGACGCCTCGCGCGTGAGCACCGGCAGCACCACGCCAGCCTCCTCGACGAGGTCGAGATCGGCGAACGCTTTCCCCGAATGCATCCCTGGCGTATTGGGCTCAGGCACGGCTGCGCTCACGACCCGGGCGGGGTTGCGGATTCACTCAACTGTGAGAGCGTGCCCAGCAGGGGATGGTCGGGCAGTTCGCCAGGAACCAGATCGGCGATGACGTTGGGCTGGCTGACACCGAGAACCGCCAGCCTGTACTCGGCGGACGGCGGCGAAACCAGGCGGCGGGTCCAGTTCAGGCCCATGCGCATCCACAGAACCCCCTTGCCGTCGGGCCGGATATAGGCGAGAAAACAGGTGCCGACCACGGGGCCTAGCCACATCCGTTGCAGGGGCGTGCCGAGCACCGCGATGGCTTCGTGGTCGAACCTCCGCCGTGTCTGCCCGCTGGTGGGGTCATTCCAGTCGGCGAGACACGCTCCGGGCCCGACGCGGGCGGCCATGTAGGGGTGGGCGATGCCCAGGGCTACCAGCACGAGCACCACAAGGCCACCTGCTCCCAGCCCGATCGACATCACCCGGATGGCGATCCGGCGCCTGTCGAGCGAGGCTCGATCGACGTACGGCGGCTGCACGGGGCTCGCGTCGTGGAGTGCGCCGCTGTCGTATGAGGAGGTGGGGGGCTGTCTTCCAGCCACCCCCCAACGTTACCGAATGTCCATTTGGTTGGCTGGTGTGTTTCTAGAAATTCACTGTGTGTGTTTCTAGAAAACGCCCAGTATTCGACTATTCCTATTTCGTAGGCGGATACGGAACCACTTCGCCGATGCTCACGTGCCCCGGGGCTTCGGGCGTGCCCACCGACGCGGCGGGCGCTTTGATCAGCCACAGCACGAGGAAGCGGTAGCCCTTGCCGTCGGTGTGGAGCTTGACGATGCCGTTCTTCTTCTTGACCAGGTGCGGGGGGCTGAGGCGCGTCCACGCGGGGTCGGTGATCGTGGTGGGCAGCGCGGAGCCGTTGGCGCCGAACACTTCGACGGTCATGCCGGGGGTCGAGGTGATCACTTCCAGACTCCCAAGCTGTGTGGGGGTCTTGAAGTCGAGCGCCAGCCCCGCGGCCATCAGCGGCGCGACCTTCGGTTCGACCTGCGCTGTCCACGATGTGGTCGGTTCGCCGTCGATCGCGAGACTCGGATCGCCGAAGAAGGAGGCGGGGTAGCCGGAGGGGTTGTACGTCGAGGCCGCGTCCGTGTCGAGCAGAATCGGGTTGGGTGTCGGCGTAGTGGGCGTCGTCGTGCTCCCCGTCGTCGTATTGGCGGGGGTTGTGCTTGTCGGCGTGGTGGGCGTCGTCGTATGCGAGGGCGTCGACAGCGGCAGCGGCGTCGTCGTGTGCGACGGGCTCAGGGCGCCCGTCGAGGGCGTCGGCACCACGGCGGGCAGCTTCGGCGGCTTGATCGTGCTCGACGGCAGTCCCAGGGTAGAGCCCGATGAGGTCCCCGCCCGCCCCGGCGTCGAACCCGGTGAAGTCCCCACCCCCCCCGGTGTGGCGGTGGGCGTGCTGAGCGTCGACGGCGGCGTCGACGTCGTGGCCTCGGGGACCTCCGCGACGAGCACGTGCGGCGGCGGCTTCACCGGCGTCTGGTTGAGCGCCGCATACGCCGCCGTCCCAGCCCCGGCGAGCAGAATCGCGCCAACGGCCCCGATCAGCGCAAGCGGGCGCCAATCGCGCTCGGAGGCCAGGCTGCCAGGGGCGCCGGCACCGCACTGCAGGCACCACTCCTGCCCGTCGACCATAGCCGCGCCACAGTTCTTACACGCAGCCCGCTCGACCGGCGGCAGTTTCGGCGGCTCAGCGCCGGATGCACCGTTCGACGACCCCGCAGCCGCAGTCGGCTGCTCCATGTCGGGCGTGCCCGGCGCGTCTACCAACAGTGGATTCACCGCCTCTGAGTCTGACACAAACGAACAGCCGCAACGCCGCCTACCGAGGCGCTGGAGCCCCACCCGGCACGATCTCGCGGCCCATCGGCCGCATGTACTGCCTCACCGCCGAGGCGCCGGCGCGCCGCCGGGCACAATCTCGCGGCCCGTTGGCCGCAGCTCCCCGTCCAACTCCAGCTGCCAGTAGTAACGCGTGAACGTGCCACCGGCGTCGAACTCGCCCACATGCGGCGCCACGCTCTCGCCGGCAGCCATCCGCACGATCAGCTCGGGATAGCTGCGCCCCGGCAGCGCCGCATAGGCCGGCGCAGGGAACGCCCCGCCGAAGCGCGTGTTCACGTCGGTGATGCCCAGGCCGATGTCCGGGTCGCGGAACACCTGGATGGTGGCCGGCCCGCGCACCTTCAGCGCCTCCATCGCGCGCGCGCCGAGCTCGACCAGCTCCTCGTCGCGCACGACGCGCCCCTTGATCGACTCCCCGCCGCGCGACTCTTCCATCGTGCGCGGGATCGCGTTCAGGCAGCACCCCTCGAGGTCGCCGAGGCAGTCGATCGACAGCTCGGGGCCGCCCATCGCGCGCTGCACCATCACCGGCTCGCTGGCGTAGCCCGCGCGCGGCGCGCTCACGTAGCGCACGAAGAAGTCTTTCTCCGCCGCATCCCGCGCGAGGTGGATCGAGCGCGCGCCCGAGCCGCGCCGCGGCTTGACCATCACGGGGTAGCTCTCGGGCTCCTGCTCGGGCAGCACGGTGGGCGGCGAGGGCAGCCCCAGGCGCCCGAGCAGCAGGTGCGTCTCGTACTTGTCATACGTCGCGCGCGCCACCTCCGAGGAGGGCGTCAGCGAGGGCAGGCGGGTGGGCGGGTCCATGATCTCCCGCGCGCGGGCGAGCACCTCGATGTCGAGGTCGGTCAGCGGGATCACCGCGCCCACGCCGTGCTCCTCGCACAGCGCGGCGAGCGTCGGCACGTACTCGGGGTCGTTTATCAGCGGCACCTTCACCCGCACGTGCGCCGCGTACTGCGCCGGGGCCAGGGGGTTGGGGTCGGCGGCGATCGTCTTCGTCAACGCCGCAAAGCACGCGACGATGTCGTAGCGCTTGCCCACCCCCGTGAGGAGCACGGCAGGGGGCGTCATCGTTGCGCCCTCGCCGGCAGAGCGCGCGCTGTGAGGAACACCGCCGATAGTCATGAGCGCGCTTTCGTAGGGCCACTTCGCGGCCCCATTGCGGAGCCCCTGTGGGGCGGAGCCTTAAAGATTCACGCGCTCCACCCCCCCGTCTCGCCTTTGTACAGCCCGCTGCCGCCCAGCACCATCGCCGGGGTGCGCCGCAGGATCTCCAGGTCCAGGCGCCAGCTGCGGTGCTCGATGTAGTAGAGGTCCAGCTCGATTCGCTCGCCCCAGGGCAGCGCCGCGCGGCCGTTGACCTGCGCCCAGCCGGTGATCCCGGGGCGGATCGCAAGGCGCCCGCGCTGGCGCTCTGTGTACTGGGCGACCTGGTGGGGCAGGGTCGGGCGCGGGCCGATCAGCGACATCTCGCCGCGCAGCACGTTCAGCAGGTTGGGCAGCTCGTCGAGGGAGGTGCGCCGCAGGACGTTCCCCACGCGCGTGATGCGCGCGTCGCCCGCGTCGATCGCGAGCCCCGCGCCCTGGTGCTCCGCGCCCTTGACCATCGTGCGCAGCTTCAGCACGTCGAACTCGCGCCCCTCCCTGCCCACGCGCCGCTGGCGATACAGCGGGTCGCCCGGGGTCTCCAGGCGGATCGCGACCATCGCCAGGGCGACGAGCGGCGCCGTGAGCACGAGCGCGGTCGCGGACACGGCTATGTCGATCGCGCGGCGCACCGGCGGCATTCTCGCAGTCAGTCCCCGTAGTGATGGCTGCAAGTAAGCAGCAGTTTGCGCCCGCCGGCGACGCGCGCGAATGTGATCCGCAGCTCCTTCGAGGCCGAGGCTGACCACACGCCAGCGAGATCGCCGCGAAGCTCGTGCACGCGCAGCGAAGGATGGCGTTCGTTGGAGTCGAGCAGCCCCAGCGCCTTCAGCAGCCGCCGCCGCTCGGCCCAGTTGAAGCTCTTGCCACCGAAGGCCTCCAGGAACGTCTCCGTGAAGGAGAGCGTCCGGTAGCCGTCGCTCACGACTCCTCGGCGCCGGCCAGCTCGCTCAGCTCGCGCTCGCCCAACTCGTGCGTGCGGCCGTGCGCCGCGTCCTGGCGCGCGCGTGCCAGCAGCGCGCGGTGCTCGGGCGTGTAGGCCCACACGTCCTCGCGGGGCACCAGCACAGCCGGCCGCAGCAGCAGCTCGCCGTCGCGGACCTCAGCCTCGAAGTGCGCCTCGCCGCCCAGCCCCAGCTCCCGGCGCGCGTCGGCGGGCACGGTGAGGCGACCCTGGGCGTTCATGACAACGGCTGTGGATTTCATCGCGGCATTCCTTTACATCGACGATTCGGCGAATCGGCCTAAAGATAGCACCGGTCGATGCCGTTCGCCCCCTCACCGAGTCCCCTCGGCCGCCTCCCACGACGCCGAGGTCCCGTGCCGTGCCCAATCCCAGAACCCGAGCGCCAGCGAGGCGGTTGTGAGGAAGTAGTACCGCGCGATCAGCAAAGGACGCACGCGGATCAGGCCGCCGAGGCCGGCGCACGCGCCGAGCAGGACCTGCAGGACGAACGTGACCATGTACACCTCGCCCGCGCCGCCCGCGGTGCCCGGCGGGTAGGCGAGCACGAGCGCGAAGTTGGCCGCGAACGCCAGCAGGTGCAGGAATGCCGTGCTGTAGCGCAAAACACGGTGGGAGAGGATCATCAGCGCGTAGCCGAGGCCGTAGCCGCGCGGGTCAAGCATCCCGCCGCGCAGGACGATCGCCCACGTGTGGCTCATCATGCGCCGCTTGCGCTTTAGCTCGCCCTCGATCGAGGGCACCATCTTCTCGCTCGCGCGCGCCCCGGGCACGTACACCGCGCGCCAGCCGCGCTTGACCATGTTGAAGGGGAACGACAGGTCGTGTCCCATCACGGGGTCGACCACCAGGTAGGACTCCCGGCGCGTGGCATAGATCGCGCCGTTGCCCGCCGTCACCGAGCGCAGCCTTGACTCGGCGAGACGCTGGACCATCTCATAGCGCCAGTAGACCCCCTCCTGGTTGGTCGCGCCCCAGCCGTGGGCGGGTGGGTGGGGATCTTTATAAAAGCGCACCTGCCCGCACGCGTAGCCGACGCGCGGATCCGCGAACGCGCCCACGAGCTCGCGCAGCGCACCCGGCTCCCACAGCGAGTTGGCATCGCTGAAGGCGACCAACTCTCCCCGCGAGGCCTCCACGGCAGCGTCCTGCGCGCGGATCTTGCCCCCGCGCGGGAGCTCGAGCACGAGGTCGGCCCCCGCCTCGCGCGCGCGCTGCGCGGTCGCGTCGGCGCACCCGTCACACGCGAGCACCACCTCCAGCCGCGCGCGCGGGTAGTCGAGCGCGAGCGCGTTCGCCACCTTCGCGGCGATCGACTCCTGCTCGTCGTGCGCGGCCACGATCAGCGAGACGGCGGGCAGCGCCGCATCCGTCGCGCGCTCGGCTACGGGCGCAGAGGGACCTTTAAGGGCTCCGCCCACAAGGGGCTCCGCCGCGAGGGCCGCGTCGTTGCCGGCGTCCTGTCCGCGCAGCACCCGCGCGAGCAGCACCAGCACCGCGGCGTAGCCGAGCTGGGTCCACACGATCAGGGCCAGCGCGATCCACAGCAGAATCTCCAGGGCAGAGCGCATCGGCAGGCATTCTCACGCACGGCGCCGTCCGGACGATCGGAGGGCAAGCCGGACGCCTCGTTGCGCCGCTACTGGGGGCGCCCCGGTCTACTTGGCCGTCTGAATCTCGATCGCGCCGGCCACCCGCTCCCCCTTGGCGGTGAGGTGCCAGGCGTTCGGCTCGCCGCTCAAATGCCCCGCGCCGGCGTTCTCGATCAACCCGAGCGTCTTCAGGCGCGAGAGCAGCTTCGATATCTGCCCCTGGTCCTCGACGCCCGCCGCGGCCGCCACCTCGCGGTTGCTCTCCCCGGGCGCCTGGCCGATCGCGAGCAGCACACGCACCGTACGGTAGGTGAGGCGCATGTCGAGCTCCCTCAGCGGGTCCTTGCCGTTGCTGCGGGGGCGGGGGGTGCGAAGCGGAGCAGGGCGCTTGATCTCCTTCGCCGCGACTGCCGCGCCCTGGTAGGGCAAGACGACCATCCCCATCAGCGGGCCGAGCAGCTCGACGAACGAATGGCCAGGCGTGGGTGGACTGGGCCCCGCAGCGCCGGTCGCCGCCAGGCGCGCGTGCAAGACGGAGGAGACGGCCCCGACAACGCCCTCGGCGGTCATCGGCGGGGACGTGCCCCTGGTCTCCGTGCGCCCTTCTTCGAGCACCCTCTTCAAGTCCGCGACGATGCGCGCGCGGCGTTCCAAGGCGTGGGGGCCGGCGGCCAGCGACTCCACGATGCACAGCCGGCCCTCTTGCGGCTCCTCGTCCAGGCACTCCAGAAGCTCCGCCAGCCCCGCGCGGATACGCTCACGCCAACCCGTCCCTGAACGAGAGCCCGGAGCGCCCTCGTACGCCGTCACGACGCGCGCGGAAATACGCTGCGCCGCGGCGTCGAACGCTGCCAGAAAACACGCTTCGCGATCGTCGAACAGCTCGTAGAACGTCCTGCGCGAGACCCCGCTGCGCGCGACGATGTGCGCGACTGTCACATTCCCCGCGCCGCGCTCCGCCGCGACCTCGGTCATCGCCGCGAGGATCCGCGCGCGCTGGATCTCCGAGACTTTTTCGCGCCCGACGCTGCTGAGAACGGCGCCCTTGGCGCCGCTCGAGCCGGAACGCGCCCGCTTGCCCTGCGCCCTTTGGGTGTCCTGTGCCCTTTGGGCGCCGCGCGCGCCCTGGGTACGCGCCCCGGCCTTCGCGTCGCGGGAGGACACGAGCACCATCCCGCCTACTTCTTCTTCCCGGCCTTCTTGGGGTGCTTGGGCTTGGGCTTGCCCTTCTTCTTGACGCGTGGGCAGCCGGTGACGGCGATCTTGTTGTTCTCCTTCACGACCGCGCCGTTCTGGCCGGTGATCGTGAACGGCATCGTGAGGGACTGGCCACACATATCGCCCTTGGCCTTCGCGGGGACGACGGCGGCGAGGCCGGAGTGTGGTCCCTCGGGGAGTGTCAGTGTGAAGGTGCTGATCGGGGCGTCGGGGACGGTGGCGAATGTGGAGCTGGTGATGTTGTGTTTGATGTCGATGCTGCCGGTGAGATCGACGGTGACGCCTTCGCCTTGGAGGATCGCGACGATGTCGGGGAACGCCGCGCCACCATGGGACACGAGGTAGACGGGTCCGGTGAGGGGCACGGCGAGGATCTGGGTGTTCGCTGTCGCGGTCCCGATGTTCGACCCGATGGGGCAGCTGGCGGGGTTCGCGTTGAACACGGCTTCGGTGCATGCCTGCTGGATCGTCGTGAGCCTTGCCGGCAACTGCTTGGGTAGCGTCACCGCGACGCTGTGGATGTTCGCCTCGCCTGTGGGGAATGCTCCCTTGACGAGGAGGCTCGCACCGTTCTTCTTGCTCGTCGCGGCCTGCGTGGAGACGGTGAAGGCGGGTTTGAATGGCAGCGTCGCGCAGTTCGCGGCCTGGAAATGACTGGACACGCCGACGGTGGCGCCCTGCGCGCTCGTGAGCGTCCCACCCGCACTCAGGGGTTCGCAGTCGGTCGGGTTGAAGATGAACCCCGGCCGGTCGATCGACACGTTCACCGACTTGATACGCAACGGTACGCCCTGCAGGATGCTCGGCAACGCATCGCTCGAGACGGTGATCTGCGCGGTATGCGGATCGACGCTCACCGCCGCCCTGACGACGACGGTACCGAGGTTGAACGGGCCGACCGCCGCCGGGACGACCATGCTCAACCCGAACGGTGCGCCCTTGTACGGGCCCGTCAAGAACACCTCCCCCGTCGTGCTCACCGGGTCCCCCCCGGCACCCGCCGCGGCGGTGGCGTGCCCGATCAGGCTACCTGCACCACAGGTGCCCTGGCTGGCCTGCGGTTCACCGCAGCGTTCCACGCCCTTCAGGACCCCCAAAAGGCCGGGTGGCGTGGTGAGCGACACCCCCGAGAACACCTGATCCTGGTCAGAGCGAGACAGCGAGACCGTGAGCGGGCTGAACGCACCCGCCTGCGGCGTCACCGTGCCCGCGGTGAACGCGGGGGCGAACTGGGGGGCGTGGCACCCCGCGTTGATTTCGAAGCTGCTGCCCGGTTCCGCTGGGGTTTCGCTGCTCCACGGCGTCAACTGCGAACTCGTGGCATACGCACCGCACGCGTCGGGGTTCACGAGCGCCGCCCTTGGCCCGCCGAAGAAGTCGAGCTTGAAGTCCGTAAACGGCTGCTGCGGCGCATCATCGAAGACCGTCGTCAACTGCCCCGTCACCGGATCCGCGACGATATGCCCGGCGAGCTTGATCACGATCCCCGTTTCCGGGTCATTCACCGCTACGTAGATCGCCAGCAGCGAGGAGAACGGGTTGTTGCCCTGTTCAGCGACATACACCCCACCCTTCAACGCATGACCCAAGATCGGGGTATTCACTTCGACGCTGCCGATCTTCGACGCTTCCGGGCACACGGCGGGCGCCGGGCTCGACAACGCGACCTGCCCCGGGCTGCACGCCGCCAACCCGTTCGCTACCGACGGGTTCACACTCACCCCAGCCGGCAACGTCACGACCGCGTTCCTCAGGTCGGCTTCGCTGAGCGCTTCGGGGTCCTGCAACCCCGCCTGCGGAAGATGCACATCCACCTGCAATCCCGTCGGGGAATCCGCGACGCTCGATTCCGGCAGCAGAGACAGTGATGGTGTGAACGCGAGCTGGTTGCACCCATCGAACCCAAGCGGATCACCCCCGTCTTCGTTCAGGAACGCGCTGGCCTGGGCGAACACCCCGATTTCCTGCCACGAATCCGTGCTCAACGACAACGTCTGCGGACCCGCGCACTGCGTCGGCAACGTCATCAACGGCCGCGTGTCGATACCCGCCGAATGACCACCACCCGGACAATTCGTCGGCGCCGTCAAACTCGACGGTTCACCTTCACACAACGCACCCGTACCACGCAACGGGTCATGCGCCGGATCTGCAGGAACACCCCACACCACCAGCGAAACGCCCGTGATCGACAACAGCGTCGAGATATCGCTCGAGGTCGCGGTCAGACCGTAGTCCCCGCCGCTGCGCACGTGAAGATCGATATACACCGGGACCTGCGGGTTGAACCCCAGCTGCGCCGGCTCCCCCGGCGGCGGCACCATATTGAACACCGGGATCGTCCTATCGCCACCAAGCGGCGTACCCAACAGCACGATGTACCCCACCTGCGAGTCAGGCGGACACTCATTCACACCCAGTTCGCCACCGACCAGCTGCCCGTCGGTGCACTGCGGCGACGCCGTCGCACTGCCGACCACGCCGGCGGGCAGTTCGACCACGATGTCCTTCGCGTTCCCTTCGTTTTCCTCCGGACCTGACGTGTTGAGCTGGACGGTCGTGCTTATCTCAAAAGGATGCGCTCCGGCCTGCGTCGCGGGCGAACCATCCCCGTTAAGCGTTGCGGCGCTGAAGCCCGTAACGCCGAAACCCGCCCACGCGCCATCCGGGAACGCACCCAGCAACAGACACCCCGCCAACACTACAAGCACAACACCCCCACCCAACCGGGCAACCATACGGCCGGCAACATCCCCAGCGATATTCGTGATCATCACTTTGCCCCCCTTCCCGAACGCCTGGTCGCTTTCCCGGCTCTCACCGGCCCATACAATCTGCGGGCACGCGCCACACACGCCGCCTGCCGTCGCCGCGGCTCCCGCCGACACACCCGCAACGCCGCCGCCAACCGCTGCGCACGCGTCAACGACTTACTCTTCACAACAACCGCGGCAGGAGACGGCATGATATTCCCCACACCCGACACCCCAGCCGAACCCGGCGCCTGCCCCGCCGGCCCACCAACGGGCGCAGCCTTACACGATTCACCAACGCACGCCGGAGCCGGCGCCGGCGGGTTGGGGAACCCACCCCCGACACGCGCGTCATAGATATCGAACTGTTCGTCGGTGTCCTGCGGGACGAGCTGCGAACGCGTCTCGAAGAACACATCGTCACCACTCGCGCTCGCATCCAGGAAGAACGATTCGTCATTACTCGTCCCACTGGAGATCAAATACGGACGGCCACCCTCATACTCATACACATCCAGCTTGCCATTCACATCACCCGGCACCAGCGCATCACCACTATCAAAAAACACGCGGCTGCCATCTTCGGAAAGCTCACGCGAGAGATACTCGATCGAGGCTCCCCCTACATCGGCGAGCGTGGTGCCCCATACTGGGTCGAGAGTCGAGGCCCCAATGGGTTGTGCGCCGCTCGGGTTACACGACGCGCAGACAAGCCGGCTCGTATTCGCGTCGTACTCATACACCTCACTATCCGGAGTACCCGTCAGCGCGTCGGTGGTGTCGTAGCCCGTCAGGCTCGCGGCGGACTCGAACGCCAGATGGGTCCCATCCGGCGTGACCCTCGCAGTCGATTCCCCATCCCAGTCCGACCGATCGGTCGCATCGTCCAAGCGCGCAATGAACGTAGTGGACCCATCATGAGAGAGATACAGGTTGCACTGCCCACTTGGCGCCTCCCCGATATTGGCGCCATCCCGGCAGTCTCCAGGACTCGCACCATCAGCCAACACGCCATTGGCGACAAAATAGATGTAGGAGCCATCGTCATTCGTACCAAGTACGCCCTGCACGTCGGCGCCACGAGGATCTCCCGCGCTGTGATCGACGGTCAGATCAGTGAGTGCACCGCTGGTCGTATCGTATTGATATAGATCGTTGCCGGTCGGCGTGGTACCAAACTCGCCGGGTTCCTGGTTTTCGCAGTCATTGCCGACGCCAGTCGAGTTCGCGGTCGAGTCGTTGGTCAGCTGCTCACAACTCGTGAAGAACACCTCCGACCCGTCTGTGCCGGCCGTCCAGTAGGTCGAGTTACGGCGACCGTTGCCGTCGGTGCCCCCAGGACCACTGCCGTTCGTCTTCTGCGAAGCCGAGACTTCAACCGTCCTGGCCCCATCCACACGCATAAAAAGCTCATGCGGGCTTCCTTCAGAAGCCTCGTAGTCTTCGAAAAAGATCTTTGACCCATCGGACGACACCGAATTCAGAAAACCGCCACGCCTGGTATTGCCTGAACCCAAGCTGGCATCCTGCGGAGCAGCGATGCAGGGCGGTCCGCCGCTCCCGCACTGCGTCGCAGGCGGGACGGGAACCTGGCCGACCAGACTCACCGCACCACCAAACCACTGATAAAGGTTGTATTTATTTTCGATGGCTTCGGGCGTCAACTGCGCGGCAGAGACGAAGACGACATGGCTGTAATCCGCCGAGGCACCCTCAAAACCAGCCGCCCCAGGGGTGACACCCGGCGAAGTGACATCCATCAACTGATATGACGCACCGATGTTATCGCGCAGGAAAAGATTCGAGTTGTCCGCCGGCTCGCCGTTGACGAGCGGTGGCGAATCCTGACCATGACCCCCATTCCCATCGTGTCCCCCGTCTTCAAAGACAGCCTTGGAAAGATCTTCTGAATATCCGGCAACCCTCGGACGCACAAGGAATGCGTCCTGAACGGTCGCCTGCGACGGGATGAGATCCTGCGAAGACCAGCCACCGGCGCCACGAGCCGCCAGGTACGCCGTCGTGCTCCCGGCCTGCGCCCCCGAGAACGGCAGGAGCGAAAAATACCCCAGCCTTTCACCGTTCGCCGAAGCCTGCACCGCTTGCTGCAGAACGGGCTCTTCCTGAAGGTCCGCCCTGCCGGGCAGCGATCCGCTGCCCTTGTCGGCCGGCGAGACAAGCTCATACGCCCGGCCATCCGGAAGCGCAGACGCGGCGGCGGCGGGCTGCGTCGTGAACGTATACGCCCGCCCAACCTGCACCGTGCCATTGCCGTTGCCCGCGACCACGCGATAGTGGTAGATGGCCCCGGACTGCAAAGCAGGCAAGACGGCGCTCATCGACTGATCCACTCCGGCGGCCCCCAGGTCCACTTCGGAGATCGGCACACTCGTTGCCGTACTGAACCCCGACGCCTGGTACGCCGCGTCGGCGACGTACTCGAAATGCGCGTGCGTATCGTAGTAGTTCGGGTTGACCCGCGCACGCAGTTCAGCCGAGCTCGACGTGACCTTCACCACCGAGGTCGAATCGATGCTCGGCGCGACCAGCGGCGCCGGGCCAAACACGTCGATACGACCATCCCCGGTATCGGCCGCATAGACGACACCAAGCGATGAGTCGACGGCGAGCCCCGCCGCGCCCGAGAGATGACCCGAGCCAAACGTTTCGCTTGATGCGCATGGCTCCGGACCATGATTCGACCCACCAGGAACGCACGGGTACGGATAGCGGGTGATGCTGCCACCTTCCTCTTCGTCGAGGTAGATGTCATTCGTGGACGGATCGACTGCCAGACCAGTCGGAGTGCCTGAAGTACTGTTGCCGCCGTTGACCTCTCCATCGGGAAGACCTGCTGGGCTGAACTTGTAGACGACGGGAGGGTAGCCGTGGAAGAGATTTGGATAGATCACGTAGAGGTTGTCTTCACCGTCCACCGCCATCCCCTCCGGCAGGAGGTGCAACCCAGTATAGATTTCAAGTTCGATTTCCCTTTCGAATGTTCCGTCCTGCGAAAACTCATATACAGTGCTGGTCAGACGAGCCCAGGTCGGACTCGACGCGAAAAGATTGCCGCTGGGGTCGACCGCAATGCCTGAAAGGGCTTCGATCCCCGTGAGTTGCCCACCGGTCGCCCATGACCCCACCAGTTCCCCCGTGGCGGTGAACTTTTGCACGAGATTCGTTCCCGTGTCCCCAACGTATACGTCGCCCTCCGATTCGCCCCCGGAATTATCGACGGCGACGAACGTCGGCGCAGTGAACTCTCCCGGTTCGGCGCCTTCGCTGCCAGCCTGGCACGTGAGCGTGCACGTCTCAAACCCCGGCAGCCCGTCAGCGACACCCCAACCCCACGCCCGCACGAACGCACCCGCGCTCGTGAACTCATCCACACGATGATTGCCCGTATCCGCGACATACACATCGTGCGTCGTCTCGTTCACCGCGACCCCGCCGTTGGAAGCCAGCGACACCTGGCCCGCTTCCGAACCGGAGGAGCCGAAGCTCGTCGAGAACACATGCGGCGCGGCGAGCGCCGGTGCGGCGCCCAGAGCGAGACCTCCCCATGCTGCGACGGCGACCGCTACAGCCCGGCGACTGGCCCTCGACCCATTCGCAAGGCGCAGCCTTAACGCGCGCGAGAGACCAGCCCGGCGCCCGTGGCCGGGGCGAGTCGCCGACCAACGGCGACCGGAGGACTCAGCGGAGAGCCAACCCCGCCAAGAGAGAGAGAGAGAGAGAGAGAGAGATGCATCAGGATGCTGATGCATCTAGTTCCGGCCCCCAGCAGGGTCGTAAAAACCCCTGTCACGCCTGCTCTAAATGAACTCACGCGCTTTCCATCTCCCTCAAAGCTCGAAATCATGTCCCTCTCCCAAGAAAACCCTGCCTGCGCTTGCAGCCGGCCACAGGGGCCAGACCCAAACCCGATCCTATGTCTGCCCGGTCTCACCTCGAGACCGGATCGAGAACATAATAAGCAGACTGAGTGGGTGTTGTCAAGCCCTATGGTGTACGAGAGCGCGGGATATGGTCAAGCGCAGAATGAACCCGAGCCCGGCGTTGGGCAGGCGTGCCCTGGTTGCTGCGTCAGCGCCGCACCTCGAACGCCCGCTCACGGCGCGGGCCGTAGCGGTAGATCGAGAAATGGTCGTCGAAGCTGGCGACACTCGAGATACCCAGGCGCTCCATCACGGCGAAGCTGGTCCGATCGACGATCGAGAAATCCTGGTCGGGGAAGTCCTTGCCGATGCGCCAGGCGGCGTCGAGGTCGCCGGGCAGCACCATCTCAATCGTGGCCAGGCCGCCGCGGAGCTTTCCCCAGAACCCCTCCGCGGCGTCGAAGCCACCCCGAACCAACATAAGACGCCACGACTCGATCAGCACATGATCGGTAGTCACGAGCCCATCGGCTCCAGCCAGTAGGTCGGCCGCGCGAACGTGATGGCGGTCACCGGTGTCGGCGACCGCATAGAACGCCGAAGTATCGACGAACAGGCTCAACGGGGAGGCTGACCTGTGCTGCGCAGGTAGTCCTGCCAGTACGCTTCGTTGAGATACTGCTCCTTGTGCTTGGCGACATCCGACCCACCCGAGGCGCCGGTGTCAAACAGACCAACGATGCCCGAAATGTCCCCCTTCGGCTCCTCGCCGAGGTCGCGCTCCACCATCTGGCGAAAATACTCCGCCAGAGAAATCCCTCGCTCCGCGGCGCGGCGCTTAGCGCGGCGATGCGCATCCGATTTGAGCGTTATCTGCGTTCGTACCATCATAGTGGCGCCATCATAACACCGTAAGGGCTGTCTCTCACCGGCATCGTCGCGGAGGGGGCGGAGACTCTGCTGGATCGAGTTACTTCGTGGTCTGGACCTCGATCGCTCCCGCGACCTGCGCACCCTTGGCGGTGAGGTGCCAGGCGTTCGGCTCGCCGCTCAAATGCCCCGCGCCGGCGTTCTCGATCAACCCGAGCGTCTTCAGGCGCGAGAGCAGCTTCGATATCTGCCCCTGGTCCTCGACGCCCGCCGCGGCCGCCACCTCGCGGTTGCTCTCCCCGGGCGCCTGGCCGATCGCGAGCAGCACACGCACCGTACGGTAGGTGAGGCGCATGTCGAGCTCCCTGAGGGGATCCTTCCCCGTGGCGCGGGGTCGAGCGGGGCGGGCCGGCTGTGGGCGCTCGATCTCCTTGGCGGCCGCCGCCGCGCCCTGGTAAGGCAGCACAATCATCCCCATCAGCGGGTTCAAGAGCTCCGCGAACGAGCCGCTGTACGCGGCGGGTTCCGCCAACCGCGCGTGCAGCACCGAGGACACCGCGCCGACCACCCCCTCCGCTGTCAGCGGCGGCGGCTCGCGCATGGCGCGGGCGAGGCCACGACCCTTCTCCAACTCGCGCTTGACGACCTCGACCGCCTGCGCACGGCGCCCGAGCGCACGCGGGCCCGCCGCGAGGGACTCGACGATACACAGGCGCGCCGCCTGCGGGTCGTCGTCGAGGAAGTCGAGCAGCGCGGCGAGCGCGCCCCGGATCTGCTCGTGCCAACGCTTCTCACTCCCGTACGCATCGACGACGCGCACAGAGATGGATTGCGCCGCATCGTCGAACGCCGCCAGAAAACACGCTTCGCGATCCTCGAACAGCTCATAGAACGTCCTGCGCGAGACCCCGCTGCGCGCCACGACGTGCGCGACCGTCACATTACCCGCGCCGCGCTCGGCCGCCACCTCCGTCATCGCGGCGAGAATCCGCGCGCGCTGAATCTCCGAGACCTTTTCGCGCCCCGCGCCGCTGACCTTCGCGCCCCGCTTGGAGCCCCCACCCATGGCGAGTCGCGCACGCGACCCCTCGGCCCTTTGCGTACGCGACCCGGCCTTCGCCTCACGAGAGGACACGAGCATCGTCCTCCGCCTACTTCTTCTTGCCCTTGGCGTGTTTCTTGGGCTTGCTCTTCTTCTTCGCCTTGGTGCATCCGGTGATGGTGATCTTGGTGGTTTGTTTGATGACGGCGCCGTTTTGCCCGGTGAGTGTTGTGGGCATTGTGAGTGCTTGGCTGCACATGCTGCCCTTGGCTTTGGCGGGGAGTACGGCGGCGAGCCCTGAGTGGGGGCCCTCGGGGAGCTTCAGTTCGAATGAGCTGATCGGCGCGTCGGGTACGGATGCGAATGTTGAGCTGGTGATGTTGTGTTTGATGTCGATGCTCCCGACGAGGTTCAGTGTGATGCCTTCGCCTTGGAGGATCACGACGAGGTCGGGGAACGACGCGCCGCCGTGCGAGACGAGATACGCGGGTCCTGTGACGGGGTTGGCGAGGATCGGTGTGATCGCGGTCCCAGTCCCGATCTGTGAGCCCGCGGGGCATGAGGCGGGGTTCGCGGCGAACGTAGCTTGCGGGCAGGCCTGTTGGATCGTGGAGAGGCGTGCGGGGAGCTGCTTGGGGAGCGTCACCGCGACGGAGTGGATGTTCGCGGACCCGGCTGGGTAGGCGACCTTCACGTCGAGGCTCGCGCCCTGCTTCTTGCTCGTCGCGGCCTGCGTGGAGACGGTGAAGGACGGCTTGAACGGGAGGCCGGTGCAGCCCGCCGCTTGGAAGCGGCTTGAGAGCTGTGCCTGGGCGCCTTGGGTGCTCGTGAGTGTGCCGGCGATCGTGAGGGGTTCACAGCTGGTGGGGTTGAACATGAACCCTGTCCGGTCGACTGTGACGTTCACGGTCTTGATCTGCAGGGGGATGCCCTGCAGGATCGTCGGCAGCGCGTCGCTCGTGACGGTCAACGCGGTCGTCGCCGGGTCGACATTGATCGCGGCACGGACTACGACGGTGCCGAGGTCAAACGGGCCGACCGCGGCCGGGACGACGATGCTGAGTCCGAACGGTGCGCCCTTGTAGGGGCCCGTGAGGAACACCTGGCCCGTGACGCTCACCGGGTCAGGGCCTGCGCCCCCCAGCACCGTGGTGTGCCCGATCAGGCTCCCTGCGCCGCAGGTGCCTTGCGCTGCTTGTGGTTCGGGGCACAACGGGACGCTCTTGAGGACGCCGAGGAGGCCCGGCGGTGTCTTCAGCGTGATCGCACCTAGCCCCTCTTCCTGATCGGTGCGGGAGAACGTCACCGACAAGGGGCCGAACGCGCCTGCCTGGTTGCTCGTCGTGCCCGCGGAGAAGGAGGGGTTGAACAGCGCGCCGTGGCAGCCCTCGTTGATTTCAAACGCACTCGATGGTTCGGCTGGGGTTTCGCTGCTCCAAGGCGTCAGGGCGCTCGTAGCGGTATAGGAGCCGCAGCTGTCGGGGTTCACCAGCACACCCCTGGGGCCACCGAAGAAGTCGAGCTTCAGATCGCTGAACGGCAACCGCGGGTTTTCCATGAACGTCGTCGTCAACTGCCCCGTCACCGGGTCCGCCACGACATGACCGGCGAGCTTGAGCACGACACCCGTTTCAGGGTCCGCGACCGCCAGGTAGATCGCCAGCAACGACCCGAACGGGTTGTTGCCCTGTTCAGCAACATACACCCCACCATCCAACGGGTGCGAGAGGATCGGCGTATCAACTTCGACCGTCCCGATCTTCGCGCCATCAGGACACGACGCCGGTTCAGGACTCGAGAGCGCGATCTGCGCGGGGCTGCACGCCGCCAGGCCACCCGCGACCGACGGGTTCAACCTCATCCCCGCAGGAAGCGCGACGACGGCGTTGCGCAAGTTCGCCTCCGCGAGGCCTTCCGGATCCTGCAACCCCGCCGGCGGGACATGCAGATCGACATCCACACCCGTCGGGGAATCCACGACACTCGATTCCGGCGCTACCGACAACGACGGGTTGAAATCGAGACGGTTGCACCCGTCGTTCCCCAGCGGGTTGTCAGAGCTGTCGTGGTCCAGGAACGTACTCGCGGTCACAAAGTCTCCGGGGTGTTCCCACGAGTCCGTGCTAATCGTCGCTTCCTGCGGACCCACGCATGCCGTCGGCAACGTCAGGAACGGCCTTGGCAGCGTGCCAGCCGCATGACCCCCACCAAGACATTCACCGGCCGCACACGCCGCGCCGCGTGCTTCGTCGTGCGCCGGGTCGGCAGGCACACCCCACACCGTCAACGTCGTGCTGATCAGGGGCACTTCATTGGTGATGTCGCTCAACGTTGCAGTCAGACCGTAGTCGCTGCCGCTGCGCACATGTGTGTCGATTGCAATATCGAAACCACCGACGTTCGCTGCAAGCTGGGCCGGCTCACCCGGTCTCGGTACCATATTATAAAGCGGAACCGTGACGGAGCCAAGGAACAGCGTGTCAACGGCTAGCTGACCGACCTGTGAGTCCAACGGACATTCGCTTCCGAGAAAAGGTTCACTCTTACTGACCAGATCCTGCTGCGGGCACTGTCCGATCCCAGTCGGGTCGCCCACAAGACCCACCGGCAGATTCACCGTGATGTTCTTGACGTTCCCATCAGGGTAGACGGTATCTTCCGGGTTCACTTCGTTGTTGAAATCGGTCGTGATCGTCACCTCGTAAGGATGGGAGCCGGCCTGGGTGTCGGGCGAGCCGGCCTGGTTGATGATCGAGCCGCTGAAGTCTTCGATGCCGAACTCCGCCAGCGCGGGCGCTGCCAATACAAGCAACGACACAGCCGCACCCACAAGGACAGGAACGAGTCTCCTGAGCATGATCACTTCCCCCTCCTTGTAGTGGCAGCGGCCTTCTTTACACGCTTGGGCTTCTTCACGCACCTGTCCTTCTTCTTCACGTACCCCCTCCGACACAACTTTGGCTTGGCCTTCGGCTTCGCCCCCGACACCACCGGCGGTGCAGACAGGTTCCCCGCGCCAGCGAACGTCGAACTCGCAGGCGCCGCAAACGCGGACGGCGCAGGCAGCGACCCCTGACAGCCAGATCCCGCGCACGACGCCGGACCCGCTGGGGCGGGAGACCCGCCGCCCACGCGTGCATCGTAAATGTCGAAGCTCTCGTCGACATCCTGCGGCACAAGCTGAGCCTGCGTCTCGAAGAACACATCGTCACCGTTGGCGCTCGCATCGAGGAACGATGACGGGACAGAACTCGTACCGCTCGAGATCAGATGGGGATCCCCGTTCTCATACTCATACACATCCTGCTGGCCATTCGTATCGCCTGAAACCAACGAATCCGCCGTTTCAAAGAACAAGCGACTGCCATCATCAGACAAGTTGCGCGGAAGGTATTCGTTCCCCCACCGCCCTTGGCGGGGAAGATACACACCAGCCTCTGACCCTTGAATGTTCGCCCCTCCTGTCGGCCTGCCGCCGCTTGGATCGCAGGACGCGCAAACCAGCTCGCTCGTCGTCGCGTCATAGAGATAGACCTCGTCGTCGGGCTGGCCGCTTGCGGCATCGCGGTTATCAAAACCAGTCAGACTGAGCACCGAATCGAACGCCAGATGCGTTCCATCCGGAGTCACCCGCGCCGTGAACCCCTGAATGCCTATACCCCGCATCCAATCGGAGGAGTCGGCACCTGCAAGCACGGCTATCGGCGTCGTCACTCCATCATGCCAGAGCAGGAGATGATCGGATTCATCAACAAAATAGACGTACGAGCCATCTTCGCTGACGCCAAGAACACCCTGCACATTATCGCTGGGTGTCAGATCCACCGTGTGACCGCTTTCCACTTCGTACACATAGAGATCGCCATTCGCAAAGAAGATCTTGGATCCAGTGGGCGTTGCCCCCAGGAATCGGCCTTCGCCTACCAGGGTCTTCGTCGTGTTTTCACTCAGGTAGATATGCCCAGATTCGTTCGATGTCGGCACTGTGAAGACGACCCTGGAACCGTCGCGTGATATGGCGGTCAGCGGTACTTCTGCTTCGTTGGGGCCACCGAGTCTTACCCCGTTTGCAAGGAGAGTGACCGTGCCCCCAGCCCATTGGAACAGGCTTGCCCCTTGACCGGTGTTCGAGTAAAACAGCACATGGCTCAGGTCGGGCGAAGCACCCAAGTATGTGGCATTCCCCTCAAGAGACGCGCCTTCACCATCTCGCGAGTAAACAATCCCACCGGGGCTGAGATTCATCAATTGCCACGAACCTGTAGAGACTTCATGAAGAAAGAGATTCCTGTTGCTTTCCGGCTCGCCGCTGACCAGAGGCGGATCGTCGTAGCTGAAGTTTTCGCCACCGTCGGCCATCGTGAACCTTGAAAGATCGGAAGAGAACGAGTAAATCCGCGGCCCGCCGAAGGAAAACCTGTCTTCCTGTGGTGGAACCAGGGACTGAGACGACCATCCGCCGGGGCCGCGCGAGGCCAGATAGTCTCCGATTGAGCCCCACTGTGCGCCCGGAAATGCCTGGCGTACGCTGAAAGCAAGCCCTTCGCCGTTGGTCGACGCCTGAAAGATCAATGACGCCCCCTTCGGTTCCTGCCCTGTGAGCCTTGGGCTGGGAATGCTGCCGTCTCCCTTGTCCACTGGAGTCACAAGCTCATACCCGCGACCGTCGGGCAAACCTTCGCCGCCTACTCTCTGCGTCGTGAAGGTGTTGTCCGGGCCGTAAATGCCGCCCGGCGAGACTGAGCTGCTCGCGACGATCCGATAATGATAGGTCGTGCCGGACTGTAGCCCCTGGATGTGCGCGAACGCCGCGTGCCCCAGGTCATCCGAGCCGACAGACGCCGACTCGGGCGTGCTCTGTCCATACCCGGCTGTCGTGCCGTATTCAAAATGGAACATCGTCGCCGCGCCGCCCGGGTCGACTTCCCCGTGCAGCGTCGCACCGTCCGACGCCACACCCGTCACAAACTCTTCGCTCACGCTCGGCGCCACCGCCAGCGTCGTGAAGGTCACCGGCTGCCCGACCGCCGGTTCTTCCGGGCTCGACGCGCTGCGTCCGAACACACAGAACGTGTACTGCGTCCCCGGCTGAAGACCACTCACCACCGTCGACACCGCTTCCCCTTTCAGGCCCAGCGCGATGCCTTCCGGTTCCGGCGCGACGGCGCCTTCGGTGCACTGCGACGCGGACACTCTGTAGAAGAACCCATACTGTCCAGCTTCGCCCGCGGCGTTCGGATTCAACACGCCTTCAAGCGTCGCCGAGGTAGCCGTGATCGACTTCGCCGGACTGACCGTCACCGGTTCTTCCGGCGCCGCCGCCAAAGCCGACGCGCTGAACGCAAGGCATCCGACCACTAGGCACAGCACCAGCACACCCACCTGCACAAGCGCGACTCGACGCATCAAACCCATCCCCTCCCGGAGCAATAGTGAACACGACCACCCGGGAGGCCCGAGCAGCACAAAACCGCCCCGGGCACCCAGCCCGAGGCGGCAGAAAGACCAGACGCGCTTAACGCGCGGGAGTGACCAACCCGGCGCCCACGGCCGGGGCGAATCGCCAAACCACGGCGAAACTCTGACCTAGCGGAGAGCCAACCCCGCCAAGAGAGAGAGAGAGAGAGAGAGATGCATCAGGATGCTGATGCATCTAGTTACGGCCCCCAACGGGGCAGTAACGACCCTCGACACGTCTGTCCGAAACGAACTCACGCGAAAACCATCTCCCTCGTAAAAAATGCGACCACGCCCCTCTCCCAAGGAAACCCTGCCTACATGTGCAAGCCGGCCGCAGGGGCCTGGCCCTAACCCGATCCTATGTATGCCCGGTCCCAACTCGAGACCGGATCGAGAACATAATAAGCAGATTGAGTGGGTGTTGTCAAGTCCTTTGGTGTACGGAGACGCGGGGTATGGTCAAGCGCAGGGCGGCTCACCCCACGTGCAGCACGCTCGCCCTCACGCCCGGCGCGCCCGCGATGCCACCGTCAAGCGTCAGAAGAGTGGCGCGCAGCCGCTCCGCCAGCGCGACGTACAGGCCGTCATAGAAACTCAGGTTCTCGCGGAGAGCCCACGCGCGGGCGAGCAGGCCACGGTGGGCGGCGCGGCGCAGGGGGAGGTCGGCCATGTCGGTCAGGGCCCCGCGCGCCGCGGTTGCGCCCAGCTCGCCGGCAAGGACACTGCGGCGCAGCACGTGGCCCACCTCGGCGTCGATCAGATGCGGCGCCCACAACACCTCGTATGGCGTCAGCAGGTGTGTTCGCACCTCCTCCGCATGCTCGCCGCTCGTCAGATAGGCGACCAGCGCCGAGGCGTCCACCACCAGCACGGGTCAGTCCTCGCGTACCTCGCGCAGGGCCGAGACGATGGTCTGCGCCCGCACCCGCGACGGGCCGCGCGCCTGGATGCGCGCGTCGATCTCCTCCATGCTCGGAGCGCTCGCCGACTGCACCAGGTCGCGCTTGATGTAGTCCGACAACGACATCCCGGCGGAGGCGGCCCTCGCCTTCAGTGTGCGGTGCACTTTGTCAGGAACATTGCGAACCTGGATCATGGATGACATGTTTTGCACACTATCACATGTGCTGCACACGATTAATCCCAGCTGGCCCTCACCCTTCAAGCAGCTGCTCATACAACCGTAGGTGCGCCCGGGCGATCTGCTCCCAGGAGTAGCGGCCGGCCGCGGCGGCCGCGGCGCGGCTTGCCATCTCCACCAGCTCCGCCGGGTCGGCGAGCAGCTCGACCAGCGCGTCGTGCAGCGCGGCGGGGTTGCTCGCGGGCACCGTACGGGCTGCGCCTGTGGCCGCTATCTCCGGGAAGCCGCCGACGTCTGAGAGCAGCAGCGGCTTGCCGAACGCGAGCGCCGTGAAGAGGACGCCCGACTGATCGATCTCGCGGTAAGGGAGCACGACGACCTCAGCGCGCTGAAAGTACGCGGGCAGCTCCTCATCGCCGATGAAGCGCGCGTCGAAGCGCACGTTCGGGGGCGCGGCAGCGCGCAGCTCGGCGATGTCCATGCGCGGCATCCCCGCGATCCACAGCTCGGCGTGCTCGATCCCCCGCCACGCCTCGACCAGCACATCCAGGCCCTTGTAGGGGCGCATCAGGCCGAAGCAGAGGACGACCGGCTTGTCTGTCTCGTACGGCGGGGGTGCCGGCGGCGCCTGCGCGAGGTGCGCGAACGCGCCGTGGGGGATCGTGTGCACGCGCGCCGGGTCGATCCCCAGCTCGCGCGTGAGCCGCCGGCGCCCGTGCTCGGAATGCACGACGACCGCATCGAAGCGCTCGTATAACCGCTGCTGTGCGGTCAGCTGCCCGGGGCGCGGCTCGCGCGGGAGCACGTCGTGGGCGGTCAAAATCAAGGCTCGCCCACCTCGGCCGCGCGGAAGCAGCAGACCGTCGAGGTGCTGAACGGTCAGCCACTGAAAGTGCACGATGTCGGCCGCCGCGGCGGCGCGGCGGTAGCGCAGCATGTCCGGCACGTGCTGCGCCAGCTTGGCGAGCATCCGCATCCGCGAGCCGCGCGCGCCGAAGGCCGTCCGATAGAACAGCTCGTGACGTACGTAGCCAGCTGCGGGCGCGACCGGACCGTAGGCGAAGTGGCTTGTGTAAAGCTCGACATCCGCGCCCGCCGCTGCCAGCGCGGCGCACAACGCGTGGTCGTACGGGGGGGTGTAAGCCGACGGGTCAACGACGTGCACGCGCATGGACGGAGACAATAGGCGCGTGCCGGACATCGAGCTGAGCTACTGCGTCGTGAACACATCTCAGCGCGAGCTGCTGCTGCGTGGGCTCGATGCGATCACGCGCGAGCGCGCGGCAGTTCCGTTTGCGACCGAGGTGCTGGTCATCGACAACGGCTCGCGCGACGGATCGGCGCAGGCCGCGCGCGAGCACCCCGCGGTGGACGAGGTGGTGGCCGTCAGCGAACGGCGTGGCAAGGGGCTCAACGACTCCGAGCTGCTGCGCCGCGCGCGGGGACGCTATGCGCTGCTGCTGAACGAGGACTCCGAGCTGCAGCCCGGAGCGACGCTGGCGCTCCACCAGGCGTTGGAGGAACACCCAGAAGCGGCTTGCGCGGGTGCGAAGCTGCTACGCCCGGCCGCGGCAGGGACACTGGCATCCGCGACGTCGACGAACGGTGAGTCCCTGGGCGTGGAGCAACCCTCGGCCTGGCGCTTTCCCACACCGCTGAGCGCCCTCGCGGGCGCACTGCTCCTGCACCGCCGCTTCACGGTTCAGAGCCACGGTGAGCGCACGCGCGAAGTCGACTGGTGCCAGTCCGCCGCGCTGCTCGTGCGCCGCGAAGCGGCCCAGCAGGTGGGCTACCTGGACCCCGACTTCTTCGTCTACTCCGACGAGGTCGACTTCGCGCGGCGTCTGCGCGACACCGGCTGGCGCAGCCTGTGGGTGCCCGCGGCGGTGGCCGTGCACCACGAGCAGCTGTCGACCTCGGACGTCCCCGAGCGGCGGATCGTGGAAATGGCGCGCAACCGCGACCTCTACATGCGCAAGCACCACTCGCGCGCGGCGGCCCTGACGGTGCGCCTGCTCACGGCCTGGACCTACGCACTGCGCGCGCTCGCCGCGCTGGCGCTCCCCGGCCATTCCCCAGAACGCTACTGGCGCCACGTCACCGCGACGCTGTGGCCCCGGCGGGGCGAAGGGCTGCGCGAGGCTGCGGCGGACTACAACCGCTCACAGATCCCGTAGCGGGTCCTCGGCGTAGGCCTCGACTTCGCCGCCGCACGCGCGGAACGCGGCGACCCGGCGGCGCCCGTCGAGCGCCAGGCGCCGTGCCTGCGCGCGCTCCGTCGGTGGGAAGAAGCGCGTGAGCACGAGCAGCGCCGGGACCAGCAAAAGCCACAGCGCGCGCAGCACGAGTCCGCCGAGGCCGGCGGTGGGGAGCAAGAGCTCGCCCGAGACCGCCACCCCCGCGAGGATCGCCGTCAGCTGGGCCAGGCGCCGCCACTGAAAGCCCACGGTGAAGACGTTGCGCGTGAGCAGGTGCATGATCAGGAGCATCGCCACGTAGGCGCCGCACAGCGCGATGCCGGCGCCCGCGATGCCGAGGCCCGCGCCCGAGGAGGGCACGAGCACGAGCAGCAGCACCACGTTCACCACGAGGCCCGCCAGGGCAGGCGGGAGGTTGCGCTGGGTGACCTGCGCGCGGCCGGTTATCACGATCAGCACCTGGTAGAGCCCATACAGCGTCCACCCCAGCGCGAGCCACGGCAGCGCGGTGTGCGCGCCGAAGTATTCCGGCGCCGCCAGCAGGCGCACCATCCAGCGCCCGAGCAGCGCCACGCCGCAGACGACCATCCCCGTGCCGAGCACGAAGTAGGTGGTCACGAGCGAGTACAGGCGCGCGGCCTCGCGGTCGCTCTGCACCGAGTACGCCAGCGGCGGCCACGCGTACTGGAAGCCGCGCACGAACACGAACACGACCGTGGCGAGCTGTAGCGCGATCGAGTATTCCCCGCCCGCCGAGTGGGAATAGGCGCGGAAGATGTACAGCCGATCGACCACCTGCAGCGCATACACGCTCGCTTCGGCGGGGACCGTCGGCAGCCCGAAGCGCAGCATCGCGCGCAGGTCCTGTACGCGCACGCGCAGCGAGAACCTTCGGCGCAGCACCCACCACAGGCCGAGCACCACGAGCGCCGAGGCGCCGAAGTTCCCGAGCAACAGCCCGCGCGCGCCCTCGCCCGCGAGCACCACGAGCGTCACCGTGAAGACGACCGTCATCGCCACATTCGCACCCGACGCGAACATGTACGTGCGTGCGCGTTCATCCACGCGCAGTTGCGCGTAGGCCATCTCCAGGTTCGTGAACGCCCACAGCCCGACGACCGCGCAGTCGAGCAGTTCGACGTCGCGGAAGCCCAGCAGCAGCTGTGAGAGCGGGCCGGCGAACACCACCGCGAGCAGCGCCGCGAGCGTAGTCGTCCATGCCACAGAGGCCATCGCGGTACGCGCGATCCGCGCGCGGCGCGCCTCGTCGTGGTCGGTGAAGTAGAAGCGGATGAACGCCTCGCCGATTCCCATACGCAGGAAGATCGAGGCGAGGATCACCGAGGTCAAAAGCGTCGTGTAGGCGCCGTATTCGGCGGACGCGACATGCCGCGTGTAGAGCGGCAGCGTGACCACCGCGATGCCCTTGGCGACGATGTCCGCCGCCTGGTAGGCGGCGCCGGTGCGCAGGAGACGTTTGAGGTAGTCGAACACGGGCGGGCCGGCTCAGGCCGGCGTGGCGGGGTGCGCGGCGGACCCGCCCGCCCCGCGCAGGGTCTGACCCGCGTCGACGGAAGCACGCGTCCCAGCAGCTCCCCCGCGAGGGCCTTCGGTGCCGGTGGGCCACCACCACCGATTCCCGCAGCCTCCCCAGCCGACACCCAGGCGGGCGCGCCCACCCGCGCCGCCAGCGCCAGCGCGACGCCGATGCCGAGCAGCGTCCAGGTGAGCGGGTCCTCGAGGAAGTCGGCGTACGTCCAGGTGTGCAGCACGAGCGCCGCGAAGCACGCGCTCAGCGCGATCCGCGGGGGCGAGCGCCCGGCACCGGAGAACAGCACGACGAAGGCCACCACCAGCAGCGCCACATACAGCGCGAGGCCGATCAGCCCCTGCTCGGCGGCCACCGTGACCGGGATCGTGTGCGACGCCGAGGTCGCGTTCTGAACCGCGGCGCCACCAGCGTTGTGAGCCTTGTACTCCTTTTCAAAGGACCCCGAGCCGTGCCCTTGCAGCGGGTCTTCCGCGAACAGCGACAGCCCTCCGGAGACGAGGTGCGCACGGCCGTTGGTGGCGTTGTTGGCCGAGCCCCCCGAGCCTTTCAGGCCGACGTGCAGGCTGGCCGGGGCGAGCAACGCCACCACCAGGGCAATCAAGGCAGCCGCGACCGACACGTAGATGGTGGCGCGCACATCCCAGCGCCACGCCGCGAGCACCGCCAGGCCGAGCAGCAGCGCGGCGATGCTCGACTGCGAGAAGCTCGTGATCAGGCCGCCCAACAGCCACAGCAACACCGCGCCGCCGACCAGCACGTCGCGCCGCTCCCGCGTCCACAACACCACCGTGCTCACCGCAAGCATCACCAGCGCGAGGAAGCGCCCGTAGATCGAGGGGTCGAAGAACAGCGAGTTCACGCGGAAGTAGTTGTCGTAGTCGTTCGCCGCCACGACCTTTGGGTTGAGGAGCAGTTCCTTGCGCCCATACTCCACAAATCCCACACCGGCGAACACGATCGCCTCGCACACCGCGATCCCCAGGCACCTCAACAGCAGCTCGCGCGTCCAGCGCACCTGGCGCAGCAGCACATATAAGAGGCCGAAGGGCACGTAGAAGAACGCGAGGTTCTCAAGCGCCTTGACCGGATCGCTGGAGTAGGAGGCCTGCAGCGCATAGAGCACCACCGAGGCGAGCAGCAGCCAGTCGAGCAGGATCGGCCTGTACGAGCGGCGGCGCAGATCCGGCAGGTAGGCCAGTGTGCCTGCGCCAATCACCGTGTACAACGGAATCAGCAGGTTGACGGTACGTCCGTCCGCGGAGATCGGCAGGCGGAAGGGTAGCGCCGCTATCGCCAGCAACGGGAACGCGCGCTGTACGGCGGCTCTCACGCCGATCCGTTTCTGCGTAGTTCAAAGCTCCGGGGCGAGAGCACCGTGCGGTTTTGCCGGCGCAAGGTCACACGCAGGCGGTATTCCCCGGGTGCAGCCAGCCGGCCGCGATCGACCGGCATCAGTCGATCGTGCGGGGTGCCCGCGGCCGGGGCGGGCGGCGTGGTCGGACCGCGACGCCCGTCCCACTGGAAGGAGAGCTGCGTATAGCGCGCCAGCGGGCGATCGCGCAAGAGCGTGGCCACGACGTCTTCGGAGGAGTTCACGATCGCCACCGTCACCTGGTCGCCGGAGGCGATGCGAAAGGAGAGATGCTCAACCGAGTGCGGCCCCGCCGCTGTGGACGGCTCGAACCAGGGGGGCATCTCGAAGCGCTGCACCGGCGTGGGAGTGTGCTTGAGGTGCTGGGTGATCGCGAAGGCCGCAAAGCACGCAAGGACGAGTGCCGCGAAGACCCACGCGGCGAGCGAGTCGGGGGACGCCGTGGCGGCTCTCGCGCCGCGCCCGGCCGCGGGCGCGGCGGGCGGGCCTTCGGTGCCAGACGCCGCCGGGGCGCTCAATCCCCGCCGTCCAGCGCGAAGTGGCCGACCGTCTCCGAGCGCAGGCCCAGGCGCAGCGTCTCAAGCGAGAGGACTTCGTCGGGGGCGATGTTGCCGAGGTTGGCGTTGGGGCCGAAGAACTTCAACAGCCATGCCTGCTGGTCGCGGCGGGGGGCCTCGAAGATCATGCGGTCGGGGTCGATCGCGTGGGCGATCTCGTCGATCAGCCCACTGCGCACCTCGCCGTCGGCGCGGAAGATGCCGGCGGTGCCCGACTCGCGCGCCTCGGCGATCACCTTCCAGGCGCCCGCGTCGAGGTCGCCCTGGATGCGCTCGATCCACACGTATGGCGCCATGATCGCCTGGGCGTCCTTGGAGCCGACCTCCGAGAGGACCGTGAACTCCTTCGCCAGGCGCGCGATCAGCTCGTGCTTCTCGCCCTGGTCGAGCTCGATCGTGCCGTCGGAGATCTCCACGTGGCGTAGACCCAACTCGTGCAACCAGCCGACGAGGCCCTCGACGCGGCCCTGGCGGATCGCGACCTCGGTGAGCGTGCCGCCAAGCACCACCGGCACGCCGTGCGCGGCGTAGCGCTCCAGCTTGGCCTTGAGGTTGGCGCTCACCACCGCTGTGCCCCAGCCGAGCTTGACGATGTCCACGGCCTGACCGGCGGTCTCCATCAGCCCGTCCACCGCGGCGACCGACAGGCCGCGGTCGATCACGTGCGTGAGCCCCCGCTCGCGCGGCTTGGCGGTGCGCTCGGGGGTGTCGAGGAAGGTCGCCATGGGTCTATCCCAAGGGGGCGTGCCGGCCGGTCTTCACGGCGGTCGGGCGGGAACGGACTACGGGGCCGATGACTTGTCCTGGCCGGCGATCACGACCACCGTGGCGCCGCTGGCCAACGTCGCCACAGACGCTTCCAGCGGCTGCACCTGGGAGATTTCGAGCGTCTGCGCAACGTGCTCGGCGTCGGTGCGGTGCCCGGCCGTGTACTGCACAACCGAGGTTGAGCGCGCAGCCGGTGTACCCGCCAGCGCCTCGGCCAGCGCGTAGCCGCCCTGCTGGAGGTTGCCCGAGAGCCGGTGCGCGAGCCCCGCCGTTTCGGTGGCATTGAGAACCACCACGCGCGTTTCGGCGGGGTTGGTGGCCGGTGCCGAGGCTTCGCTCGACTGCGTCGCGGTGGAGCTCGTGTGCCGCGCCTGCGAGGTGGTGGAGGACGTGAGGTTGGCGTTCGTGCCCCTGCTCGTGCTGGGAGAGCTGCCTCCCGAGCCGAGCACCACGACGAGCACCACGACGATCGCAACCACGGCCGCACCCACGAGCAGCAGCGGCAGGCGCGACCCACGGCGGGGTTGCTCGCGCAGGAACGGCGGCCCGGGCGGCGGGCCGGTGCGCGCGCGGCGCGTGACCCGGCGGCCACCCTGGGAGCGGGCGTCCCCGCCGCCACGAGCACCCACGGAGGCCCGTTCGCGCCCACCGGCGGCGGTCCGCTCGCGCCCACCCGTCTCCCGCGCGTCTGTGGGGGGCGCCTCGGGAGCGGCGCCGCGACCGGCGGCCACCGGCACCGCCTCGCGGTCGACAACAGCGGCACGTTCGGGCTCGGAGCGGCGGACGGGCGGCGCGGCGGGCGCCACCGGCGGAGGGGGAGGAGGAGCGGGAGAGCGGGGCGGTCCCTCGACCGCGCCCGCGGCAACCGCGGTGGCACCGGCAGCGACAGCCGCCACGGCCGGGACCTGCTCGGAAGGAGACTGCTCGGCCTGTGTGTCGGCGGGCGCGAGGGCCACGACGGGCGCCTCGGACTGAAGCGCCTCGGCGGCCTCGGGGGTGGCCTTGCCGGTCCCGACGATCGCGGGCGCAGCCGGCAGCAGGGCAAGGGCCGGCGCCTCCTTGGCGACCCTGGTGGCAGGCGCCGCGGCGACTGCCGCGCGGGCCACCGGCCGCGCCAGCGGCGCCGTGGCGCGCTGGATGCGCAGCGCGACCGCCGCGCTCAAGCGTTGTTCGCGCTCGGCGGCGCGCTCGGGCTCCGCGTCGGCCCATTCGCGCAGGCGCTTGAGCTCGCGGGCCTGGGAGAAGAACAGCAGCGACATCACAGCGATCCCCACCAGCGCAGCGAAGGCGGCGAGCGCGCCAACCTGCGTGAAGGAGCTCGACAGGGATAGTGCCAGCGGCAGCGCCGTCATGAACTTTGGGAGTGTATGAGGGGCACAGGCGCACCGTCGCCACTTGCCTCGCGCCCAGGAGCCGCGGAGCCCCCGCGCACCGCGGAGAGCTCGGCGACCTTGGCCGCGAGCCCCGCCGCGTCGCCCTCCAGCACCAGCAGGTTGATCTCGGCGAACATCGCCTCCACAGCCTCCATGCCAAGCGGAGCGCGCTCGGCCAGCAGGATCTTCTCGGCCGCGGTCGCGCAGCGGCGCTCGTAGTCGTTGAACAGCTCCTCGTGCAGCTTCTCTCCGGCGCGCCGCCCGACGATCTCGATGTCGATGTCGCGCTCGGGGTCGAGGCCGGAGAGCTCGATCATCGCGCGCGCCAGCTCGACGATGCGGACGGGCTCGCCCATGTCGAGCACGAACACCTCGACGGCGCTCGGGCGAGTGGGCGTGTCAGGCGCCGCGACGGCGCCAACGCCACCGAGGCGGTCCCTCGTGGCGGCGATGCCGGTCGGATCGAGGGAGCCCGCCGGGGCGACGGCGCCAGTCGTGTCCAGCGACCCCGCGCGGATGATCAGCTGCACGGCCTCGGGGATCGTCATGAAGTAGCGCGTCATGCGCTCGTCGGTGACCGTCACCGGGCCGCCGCGCGCGATCTGGCGGCGGAAGATCGGCACGACCGAGCCTGAGGAGCCGAGCACGTTGCCGAAGCGCACGGCCTTGTATGAAGTTCCCGCCCTCGCGCTCCCTGCCGCCCGAGGGAAGCGCGCCGCGGCGGCCTCCAGCGCGAACTCCGCGAGCGCCTTGGATGCCCCCATCACCGTCGCGGGGGCGACGGCCTTGTCGGTGGAAACGAGCACGAAGCGCCCCACGCCAGCCTCGCCCGCGACGTGCGCGACGACGCGCGTGGCGATCGCGTTGTTGCGCACCGCCTCCACCGGGTTGGCCTCCATCAGACCCACATGCTTGTAGGCGGCCGCGTGGAACACGACCGTGGGCGCGTACTCGGCGAAGACCTCGCGCATGCGCTCCTCCTCCTTGCAGTCGGCGAGCACCGCGGCGAGGGCCGCGGGCTGCACGTGGCGGTCCTCGAGCAGCTCGCGCTGGATTTCGAAGAGGTTGTCCTCGGCGTGGTCGAGCAGGATCAGGCGGGCAGCGGGCAAGCCGGCAGTGGGAGGGCTGGCCGCCGGCGGGCTGACGGCGGAGGCGGCGGGCTGGCAGTCCAATACCCGCGCGATCTGACGGCATAGCTCGGAGCCGATCGAACCCCCGGCGCCGGTCACGAGCACGGTCTCGCCCGCGAGGTAGGCGCCGACGGCGTCCAGCTCCATGACCACAGGCTCGCGGCCCAGCACGTCCTCGACCTGCACCTCGCGCACCTGGTTGTAGACGACACCCCCGCCGCCGTCCTGCAGCAGCTCGAAGACCGTAGGCAGCGTGCGCACAGGGATCGAGCGCAGGCGACACTCTCGCACGACGCGCGCGCGCATGGACCCCGGCGCGGAGGGGATCGCGATCACCACCTCGTCGGGCTCGGCCTCCTCGAGGATGCGCGGCAGGTCGCGCTGCGTGTCCCCGCGCACGCGTACCCCGTCGATGCGCAGCCCGCGCTTACGCGGGTCGTCGTCGAGGAACCCCACGGGCGCGAGCCCCAGACCACGGTTGCGCGCGATCTCGCGCAGCACGAGGCGCCCGCCGTCGCCGGCGCCGACGATCAGCACCGAGCGCTGCCCCTCGCGCACGCCGCCCAACGCGGCCAACGGGCGGCGCTCGTAGATCGTGCGCACCGCCACGCGCACGCCGACGAGCGCGACGAGGGCGAGCAGGAAGAACATCGCGACGACGCCGTTGGGCAGGCCGACGGCGACCGTACGGTGGTGGGAGGGGATCTGCACGGGACGCACCACCGCGACCGCGACGACGAGCAGCAGCGTGGTGACGATCACGCCGCGCAGGATCGCCTCGTAGTCGCGCTGGCCCGAATAGCTCCACGAGCGCTGGTAGACGCGCGCGAGGACCAGCACGAGCACCCCCCCGATGGCGGCCCACCAGATCGTGCGTTCGCGCAGGTGCACATAGGGACCGTGCGGCCCGTTATCGAAGCGCAGCTGGAAAGCCAGGTAGTAGGCGAGGGCGAGCAGCACCCCGTCCACGGCGAGCTGGGGGAGCGAGTGCCGGTGCAGAGGGAGAGCCACCGAGCGAATCCGTCGGCGCATCATGGAGATTGTACGGGTGGGAAAGGAGAGGAGAGGAGGGGCCGCGGCGTGGCGGGCCGGCGGGACTGCCGAAGAAGCGCGCGGCGCGACACGCGGGAGGGCCGCGGCGCGGCGGGCGAACGGGACTGCCGAGCCCACCGCGCGGCGCGCGGTGCAGCGACAGCGCTAACGCGCACGTGCCGAGAGCAGCAATCCGACCAGCACGCGAGGGTCGCGCCTGATGCGGACCCCACCCGCCCCGGAGATCACGACCCCACCCGCCCCGCGCTTGGCCAGATCCAGCGCGGCCGGGTCGGTGAGGCGGCGCAGGCGGCCTTCGGCGATCAGGCGCTCGTCGACCGCGCCGGGGCGCCCCTCGAAGGTCGTGTAGACGGGCGTGCCGAGCGCCACCGCCTCGCGGTTCATCGTGCCCCCGGCGGAGACCACGAGGTCGGCGTACGCGATCAGCGACTGCGCGTCGATCGCCTGCGCGGGCACCGTGAAGCCCGCCACGCCGCGCAGCTGCTCGCGCTGGGGGGCGGTGCGGGGGAGCACCACCGGCTGCACGCCCGCCGCGGCCGCGGCCTCGCGCAGGCGCTCGAGCACGCCCGCGAACAGGTCGTTCTCGAAGCGGTGGTACAGCGACACCTCAGGTGGGGTGCGCACGACGACGATCGGCCGCGCTGCGTCGAGGCCCAACTCTCCGAGCACGGCGGGTGAGGGCTCGAAGTCGGCGAGGTAGTACTCCTCCTTGAGGCCCTCATACGCGCGTACCTTGCCGCGCGCGCCGTAGCGATCCAGGCGCGCGGCGGGGATCGCGTCGGGCACCACCACCGCGCGGGCGAGGCGGCAGTTAACGTGGTGCTGCACGGCGGCCCACTCGTAGTCGAACATCGTCGCCGAGGGCGTGCGCAGCAGGCTGGCGGCGACGCTGACGTCGTTGGAGCCGTGGCCGAGCGCCACGTCGAAGCCGCGCGGGCGCGCCCAGCGCGTGAGCGCCGCCGAGCGCGCGGCGAGTCCCACGGCCTTGGCGCTGAGGCGCTCGCCGCGGTGGCGGCCGATCACGGTGTGCGGGATCTCGAAGCGGCGCAGCAGGCCGAGCGTCTGAGCGAAGTCGCGCGCCGTGACCTCGACCTCGTGGCCTTCGGCGAGCAGCACCTCGCGCACCGGGCGCATGACGAGCACATGGGGGCTGTTCGTGAGGTCGATCCACACACGCATGCGCGTGGACCGTATTCGACGCGCGCGCGCGAGGCCGCGGGCAGCGCCGAAGCGGCGCCCGTGCCCGGCGTTCCACGCGCATGTGCGGGTGCACGGTATCTTGGCCGGGCGTGCTCGGCCTGCCCACCCTTCCGCTCGACCTCCTCAGCGCCCACGTCGCGACCCTTGGCTTCCACCTCGGCGCCCACACCGTCGTGCTGGCGTCGGTGACCGAATCGGTCGTCAACGAAACCTCGCACTTCGTCGGCGAAGCCGGGCTGCCCGCGATCTTCGTGCTGATGCTGCTCGGCTCCGCCTGCATCCCGATCCCCTCCGAGGTCGTGATGCTGTTCGCCGGCTTCGCCGTCGCCGACCCCGCCTCCAGCGGCGCCCAGCACCATCTGACGATGCTCGGCGTGATCCTCGCGGGGCTGCTCGGCACGCTCGTCGGCTCGTGGGTCGCTTACGCCGTCGGGCGCGGCGGGCGCCTGGAGCTGCTGGAACACCATGGGCACCTGGTGCACATGGGACCGGCACAGATCGACCGCGCCGACCGCTGGTTCCAACGCCACGGCGAGCCCGTCGTGCTGTTCGGCCGCCTCATCCCACTGGTGCGCGCGTTCGTCTCGCTGCCCGCCGGCATCGCCCGGATGCCGCTCGGGCGCTTCACCGTGCTCACCACGATCGGCTCGATCCCGTGGGTCGTGGGCCTTGCGTTCGCCGGGCACGGGCTCGGCAGCGAATGGAAGACGGTGCGCAAGGCCTTCGAGTACGTCGACTACGCGCTGGTGGCGCTGATTGTCGTCGGCGTGGTGTACCTGCTCGTGCGCCGCCGCGCCGCCCGGCGGGCCGCGGCCGAGGTCGGTTGAGGCAGTTTCGCCCGCCCGTGTTCGCCACCGGTTCGCGCTGTACGCCGCCGCCGACCGGCCATCCGCCGCACGCCCGCCATCCGCCACGCCGACAGCTCCGCACGCCGCTTGCCGGACCGCTGCAACCGTGAAGCCAACGCCGCGCCTGCCCATCCGTCACGCGCTGCTGCTCGGCTTAATCCACGGTCCGACGGAGCTGTTGCCCGTTTCCTCCTCCGCCCACACCGCGCTGCTCCCACACCTCGCCGGCTGGCACGACGAACTCGACCCCGCGACCGCACACACGCTGGAGGTGGCCCTGCACGGGGGCGCCGCACTGGCACTCACACTCGTGCTGCGCTCCGAGCTCACAGAGGAGCTGCGCCGGCTCGACCGCCGCCGCCTGTCGGTGCTCGCGCTCGCGCTCGCCCCGCCCGCCCTCGCCGGCTACCTCCTGGAGGGCTCCGCCAAGCGGCATTTGGGACCCTCGCGCTTGGCCTTCGGCCTGCTCGCCGGCAGTGTCGCCATGGCTGCGGCGGACCTGGTGGGGCGATGCACGCGCACAGCGACGGACGCCGCGCCGCGCGACGGCCTCGCGCTCGGCCTGGCCCAAGCACTGGCACTGGTACCGGGCATCTCGCGCCTCGGCGCCACTCTCACGGCCGCACGTATATTGGGTTTCGAGCGCGAGGATTCAGAGAAGCTCTCCTGGTGGACCGGCCTGCCCGTGCTGCTCGGCGCCGCCGCCCTCAAGGGCCGGCGCCTGGCCCAGACCGGGACCCCGGCGGGACTCGGCGTGCCGCTCGCCGCCGGCGCCGGGGCGGCGTTCGCGTCGACGCTTGCCTGCTCTGCGCTGCTCGCCCCCGGGCGCGGCCGTTCGCTGCTGCCCTTTGCGCTCTACCGGGGGGCACTCGCGGCCGCCATACTCCGTCACGCGCCCCGGCAGTGACGTGTGCGCCTTCAAGCCCAGCGTTCAGCCGGGTTCGGTGCCCAGCCACGACTGGCGGCACGCGGCTCCCTCGGCCGGCCTCCCGGCCGGCCCCCTCCTCACGGTCGGGAGCAGAGCCGCCCGCCGCGCCGGTCCCCGGAAAAGACCGTCGCCCGCGCTTCTAAGCTGAACGGCACGTGCTCGACACACTGCTAGGTACCTCTCTCGGCGGGCGCTACCGCCTCGACGCCCGCATCGGGCAGGGCGGGATGTCCACCGTCTACCGCGCCTTCGACACCGTGCTCGAGCGCCCCGTCGCGGTCAAGCTGATGAACCGCGAGGTCGCCTCCGACTCCGATCAGCTCGAGCGCTTTCGTCGCGAGGCGCGCGCCGTCGCGCGCCTGAACCACGCGCACATCGTCACCGTCATCGACGCCGGCGAGGATCCCGTCGAGGGGGGTTCGGGCAATGGCGCCGCGATGGGCGTCCCCTACATCGTCTTCGAGCACGTCGACGGCGAGACGCTCAAGGACCTCGTCCGGCGCGAGGGGCCGCTCGATGTCACCCAGGCGCTCGCCTACGTCGTCGAGCTCGCCCGCGCCCTCGGCGCCGCGCACGAGCGCTCGATCGTCCACCGCGACGTCAAGCCCCAAAACGTGCTCCTCACGCCCGAGGGCTCCGCCAAGATCACCGACTTCGGCATCGCCCGCACGCTCACCGAGGCCGGCCTCACACTCGACGGGCGCGTGCTCGGCACCACCGACTACGTCTCCCCCGAGCAGGCCCTCGGGCAGCCCGTCACCGGCCAGTCGGACATCTACTCGCTCGGCATCGTCCTCTATGAGCTGCTCACCGGCTCGGTGCCCTTCACCGGCGAGAGCCCCGTCGCCGTGGCCATGCGCCACGTCCGCGAGCAGGTCCCCGACGTCCAGGCGCGCCGCCCCGACGTCTCCGCCGCCACCGCCGCGATCGTCGACCGCGCCACCGCCCACGACCTTTCGCGCCGCTACCCCGACATCCCCACCATGCTCGTCGAGCTCGAGGAGGCGCTCGCAATCGAAGCCGCCCGCACCGGGCAGGCCACCGGCGAGGTCACCTCCGTGCTGCGCTCGCTCCCCGGCCCCGCCCGACGGCGCCTGCCGTGGCGGATGCGTCACCCCGCGCGCTGGCTCGCCTCCTTCGCGCTGCTGGCCGTCATCGTTAGTCTCGTACTGGTCGCGGCCGGCGAGCAGGCCCGGCGGGGCACCGGCACCGCGCCGGGCGCCGTCGCGCGCCCCGGCCTCGTCGCGGTCTCGCTCGCCCAGAACGCCGCCCACGACTACAACCCCTTCGGCACCGGCCCCGAAGACACCGAAGGCGCCGACCTCGCGATCGACTCCGACCCCTCCACCTCCTGGTCCACCGCCGACTACTACGACGGCACCTTCAAGCACGCCGGGGGCGGCGTCGGCGTGGGCCTATACGTGGACGCCGCCCCCGGCGTCGCCGCGCGCCAGCTGGAGCTTCAGACGCCCACCCCCGGCTTCGCCGTGCAGATTTACGTCGCCAACGAAATCGACCTCTCGCTCGCGTACGGCAATTCCACGCCACTCACCGCGCGCGGGTGGGTCGGCCCTGTCGGCTCGGACACCGACATCCACAATCACGACCACCTCCCACTCACACTCCCGGGCGGGCGTCGTTTTCGCTACTACCTCGTCTGGCTCACCACGCTGCCGCCCGGGCAGCAGTCGGCATCGATCTCGGAGTTGACGCTTTTTCGCTGAACGCCTAGGCCGGGCGGCGGACATTTCGGCGGCAGACGCGCCTGAACGTGGACTGAGGGGTTGGGTGTGGGTTTCTATTTTTGATTTGTGATTGCAATGGTATCTACGTTGTATATACGATTGCATGGCACCGACAAACCGGCGCTCAGTATCGGCAGCTCCGCCGTGCCGCGTGATGCTCGATCCCGAGGCGGCACAGACGATCCACCAGTTCCGTGTAGCCGATGCCCGACGCCTCCATCAGCTTCGCGTACACGCTCGTCGGCGTGAACCCGGGCATCGTGTTCAGCTCATTCACCTTCACCTCTTCGCCGTCCACGAAGAAGTCCACACGCGCCAGTCCCCTGCAGCCGGCGTGGGCGAACGTCTCGAGCGCCAGCTCGCGCACCCGTTCGCGCGCCGCCGGTGAGATACGCGCGGGCACCACCAACTCCATCCCGCCCTCGGCGTACTTCGCCTGGAAGTCGTACCACCCATTGCCCGCCAGCACGATCTCTCCCGGCTCGGAGGCGAGCGCCGGATGGGGTGGGTGGGTTGCCAAAACCCCGCACTCCACCTCGAGCCCGGTCGCCATCGCCTCGACGATCACAAGCGCGTCGTAGGCGAACGCCTTCTCCAGCGCCGGCCCGAGCGCCTCCGGATCGCCCACCTTGACGATCCCCACCGAGGAACCCATGTGCGCGGGCTTGACGAACACCGGCAGCCTCAGCGCCTCCAGCTCGGCGAGCGTCTCCGTGGGCGCCGCGCGCCAGCGCTCCGCGCGCACGCCCCGATAGTTGACCTGGGGCACTCCCCTCGTGCTCATCAGCTCCTTGAACAGCACCTTGTCCATGCACACCGCCGACGCCGCCACGCCGGCCCCCACATACGCCACGTCGAGCGTCTCGAGCATCCCCTGCACGGTCCCGTCCTCGCCAAACGCGCCGTGCAGTGCCGGGAACACCACATCCGCGCCGACCAGCCCGCCGTCGGGCGTGACGCTCAGAGGCTCGCCCTCCAGGCGCCACGTTCCGTCCCGGTCGATCTCGATCCACACCACCTCGTGGCCCGCCGCCTGGAGTCCCGCGCGCACGGCGGTGGCCGAGGCCAGCGACACGTCGTGCTCGGAGGAGCGCCCCCCGCGAGCACCGCCACCGTCAGCGACGCGCGCTCGCCGGTGGGACGGGAGCGGGATCCGGCGTCGACGCCCGGCGGTGTGGGCTGTGGATCGTCCGTGCCCCACGGGGAGGATCGAGCCTCCTCAGCGCCCCGAGGTGTGAGCGGAATACCGTTCACGGCACCGCCGCCGGTGGGTTGGCGGCCTGCGCCGCCGTCGTCGTGGTGCTCGTGCTGGTGCTCGGCGTGCTCGTCGTGGTGGTGCTGGCGGTTTCCGTCGTCGTCGCTTCCAGCACGCCCACCGCGATCGTCACCGTAGCGCCATTGGGCGCCTGCCGGCCGCCCGCAGGGCTCTGCTTGAGCACCACGCCCACCTGTGCGGGGTTGGTCACCGCACGCGAGACCGATTTCGGGTTGAACCCGGCGCGCCCCAGCGTCGCCGCGGCCTGCGCCTCGTTCTGGCCCACCACTTCGGGCACCGCCGTTTCCTTGGGCGCCTGCGCGACCGTGAGGTTCACAGCCTGGCCGGTCTGTAGCGGCGTCCCTGCCTGAGGCGACTGGCTCAGCACGGTCCCCGCCGCCTTGCCCGCGGCGGCCTGCTGGGTGACGCTGCCCATCTTCAAACCCACGGCCGTCAGCGCCGCTTTCGCTTCGGCCTGTGTGGAGCCCGTCACTTCCGGCACCTTCACCTGCTGGGGGCCGCTGGACACGGTCACCGTCACACCGCTGTTCACCTGCAATTCGATCCCCGCCGTGGGGTTCGTCGAGATCACCACTCCCTGCGCCACCTTGGCGCTCGGCTGACTCTGCGTGCTGGGCGCAAGCCCCGCGGCCCTGAGCTTCGCCAGCGCCTTCTGTTCGGTCTCGCCCACCACCTGCGGCATCGCAACGCTTGGCGGACCGCTGGAGACGACGATGCTCACACGGCTGCCCCTGCTCACGTCGCTACCGGCGTGCGGGCTCTGGCTGCTCACATTCCCGCCGGGCACGTCGGTGCTGCTCGCCTGGCTGGCCACCACTGTCAGCCCCGCGTGCTGCAGGCGCGAGGTGGCAAGCGTCTGGGTCTCGCCGCTCACGGCGGGCACCGTCACCTTTCCCCCGCCCTTGCCTCCCAGCAGCAGCACGAGCGCAACCGCCACCAGCGCGAGCGCGAGCGCGGCGCCGGCAACCCACCACCAGCGGCGGTCCTTGAACGCCTCGCCCGCGCCGCCGGGCTCACCGTCGGCCTCCCCCGCCACCGGCAGCAGCAGCGCGCCGTTCACGAGCGCGCCCAGCGGCGATTCGCCCGCGCGCGCCTGCTCGAGCGCAGCGATGAACTCGTCCGCGTCCCGGTAGCGGTCCGCCGGGTTCTTGGCCAGCGAGCGCGTCACCACCGCGTCGAGCACCGGGCCCACCGCCGGGTTCAGCGCACTCGGGGGCGGCGCCTGCGCGGAGACCTGCATCAGCGCAATACTCACAGCCGTTTCGCCTTCGAAGGGCACTCGCCCGGTGAGTAGCTCATACAGCACGATCCCCACCGCGTACAGGTCGGAGGTCTCGCTCACCGACTTGCCCTGCGCCTGCTCGGGCGAGAGGTACTGCGCGGTGCCCATGATCGACCCCGTCAGCGTCATGTCCGAGGCGCCCGCGCGGGCAATCCCGAAGTCCGTCACCTTTGCCCGCCCCTCCTCGTCGAGGATCACGTTGTGGGGCTTCAGATCGCGGTGGATGATCCCGCGCTGGTGCGCGAACTTGGCGGCGCGCAGGATCTGGATCACGATCTCGATCGCGCCGGCGGGGTCCATCGGCCCACCCTCGCGCACGACCGCCTTCAGCGAGCGCCCCGGCAGGTACTCCATCGCGATGTAGTACGTCCCGTCCCACTCGCCGCGATCGAAGATCGCCACGACATTCGGGTGCGAGAGCCCCGCGGCGCTGGAGGCCTCGCGGCGGAAGCGCTCCACGAATTCCTGGTCCTCGGCGAAGCGGTGCTGCAGCACCTTCACCGCCACCTGGCGCCCCAGCAGCTGATCCTCGGCCAGGTACACGTCGGCCATCCCGCCCGAGCCGATCCGCGAGCGCACCGTGTAGCGGCCGTCGATCGTCGTCCCCGGCTCGATCATCGAAGGAGCACCCCCCCAAGGCCCTTTGCCGCTGCTGCGCAATGCGAGCCGTCAACCATGCAAGAGCACTTCCATGACCTGCTTGGCCACCGGCGCCGCGAACGTCGCACCCTGCCCGGGCACGCCCTTCAGCGTCACCGCGATCGCCACCGTCGGGTGGGCGGCTGGGGCGAAGGCGATAAACCACACGTTATTGATCGGGCTGAGGCCAAGCGTCTGCGCGGTGCCCGTCTTGCCCGCCACCTGCACACCGGGGATCTGCGCGCTCGTGCCCGTGCCTTCGTTGACGACCGCTTCCATCATGCCCCGCACCGCGACCGCAGTGGCGGGGCGCATCACGACCGACTGCACGTGCGGCGCCACCTGCTCGACGGTACGCCCGTCGGGGTCAACGATGCGCGCCGTCACGTGCGGCGTCATCAACCTACCTCCGTTGGCCACCGCAGCAGCGACCTCCGCCATCTGCAGCGGCACCACCTGCAGCTTGTCCTGGCCGATCCCCAGGCGTCCCACGTCCACCAGCGGACTGGTGGGCGAGATCAGGTGCGTCCCCACATACTCACCGCTCGCTGACATTTCGCCGGCCGGATAGTCCAGCTGGGGCTTGCGGTCGAAGCCGAAGCGATCCATGTAGCGGGCCATCGTGGCCTTGCCCACCCGTTCGGCCACCTGCGCCCACACCGTGTTGACCGACTGCGCCAGCGCCTGCGTCAGGGTCAGCGGGCCATAGCTGTGGCCATCGTCGTTCTGCAGCGGCACACCGGACACCAAGATGCCGTTGCGCCCGCTCACCGTCGATTCGGGGGTGAACTCGCCAGAGTCGATCGCCGCGGTAGCCGTCACCACCTTGAACGTCGACCCGGGCGCGTAGCCATACTGGGTGGCACGGTTGACCAGCGAGCGCGACGGGGGCCTGCCGCTGGCTTCGCGGAGCAGGCGCGCATAGCCCGCCCGCGAGCGCAGCGCGTTGGGATCGAAGCCGGGCGTCGAGGCCATCACCCGCACCGCGCCCGTGCGCGGATCGAGCGCCACCACCGCCCCACTGTGTTCGCCGAGCGCCTGGATCGCCGCCCGCTGAGCGGTGGGATCAAGCGTGGTGATGACTTCGTCCCCCTTGGGTCGGATCCCTTGCAGCTGGTTGAGAATCCCCTGCAGTTCGCTCGTCGAGCTGCCACTGAGCGGCGCGTTGCGAAACAGCTCCAGGCCCGTCTGCCCGTAGTTGGTGTAGGAGTAGCCCACCGCCTGCGCGAACTCTTCGCCAGCCGGGTAAACGCGCGTATAGGTGCCTTCCGCGCTGCGCACGCTGCGCGCCAGCACGGTGCCGTCCGCAGCCACGATCGCGCCACGCGCGATCCGTTCCTGCTCGAGCTGCCCGCGCTTGTTCAACGTGTTCGCCCGCAGCGACGCCGCTTCAAAGATCGTCCAACGCGAAGTGAACGCCACCAGCAGCGCGAACAGCACCACCACGAGGCCGTACAGGCGGACGATCGGACGGTTCATCCTTCGCTCAACTGTCCCAGTTCGAGGCTGTGCATCAACGACATCGCGTCGCTTTCCGAGCGCAGCGAGTGGTCGAGCAGCGTGTGCCTGCGCGCTTCACTCAACGTGGCCGCACTCACACCCGACACGTAGCTGCCGCTGTACAACTTGATCCCGGCGGGCAGTTCGTAGGGCACGCCCTGATAGAGCGTCACCAGGCCGCGGCCGTTGGTCCCGATGAAGTACACCGACTGCAACGCGAGGTACGCGCCCGCCAGCAGCAAACACAGCACGCCCAGCGCGATCAGGGGGCCCACCGCGCGCCGCAGTCGCGAGGGCCTGCTCGGGCTGGACATGGACGTCGGTTGGCGGGGCTGGCGGGGAACCACAGGCGGCCGCACGACAGGTCGCTCCACGCTCTGCGTGTTGTTCTGCTCCAGCACACCCGCGCCATCCACGTGGACCTCCTCCACACGCAGCAGGATCACTGTGATGTTGTCGCGGCCGCCGGCCTCATTCGCCTGCGCGATCAACGCCTCGCCCGCGTCGCGCAGACGTGGGTGGGCGCGCAGCACCTCCGCCAGCTGGCCCTCGCCCAGCATCGTCGTGAGTCCGTCGCTGCACAGCAGGAACACGTCCCCAGTGCGCGCGCGATAGGAGCGCGTATCGACCTCCACGACATCCTCGGGACCGAGCGCGCGTGTGATGATCGAGCGCTGCGGGTGATCCTCGGCTTCCTCGGGCGTCAGCCGCCCCTGGCGGATCAGCTCGTCCACGAGCGAATGGTCGTCGGTCAGGCGCAGCAGCTCCCCGTCACGCAGGCAGTACGCACGGCTGTCGCCCACATGGGCGATCGCCACCTCCAGCTCACCCACGTACAGCGCCGTCAACGTCGTGCCCATCCCGGCCTGCTCGGCGTTGTTCTGCGAGAGCTCGTGGATGCGCGCGTTCGCCGCGCGTGCGTGCTCGGCGAGCATCTCCTCCGGACTGCTCGCGCCATGGAGCCCCTCGCCGAAGGACTCCACCGCGATGCGCGAGGCCACCTCGCCCGCCTGTGCGCCACCCATGCCGTCGGCCACCACGAACAGCGGCGCGCGCGCGAGCAGCGAGTCCTCGTTGGCGCGCCGCTGGCGCCCCGTGTCGCTGCCCGCATACTGTTCGGCGACTCTCAGCATGGCTTGGCGCCTGACGGCGGGCGCAGAGGAGCCACCCAGCCGGCTGCGTCACCCTCCAAATCGATGGACCCATGGGCGGGAATGGGCGGGGGAAATTTCACGTCAATCCACCTCGAATGCGAATTCGCTGTCGCCGATGCGCACGCGGTCCTCAGGGTGCAGCGGGCGCGCGGTCTCCAGCAGCTCCTCGTTGAGGTACGTCCCGTTGGTGGACCCCAGATCCTCGATCACCAGCGCCCCGCCCTGCTGATAGATGCGGGCGTGGCTGGAGGAGGCGAAGGGATCCTCCAGGCGGATCTCCGCCCGCTCGCCACGTCCCAGCACAATGTCGCCGTCGAGGTCGTAGATCATCCCCGGGTCGTGGCCCGGCGCGCGCTCCACGACAAGACGCGGCGAGCGGCGCGTGTAGTCCACCGGGCCGAGCGAGGACGCCGAATGTAGGCCGGTCGCGTCCGGTGCGGTCGCGTTCGCCGCGCCCGCGGGGTGCGACCCATACATCGCCTGCGAGTGGGACCCTCCCCGGCCCCGCAGGTCGCGCAGCGCACTGCGCGATACCCACAGCAGAAACAGGTACAACACGGCCACGAAGCCGAACTTGAGCGCTACCGACACGGGCTGCAGGGTGGTCATCAGCGAACCTCGAACACGAGCTCGGTGGAGCCGAGCTCGATGCGATCCCCCAGCTCCAACGGCTGCGTGCCCCGCAACCTACGATCGTTCAGGCGCACGCCGTTGGTCGAGCCCAGGTCGGCCAGGGTCCAGCCATCGGGCGTGGAACGGATCTCGGCATGACGGCGCGATACGCCCACGTCGTCCAGCACGATGTCGCACTCGCGGCTGCGCCCCAGCACCGCCCCCGGCGGCGGCACCAGCACGCGGCGGTCGCCCACCAGCAGCATCGCCCGCTGCGCGCGTCGCTCGCGCACTTCCTTCGCCGGGCCGCCGACGCGATTGGAGCTGGAGTAGATCAGTGTCTCGCCGTGCCTGGCGGCGGGGGCCGCAGGCGCCGGGGCAGGGACGGCGGAGCGGGGCAGCTCATCGGCGGGGGACGCAAACGGCTCCGAGGGCAGGGGCGCGGGCTGGTCCTCGTGTTCCTCGGCGGAGACCAGCTTCGCCTCGATGCCGAACTCTCCAAGCGTGAGGCGATCATCGGTGTGAAAGGCGATCCGCGGGGAAGAGGCGAGCATCAGATCCTCGCGCCGTGCGTGCTCCAGCAGGTACGCACACAGCTCGTCGATCAGATCGCCCTCCACTCCCGCGTAGAGGTCGCGGTCCTCGGGGGAGAGCCACACCGCGTACTCGTTAGGCGCGTACACGCGCGACACCGACACCGTGCGGTGCGCGTCCATCTCGCGCACCAGCCTGTGCGCGAGCTCCATCGGCCGGACCTCCGAGCGGAACAGGCGTCCGAACGTGCCCTCTACGAGGTTGGCGAGCGTTGTCTCTAGGGCCCTCAGGGGATTCATGGAAGCACTCCGGGGCAGGCGCCGCGCAACCGGCCCGGCGCCTCCCCGCGAGTCATGCTAGTCAGACAGGCCCGCGTAATGCACGGGCCACCACCGCAAGGGCTCCACCGAGCAGCCCCGCGAGCAGCGCGCCACGCGGGGAGGGGTGCACGCCAGCACCAGGCAAACCCCGCTCGAGCAGAGGCAGCGCCGCCAGCATCGCCGCCGTCCAAACGGTCGCCGCCACCACGTCAAGCGCCGCGCTGCGCCCGCGCACGAGCCACGGCAGCAGCAGCGCACCGGCGGCCCACAGCGCCAGGCCCGCCAGCAAACCCAGGGTCAGCATCGGGACCAGGACGTGTTCGAAGGCGCCGCCGAGCGAGCCCTCCCAGCTGCCGCGCGCGCCCGCCGTGAACGCCCGGCTGCCCGGCAGGCCCAGCCACAGGCGCCGGCCAACCAGCGGCTCGGCGAGGCACAGCCACCAGTACCCCAGGGCACCCAGGCCCGCACGGGCGAACCAGCGCGCGCCCTGGCCGACAAGCGCCGGATAGACGCCGGCGAGCCCCACGAGCCCCAGCGCCGGCGCCGCCGCGGCACCGAGCGCCAGCGGTGGCAGGCGGGGCGCTATCAGCAGCGGCAGCGCCGCCGCGAACACCAGCAGCGACACGCCGGGCCGCCCCGCCGCCGCCTGCCACACCGCGATTGCGACGCTCGCCGTCGCCCAGACCGCTCGTGGGATCAGCAGACGGCCCAACTGAGCGGGCCCATCCTCCAGAGGAACAGGGGCAGGCCGAGGCTGGAGTCTGCGACCGTGCGTCGGGGCCCCTTCGAATGCTTCACGCAGCTCTGGCAGGGCCCCACGATGCGAAGGAGCCGGTGACAGGGCTACATCCAAGGCCCGTGCCAACGCGCGCGGCAGGTCTGGCCGATGGCGCTCCAGCGGCGTCAGCACAGTGCCGATTCGCCGGGCGGTCGCGGTGGGGGTAGCACCGCGCACCGGGTTTACTCCGCTGAGCGCCTCATACAGGACGAGCGCTAGCGAGTACAGGTCGGCTTGGGCGGTCGCACCGCGCCCCTCGCACTGCTCAGGGGCCATGTAAGCGAGCGTGCCCAGCACATCGCCCGTACGCGTCAGAACGTCCTCCCCGGTGAGGCGCGCGCCGCCGAAGTCGGTGAGCTTTGCGGGGGCGTGCTCTGAGGGGTCCTCGGGCACGAGGATGTTCTGCGGCTTGACGTCGCGATGGATCACCCCGCGCGCGTGGGCGTGCTCCAGCGCCCCGGCGAGCGCCACGCCGATCTGCAGAATCTCCTCGTCGGTGAGGGCGTCCGAGGCGATCAATGTCGCCAGCGTGTCGCCCTGGACGAGCTCTGAGATCAGATAGAACGCCTCCCCCTCAGGGCGCGCTTCGTACAGCGCGACGATCGCCGGATGCGAGAGACGCGCGGTGGCCTGCGCCTCACGCGCGGCGCGCTCGGCGATCGAGTCGTCGTCCTCGGTCGGCAGGAAGATGCGCTTGAGCGCCACATCACGCTGCAGGCGCTCGTCGTGGGCGCTCCACACGACCCCGAACCCGCCGGCGCCGAGGCGCTCGAGCAGCCGGTAGCGCCCGAGCACGAGGGTGTCGGCGCGGGCCAGTACGAGCGTGTCCAGCGAGTCCACCGGCTTGCCCTTTTCGCCGCCGTCACATGGCTCCCTGCCGCGAGCGGGCAGGAAAAGACTCTACGAGCGAGAATTTGCAGGATCGTGTCGTTCTTCGACGATGGTGAGGACGAGGAGGCCCCTCGGCCGGCGCCCAAGGGACCCCGCGCCGGCGCGCCGGCGCGCCCCAACCCGCGCCGCTCGACGACGGGCGGCGGCTCCTCGATCGACCGGCACACGCTGCTCGTGCGTCGGCGCATCGCCGCCGGGGTGGGGGTGGTGGTGCTGATCGTGATCGTGCTGCTGATCAACGGTTGCCTGAAGAGCGGCAAGGAACAGGCGCTCAAGAGCTACAACCACAGCGTCAGCGAACTGGTGGGCGAATCCGAAGCGCAGGTCTCCCATCCGCTCTTCGCGGCGCTCGCGAGCGCCGCGAGCAAGACGCCGCTGCAGGTCGAGACCCAGATCAACCCGCTGATCCACGAAGCCGAAGTCCAGGCCTCGCGCGTCAAGGGCCTCAGCGCGCCCTCGGAAATGAGCGGCGCGCAGAACGATCTGCTGCTGGTGTTCGACCTGCGCCACGAAGGGGTCGAAAAGGTCGCCGAAAAGGTGCGCACCGCGCTCGGCAGCCAGAGCAAGCAGGTGAGCACCGAAGTGGCGGGCGACATGGAGAACTTCCTCGCCTCCGACGTCATCTACTCCCAGCGCGTGGCGCCGCTGATCCAGCAGACGCTCACGGGCGCGGGGATCCACGAACAGACCCCCACCACCAGCAACTTCCTGCCCAACATCGGCTGGCTGGAACCGGCGACGGTGATGGCGCGCCTGACCGGCGGCAAGAGCTCGAGCTCCTCGAGCGGCGCGATCGCACCGGGCACACACGGTCACGCGATCACAGGCACAAGCGTCGGGTCTACCACGCTGCAGCCCGCGCCCACTGTCAACCACGTCACGGTCGCCGCCAACCCAACCTTCACAGTGATGGTCGAAAACGGGGGCTCCAACCCCGAGACCAACGTCAAGGTGGAAGTCACCGTCACCAGCGGCGGCAAGACGATCAAGGGCACACACGTGATCAACAAGACCGAACCCGGCCAGACCTACCCCGTCGACATCCCGGTCGAAGGCGTCACGCCAAACGTCGCCTCGAGCGTCACGTCCTACGTCCTGCCGGTCCCGGGCGAGACCAACGTCGAAAACAACAAGGCCACCTACGACGTCGTCTTTGAATAGCCCAGGGGGTAAGTTGTCTGGGTGGCCACCTCGCTGAGCGAACCCCAGGGCATCGTTGCCATCGCTGCGGCCGCAGTTGCCGTAGTGGCACTGCTCGGCTGCACGGCGCTGGCACTGAGCCTGCGTCGCTTGCGCGCCGCGCAGCGGCTCGTCCTCGGAGGGTCCGAGCGCGACGTGATCGCTCACGCCGTCGACCTGCAGGAGGCATTCACCGCGCTGCGCGACTACGTCGGGGATGTGGCCGAGGGCCTGGAAGGGCGCCTGGGGGCCGTCGAGCTGGCACTGCAGGGCACGATCTCCCACCGTTCGCTGGTGCGCTATGACGCCTACAACGAGCTCTCCGGCCGGCAGTCGATGTCGATCGCGCTGCTCGACGGCACGCGCTCTGGAATCGTGCTCTCCTGCATCCACCACCGCGACCAGGCGCGCGTCTATGCCAAGCAGGTGCGCCACGGTCAGAGCGAGCTCGAGCTCTCGCCCGAGGAGGCCGAGGCGATGCAGCTGGCGCTCTCCTCGCCGGCACCCGGCGAGGTCCACGAGTCCGCGCGCTAAAGATGCTCCCGCGCGTCGGCTACCTGGGGCCGGCAGGCACCTTCAGCGAGGAGGCGCTGCTCTGTAGCGCCGCACCGGACTCCGTCGAGCCGGTCGCGCTGAGCACCATCTACGAGACCGTCACGGCGGTCCGCGAGGGCGCCGTGGAGTGGGGGCTCGTGCCGATCGAGAACTCACTCGACGGCTCGATCACCGTCACGCTGGATCTGCTGGCCGGGGATCTCGAGCCGGCCCTGGAAATCGTCGGCGAGGCGCTGCTCGGAGTCAGACACTTCCTGATCGCGCGCGAGCGGGTCGAGCTGAGCGAGATCGACACCGTGCTCTCCCACCCGCAGGTTCCAGGGCAGTGCACGCGCTTCCTGCGCACCGAGCTCGCCCACGCCCAGGTGCTGCCCGCGAGCTCCACCGCCGAGGCGGTGCGGCTCGTGGCCCTCGGCGCCGGACGAGACACGGCCGCGTTGGGCACACGCCTGGCCGCCGAGATCTACGGCGCCACCGTGCTGCGGGAGGACGTTCAGGACCGCGACGACAACGCCACCCGCTTCGTATGGCTGGCGCGGGCAGGCGAGCCTACCGTCGGTCCGCCGCGGCGCGAGCGCGCTGCGGGCGGAACAGGCACAGGCACAGGCACAGGCACAGGCACAGGCACAGGCACTCAGGCTGACACGCGGAGCGAGGTCACCGCGTGCCAGCAGTGGAAGACATCGCTCGTCTTCTGGGGCGCCGGCGCCGACAGCCCCGGCTGGCTCGTGCGCTGTCTCGACGAGTTCGCGCGTCGCGGGATCAACCTGACCAAGATCGAGTCTCGCCCCATGCGTGAGCGGCTCGGGCATTACATGTTTTTCGCCGACCTGCAGGGGTCACTGTCGGACGAGCCGGTGGCAAGTGCGGTGCGGGGGCTGCGCGCCTTCTGCCAGGAGGTCCGCGTGCTCGGCTCCTACCCATCGGCTTGAGCCAAGTTTCCGCCTCGCTACACTCCGGCTGCGATGGATGCCACGGTTCCACCAGCTTCAGTGGGGTCCGCGCCGCTCTCTGAGCACCAGCGGCGCGGGCGTGAAGGTGGCCGGGTGCTCGTCCTCAACGCGACCTTCGCCCCGATCAACGTCTGCACCGTGCGCCGCGCCGTGGTGCTGCTGCTGAAGGAAAAGGCCGAGCTGGTGGAGCGCGGCGGCTGGGAGCTGCACTCCGAGCACGCCACGATGGCGCGACCGGTGGTAATCCGCCTGGTCAGCTATGTGCACGTCCCGCGCGACGCCCACCGCCGCAAGATCACCCGCCGCGCGGTCTTCGCCCGCGACGGCTGGACGTGCCAGTATTGCGGCTCGCGCTCGAACCTGACGATGGACCATGTGATCCCGCGCTCCAAGGGCGGCTCCTCCAGCTGGGAGAACATCGTCGCCTCCTGCGCACCCTGCAACCGCCGCAAGGGCGACCGCCTGCCGCGCCAGGCCGGGATGCACCCGCAGCGGGCGCCGCGCACCCCGCGCGCGGAGATCTTCATCCACGTCGCCTCGCCGACGATCCCTGCGGCGTGGCGGCAGTACCTGCCTGCGGCAGCCTGACAAGCGCCGTGGCCTCGAAGATTGGGGAGACCCGCGAGTAGCTATTCGCGGCCGTCTGGCCGCTTAACGACGAGGGGCACCGCTCGACAGAAGGTGCCCCTCGCGTTGCTGCTCTGACTGGAAAAGACCGAGACTCTCTTCTGCTGCCGGAGGGACCATTTCCGGCGAGCGTCTCGGGGTGTCCCGGGTTGGATTCCGCTACGCGGTCCAGCCTGCCGACCTAGCGGCCGGTCACCTCCAGGGTCCCACAAGAACTGTCACTCAACGTTTGGACCACCTCCTTTCTCTGGTTTAGCCAGAGTAGCGAATGGAGGCGACGTTCGGCGAGGGTGCTCCGGGGGTCCGCGGCGCGGGCCCCTATCTCACTCCTCGGCGTCTGGAACAACCACGCCGTTGGTGGCCGCGGCGTCTCCGACCCCGTCCTCGATGACGGGCGCAGCGGTGTCCTCGCCGCCCTCTACGACCAGCGCGACGGCACTGACGACGTCCTCGTCCTTGAGGTTCATCACGCGTACGCCCTGCGAGGCGCGGCCGTAGCGGTTGATGCCGCGTACGGACGTGCGCTGCACCATGCCACCGCTGGAGATGAACAGCAGATCCTCGTGCTCGCGCACCACCAGCGCGCCTGCCAGCCCGCCCTTGCGGTCGGTCAGCGTGATCGTCTTGACGCCCATCGCGCCGCGCTTGGTCTTGCGGTACTCGGCCACCGACGTGCGCTTGCCGTAGCCGTTCTCGGTGACCACCAGCAGGTCCTGGTCGTCGCGCGCGACGTCCATGGCGAGCACCTTGTTGTCTTTCGAAGAGACATTCATCCCGCGCACACCGGCGGTGTCGCGTCCCATCGCGCGCACGTCTGACTCCGCGAAGCGCACCGCGTTGCCGTCGTGGGAGACCATCAGGATTTCGTCCTCGCCGCTTGTGCGTCTCACCGACACGAGCTCGTCGTCGTCGTTGATCTTGATCGCGATGATCCCGTCGGCTTTGATCGGTGTGTTGTAGGCGAGGAACTCGGTCTTCTTGACCATCCCTTTGCGCGTGGCAAAGATCAGGTATTTGCCCTCGCTGAAGTCGCGCGTGGAGAGCACCGACTGTACGCGCTCGCCCTCGCGCAGCGGCAGGATGTTCACGAGCGCGCGGCCTTTGGCGGTGCGCTGCGCCTCGGGCAGCTCATACACCTTCGAGCGATAGATCTTGCCGCGGTTGGTGATGAACAGCAGGTAGTCGTGCGTCGAGCAGATGAACAGGTGCTCGATGAAGTCGCCGTCCTTCATGTCCATCCCGGTGATCCCGCGCCCTCCCCGGTGCTGCTGGCGGTAGGTGGCGAGCGGCAGCGACTTGATGTAGCCGGTGTGGGTGATGGTGATCACCATCTGCTGGTCGGCGATCAGGTCCTCGATGTCGATCTCGTCCTCGGAGTGCGTGATCTCCGTGCGCCGCTCAGAGCCGAAGCGCTCACGGATCTCCGCCAGCTCCTCCTTGATCACGGCCAGCACGCGGCTTTCGTCGCCAAGGATCGCGCGCAGCTCGGCGATCCGCTCGGTCACGTCGGCGTGCTCCTGCTTAATCGAGTCGGCCTCGAGCGCCGTCAGCTGGGAGAGGCGCAGGTCGAGGATCGCGGTGGCCTGGATATGGCTCAGCTCGAAGCGCTCCACGAGCTGCTCGCGCGCGGCGTCGCGGTCGCGCGAGGCGCGGATCAGTTCGATGATCGCGTCGAGGTGCTCGAGGGCGATCAGCAGTCCCTCGAGGATGTGCGCGCGCGCCTCCTTCTCGGAGAGCTCGTGCTTGGTGCGCCTGACGATCACTTCGCGCTGGTGGGCCACATAGTTGTGGATCACCGAGCGCAGGTTCAGCGTGCGCGGCACATTGTCCACGAGCGCCACCATGTTCACGCCGAACGTCGACTGCATCGAGGTGTGCTTGTAGAGCTTGTTCAGCACCACCTTGGGGATTGCGTCGCGCTTGAGCTCGATCACCAGGCGCATGCCGCGCTTGTCGGACTCGTCACGCAGGTCGGAGATCTCGGGGATCTTCTTGTCGTGCACGAGGTCGGCGATCTTCTGGATCAGCCCGCCCTCGCCGCCCTTCTTGACCATGAACGGCAGCTCGGTGACGACGATCGCCTCCTTGCCCTGCTTGAGCGGCTCCACGTGGGCGCGCGCCTGGACGCGCACGCGCCCACGGCCGGTCTCATACGCGTCTTTGATGCCGGCGCGCCCGAGGATGATCCCGCCGGTGGGGAAGTCTGGGCCCTTGATGTGCCGCATCAGCCCCTCGACCTCGATGTCGGGGTCCTCGATGTAGGCGACGGTCGCGTCGATCGTCTCGCGCAGGTTGTGCGGCGGGATGTTCGTCGCCATCCCCACCGCGATCCCCGAGCTGCCGTTGACAAGCAGGTTGGGGAAGCGCGCCGGCAGCACCAGCGGTTCCTGGCGCGAACCGTCGTAGTTGGGCACGAAGTCGACCGTGTCCATGTCGAGGTCGCGCAGCATCTCCGTCGCGATCCGCGCGAGGCGTGCCTCCGTGTAGCGCATCGCGGCGGCCGGGTCATCGTCGATCGAGCCGAAGTTGCCCTGCCCGTCCACCAGCTCGTTGCGCATCGAAAACTCCTGCGCCATGCGCACGAGCGTGTCGTAGATCGCGCTGTCGCCGTGGGGGTGATAGTTGCCCATCACCTCGCCCACGATCTTCGCGCACTTCGCGTAGGAGCGGGTCGGCCCGAGACCCAACTCGTTCATCGCGTACAGCACGCGGCGGTGCACAGGCTTCAGGCCGTCACGCACGTCGGGCAGCGCCCGACCGACGATCACCGACATCGCGTAGTCGAGGTACGCGGTGCGCATCTCCTCCTCGAGCGCCCGCGGTTCGACGTTGCCGCCGCCGATTACGTCAGCGCTGGCCATTGCTCACCTCCCTACACATCCAAATTCACAACGGTGCGTGCGTTGTCCTCGATGAATGCCCTGCGCGGCTCGACCTGGTCGCCCATCAGCATCGAGAAGATGCGATCCGCCGCCGCCGCGTCCTCCAGGGTGACCTGGGCCAGCGTGCGTGAGGCTGGGTCCATCGTGGTGGTGCCCAGCTGCTCGGCATTCATCTCGCCGAGCCCCTTGAAGCGCTGCAGCTTGACGCCCTTCTGCACCACGGCCATCACCGACTGGCGCAGCGCCTCGAAGGAGGGGGCCGTGTCGCGCGCGTCGCCGAGGCGCACGTCGAAGGCGGGCGTGCCGGCCAGCTCGATCAACTGTTTGTGCACGGCTGCCAGCTGGCGGTACTCCTGGGACTCGAACAGTGTGCGCTTGATGCGGTGGGTGCGGGCGAAGCCGGTGCTCGTCTCCATTGCCTTCACACGCAACTCGAGCGGGTCTAGCTCCTCCTTCAGCTCCGTCGCGTGCGTCTCGCCGTCGACGCCCTTGCGCGAGAGCAGCTCGATGGCCGCCTCGGCGCTCATCACCTGCTCGTCGAGCAGCGAGGACTCCTCCAGGAACTGCACCATCTCGTGCCCGTGCGCGGCGCGCAGCGAGGAAGCCCACCCTTCGTACTGCTTGAGCAGCCGCGTGAAGCGCTGCCAGCGGTTCTCGGTCAGCTTGAACTGCGTGCCGTGGCGGTCGAACACCGCGAGCTTCTCCCACTTGTCCGAGAGGAGGATCTCCTCGAGCTCGGACTCCCGCTCGATGTAGCGCTCGCGCGAGCCCTGCTTGAGCTTGTAGAGCGGCGGCTTGGCGATGTACACGTAGCCGGCCTTGATCAGCTCTTCCATCTCGCGAAACAGCAGCGTCAGCACCAGCGTGCGGATGTGCGCGCCGTCCACATCGGCATCGGTCATCAACACGACCTTGTGATAGCGCGCGTTCTCGATATTGAACTCATCGCGCACCCCAGTGCCGATCGCCGTGATCAGCGCCTGCACCTCGGTGTTCTGCAGCACCTTGTCGATGCGTGACTTCTCGACATTGAGGATCTTCCCGCGCAGTGGCAGGACGGCCTGGGTGTTGCGGTCGCGGCCCTGCTTGGCCGAGCCCCCCGCGGAGTCGCCCTCGACCACGAACAGCTCGGCGAGCGAGGGATCCTTGACCGAGCAGTCGGCCAGCTTGCCGGGCAGAGTCGAGTTCTCCAGTGCCGACTTGCGCCGTGTCAAGTCGCGCGCCTTGCGCGCCGCCTCGCGCGCGCGCTGGGCCTGCACGGACTTCATGATCACCGCGCGCGCCTCGCTTGGGTTCTCCTCCAGGAACTCTCCCAGCCCCGCGTTGACGATCGACTCGACGAAGCCGGCGATGCCGGGGTTGCCGAGCTTCGTCTTGGTCTGCCCCTCGAACTGGGGGTCGCGCAGCTTCACGGAGATGACCGCGGTCAGCCCCTCGCGCACGTCCTCGCCGGTGAGGTTGTCCTCCTTCTCCTTGAGCAGGCCCTTGTCGCGGGCGTACTTGTTCAAAGTGCGCGTCAGCGCCGAGCGGAACCCGGACATGTGCGAGCCGCCCTCGCGGGTGTTGATGTTGTTGGCGAAGCTGTGGATCGACTCCTGGTAGGAGGAGTTCCACTGCATCGCCACCTCCGCCGCGCCCTCGTCCGACTCGCCTTCGAAGAACACCACCTTGCGGTGCACCGTGTCCTTGTTCTCGTTCAGGTAGGCCACGAAGTCCTCGATGCCGCCCTCGTACTGGAACTCGGCGCTGTGCCCCTCGCCGCGCTCGTCCACGATCGAGATCTTCAGCCCGCGCGTGAGGAAGGCCGTCTCGCGTAGACGCTCCTCCAGCGTGTGGAAATCGAAGTCCAGCGACTCGAAGATGTCGGCGTCGGCGAGGAACGTCACCGTGGTGCCGGTGGGCGCGTCCTTGGCGAGCTTCGCCCCGCGCTGCAGCTCGCCCTGTGGCGCGCCGCGCGAGTACTCCTGCGACCACTCGTAGCCGTCGCGGTGGATCTCCACGCGTAGCTGTTCAGACAGCGCGTTGACGACCGACACGCCGACGCCGTGCAGCCCGCCGGACACCTTGTAGCCACCGCCGTCGCCGAACTTACCGCCGGAGTGCAGTACGGTCAGCACGACCTCCACCGCCGGGCGTCCCTCCTTCTCATGCATCGCCACGGGGATGCCGCGGCCGTCGTCCACGACGGTGACCGAGTTGTCGGGGTGGATCGTGACGGCGACCTCCGTGCAGTAGCCGGCCAGGGCCTCGTCCACGGAGTTGTCCACAACCTCATACACAAGGTGGTGTAGGCCCATCACACCGGTCGAGCCGATGTACATACCCGGCCGCTTACGCACGGCCTCCAGGCCCTCGAGCACGGTGATGTCCTGCGCGTCGTAGCCGGCCTCGACGCCTGCCGACGTGTTGGCTACTCCCTCCTTCGCGCTACGTGCGCTCGGCGGCGCGTCCGGGCTCTGCTCACCTGTGGCCAATGATCCTCCGATGACGTGAGAACGCCCCGGTTCCCGGTGCAAAGACCGCGGGCCGGGGCGGGTGCGTTTGTGACGCTGATGATAGCACAGACAGGGGTCCGAACGGGCTGTGCGAAGCGGTGAATCGCCTGCAAACAAGCCAAAAACGGGTGCCTGGAGGCGGCGGGCGCAGACACGAAGGCGATACAGGTACGGCAAGCGTGGCGGCGATACGGGCGGGCTGTGTCCGTACAGTGGCCGAGGCGCAAACAGCGAGCGGCGCGAGTTGAGCCTTCATCCGGTGCGGCAGCGCAGCTCACGGACGACCTCATCGCCGAGGGCAGCGTTCAGGCGGGCGATCAACTCGCCCGCCATCAGGCTCAGCTCCTGCGCCCACACGGCGGCGGTACACGTGACGGTCAGCACGCCGGAGCGCTCGGCGGTCGGTCTGGCCGCCTGGGCGACGGCAGGGCCAGCGGTCTGATCCCACACGCCCTGCACCCGCGCCAGAGGGGTCGCCGGGGCAATCGTCGCGGTGAGGCCATCCACTGCGAACGACAGCGGGCGGGGGGCACGACGTCTCACGCGGCCAGCGCCTCCTGCAGCACCGCGCCCGGGGAGATGCGCAGACGTGTCACATCGGCGCCCCCGGCGCCGGGCACGTGCGCCAGGTCGGTGGTCGCGATCACACTCTGCCCGCCGCTGGCCAGCTCGCCGCAGAGCAGCTCGCGGCGGTGTGCGTCGAGCTCGCTCATCACATCGTCGAGCAGCATTAGCGGAGTGGCGCAGCGCTCGGCGGCCAGCACCGCGCGCTCGGCCAAGAGCAGCGCCAAAAGGGCCATGCGCTGCTCGCCCTGCGAGCCATAGGTGCGCAGCTCCCGGCCGTCGCGCAGGAAGGCCAGCTCGTCGCGGTGGGGGCCGTGCGCGCTGAATCCGCGCTCCAGCTCGCCGGACAGTCGGTCGCGCAGCTCGTCGACGAACTCCTCCACTTCGCTAGCGCGCGAGCGAGGGCGGTACTCCAGCGTCGCACCCCCCTCGAGGCCGAGCTGCTCGGCACGCTCGGCGAACGGGGGCGCGATCAGCTCGACCGCCGCGGTGCGGTCCTCACACAGCGCCACGGCGTGGACGGCCAGCTCGCGATCCCAGCTCGGCAGCGTCTCGCGCGAGGCCCGCCCTGCGCGAATCGCGGCCAGCAGCGCGTTGCGCTGCGCCAGCGCACGCCCGTAGGCACGGCGCGTAGCGGCTCGCAGCGGCCAGATCGCGGCCACAAGCTGGTCGAGGTGCGCGCGACGCATGGCCGGCACCCCCTTCACGAGCTCCAGCCGATCGGGCAGGAACACGCTCACCAGCGGCCGCGTCTGCACGTCGGTCATCCGCTCCACCGAGGAGCCATCGACCTGCATGCGCTTGACCGCCCGCTCACCCTCGCCGACCCCGCCATAGCCGACGCTCAACTCGTGCTCCTGGGTCCCGTCCGTGGCGTGCACCGTCACGCGTGCCACCTGCGTGCCGAAGCGAACCAGCTCGCGCTCGTTGCGCGCCCGCAGCGCATGGCCGGTACAACCAAAGTAGAGCGCCTCCAGCAGGTTCGACTTGCCGGCCCCATTCGGCCCATGCACTACCGTCAGCCCCTCGCCCAGGCGCGCCTCCGCGCGCGCATACGTGCGAAAGTCGCGCAGCTGGACGCTCAGGACGCGCATGTCCTGGGCACCGCGCGCACGTGTGGCGTCAGGGTCAAGCAGGTCAAGGACGCGGTGAGCGCTGCGTGCTGGCCGAAACGGGGATGCGAGCCGTAAGGCGAGTGTCTCCCGGCTTCGGTGCGCAAGCAGAGCACCTGTACCCTAAGGGTGAGGACGCCGAGATGCGCAGACCCTGACGCCACACGTGTCACACGTTCAGCCTTATCGGCATGATGAGGTATACGAAGTCGCCACTGTCAGGCGTCTCGAGCAGCCCCGGGCGCAGCGGACTGATCAGCTTCAGCACCAGCTCGTCGCCCTCGACGCTCTCCAGGCCATCGCGCAGGAACTCTGGGTTGAAGCCGATCTCAAAAGGCTCGCCGTGGAAGGGCGCCGGGATCGTCTCGCTTGCCTCGCCCACGTCCGGTGTCTGCGCGGACACGGTCAGCTCGCCCTCCTGGAAACCGAGACGCAGGGGCGTGTTTTTCTGCGCAAGCAGGCTGATCCGGCGCACCACCTCGGTCAGCTCGCCTGTGGCCAGGCGCAGTTCGTGCTCGACGGACTCGGGCAGCAGTTGGCGGTAGTTGGGAAACTGCCCGTCGAGCAGGCGCGAGGAGAGTGTCACGCCGGCGAGCTCGAAGATCACCTGGTTCTGCCCGACGCTGACGGCCAGCGTAGCCTCCTCGAGCGGCTGCGCGATTCGCACGAGCTCCTGCAGCGCGCGCGCCGGCACGTTCGCCTCCAGCGATCCCTGCAGCGGCGCGTCGAGCTTTGTCTGCTTGACGCTCAGGCGATAGGAGTCGGTCGCGACCATGCGCAGCTCCTGCTCGGAGGCGGACATCAGGATGCCTGTGAGGATCGGCCGCGTCTCGTCCCTGGAGGCCGAGCGCGCCACACGCGAGACGGTCTGCACGAACGCCTGTGCCGGTAGCGCCACCTGTGTGTCGGGTGCGGCCGTCGGCAGCGCCGGGAAGTCCTCCACGCGCAGTGTGCGCAGGTGAAAGGTGGCAGAGCCGGAGAGCAGCTCGACGTCCTGCTCGGCTGCTCGCAGTTCGAGGCTGACGCCGTCGCCGGGGAGAGCACGTACGACATCGAGCAACAGTCGTGCCGGGAGCACCACTTCGCCGGGGCGATCGACCTCGGCCGTGAGCGGCACGCGCAGACCGACGTCCATATCGGTCGCCAGTAGCTCACAGCCACTCTCGGCGGCAGTGAGCTTCACGCCCGAGAGTGCCTGCACCGCCGTACGTGTAGACGCCACGCGAGTCACGGTCTGTAACTGGGCAAGCAGGTCGGCTGTGGAAAGAGAGATCTTCACGATGGCTGCACCTTGACGAAAAGGGTTGTATTTGTAGGGGCTGTGGGCTTGTGGACGTACGGGGGCATACGAGGCTCAGAGCTAATCAGGCTGTGTGCTGAGGTGTGATGAACCGAGGAAGTGTCTCAGGTGCGTCGGTCACGACACGGGCTTCTCCAGGCGACAGCGCAGCTTGTGCACAGCCTCGCGGGTCGTCGGGTCGCTGGCGAGGCGCTCCTCGATCCGCCTCCAGGCGTGCAGCACAGTCGTGTGATCGCGGCCCCCGAAGCGCCGTCCGATGGCCGGCAGCGATTCGGAGGTGAGCTCGCGTGCGAGATACATCGCCAGCTGGCGAGGTTGAGCAACGCGAGCTACACGTGTGGTGGAGAGGAGCTCCTGCTCAGAGATCCCGAACTGCTCGATGACCGCGCACTGAATGTCCGCCACCGAGTGGGAGAGTGCCGGCGAGCTGGGATAGAGCCCCTCGAGCACCTCGCCGGCCAGCTCAGAGGTGAGCGGCCGCCCCGTAAGCGAGCTGAAGGCGACGATCCGAATTAGGGCCCCTTCGAGCGTGCGCACGTTGAGCGTCACGCGTTCGGCGATCAGCGCCAGCGCGCCGTCGTCGGCGAACACGACGCCGTCGTGGTGCGCTCGTTTACGCAGGATCGCCAGCCGGGTGTTGAGGTCGGGCGGACGGATATCGGCCACCAGCCCGGCCTCGAAGCGCTCGCGCAGGCGATCCTCGAGTGCTTGCAGGTCGTGCGGGGGTCGATCGGAGGTCAGCACGATCTGGCTGCCGACGTCGTGCAGCCAGTTGAAGGTGTGGAAGAACTCCTCCTCGGTCTTCGCCTTGCGCTCGAGGAACTGCACGTCGTCGATCAGCAGCACGTCGACATGACGGAAGCGAGCCTTGAAGCGATCGAGCTGACCGGACCCGAGGGCCAGCACGAACTCGTTCGTAAAACTCTCGCCGGTGCTCGCCCGCACGACGAGCTCGGGGCTGTGGCTGGCTAGCAGGGTGGCGATCGCGCGCAGCAGGTGGGTCTTGCCGAGGCCGGGCGGCCCGCAGATGAACAGCGGGTTGTACGCTTGCGCCGGCAGCTCGGCGACGGTCAGCGCGGCGGCGTGAGCGAGACGGTTGCTGTCGCCGATCACGAACTGGTCGAAGGTGAGCTTGGGGTTGCCCAGCAGCTCCTGCTCGCCGACCTCGTACGCGCTGGCGCTCCGGCCACCCCCGTCGGCCTGTTGGGGTTTGGGGTGTTCTGGGCCTCTGCCCCTGGTCCGCCTCCCTCGTCCCCCCGGCGTCGTCTGTGCCCCCGTCGAGGGACTGCCGCCATGCACGCCGCTGCGCGAGCGCCGCCCCCCAGCTCGTCGTCGCTCTCGACGATGTCGACGGTTGCGTCTGCGCCCAGCACGGCCGCAGCGCAGGCCTGCAGCAGGCGCCCGAAGCGCTCGCGCACCCATCCGCAGGCGTGCGGCGGCGCTTGTACCAACAGCCGCTGTTCGACCAGCTCGCGCGCGCGCAGCGGCTCCAGCCAGATGCGGTAGGTGGGCTCGTCGACCGCCGCGGCGAGCTCGACTTGCACGCGTGACCAGATCTGCTCCAACTCGGTGCTCACGGCAGCGTTGACCCGTCCCTCCAGGGGAGAAAGTGATGACGTATTCGTTGAGGACCCGTCGCCGGCTGGTGCGGGAGGCTCGGCACGACCGAATATATCCAAAGCCCCGCGGCTCGCGAGGCTCGCGTGGCCGCAATTGGCGAGAAAAAGCGACACCGACTCGCGGCGGCGCGACACCGGTATACTGGAGCCCTCGGACGGTCGCCGTCGTCTCGCGGGACGATGTTTGTGCGGCGCTCCAGCGAGCCCCCCGCCAAGCGGCTCTCGCCGTGCCGGCTTGTCCGGCACTCCTTAAATTTCTGAACTCGGACAACGATGAAGCGCACCTATCAGCCCAAGAAGCGCAAGCGCGCCCGCACGCACGGGTTTCGTGCGCGTATGAGCACGCGTGCCGGTCGTCTCACGCTCAAGCGCAGGCGCGACAAGGGCCGCAAGCGCCTGTCCGCTTGAATGAGTAGAGGACCCGCCCGCCCATGAAGCCCCGAGCCGGCCGCGGACGTCTTTCGCGCAGTGCCGAGTTCGAGCGCGTCTACCGCCAGGGGCGCTCCTCGGCCAATCGGCACCTCGTGCTCTACACGTTCCCCAACCCGGCCGTCGAACGTCCGCGACTGGGTCTTTCGGTGTCGCGCAAGGTGGGCGGCGCCGTCGAGCGCAATCGCGTCAAACGCCTGCTGCGCGAGGCCTTCTCGCAGGCCGAGCCGGGCTTGAACGGTGGCCACGACGTGGTCGTCGTCGCGCGCCCCGATGTGCGCGAGCTCGCCGAGCGCGAGGGCCTCGCCGGGGTCGCGCCCGCGCTGGAGGAGCTCCTTGAGAAATCGGGTCTGCGGGAGTCGGAGTCGGCGTGAGGCGCGCGCGCGTCGCGTGGGCAGGATCGGCCTCGCTCCCGGCGGTACGGGTAGGGGCGGCGGCACGTAGGTTGGCGAAGGCTCCGGTAGTGCTCTACCAGCGAGTGCTCTCGCCGGCGCTGCCGCGCCGCTGCAAGTACGAGCCCACCTGCTCGCGCTATGCGCTGCAGGCGATCGAGCGCTACGGAATACTGCGTGGCACGGTGCTCGCCGTATGGCGTCTGCTGAGGTGCAACCCCTTCAGCCACGGCGGCTACGATCCCGTGCAGGCCCAGCGGCTCTTCAAGGCCACCTGACATGCCCGTCCCAGTCCTAGCCAACATCATCCAGGAAGCCTTCTCGCCGCTGATCTCGGTGTTCGAGTCGGTGCTCGTGTTCATTCAGGGGCATACCGGCGTCAGCTGGGGCCTGGCGATCGTCGGCCTGACGGTGGTCGTGCGCGCTGTGATGCTGCCGCTCACTGTCACCCAGTTCCGCTCGATGCAGCGCATGCAGTCGCTCGCGCCCCAGATCAAGGCGCTACAGGAGAAGTACAAGGACGACAAGCAGCGCCAGCAGCAGGAGATGATGAATTTCTACCGGGAGAACAAGGTCAACCCGTTCGCCTCCTGCCTGCCGATCGTGCTGCAGCTACCGGTCTTCATCTCGCTGTTCTACATGCTGCGCACCGAACTCAAGCTCGACATCTGCGGCCCGGCGCTGCGCAAGCACTTCGACGTGCTCACCAACGCCGCCATCACCGCGCACCACTCCAAGGAACTGCAGAGCATCGGCTGTAACCAGGTCGCGCCGGGGTCGGCCAAATTTCTGTTCATCCCCGACATCACCGTGCAGGCCACGGGGATCGTGCTGGTGGTGCTGCTCGCGCTCTACATCGGCTCGCAGCTGGCCTCGACGGTGATGATGAGCGCCACCGCGGACAAGAACCAGCGGCGCATGATGCTCGCGCTGCCGCTCGTCTTCGTGCTGTTCATCTTCCGCTTCCCCGCGGGCCTCTTGGTGTACTGGATCACCACCAACGCCTGGACGATGGGCCAGCAGTACTTCGTGCGTCGCGGCGCCGGCCCCCCCGCGATGCCCATCGGCAAGGGGGTCGCCGGCAGCGACGGGGCGTCCGCGAACGGCAAGAAGAGCCTGCCCGGCCTACCCCGCAGCGAGCCCGCGCTCGCCGGTGTGGGTGGCAGTGGCGGCACACCCCCGCCCCCGCCCCGTAAGAAGAAGAAGCGCTCGGGACGGCGACGATGAGCGCGCCCGCCGAGCCGTTTGAGCCGAACGATCCCGCCGCGCCCGTCGGTCCCGACCAGCGGCCGGGAGCCGCCGCGGACGAGAACGACCCACTCGACCTGCTCGCCGACCTACTGGAGGAGGTCGCCGACGGCCTTGGCCTCGACGTCGACGTGGAGGTCGAGGAAACCGACGGCGTCCTGCGAGGCTGTCTGGAAGGCGACGACCTCGGTCTGTTCATCGGCCGCCGCGGTCAGACGATCGACGCCGTCCAGCATCTCGCGCAGCGGTGCGTGTTCCGCGGCGGCCCCTCCACCGCCCGAGTGGTGATCGACGCCGACGGCTACCGCGAGCGCCGTGGCCAGGTACTGCGCGAGGATGCCGACGACGCCGCCGAGGAGGCGCTGCGCCTGGGTCAGCCGGTCGAGCTCGACCCGATGCCCGCATCGGAGCGGCGCGTCGTGCACGAGCACCTGCGCGACCGCGGGGACGTGCAGACACACTCCGAGGGCGAGGAACCGGAGCGGTATCTGGTCGTCTCACCGCTCGCTGGGTGAGCGTTTCACGTGAAACGCTTGGCCGATCCCGGATCGACCAGAGGAGCGACGGGAGAGACTTTTGAAGAGCTCCGGGTGGGTGGGTCTCGATCCGCTCCGCCGATGGCACGCGCCGTTCACGCACACGCCGAGGAACCTGTCGGATGATCGTTTCACGGGAAACACCGGGCCTGACGGCGCTGGTCGAGCGATACGGGCTGACCGAGCGGCAGATGGCTCAGTTGAGCCAGATACTGACGGAGCTGGCGGGCGATCCGCATGCCCCGACGGCGGTGCGCGACCGGGACACTGCGCTCCAGGTCCACCTCGCCGACGCGTTGGTGGCGCTGGAGTTGCCCGGGGTCTGCTCGGCGCAGACGATCGCGGACCTTGGCGCGGGTGCCGGCTTTCCCGGGCTGGGGCTGGCCGTTGCTCTGCCTCGGTGCTCTATGACACTTGTCGAGAGCCAGGCTCGCAAGTGCGCTTTCATCGAGCGCGCGGCCGTGGCAGCTCGTGTCGAGAATGCCCGCGTCGTGTGCGCCCGCGCGGAGGAGTGGTCGGAGGGGGTGGGAGCCAACGACATTCTCACAGCCCGCGCACTCGCGGCTCAGCCTGTGGTGCTCGAGTACGCTGCGCCGCTGCTGCGAGTAGGCGGAATGCTGGTCGATTGGCGGGGACGGAGAAATGGGGCCGAGGAGGACGAAGCCGCCGCCGCGGCCGGCGAGTTGGGTCTTCGGCGTGTCGAGATCCGCTGGGTCGAGCCATATGTCGGCGCTCGCGACCACCACCTGCACGTCTACGAAAAGGCCGAAGAGACGCCTGCGCGCTACCCCCGCAGGACGGGCGTCGCGCATAAGCGACCGCTGGGTGGCTGAGTATTTTCGAGAGATACCGCCCGGCATTCGCGGGCGCGGGGCGCTAGCGTCCCTGCCAGTGGGCACCGTCTACGCGATCACCAATCAGAAGGGCGGCGTGGGCAAGACGACCACGGCTGTCAACGTGGCTGCATGTATCGCCGAGGCCGGCTACGACACGCTGCTGGTGGACGTGGACCCGCAGGCCAACGCCACCGTTGGCCTCGGCCTTGCACGGGCGCACGCGCCGGGCCTGTATGAGGTGCTGACGGGCGAGAGCGCGCCCGAGGAGGCGTTGGCGCCGACCCCCGTGCCGCGGTTGAGCATCCTGCCGGCCGGCGCGGGCCTGGCTGGCGCTAGCGTCGAGCTGCCGCGCATCGAGGGCTTCGAGGGTCACCTACGCGAAAGCCTCGCGCCGATCCGTGAGCGCTTCGAATACATCCTGCTGGACTGCCCGCCGTCGCTCGGGCCGCTCACGGTCGCCGCGCTCGTGGCAGCCGACCGGGTGATCGTGCCCGTGCAGACCGAGTACTTCGCGCTGGAGGGGCTCGCCGGGCTGCTGGAGACGCTCGCGCTGATCCAGCGCGAGCTGAACCCGCGCCTGACCATCGCTGGGATGCTGTTGACGATGCACGACAGCCGCACCCGCCTGGGGCGCGATGTGGAGCGCGAAGTGCGCGAGCACTTCCCCGAGCTGGTGTTCGACACGGTGATCCCGCGCAACGTGCGCCTCGGCGAGGCGCCCAGCTATGGGCTGCCCGTCACCCATCACGACCCGCACAGCGCGGGGGCGGAGGCGTACTTCGAGCTGGCCAAAGAGGTCGCGGCGCGCGGATGATGGTTACGCGTGTCGACATGAGTGGATCTGTGCCGAGGGTCGTCTTCGTGGGGGGCTCGGCGTGAGCGCCCCCAAACGCGGTATGGGCCGCGGGCTGGAGGCGATCCTCTCGGTGTCGGGCGCCGCCCCCGATCGCGAGGAGCTGCGCGAGGTGCCCGTCGAGCTGATCTCGCCCAACCCGCGCCAGCCGCGCCGACGCTTCGACGAGGAGGCGCTGCACGCCCTGGCGGGGTCGCTGGGCGAGCGGGGGGTGCTGCAACCGGTACTCGTGCGCCCCCGCCCAGGTGGCGGCTATGAGCTCGTGGCCGGCGAGCGGCGCTGGCGCGCTGCGCAGATCGCCGGGCTCCAGACCATCCCCGCGCTCGTGCGCCCTCGTGACGACGCGCTCGCACTGGAGGTGGCGCTGATCGAGAACATGGCGCGCGAGGACCTCAATCCGATCGAGGAGGCCAACGCCTGCATCGCGCTGGTCGAGGAGCTGGGACTCACACGCGAGCAGGTCGGCGTGCGCGTGGGGCGCAGCCGCGTGGCGGTCTCCAACCTGCTGCGCCTGCTTGAGTTGCCCGACGAGGCGCTCACGGCGATCGAGGCCGGCATGCTCAGCGAGGGCCACGGGCGCGCGCTGCTGCTGGCCAAGGACCACACCGCGCGCCGGCGCCTTGCACGATCGGCGGCGGCGGAGGGGTGGTCGGTACGTGTGCTCGAAGACCGCGCGCGTCGCAGCAACGAAACGGGGCGCCGTGTCGGGAAGGGCGTGGCGCGTACGGGCGGCAAGGGCCAGCTGCACCCCGACCAGGAGGCCGTGGCCGCCGAGATCTCCGAGGTTTTCTCGCAGGCGCTGGGCTCGGAGGCCGGGGTGCGCCCCTTGGCCGGCGGGGGGTACCGGGTCGAGTTGGCGTTCTCCTCGCGCGAGGAGGCGCTGGCCCTGGCGCACCGTCTGCGCTCGCGGCCGAGCGGGCGCTAGAACGCTGTCCGCGGCGCGATCGCCCCAGTTGGCTGGACCGCGCCCGCCCGCTGCCGTCGTTGTCGCGATCACCGATTCGCAGTCAACCGCGAGAGCTGCCCCTCTACGGTCGCGTATATCTCGCGCGGCAGACGCGGCGTCTGTCTGGCGGCAGCAGCCATCGCCGCCGAGGCTCGATCGAGAATGCCGTCGATGGTGGACACCGCGCGGTCGCGTGACATGCCCCAGCTCACGGCCTCATTCGCAATCCGCTTGGCGGTGACTCGGTCGGTGCGCTGCACGGTGTCGATGTACATCGCCAGTCGATTGTCGCCGTAGTGCAGCGTGCACATGAGGTCGTAGAGCGGCGTCAGCGTCAACGCACCCGACGCGTGATGCAGCAGCGAGAAGTTCTTGGCGTGCGCGTCGCCGTTGCCGATCAGCACGCTCAACGTCACGGCCTGCAAAAATCGCTCCAACGAGTCGGCGGCTGCTACTGACTGCAGGATGCCGGCGATGCGCTGCAGCGAGGGGCCACCGTCTTCCTCGTACTTGATGTCGGGGGGCACGCCCGTGGCTTGGCAGAAGTCCTCCTGGTGGATGCGCTCGACAGCGCCGTCGGCACTGACTGTGCGGTCGAACCGCTCGACAACGATCAACTGGCGTTGCGCCACTTCGGTCGTCTCGACAGCGGCAACTGTGAGCCCGAGGTGCCGCGCGAACCGCATGCAGAACGCCTCGTTCTCCACCGTCTTCGGGTAGGCGGCGATCTCGGGCTTGAGGATGTGCGTCGAAGGTGTCCCGTCCACGGGTCGCCCCCATTCGCCGTCTGGCATGCGCGTCAGCAGAAGCTTTTCCTGGACTCCTGCCAGCGAGATGCGCACCCGGCCGCCTGCACCCAGGGGCGCGCTCCGCAGGTTGCTCACGAGCTTGGCGACGTCATCCGCGTCCAGCGCCTGGGCCGTAACCGTCGTGGGTGGCGGTGGCGCGGGCTCGTCGAGCGGTTGGATCACGATTGCACCCGCACAGTCACGCCCGAGCTCGCGGATCAGGCCGTATGTGTCATCCACGCGCACGCCGACATCGCGCGCAATCGACTTCCGCGACTGGCCCTCGGGGAGGAGGCCGTCGATAAAGGGGCGCACGATCCCCTGCGTGTATCGACGTTCGCTCACTGGCAGCGACAGGGAGAGCAACGGCGTGCCCAGCTCGTAGCGACGCAGGGCGTCCTCAGCGTAGACCAAGCGAGGACGACCCCGGTGCAGGTCGATGGTGGCGACCTGCTCCCCATACAACCAGACGGCCAGCTCGTCGGCCATCACCAGTCTGCCTCATCGAGCGTCATGCGAACTCCAAGCTGTCTCAGGACGCGTAGAATCCGCTTGAGCTGCTCCGTCTCCTTGCCGTTCTCGAGCTCGGATAGGTAGCTGCGCTGCAGTCCAGACATCTCGGCGAGCTGAGCCTGGGTCAACCCAGCGGCCGTTCGATAGTGGCGGATAGCGTCCCCGAGTGAGGCGGGCGAGTAGATTCGGAAGGGGTGTTTCGCACTCCTTCCTGTGCCCTCTGTCGGCATAACACGACACTGTAACAGCGTCGGGATAATCCAACAAGGGGGTTGTGTCTGGATATCCCGACAAAATTTCTATGTCTGGATATCCAGACGCCCTTGGGGGTCTGTCCGAGTGTGTCGGATCGCCTCCTGGCGTGTGACGTGCAGTCGGTAAGATGGCGCTAATGCAGTGCGCGCAGAGCCTACGCGAGCCACCTGCCGCGGATATGCCCATCCTCGGCTACCGAGCGTCTCGTTCCAGCAAAGTGCGCGTTTGCAGGCTAAGGGCGATTAGCTCAGTTGGTTAGAGCGCTTCTCTGATAAGGAAGAGGTCCCTGGTTCGAATCCAGGATCGCCCATCGGCCGAGTTTGGCTTCGGGGAGCGGCTCTGCTGGACTGCCCTCGTTGGCGTCGACAATTAGGACGAGACCGTAGCGATCAGCCAGAAGAACAAAATCGCGGCGATGTAGGACGCCGGGACGACCGCGATGGCGATTACCAAAGCCCGAGGCTTGGAGGAGGCCGAGCGGCGCACAATGACGTATGTACGCGACATCACGGTTGCGATGATCAACGCCAGAGCCACATACCACCAGGCGCCGGGCTGTGTCTGCTGATCGTCGCTTGCCAGCCCGGGGAGGCTGATCACAAGGAGCAGGACGCCGCCGAGAATCGTCAACCCCAAGATTCGCAGCCAAAGCGGCCGGCCGTTGGCCGGCCTGGGGCTTGCGGTGGGAACCTTGAGGTCGGGCATTCGCCAGATCAGTATCGGGCACCCAGGGCGGCGAGTCCAGGCTGACCCGAGCCAACGCTGCGCGTCCGGGGTTGGGTCCACGGCCCCTCGGGCCTCTTTAACACCGCGATGCGCCACAGCGCTCGCCCACCCCCACCCCGCGGCAGCGTCCTCCATCATCGCGTCCTCCGTCATCGTTGCCCTCTACTGCGCGGGACCCACAGCACTGGCCGAGCGTGGACAACGCCGAATAGGGCTAAGGGTCGGGCGTCCCCCTGCCGATAGAGGGGTCCGTGAGGCATCTCCCCCGTCTGTACGCCGCCCGCGGCGCGATGCGCACCTGGATCGCTGGCGTGGCCATCGCGGCGACCGCTGCACTTGGCCTGGCGCCGGCAGCGCAAGCGATCGTGACGAACCTGCCCACCGAAGCGGGCACGACAGTCGTGGGGCTACAGCCGCGCAGCACGGCTCTGCACTCCGCCGGGGAGGCACCTGAAACCTTCCCTGTCTCACCTGAGACCTTCAGCAACAAGGAAGGCAACCCTGTCGTATCCCACAGCAACGTGTATGCGATCTACTGGGATCCGAAGGGTTACGCCTATGATGGGGATTGGCAGCAGTTGATCGACGGCTTCTTTCACGGTATGGGAGCCGAAAGCGCCAGCTCAAGCGCTGCGTCCGTGTTTGGCGTGGCCGCCCAGTACACCGACAGGGCAAACGAACACGCCGTCTTTTCAATGAATTACCGCGGCAGCTACCAGGACACCGAACCGTACCCTGTGCTGGGCACCTGCGAAGACCCCAGCCCGCTGGTCGGCGGCGACGCAATCGCCTGCCTGACCGATCTTCAGATCCGCCAGCAGCTCGAACACTTCATCCTAACCCACGAACTGCAGAAGGGCATGAGCACGATCTTCTACATGCTGACCCCACCCGGGGTGACGGTGTGCGTAGGCGCGGGTGGCACGAGTGGACACTGCTCTGACAGCCTAGGTGTAGGAACCCAGAGCTACAAGAATAGCTTCTGTAGTTACCACTCCGCGATCAGCCCCACCAGCCCGCTCACCGGCGACGCCAACACAATCCTCTACGCGGTGATTCCGTGGGCGGCCGGCGGACTTGACGACCGACACTTGGCCGAAGGCAATCAGACACCCGCCTATGACTGCCAGGATGGCGGTTACAACGCGAGTCACCACGAGGAACCTGAGCATGCGAAGGAAAAGACCGAAAAGGAAAAGACCGAACTCGAACACGCCTCGCCGGAAGAACAGCAGAAGGCGAAGGAAGCCGAAGAACGCGAAGGCCCTCACCAGGAGGAGCCCAACCAGCCCACCCAGCTCGGACCTGACGGAACGTATGACGGTGGTCTCGCAGATCTGATCGTCAATCAGATCTCCGTCGAGCAGCAGAACACGGTCACTGACCCACTGCTCGATGCGTGGCAGGACTCCCAGCACAACGAGGACACCGACGAGTGCCGCAACTTCTTCGGACCGACGGCCGGCGGCGGCGTCTCAGCCAGCGAAAACGCGGGCGCGGGCACACTGTACAACCAGACGCTGGGCGGCGGCAACTATTACCTCAACGACGCCTTCAATCTTGCCGCCCTCAAGGTGCCCTATCCGGGTGTGCGGTGCATACCAGGCATCGACCTGGTGCCGGAATTCACCACGCCGATCACCGTCAACGCCGGCGATCTGGTGGGCTTCGACGGCATGGAGTCGGATATCACGCTCGATGCTGGAACCAAGTACAACTCCAGCGTCGAAGAAGAGCTGACTTATCCCCTTTACACCTGGGACTTCGGCGATGGCACGCCCACCGTCACCGGCTACGCGCCTGGAGGCCCAACACTGAACTCGCCTTCCGCCTATACCTGCAACTCCCCGTGGCTGGAACCGTGCGCTGCGAGCACTTTTCACTCCTACCAGTACGGCGGCACGTACAAGGTGACGTTGACCGTCACCGACGTGGGGGGTAACACCACGAGTGTGTCACACGAAGTGACCGTCGACGGCTCGCCGCCCCCTTCTCCCCCGCCGACTGGCGTCGGCGGCTCCGCCTCGGGCAGCTCGGCCTCGTCAGCCGGCACGTCGTCCGGCAGCACATCGGGCTCCTCCGGCTCAGGCCACACCTCTGGCGGCCCCGCCTACCCCGGCCCGGTGGCCGTGGCGGCAGCAATCAATCACTCGCTGCCCCAGGCGCTCAATCGCGGGGTGCTCGTCGGCTACTCCGTCAACGAGCAGGTGGCGGGCAGCTTCCAGGTACTGCTGAGCGGTCAGACGGCTCGCAAGCTGGGGATCACGGGTCGGACGGCTCAGGGACTCCCGGCCGGCACGCCTCCCTCGCTGGTGGTGGGCCAGGCGATCCTTGTGACGACCAAGGGCGGCCACTCCGCTGTGCGCGTCAAGCTCTCCAAGCAGACCGCCAAGCGGCTGCGCCACGTGCACAGCGTCTCGCTGATGCTGCGCCTGGTGGTGCGCAATGCGGCGTCGCAGAACCCGCAGAGCACGACTGTGCTGAGCACGTTCGTGCTACACCGCTGAGCGCCGCCACGCCCGGCTGCGCCTCTGAGGACGCGCGGCGCTGAGTCGGGCTACAGCCCGGGGTAATGGCGCTCGACGTAGCCCGCGTTGTCGGTGGCGCCGACGAGCCAGCGCGATGCGTAGACGCCGCTGCGCCCGGCGGTGTCGTAGAGCATGCCGTCGACGTACATGTAGGTGTGCCCGGCGTTGGCGAAGACGGTGATCCAGCGCCCGGGGCCGGGCACGCCCCAGCTCTCCAGTTCGCCGGAGGTCTCCGGAGCGGAGAGCAGGCCGCCGGCCGCGAGCGCGTAGCTGACTGAGCCGGAGCAGTCATAGGCGTTGTCGACGAACGAGGCGTGCCCGCCGCCATAGACATAGGGGAAGTCGGCGATCGCGTTGGCGCCGGCGATCACGCGGGCGATCACCGCTGGAATGCCTGGAGGCGGCGTGATGGTGCCGTTGCCGCCGATCGACTGACCGCCGGGCACCGCCGTCAATGTCTGGCGCTGGGCGGCGCGTTCGGCGGCACGCATCTGGCCGAGCTCGCGGCGGATTTCGGCGTCTGAGGGCGCGCCTGGGGCCACGGCCGCTTCGCCGGCGCTGTTCGGCGTGATCGCGGCTTTGTGCCGCGCGCCCGCGGGTGCGGGGTAGCTGCGCGCCGCTTCAGGGTCGGGCACCTCGTTGGCGGCCAGGTGGCGCTGGCCGACGGGCTGGACCCCTGCGCTGGCGGTACCCGTGGCGCGCTGCGTGATCGGCGGGTTCGCAGGGGTGGTGGTGGCCGGTGTGGTGGCTGAATGTGTCGTGGTGGCGGGTGTGGTGGCGGCCGGTGTGGTGGTGGCGGGCAGGGTCGAGGGTATGTGGGTCGTCCTGACGACGTGGCTCGTCGAGGCGGTGAAACCGCTGTGTGTCTGCGCCCTGGCCCCCGAGTGCCCGGAGCCGCCGCCCAGCAGCAAAAGGGCAGCCACGGCGAGCACGACGACGACGCCGAGCGCGGCACCCAGTTGGACGCGCGAGGGTTTCCAGCGCGCCGCCACCCCCGCCGGGCTGTCTTGCAGCGAACTCACCAGGGCAAAGCGTAGCCCCAATCCGGCGGAGGCACGCCAGGCATCGCCCATCTGCGTCGTGCAGCCAGTGGCGCTGGGGCCTGCCCCGGTCGATCAGCCACGCCAGGCGCGCTGCAGCCTCCGGCGGGCGGGGTCGCTAGGCTAGAGCCGATGAACGAGGAGGCCACTGCGGTGGGGTTGCGCCACGCCCCCACCAACAAGCCCGTGGAGCTGCGGCCGCACATACGCTTGCTGCACGGCATGCGCCGCCCGGCGAACTGGCTGCAGCTCGTGCGGTTCGGGCTCGTGGGCGGGACCGGGTTCGTGGTCAACGTGGGCGTGTATGCGCTGTGCGTGCACGTGGCCGGCATCGACTATCGCTTGGCGTTCGTGGCGGCGTGGCTGGTGGCGGTGAGCAACAACTTCCTGCTGAATCGCCACTGGACGTTCGACGCGGCGGCGGGGAGCGTGCGCTTTCAGGCGGTGCGGTTCTTCGCGGTGAGCGTGGTGGCGGCCGTGTTCGGGTTCCTGCTGCTGACGCTGCTCGTGGAGAGCGCAGGGATGGCGAAGGTGCCAGCCGAGGCGCTCGCGGTGGCGGCGTCGACGCCGCTGAACTTCCTTGGAAACAAGCTCTGGAGCTTCCGCGCGTCGGCCCGAGAGCCCCGCCAGTCCTGAGAACCCCGCAACGCGCGCCCGCCAGAACCCCACGCCCGGCCACCTGCAGATCGGTGGCGGGGCCGGCGGGGGCGGGTGGGCGGGGGCTTAATACAGGCACCTATACTCTGAGCCCAACCTCCCGGAGGATGCTCGTGCAGGAGATGGTCATCTACGGCGTCAGTTTCGACATGGTCGGCAAGCAGCCGATCGTGCTGCTCAAGACGGTTGACGGCAACCGCTTTTTGCCGATCTGGATCGGGCACCCCGAGGCGGCGTCGATCCTGATGAAGCTGCAGGGGGCCTCGACGCCGCGGCCGATGACACACGACCTGCTGTACGACCTGCTGGGGGAGCTGGAGGCGAAGTGCACGCAGGTGGCGGTGACGGAGCTGCGCGAGAACACCTTCTTCGCGTCGATCACGCTGAGCATGAACGGCCGCGAGCTCGAGATCGACAGCCGCCCGAGCGACGCGATCGCGCTGGCGGTGCGCTGCGGGGCGCCGATCTATGCGGCCGAGGAGGTCATCAACGAGTCGGCGATCGAGTTCGAGCACAACATCGAGGAGTCAGAGGACGTCGTAGAGAAGTTCAAGGAGTTCCTCGACGAGGTCTCGCCGGAGGACTTCGCGGCGGGGGATTCCTAGCTAGGTAGGGATGGGAAGGAGGCCCCCACAAGGGGGGCCGAGGGAGCCGCGGCACGGCGAGTCACAAGGGCTGCCGAGCCCTGCGCGTGCCGCCGAGGGATAGAGCTAGGCCTCGGCGCTGGCCAGGATTCTGCTCACGAGCTCGTCGAAGCCGATCCCCGCGGCGTCGGCCGCCTGCGGCAGCAGACTTGTCTCGGTCAGCCCCGGGATCACATTGGTCTCCAGCACCGTCAGCTCGCCGGTCTCTTCCTCGAACATGAGGTCCACGCGCGCGACGCCGCGGCAGCCGAGCAGCCGGTAGACGGCGAGCGCGAGCTCCTGCGCGCGCTCGGTCGTGCCCGCCGGCAGCTCGGCGGGGCAGACGAAGGTGGTCATGCCGATCTCATAGCGCGACTCGTAGTCGTAGAACTCCTCCTCGCGCGGGATCGCCTCGACGACCGGCAGCGCGGCGCCGTCGAGCACCGAGACGGCGAGGTCACGTCCCCTGATGTAGCGCTCGAGCACGACCTTGCGGTCGTAGGAGAGCGCGCCGACGATCGCGCCCGGGAGGTCAGAGGCGGAGCGCGCGAACTTGATCCCCAACGCGGAGCCCTGGCTGGCGGGCTTGACGACCAGCGGAAAGCCGAGGTGCTGCTCGATGCGCGGCAGCGCGGCCTGTGCGCCGAGCTCCCTGATCGCGTCCTCCTCGAGCGCGTGGAAAGGGGGTGTCGGGATGCCCGCCTCGCCCATCAGGTGCTTGGCGAGTGCCTTGTCGGTGCAACGCATGCACGCCGCGGGGCGCGAGCCGGTGTAGGGAAGGCCGATCGCCTCGAGCAGCTCCTGGATGGTGCCGTTCTCGCCGTCGCGGCCGTGCAGTGCGACGAACGCCACATCGGGGTCGACGTCGAGCAGCTGCGCGATGAGGTCCGCGCCGACGTCGATCGCCAGCGCCTCGTGGCCGAGCCGCCGCAGGGCGTCCTGCGCCTGGGCGCCGGAGCGCAGCGAGACGCCGCGCTCCAGCGAACGCCCGCCCTTGAGTACCGCGACCTTCATCTGCCCTTGGCGCGGCGGCGCGGAAGCTCGACCACCTCGGCCAACTCCGGATCCTTCTTCGCCGCCTTCTTTGCAGGGCGCTGCGCGGGCGGTGCGCCTGTCAACGTCCCATATAGCGCGAGCTGCTCGCCCACGGCCTCGCCGATGCGGCGGATGCCCTCGCGGATGTCCTGCACGGGCACGCCGGCGAAGTTCAGACGCATCGAGGAGGCCCCGCGGCGGCCGTCCATGTAGGCGGCGCGGCCGGGTACGAACGCGACGCCCTCGGCGTGCGCGAGCAGGTCGGTCGTGTCGACGTCGCCGCCCAGCGTCGCCCAGATGAAGAGGCCGCCCTGTGGCGTGGTCCAGCGCGCCTGCTCGCCGAAGTGCTCGCCCAGCGCCTGGAGCATCGCGTCGCGTCGCGTGCGGTAGAGCGCCTTGAGCTGCTCCAGGTAGACGCGCCAGTCGCGCTCGGCGAAGTAGGCGGCGACGAACAGCTGCGTGACGGGGGAGGAGCACAGGTCGGCGCCCTGCTTGCCGAGATTCAGCTTCTCGAGCACCGGTCGCGGCGCGACGGCCCAGCCGAGGCGCAGCCCGGGGGAGAGGATCTTCGAGAATGTGCCCAGGTAGATGACGAAGTCAGAGCCCCCGCCCCGCCCGGCGGCGGCGTCGAGCGAGTAGAGCGTCGGCAGCGGCTCGCCTTCGTAGCGCAAGAGGCCGTAGGGGTTGTCCTCGAGCACGAGCAGCTCGCGCTCGCGCGCCACCTGCACGAGCCGCCGCCGGCGCTCCAGCGACAGCGTGACTCCGCCGGGGTTGTGGAAGTTGGGGATCGTGTAGATGAACTTCGGGTGGCGCCCTTCGCCTTGCAGGCGGTCGAGCACGCCCTCGAGCTCCTCGATCGGGAGCCCGTCGGCGTCCATCTCGATCTGCACGACGTCCGCCTCATACGCGCTGAAGGTCGGCACCGCGCCTGGGTAGGTGGGCGCCTCGGCGACGATCACGTCGCCGGGGTCGATCAGCGTCTTGCAGACCAGGTCGATCACCTGCTGGCCGCCCGTGGTGACGATCATGTCCTGTGGCTCCACGTGGGTGCCCTCGGCGGCCATCACCTGCACGATGCAGTCCATCGTCGCGCGCATCCCCTCGGTGGGGCCGTACTGCAGTGCGCGCGCCGTGGAGGTGGCGGCGACGTGGGCCATCAGCTGCGCGTACACCTCCGGCGGGAAGGTCGAGGTGTCGGGCAGGCCACCGGCGAGCGAGATCACCTCGGGCCGTTCGGTCAGAGCCATCATCTCGCGCATCGCCGAGGAACGCATCCCTCGCGTACGCTGGGCGAACAGCCGCTTGTAGCGCTCCAGCTGGTGCGCCGTCGGTCCAGGCGCGCGGGGCGGGTGGGTGTCTGGCGTCCCGTCCTCTATCGTCATGACGCTCCGCACGGTAGCGCAGCGGCGCTGCGGCGGTGCAAGCACTGACTCATGAACGGCCTCGTCTTCTACATCGGACTCGGACTCGGACTCGGCCTGGCGGCGGGCCTGCGCCCCTTTCTGCCGGCGCTGCTCGCGGGCGCGCTCGGCTCGGCCGGCGCGCTCGGCGTGGGGTTCTCTCACGGCGAATACGGCTTCCTGCAGGAAGGCTGGTGGCTTGTGCTCATCACCGTCTTCCTCGTGCTGGTCTGGGTGCTGCAGCTGCGTCTCACCGCCGAGCGCTTCGAGGCGGGACCGCTCGGCGCGGCCGTGGCCGGACTGGGTGTCGGCGTGGGCGCGCTGCTGTTCGCGGGCACGCTGGCCCAGCACGGCGACGCCTCCTGGCCGGGGCTGATCGGCGGCGCGCTCGCCGCGCTCCTGGGCCAGGCCGGCGTGCGCCCGCTGGTGGCCCGCGCCCGCGCGCGTCTGAGCGAACGGGGCGCGCGCGAAGCGCTGACGCTGTACGTCGACGGCACTGCGCTCGTGCTCGCGGCCCTCGTGGCGGCGCTGCATCCGCTCGGGTACGTGGCGCTCGTGCCCTTCGGCTGGCTCGCGCTCGGTGCACGGCGGCGCACGGGGGAGAAGTACGCCGGGCTGCGGATCCTCGGGCGGTGACCCCGCCGAAGCTTGTCCTCTGCGTGATCGACGCGCTGGCGCCTGCGCAGCTGGAGCGCGCGGTCGCCGCCGGGCAGGCGCCCGTGCTCGCGCAGCTGATGGAGCGCGGGCGCTATGTGTCCGATTGCGTCGCCGCCTTCCCCTCGGTCACGCCGGTCTGCGCGGCCTCGATCGTCACCGGCGTCGGGCAGGATCGCCACCACATCCCGGGTATGAACTGGTACTCCCGCGCGGAGGACCGCTACGTCGAGTACGGCTCCTCCTTCCGCGCGGTGCAGCGCTTCGGCATCGCGCGCCAGCTGACGGACACGGTCTACAACATGAACCGCGCGCACCTCGCCGCGGACACGCTGACGGTGTTCGAGTCGCTCGACGACGCAGATGTGCGCACGGCCGGCACCACCTACCTGATGTACAGGGGGCGCCACCGCCACGAGCCCCAGCGCGACAGCGCGCTCACGCGCGTGGCCTCCACGCTGATGCGCCACCCGGTGCTGGGCCCGCGTGAGCTGTTCTACGCCGACATCTTCTCCTCGCGCCCAACCGGCTGTCGCTCGGGGCTGGGCATGCCCGGAGTGCGCGACCGCCACTCCGGCTGTGTGAGCGCCTATCTGGTCGAGCACGAGTTGTTCGACTTCCTGCTGCTCTCGTTGCCGGACAACGACTGGCGCTCGCACAAGGACGGCCCCGAGGCGCAGGTGCAGTCGATCGCCGCGGCCGACGCGCAGCTCGCGCGCGTCTTTGACGCGGGCGGTGGGATCGACCGCTTTCTCGCCGAGCACGCGGTGATCGTGATGGCCGACCACGCCCAGGCGCCGGTCAGCGACACGATCGCGCTGGTCGACGAGCTGGCCGAGCTCGAGGTGCTCGAGCCCGCGCGCGGCCGCTCGCCGATTCCGCTCGCCGGCCGGCTGTCCGGACGCGGGGGGCGCGGTGAGCCGCATGTCGCCGTGTGTCCCTCCCAGCGCGCGGCGATGGTGTACGTGCTCCCCGAGCACCGCCGCTCGACGCTACGCTCGGCGATCGTCAGGCGCACGCTGCAGATCGACGGGCTCGATCTGGTGATGTGGCTGGAGCACACGCCCGAGGGCGCGGTCCGCGAGGGGGTGATCGCGCGCCCGTCGGTGGGCGAGCTGCGCTTCGCCCCCGAGGGCCCCATCACGGACACGCGCGGCCGCCACTGGAGTGTCGAGGGCGAGCTCGAGGTGCTGCAGGCGAGCGCCCGCGACGGGCGCCTGCACGCCCCCGCCTACCCCGACGCCCTATCCCGCGTGTGGTCGGCGCTGAGTTGCCCCACCTCGGGCGACGTGCTGCTGTCGGCCGCGCCAGGCTACGAGTTCCTTGACTGGGGCGGGCAGGCGCACGTGGGCGGCGGCTCGCACGGCTCGCTGCACGCCGATGACTCGCTCGGCGCGCTCGTGCTGTGCGGGGTCGGTCCCCCCGCGGGTCAGGAGCCTGCCCAGTGGGCGATCCGCGACGTCGCGGGTCTGATTGCGCGCCATTTTGGGCTCTAGTTGACGTGCCCAATGCCCAAGGATGTTCAGGGCCTGGCCGGGGAAGAGGTGCGGTCGGGCCCGGCTGTGTCTCCGCCGGCGCTCACGTGGTGCAGTGGCGCATCGAGCAGGGCATGCGCGGCCCGAATGGCCTCCGGGGGAGGCCTCCGCAGGCCGATCAGCTCACGGCGGGGCCGATCGGCTCACGGCGGCGCAGCCGTGCGAGGCGCGTGCGTTCCCGAGCAGGCGATAAACATCGAGGGCGCTGTTGGAGAAGATGAGCCTGCTCACGCTGGGCGGCTCCGCCGCGCCGCCGCCGTGGGTCTTGTCGATCAAGACGTAGCCGACCCCGTCTTCGCGCAGCTCCCGAAGCGCCGATGGGTTCCCCTGCGCGACGCCCTGCGTGTTGAGCGCATACCGCGCCGGAAATGGCTGTGCTCGGCGCGATCCTTCGGCGGTGTAGTACCAGCTTTCGAGGAACACCCGCCGTTCGGTGAACGCCGAGTAGTAGAAGTACAGCGCCACGCTGGGTGGGGCGGCGATGTAGTGGTTGTTCACGGCCAGCACGTCGCAGGGGGTGGTGTGCGCTCGCACCCACAACAGCCCCTGGTACAGCGAGGCTGTCATCCCGTAACCGGCGGGGGAGTCCCGTGGAGCGATCCGTTCGTGGCGGATCGTCTTCCACGCTCCGACCGCCGCCAGCGTCACCGGCTTTGTCAGTGCCAGCACGGTGAGTAGCGGGATGCAGCACGCCAGGACGCGCCCCGCCCCAGAGGGAACGGTGGGTGAGAACGACGGTCTCAGGCGTAGCACGGCGATAGCTACCGCTGCCGCGAGGAGCCCGTAGGCGCCCACGTACCAGAGCTGCCGTGAGCGACCCGCCAGCGTCAGGACCTGCCCGGCAGCCGCCAGCGCGAGCGCGAGCGCGAGCACGGCGCCGCAGGCGCTCACCACAACCCGCCGCGCTCCGCGGGGAACATCGCTCCACAGGTTCAGCAGTCCCAGCGCCGCCACCGGGATCGCCGCGAGATAGCCGTACACCAGGAACACGCCCTCGACTCCGCCGGGCGCGCCCAGCGTCACATAGGCCAGAGCTCCGGCCACGAACATGCAGAGCAGGAGACTGGCGGCAGGCGAGAGGGTGCCGTGCCTCCTGGGTAGCCAGATCGCGCCGAGTAGCGGTGCAAGCAGGGCGACCGCCAGCACTGGGCCGCCGAGCACCAGCAGCCCAATCCACAGCCCCGCCCCTCCGGTGAGGGATCTGAGCGCGGCTTTCACCCGTACGAAGCTCGAGCCCGTGCTCAGGAAATCAAGCGGATGGACCCCCAGGGTGCCGGCCATGCCGCCCGCGAGCATCACGAAGTACACGACGCCGATACTCAGCGCCGAGACGATCAGGCAGAGAGAGATGGTGCGCGTCGGTCGACCGGCGAGCGCCGACAGCAGCCAGAACAACCCGAGGCCGCCGATGAAGTCGGCTGCTGCGAAGGTCTTCGCGGCGCCACACCCCATGATGAGCAATGCGACGAGGATGAGCGTGCGTCCCCTGTCGATGTCGGGGAGCGCTCGAGTCTGCATCACGGCCAGCAGCGCGAGGAAGAAGGGTACGCCGAACGCAAAGGTTGGACTCAATGAGAACTGGCTGAACGGGCTAATGTGAAACACTTCGATGCGAATCGGGTCCAGGTTCAGGTCGGCCAGCGCGAGCAGCAGGGCGGTCGCGAGGGGACCCGTCCAGCGGGGGCGCCCCATCGAGCGCCCGAGCGACTGGCCCAGGAACCACAGCTGCAGCGCGCTCAGCAGCAGCATCGTCGCGGGGAGCAGCCGCAATATGGTCGTCGCGGGGGCAACACCCGCGACCTGGTTTGCCGCGGCGACATGCATGAAGGCGGCCGTGTAGTAGTGAAACGGTAGACCTGCAACCCACGGTTCGGTGATCGGCCAGTGATGGCGAGCCTCCGCGGCCAGCGATATGTCAAAGACATTGTCCTCGCTGTAAGAGACGCTGCTTGCGTGGGCCGGCAGCGGGGATGACGAGTAGAAGGTGAATGCCAGCAGCACGATCCCGGCCGAAACGGCCGCTGCCACGGCGAGGGCTTCGCGGCCTGACACGGTCCTCCGCGCAGGCGTCGCCCTGCGGCGGCGTCTCAGCAACAGGGGGCATGTGGCCGCGAGGGCGATCAGGGGCAGCAGTGCAAAAGCCGCACGCACGTCCAGGGCGGCGCTCAGCGCAAAGAACCCCACCTCCAGGGCATAGCCGCAAGGCCAGCCAATCGCGAGGACCGCAAGCCAGCCTCCCCGGCCGCCGCCGAGCAGCAGGTATAGGAGGCAGCCCGGCAGAAGCGAGTAGAGGGCTTCGAAGGCGACGTACCGTGCCGCCTCGCCGGCACCGACTCCCGACAGCAGCCACGTCCCGGCGAGGGTGACTCCCACCGCCAGCGCGGCCAGCCACGTCGCGCTGGGGCTGGCGTCAGGGTGGAGTGCTGCGCGAGCCTCGTGCGTGTCCCGTGTCGCCGTCCGCCACGGACGCTCTACAGGGCTCACTAATCACCCTCGCGGCCCTCGAGGAGGGTCAGGAATTCGTCGTAGTCGTGGATGTAGTCGGCCGACTCGTATGGTCGCGATGCCAGCACCAGCAGCAGCGCGTTGGTGCTGTAGCGGTACTGGATGCCCCACGTCATCGGCGGCAGGTGCAGGCCGAGACTGGGGTCGTCGAGCATCACCTCTTCCCGCGTTCTTCCGTCGTCGACGACCACGGCGACCCCGCCGGCGAGGCAAATCAGGAACTGCTCGCACCTGCGATGGGCGTGCGCCCCGCGCACGTCCTTGGAGGGCACCCGCATCACGCAGAAGACCCGCCGCGGATCGAAGGGGATCTGGCTGGTTGCCTCCGCCGCCACGAGGGAGCCGCGCAGGTCATCGGCACGAGTGAGCCTGTACAGGCTCACGCCGCGTACGCCCAGTCGCTGTGGCCCGGTGGCGTGCTCTGAGGGAGGCGCGACGCGTGTGGTGCGCAGCCGGTCCCTGTCGTCGGTGTCGGCGTAACCGACGATGCGCGCCGGGTTGCCGGCCACGACCGCATGTGGCGGCACATCGTGGGTGAGCACGCTCCCGGCGCCGACCATCGCCCTGGCGCCGATCGTCAGGCCGGGCAGGATGGTGCAGTTGGCGCCGAGGGAGGCGCCCTTGCGCACGATCGTCCTAGGCACTTCCCCGTCCCGGCGCTGCTTGCTGCGGGGGAAGGGGTCGTTGGTGAACGCGACGTCCGGCCCGACGAAGACATCGTCTTCGATGCGCAGCCCGTCCCAGATGGACACGCCGCACTTGACGGTCACGCGGTCGCCGATGATCACATCGTTCTCCACGAACACGTAGTCGCAGATGTTGCAGTCAGCGCCGATCTGTGCGCCGCTGAGCACGTGTGTAAACGCCCAGATCCGTGTCCCCGGGCCAACCCGGTCGGTCTCGCAGATGCTCGTCGGGTGCCTGAAGTTGCTCAGGCCGGTCGCTGCCGCCGAGCTCATGACTGCCTGGGGGTGTCTGTGCCGAATATTTGCCGTCCGCCGAGAAAGTTCAGAGGCACCGTCACGGACAGCACGGCGATCGTCGTGACCACGTGGGAACTGTGCACCTGTGTGCCGGCCACGCGCACGACCGCGACGCCCACCAGGTAGACGGTGCCATACCACATGATGAATCGAGCCGTGCTGCCCGCCGTCGGGTGGCGGCGAAACACGAAGCGGGAGGTGACAGACACCGTGAAGGCGAGTCCGATCGCGTACACGATCGTGTACGCGACATCGACCGCAACCCAATTGGCGATCAGTATCAGCAGCGCGCCGGTGATGGCCGTGTTGAGCGCTCCGACGAGGGTGAAGCGCAGAAAACGCCCGACGTCGGCGCGGAGTGTCGAGGAGTCGGTGACGGTGGTGGGCACCCGACGGCTGGCGTCGACGGCGAGTACCGGATGGCCAGCGTCGGTGGTGGGCGCCAGGTGGTCAGCGTCGGCCATGGACAGCGGATGGCTAGCGTCGGTCGTGGGCATCGAAATCCTCGACGAGCGTGTAGACCGAACCGGGGCGCCCCTTGCTGTTCTCGTAGGTGCGCCACACATACGACCCCACCATGCCCAGGCCCGACAGCGTGAGGGATCCCATCCCGAGCATCGTCAGCATCAGCGGCGTGTAGCCGGCCACCCTGATCCCCGCGAACATCCACGCGACTAGCACGACGATCGCCGCGATCAGCGAAAGCGTTACCCCGAGGACCCCGGTCGCGAGCAGGAGGTTGATGGGAAGGTCGGTGAATGAGTAAATGCTGTCGAACAGGTAGCGCACCTTCTTGCGCAGCGTCCAACCGCTGCGCCCGGAGGGTCGGGCGGCGCGGTCGTAGGGAATCTCCGCGCGGGGGAACCCCAGCCAGATGAGCAGGCCGACGAGGCTGCTGTTTGTCTCATGCAGCGACAGCAGTAGATCGCGCACCCGGTCTGTGCATGCAAACGTGTCGATCCCACCGCGCGGCATCTGCGGCTGCACGACGCGGCAATAGATCGCCCAGAACCACATCGAGCCGAGTCGGCTCCTCCAGGGGTCCTGGCGTGTCCGGCGCACGCCCACTGCCACCTCGCAGTCCCCGCGCGCGAGGGCCGCAAAGAAGTCGATCAGCAGCTCGGCGGGCTCCTGTAGGTCGGCTGCCGTGACCGCCATGTAGCGGCCGGACGCCAGCTGCAGACCGGTGCGGACCGCAGCGAAGGACCCGAAGTTGCGCGAATGCCAGGCCAGGCGGGAGCGCAGAGGGCTGTCTTCGAGCAGCTCGCGGAGCGCTTTGCCGGACTCGTCCGGCGAGCCGTCGATGACGAATATCGTCTCCAGGCCGCTGTCCATCTGCGCAGAGACCCACTCCAGGCGGCTGACGAGCTCGGGCAGAGTCTCGTGATTGCGATATACGGGCACCACGACGGTTGCCCTCGGTGTGCCCTCCCGCTGCCCCCACGAGTTCGTGCGCGGCTCGGCCAGGGCGGGCGTCGTCATCGCAGCGCTCCCGTGGCGTCCCGCAGGGGGCGCGCCTTCATCGCAGTGCCCCCGCGGCGGCCCGCAACGCGGCACAGACACGCTGCACCTCGCCGTCCTCGAGCCGAGGGAAGCACGGCAGCGACAGGACCTGCTCCGCGGCGGCCTCGGTCACCGGCAGTGTCACTTCGGGTACTCCAATCGCCGGCTGGCGGTGGTCGGGGATCGGGTAGTGGATAGCGGTGGCTATTCCCCGCGCCCCGAGCTCCGCGGCCAGCCGTGCGCGCTCGGACGATCGCACCACGGCCAGGTGGGCGACGTAGTCCTCTCCGCCTCGGTGGGTGAAGCTCACGGGCGTCGAGTCGAGTGCTTCGGCGTACTGCTGCGCGATTGCGCGGCGCCGCGCGTTGTTACGGTCCAGCCCGGCGAGCCGCGTGCGCAGCACCGCCGCCTGCAACTCGTCCAGGCGGGAGTTGACGCCGCCGTCTTCGTCGATCCTGTACTTCGCGCCCCACCCATACTGCGCCAGCCGGCGTGCCCTGCCGGCGACCTCCTCGTCGGAGGTAACGACTGCGCCCCCGTCACCCATCGCGCCGAGGTTCTTGGTGGGATAGAAACTGAACGCGGATGCATCGCCGATGCTCCCTGCGCGGCGGCCGCCCGATCGTGCGCCCGCGGCCTGCGCGCAGTCCTCGAGTACCCGTATGCCCTGTGCGTGGCAAAGATCGTAGATCTCTGCCACGGGCGCCATCTTCCCGTAGAGGTGAGTGACGATGACTACCTGCGTGCGCGCCGTCAGCGCGCGCTCGACCGTCGCGGGGGTGAGCAGCAGGCTGTCCTCGTCGACGTCGGCAAAGCGGACGGTGAGATCGCGTCTGCGTGCGGCGACCGTGGCGTAGGCGCCCACGTTGGCGGCATTCACCAGCTCGCCCCCCGGTGTCGCCCCGAGCGCGGCGAGCGCCAGCCCCAGGGCGTCGGTGCCGTTACCCACGCAGACTGTGTAGCGCGCGTCGAGGTAGTCGGCGAAGTCGCGCTCGAAGGCCTCCGTCTCCTCCCCGAGCAGGTAGTGACCGCCGCGCGCGACGCGCTCGATCGCCGCCACCGCCTCCCCGCTCTCCGCGGCCGCGCGGCGCAGATCGTTGAAGGGGATGGTCTGCATCGCCGGCATCGTCCTCATCCGAAGTGCAGATGGCTGGTGGTGGCGCTGACGACGTGGTAGACCACGGCTGCGAACACAGCGCTGACGGCCAGCAGCGCCGCCGCGGTGCGCCACCGGCGCAGACCGGACTCACCGGACTCGATCGGTGTGGGCCAGCCCGGAGTTAGCGCAAGGAGGTATGCGAGCAGGTACGCCGGCAGCATGTAACGTCGCTCGACGGGGAGCGCGGCGGACGTCACGCAGAGCAGCCCCAGCCCGGCCGGATAGCGCCAGCGAGACGGTCCCAGGCTGCGGCGAGCGGCGGGCCACAGCAGGCGCAGGAGAGCGAGTAGCACAAGCGCGAACCCCGCGATCCGCATCCAGCGATTCGACCCGTCTTCGGGGGATTCGATGTATGGCGTGCTGTAACGCACGTCCAGCGCATTGACGACGTGTCGCGCCAGCAGGCCCCCCATTGCCAGGGGATGACTCGCGATCAGTTCGAGGTACTGTCCGTAGCCGGTGATCACGCCGTTGTTGTATGAGTGCAGGATCCGCGTACCGGTGGGGTCTTCGTAGAACATCTGAGCTGGATGGCCGGCGCCTACATAGGTGTCGTAGAGCTGAAGGGTCATGCCGGGTATCAGGAACTCTTTCGCCACGTTGAACATGGCGCCGGGGATAAAGCTCCACGTCCCGAAATGTCGATGGGCCGCCAGGGACTGGGGCAGCGACACGGCCGCGAAGCCGGCCACGAGCAGCACCATGCAGAGCGCCCGGCGGCCGGTGGCGGGGTGGGGGGCGCCGCGCTGGGCAACCCAGCTCGCCACGGCCAGCGCCAGCAGCACCGGCAGCAGCAGCAGGTAGGCGGCGCGAATGTCGATCGCGGCGCCGCATGCCAGCCCGGCGCACAGCATCCAGCCCGGCCGATTGGGTCTCCCGACCGCCACGAGCGCCAGCAGGGCTGCGGCCAGGGCGGGGAAATCGCTCAGCGGATAGTTGAGAAAGCCGCTCCAAAAGATGAGCAGCAGCGCCACGAGCGCCAGTCGCCGCGACAGGTCCCAGGGACGCTCTGGCCAGGCGAGTTCGGCCAACTTCGGTGCCAGCACTCCTCCGATGAGCGCCAGGATCGCGGCGTTGAAGAGCTTCACCGTGGCGGATTCGCTCCAGGCCAGGTGCGCGTCGAGGATCCGCAGACCGTGGTAGATCAGCGGCAGTCCGTAGCCGCGAATGCCGTTTTCGAAGTTCAGCAGGGAGAAGTGGCCTTCCTTGGTGAACGATTCCCCAAGTTCCCAGTACAGCCCGGAGTCGTAGTAGAAGGGCTTTGGGCTCTGCAGCAGCGCGATCGTGAGCAGTGCGATAAAACCGACGGCGAAGGCAAGCGTCGCCGTCCCCGGCCGCCAGCGCCACGACCCGGTCGTCCAGCGGCGCTGGACTGGCAGCTGCCCTGTCGACGTTCTCACGCCGGCAAGCTAACCATCGATCGGTTCCACCCCAGTCCGGTAGTTGGCGGCCATTCGTTCTGTCAGCTCGTATAGGCCCGAATCACGCTTGTGCTGTTTCTGTCTGGGCCTCCTCGCGGGTAACCTCGCTGCACATGTCCGCTTCGCCGTATCTGCGCCCCACGCTGCTCGCGCTGCCGCTGGTCTGCTGCGCGTGGCTCGCCGCTGCCGTGCCGGCGCGCGCGCACGCACAGGCCGCTACCACGCTTGCGTCCACAGCTCCGGGTGCCGCGAGCACCGGCTCCCTCTCCTCCTCATCGACGGCCGCCGTCTCCAACACCCCTGTGCCCGTCGCCCCCTCCGAAATCCCCTACCCGGGTCGGCGCATGTCGAGCGACGAAGTGCTGCGCATCGCCGAAGCGCTGCCCGTGGTGCGCCGCGAACGTGCGCGCAACCCGGGGGCCTACGGGGGCGCCTACCTGGACGGCCCCGGCCATTGGCAGGTGAGCTTCTTCTCGCGCCACGCCAAGGAGATCGTGCAGATCCACATCTCCGACGCCAGCGGTCGGGTGCTCGAACAGTGGACCGGCTTTCAGGTGGCGTGGACGATGGCGCGCGGCTACCCGGGCGCGTTCGGGCGCCACGTCAACTCGCTGTATGTGTGGCTGCCGCTGTGCGTGCTGTTCTTCGTGCCCTTCTTCAATTGGCGCCGGCCGTTCTCGCTGCTGCACCTCGACCTGCTGGTGCTGCTGTTCTTCAGCGTGTCGCTCGCGTTCTTTAACCACGCGCGCATCGGGCTGTCGGTGCCGCTCGTCTATCCGCCGCTGCTGTACCTGCTCGCGCGCATGCTCGCGCTCGCGCGGCCGCGACTGCGCGTCGAGGCGCCTGCACCCACGCCGTCGTCCGGGCTGTCCGCCGCCGCAGCGCCCACCGCGATGCCCGTGCCACCCCCGCTCGCGCGCGGCGCCGGTCTGCGCCTGCTCGTGCCGCCGCTGTGGCTGGCGCTCGGCGTCGTGTTCCTGCTCGGCTTTCGGATCGCCCTGAACGTGACCGACTCCAACGTGATCGACGTTGGCTACGCGGGGGTGATCGGCGCGCAGCGCATCGCCTCGGGGCGGCCGCTATACGGTGGCTATCCGGCCGATAACGAACACGGCGACACCTACGGACCGGTCAACTACGAGGCGTATGTGCCCTTCCAGCAGATCTTCGGCTGGAGCGGGCAGTGGGACGACCTGCCCGCCGCGCACGCCGCCTCGATCGTGTTCGACCTGCTTGCCGTGGCGCTGCTGTTTCTGCTCGGCCGCCGCGTACGTGGCCCGACGCTCGGCATCGCGCTGGCCTACGCGTGGGTGTCCTACCCCTTCACGCTGTACGCGCTCGAGTCGAACTCCAACGACACGCTCGTCTGTGTGCTGGTGCTCGCCGCGCTGCTGTGTGCCACCTCCGCGCCCGCGCGCGGCGTGTTCGCAGCGCTCGCTGGACTCGCGAAGTTCGCGCCGCTCGCGCTCGCGCCGCTGCTCGCGACGCACGGGCTGCGGGGGATGGGCGCACCCGCTTCCGCGCGAGCAGCCGCGAAGGACCCGCTGAGTCCCGACGGCTCGTCTGTCGCTGTCACCTCGCTGCCACGCCGGTGGTCTGTCCGCCTGGCCCGAGCCCGCGCGCTGGGCGCGTTCGCAGTGGCCTTCGCGCTGACCGCGGCCATCGTGAGCATCCCCGCGTTCACCCATGACTCGCTGCACACGATCTACGAGCGCACGCTCGTCTACCAGTCCAATCGCGGCTCGCCCTTTTCGGTATGGGGCCTCTACGGCGGCCTGGGCTCGGTGCAGCTCGGTGTGGAGATCGCCGCCATCCTGCTCGCCGTCGTGTTGGCCGTGGTGCCCCGCCGCCCCGACGTGGTGGGCCTCGCCGCCGCTGCCGCCGCGATCGTGATCGCGACGCAGCTCGGCGTCGAACACTGGTTCTACCTCTACGTGCCGTGGTTCTTCGGGCTCGTGATGCTCGCGCTGCTCGGGCGGCTCAGCGACCCGGAGGGTCGGCCGACCCCTGCGGGGGGCGGGGCATCAGAATCTGCTCGATCGAATCCGCCTGTCTCGTTCTCGAGCAGTGGACTAGGACGCCCATCAGCCATGGATCCTCTTCTGAGGTCTCAAAGCGCACCGGCATCTGCGTGACGAGCGCCTCCACGGCCTGCTCGCGCTTGACGCCGATCACGCCGCCGCGCGCGCCGGTCATGCCCACGTCGGTGATGTAGGCCGTCCCGCCGGGCAGCACGCGCCCGTCGGCGGTGGGGACGTGCGTGTGGGTCCCAACCACCGCGCTCACGCGCCCGTCGAGCAGCCAGCCCATCGCGATCTTCTCGCTCGTGGCCTCGGCGTGCACGTCCACGAGCACGTGCTCGCAGGCCTTGAGCTCCTTCAGCGCGACGTCGATCTCGGTGAACGCCGAGCGCCCCGCGCGCAGGTAGAGGTTGCCGCTGAGGCTCACCACCCCCAGGCGCACCCCGCCCTTCTCGACGACGCACGTGCCGTGGCCGGGCTGTCCGCGCAGGAAGTTGAAGGGCCGCAGGATGTGCGGCTCCTCGTCGAGGTAGGGGTAGATCTCGCGGCGGTGGTAGGTGTGGTTGCCGAGCGTGATCGCGTCGACCCCGCCCGCGAACAGCGCGCGCGCGGCCTTCGGCGTGATGCCCAGCCCGCCGGCGACGTTCTCGCCGTTGACGACCACGAACGTGGGGTCGTAGCGCTCGCGCAGAACGGGTAGGCACTCAAGCAGCGTGCGCCGACCGACACTGCCCACCAGATCGCCCACGAACAGGATGCTCGCCTGTGCCTCAGCCATACTGGGGCCATGATGGGAGTGAGATGAGCCCCCGGGATGCCGCCGCGCGGGCGGCCGCCGAGCGACGGGCCGACGCTGAGGGCGATGTCGGAGCCGAGGTGGATACCAAGGCCGCCGCGGCGGGCACGCACTTCGAGCGTGTCACCGCCGCGCGCGGGGAGTCCGCGGAGCCGCCCCTCCTCGAAGAGCGTGAGGTGGTGGGCGCGGAGACCGCTGCCCATATCGCGCCCCCGCGCGTGGTGGTCCCCCGCTGGGTGCAGCTCGTGCTGTTGCCGATCGCGCTGCTCGCGCTGTGGGCGCTGGCCCGGGCGTCGGGCAAGGTGCTGCTGCTGTTCGTGGTGGCGGGAGTCATTGCCCTAATCCTCAACCCTGCGGTGGCGTTCCTCCAGCGCTCGCGCCTCCCACGTGGCCTGGCGGTATTGACCGTCTACCTTGCATTCTTCCTCACCCTGGCCGGAGTTGGCTTTCTGCTGGCCAACCCGATCTCCCACCAGGTGCGCTCCTTTACCCACAACCTGCCGCACATAGTCGACGAAGCCAACCGAACGATCGAAGAACTGCAGAGCTATCTGAACGGCCACGGCGTGCACGTGCACCTCGTCAAGCAGGGCAAGACGGCGCTGCAGACGCTCTCGGAAAAGATCTCCAAAAGCTCCAGCGAAATCGTCTCCTTCGGTGGCGGCCTCGTCACCGAAGTGGTGAGCGCCGGCTTCAACCTGGTCCTGGTGTTCGTGCTGTCGGTCTATACGCTCCTCTACGGCGAGCGCATCGGCCGTCTGGTGCGCCGCGTGATGCCCGCCGGCGATGGCACCCCCGCGGACGACTACCCCACGCTGATCCAGAACGCGGTCGCGCGCTACGTCGGCGGGCAGCTGCTGTTCAGCGTGATCATGGGCACCACCGCGGGGCTCGCCCTGTATCTGTTCGGCGTGCTTGGGATCTTCCCCGACGGCAGCAAGTACGCGGTGGTGTTCGCCGTGTTCTTCGCCCTGATGGAGCTGATCCCCTACATCGGCCCGATCCTGGGAGCGCTCCCGCCGATCGCGGTGGCGCTGCTCACCAACCCGATCTCCGCGCTGTGGGTGGGCCTCTTGTTCGTCGGGCTGCAGCAGCTCGAGGGCCACGTGGTGGCGCCGCAGATCTTCGGCCACACACTGCGCATCAACCCCCTGCTGGTGATCTTCGCGCTGCTGCTGGGCCTGCACATATACGGGCTGGTGGGCGCGCTCGTGGCGCTCCCGATCCTCGCGATCCTGCGCGAGACGGTCGTCTACCTCAGCCGCCACCTGACCCTCGAGTCGTGGGAGCGCTCGCCGGGCGGGATGCTGTGAGCGGGGAGGCGGGCGAGCGGAGGGTGGTCGGACCGAGGGCGCCCTGCGGGTACTGGGTGCAGCGCCGGGTGCGGCGCCGATGAGCGCACCGGCGGGGGGCGCGGATGTGCAGGCGGTCCTGAGCGTCGACGCAGTGACCAGGCGCTACGGCGAGCGCGTGGCGCTGCGCGAGGTCTCCTTCGCGATGCGACCGGGCGAGCTGGTGGCGCTGATCGGCCCCAATGGCGCCGGCAAGACGACGCTGCTGTCGGTGCTCGCGGGCGTGCTGAAGGCGGACGCTGGCAGTGTGTGCTGCCCGCACGGTGCTGCCGCGATCGGCTGGGTGCCGCAGGAGCCCTCCGTGTACACGAAGCTGACGGTCGCCGAGAACCTTGCCCTGTGGGCGCGCCTGGAGCGCCTCGGCGATCCACGGGACACGGTGCGCCGCATGCTCGAGCAGACCGACCTGGCCGATCGCGCCGACGAGCAGGTGGGACGCCTCTCCGGTGGCAATCGCCAGCGCGTGAACATCGCCGTGGGGCTGCTGTCCGAGCCGCAGGTCCTGCTGTTGGACGAGCCTTCCGCGGCGCTCGATCCGATCCAGCGCGGGCGGCTGTGGCGGTTCATCGAGGGGTTGGCTGCACAGGGCACGAGCGTCCTCTTCTCCACGCACAACGTCCCCGAGGCCGAGCGCTACGCGGGGCGTGTGCTGGTCCTGAACGAGGGCCGGCTGTTGTTCGATGGTCCGCATCAGGCGCTGATGGCGAAGGCCACCGGACGCAGCGAGGCGGGAGACGGGATCGACTTCGAGGAGGCGTTTGCGGCGTTTCTGCTCGATTGTGCCCGTGAGCACGGCCAGCCGGCGGACCCGCTGCCGGGCAGGGCCGGCTGACATGAGGTGGCTGCTCGGCAAGGACCTGCTGATCCTGCGCCGCTCGCGCGTGCTGGTCGCCGTGCTGGTGGTGTACCCGATCGCGATCGCGCTGCTGATCGGCCTGGCGCTCTCGCGCTCGCCGGGCAAGCCCAAGGTGGCGATCGCCAACCTCGCGCCGCCCGGGGCGAGCGTGGAACTGGGGGGGAGCAGGGTCGAAGTGGGGCGCTACTACGCGCAGCTGTTCAGCGAAGTGCAGCCGCTGCCCGTCGCCACGCGCGCGCAGGCGGTGGCGAAGGTGCGCTCGGGCGAAGCGCTCGCGGCGGTGGTGATCCCCGCGAACATCGCCTCCAAGCTGTCCTCCGTGCTGAGCCAGGGCCAGCTGGAAGTCATCTACAACGGCGATGCCCTGCAGCAGAGCCTCGCGCAGTCGAAGATCCAGGCAGCCGTCGCGCAGGCCAACCTCGAACTCTCCGGGCAGATCCGTCAGCTGGCATCCAAGGGGATCGACCTGCTGCTGCAAGGCGGAGACCTCAGCCAGCTGGGGATCAACCAGCCGCATCTGCTGGGCCTCCAACAGGTGCCGGCGACGCTGAGCGACGTGATCGCCCGCACCCCACCGGGCCACGACCGCCAGGAATTGGAAAAGGTGCGCGAGCTGGCGAGCTTCGCGGCCCAGAACCTCACCATCAGCAAGGACGTGCTCGCCACCGTCGGGCAGCCGGTGCAGGTGAACGCCACGACCGTGCAGGGCAGACGCACCCCCCTGAACACGTTCGCGGTGGTCGTCGCGGTGAGCATCTCGCTGATGTTTGTCTGTGTCCTGCTGGCGGCCGGCGGGGTGGCGCTGGAGCGCGAAGAGCACACGCTGGCACGGTTGATAAGAGGCCCACCTGGGCCGGGCGGGTCTTCGATCGGATCCGGGCGGGGCGGGGCTTTGATCTCCCGCGAGGGGCTGGTCGTGGAGAAGCTGCTGCTCGCTGCTGCCTGCGCGTGGGTGCTGGCATTCGCGATGCTCGTCGGCATCGGCGCGTTCGTGGCTCTGGAATGGGGCCGCATCGGGCTGTGGGTGCTGGCGCTCGCGGCGGCGGCGCTCGCGTTCGGGGCGATGGGGGTCGCGATCGGCGCCGTGGCGCGCGAGGTCCGCGCGGCCTCGCTGCTGGCGTTCCTGCTGGCGTTGCCGCTGGCCTTCCTCGCGCTGGTGCCCGCCGGCGCGGTGGCGCCGGGCGTGTATGACGCGATCCGCGTGGTCTCGGCGGTGTTCCCCTTCAAGGCCGCGCTGCAGGCGCTCGACGCGGCGGTCAACAACTCCGAACCGGCGCTCGGCGGCTCGCTGGCGCATCTGCTGGCGCTCACCGCGCTGTTCGGCGTACTTGGGCGACTGGGGTTGCGCCGCCCTTAGCAGCCTGAAAAGCCGCGCGAGCCCAAGCTCGAGTGCCCCGGCTGCGTGCCGACCCGCTGCTGCGCCGCCACCGGACTCTGCTGGTGGGCGGCCGCCGGCGCAGGAGTCGGAGACGTCTGGTCGCGGGCCAGGCGCTTGCTTCTCGTGTGTTGTGAGCACGCACGCGCGGGCGCGGAGCAGGGCGCCGGCGCCGAGCGACGGCGGGTTTATGCTCGGCCCGTGTCTGGGACGAGGAAGACCGTGCTGTTGACTGGGGAGTCGGGGTTTCTGGGGGGGCGTGTGCATGCGCGGCTCGCCGCCGAGCCCAGGGTGGCGGTGAGCGTGCTCGGGAAGCGACTCGCAGACCTCGACGCCGGTGTCCACGATGGTGTGGACACCGTGGTGCACCTCGCCGCCTGGACACGCAAGCGCGCTGGGGCTTCGGGCGCGCGGGAGATGATCGACGCCAACGTCGTGGGCCTGGAGCGGCTGCTGGGGCACCTCGACCCGCCCCCGCGAAGGCTGCTCCTCGCCAGCACGGCCGACGTGTATGGAACGCGAGGGGAGCCGTGGCCAGACGAGCATTCACCGCTGGATCCAACCAGCGCGTATGCCGCCTCGAAGCTGCTCGGTGAGCGCATCCTCGTCGAGGATGCCGCGGCGCGCGGATACGAGGCGTCGGTGATGCGCATCGGTCACGTCTATGGACCTGGCGAGGAGGCGTATGAGAAGTTTGTCCCCGCCGCGATTCGGGCGCTCATGAAAGGTCGTCCCCCGACGGTGGTGGGCGACGGGGAGACGCGGCGCGACCTTCTGTACGTGGATGACGCCGCCGAGATCGTCTGCCGTCTTGCCCTGAGCCCGCACGAGCTCCCAGAGATCGTGAACGTGGCTGGATCGGATATGCACACGCTCACGGATATCGCGCTTACGCTGATCGAGGTCGTCGGCTTCCTGGGCGGAGTTCGTTATCTGAGCGATCGTCCGCGCCCCGCGTCGGTGGGCTTCGACACGGCCCTCCTGCGCGAGACCATCGGCGAGATCGACGAGCTGCCGCTGGCCGAAGGGCTGCGTCGCGAGGTCGAGCACGTGGTGGCGCTGCAGCGGAGCACGCAGCCGGTTCCGGGCGGCGTCTGAGGTCGGCGGCGATGGCGCGCGTGCAGATCGGTGGCGCCGGGGGCGCGCCCGGGAACAATGTGATCTCCTCGCTGCGGGCATCCACGCGTGAAGACCACATCATTGGCCAGTCCTCCTCACCGCCGGACCTGTTTCTGGCCGACGTCGAGGAGTCATATGTCGTCCCCGAGGCGGCCAGCCCCGCCTACCGGAGAGCTCTGCTGGAGCTGGTGCAGAGCACCCGCCCGGCGATGCTCCTCGTCCAGCACGACTTCGAGGTGCGGGCGGTGTCGCGCATGCGCGAGGAGCTCGTGGCTCGTGGAGTCAGCGTTCCGCTGCCGGCTCAGCGCACCGTCGAGGTGTGCGTCGATAAGCACCAGTCCTATGAGATATGGGCGGCGGCGGGGTTGCCTGTTCCCACCACCATGCTGCTCAGCACGCCGAGCGACCTCGACGAGGCCATCGGACGGCTCGGCCCCGAAGTCTGGCTGCGGGCCATCGAAGGAGGGGGCGGTAGCGGGGCGATAGCCACCTCCTCGCCGGAGCTGGGACGCGCTTGGATCGATCGATGCGACGGATGGGGCGCCTTCACGGCGGCGCGCATGCTTGGTCGTGACAGCGTCACGTGGCAGTCGATCTGGTGGGAGGGGGAGCTGATGGTCGCGCAGGGCCGGCGGCGCTACGAGTGGGCATTCGCCAACCGCGCGCCGGCCGGTGTCACGGGCGTCACGCGCGTGGCGGCGACGGTTGCCGACCCCGAGATCGACGAGCTGGCGCACGCTTCGGTGCTCGCGATCGATTCCACGCCCCATGGGGTCTTTGGGGTTGACATGACCTATGACCGTGGGGGTCAGCCGCATCTCACGGAGATCAATATTGGCCGCTTCTTCACAACCATCGACTTCTTCACGCGCGCCGGCCTGAACATGCCGCTGATCCTCCGCGACCTGGCGCTCGACGGTTCGCGCCCGGCGCTGGAGAGAGTCGTGAACCCTCTCCCCAGCGGGCTTGTGTGGATCAGGGGCATGGATGTTTCACCAGCGCTCACCAGCGTCGAGGAGCTGAGGGCGCTGGAGCGGACGGCACTTGCTTAGAGCGCCTGACGCTCGTGCGAGGCTCAGGGTTCGTGAGGGGCGCCTGGGGTTCGCGCGAAACCGCCTGCAGGACAGGTGGAATTCGCGGGGGTCTATCCTCGAGGACGCGATGGCTTTCCCACAGACCCGCCTGCGCCGCCTGCGCTCGACGCCGGTCCTGCGCGGGCTGGTGCGCGAGACCGAGCTGCGCGTCGGGCAGCTCGTGCTGCCCCTGTTCGTTTCGGAGGCCATCGGCGTGGACGGGGAGTCGGGCGCAGGCCTCGTTTACCGCGAGCCGATCGAGGCGATGCCCGGGGTCGACCGCCTGTCCGTCTCGGCGGCCGTGGCCGAGGCGCGGGAGGCCGCCCAGCTGGGCGTGGCGGCGGTGCTCCTGTTCGGGCTTCCCACCGAGAAGGACGCCGAAGGCTCCGCGGCATGGGACGAGGAGGGCATCGTGCAGGTGTGCGTCCAGGCGATCAAGCGCGCGCTGCCGGAGTTGCTCGTGATCACGGACGTGTGTCTGTGCGAGTACACCGACCACGGCCACTGCGGCGTGCTGAGAGGCGATGGCCATGTGGACAACGACGCCTCGGTCGAGCTGCTGGCCCGCACAGCCGTCTCCCACGCTCGCGCCGGCGCGAGCGTGGTGGCGCCCTCGGACATGATGGACGGGCGCGTGGGCGCGATCCGCGCGGCGCTCGACGAGGAGGGCTTCTCTCAGACGCCGATCATGGCCTACAGCGCGAAGTTCGCCTCCGCCTTCTACGGCCCCTTCCGCGAGGCGGCCGACTCGGCCCCGGCGAGCGGCGACAGGCGCGGCTACCAGATGGACCCGGCCAACGGCCGCGAAGCCGTGCGCGAGGCGCTGCTCGACGTGGGGGAGGGCGCGGACATGGTGATGGTCAAGCCGGCGCTGGCCTATGGGGACTTGATCCGTGCTGTCAGGGAGGCGACGAACCTGCCGGTGGCGGCGTACAACGTGAGCGGCGAGTATGCGATGGTCAAGGCAGCAGCCGCTGCCGGATACCTGGACGAGCAGGCGACGGTGCTGGAGATCCTCACCTCCCTGCGCCGCGCGGGCGCGGACGTCATCATCACCTACCACGCGAAGGACGCCGCCAGATGGCTAGCCGAGTAGAGACACCGACACCCAAGATCCGCAGCCGCAAGGAGGGCGCGGCGGTGGCGCTCGACGACCTCGACCGCCGCCTGCTGAACCTGATGCAGGGGAGCTTCCCGCTGGAGCACCGCCCCTATGCGTCGGTGGCCGCCGCCGCGGAGATCCCCGAGCAGGAGGCGATGCGCCGCGTGCAGCGGCTGCTCGACGAGCGGATCGTGCGCCAGGTGACCCCCATCTACGACACGCGCGCGCTGGGCTACAGCTCGATGCTGGTGGCGGCGAAGGTCGACCCCGAGCACCCCTGGCGGGCGGCGAAGATCGTCAATAGCCACCCGGGCGTGAGCCACAACTACCTGCGCAACCATGACTTCAACATGTGGTTCACGCTGGCGACCGAGCCCGACTCGAAGCTCGGGCTGGAGGGGACGCTGGAGGTGCTGCAGCGGCTGACGGGCGCGGAGTCGATCCGCCAGCTGCCGACGCTGCAGCTGTTCAAGATCCGCATGGACCTGGAGATGGAGGGCGACACCAAGGCGCTCGCCAGCGAGGGCGTGGCGCAGGAGCCCGTGGAGTTGCAGGCGGTCGAGTACGACGAGACGGACATCGCGGTGATTCGCGCGACGCAGGGCGACATGCCGGTGACGGCTGAGCCCTACGCGGCCCCCGCCCAGGCGCTCGGCATGACGGTGGAGGGTCTGCTGGAGCACATGCGCGGCATGCGCGAGCGCGGGATCCTGCGGCGGGTGGCCGCGATCCTCTACCACCGCCGCGCGGGGTTCTCGGCGAACGGCATGGGCGTCTGGAAGGTGCCGGAGGAGCGCATCGGCGAGCTGGGCCCTCGCATGGCTGCCTTCCGTGGGATCAGCCACTGCTACGAGCGCCCGACCTACGCGGACTGGCCCTACAGCGTGTTCACGATGGCGCACGGGCGCTCCAAGGAGGAGTGCGACGCGGTGCTCGATGCGATCGCCGAGCAGATGGGCATCCACGAGCGCGCGACGCTCTACTCGTCGACCGAGTTCAAGAAGATCCGGCTGCTGTACTTCACCGAGGAATTCAAGGAGTGGGAGCGGGAGTATGGAGGAGAGGGCCGCCTTTGAGGGCGGCCTATGGAGCCGCGTGCGGCCCGTCGTTCTCGCGGCGCAGTTCACCTCGCGCCGAGCCTCCCGGGGCCGGGACACGCGCGGTCGGCGGTGGTGCGCGACTCCGATCCGGTGCGCCGAGCGGCGTGTCCTTGGGCGCTGCTTGACTCCGAAGCTCGCGTCGATTCCATGACCTCGCTCTCCGACACCCACTCCACCGAGTGGTACCGCCGCGCGCTGCGGTTGCTGCCCGGCGGCGTCAACTCGCCCGTGCGCGCGATGCAGGCGATCGGGCGCGACCCGATCTTTGTCGACCACGGCGAGGGTGCGGAGCTGGTGGACGTGGATGGCAACCGCTACGTGGACTATGTGTGCTCGTGGGGGCCGCTGATCCACGGTCACGCGCACCCGGCGGTGCTCTCCGCTGTGGCGCAGGCGGCGGCGCGGGGCACGAGCTTCGGTGCGCCGACGGCCGCTGAGGTGCGCCTCGCCGAGGAGGTCACGGCGCGCATGGAGTCGGTGGAGATGCTGCGCATGACCTCCTCTGGCACCGAGGCGACGATGACCGCCGTGCGCCTGGCGCGCGCGGCGACGGGCCGGGAGAAGGTGTTGAAGTTCGCGGGCGCCTACCACGGTCACGTGGACGGACTGCTTGCCGAAGCGGGGTCGGGGCTGGCGACCGCGGCGCTGCCGTCCAGCCTCGGTGTGCCCGCGGCGGTCACCGCCGACACGGTGATCGTGCCGTGGAACGACTCGCACGAGCTGGTAGCGGCCACCGAGCGGCACTCGCTCGCGGCGATCCTGGCCGAGCCGATGCCGGCCAACATGGGCGTCGTCCCCGCCCAGGCGGGGTTTCTGGAGCTGCTGCGCGAGCAGGCCGATGCCACCGGGGCGCTGCTCGTGCTCGACGAGGTGATCTCGGGCTTCCGCGTGGCCGCGGGCGGCGCGCAGGAGCTGACGGGCGTGCAGGCCGACCTGACGATCATGGGCAAGGTGCTCGGCGGCGGCCTGCCCGCCGCGGCGGTGGGCGGGCGCGAGGAGCTGATGGAGCTGCTGGCGCCGGCCGGCGGCGTCTACCAGGCGGGCACGCTGTCGGGCAACCCGCTCGCGGTGGCCGCCGGACTGGCGAGCCTGGAGCTGCTGGACGAGAGCGCGTATCTGCGCCTGGCGGCCACCACCGAGCACCTCGCGGAGGGCCTGCGCGTCGCTGCGGCCGACGCGGGGCGCCCCGCGCAGGTCGCCCACCGGCCAGGGCTGCTGACGGTGTTCTTCAGCGAGCGCCCCGTCGAGAACCTCGCGGGCGCACAGCGCTGTGACCTGGAGGCCCACGGCGCGTGGTGCCGGGCGCTGCTGGCGCGCGGCGTGTACCCGCCGCCGTCTCAGTTCGAGGCCTGGTTCCCCTCGCTCGCCCACACGAGCGAGCACGTCGAGCGCACAGTCGAGGCCGCTGCGGCTGCCTTTCGGGAGGTGGCGTGATGGCCGCCGGTGTGCCATCGCAGGACGGTCCCGCGCCCCGCGGCCCCCTCGCCGGAGGCCGTCAGGCCGGAGGCTCTTCCGATCCTCGGAGCCGTCAGGCCGGAGGCTCTTCTTCCTCGCTCCAGCGCCTGGAGGCCCTGCTGCGCGAGCAGGGCGGCCTGCTCGCGAGCCTACTGCCCGCCGTTGCGCCGTCCACCAACGACGGGGGGCCGGCGCAGGTTGTGGCGGCAGGCCCGCGCGCGGCCGCGCGCGCTGCGGAGTACGAGCTGCTCGTGGAGGCGATCTATGAGGGGTACCTGCTGCACTACGGCACCCCCCGGCTGCTGTGCCCGGCCGATGCCGATCTGGGGCTGCTCGCCGGGGACCGTCTTTACGCGCTCGGCCTCGCGCGGCTCGTCGAGCTGGGCGATGTGCCGGCGGTGGGCGAGCTGGCCGATGTGATTACGCTCACCGCGCTCGCGCATGGCGCAGACTCGCCGGACCTCGCGGGCGCCATCTGGGACGCCGGCGCCCGAGCGGTCGGCTGGGGGCCCTCCGAGGAGCATGCCCGCGCCAAGGCGCTGGCGCGCGCGAGGTCGCCCGAGGCGCTCTCCGCTATGCGTGCGCTGGTCGTCCCCGGGCCAGCCCCGACTGTCTGAGCCTCGTAGCGATCCGCACGACCCCTACGACCGGGATACGCGGCGGCCGGCAAGCGATATTCTTAGGCGCCCCGTGGCCAGCAAGCACGACCAGAGCAAGTCCAAGTACACCCTGGATCGCCAGATCCCCGGCGCCTTCGAGGGCGAGACGGTTACGCGCCGGCGGTTCATGACGATCGGCGGCCAGGCCGCCGGCGGGGTGGCCGCCGCCTCGTTCCTCCTGCCCGCGCTGGGCTTCGCGATCGGGCCGATCTTCAAGACCACCTCGCACCCGTGGGAGACGGTCGGCACGGTCGACGACTTCACCGAGCTCAACTACATCCCCGAGGTCATCACGCTCACCCCCGGCATCGGCGAGGCGGGCAAGACGACCGTCTACATCCGCAAGTTCAACCCCGCCATCGACGTAGACCCGACCGACCGCAATAGCCAGTTCATCGCGATCTCCTCGCGCTGCGCGCACCTCGGCTGTCCCGTGCGCTGGGTCGACGCCGCAGAGCGCTTCATCTGTCCCTGTCACGGTGGCGTCTACGATCTGCTCGGCCGCCGCGTCGGCGGCCCGCCGGTGCGCCCGCTCGATCGCTTCTACACACGCGTCGTCGACGGCACCTATGTGCAGGTCGGCGCCCGCTACAGCGTCAACTCGGAGCTCGAACGCTTCTCCCCGCGCGACCCGGGCGAGCCGATCGACGGCCTCGGCCAGTACCTGTACCCGTCCAGGCCCTCGGCCCAGAAGTAGCGGCATGAACCAGCGCGAGAAGGAGGAGTATCTCCGCGAATACTCCGTCCTGAAGAGCGAAGGCAAGCCCTTCTTCCCCTATGCCGTCGGCAAGGACGCGCTGATGGCGTGCGTGGTGATGGCCGTCATCATCACCATGTCGCTCGTGCTGGGGGCCGAGCTGGGGTCCAAGGCCAACCCCACCACCACCACCTACGTGCCCCGCCCGGAGTGGTACTTCTTCTTCCTGTTCGAGGTCCTGCGCGTGATCAAGCCGCCATCGCTCGTGCCGCTGGCCACGATCGGCGTGCCCACGCTGGGCATGATCATGCTGTTTCTGTTGCCCTTCTATGACCGCGGCCCCGAGCGTCGCCCCGAGCGTCGTCCGATCGCGACCATCACGGGCATCGTCGTGATCGCCGCGATGGCCTATCTCACCTACTCGGGCGCCAACGCGGGGTCGCCGACGGCGATCGAAATGGCGACGCCGTCGTCGATCAAGCAGGCGGGAGGCACCACGCTCGCGAGGTACGAAGAAGGCAAGCTGGTCGTGGCCCAGTCGGGCTGCCTGGCGTGCCACAAGATCGGCGACAATGGCAACAGTGGGCCGGGACCGGAACTGACGCACATCGGCGCGCGCATCCCGCGCCAGGGGATCGCGCGCACGCTGGTCAACCCCACGGCGCCGATGCCCTCGTTCAAGAACCTGCCGCCGAAGAAGTTCAACGCGGTGGTCGAATTCCTCGCGCTGTCGAAGTAGCCGGCGAGCGCGATGCCTGAGGGCTCCAATGGAGAGCCGTCCGAGGGGCCGTCCTCGGTGACGCCTAACGGGCCGGGCGCGTCCACCCCCACGCCGGGTACGCCTGAGGCGGCCCAGGTGCGCGAGATGTTCGACCGTGTCGCCGGCTTCTATGACCTGCTCAACAGTGCGATGTCGGCCGGCCTGCACCACCGCTGGCGCGAGCGCGCCGTCGATGAGGCTCAGGTGGGGCCGGGGTCGCGCGTGCTCGACGTCGCCACCGGCACCGGCGATCTGGCGCTCGCGCTCGCGCGGCGCGTCGCGCCGGGCGGGGAGGTGCTCGGCAGCGACTTCTCGGAGCGGATGCTGGAGCGGGCACGCGCCAAGGCCAGGGCTGCCGGCGTCCCCGAGACCCCGCCTGCTGCGTCTGCGCAGGCCACGGCTCAGCAGCGGCCCGCGACGGTGCGCTTCGAGTCGGGCGACGCCCTGCAGCTGCCCTACGCGGACGATTCGTTCGACGCCGCCACCGTTGGCTTCGCGGTGCGCAACTTCGCCGACCTCCCCCGCGGGCTGGCCGAGCTGGTGCGTGTCGTGCGGCCCGGCGGAAGGGTGGTGGTGCTTGAGTTCACCACCCCCACGCGCCTACCGCTCTCGCTCTTCTACCGCGTCTGGTTCGACCGCATCGTGCCGCTGCTGGGGCATCTGTCGAGCGACCCCGACGCCTACACCTACCTGCCTGAGTCGGTCAAGCGCTTCCCTGCGCCTGCGGCGGTGGCTGGCGAGCTGGAGCGGGCCGGTCTCGGGGAGATCCGCTGGCTGCTCACGGCCGGCGGCATCGTCACGATCCACTCGGGCACGGTCAGGCCGCCCAGGCACGGTTAGGTCGGCAGCGACCCATGATCGGTCGGCGAGTGACCTATCTACCGGCGAGCAGGCGATGAGCGCGAGCACCGTGGACGAGGCGGGCGACGTGGACGCCGTCGAGGCGATCATGCACAGCGGCGGCGCGGAGCTACGCGAGCGCATGGCCCGCACCGAGGCTCACCTGGAGCGGGTCACCGCCGAGGCCGGCGCGCCGCTGGCCGCGCACGCCAACGCCACGGTGCTGGCCGGCGGCAAGCGCCTGCGCCCCCTGCTCGTGGTGCTCGCCGCCGAGGCCGCCGGCGGCCCGCGCGCGGGCAGCGACGGTGAGGCCCAGCTCGTGCGCGCGGCGGTGGCGGTCGAGCTGGTGCACTCCGCAACGCTCGTGCACGACGACGTGATCGACGGCGCGCCCCTGCGTCGAGGGCTCCCCACGGTGGCCGCCGCGGCGGGCCGCGCGACGGCGGTCGCCACCGGCGACCTGCTCTTCTCGCGCGCGTTCGCCGAGCTGGCGCGCAACGACAGCGTCGCCCAGCTGCAGGCGCTCTCCGACGCGAGCTCGGCGCTGGCCGCGGGTGAGCTGTTGCAGCGCGAGGACGCCTACGCCGCCGACGTTGCCATCGAGCGCTATCTGCACCGCTGCGAGCTGAAGACCGCCGCCCTGTTCGAGGCCGCCTGCCGCCTCGGCGCGCTGGTCGCCGCCGATGGCTCGCACGCGCTCGCCGACGCGCTGGGCGCCTTCGCGCGGCGCATCGGGCTGGCCTTCCAGCTGCTCGACGACGTACTCGACATCACGGGCCCGGTGGAGCGCACGGGCAAGGCGCGCGGCACCGACCTGCTCGACGGGACCGTCACGCTGCCGTTGATCCTCGCCCGCGAGTACGACGTGCGGCTGGCCTCTGTCGACCTCGCCGCACTGAAAGATCCTGAACAGGCGGAGGAGTTGTGCGAGCAGATCGCCGCCACCGGCGCCCTCGCACAGGCGCGCGCCAAGGCGCTGGAGCTTGTGGCGCAGGCCAAGGCGGCGCTCCCGGCAAGCCTGCCTGAGGGGCGCACGCGGCTACTCGATCTCGTGGCCGACGCCGTCGTCGAGCGGTATCGCTAGAAGTCCGACGGGACGATCACGTCGGCGGCAAGCGCGCGCACGAAGAAGTCGATCTCCTGCGCCATGTTGGCGTGCGTCATGCGCCGGAAGTCGCTGAGCAGCGCCGCGGTCGCGCGGTCGAGCTCGTCGTCCAGGCGCTCCACGGCGGCCTGTCCGAAGACCCCCTCGCGGCACTCCTCGCACTCCGGGCAGCGCAGCAGCACGCGCCAGTGGCCGGGCCGCTCCTCCGACCAGTCGATCGGGTAGACGAGCTCCCCGCCGCAGCTGGTGCAGACGTGCAGCCAGGGCTCCAGCTGCACCTCTTGACCTACGTGGTTGTCGTTCTGGGAGTACATGGCGGCTTCCCCACCGTCATCGACTCGCCATGAGGCCGTCTTTAGCAGGTGGCCACGAACACGTAGGTTTGCGGAAGTTGGTACGTAGTCGCCCGTCAGCGCGCCGACGGTTTTCGCCCACGAGGCCAGACGCGATTGCGCCCCCCGGTCTGATAGCTGGCGAGGCGGCCCTCTAGGCCCCTCTATATTCCTAACGGATGGCCAGCGCCATACGCACAGTCGGCCATCAGGATCGCCTCTCCCTGGTGGACCACCTCGATGAGCTGCGCACGCGCCTGCTGATCAGCGCGCTTGCCCTGGCGGTCGCCTTCGGCGTCTGCTTCTGGCAGAACCACGCGCTGCTGAACTTCGTCAACAAGCCGTTCGCCCGGGAAACGGTGAGCCAGGCCAAGAAGGGCAACGGCCCGCAGGGCCAGACCTATCTCGCCCAGCAGGGGGTGCTGGCGGTGGGCGCAGAGACCGAGGCGATCGCGGCGGCGCTCGCCTCGCCGCACAGCGGGCTCTCAGCGGCGACCCGCACCCAGCTCGCCGCCCAGATCCCCCGGCTGCGGGCGCAGATGGCGAAGATCCCGAAGGTCCCGCCGGCGAACAAGCCCGTGACGCTGGGCATCGGCGAGCCGCTCACGACGACGCTCAGCGTGACCCTTTACTTCGCGCTGCTCTTCTCGCTGCCGGTGATCCTGTTCGAGCTCTACGGCTTCGTGCTGCCCGCCTTCAGCCCGAGAGAGACGCGCGGTGCAGCCGCTCTTGGTGGCGATTCCCGTGCTGTTCGCGATCGGGGTGGCGTTCGGCTACTACGTGGTGCTGCCCGCGGCGGTGCACTTCCTGCTGAACTTCAACAGCGAACAGTTCAACGTGCTGGTGCAGGGCAACCAGTACTACAAGTTCGCCGCCACCACGCTGCTTGCGATGGGGCTGGTCTTCCAGGTGCCCGTCGCGATCCTGGCGACGGTGCGAGCCGGGATCGTCACGCCGGCCCAGCTTCGCCACGGGCGCCGCTACGCGATCGTCGCGTGTGCCGCCGTCGCCGCGTTCCTCCCGGGCGACGTCACGACGATGCTGCTGGAGACGGTCCCCCTCTATCTCCTGTATGAGGCGAGTATCCTGTTGGCGTCATTCGTCACACGGCGCGAGCGCCGGCGCGAGGCCGCGTCGGAAGGGGCGCCTAGTACGACCACGACCGTCGCGCAGCCCAATGGCGCGGTGGACCACACCACGGAGCAGAGCGTGCAGGAGATCATCGACCACACCGACCCGGAGCTGTCCGACTGATGCTGTTCGACCTGAGAGGACGCGGTCGCCGGCGCACGGTACGGATCGTCTACTCGGGCCTCGCGCTGCTCTTCTTCCTGGCCTTCGTCGGCTTCGGTGTGGGTAGCTTCGGCGGTGGCGGCGTGCTGGAACTCCTGGGTGGCAAGGGCAGCGGCGGGGGCGGCGAAAACTACGGCTCGCAGGTCAAGGCCGCGAAGAAGGTCACCGTGACCCAGCCGAACAACCCGGCCGCCTGGAGTGGGCTGATCCACGCAACGCTGCTGGAGGTCGGGTCGGGCGAAAACTACAGCAACACCGAAGAAGCCTTCACGTCCAAAGCGCAGCCGCTGCTCACACAGATACAAGGCGCGTGGGAGCGCTATCTAAAGCTCGAACCTCGCAACCCCGACCCCGAAGTGGCGACGGAGGTGATGCGGATCTACACCACCGGCGGCGGTCTCACCGACCCCGCGGAGGCCGTCAAGACTCTGAAGATCGAGATGAGGGGCCGCCCGGCGAACGTGACGCTGTACTACGACCTGGCGGCGCTCTCCTATCAGGCGAAGGACAAGCGCGAAGGCGACCGTGCGGCGGCGAGGGCGCTGGCGCTGGCGCCCGCCTCGGACAAGAAGATCCTCGAAGGGCGCCTGGCCGAACTCAAGGCGGGCAAGTCCGCGACGTCCAGCGCCGCGGGCGCCTCGAGCGGCGCGGCCACGGTTACGATCCCCGCATCGAAGCTCGGCAAGGGCGCCACCAAGGCGCAGACCGTGACGATCCCCTCGTCTGAGCTGAAGGGCGGCGGGAATGGCAAGAGCGTGACGCTCCCCACGAGCGTGACCGTCCCCACGTCGTCACTCTCGAAGGGCGCCACCTCGACGACCGCGACCTCGACGACGACCAAGAAGTAGACGCCGCCGGGGTGGGGCGGCCGAGCTACACCGGGCGCCTGTTGGTCGACTGCGCGGACCGCCCCGGCATCGTCGCCGCGGTGTCGGGCTTCCTGTTCGAGCGCGGCGCGAACATCGTCTCCTCGCACCAGTACTCCTCCGATCCGGCGGGCGGCCGGTTCTTCCTGCGCACGGAGTTCTTCCTGGAGGAGGATTCGTCAGCCGCCGCGCTAGAGGCGCCCGGGGCTGCGGGCGGGCGGGCGTGGTCTGCCGCGGTTCCCACGGGGCCGGAGGCGCACGGCGATGAGGCCGAAGGGTTGGGGTCTGCCGCGGGTCCCGGGGAGAGTTTGCGCGAGGAGCTGCGCGCGCGCTTTCAGACGGAGGTCGCCGAGCACTTTCAGATGGACTGGCGTCTGCGCTTCTGGGGCGAGCGTCGCCGCGTGGCGATTCTCGTCTCACGCCAGGATCACTGCCTGGTCGACCTGCTCTGGCGCCAGCGTCGAGGGGAGCTCGACGCCGAGATGGTCGCGGTGATTTCCAACCACCCCGACCTGCGCGGCGAGGCGCAGGTGGCGGGCGTGCCCTTCCACAACGTGCCGGTGCAGGATGGCGGCATGGCCGAGGCCGAGGAGCGGATGCTCGAGCTGCTCGCCGGCCAGGTCGACGTGGTGGTGCTTGCCCGCTACATGCAGATCCTCAGCGGCGCATTCCTCGCGCGGCTCGGGGCGCCCGTAATCAACATCCACCACTCGTTCCTGCCGGCCTTCCCCGGCGCCGAGCCCTACCGCCGCGCGCGCGAGCACGGGGTCAAGCTGATCGGGGCCACCGCCCACTACGTGACCGAGGAGCTCGACGCCGGGCCGATCATCGAACAGGGCGTCGAGCGCGTGGATCACCGCATGAGCGTCGAGGAGCTCGAGCGGGTCGGGCGGGACACCGAGCGGGTCGTGCTGGCCAGGGCGCTCGCGCTGCACCTCGACGATCGCGTGCTGGTGGATGGGGGGCGGACGGTGGTGCTCTGAGGCGCGGCCGAGCGACCTTCCCGGGCGCTGGGGCTCGCCGGCCTACGCCGAGCTCCGGCACCGTGCCAGGCTGTCCTGGGCTGAAGCCGGGGGCCATGAGCCGATCGGGCCGACACGAGGGGCGCCTCGGCTAGAATCTCCGAGCCCATCCCGGACCGGCGTCTCGCGCCGAAGTTCTCGCGGGCCGTTAGCTCAATTGGCAGAGCAGGGGCCTCTTAAGCCCAAGGTTGAAGGTTCGATTCCTTCACGGCCCATTGAAAAAACCAGTGCTGGAGCCGATTTCGCGATTCGGTGTGGGGACAAGTGCGGGCAAGTTAGGGCAAAAATGATAGCGATTTGCTGCGCAGTTGCTGCGCAGTTTTTGAGCCCCACGAGGTCTCGGGCTTAAGAGGCCCTTGCTCTGCATTTCTTCGATTGCGCGGTTCGTTGGCTCGTTGATTTCCAATGTCCAGCCGGTTCGTCGGAGTGTGGTTGGTTGCCTCACGGTGAGGGGTTCCGGGCGAAGAAGCTCGCGTCTGCAATGGCCCGCGCGAAGAAGGTGCCGAGGCATCTCGACAGCTCCTCACGGTCTGCAACGCGAAGGGATCACGAACGCGAGATAGAGCAGCAGCTGCGCTGTTTTGGGCGCAACCTTCTGAAAGCGCGCGAAGACGCTGGTCTGTCCCAACGAGGATTGGGCATGGACTCGCGGGCCGTGGCTGCCCTGGAGCAGGCCAAGCGCTCCCCCGACCTGCCCATGCTGGTTCGCGTAGCCCGCGCCGTTGGTGTCACGCCCGCAGCACTGTTGGAAGGCATCGGCGATACGACCCTTGTCAAGGGCCCGCACCACAAGTCTGACCCCTCCGTCAGCCCAGCCAGCTACTTCGCTATCAACCTGCGGTGGGCGCGCCAGCGTCTCGGCATCAGCCAGGAGCACCTGGCGGTTACTGCTCGGGCCGATCGTGCTGCGATTAGCCTCTTCGAGCACGCTCGCCGTGATCCCAACTTGCGCACCATCCTGAAGCTGGCGCACGCGCTGGAAGTACCTGCCGCCAGCCTAGTTGCTGGCATGGAGGCCAGCAATGCGCCATCCGCCCCGAGCCTGGAGGACAGGAGGCTATAGCCCTCGCTGCGGGCGCTAGAAGGCACACGGAGCCGACGGAGACCGAAGTTTGGATGGTTCCACGAGTCGGACGGCTATGGAGTTTGAGAAACACCATCCCCGCTAGACCGAACTCCAGAAGTACGTTCGATGACGCGCCGGTCCATCGCTCGAGCCGCGTGCATCGACGATCTTTGACGAGAAGCGGACAGCCAGCTATGCCGAACGGGGGGCAACGTGCGTAACCATCAAGATCCAGAGTCAGCGTCGGAGATGCGTCCCCTTCGCGGCGTCGGCGGCGTCTGGTCGCGGATCGGTCGTATCAAGCTTTTGCTGCTCGCCACGATCGTTGTCGTGGCTGTGATGGTGTGGACAGGGCTTGCTGGCGGCACGCAGCCGTATGAAACGTACGAGTCGACCGTCGCCGCGGACGGGCCTGTGGCGCAGTACCGCTTCGATGACACGGTGGGGTCGAGTACGCTCGCGGACTCCGTGGGCGCTTACACGGCGAGCAACAGCGGGATCGTGCTGGGCGGCGAAGGCCCGTTCGGGGGCAGCAAGTCGGGGGCCTTCGGCGGTGAAGCGTTTGCGACGCTGCCGTCCGATCCGCTGGCGGGAGCGAGCGCTTTCACGGCTGAGGGGTGGGTCGATTGGGCGGGAGGGGCCTCCTACAAGCAGCCCGTCTTCGACTTCGGTTCGAGCTCGACCAACTACATGTATCTGACGCCTGCCTCGGCGCTCTCAAGCCACAAGATGCTCTTTGAAATTCACACGGCCGCTGGTGGTGTGGAGCAGGTCACGACGACGAAGTTGAAGGCCAGCACTTGGGAGTACCTGGCTGTGACCGAGACGAGCTCGGGCACCTTGACGCTGTATCTGAACGGCGAACAGGTCGGGCAGAGCACAGGGGCGACGATCTTCCCGGCGTCGCTGGGGAGCGCCCCCGAGGACTATCTGGGTAAGTCGGTGGTGTCCGGCGAACCGTTGTTCGATGGGAGCCTGAGCAACGTTGCGTTCTACACGAAGGCGCTCACCGCGGGCCAGATCCTGGCGCGCTACAACTCGGCGGAGTTCCCCGTCAACACCGTGGCGGCCACCATCACGGGGACCCCGAAGGACGGCGATACGCTGACCGCGCACGCGGGGACCTGGTCGGGGCTCACGCCGATCACGTTCTCCTACCAGTGGACGCGGTGCAACAGCGGAGGTGGGGAATGCTCGAGCATCACGGCGGCGACGGGCAGCACCTACCTTGCCGGCCACGAAGACGTCGGGCGCACCCTGCGCGTCGCGGTCGGTGCGAGCAATAGCGGGGGCAGTGGCAGCGCTACGTCGGCTCAGACGGGGATCGTCGCGGCGATCAAGCCGGCGAATACGGCGTTGCCGGTGGTGTCGGGGGTTCTCAAGATCGGGCGGCTGTTGAGCGCGAGTACGGGTAGCTGGTCGGGCTCCCCGGCGACCTACTCCTACCAGTGGCAGACGTGCAACAACCTCGGCGCCAAGTGCGCGAACATCACCGGCGCGACCGGCTCGACCTACCGTTTGATCCCCTACGACATCGTGGACACGATCCGCGTGATCGTGACCGCCACGAACTCTGCGGGCAGCGCAAGCGCCACAAGCGAACTGACCGGCCTCGTTGCCTTCGGCGAACCGGTCAACGTGACGCCGCCTTCTGTCTCGGGGACCGTGAGGGACGGCCAGACCCTTACTGCCGCCAGTGGCTCGTGGGCGGGCACCGAACCGATCACTTACGCCTACCAATGGCAGACCTGCAACGCCAGCGGGGAAAGCTGCACGAACATAACGGGCGCGACCGGCTCGACCTTCCTCCTCGGCCCGAGCGACGTGGGGAGCACCCTGCGAGTCCTCGTGACGGCGACGAACGCGATCGGCCATACCAGCGAACCATCCCCTGCCACGGCGGTTGTGGCCGCAATCCCCCCGTCGAACACCGCGCCACCGAGCATCACAGGCACGACCACCGACGGGCGGACGCTGACGGCGAGCACGGGCGCGTGGAGTGGCACGCCACCCCTCAGCTATGGCTATGCGTGGGAGCGCTGCAACAGCAGCGGCGAAAGCTGCGCGAGCATCTCCGGTGCGACCAGCTCGACCTACACCCTCAGGGACGCAGACGTCGGCGACACGCTGCGGGTCACGGTCACGGCAAGCAACTCGGGCGGGTCCGCATCTGCGACCTCAGCCGCGAGTGGCGTGGTCCTGCGGGCTCCGTCGAACACCGCTGCGCCGGTGGTCTCCGGGACCCCACAGCAGGGCCAGACCCTTACAGCGAGCACCGGCGCGTGGGTGGGGACCGAACCGATCAGCTATGCCTACCAGTGGGAAAGCTGCAACAGCCTCGGCGAAGGCTGCCTGGACGTGTCGGGCGCGACCACCTCCACATATGCCCTCGGCGCGGGCGATGTCGGCAACACGCTGCGTGTTGCGGTCACCGCGTCGAACGCGGCGGGGTCCGCGTCCGCGACGTCCGCTGCGAGTGCTGTGGTCACGGCAAGCTCGACGTGCACGGACACCTGGACGGGCGAAGGCGGGAGCAGCTGGCAAACGTCGGGGAGCTGGTCCACTGGAGTGGTGCCCACGAGCAGTGATCGGGCGTGCATCCCAGCCGGGAAGACGGTCAATGTCACGAGCGGGTCCGAGGTGGCAGGCTCGATCATGGGCGAAGGGGGTCTGGGGATCTCCGGTGGCTCTCTTGAACTGGCGGATGCCTCGCACACGTCGAGCATTGGATCGCTGTCGTTGAGGAACGGGACGCTCTCGGGTGCGGGGACGCTTGACGTGACGAGCTCGTTCGACCTCGGTGCGTACGGAGTGATGTCGGGGTCTGGTGCAACAGTGCTCGGGCCGGAAGTCACGGCCGGGGAAATCTACGCCTCCTCGGGCTGTGAAGAAATCCGCTCCTCGCGCAAGCTCGTCAACGAAGGGACGGTCACGTTCAGGTGGGGAACCGTCTTCTTGGAAGGCACACGGTTTGAAAACAAGGGCACGTTCAACGACAACAGCGAAGCGACCTGTTTTGGCCCGGAGATCCTGAGCCGCGGCAGCGGCACCGCATCGGTCCTGAACACAGGCACCTTCCAGAAGACCGCGAGCGGCGGGACGAGCACCGTCGACGTCAACTTCAGCAACCAGGGGGCAGTCAAAGGATTGGCGGGCACCCTCGACTTCAGCGACGGTGGCGTCGCTGCAGAACCGGCCTACGGGTCCTGGACGGTGCAGGGCGGCGGGTCGATCGTATTGAGCGGCGGGACGTTCCTCGTCGGCGGGGAAGTCGACCTCTCGGCTGTCAGTATCCAGGGCGCGACGGTGACACGCGCGACCGCGCCGTCCTCGACATCCGCACCGACCACCACAGGGGAACCGTTCGTCGGCCAAACGTTGAGCGCGAGCACAGGGGTCTGGAGTGGCCTGACGCCGATCAGCTACAGCTACCAATGGCAGGACTGCAACACCACGGGCGGAGAATGCGCGAATATCGCGGGCGCGACGGCCAGCACGTATGTCCTCGCCGGCGGCGATGCAGGCAGGCGGGTGCAGGTACTTGTCACGGCGACCAACTCGCTCGGGTCCGCGGCGGCCGCCTCGCAGCCGACCGCGGTCGTAGCGACAGCCCTCGCGCCTTCGAACACGGCGCCGCCCACGATCTCTGGCAACGCGCACGACGGCCAGACGCTGAGCGCGAGCACCGGCACATGGACCGCTACGCCGGAACCGTCCTACCACTACCAGTGGGAGCGCTGTAACACCAGCGGCGAAGCGTGCACCCCGATCGCGAGTGCGACCGCATCGACGTACACGCTTGGCCACGAAGACGTCGGGAGCACCGTGCGGGTCCGCGTCGAAGCGAGGAATCTTGCGGGGTCGGCGTCGAGCACGTCGCAGGCGAGCACGATCGTGGCAGCGGCCGGCCCCTCAAATGTTCTCGCGCCCGCAGTGTCGGGTGTCGCACAGGAAGGACAAACGCTGAGGGCGAGCACGGGGGAATGGGCGGGCACACCGCCCATCACCTACCGCTACCAGTGGGAAAGCTGTGACGGCCTCGGCGAAGCATGTATGCCGATCCCCGGTGCGACCAGCGCGACCTACACCGTCGGGCCAGCGGAAGTCAATGGCACCGTGCGGGTCGTGGTGAGCGCGACCAACTCGGTTTCCTCGGCCAGCGAAACGTCGGTGGTGACGAGCATCATCGCGGGCACCCCACCATCGAACACGACCCCACCCGCGATCACGGGGGTAGCTGAGGAAGGCGAAGTGCTGAGCGCGAGCACGGGCGTGTGGTCGGGGACCGGCCCGGTCGAATACAGCTACCAGTGGGAAAGCTGCAGCGAACACGGCGAAGAATGCGCCGAAGCCGAAGGAGCCACAGGGTCCACCTACCAGCTCGGTGCCGGGGATGTCGGAACGACGCTGCGCGTCACCGTAATCGCGTCCTCCCCTTGGGGTGTCACGACCGCGACCTCACCGGCGAGCGCGATCATCGCCACCCCCCTGGTGCTCCCCGTGAACCTGGCATCCCCAGAAATTACGGGCGCGCCACAAGCTGGACAGGCGCTTGATGCGAGCGTTGGGAGTTGGGCGGGCCCGCCACCGCTCTCCTACAGCTACCAGTGGGAGAGCTGTGACGGCCAGGGCGAACAGTGCGCCGACGTCGCTGGCGCGACCGGCTCGATTTACCAGCTCGCGGCGGGGGATCTCGGGAGCACCCTGAGGGTCCTGGTCACCGCGAGCGACGGCAACGGTCGCGCTTCGCGGGTCTCGCCGGCGAGCGCCGTCATCGAAGAAGCGCCGGCCTCGGGGAGCCCGTCGCAGCCAACGACGTGCACGGACACTTGGGTGGGCGCTTCGACGGGCAAGTGGGCGAAGGCGTCGAACTGGTCGACGGGCCACACCCCGACCGCGAGCGACATCGCGTGCATCCCCTCGGGTGTCGAAGTGGACGTCGAAGAAGGCACATTCCAGGTCGCCGCCGTCCACGACCAAGGCACCCTTGAAATCCACAGCGTGCCATTCGGAGCGAAAGGAACACTCGAACTGACGAGCACCAGCGAACCATCGAACGTGGCCACCCTGCGCCTGTCAGGCATCCTCACAGGCCCCGGAACCCTGCAGGTCACAAGCGCGCTTGAATGGAGCGGCCAGAAGATGACAGGCACGGGTCGCACGATCATCGAGCCGTCAGCGACGGGCACGCTCAAGGGAGGGTTGCTCAGCGAACGCACCCTCGTCAACGAAGGCACCATCACATTCGCCCAGAACTATCTCGAAATGACCGAAGGGGCGCTCCTGGAAAACAGGGGGACGTTCGTCGATAACGCCGAAGACTGCCCCTGTGGAATGCCCGGCCAGATCTTCGTCAAGAGCGGGACCGTCATCGAACCCACGATCGTGAACACCGGGACCTTCGAGAAGACAGAAGGCACCGGGACGAGCATCGTCGCGGTCCCGTTCACCAACGACGGTACGGTCAGCTCGCGCAGCGGCACACTCAAGTTCGCCGGCGGCGGCGCGCCCGGACAGGCCGCGACCGGAGCATGGAGCGCCGAAAACAGTGCGGCGATCGTCTTCGCGAGCGGTACCTATCTCATCGGCGAAACGGTCAACCTGAGCGCCGTCACCGTCGAAGCCGGCGCGCACGTCGAACGCACCGGCACGGCCCCCGCCCTAACGTCGCCGCCCACGGTCTCCGGGAGCGCGCAGGCCGGCCAGACGCTCTCGGCGGCGCAGGGCACCTGGAGCGGCTCAGAACCGATCAGCTACGCCTACCAGTGGCAGACCTGCAATACCGCGGGCTCGGAATGCCAGCCCATCGCAGGCGCTACCAGCACGACCTACACGCTGCCCTCAAGCGAGGCGGGCTCAACGATCCGGGTCTCAGTCACCGCGTCCAACACGCACGGACAGGCCAGCGCGCTGTCCGCCGCGACCGCGACGGTCCAGCCCCCGCCAGCACCATCGAATACAGCGCTGCCGGCGATCTCAGGCACCGCGCAGGACGGCCAGACGCTGAGCGCGAGCACCGGCACATGGGGGGCGGTCGCGCCGGTGTCCTACAGCTACCAGTGGGAGAGCTGCAACCCGGCCGGAGAAGCTTGCGTGCCCGTGGAAGGCGCCACCGGGGCGACCTACCAGCTCGGCGAAGGCGACATCGCCACGCAGCTACGCGTCGTCGCGACCGCGACCAATCCGGGAGGCTCCACCGCAGCGGTCTCCTCGGCAAGCGCAACCATCGCCGCGGAACCCCCAAGCGAGCTGCAGCCGCCCTCGATCAGCGGTACACCCGACGTCCACAACACCTTCTCCGCCAACCCGGGGGTGTGGACGGGCAGCGAAACGCAGCTGAGCTACCAGTGGGAAAGCTGCAACCCGGCCGGGGAAGACTGCGCGCCCGTGGAAGGCGCCACCAGCCCCGAATACGACCTCGGCGAAGGCGACCTCGGAACCACCCTGCGGGTCCGCGTCGGCGCGAACAGCACCGCGGACTCGATCTCAGACATCTCCCCCCAAACAGCCGTGATCGGCGATGCCGGCGCGCTCGCCGCCGCGCAACCTCCGTTCATCACCGGCGCCCCGCAGGTCGGGCAAGCCCTCACCGCGAACCGCGGCAGCTTCTCAGCCACCGCGACCTACACCTACCAGTGGCAGACCTGCAACGAGCTCGCGACCAGCTGCCAGAACATCGAAGGCGCCATCAGCACAAGTTACGTCCCGACGGGCACCGACACGGGGCACCGTCTGCGTATCCAAGTCACCGCAACCAGCGAACACACAGCGGTGACGCAGACCTCCCCGGTGACGCAGCCCGTCGCCGGCGCGCTGGCGCCCGTCATCGAGCAGGCCCCGCCGATCAACGGTCCCGCGCTGGCCGGCCAGACCCTCACCGCCGGGACCGGGGTCTTCGCGGCCGCCGGCCCGGTCTCCTACACCTATCAGTGGGAGCGCTGCTCAGGGGGCGGCAGCTGCCAGGCAATCGAAGGCGCAACCAACGCCACCTACACACCCACAGAATCCGACACCGCCAGCACGCTCATCGCCCTCGTACAGGCCAGCGACACCAACGGCGCCACCACCGCAGTCTCGCTCCCAACGGCCATCGTCCAGCCCGAAGCGCTGCAAGAGCTCTCGCCCCCATCGATCACGGGCGTCGTGCAGTCCGAAGGGACACTGAGCGCACACCCCGGGATCTGGAGCGCCGCCGGTCTCGTGTCGTACACCTACCAGTGGGAACGCTGTAACTCCGCAGGCGAAGACTGCGCAGCCATCACAGGCGCAACCGAAGCGACCTACCACCCCGCAGGCGGCGACCTCGGCTCAACGCTGCGCGTCACAGTCACCGCCACCAGCCCCCACGGCAGCCAAAGCGCCCACTCCGCCCACACACCATCGGCGATCAGCGGCGAAGTAAACGTCGCAGAAGCCCAAGAAGTCGCCCAGCGAACCGACCCCGACCTCCTCGCGGCCTCGACAACCGCGACCCTCGAAGAACAAAGCATCGCGCCATCCCTCACCGACACCGGAGAAGAACTCGCCTCCCAAAACGCCCTCACGACCTCCACCATCTCCAAGGAAACCGCAGGCGAGTTCGCCGTCAACACCCCAATAGGAGAACTGAGCCTCACGCCCGTCGAAAGCCTGCCCGCCGCCACCACACCCGCGACGATCGTCAACGGCGCCGCCGCACTATTCACCAACACCTGGCCCGCGACCGACACGATCATCCGCCCACAGCCACTCGGCGCAGCGACCATCCTGCAGATCCGCTCACCAGAAGCCCCCCACTCCTTCTCCTGGGAACTACGACTCGGCCCCGACCAAGAACTCAAGCAGCTCCCCAACGGCAGCGCCGCCGTCATCGAAGCCGCCGAAGAACCAACACGCCCGACCGGCGGCCAAGGAGCCGGGGAAAACGGCCCACTACGTACCACAAGCGAAGGCCCAGCCGAAACCAGCGAAGAAAAGGCCCAAGCCGAACAGGAAGAATCCCAGCCCGAAACAGAAGAAGAAGTACCACTCGAAAGCCTCCCCGCCTCCCCGCAAAGCACCACCGCCACCGGAGAAGCAGGCGCCGGACAGCCCCAGCCACAACAGACCCAAACCGCCTACGAAACCGCGACGACCGCGATGGCCTCCGCCGAAGCACAGACCGCGGGCAAAGCACTGATAGCGATCACCCCACCAACCGTCACAGACGCCCAAGGCCACGCCGTACCCGCCTCCCTCAGCGTCACAGGCAACACGCTCACACTGACCATCAAGCCAGGCACGGGCGCACCCTACCCGCTACTCGCCGACACCACGATCGCCGCACCCAAAGCAAGCGCAACGCGCAACACCGAGCACTTCGGGATCTCCGACCCCGACCCAAAGAACGCAGAAGGCCACCTCGACCAACACCTCGACGAAAACGATAAGCCCTTACCCGGCTTTGACCCAAACCTCGCAAACCCCAAGGGGCCACTCGGCGGCATCAAGACAGCACGACTGGTCGTTCCCTACGACACGCTGACCGCAAAAACCCCCTACGCCGCCTCCGAAAAGCAACACCTGGAAAACTCGCTCGAAAAGATCGGCAAGGCCCATCTCCAGCCCTTCATCACGATCGGCAAAGACTTCTCGACACAACCGTGTGGCGAAAAACATAAGAATGCCTGTGCACGCCTCTCAGCTGCTCAGTACAAAAAGGGCACAGAACAGCTGATGAAGGATCTCATCAAGGGCAACGCAAAGAAGGGCTTCCCGCCAGTCGAACTCTGGGGCGCATGGAACGAGCCTGACGCCGGAAATAGCCCACTACATCGTCGGGAAAGACTGGCGGCCGAATTCTGGGAGATAGCACAGTCAACTATGGCCAGGCTCACCAAGCACGTCCCCTGCCCACACTGTGGCGTGGTCGCAGGTGAATTTGCTTTCCCATTCGGCTTCGAGAAGCACTACACCACCGAATACAGGAAGGTGCTTCTATGCAGCCCGACCAGGGAACGAAGCTGTAAGCGCTACTGGAGCAGTCTCCCAGCCCTGTGGGGCTTCCACGACTACTACGACGTCGTCGAACGAAAGAAGGAAACCGCCGAAAGCTTCGAGCGCTTCATCGAGCATAGTCGCAGCAAGCCCCGAATCTTCATGAGCGAGGCCGGAGTACTGCTCCAAAACGGAGCGGAACCTAGCTTCGTCAAAGATCAAGGGCAGCTGGTCGAACTAGAAAAGTTCCCCGAATTGCAAGTCCAGGCCGCCGAAACCTTCCTCCACCTCCACGAAGGCCCGCCACACCTGCCACACATAGACCGCGAGTACTACTACATGTATACAGCCCCGACGCCACAAGAAATCAAGGCACATGAATTCGACAGCGCCCTGCTCGAAGTTCCCGCAGTCGGTCATCTTCAGGCGACACCCGCCTACTGCGTCCTAGCGTATACAAAGCATATCTGTCCGCCTGCAGTAGAAGCGCATGTAAATCCGGTCAATGTCGGCTTCAATCGCTGTAACATTGAACCGAAGTTCGCTGAGGTGACTGGCCATATCACCCCGGGCACCAACACGTTCTCCTACCATCTGGAATATGGCCCGACCAGCACCTACGGCGAATCTACAGTGCCGCAAAACATGACGGTGCCGAGTGGACTAACCGCAGTTGAAATACACGGCGAAGTGCCCGTAACTAGATTTGAAGAAACGGCAAATGGAAGATGCCCGACGCCGATCCATGTGCGACTGGTGGCGACGAACGCTCAAGCGACCAGCCACAGCTCCCACCAGACAATAACCTTCACATTTGGCGTTTGAGACGCCGGAGACATCGAATGAGCTCATACAAACGTCCAGCACAAACGCAACCTTGGCCGACCTGGAGAGTTGTGTACGGCATGAGATGGCCTATATCCGCGACGGTCGCGCTGTGCATAGCCTTGACGCCCAGTTCCGCCGCCGCCCATCGCACACCCACGGCACCCCACGGGTGTGCGCTTCCATCGCACACCCGTATGCTGGCAGCCGATCCCCAAGCGCAGGTATACGAAAAACTCGAAACTGCAACCCAGGAAAAGGGAATCTACGGATGCGTTTATGGAAGTAGGCACACATACTTTCTTGGCGAACCGGCTTCGGGGGGAACGACGGAGGGCTTTGAGGGCATTAGTCGAGTGACGCTCGCTGGCTCGGTGGTGGCGTATGAGTACGCGTCAGGCGGTCCAGGGCCGGGCGGCCCAGGATCGGGCACGGGAGGTGCCGAATGGGTCATTGTGGTTCGTGACCTTCGCAATGACCGGATATTAAACAGGGTGCCCACAGGCACCTCAGTTTCGTCTAGGGATGTCGGGAGTGGCCCAGCGATGGCGATCGTGGTAAAGGGTGACGGCGCCGTGGCATGGATAGCGGAAAACGACAATCTCTCGACGAGGGAAACCAATTACAACGAAGTTCATGCACTTGATAAGTCAGGAAATAGGGTACTGGCGTCAGGCTTTGATATCGAACGCTTCTCGCTTGGGATAGTGGGCAGCACGGTGTACTGGACGCAGGGCGGCAAGCCTGAGTCGGCAGCACTGAACTAGGATCGTGTTTGCTCCTAACGCACTCGTGGTCTCCTGCAGGCGCCTTTCGCGGAGCGTGACGCTGACTCCCATCCTCGTAGTCGCGCTGAGCGGTTGCGGCAAGACAGCGGCCGTGAAGACCGGGACCGTCAATCAGGCACGAGTGGCACTGCACACTCCCGCCTACCGTGTCGGCCAGTACTGTATCCCGGGCAGAGAGGTGAGGTACCGCGCTGCGGGGCTCACCTGTGGCCACCATCACCTGGCAAGGCGCTGAGCACCGCAGCTTTGGCTGAGGATTGCCACGTCTCGCGATGCTCGTTCATCTTCACGCATGAGACTAGTCGTTTCAGCCCTCTCGGTGCTCTTCCTGCTGCTGGCCGCTAGCTCCGGTGACGCGGCGCGCACCAGCCGCAAGGCTTCGCCGCCATGTCGCCTGCCGCCGCACACGCGTATGTTGGCTGCCGATCCGCAAGCGCAGATATACGAAAAGCTCGAAACGGAAAGTCAGGAAAAAGGCATCTACGGGTGCGTGTATGGGAGTAGGCGCACGTACTTCCTTGGCGAACCGTCACCTACGGTGGGAACGCCGAGCGGCATTGAGGGGATCACTTTGGAGACACTCGCTGGGCCGATGGCGGCGTATGAATACACCTCCTCCGGCCCAGGGCCGGGCGGTCTGGGGTCGGGAGAAGGATACGCGGAATGGATCATTGTAGTTCGTGACCTTCGCAACGGCCGGATACTCCACCGGGTGCCCACAGGCACCTCCCGTTCGGCGAGGGATGTCGGGAGTGGCCCAGCGATGGCGATCGTGGTCCAGGCCGACGGCTCTGTAGCCTGGATGGTGGAAAGTCATTTTGAACCCCCAACTGCGGAAAACGATTTCAAGGGAAACTCAGAATATGCGGTGGAGGCAGTTGACAAGACGGGTGGTAGGCTCTTAGCTTCCGGCCTGGGGATAGACCCGTCGTCGCTCGCGTTGGCAGATGGCATCGTGTATTGGACACAAAATGGCAGGCCGGCATCATCTGTACTGCACTGACGGAGGCTTGCGCAGCTAGCGAATGGCCTTCGAGCGATACCGCCTTCAGCGGCCAACGGGATCACCGGGTTCGAGCGCGGGCGCCATGTGGTTTCTTGTGTCGTCTGGGGGTTGGCTGGGGCTTGCCGAGGTGCAACGCGAGGGAGGTTGTGGCCTCGGGGTACAGCCCGTTGTCGGCCGGAGGGTCGGCCCACGCGCAGAAGATGTAGGTGCCATCGGTAAGTGGGTCGATGTTTGTGCTGACGAGCCAGGGCCCGCCGGTGATGTCCTGGTCGATGAGGTGTTCGGCGCCCGCGGCAGCGTAGTTGATGGGGCATCCGCGCTTGGTGAACGGTAGGCCCTCGACTACGACCTCACGTTCCACTTCGGTGGTCGCGGTCAGGTTCAGCGTGAGGCGCTGGCCGGGCTTCGGGCGGCCCGGGAAGCTCAGGGAGAGGGAGATGCGCGGCGTGCGAACGTCGAGCGGCAGGGACGCCGCTGATGTGATGGGCCCTCCGTCGGTTTCCAGTAGCCCGGCGGGGATCTCGAGCCAGCCGCAGAGCGTGTAGTCGCCGGTGGATGGCGGCGTGTAGTTGACCGACCCTGAGAACTGGCCGACCCTGCCCCCTTCCAGCAGGTGTCCCGGGGTAAGGGTTTGTCCGTCGTCTGCTGCGGGGTCGGCTGCGCAGGGCACCCCGGGGTTGTTCGCCTTCAGCACCGCGAGCGTTCCTTCTTCGCTGAATGCGGAGTAGGTGACCTGGCTTGTGAGTTCCTCGACGGGTTCGGGGGCGATCGAGAGCGACATCGAGTCAGCCAGCGCGCCGGCGGGCAGCGTAAGCGCCGCGAGGAGCAGCCATCCGCAGACCGCGGCGACCCAACCGGCCGTCGCCGCGTGCAGGGTCGTGTTCGACGGTCGTGCAGGGCTCGTTTGAGGTGTGTGTGGGGTGGTTCTCATGGTGGATTCCTTTCCGTTTGGTTCGCGGGCGCAACGCCCCTAGTCGACTGTCGTGCGGTGTTGCCCTCTCCCCCCTTAGAAATTTGGCTTGGATCTGGCTATCCGTTCTCGTCCCATGAACATCTGTCGGGGCGCACTGCGTTTTGCCCCCTGGCGAATGTGGGGGGCACTGGCTACGCGCCGTTCCACGCGCCCCGCCGGGATGCGTAAAGCTGCCGGCATGCCACCCCAGAGGAAGTCCACCCCGCGCAGCCCAGACCACGCAGCCCTCGCGCGAGCGATCGAGCTGCTGATAGCCGAAGACGCAGAGATGAGCCAGCAGACAGTCGCCGAGGAGAGCGGCCTCAACATCAGGCAAGTCAACGCTTTGATCCGCGGACAGGCCAACCCGACGTACGAGAGTCTGCTGCGTCTCTGCGTGGGGTTGCATGTCCCTCTGGGTGAGTTGCTGACCTTGGCGGACGGCCTACGCGATTAGCGCTCCGCTTGCATGGCTGCAGACGCCTGAAGGGGATGGTCGGGTCACAATTGCCTGGTGCGCGTCTTTCAGACCCTGCTGGCGTTCAGCGGCAATGCGCCACCGCAGCTCGCCCTGACGCGCGAGCTCGTTGAGCGTGGCCACCAGGTCCGGGTGCTCGCGCACCGCGCCGCACGGGGGCGAGTCGAGGGCACCGGGGCGCAGTTCGTGGAGTTCCGGCGGACGCTGCCTGACATGGACATGTCCCAGCGCGAGAGCGACTCGCTGCGCGACTGGGAGGCCCACACACGGATCGGCGCGGCGCTTCGGGTGCGCGACAACGTGCTGGTTGGCCTGCTGCTCGACACGGCGCGTGAGTGCGCTGAGCTGCTGGAGGGTTGGCCGGCGGATGTCGTGGTGCTGGACTGGATGCTGCCCGGCGCCGCCGTGGCGGCGGAGGCCGCAGGCGTGCCGGCCGTGGCGCTTGTCCACTGTCCTTTCCCGTTGCCGATCGATGGGGCGCCGCTGCTGGGCAGCGGTCTGCGACCAATGGCAGGGCGGCTTGGTGCGATACGCGACCGGCTGCTCAATCACGTCGCCCGCCGAGTCTTCGCGGCCGGCCTAGCGGTGCTCAACCAGGCCCGAACGGAGCAGGGCCTACAACCGTTGAAGGACTGGTATACGCAGCTCCTCGGCGTCGAGGCGATCTACGTGATGACCGCACCGGAGCTCGACTTCTCAAGCCAAGGCCGGCTCCCCGCGAACGTGAGCTACGTCGGCCCCGCGTTCGAGCCGTTCGCGGGGGAGTGGCGCTCCCCGTGGGCCGACGCGAACGGTGACCCGCTCGTCCTCGTCAGCTTCAGCACCAGCTACATGGACCAGCGCGAGTCCGTGCAGCGCGTCCTCGACGCGCTCGCCCCACTGCCAGTCCGTGTGCTCCTGACGACAGGGCCAGCGCTCGACGCCAAACACCTGCGCATCCCCGCCAACACTCACGCCGTGTCCTTCCTTCCGCACCGCTTGGTGCTCCCACACGCCGCGCTCGTCATCACGCACGCGGGGTGGCAGACGATCAACGCGGCCCTCGCGGACGGTGTGCCGCTGCTCTGCATCCCCGGCGGACGCGACCAGCACGACAACGCTGCCCGCGTCGTTCTCGCAGGCGCAGGAGTACGGGCCCGCGAGAGGGCCACGCCGCGAAAGCTACGCCGGGTGATCGCCGCTGCCCTCGAAGACCCCACGCTCAAACACGGCGCCCTCGCGATGGCGACTGCGCTCGCCCGCAGCGACGGAGCCATCACGATCGCCGAGCAGCTTGAGCGGCTACCCACACGCGACAGCGTCAGCCTACGGTCGTAGCAGACGCAGGCGATCATGCCCCGGCCAGCTGCCTCACGGTCTGAGCCGACGGGACGCCGTGGGATGCCTCCTGCGGCCCGAACCTGGCGCGTGGCTGCTTGCCTGTCAAGGTTAGGCTGCGAGTCGCAGGTGGGTGCCATCGTCGTCGCCTTTGCGCGCGGCGCGCGCAGCACGCCACTCGGTGTCCACCGAGCGTGGTCCGAAGCGCCGCAAGTCATCGATTGCGAATGCGTAGTGCGCGTCGAGCATCTGCAGGCTCGTTCCGCACTCCTTCGCTACCGTCTGCGCGTCCTCGGCGCGCAGCCGAACGGAGATCCCGCCCCGTCGCAGCGCGTAGGGGGACGCCCCGAGAATGTCCTGAAACGCGCGCTGCTCGGCGACCTTCTTGACGGCAGCGTTGAAGAACTTCGGCCCCCACTTCAGTGCCTGGCTCCCACTGAAGTGGCACGCACCCGTGCGCGCGTCCACGACTCCCCATCGAGCGCCAGCGAGGTCCCCGGGGAAGATGAAGTCAACGTCGCGCGCCGGGTGCCCCCAGCGTCTCAAGGCCTCCCGCCAAGCGTTGAGGTCTTCTATGAGGATGCTCGGCAAAGCGGTCCGTCGCTGCGTGCTGTGCTCGGTCTTGCCCCATTCATCGAGCTGTCCGCTGGAGATCACCTCGACCACATCGGCAAACTCTTGGCCGATCGACATCCACCGTATCCCCCATACCTCCTGGTTGCGGGACCCGAGGCCGTACTGCAGGCCCGTAGCCATCGCGTCTCGATGCGCGAAAATCGGGTCCCGGCCCTTGACCCGCAGCAGCATCTGCTCGCGGATCGCCTCAACCGCCGAGGGCGACAGCGCCCAGCTGGGGATCTGCGAACCACGACGACGGCCTGCCGCTGACTGTCCCGTCCCGCCCCGCCGGGCCGAGCGGCGCCTGTTTACGGTGCGCTCGTTGGCCAGCATGCACCCATTCGTCTTGATCTCAGGCACAAGCTGCGAGCTGGCCGCCCAACTCAACACCGCGGACAGCACGCGCCAAACACGCCCTCGCCTCTTCATAGGCACGTTGGCCCGCACCATCTGTTCGCGCCACCCCCTCGGCGTCTCCGGCTCGTTGAAGAGGACCGCCGGCTGCGACGCGAGAGCCACCGCATACTTCGCTGGCGGGAGTAGCTCATGCTTGACGTTATGCATGGGCTTGCCAAGGATGTGTCCGTTGGCCGCCGACCTGTAGCTTTTGAAGGTAGCCAAAGCAAGGCCCCCCTCAAGGCTCGGGTCAGCGTCCAACGCGAAGTAGAGTTCGACGATCTCCCCGATCGTGCGCTCACAAGCCTCGTTGGCCTCCTTCGCATCGAGATCCAGCAGGAACCGCCGCAGGCTGTCCCGTCCACGACGCTCCGCTGTGATGTAGTCATCCATCCAGAAACGAGCTTGTCGCACAGACGGGAAGTGCCGGGTCCGCCCAACCCCCTCATCGTCATAGAAGCCGACCCCATAAGACTTGCCGCGCTTACCGACCCGCGGCCACGCCGACTTCTTCTTCCAAGGCTTAGCCACACGCCCCTCCCTTGTCGTGATCTTGCGAGCGACTCTCGACGCTCACCTGTACTGCGCGCGAAGCGCCTCCAAGCGCTCCGGCGAAAGGTCGTAGGCGACGGGCGCCGCGGGCTTCAGCCGCGGGCCGCGAGCCCTCCCAGATCGCGCGGGGCGCGCAGAGCGCGCGCCAGGATCGCTCCGCTCGCCACGAGGCCCGCAGGCGTCGTGCTCGCGCCAGAACGCATCGATCGCCTCCAGCGGGATGCGGTAGTGCCCGCCAGGTAGACGGTGGTAGCCGAGCCGCCCGCACGAGATATAGCGGCGCAGCGTCCGCTCGTGGACACCAAGCGCAGCCGCCGCCTCGACCGTGCGCAACAAGCCAACACGAGGACTTCCGCCAGAAGAACTGCCCATGACCGATTGTCGAGCACAAGCGGTCCCTGCCCCCTAACTTCTTACGCGATACGCCCAGCGCGCCGATACCACTCCGCCCCGCCGCCCGGAAAGACTGTCCGCGGACGACCGGCTCAGCGCCGCTTCGCGCACCAACACCAGGCAAATATGCGGTGCCAGTGCGGTGCAGAACGCGACCAGCCGGCCGCAAAGTGCCTATTTGCAGGCATTTAGTCTGGGGGGGCAGGGGCCTCTTAAGCCCAAGGTTGAAGGTTCGATTCCTTCACGGCCCATACGGGCGATCCCGGGATTCGTCCCGGGATCGCCATTTCTTACCCGGCTGTTTGCAGGGGATTCCTAGGAGGCCAGAAGTGTTCCAGTGCAGCGGTGACATCGATGAAGGGGATCGTCTCCGCGTCAAGGATGATGGCGGTGATGCCGTCCGCTTCGGCGGCGTGAGAGATGCGGGTGCGGACGCTGTCGCCGTTGGCGAAGTACAGGCTGCTCTCGATCCGCAGCACGGCGATGTGCGACGGCAGCTCGTTGTCGGGGTGGCGGTCGATGTCGCTGTAGCGGCCGTTGGGGCCTGGTTCGCGGCCGAGCGTGGCGATGTAGGGGCGTGAGGCGCGGTAGATCAGCAAGAGCAGCGAGACGCCGATGCCGATGAACAGGCCGGGGAGCGTGTCGAAGACGGTGACGCCGAGCAGGGCGGCGAGCGCGGCGATGAAGTCGGGGCGCGCGACGAACCCAAACTCGCGTCCGAGGCGCTCGGTGTGAGCGCGGTAGAGCTCGATGAGCGCGCGGTAGTCCACGAGCTCGATCACGGCAGCGATCACGACGGCGGCGAGCGTGGCCTCGGGGAGGTCTTCGAAAAGCCCGGTGAGCGCGAGCAGTGCGAGGATGGTGAGTGCCGCTCCGGCGATCGAGGCGTAAGCCAGCGCCTCGGGCACCAGCACGGCCCAGACTGTCAGCCCCGCAAGCAGGTCACCGCGCAGCCAGTCGCGGCGATAGCCATGCAGAGAGGGGAACAGCCAGCGCACCCAGTCGTCTATCGCCCGCTATCGGCGAAGACGGTGGCCCAGTCGTTCTTGATGCTGACGACGGTCCAGCCTTCTTCGCCGGCTCGCTGCAGCGATTGCTCGGCGCCGGCTGTGTAGTCGAACTCGCGCTCGGGGTCGTCGTGGAGCACGAGCAGGCGCAGGCCGGGACCGGACGGCCCGCGGGCGTGGTGGAGCATCGCGATGTCACCGTTCGAGTTGCCGCCCGCCACGATCGGGCGACGGCCGACGCGGTTCCAGATCTTCACCGGCTTGGCGGGGCCGTCATCGAACACGTCGAGTTCGGCCAGGTACACGAGACTGCCGCCGGACTCGTCCTCCTGGTAGCGCAGGGCCGTCGAGCTGCCGATCACGCGCTCGGCGGGGATGCCGTACATCTCCTCGGTGATCGGGCGCATGAAGTCGCGGTCGCCGCCGGAGGCGATGTACGTCGTGAAGCCGTTCTCTTCGAGGTAGCGCAGCAGCTCGATCATCGGCAGATAGCCGCAGTCGCGGAAGCTGCGCCCGCTCGTCGGGTGGCGCCCGTCGCGCAGGAAGGCGTCGGCCGCCGCCGCGTAGTCCTCGACCGTCATCCCGGCGAACGCCCCGACGATGCCGCCCATCAGTACCTTCACGTCGCTGTCATCGCCGTGATAGTGCTTGGTGATCACGTCGCCAAGCCAGGCGAAGTCGCGCTCGCACGCCGCCTTCCAGGGCTGGCGCTCGCGCAGCGAGGCGTCCTTGTCGGCCATCTCGGCGAGCCTGCCCAGGATGAACCCCAGCTCGATCGGCATCGGCTTCTCACACCACAGCGTGCCGTCGTTGTCGAACACCGCTATCCGCTCGGGCACCGGCACATAGGCGTCGCTTCCCTCGCGCGTGACACGCTGCACGAAATCGGTGATCGCCTGGCGCGCGGGCGTGTCCCTCCACGAGGGGAGCGTCTGTGCGCTCATTGCGAGCGCACAAGCATCTCGGCCTGACGCTCGAGGTCGACGTACGGCTCCCCGCTCACGTCGACGGCGACGCGGTCGATCGTCGCGCCGGTGAACGTGTAGGGCGACTCGCCCGGGTAGTCGTCGGTAACAGGCTCCCCTGCCTGCCGTGCCACGAACAGCGGGGCGCCGGCGACCGCGAAGGCGCCCAGCTGCGTCTTGATCGTCCCTTTTCCGACCTCGCGCTCGCCGTGGTAGAGCGTCAACGTGCCCTTCGCGCAGGTCGGCTCGTTGCCCTCCTTCTCGAAGGATGCAGACAGGATCAGCTTCTCTGCTCTCGGCAGATCCTCGGTGGCGACGATCATCTGCTCCTCGGCGCCGACGAAGTTGTTGACATAGTGGAGCCGGTCGTCCTTGACGTAGAGGGCATGCCCGCCGAAGCGCGTCCCGTGCGCGAAGATCACACCCTCGACACCCGGTCCGGGAATGTCCACGACCGCGCCGATCACAAACGAGCGGTTCTTCGTGTTGACCGCCTGCCACTCGGGGACCGGTGAGTCGCCGGGGTGGTAGACGTACCGATCGCGGGGAGCAGCGAGCTGCGGACGTGGTTCCATCATGATCTCAACCGGCGTGCGGTCGTCGAGCGGGAACGCCCCGTTGGCGCCGGCCTCGGAGAACCAGATGTTGACGAGTTCACGCAGCCTGTCGGGCTGCTCGCCCGCGAGGTTGTTCAGCTCGGAGCGATCGACGTCGATGTGGTACATCTGCCACTCGTCCTCGTTGAATTTGCCCCAGCCGGCGATGCATGGATGCGTGGTGACGGCCTTCCAGCCTTCGTGCCAGACCGAGCGTGACCCGAGCATCGCGTAGAACTGCGTCTTGCGGTGCGACTCGGCGGCTGCGTCGTCGAAGCTGCCACGCATGCTGACGCCGTCCATCGGCGACTGCGTGTGTCCCTTGATCGTCTCCGGGGCCTGCACGCCGAGCACGTCAAGGACCGTGGGCACGAGGTCGATTGCGTGGCAGTACTGGTCGCGAACCTCGCCGCGCGCCTTGGTGCCGGCGGGCCACGAGATGATGCACGGGTCGGAGGTCCCGCCGTTGAACTCGTAGCGCTTCCACATCTTGAACGGCGTGTTGAACGCCATCGCCCAGCCGGTCGGATAGTGGTTGTAGGTCCTCGTGCCGCCCAGCTCGTCGATCATCGCGAGGTTCTGCTCGAGGTCGTCGGGGACGCCGTTGGCGAACTTCATCTCGTTGACCGAGCCGTTCGGGCCTCCCTCCCCGCTCGCGCCATTGTCGGACACGACCACGATCATCGTGTTCTCGAGTTCTTCGCTCGCCTCGAGGTAATCGAGCAGCCGCCCGATATGAAAGTCGGCGTGCGCGAGGAAGCCGGCGTAAACCTCGGCCATGCGGCAGAACAAGCTCTTCTCGTCCTCGCCCAGCGAGTCCCACGGGCGCGTGTAGTCGAGTTCCGGGAACGGCTTGCCCTCCGGGCCCCTGCGTGTGTCGGGCGTCCCGATCGGGTTGATCGGCGGAAGCTCGGTGCTCCGCGGGACGATCCCCAGCTCCTTCTGGCGCGCGAGGACCTCCTCGCGGACCGCCTCGTAGCCCTTGTCGAAACGTCCCTTGAACCTGTCGATCCACTCCCTTGGCGCGTGATGCGGCGCGTGGCAGGCGCCGGGCGCGTAGTACAGGAAGAAGGGCTTCTCCGGCGCGACAGCCTTGGCATCCCTGATGAACTCCAACGCCTTGTCGGTGATGTCGTCGGTGAGGTGATAGCCCTCCTCGGGAGTCTTCGGCTGGTCGACCAGATGGTTGTCATAGACGAGATCCGGATACCACTGGTTCGTCTCGGCGCCGAGGAAGCCGTACCAGCGCTCGAAGCCGCGACCGGTCGGCCAGTTGCGCCGGGGCGCGGCGAGGTTCATCTCGTCGGTCGGGCAGAGGTGCCACTTGCCCACCATGTAGGTGTTCCAGCCTCGCTCACCGAGGATCTCGGAGAGCATCCCGTTCTCGGGTGGAACGGTCCCGCTCGCGTTCGGGTAGCCGATCGCCGCCTCGGTGATGCACGCCATGCTGTTGCGCGTGTGGTTACGCCCGGTGAGCAGGCACGAGCGCGTCGGTGAGCACAGGGCGGTCGTGTGGAACTGCGTGTAGCGGACGCCGGCGTCGACGATCCGATCGATGTTCGGCGTCTCGATCAGCCCGCCGTAGCAGCTCATCGCGGAGAAGCCGACGTCGTCGAGCACTATGTACAGGACGTTCGGCGCCCCGTCAGGCGCCTTTGGGGGCTCGAACGGAGCCCAATCCGGCTCGGAGTCCCGAATGTCGACGTTGATCGTGCCCTCAAACGCCCTGGCCATGAGCTCATCCTCCCTGTCGTGGTTCTCGAGGTGAATGGACGATGCGAAACTGTTGCTGCGAGCTTACGCCGATTTCGCAGAGCAGGCTTCTACGATTCATGGAGATGAGCCACGACAGCATGATCGAGCTTCCTGCCGGGAGCTTCCGGATGGGCTCGGCCGACTTCTACCCCGAAGAGGCGCCCGTGCGCGAGGTCGAGATCGAGGCCTTCGCGATCGACCCCGCCCCGGTCACGGTCGCGCAGTTCGCGCGCTTCGTGCAGGACACCGGGCACGTCACGCTCGCCGAGCGTGCGCCCGACCCCGACGTCTATCCTGACGCCGACCCCTCGCTCCTGCGCGCGGGATCGGCCGTGTTTCACCCCACACCTGGCCCCGTGCCGCTGAACGACCCGACGCGCTGGTGGACCTACGTCTCCGGCGCGAGCTGGCGCCATCCCTGGGGGCCGGACAGCGAGAACTCCGAACGGGCCGAGCATCCCGTCACCCACGTCGCCTACGAGGACGCCGAGGCATATGCGAAATGGGCCGGCAAGCAGCTCCCGAGCGAGGCGGAGTGGGAGTATGCGGCGCGCGGTGGACTCGACAGCGCGGCCTTCGCCTGGGGTGCTGAGGAGCACCCGGGCGGCGAGCTGATGGCCAACCATTGGCAGGGCGAGTTCCCGTGGCGCAACACCGGCGCGAAGGGCTGGCGCGGCACCTCACCCGTGGGTCTCTTCCCCGCCAACGGCTACGGACTGCACGACGCCACGGGCAACGTCTGGGAGTGGACTAGCGACTACTACTCGACGCGCGGCGCCGGCGCCGAGGCACCTCCAAGCGCGTGCTGCAGGCCGCCAGTCAACCCGCGCATCGAGACCCCGCATGCAAGCTATGACCGTGGGCGCCCCGGCGCGAACATTCCCCGCCGCGTGATCAAGGGCGGCTCGCATCTCTGCGCACCAAGCTACTGCCTGCGTTACCGTCCCGCCGCGCGCCAACCCGAGGCGATCGACACCTCCACCAGCCACATCGGCTTTCGCTGCATCATGCGCGCGGACGGCTAGCCTGGCCGCGGAGAGAGTCGAGGCCATCGCGGTTTCTCGGCTTCTTGGAGGACGTTAGCGCGGATCTCGGACTGCTAGTAGCTGTCTCCGGCTATAACGCCGCGGCGCAGGCCAGACTGGAAAGTGAGCGTGGCACGTGGGCCAAGGTGCTGACGCTTAACGAGCTAAGTCAGTGGAGCCCGCGAGGGAGGTTGTCCCGTTCGCCGTAGAAGTTCGTGGTGGCGGCCGGGTGTGATGGTTACACGGTTGCTGCGGTGGGCGTGTTCTCCTTGGTCGTGGTGTGAGTGGGCGCGTGCTGTGCCGCGAGGTCTCGTTCGACGGCGAGGGCGAGCTTCGCGAGGTCGGTGTAGCCGACGACCTTACGGAACTGGGTCTCGGCCTCGAGCATCCCGGCGGCGGTCCATCGGAGGCACATGTCTCCGTTTTGCCAGCGCTTCACGTTGCGTGAGGTGCGTCGGATGATCTCGATCATCGACTCGATCGGGTTCGTCGAGGCGAGCGTCTTCTTCAGGCGCCCACGGACCCCGAGGCGTGTGAGGGTGAGGGTCTCCTCCAAGCCCTCGGCGAGCGACGCGGCCGCTCCGGGATGGGAGTGTTCGAGCTCTGATGCGAGGATCCGCAGACCGTCCAGCGCGCGCGCGTGGTTATCGCTGGACCACGCGCGCCGCAAGCGCGCCTTCACGGCGGGGCGGTCGCGCTCGGGGAGGTGATCCAGGACGTTGCGTTCCTTGTGACGAACACATCGCTGCACCGGCACGGGGCCGAAGATCTCATCAACGGCTGCCCGCAGTGCCTTACTGCCGTCCAGGACGACAAGGACGCCCTGCTCGACGTCAAGGCCACGGCTGACGAGATCGGCGAGGAGGTGAGCGGTGACTGTCTTGTTCTCCGTGGAGCCATCCCATAATCCCAGCGGGATCTTCACTCCCTCGGTGCTGACGCCGAGCGCGACGATCGCGCAGCGGCCCTTCAGCTCGATCCCGTCGACCATCAACGCCGCGAGGCGCACGTCTCCCAGATCGCGGCTCATCAGTGCGTCCAGGTGCTCACGCGTGCGGCCAACGAACTCGCGGCTGACCGCTGACTTCGACGCCGAGCGCTCACTGGCTCTCACCTGCTCCCCAACGGGCTCACGGGTTCTTGAGAACCGGCGGGTGCTGACACCCGCGAGCATCTGCTCCAACACGACACGCGTCAACGGGTCACGGTCAGCGAAATACGCGTACGTCGCCAACGGCACCTCGTGCTCCCCATCAGCGCTCCTGGCACGCGGACGCTTCACCGCGACCCGCCGGCCACCAAGAGTGACCTCGCCATCCTCGTGACCGTGACGCACCGCGGTGCGCTCCGGGATCATGGCGTGCTTGGCGCCGACGACCTCATCCAGCTCGGCCTCCATCATCTCGCTGAGCACCCCCAGCCCAACACCGACGCTCAACGCGAGCAGCCCGTCCTTCGCCGCACCAGCCAGCTCCCCCAGCGCATCCAGCACCCCTGGCGGCAACACATGCTCTGGGCGTGCGTCCTGCTCCTGCTCTACGGTCATCATGGCGGTTCCTCTCGTCTCAATGGACTTGTTCGCACTCGCCACGGTCCCAGCGGGACCGGACGAGGCGAGAGAACCGCCACCTACGAACTTCTACACGCTACGGGACAACCTCCCACATCAACAGCGAGCGCTACACGCAGATCGGCCGGGATGCCATCAAGATAGTCAATGAAGCGAACGGTAAGCCCGTTGGGCGTGAGAAATTGCTGTCGGTGGACGAGAGCGTCAGTGGAATGGTAAGCATGTCGCCGGCCCGGTCGGAGGAGGTCGACCTCGGTACGGGCAAGCCGATCCAGGTCCAGATCGGCTCCACCTCATACACCTACTCGCGGAAAATCGCGCACAAGTACCCCCATCGAGCCTGGGTCCGCAGCAAGAGCGCCGGGATTGCTACCGCTTTTCCCTACCGCGCGAGCCCTGAGGAAGCCGGTGTGGGAGGAGAAGGCAGCTATTCTCAGCTATTCAACCTCCTCACGACGGTGGTCGGCCCGGTCAGGATACTAAGCCGGGTCCTAGTCGATGGGCAATCAACCACCGAGTTCACGGCAGATATCGAACCGCTTCGCCTGATCGGTGGTCTAACCGTCGAAGACGTGCGGAATCTCAGGAAGCATCCAGTATCGACGACGCTTGGGCTTTTCCTGAGCGAAGCTGGTCTCCCGCTACGGGTGATCGTGTCGCAGAGTGCCCGGTACGTCCACTCCGTAGAAACGACGGATATCAAGGCGGTTGAAGTCCCGATCTCGGTCTCCCCACCTCCAGCAAGGGAAACGATCAGCGTCGCCCAGGCCCATAAGTTGGAAGGCGGGGAACGCACCACCACGGTTTCAGGCTAGCCAGCTGGGTGTATTTACTCAGCGCTCGCGCGAGCTAACGTGGCGCGGCTCGTGGAGGGTCAGGCCGCGACCGGCACGTCACCGGCCGCGCCGGTCGCAAACGCCGCGGTGAACGCCTGCGCTTGCTCGGACGGGGGACGCACGTGGAGGTAGAGACGTAGTGGCAAGCGCGCTGTGGCCGGAATCCCAAAGAGCACAGAGAGCCCGATCATGCTCAGGGCATAGTGTCCCTTCAAGCAGCCGACGACCACAAACGGCGACGCGACGATCTAGATGTATAGGAGTCCCACGTGGATGCCCATCGGCCCGTAATGGCGAATTCGTTAGAGATCAGAAGTCAGTTCGCCCAGGCGGGCCACAGGCTCCAGAGCTCTCCAGGTGTCGTGCCAGCTCGTCCCTGCCGTCCGCCCTCGGCGAGAACATCTGGCGGATGATGCTGCCCCTCGCTGTCGATTGGTCGACGATTGCCTCGCTGGCGACCGCGGGCGGCACGCTTGTGCTCGCCATCGCGACGTTCTCCTCGGTGCGTTTTGGGCAGCGCTCGGCGCGGATTGCGGAGCGTTCGACGGCTATCGCCGAGCGTGCTCTGCTGGTCGGCCTGCGGCCTGTGCTTGCTCCCTCTCGCGTGACCGATCCGCCCGAGGCAGTTCGTTTCGGCGAGGGGCGGATGGTGACTGTTCAGGGCGGTCTGGCAGCGGTCGAGCGCGACGGCGAGAGCTACTACTTCGTGATCCCGCTTCGCAATGTGGGTAACGGCCTCGCGGTTCTTCATGCCTGGCGCTTTGAGGCGCGGCGGCCGGAGATTGGCACCCCGCATGCCGAGCCGACCGAGCATCGCCCCCAGACGCGTGACCTCTATGTGCCCGCCGGCGACACCGGCTTCTGGCAGGGGGCGATACGCGCCCCCGACGATCCCTTCCGCGAGGGTTTGAGCGAGGCGTTCCTCGCCGGTGGGACCCTGACCGTCGACCTACTCTATGGGGACCACGAGGGCGGCCAGCGGACGATCAGCCGTTTCATCTTGACGCGCGAGGAAGACGGCCACTGGCGCCCCGGCGTAGTCCGCCACTGGCCGCTCGAAGGCATCGACCCACGCGAGCGCTGAAAGCGTGCGCGAGCACAGAATTCGCAGCTCCAACAGATCTAATAGAGCGCTTCAGCATTCGGCGACCGCGCGGGTTCCAGCCGATACCTCGGGCTGTGCAGCCCGGCCTCCGGGTGGGGTGGGGCGCGACGGTTTCGCGCCAGACCTCCGGTCGGGTTTCGGTGGGGGCAGCTCGGCCAGGCGCGCGACCATCGCGGCGCGCGAGCGAACTTCGAGCTTGGCGAAGATCCTGCGCAGGTGGGTCGAGACCGTCCAGATCGAGATCCCCAGCTCGTAGCCAACGGTCTTGTTGGAGTGCCCTTCGGCGATCATCGTGGCGATCTGCAGCTCCCGCTTGCTCAATCGCCGGCGCAGGGGCGCTATGGGTCGCAAAGGCTCGAGCACGACACGGACCCCGACCGCGGGATCGCGATAGACGAACGTTTCTTCCCCCAGCCAGGAAGGGTTTCTGGCCAGCTCGCTGCTCAGAAGCCCCAGCAGCTCGTTGACAGCGGGCGGCAGGAATGGGCCGTCGTTCGCGGCGAGAGCCCTCGCGCTGAGGGCCTCCGGGGGGTCGTCGTAGGTCATGCGGCATCTCCTTGAGGTGGGCGGCGCGTCCGGGAGCACGAGCCGCACGCAGCAAGATCCGAGCGCTCGCATCTTCCCACCAACGGATCGGGCGCCCATCAGCCTGCGCACCCAACGGCTGGGTGTCATGCAAACGTGCGAGACACGTTCAGGGGACCGAGAATGTGTGACTAGTGGAAGGAGTGTCTTGCCTCTACGTTTTCTCTTAAGCAGTCCAACTAACCTAAGGAGACACGATGCCAGCGCCAGACGGCGGCCAGACCGCCATGGAAGAACTCGAACGCCAGTGGTACAACGCCGTCGTCACGGGACTCGGCTTGGACATGAGCACGTTTCAGCTGGTGCGCCCGACGGTGCCCCTGGGCGCCACCTCGGACAGCCTGTGGGCGTACTTCAACAACATCCCGCCGCTGTCGCTAACGAATAACTTCGCCAACTCAGGTGCGAATCGCTTCTATGACGACTATCGGGGCGTCGTCGGCCGGCTGATTGCTCCGGGGTTGACGGAATTCGAAAACAATCTCGGCGACGCCGCGAGTGAATGGAAAGCCTACATCAATAAATTCATGCCGATCCCGGACCTCAAAGAATGGCCGAAAATCTTCACCAGCTGGGCGATGGCGAATGGGCACGAGGGGATCGCCATGCAGGGCGCCAGCGAACTGGAATCAATCAACAACAACGCGATCCTCCGGGCCCAGACCGCGGTGCAGAACGAAAAAGAATTCATCGCCGGCGTGCCCAACTTCAGCGGCACGATCGCGGCGCTGCGGGCCGCGATCCCCCGCGCCGAAGAACATGCGGTCACGCTCGACACCAGCAATGCCAGCTCCAAAACGGAAAACGCCTGGGCCAAGGGCAGCGTCTCGGGGATGATCGACTTCTTCAACGGCGGCGGCTCGGCGAGCTTCGCGGTGATGAGCGCTCAGGCCGCGTCGGCGCAGCTGAAAGCCAAAGCCAGATTCCAGCACGCAATGACGTTCCGCGCCGACCCGGGCTCGTGGTATTCCTCGGCGGCTCTCTCTGTCGCGTACGCCAAATCCGACAACTACACGTGGAAGGTCGGGACGCCGGACTGGAACAGCACCTTCGGCGAAAAGGGCAGCATGCAGCGGATCGCCACCTCGCTGGTCGTGGTCGACGGCATCGAAATGACGATCGAATCGGCAGCCTCGTTCAGCAGCGCCCAGCAGCAGGAAATCGAAGCGCACGCCTCGGTCGGCTTCTGGCCGTTCTTCTCGGCGCACGCCTCGGGTGGGGCCGGCAAAGATGTCCAGTTCACCTCCGACGGCAAAATGACGGTCAAAAGCGGCCTTCCCGCCGGTAACCCGGTGGTATTCGGTGCGAACGTGATGTCCGCCGCCGCCTACATCGGCTCGCAGAGCCCGACGCGGGGCTGACATGCCCAGCCGCAACCTGTGCGACGGCGGGACCGTCGAAATCGACGTCGGCCTCGGCGGCGGCGTGACGGTGGCGAACCTCAGCGACGCTCCGACCAGCGTGTTCATCGACTACTTCAACGGCGCGCACTTCTCGGCCATCACCGGCGAGCGGAAACTGCCGGTCGGTGGATCGCTGTCGCGCACGCGCATTGAGCTCGGACACGAAAGGGTCCGTGTGGCAGCCACAGGGCGCGAGGGGTCCAACCCGATAGCCAAAGTCATCTGGTGAGCGCCTGTAGGGCTGGGTGTGCGAGGGCTGGTGGCGCTGGCAAGGCGCGCTGGCTCACCCATGGCCCGCCGGAGATCTCCATGAGTGAATGCCAGGGTTCGCAGCCCACGTTCTCTCGGCGGCGGTAGTGTGGCGGGTCCATGCCGTGGGCCCGCCACACGCTGTACGTGCTGACTGTCGCCCTCTCATGCTCGTCTTCGCTTTTGGCGGTGGCTGGTTGTGGCTCGGCCGAGAAGCGGCCGGCCGGAGGGTCCACCCAGGCCAGCCTATCCGCTGCGCTCGTACCGATCGGCGCGGGGCTGCGCGGGCCCGCCGGGTTGCACGCAAGCGTCTACGCGCAGGGGCCGCCTACTGTGGCCGGCCTGGCATTCGACCCTCAGGGCCGGCTGTGGGCAAGCGCGGCAGGCCTCGAAGCGCATGCCCACGACGGCGTCTACCTGATCGCTCACGCGGGGGCCCCTGCGGTGAAGGTCATATCGGGTTTGAATGACCCACTTGGCCTGCTGTGGCGCGAAGGCCATCTCTACGTCGCGTCGGTCGGCCGCGTGGACGCCTACGGCGACTTCGACGGCAGGCGCTTCAGGACACACACGACGATCCTCCGCGGCCCGGTAGCCGGGGGCGAGAACAACCTCATGGCGCTGAGTCCCCACGGGCGCATCCTGATGGGCGTCACCGCGACGTGCGACCACTGCACACCGAGGTCCCGGTGGTCGGGGGCGATCGTCTCGTTCCTGCCCGACGGGCGCGATCTGCGCCTCTACGCGGCCCGCATTCGCGCACCATTCGGGCTGGCCTACTTCCCCGGCACGAGCGACCTGCTCGTAACGATGAATCAGCGCGACGACCTCGGCGCCGCCACGCCGGGCGACTGGCTGGCGCAGGTCTCCGAAGGCGAGGACTGGCGCTTCCCCGGCTGCTACGGGCAGGGCGGCGTCGCCTGCGCGGGCGTGCCCGCCCCCGTCGCGGTACTAGACAAGCACGCGGCCGTCGGCGGCGTGGCGATCCTCACCGGCCAGCTTGGCTCGGCGGTGGGTACAGCCGCACTAGTGGCGGAGTGGCAGTCGGCGAAGGTACAGCGCGTGGCGCTCACCCGCGGTGGCGCTGGCTACTCAGGCACCGTCGCGCCCTTCCTAACCGGCATGCGCAACCCACTGGCGATCGTGCTCGCCCCGCGCGGCGGACTGCTCGTGGCCGATTGGGCCACCGGCACGATCTATAGCGTCAGCTCCCACTGAGACCAGCGGCGCGACGCTTGGCAGCCCCTTCGCCGTGCCCAGCTCCACCTTTGGCCACGGCGCCGCGGGGCGGCCCAGGTAGAAGCCCTGGGCCAGCGGCACGCCCAGCTCCAGCAGGGTGCGCAGCTCGGCTGGGGACTCGATGCCCTCAGCCACGAGCAGCGAGCCGACGTGCTCGGCGTAGCCGACCAGCGCCTCCACCAGGGCGGCGCGGTCGTCGTCGCCGTCGATGCCGCTCACGAGCGAGCGGTCGAGCTTCAGGTAGGACGGCTGCACGGTCGTGATCTGGCGCAGGCCGGAGTAGCCCGCGCCCATGTCGTCGACCGCCAGACGGGCACCACGGGCGCGCAGCGGGGCGATCGCCGTATGCAGCTGCGCTTCGCTCTGCACGAGCGCCTCCTCGGTGACCTCGATGATCAGACCCGACAGGTCGCCGGGGCGCTCGAGCATGCGCAGCGTGCGCTGGTCGAGCAGCACGGGCGCGGAGAGGTTGACCGCCACGCGCGTGTCGACCGGGCGTACCGCGAGCAGCTCGAGTGCCGCGCGCAGGCAGGCGCGCTCCAGCGCGTCGCGCTCGCCGAACTCCTCCGCCAGCGAGAACCAGTGCAGCGGGCTGTCGGTCCCGCCCTGGCCGAAGCGCGCGAGCGCCTCGTACGCATGGACGGTGCCCGAGCGTAGGTCGACGATCGGCTGCACCGCCATCGACAGCCCTTCGCCTGAGATCAGCCGCGTGAGCGAGCTGCGTGCGCTGTGGGCGCCCTGGCCGCTCAGCGGGCCGCCGGCGTAGAAGGAGACCTGGCCGCCCATGCCGCTGCGCTTGGCCACGCGCAGCGCGATGTCCGCCGCGCGCAGCAGCGCATCCGCGTCGGAGCCGTCGCGCGGAGTCTGGGCGACGCCGATGCAGGCCGACACGCGGCGCGTCTCGTCGCTGCACCCCGCCAGTGCGCTCAGCAGCGCCGCGGCGAGCGTGGTGGACTCCTCGACGGGGGCGATCACCGCGAACTCGTCTCCGCCGAGCCGCCCCACTGGGCACGGCGAGCCGGCGGAACCGAGCGAGCCTGCCGCGCGCGCCGCTGGGCGGGTGGAGCCAGCGGCCCCGGCCGAGCGTGCCCGCCGCCACCTCGTCGGCCGTGACGAGCCGGTGGCGCGAGGCGATCCCGCCGCGCGCACCGCGCCGGCGACGCCGAGCATCCGCTCGCCCGCGGAGGCAAGCAGCGCGTCGCCCGCGGCGTGCCCGAGCGACTTGTTGATGACCCCGAAGCCGTCGAGGTCGAGCAGCAGCAGGCACACCGGGGCGGACTCGCGCGCGCCAGCGGTGGCCTCCTCCAGCATCGCGCGGAAGGCCGCGCGCGCGAGCGTGCCGGTGAGCTCGTCGTGGTCGGCGTCGTAGCGCGCCTGGCGCAGCAGCCGGCCCAGCTCGCGCGTGAGGCGCCCGCAGCTGAGCAGCAGGCCGACGGTGGCTACGCACAGCGCCGCGTGGTCGGCGCTCAGGCGCCCTTCGCGGAGCGCGGGGAGCGCCAGCGCGCTGAGCACGACCGTGCGTCCGATCCAGTGCACGCGTCCCCCACGCGCGACGACGCCGCTCGCGACGGCCGCCAGCCACAGTACCGAGAGGATCGTGACGCGCTGGTCCTGTACGCCCACGATCAGCAGCGCCGCCACGCCGGCGAGCGACTCCTCGATGCGCAGCCACGAGAGGCGCGGCGAGGAGAGCTGCACGAGCGCGCTCACGGTGATCGTCGCGAATCCGGCCGTGCCAAGCGCGGGGTGGGTCAGCAGTGTGGGACCGTGCGCGCTCAGCAGGGCGATGCCGACCACGCCGAGCACCGCCCGTGTACACGCGGCCGTACGCCGCGCTCGCAGCAGGTAAGGATCGCCCGCGCCCTCGCGCGCGTCCGCGGATTCGATCGCTGCCACCACGTTCCGAGCTTCGGCATGGTGTTCGCGCTTCTTGATACTTGCTCGGGCGGGCGGACCAGTGACAGGCGGGTTTCGATAGTCGGGCGCTCAGCGCCCCGCGCGCGCCACGACTGCCGCCGCTGCCGCGCTGCCCAGGATCGGGGTGAGCGCGATGTAGGTGGCGTGGTCGGTCAGCTCCCCCAGCCGCTCGGCCTGCTCGCGCGCGACATAGTCGTGCAGCAGCTCCCAGATGCCGCCGACGATCGCCTCGCCGACGATGTGCGACGGCGCGTCGGAGTCCGCCGGCCCCGCCGCCTGGGCGATGCCGAACTCCAGCAGCCCCGCATACCCGGCGTTCGCACGGCGCACGCGCTCGGTCAGCTCGGGGAAGGCGATCTCGACGTCCACGCACGCCATGTGCGCGTAGGCGGGCTCGGCAGCGAGGAACTCCAGCAGCGCGCCCACGCCCGCGTGCACCCCCTGGGGCCAGCTGGGCTGGGCGGCGAACGCCTCGATGCAGACGTTCACCGCGCGCGCGTGGCCCACCTCGTAGGTGGCGACGAACGCCTCCTCCTTGCTCTCGAAGTGGCCGTAGAAGGTGCGCAGCGACACGGCAGCCTGCGAGGCCACGTCCTCGAGGCCGACCGCCGGATACCCGTGTGCGGCGGTGAGGTTGGCGATCGCGTCGAAGATCCGCTCGCGCTGGTTGTGCTCGACGAAGCTCCGCGGCAGGTTGTGCTCGCCCGAGGGCAGCCCACGCGGCAGCGCCTGTGCGCCCACCCCCGTGAGCGAGACCAGTGTTCCGGGCGCGCGTCCGGTCATCGCCAGGGACCTCCGGCGCCGCCGGCGCCGTGGGCGGTGCGGGACTCCGGGCGGCGAGGGGTAGTAGCCGACGATCCAGCTCACCAGCCCCGGCAGCGCCCTGTTCAGTTCGGCGCGCAGCGCCCGCTCGCTGCGCGCGCCGAGCACGCGCGCATAGACGATCTTGCGCAGCGCGCCGACCACCGCCTTGGCGACCGGCTCGGGAATCGTGCCCTCGCCGGGCGCCTCCTCGAACAGCCGCGCGATCACCTGCTCCAGGCGCGCCGCGCCATTTGCCCAGCGTTCGACTCCAGCGGGGCCCGCGGCTGCGACCTCCACGCACACCAGCCGCGCCGCCTGGGGGCGCTCGACGGTCGCCTCGAACAGGCCGCGCAGCAGACCCTCGATCTGCTCGCGCACCTCTGCGTGGGGGTCTAACCCCGCCACCATGCGCCGCGCGAGACGCTCGACGCTGTCGTCGAACGCGGCGAGCAGACACTGCTCCTTGTTCTCGTAGTGCTCGTAGAAGCTGCGCCGCGAGATGCCCGCGCGCTGCACGAGCCCGGAGATCGTCGTGCCCGCGAAGCCGCGCTCGTTGACGACCTCCAGCAGGGCCGCGAACAGACGCTCGCGCTGGTCGGCCGCGACCTGCTCGCGCGGCAACGCCTGGGGCCCCCGGGGGAGTCCTCGGCGTCTCTCCCGACCTCCCTGTCCAGCCTCCACGACACCACCTTATATGAGCTCCGCCGGCCTGCCGTTTTGCTCGGCAACGGTGGCGGCCTTGACAAGTCCTTACGCTTCCATCTTGACAGGCTGGGTAAAACCTGATTTATATGTAAGCGTACATGGTGCTACTTTAAGCTTGAACCAGGTGCACGACAAAGGAATCCGATGGGTCGAGACGCAACTAGAAGAGAGGTCGAGGGTTCTTATGTCACGGATGACAGCAGTGGAGAGGAGGTTGAGAGGCTCGCCGCCCATGGGGGCGCTGAAGCATCGCTTCTGTAGGCGCCGTACTATTAGCTGTGACTCTCAGGCGCACGAGAGGGATGTCTGTTGGCCTGTTGGGCCAACGGGCCTTTGGGCCGCCGAGTGGTCGGGTTGCAGGGGGTAGCTGGGAGGTTGAATACATGAGAGCGCATTTCTGTCAGGAGCAGCGCATGCTGCGGGGTCTGCACGCCCGCTGGCCCTACCGCCGCTCGCACTGCCGTCACGACATGCACTGGCTGGTGCGGGTCCGCCCGCCCCGCTGCTGGTGCGCACGCGGGCGCTCGCACTCGATGGCCGCGCTGCCGCCGACGCGCCGCCGGCCCGTCGGTTAGCGGAGCTCCACTTCGCCAAAAATCGCCACGCCGCCGGCTCCCTGGGCCCCCCTTGTGGGGGCCCTCTCCTCTTAGCAAACGCACGGCCCCCCACCTCGCTAGGATCAACCTGTGGCCACGGTGCAGACCGATCGGGAGGTCCGCGCGCTCGCGATCGACACGATCCGAGGGCTCGCGATGGACGCCGTGCAGAAGGCCAACGCCGGGCATCCGGGCACCGCGATGGCGCTCGCTCCGCTCGGCCATACACTGTTCACGCGCCTGCTGCGCACCAACCCGGCCGATCCTGCCTGGCCCGATCGCGATCGCTTCGTGCTCTCCGCCGGACACGCCTGCGTGCTGCAGTACTCGCTGCTGCACCTCTGCGGCTGGGATCTGAGCCTCGCGGACCTGCGCCAGTTCCGCCAGTGGGGCTCGCGCTGTCCCGGCCACCCCGAGCGCGCGCACACGCCCGGCGTCGAGGTCACCACGGGACCGCTCGGGCAGGGCTTCGCCAACGCCGTCGGCTTCGCGATGGCCGAGCGATTCCTCGCCGACCGCTACAACCGCCCCGGTCTCGAGGTGCTCGACCACCACACCTGGGCCTTCTGCTCCGACGGAGACATGATGGAGGGCATCAGCCAGGAGGCCGCCTCGATCGCCGGCCACTTCGCGCTCGGCAAGCTAGTCGTCGTCTACGACGACAACCGCATCACGATCGACGGCACCACCGCGCTGTCCTTCGACGGCGAGAACCACACCGCCCGCCTCTCTGCCGACGGCTGGCACGTGCAGCGCGTCGCCGACTCCGAGGACCTCGACGCGCTCCAGGCCGCGCTTCTCGCCGCCCGCGCCGAAACCGAGCGGCCGTCGTTCATCGCCATGCGCTCACACATCGCCTATCCGGCGCCGCACGCCGTCGACACCGCCAAGTCGCACGGCTCGGCGCTCGGCGAGGAGGAGGTCCGCGCCACGAAGGAGGCGATGGGCTTCGATCCCGACGCGCACTTCGCCGTCGATGAGCGGGTGTATGAGGAGATGGACCTGCGCCCCCGCGGTGCCGAGCTTCAGCGGGAGTGGCAGGAGCGCTTTGCGCACTGGCGCGCCGAGCTCCCCGACGTCGCCGCCGACTGGGACCGCGCCTGGGCCGGCGAGCTCGTTGACGGCTGGCGCGAGGAGCTGCCCGTTTTTCCGGCCGGCAAGGATCTGGCCACACGCGCGGCCGGCCAGAAGGCGATGGCGGCCTTCGGCTCCTTTGCCCCCACGATGATCGGCGGCGCCGCCGACCTCGTCGAGTCGACCAAGACGCTGTTCGAGGGCGCCGGGCAGTTCTCGCGCGTGCACTCCGGGCGCAACGTCCCCTTCGGCATCCGCGAGCACGCGATGGGCGCGATCGTCAACGGCCTCGCCGCGCACGGCGGCATCGTCAAGCCCTACGGCTCGACCTTCCTCATCTTCTCCGACTACATGCGCGGGGCGGTGCGCCTCTCAGCGCTGATGGGCCTGCCCGTCGTGTGGGTCTGGACGCACGATTCGGTCGCCCTCGGCGAGGACGGACCCACCCACCAGCCCGTCGAGCACTACGCCGCGCTGCGCGCCATCCCGGGGCTGTGGGTCGTGCGACCCGCTGACGCCAATGAGACATCTGAGGCGTGGCGGGTAGCGCTGGAGCGCACCGACGGGCCCGTCGCGCTGCTGCTCTCGCGCCAGGGGATCCCCGTCGCCGATCGGGAGGGCGAGGGCCTGGCGGCCGCGAGCGAGCTCGAGTGGGGCGGGTACGTGCTGTGGGACTCGGGCGCCGCGGCGAGCGGAGCCGCTTCCGCGGATGCCCGAGGTGATGGCGTCCGCGCCGGTGCCAGCGGCCTCGACCTGATCCTGATCGCCACCGGCGCCGAGGTCTCGCCCACGCTCGACGCCGCCCGCGTCCTTGCCGGCGAAGGAACCGTCGTACGCGTTGTCTCGATGCCCTGCATGGAGCTGTTTGAAGCTCAGCCCGCCGACTACCGCGACTCCGTGCTCCCACCTGCGGTGACTGCTCGCCTGGCTGTCGAGCCAGGCGCCACGATGAGCTGGTGGAAGTGGGTGGGCCTGAGGGGCGATGTCCTCGGCCTCGACCGCTTCGGCGCGTCTGCACCGGGTACCACAGTATTGAAGGAGCTCGGCTTCGATGCCGAGAACATCGCTGCGCGAGCTCGAGCTGTGCTCGGCGGTGACGGGGCCGGTTCAGCCACACACGTAATGTAAAGGCAGTTTAAAGTTAACCTAAAGGGAAGTTAATGGAGGATTAAGGGAGGAGATTGGGTGATCGCATTTTTTTCTCGGTATAACAAAGGTATGGATAGCTTGTAAAGGTATGGATAGCCTGTCGATACCATTGTCATACTAAGAAAAAAAACACGAACTACCCCAGAGCCTCTATGTCTATGCCCTCCTCCCCCACCCTCTCCCCCCTTCACCGCCTCTCCGCTCTCGGGCAGAGCGTGTGGGTGGACTTCCTCTCGCGCGACTCCATCCACGGTGGGCACCTGCAGGAGCTGCTCGACCGCGACGCCGTCGTCGGGGCGACGTCGAATCCGAGCATCTTCCAGAAGGCGATGACCGCGGGCGAGGCCTACGACGAGCAGCTGCACCAGCTCGCCGACGAGGGCGTCGAGGGCTCCGAGCTGTTCTGGCGCCTGGCCACGCGCGACATCAAGGACGCCTGTGACCTCTTTCGTCCGATCTGGGACGCCGGCTCTGGGCGCGACGGCTACGTCTCGCTGGAGGTCGACCCGGGGCTCGCCTACGACGGCCCCACCACCTATCGCGAAGCGATGCGCCTGCACGAGACTGTCGACCGTCCCAACCTGATGGTCAAGATCCCCGCCACCAAGCCCGGGCTGGCGGCGATCGAGGACGTGATCGCCAAGGGCCATTCGATCAACGTCACGCTGATCTTCTCGCTGGCGCGCTACGCCGAGGTCGCCGAGTCCTACGTGCGCGGCATCGAGCGCCTTGTGGCCGAGGGCGGCGACCCCTCCAGGGTGGCCTCTGTGGCGAGCTTCTTCGTCTCGCGCATCGACACCGAGTGCGATCGGCGCCTGGACGAGCTCAGTGCGGCGAGCCCCGCCGCGCCGAGCGGACCCAACGGCGGTGGGCAGCGGGGGTCGCGCGATCCCGCAGACCTGAAGGGTCGCCTGGCGGTGGCCAACGCCAAGCTCGCCTACCAGCACTACAAGTCGGTCTTCCGCGGCCCGCGCTGGGACTTCCTCGTGGGCAAGGGCGCCACGCCCCAGCGCGTGCTGTGGGCGTCGACCTCGACCAAGAACCCCGCCTACCCCGACGTCGTCTACGTCGAGGAGCTGATCGGCCCCGACACCGTCAACACGATGCCCGAGGAGACGATCGAGGCCTACCAGGACCACGGCCGCCCGCTGATGCGCCTGGAAGACGGCCTCACCGAGGCCAAGCGCCTGTTCGATGAGCTTGCCGCTGCGGGCGTCGACTACGAGGACCTCACCGACACGCTCGAGCGCGAGGGCGTCGAGAAGTTCTCCGACGCCTTCAATGAGCTGCTGGGCGCGCTCGCGCAGAAGCGCTCGGCATTGTCTGTAGCCTGAACGAGTGCCCACTGTTCTCATCAGCGGCGCCTCCAGCGGCATCGGGCGCGCCACCGCGCTGCGCCTGGCCGGCTCGGGCTGGACCGTCCTGGCGGGTGTGCGCGACCTCGCGGTCGGCGAGGCGCTCGCGGTCGAGGCCGGGAGCGAGCGGGTGGTGCCGCTTGCGCTCGACATCACCGACCCCGCGCAGGTTGCCGCGGCGGCCGAGCTCGTACAGGAGCGCACCGGCATGGAGGGCCTGCACGCGCTCGTCAACAACGCCGGCGCCGCGCTCGGCGGGCCGCTGGAGATGCTCTCCATGCAGGACCTGCGCGACCAGTTCGAGGTCAACTTCTTCGGCCACATCGCCGTCACCCAGGCGCTGATCCCGGCGCTGCGCCGCGCGGCCACGCGCGCGAGCGCCGCCGGTGGCACCTCGCCCGCGGGTGGCCGGCTGCTGCTCGTCTCCTCGATCGGCGGGCTCATCACGACCCCCTACATGGCTCCCTACTGCGCCTCCAAGTACGCCCTGGAGGCCGTCGGCGACTCGCTGCGCGTGGAGCTCGCCCGCTCGCACATCCAGGTCGCGCTGATCGAGCCCGGCTCGATCGCCACCCCGATCTGGGACAAGGGCAACGAGCTGATCGACGGCGTCGCCGTGCCGCCCGAGCTCGCGCAGTACTACGGCCACGTGCCCGCCGCGATGGCCAAGACGCTCGCGGACACCTCCAAGCGCGGCATCCCCCCCGAGCGCGTCGCGCAGACGATCGAGGGCGCGCTCGGCGCCCGGCGCATGCGCGCGCGCTACCTCGTCGGCGCGGACGCGCACGGCATGGCCTGGCTCAAGCGCCTGCTCCCCGACCATCTGCTGGACCGGGTACTCAGGCGCGCCATCGGTGTTTGATGGGGCATGGACGCGCAGATCCCGAGCCCACCCTCCGAACGCCGCGCCTGGCTGATCGCCGGCACGCTGCTGGCGCTTGGCGTGGGCGTGCTCGCGGCGGTGCTCAGCGGGCTGGTCGGGCAATCCTCGCCGGGCGCGGGCGCCGCCACCGCGGCCGGCGCGCCGACGATCGTCACTGTCGCCGCCACCCCGACGCCCGCCAGTGGGCAGGCGGCGCAGGCACCCGTCGCGGCGACGGGCCGCGCTGGTCAGGCCCCAGTCGCGGACGCGGACGGCGCGATCGTCACACAGCCGACCTCCGCCCAGCAGCGCCGCGAGATGGCCGCGTACGTCGCGGCGACGGGCACGCAGGTGCACATCCCCGAGAGCTGGATGGGCGGCTTCTACCCGATCTACGCCCAGGCGCAGTCGACGTTCGGCGTGAACTGGCTGCTGCTCGCCTCGATCCACCGCCAGGAGTCGGCCTTCTCGACCGCCCCGAGCACCTACCACGGCCTGAACTTCGCCGGCTGCTGCGGCGGGCCGATGCAGTTCAACGTCACCAACGGGGGGGCGGGCAAGGGGGGGGTGGGCATTCCATCAACCTGGGACCTCGTCGCAAACGCCTACCGCTATGGCCGTCGCCCGGCGGTCTATGACCACGAGACGGCCACCCACCCCTCGATCTACGACGACTTCGACTCGATCATGGCCGCCGCCTGGCTGGTCTCCTCAGACGGCGCCGGCGCCGCGCTCGACGACTCGGCGTGGTGGGCCGCCTACGACTACTACGGTCACGACGAAGCGGGCGTGACCTACGCCGACCAGGTGCTCGCGCGCGCGATCGGGTGGTCTCAGCACGGGTTCTGCATCAACTGCGGTGTCGAGCCGGCACTCGTGGAAGCAGTGCAGGCCGCCTACGGCGCGCCGGTCCTGGAAGCAGACGCGACGGCGTCGGCCGCGGCTAAGCGGCCTGCGTCAAAAGCTCGCCGGCGACGCGGTCGGTAGCTCCGGCGGTCCCGCCTAGTAGCCGCCGCGAGAGCTGTGCGCGACGGAAGTAGAGCGGGGCGTCGTGCTCCCACGTGGCGCCGATCCCTCCGTGCACGGAGATCATCGTGCGCGCGGCTGTGTCGAGCGCGTGCCCGGCCACCGACCGCGCCGCCGAAGCGGCAAGCGGGAACTCGTCCGGCGAGCCCAACCGTGCCCACCCCGCGTAGTAGAGCAACGAGCGGCTGTTCTCCTGCTGGCGCAGCACCTCGGTGAGCGAGTGCTTGACAGCCTGATAGGAGCCGATCGCGCGCCCGAACGTATGCCGCTCCTTCGCGTAGGCAACGGATATCTCAAGCGCGGTTTCGACCGCCCCCACAGACTCCGCGGCAAGCAGCGCCTGCGCGAGGTACCAGGCGGCCGCCAGGGACTCCTCGCTCACGTCGAGCAGCGCGGCGCGGGTGTCCTTCAGCGTGACGTGGCCGAGCGAGCGGGTGGCGTCGTAGCGGCTCACGGCCTCGATGCTCACACCGTCGGAGTCGCCCTTGATCGCCACGCCCACCGGCGCGCCGTCGAGCAGCGCGACGCCAACCAGCACGTCGGCACCGGGCGCGTCGGGGACGAACGCGAACGACCCGCTGACGGTCACATGACCCTCCTCGCCGGAGGCGCTCGCCACGGGCGGCGCAGGGCGCAGCGAGCCATGCGCGGGATCGACGCACCACGAGTCGTACACGTCGTTCGGTGGGCACGCGGGCAGATATGCAGCGCGCTGCTCACCCGACGCAAGCTTCGTCAAGAGCGCATCCGCAGCGTGCACAGAGGAATCGCCGAGGATCGCCGTCGCCGGCAAATGCCCAAGCAACGCCACGCCCGCAAGCACGCGCCCGCACTCGCCGAGCACGAGCATCGCATCGAACGCATCCAGGCCGGCGCCGCCGTGCGCGTCGTCGACCAGGAGGCCGGGCCAGCCAGCCTCGCACGCTACAGGCCACAGGTCCGGGAGCTCGCCCTTGCCGCCTGTGCCCCCTCGGGTATCGAGCGCGTCGCGCGCGGCCTCGAGCGTCTTGAAGCGTGAGAGCGCGCCGCGGGCGGCCTCGCGCAGGAACACCTGCTCGTCAGACAGGGCCAGGTTCATCGCGACTCTCCCTCGTTGGAACGCTTGCGGTCGGCTGCGGTGGGCGGGGTGTGGATGGGGCGGCGGCAGCTCATACCTTTGCCGCCTCCTTCGCGCGCAGCTCCGAGAATGGGATGCCCTTGTCCAGGCGGGGCTCGGGCGGCAGACCGAGGACCCGCTCGCCGATCGTGTTGCGCAGGATCTCTTCGGTGCCCCCGGCGGACTTCAGGCCCGGCAAGAACGAGATCATGTACGCCCACTCGCTGTCCTGCGCGAGCGCGTCGGGCCCGACGACGTCGGCGATCAGCTCGCCGGCGGCGATCGCGCCGTTGACGATCGTGACCTTCGCGAGTCCGGCCTCCGGGCCCGGGATCTGCCCGCGCTGCAGGGCGGTCAAAGTGCGGTAGCCGGTGAAGCGCACGGCGAGCATTTCGGCGGCGAGCGCGCCGAGGCGGTGGCGCACCTCGGGGTCCTTGCTGGCGTGCTCGTCTTCGGCGATGGCGCCGGCAAAGCGCGTGGAGTTGAAGCCAAGTCCCTCGCCCCCGAGGCCGATCGTGACGCGCTCGAACATCAGCGTCGTCAGCGCGGTGCCCCAGCCGTTCCCGACTCCACCGACGACGGCGTCCGCATCCAAGGCGACGTCGTCGAAGAAGACCTCGTTGAACTCGGCCTCGCCGGAGATCTGGCGCAGCCCGCGGACGGTCACACCCGGCGCGTCCATCGGCACGACGAACATCGTCAGGCCCTTGTGCTTGTGCGCGTCCATGTCGGTGCGCGCAAGCAGCAGCCCATAGGAGGAGAACTGCGCGTTAGTCGTCCACACCTTCTGGCCGGAGAGGCGCCAGGAGCCGTCGTCCTGCAGCCGCGCGCGGGCCTGCACCGCCGCCAAATCAGAGCCGGCGGCGGGCTCGGAGAACAGCTGGCACCAGACCTCGTCACCGTGCAGCATCGCGCCGAGGTAGCGCCCCTTCTGCTCCTCGGAGCCGTGCGCGATCAGCGTCGGCCCGAGCATCCCCACGCCGATCGCGTCGAGAATCCCCGGCACACCGGCGCGGGCAATCTCCTGGTTACAGATGACCTGCTCGATCGGCCCGAGCCCCTGGCCGCCATACTCCTTGGGCCAGGTGACGCCGGCGAGGCCGGCCTCGGCGAGCTTGCCCTGCCAGACGCGGCGGGCGGCAACGATCTCGTCCTCGTCGGTCAGCGCGTCGGGCCCGCGCAGCACCGGGGCCTCTGCCTTGTGCTCCTCCAACCATGTGCGCACGCGGGCGCGGTGGGCTGCCTGCTCCGGTGTGTCGTCGAGATCCACGACGCCTCCCTTAAAAGTTGACTGACCAGTCAGTCTACCGCCCGATCGGGATCTGTGGGGTGGGTAGCTACCCCGACGCGAGGAAGGGATTCTCGATCTGCACCGAGCCGACGACTTGGCCGTTGTTCAGGTCCTCCGTGAGCAGGCGCCGGCACCCGCCCTTGGCGGCCGCCGCAAGGATCAGCGCGTCCCAGTAGGAGACCTGCGAGGAGCGGCTGAGTGCGACCGCGTCCTTGACGAGCGCGGGATCGATCGTCACGGTGGGCAGCTGCCCGAGCCGATCGACGGCGGCGGCGGCCACGTCCTCGGCCACCGGCTGTGCAAGTCGACGCGTGGCCACCACATAGAACTCACCAAGGATCTGAGTGCTCAACACGAATTCGTGGTCGGTCGAGCCAAGCAGCCGGCGGGCGGCGTCCCGCTTCACCGGCTCGGCCTCGTCCAGGGCATACACGAGTACGTTCGTGTCGAGAAATGCCCTATCGCTCATACAGCTCGTCGCGAGTCCAGCTGCGCCCGCCGGCCCCACTGCCGGCGTGGATTGACTCGGTCAGAGCAAGAAATCCTGCTAGGCCATCGTCCTGCGGAGAGCGACCGACGTAACCCTCCAGATAGCCCCGCACCAGGGCATTCACGGAAGTGTCCTGTTCGAGCGCGCGAATCCGCGCCTGCTTGAGCAGATTCTCGTCAACTGTGAAGGTTACATTGGCCATGTTGGCAGTGTAGCACGAGTCCCGTGCCGCACGGGTGACTCAGCGCCCCGCCGGAATTGGCGGGGTGGGCAGCTCCGGCAGGTGGTAGACCTCCGTGAACCCGCGATTCAGCAGCGCCGCGGCCTGGCGTCCCAGTTCGGGCGAGTTCAGCAGCACGACTCCCAGCGAGACGCCGCCGCGCCGCGCGGCGCCCACCAGACAGCGCCCCGCGGCTTCGGTCTCGCCCGTCTTCAGCCCGATCGCGCCCGGGTACCCGTAGACGAGCAGCGGGTTGTTGTTGTAGAGCCACACGCGCCCGCCCTTGATCGGCAGCGGCTGCACGGTCGCCTCGGTGCCCGCGACGCGCGCGATCAAAGGCTGTGCGAGGTCGAGTGCCGCCAGCCGCGCGAGGTCTGCCGGGCAGGACCGATTGGCGGTCTCGATCCCGTCGGGCGAGACGTAGCGCGTGCAGCCCAGATGCAGGCGCGCGGCTTCGGTGTTCATGCGCGCGACGAACGCGGGCACCGACCCCGCGACGGCTTCGGCGAGCGCGACGGCGGCGTCGTTGCCCGAGGGCAGCATCAGCCCGTAGAGCAGCGTCAGCATGCGCACCTTGCGCCCGGCGGGCAGCACCCCGACCTTCGACCCGGCGGCGTTGACGGCGGCGTGGCTGACGTGCACCCACGCCTCGGGCTTTAGCGCGCGGACCACAAGCAGCGCGGTCATCATCTTCGTGAGCGAGGCGATCGGGACGACGGCCGTCGGATCGATGGACCACAGCACGCGGCCCGTATCGAGATCGACCAGCATGCCCGCTCTTGGTGGGTGATGGAAGGAGAGGAGGGCCGCGTCGCTCACAGTCGACTGGCCACCCCCGGTGGCACCACGGGCGCCACCGGAGCTCGCGCCCGTGTGCCGAACGCCCGGGCCGGTCAGTGTGAGTAGCGGCGGGTGCCCGGCCGATGAGCCGGACCGCAGCGGGCCGAACAGCGCAAGCAGCGCGAGCGCCAGCAGCACGAGCACGACCCCCAGCGCGAACAGGGGCCGCCGACGGCGCCTGCGAGGCCGCCGCCGTGGGCGGCCCGTCGGGGTCAGGAAGGGCGAGCGGTGTGGATCGGGAGGGGGCATCACTTGCGCGGTCCGAGCAGCGCCCCGAAGATCCCTACGCCGAGCACGGCGACGACGAACACCGAGACGAGCCCGCCCAGACTAAACCCATGCTCGCCCACCGTGACGAGGGTCAGCACGGCGAGGCCGATGACGAACACGAGGGCGACGGCTAGGACGACGTTGCGGGCCACAGCGCCCAGTACATCGCGTTGGGCGGCGGCGCGCCGCCAGCCGACACGCCTGCCCCAGGCCGGCCGATCTCCGACCGCCGACTCGCTGCGCGCAGGATGCCTGGCCCGGGCTCCTCGCCGCCGCCCTGGTTGCATCCGCCATCGGTAGGCGCTACCGCAGGGTGGCCGCGATGAGAACTTCGCGGTTAGGGGTTGACAAGCCCTAGGGTTGTCCGTATGGTATGCCGTGTCACGGGGTATCAAGCAGCCCGCGACCAAAACATAGGATCGGGTTTGGGTCAGGCCCCTGCGGCCGGCTGCAAGCGCAGGCAGGTTTCCTTGGGAGAGGAACATGATTTCGCACACAGAGGGAGATGGAAAGCGCGTGAGTTCACATCGAGCAGACGTGACAGGGGTCATTGCGACCCTGCTGGGGGCCGGAACTAGATGCATCAGCATCCTGATGCATCTCTCTCTCTCTCTCTCTCTCTCTTGGCGGGGTTGGCTCTCCGCTAGGTCAGAGTCTCGCCGTTCGTCGGCGACGAGCCCCGGGAACGGACGCCGGGAAGGTCACCCGCGCGCGTTAAGCGCTTCCGCGTCCCGCAGGCTCGCGTTGGCGGGTGGGGTTTCGCTGTCTGTGCTGGTGGGCGGGCTGGCGTTCGCCAGCGTGGGTGCGCTGGCGGCGATGCAGTATCCGCTTGTGCGGCAGTTGTCGAGCGGGTTGCAGGAGCCCAACGGGCCTGTGGCGGTGGACGGTAAGACCGGAGACGTGTTCGTCCCCGACACCGAAGGTAACCAGAGCGTGTTGCGGGTCCTCAACGCTTCGGGGGAATTCGTGGGGACATGGGCCGGGGCGAACACTCCGGGCGCGTCGTTCGGTGAACACGAAATCCATTCGGTGGCGGCGGACGACGCGAGTGGCGATGTGTATGTCGCGGATCGCTCGAACAGCGTGGTGGACGTCTTCGAAGCCTCGGGCGCGTATGTGTGTCAGATCACGGGGGCGGGCAGCGCGACGACGTCCGCGAGCGAGTGCGACGGCAGCGCTCCGGGTACGCCCCACGACGCCTTTGGCGAACCGAATGGCGTCGCGGTGGACCAGGCGACGGGCGACGTGTATGTGTCGGATTCGACGAACGAGGTCGTCGACGTCTTCAACTCGGCTGGCAGGTATCTGTCGCAGATCACGGGCGCGAGCACTCCGGCTGGCTCGTTCAGCGAAGTGAGGTCGATGGCGGTGGACGATGTCAGCGGCGATCTGCTGGTCGCCGACTCCGGGGGTGTCGTGTATGTGTTCGACGCTGCGACGGGCGCTTATCTGGAAACGTGGAGCGGCTCTGCGGTGAGCAATCCTCCGGGCGCGCCGTCCGGCTCGTTCGGCGGTTCAGTCAGTGTCGCGGTGAACGATGCGTCGGGCGATGTGTATGTCAGCGACTCGGGTGACGGGGTGGTGGATGAGCTGGAATCCACGGGGGCCTATGTGGGCCAGATCACGGGCGTCCCCGGCGCCTTGTCTTCCTTTCTTCCGCAGGGCGTGGCGGTCGGGCAGTCCACTGGGGAGGTGTATGTCTACGACGCCGTTGGGAACGCCGTCGACGTGTTCGAGGGCCAGCAGGTTGTGGTCCCGGACGTGACGACTGGGGCGGCATCGGAAGCGAGCGCTGTGGGTGCGACGCTCACCGGCGCGGTCAACCCGGATGGAGTCTTGGTCAGCGGTTGTCGCTTTGAATATGGACCGACCACGTCCTACGGGCAGAGTGCCGCGTGCATGGAGGTCGTGGGGTCGGGCAGCGGCGAGGTGCAGGTACACGCCGTCGTCGCCGGTCTTACGCCGGCCACGACCTACCACTTCCGGCTGGTGGCGAGCAACGCGAATGGGACCAGCTATGGGAGCGATGAAACGGTTCCGACGCTTCCTGTGCCGGTCATTGAAAGCGCCGCGACGAAGAACGTGGCAGCGGCCTCGGCCGATCTGACCGCCCGAATAAATCCGGAAGGCTACAAGACGACCTACCGCTTTGAATGGGGAACGAGCACCGCGTATGGCACGAATGTCCCGGCCGGTGAAATCGCCGCAGGTGCGGCTGGCGTGTCTGTCACTGCTCACCTGGTGGGTTTGAGCACGGACACGACCTATCACTGGCGTGTGCTCGCGACCAGCCAGACGGGGACGAGCGTCTCTTCGGATCACACGTTTGTCTACGAGACGACGGGCGCGGGCCTCCCGGACGGGCGGGCGTATGAAATGGTGACGCCGAGCGTCAAGAATGGCGCGCTGATCAATACCGCTACCCTGCCGAGTATCTCCGAAGACGGTTCGCGGGTGATCCTCACGAGCCTTCAGTGTTTGGCGGGTGCGGAATCGTGCACGGCTGTCCTGGGTCGCGAAGGCCAGCCGTACCTGTTTTCGCGTACGAGCAGCGGTTGGATGATGGCTGCGCTTGCGCCCGCGGCGACTCGGTATGCGCCGAGTACTGCTTGGCTGGCGAACGCGGACACGGGCGACGCCTTGTTCAGCATGGCAACGGCGCCCGCCTTTGAGGATGACTGGTATACGCATGAACCAGGTGGCTCGTTTGAGGATGTCGGCCCGGGCAATCCGCCGTCGGCAGGGCGCCTAGGCCCCAGATTCATTGATTCCCTTGTGCACCCTGTGGCTACTGCCGATCTTTCGCACCTAGTGTGGATGGCCACTGCCGAACCGGTCTATTTGTGGCCCTTTGACGGAACGATCAGTGATGGAGGAAACTCGGTATATGAATATGCTGGCGCGGGCAATTCACAGCCGGTGATGGTGGGTGTCACAGGCCCGGCGGGCAGCCACGACCTAGTCGACGCGTGTGGTACTGAAATCAGCGGATCCGACGAAAAGCCTGGGGCGTTGTCGGCGGACGGGCGCACGGTGTTTTTCACAGCGCTCTCCGGAGGCCCGGGCTGGGGTGGTGGCTGCTTTGGTACTGGAGCAAACGCCGGTACGTTCGTGCCTGTCAACGAGCTATTTGCGCGTATCGAAGGGTCGCGGACGGCCTCGATCTCCGAGCGCTCGCCATTGGAATGTACCGCCGCGACCGGTTGTGCGGGCTCTCCGGCGAGCAAGGCCAACTTTGAAGGCGCGTCTGAAGATGGTTCAAAGGTTTTCTTCACTAGCACGCAGCGGCTTACCGATAGTGCGAGTGAGGACAACAATCCCAGAGACACTGGGCTGGGGACAGGCTGCGATGGCACGACTGCCGTGAATGGCTGCAATCTGTATGAGTATGATTTCGCGAACCCTGTAGGGCGGAATCTGCTGTCGGCCAGCGCGGGCGATTCGAGTGGTGGTGGGCCGCGGGTGCAGGGTGTCATGGCGCTCTCAGCGGATGGTTCGCACGTGTATTTCGTCGCGCGGGGTGTGTTGACCGGAGTCGCAAACGATCAGGGCCAGATCGCACAGGACGGCTCGGAGAACCTGTACGTGTTCGAGCGCGACGCTGCGTTCCCCGCCGGACATGTGGCGTTTGTCGCGTCCCTCCCCGAATCCGATAGCGGGGAATGGGGCAGCGGGCCTCTCCACGCAGATGTCTCTCCGGACGGGCGTTTCCTGGTATTCACGAGCCATGGCCGGCTGACTGCTGACGATAGGAGCACGAGCGGTGGCGCACAGGTATTCATGTATGACGCACAGACCGGTGCGCTGACGCGCGTCTCCGTTGGGAATGATGGGTTCAACGACAACGGCAACGCGGGCGTGGGTAACGCGTATGTAGTGCCGCCGGTGAACTTCGCAAACCAGGCGGGCCCGGAGCGCCGGGATCCGACGATGTCCAACGACGGTTCGTTCGTGTTCTTCATGAGTCCGATTGCATTGACGCCGGGAGCCATCGACGACGTCCGGACCGACACCACCGAACAGGGCGAAGCGCTGTATGCGCAAAACGTGTATGAGTACCACCAAGGGCATGTGTACCTGATCTCCGACGGCCGGGATGTGAGCAGCGACTCTCTCTTCGCGTGTGCCAACGACCAGGGAGATCTGTCCTCGGTGTGCCTGATTGGCACGGATGCGACAGGTGCGAATGTGTTCTTTACGACGGCGGATCCACTGGTCGCGGCGGATACCGATACGCAGCTTGATTTCTACGACGCGCGGATCTGCACCGCGGCCGAACCGTGTGTGGCGTCCTCGGCGCCGAGTGTCGCTTCGTGCCAGGGCGAAGCGTGCCACGCCGCGGCGGGTGCGGAGCCCGTGGCGCCGGGTGCGGCGACGGTCACGTTCGCGGGGTCAGGGAACCTCGCGCCACCCGCCCCGGCGGTGAAGGCAAAGCCGAAGGCGAAGCCCAAGGCCAAAGCGAGACACAAGCCGAGAGCGAAGCGCAAGGCAAAGGGCAGTGCGAGGCGGCGCGCCCGGCAGACACGTAATAGCCATAACAGAGCGAGGGGTTAAGCGAATGCGGTCCACGATCATTGCCAACGTCACACCGCGCACGCGCGCTTTCAGGTCGTCCGTGAGGGTCCTCGCGTGTGCCGCGCTCGCTGTGTTCGTTCTTGGTGGCGGGTCGGCGGCGGCGAGCGCAGCGGCTGGTTTTACGATCCACTCGTTTGCGACCCCGACTGACTTCTCCACGGCCGACGATGCGGCGTGCAGCTTCAGCCGGACCGGCAGGGGTCCGCAGTGTGATTCCTATGAGGTGACGGTGCGCAACGCGGGCAGCGAACCGACGGATGGCAGCACGATTATGCTCACCGATACGCTGCCGGCGGGGCTCACGCTAAAGGGAATCGAATTTATGTGGATCGGTGCGAGCGGAGAAGAAGAGGGCGGAGGGGGTCTCGCTGAATCCTATTGCACCGAAGTGCCACTGGAGTGCCATCTTCCGGTCGCGCTCGTGCCCGACCAGACACTTGAGATGATCGCGTATGTCACGGTCGACCCGGGGGCCGAAGGCGCGTTGGTGAACACCGCAACGGTCTCCGGCGGTGGTGTCCCCGAAGTCTCGACGAGCGAGCAGACGCAGGTCGGGGCGACCCCGGCGTTCGGGTTCGCCGACCTCGGGACGCTGACTGCGGGCCTGGACGGCACGCCCGAAACGCAAGCCGGTGCCCACCCGTATGAGCTCACGACGACGATCGATCTGAACACCGAAAACAGGTTTCCCGGCAGCGACACTGCACAGCTCGCGCCGACGAGTGTCAGGGACGTCAAGGACATCGTCATGGATCTGCCATTGGGGTTCGTCGGCAGCGTGCTGGCCGCCCCGACGTGCACGTTGGCGCAGCTCTCCTCCCTGGCACATTGCCCGACAGACACCCGGGTTGGGTATATCCGGAGCGCACCCAGCGGAGTCGAGTCGCCGGCGGTCGGGGGCGGCCTGGTCTCGGTCAACAGTCCGCTCTACAACATCGCGCCTGAGCGTGGCGTCGTGTCAGAGTTCGGATATTACGACTCCAATCATGGGTCGCACGTGTTGTATTCGAGCATCGCCCCGACCTCAGCCGGTTATGTGTTGCGCACCATCGGCCACGATATCCCCCAGGTCACTCTGACGAATATCCACGTGGCGCTCTACGGGGATCCGGCGGCGAGAGACGAAAGCGGGAACACGCCGGTCGCGCTGTTCACGAACCCTGCAGACTGCTCGGGTGAACCGCTGATCACAACGGCGCATATGGATTCGTGGCAGGACCCGGGGCGTTATAACGCCGACGGCACTCCCGATTTCAGCGACCCGAGCTGGGCCGTGGGGACGTCTGAATCTCCGCCAGTGTCAGGTTGTGATGAACTGCGGTTCGATCCGTCGCTCTCCGCGCAGCCGGAAACCACGACGGCAGACAGCCCGACAGGGTTAGATGTTGCTCTGCGGGTCCCGCAGAGTGAGACGCCGGGGACACTCGCGACACCGCCGCTGCGTAACGCAACGGTCACGCTTCCAGCCGGGCTGACGCTGAACCCGGCCGCCGCGACGGGCCTTGGTGCCTGCACGGAAGCCGAGATCGACCTCGCGGGCGCCGGCGCCCCGTCGTGCCCGGAATCCTCGAAGATCGGGACCGTCGAACTCACGACGCTCTTACTCGCAGGTACACTCCAGGGCTCGATCTACCTCGCGACGCAGAACGAAAACCCGTTCCACAGCCTCCTCGCGGGATATATCGTGATCGACGACCCCACGACGGGCGTGGTACTCAAGATCCCGGGCGACCTCACCCCGGACCCCCAGACGGGCCAGATCACAGGGGTATTCGATAACAACCCGCAGTTCCCGTTCAGCGAACTGCACCTGCACTTCTTCGGTGGCGCAAGGGGTGAGCTCGCGACCCCCGAGGGCTGCGGGACGTACACCACCACGAGCGATCTGATGCCGTGGTCGGCGCCGGATTCGGGGCCCGACGCGACCCCGTCGGACAGCTTCCAGGTCACCTCGGGTTGCGTGTCCGGGTTCGCGCCGAGCTTCACCGCGGGGACCGAGAACCCGCAGGCGGGCGGGTACGCCCCGTTCACGCTCACGCTGTCACGCACAGATGGGGAACAGAACCTTGCGGGTGTCTCAGTGACGTTGCCGCCGGGGTTGTTGGGGAAGATTGCGGGGATCCCGCTGTGCCCCGACGCCCAGGCGAACACGGGGAGTTGCCCGGAAGCCTCTCAGGTCGGGAGCGTTACGGTGGGCACTGGTGTGGGCTCGGACCCGCTGTTCGTCGGGGGAAAGGCGTACTTGACAGGCCCGTATAACGGTGGCCCCTATGGGCTAGCGGTCGAGGTCCCCGCGATTGCGGGGCCGTTCAACCTCGGGATGGTCGTGGTCCGCCAGTCGCTGCGGATCGACCCGCACACCGCGCAGGTCACAGACGTCTCAGATCCCTTCCCGACAATCCTCGACGGCATCCCGCTGCGGGTCCGTACCGTCAACGTGACGCTGGATCGTCCCGGGTTCACGTTCAACCCGACCAGCTGCACCCCGATGACCGTCACCGGGGCGCTCACCTCGACCGCAGGCGCGACCGCGAACGTCTCCTCGCGCTTCCAGGCAGGTGGCTGTCGCGAACTGTCCTTCGCACCCAAGTTCACCGTCAGCACACAGGCCAAGACGAGCAAGCACAACGGCGCGAGCCTCGTCGTCAAGGGTAGCTTCCCCACGGGCGACGCGAACATCCACTCCGTCGCGGTGACCCTCCCCAAGCAGCTCCCCGCGCGCCTGACGACGATCCAGCAGGCGTGCACCGAGGCGGTGTTCGCGGCGAACCCCGCGGCGTGCCCCGCCGGGTCTGACATCGGGACGGCGACCGCCAGCACCCCGATCCTGTCGGTCCCCGTCACCGGCCCCGTCTACCTCGTCTCCCACGGTGGCGCGGCATTCCCGGACATCGTCGCGATCCTGCAGGGCGCGGGCGTCACGATCGACCTCACCGGCAGCATCGACATCAAACACAACATCACCAGCTCCACGTTCGCGACGGTCCCCGACGCGCCGATCACAACGTTCCAGCTGGCGCTCCCCGAGGGACCTCACTCCGGCCTCGCGGCCGTCGTCCCAGCGAAGGCCAAGGGCAACATGTGTGGCCAGTCCCTCTCGATGCCGTTCACGATTACCGGCCAGAACGGCGCCGTCGTCAAGCAGCCCGTGAAGGTCGCCGTCACCGGCTGCCCACGCGCCAAGAAGAAGACCAAGGCGCATAAGAAGGCGAAGGGGAAGGCCAAGGGTTAGGCGTGGCTGTCCTCGTGTCACCGCGTGGTGGGAAGGCCGGAGCGCGCAAGCGCTCCGGCGGATCGGAGGAGTCGCCCTCGCGCGAGCGATTCTCCGGGGAAATGCGATCACGCGAGAAGGCGGCCAGTGGGACTTCCCCGCGCGAGAGGACGGCCGAGGCGGCGCTCCCCCGCGAACGGGTCTCCGAGGTGCAGCGCGCGCGGATGCTGCTCGCCGCGCGCCAGGTCGTTGCGCAAGAGGGCTACGCGCGCATGTCGGTCGAGCGCGTGGTGGCCAAGGCGGGGGTCTCGCGCAAGACGTTCTACGACGTGTTCGAGAACCGCGAAGACTGCTTCATCGCGGCGTTCGACGACGCGATCGCCCACGCGCAGCGGATCGTGCGCAAGGCGTATGACTCAGAGACCGGCTGGCGCGAGAAGCTTCGCGCCGGCCTTGCCGCGCTGCTCGGTGTGCTCGAAGACGAGCCCGAGTTGCGCACCGTGTGCGTGGTCGAGGCGCTGGGCGCGGGCCCACGCGTGCTGGAGCACCGCACGCGCGTCGTGCAGGCCCTGATCGCCGCCGTCGACGAGGGCCGCAGGGATGCCAGGAAGGACCCGCCCCCGCTCGCCGCGGAGGGAGTCGTCGGCGCAGTGCTCGCGGTGATCCACGCACGCGCACTGGAGAACGCCCCCCTCGGCGAGCTGCTCGGCCCGCTGATGGGCACGATCGTGCTGCCCTACCTCGGCGCCGCAGCCGCCAACCGCGAGATCGCGCGCCCCGCCCCCAGGCGCCCACGCACCCCCGCGCTGCGCACGGGCGACGCGCTGGAGGGGCTCGATATGCGCCTCACCTACCGCACACTGCGAGTCCTCTCGGTGATCGCCCAGGGCCCCGGCGCCAGCAACCGCCAGGTGGCCGAGCGCGCCGGTGTCGCCGACCAGGGCCAGGTCTCGAAGCTGCTGATGCGCCTCTCCAGCCTCGGCCTGATCGAAAACGACGGCGAGGGCCACGTCAAGGGGGCACCCAACGCCTGGCACCTCACCCAGCGCGGGCAGGAGGTCGAGAGCGCGGTGCGCGTGCGCGTGGACGGCGCGGCGCGGTAGGCGCTGCGTTGAGGTCCTGCGGCTTGACCGGGAGGGCTGCTCGCCAATCTATTATCCGCCCGCACGGTCACGCGCCCGCCCGCAGCGCCCGACCACACTGGCGGTGAGGGCTCTACGCCTCTTGATTCTCCGTCGTCTCGCGGGTAGACAGGACCGCGAATCCTTCCGCCGCGGCGGCGTGAGTCAGATCCTGGTCGAAGCTCGCGAGCGTGGTGCAGCGTTTATCGGCTTCGCGGGTCGCCAGCGCGCAGGCCAGCTGCACGGCGTCGTAGGCGCGCAGGCCGTGGGCCCCTGTCAGCTCGACCGCCCGCTCGATCGTCGCGCCGGTGACCTCGACGGGCTGGAAGCGCGGCGGCCTGTCCCGCGTGCCCGCATAGTCGGCCGCGAACGCGCGGTTCAGGAGCAGCGCATCGTCGAGGTCGACCTCGCCCGTGCGGTGTTTGCGCCACAGCGCGGCGGCGACCTCCACACGCGCGAGCACCGAGACGAGCAGCGGCGACGGCAGCCGTCGGACCGGCCCATAGCCTTCCTCGGGCACGTACAGCTTCACGAGCGCCGAGGAGTCGGCGAAGACGCTCAGCCGCGATCCTCGGTGATTATCGAAGAGAGTGTCCGTCCCTGCGCCGCGCGCTTGCCCGCCGCCGCCACAGCCGCCGGATCGGGGTGGAGATAGGGGACCGGCGTCGGGTGGGCCAGCAGCCCGGCGCGCTCCAGGCGCTCGCGCAGCTGCGCCGTCTCGTCCCCAGCGTACTCCGGATCGACTGCCGCGCTCAGCACGGTTTGGGCGTAGGAGTTGACGCTCTTATTTTGCGCGGCAGCGGCCTGCTTGAGGAAACTGGCCAGCCGATCCTCCATACGTAGCGTCACCTGTCTCATGCGGTCATGGTAGCAGGCGTGACAGCGTGATGCGCGAGCTGGGCTGGTCTACCCGTGCGCGGCGACCGGTCCAGGTGGGTGGGAGTGAGCTGGTGGGGACTTCAATCCTCTCTGTTCGATGTGCTGGTCGGCGTGGTAGCTGGAGCGAACCAGCGGACCCGCCGCGACGTGCTCGAACCCGAGCGCGTAGGCGGCCTCTTCGAGCGCCGCGAACTCGTCCGGATGCCAGTAGCGCACGATCGGCAGGTGGCGCTCTGAGGGGCGCAGGTACTGCCCGACGGTGAGCACCTGCACGCCGTGCTCGCGCAGCTGGCCGAACGTGTCAACCATCTCCCCGTGGGTCTCCCCGAGGCCGACCATCAGACCGGACTTGGTGACGACACCTGGGCCGCCCATTTCCTTCGCGAGCCTCAACACCCTGCAGGAGCGCCTGAACGTCGAGCCGCGCCGCGCAACCGAGTACAGCCGCGGCACCACCTCGACGTTGTGGTTGAACACGTCCGGGCGCTCGGCGATCACCTTCGCCAGCGGCATCTCCTGGCCCTGGAAGTCGGGCGTCAGCACCTCCACTCTGCACACCGGCGCCTGGCGGCGCACCTGGCGGATCACGCCCACGAATGCGCCCGCGCCCTTGTCCGGCAGGTCGTCGCGGTCGACCGAGGTGATCACCGCGTGGCGCAGCCCCATGCGCGCGATCGAACGGGCAACTCGCGCGGGCTCCAACGGGTCGTTCCACGTCGGCTTACCGGTCTTCACATTGCAGAACCCGCAGCGCCGCGTGCACGTGTCGCCGAGGATCATGAACGTCGCGGTGCCCCGCTCCCAGCACTCGCCCACGTTCGGGCAGGCGGCCTCCTGGCAGACCGTGTGCAGGTTCTCCGAGCGGATCAGCTCCGTCAGCTCCCGATAGCGCTCGCCGCCCGGCGGCGGCACCTTGAACCACGGGGGCTTGCGCTCGCGCAGGGGGCGGACGTCTGAGCCGAGGACCTTCAGCACATCCATGCCGCCGGGGTTCGCGCGGGAGCGAGTCGCGCCCGCCCCGTGCCCGCTGCTCGCCACGCTCGTGCTCGTGCGCGGCGGCCCCGCCGCCGATGTCTCGGTGGGACTCACACCAGCACCGCCACGCGATCTGTGGACGCGATGGGCGCCCCGCGTGGGTGGACGCCTATCTTCCGCGGCGAGACGAGCCGCTGGCGGCGTCCGTGTGCCTGGCAGAACTGGAACGCCACGCGCTTGCGAAAGCAGCTCATGCCGGGCGTCCTGGCCGCTCCCAGCTCACCGGAAATCGACGTCATCTCGACCTCCGGCAGTCCGCACGCGACGACCCACGAGAACGGCTCCAGGTCGTTGTCGACGTTGATCGCGAAACCGTGGGTGCTCACCCCGCGCGAGACATGCACGCCGAGCGAGGCGATCTTGCGCTCTCCAGCCCACACGCCCGTGTAGTCCGCGCCGTCATCGACACGCGAGCGCGCCGCGATGCCCTCCTGCGCGAGCGCCGCGACGAGCGCCTGCTCGATCGTGCGCAGGTGCGCGATGACATCCGTGACCCCCATGATCGGATATCCCACGAGCTGCCCCGGCCCGTGGTAGGTGACGCGCCCGCCGCGATTGGTCTCCACCACCTCGATCCCACGTGCGCGGTAGAAGTCCTCGCCGAGTGTCAGCTCCCCGGGGTGCGAGCGGCGCCCGCGCGTATACACCGGAGGGTGCTCCAGCAGCAGCAGCGTGTCCGGCAGCTCCCCCGCCTGGCGCCGCGCCCTGATCTGCTCCTGCATGGCAAGCGCCTCACGCCAGGGGACGGTGCCCAGCTGGCACACCCACAGCTCGTCGGAGGAGGATCGGCCTGGGAGGACATTCATCTGTCCTCCCAGACTAGCGCCGCTCCTATGCCCCTATCGCGAACAGGGATTCGGCGTCGATCGGCTGTCTATGCTCGCGGGCGCGCGCCCTTATCTCCCGCAGCGTGTCCGTCGCCCGGTAGTGGGTGCCGCGTCTGGCGCCGAGGCGCTCCAGCAGCCCGGCCTTGACCATTGCGCCAAGATCGTTGGTGGCGAGCTGGTTTGAGATCTCCTCCTCCCACGACTTGAGGGCCGTGCGGTAGGAGGAGTTGCGTATCCGCATCCCGAGGGTGGCGTCGAACAGTGCGGCGAGTGCCCGTTCGGGCAGCTGATGCTGCCCGCACAGTGCTTCGAGGGATGTCCAGATCTGCTCTGACTCCTGCAGGCGTCGCAGGACACTGCTGGCCTGGACGAAGTGGGCCTCGAGGCAATAGCGCACCCACGGGCGCGCATCGCCGTCGGGGTTCCACGTCCTGCCACCCACGCGGGCCAGGACGCCGTAGTAGGAACTGGTGTTGGCACCCAGGTACTCCTCGATACTCGAGAACTCGGACTCGAGTATCTGATCGCGAGCCAGCACCAGCGTCTGTAGGCAGCGCGACATGCGCCCGTTGCCGTCGCGAAACGGGTGGATCATCACGAGGTTCAGGTGCGCCATTGCCGCTCGGATGATCACGGGTGTATCGCGATCGCTTGTCAGCTCCTCGACCAGCTCACCAATCAATGGCGGGACGCGATCGGCCGGCGGACCCTCGTAGACGACGTCGCCGGTCACCTCGTTGCGAATCCAGATCGGCCCCGGCCGCCACAGCCCGGGGCTTGCCTGGAACGTGTACTCGGTCATCATGAAATGCAGACTGCGAATGATCTGGGGCGTGTATTCGAAATGCTCGTCGTGCGCAAGCTGGAGGACGTAGGTCATCGCCCGCCGATAGCCCGAGACGGCGTTCCAGTCCTCTTCCGCTGCCTCCTCCGGCTCCTCTCCTCCCATCGCGGCCAGCGCATCCTCGACGGATACGTTGTAGCCCTCGATGCTGTTGGAGCCCTGGATCGCGCGGGCTCCCAGCACGCGTCTGACCTGGCCAACCCACCTGCGGGGCTGCGCCACGCGAAACCGCAGGCGCTGGCGCAGCTCCTCGATCTTCGCGAGCGCCGCGTCCTCCTCGAAGCTCATGGGTGGGGTTCGGAAGACCACTGCTACACCAGGAGATACGCCCGTGGTGCACCGCGTGGGAAGCCATAGTAAAACATAAGACTGATAATAGCATATCTATCTATGATATGTTCATAAACAGGGATGAGGCAATCATCTTATGGCTGTTTCGGTGTTACAGCGTCAGCGAAGCCGGTGCTTCCAGCAACTCGCGAATGCGCGCGAGAAAGCGCGCGGCGTCGGCGCCGTAGAGGATGCGGTGGTCGCAGGCCAGCGTCACGGTCATCGTGTGGCGCGCGACTATCTCGCTTGTCTGCTCGCCTTGGTCACCCCCCGTGGGGTTGCCGTCGCGCACGACCGCCCGCGGCTCCAGGGCGCCCACCGAGAGGATCGCCGCCTGCGGCGGGTTGACAATCGCGGTGAAGGCCTTCACGCCGAACATGCCGAGGTTGGAGACCGTGAACGTGCCGCCCCCCAGCTCCGGCGGTGTCACGGTGCCCGCGCGTACGCGCTCGGCCAGCGCGCGCGTCTCGCGGGCGATCTCGCCCACGGACTTCGTGTCGGCGTCGAACACCGTGGGTACGACGAGTGCGTCGTCGGTCGCGACCGCGACGCCCACGTTCACGCGCGCGTGCAGCTCGAAGGCACCGTCGCGGTAGCTCGCGTTCGCGCGCGGGTACTCGCGCAGCGCCAGCGCGGCTGCCTTGACGACCATGTCGTTGTAGGTGGGGGCGGGGTGAACGGGGGGTTGGCCGGGGCCGGCATTCTGCGCGAGCGCTTTCAGCTGGGTGCGCAGCGCCACGCACTCCTCCATGTCCACGTCCACGTCCAGCGTGAAGTCGGGGATCGTCGCCTTGGACTCGGCCATGCGCCGCGCGATCGTGCGCTGTGTGCGCGAGAGCTCCTGGGTGGTGCTCTCGCCCTTGGCCGAGGCGACGCCCTCGACCGAGGCCGGGGGAGCGATGTGCTCTGGGGAGGAGTCTGGCGGAGCCGCCGGTGGGCCTGCCGTGGGGGGTGCGCCGGTGGCGGCCTCCACATCGGCCTTCACGATCCGCCCGCCGGGGCCGCTGCCACTCAGCCCGTGCAGGTCGACGCCGTTCTCCTGGGCGACGCGCCTGGCGACCGGGGACGCCATGACGCGCCGACCCTCGTGGTCGTCGGGCTGCTCGATCTGCAGCACTGGAGCGCGTCGGCGCCGCCGTGGTCGCATCCGTGATCGGCGCACCCTCGCGCGTGGTCTGCTCGCTGGGTGCTGCTGTGGCAGGAGCAGCGGCGCGCTCGCGCACGTCGTCAGATCCGTTCCTATCCGCCTCACCGATGTGCGCGATCGTCTGGCCAACGCCCAGCGTGTCGCCCTCGTGAGCGACGATCTCAAGGACGCCCTCCTGGTCTGACTCGTAGGTCATGTTGGCCTTGTCGGTCTCGATCTCCACCAGCTCCTCACCGCGCCTGACCTGCTCGCCGTCGGCCTTCAGCCAGCGCAGGATCGTGCCCTCCTCCATCGTGTCCGACAGGCGCGGCATCACCATCTCGGCCATCAGTCGGCCCCCACGGGCTTCGTTGCGGTGACGGAGCGCGGATTCGCCACGGCGCCATTGGGCGCGGCGTCTGCCGGCGGGGCCTGGCCGAGGGCCTGAAGCGCCGCCGCCACGACCTGCGGCTCGTGCGGGTAGGCGATTTCCTCCAGCGGCTTTGAGTAGGGCATCGGGACGTCGGCGCCCGATACGCGCCGCACGGGCGCGTCGAGGTCGTCGAAGGCCTGTTCTGAGATCAGCGCTGACAGGTTCGCGCCCACGCCGCCGTGCGGCCAGCCCTCCTCGACGACGACGCAGCGATTGGTCTTGGCGACCGAGGCGAGGATCGTGTCGAGGTCGAGTGGGCGCAGCGTGCGCGGGTCGATCACCTCGGCCTGCACGCCGTGCTCGCTCGCCAGTCGCTCAGCCGCGCGCTCCGCCGTGAGCGCCATGCGCGAGACGCCCACGATGGTCACGTCCGAGCCCTCGCGGCGGATGGCGGCGTGACCGAAGTGCACCAGGTGCTCCTCGGCGGCCGCTTCCTCGGCCCCGCCCGGCTTCCCCTCTCCCTCCTTCCGCGGTGAGGTGTCGGGCACCTCGCCGCGCACCCCATACAGCGACTCGTGCTCGATGAAGATCACCGGGTTCTCGTCGCGGATCGCAGTCTTCAACAGGCCCTTGGCATCCGCGGGCGTCGCGGGCGTCGCGACGAGCAGCCCGGGCACGTGCAGGAACATCGCCTCCAGGCAGTGCGAGTGCGTGGGGCCCAGCTGGTGCCCGGCGCCCTGTGGCATCCGCACGACGAGCGGCACGCGCGCCTGGCCGCCGAACATGTAGTGGATGTGCGCCGCGTGATTGACGATCTGGTCGAACGCGAGCAGCGCGAAGTTGACCGTCATCAGCTCCACTACGGGTCGCAGGCCTGTCATCGCCGCCCCCACGCCGATCCCGACGAACGTGTTCTCGGAGATGGGGGTGTCGCGCACGCGCTTCTCGCCGAACTCCTCCAACAGCCCCGCGGTGACCTTGAAGGCGCCGCCGAACACGCCGATGTCCTCGCCCATCAGAAAGACGCGCTCGTCGCGGCGGAGCTCCTCACGCAGAGCCTCATTCAGCGCCTCGCGGTAGCGCAGCTCGCTCATCCCCGCCTCCACCGGGGCCCGCGCGGGGCTGTAGGCCGTAAGCCTCGTGCTCGATGCTTGGCCATCAGTGGTAGCGCCCCTGAACCTGGTCATCGAGGACGTACACGTTGTCATACAGCGACTGGGGCTCCGGGAAGGGCGAGTCCTCGGCGAACTCCACCGCTGCATCGATGCGCGCGATCGCCTGCTCGTCGATGTCGGCCCGAGCGGCGGCGTCGACGACGCCCTCGCTCTCCAAGAGCGCCCCGAACACGGGCAGCGGGTCGCGCTCGCGCCAGTGCCCCACCTCCTCCTTGGTGCGGTACTCCTCGGGGTCGGCCATCGAGTGCCCGCGGAAGCGGTAGGTGATGGCCTCCACCAGCATCGGGCAGCGCTCGGTGCGCACGCGTTCGACGGCCTCGCTGACGACGGCGTGCGTATCCGCCACGTCCATCCCGTCACAGCGCGTGCCCGGCACCCCCAGGCTCTCGCCCTTGCGCTGCAGGTCGGTCACGGCGGAGTGGCGTTTGAGCGAGGTGCCCATGCCGAACTGGTTGTTTGTCACGAGGAACACCACCGGCAGCCGCCACAGCGCGGCGAGGTTCAGCGTCTCGCCGAAGGTTCCCTGGTTCGACGCGCCGTCACCGAACACGCACAGTGTGACCTCCTCGGTCTCGCGGTAGTCGCTTGAGAGGGCAATACCCGCCGCGATCGGCAGGTTACCGCCGACGATTCCGTAGCCGCCCATGAAGCGCCGGTCGAGGTCGAACATGTGCATCGAGCCGCCGCGCCCGCCACAGCAGCCGTCGACGCGCCCGAACAGCTCGGCCATCACCCGCTCGGGTGGCGTGCCGCGCACGAGCGCATGCCCGTGTGAGCGGTAGGTGGAGATCAGGTAGTCCTCCTCGCGCAGCGCCCGGGCGCTGCCGACGATCGTTGCCTCCTCGCCGATCGACAGGTGCAGGAAGCCGCCGATCTTCGCCCGCGCATACATCTCCCCCGCGCGCTCCTCGAAACGGCGGATCAGCGTCATCGTCGCCAGCCACTCACGGGCGGCCACGGGGTCGGGGAGCGTGCGCGCCATCAACCCTCCACGGTAGCCCAGCGCTCAAAGAACTCCCGGTCCTCGAGTTGCGCGAAATCTGCTCGCAGCGCTCGCGCGCGCCGCGCGGCGATCTGCGGTGGGCAATCCCAGAACAGGACTACCTCGCCGCTGTCGATCTCCACGACCTCGATGTGATCGACGCGATCGGGATCCGCGAGCGCAGCGGGCATCCAGCCTCCGCGACGCACGATCAGGCGGTAGGCGCGGTTGGCCCTCATCGCGCCCAGGACGCTTCAGATCGCACCGATGCTGTCTGGGCCATACAGGTCGCGGCTCGCTCCAGCGCCCGCTCTCCGACGAACACCTCCTCGCCCACCCGCACCGCCGGGACATCGCTGACCCCGGCCCGAGCGGCAGCGACGGTGGCGGCGCTCAGCTGCTCACGCACCGAAAGTAGCTCGGTCCCCTTCACGACAGCCGCCGGGTGCATCTCGCACGCCGCGGCCGCCACCAGCACGTTGTCCGCCTGCGCGAGACTGCGCGCGCCGGCGAATGCCTGTCGGAACGCCGCCTGCGCGAAGGGCACAGCACGGCCGATCGACTTGGCGTACGTGGCCGCTCGCATCGCCAGGGCGCTGTCGAACGGAAAGTCCGGCGGCCAGCGCAGTGGCTGAAGCCCCAGCTCGTTCGCGCGTCGCTCGAGCACCGAGCGGAAGATCTCCGCCTCGCTCTCGCAGCGAAATGCCTCGAAGGACTCGGCGCCGGGCAGCTCGTGCGCGAGCACCGGCTGCCACTCCGCGGGGGCCGGCAGGGCGTGCAGGACGCGCTCTGCGGCGAGGTACGCCAGCGGGCTGGCCAGGTCGAAGTAGAAGGCGGCGTGAGGCGCGGAGGCGGAGGGCGAGTGAGACGTGACAGCGAGGTCAGTCATCTCCGTCGGCGGTCAGCCGTGGATGAGCCAGCTGTCGGTCGCACGCCCCGCCTCCATCACGGCCTCCGACAGCGTGGGGTGACCGTGGACGATGCGCGCGAGCTCGGCGTAGCCGCCCTCCAGCGCGCGCACGTTGACCAGCTCCTGGATCAGCTCGGTGGCGCGGCTACCGACGATGTGCCCGCCCAGCATCTCCCCGTATTTCTTCTCGCCGACGATCTTCACGAGCCCGGTGCGGTCCCCATAGACGGTGCCCCCGCCGACGGCGCCGTAGGGGACCTTGCCCACGACCACGTCGTAGCCTTGCTCGCGCGCCTGCTCCTCTGTGAGCCCGAACGAGCCCACGTTCGGCGTGCAGAAGGTCGCGCGCGGGATGTCTATGTAGGACAGGGGATGCGTCGGCAATCCGGCGGCGTCCTCCGCTGCGAGGATGCCCTCGTCCGAGGCCTTGTGCGCGAGCGCCGGGCCGGGTACGAGGTCGCCGATCGCGTAGACCCCCTTGGCGGTGGTGCGCAGCGCGCCGTCGACCTTCACGAGACCGCGGTCGTCCAACTCGACGCCGGCTTCGCTCAACCCGAGCGCCTCGACGTCGGCGCCGCGCCCGGCGGCGATCACCAGGTAGTCGACCTCGGCGCTCTCCTCGCCGTGCGTGAACGTGACGGTCGAGCCCGCTGTGCTCACGTTTTCGACGGGGGTTCCCGTCACGATCTGGATGCCCTGGCGCTTGAGCCCGCGTTCCACCAGCCGCGAGATGTCGGCGTCCTCGGTGGGCAGTACGCGGTCAAGCATCTCCAGCAGGATCACCTCGCTGCCCAGGCGCGCATAGCCCGAGGCGATCTCCGCGCCCGAGGCGCCCGCCCCCACCACCGCTAGGCGCGCCGGCAGCTCGCTGAGCGCCCACGCCTCTTCGGTGCCGATCACGCGTCCGCCGAACTGCGTGCCGGGGATCGCCCGCCTGACCGAGCCCGTCGCCAGGATCACCGTGCCGGCCTGGATCTCGGTGCCGTCGAACTCGCTGCCCAGCCGCACGTTGCCGGCATCCGTGAGCGTGCCGTGGGCCTCGAGCAGGTCGATGCCATTCTTCTTGAACAGCCCGTTCACGCCCCCGACGAGCGTCGCGACGACCTTCTCACGGCGCGCCTGCACCGCCGGATAGTCGACCTCGATGCCGTTCACCTTCAGGCCGAACTCGTGCGCGTCGCGTATCTCGCTGAGCAGATCGGCCGAGCGCAGCACCGCCTTGGCGGGGATGCACGCATAGTTCAGGCAGCGTCCGCCGACCTTGTCGCTCTCCACGACCGCGGTCTTCATACCGAGCTGGGCGGCGCGGATCGCCGCCACGTAGCCCCCCGGTCCCGAGCCGATCACTATGCAGTCATACGAGGTCTCAGTCATCTGGCGTGAGCCTATCGTTCGCCAGCTTGTATGCGTCCCATGACCCTCACAAGCTTCCAGAAGAGCCAGCCGCCGAGGCCGATGCTGAGCACGCAGCCGGCCGCCGCGGGCAGCGTCGAGGCGAGGACCAGCGCGAGTGAGGTGACGATCACCTGGAATGCGAGCAGCGCCTCGAAGCCAAGCACCGCCCAGTAGCGCTTCTGCAGCATCCCGCCGGCGAGCCCGACGAGCACGAGCGTCAGGAAGGCCGCGCCGTAGAGCGAGCCGCCGTGCCGATTGAGTTCTTGCACGCTGGCCGTGCTGATTGCGACGGCCAGTGCCAGCAGCGCCGCCACCGCGATCGCGATCACAAGCGGTACAGGCCACTCGCCGGGGGCGAGCGGTTGCAGCGCGGCGCGGGCCTCTTCGTCGCGCATTGCTCCCCGCCCAGAGGTTGGCGAAGGCGACCGTGGGCCGGTGAGCTGGCTCCCTCGGTCCTTTCCCTCAGGCGCTGACAATGGCGCCATCCAGTGTCTCGCGCAGCGCGCGCGCCGCCGCCTCGGGGTCCGCCGCCTCGGCGATGGCGCGAACCACCGCTATACGCGTGGCCCCCGTGTCGAGCACCTCGCCCACGTTCCCAGCCCACAGCCCGCCGATCGCGAAGAACGGACAGGGGGCATGAGCGGCGGCATAGCGCACCAGCTCCACCCCGACCGCCGGGCGTCCGGGCTTGGTGGGTGTCGTGTGCACGGGCCCGACGCCGATGTAGTCGGCTGCGCCCGCCGCGTCGATCTCCGCGGGCGCGTGTGTGGAGAGCCCCACCAGCAGCTCCCCGCCCACCAGCTCGCGCACCTCTGACACGGGCATGTCCGACTGACCGACATGCACGCCGTCGGCCCCCGCCGCCAGTGCCACGGCGGGGCGGTCGTTGACGATCAGCAGCGCCCCCCGCGCCGCGCAGATGGCGCCCGCCTCGCGGGCCGCCTCTGTCAAGGTCTCGTCTGAGAGGTGCTTGTCGCGCAGCTGCACCACTTCCACTCCGCCCGCCAATGCGCCCTCCAGTACGTCGGGCAGCGCGCGGCCCCCGGGGCGGGCGTCGCACACCAGATACAGACGCGCCTTCGACAGGCGGGCGTGGCGCTCCTGGGCAAGCATGATTGGAGTCTGACACTGCCCAGAGGGGGGCGCACCCGAGGGCACACCCAAAGAGCGCACCCAGGGCGCACCCAAGGGCACACCCAAAGGGCACAGGCAGGCAGGCAGCCGGCTACCGGCCGGTGAGCCGGGCCACTCCGCATTTCCTGTCAGCATCAATGCCATGTCGAACGAGGTCGACTCGGCGGTCGTGGGCGGTGGCATCATCGGGCTCGCCGTCGCCTGGCGCGCGCGCCAGGCGGGACTGTCGGTGACGCTGCTGGAGCGCCAGGGCACCGGCGAAGCGACCTCGCACGTGGCTGCCGGGATGCTGGCGCCGGTCGCCGAGGTCGAGTTCGGCGAGGCCGGCCGTCGGGTGCTCGATCTTGGACTGCGCTCGGCTGAGCGCTGGCCGCGCTTCGCGGCCGACCTCGAAGAGGCTGCCGGGGTCCCGGTGGGCCTGCGGCAGACGGGCACACTCGTCGTGGCGCGCGACGGCGACGAGGCGCGCGAGCTGGAGCGCCAGATCGCCCTCCGCGACTCGTTGGCGCTGCGCACCGAGCGGCTGCTACCCAGTGCCGCGCGCGCCCTGGAGCCCGCGCTCGCGCCCACCGTGCGCCTGGCCTTCGCGGCTCCCGACGACCACTCCGTCGATCCGCGCCTGGTGCTCGCCGCGCTGCGCCGCGCGTGCGAGGTAGAGGGCGTGGAGCTGCGCGAGCACACGCCCGTGGCCGCGGTCGAGCACGACAACGAACGGGCGACCGGGGTCCGTTTGGAGAACGGCGATTCGGTGCACGCCCGCCAGGTGGTGATGGCTGCCGGCGCCTGGACGTCGGACGTGGAGCTGCCCGCGGACATGTCGGTCCAGGTGCGCCCCGTAAAGGGCCAGATCCTGCGCCTGCGCGATCCGGCGGGCCCGGGGCTGCTGAACGGAGTGGTGCGCTTCCACGGCGGCTACCTTGTCCCGCGCGGCGACGGCCACTATGTTCTCGGCGCGACGATGGAGGAGCGCGGTCAGGATCTGCACCCGACGGCGGGCGGCGTGTATGAGCTGCTGCGCGACGCCCACGAGCTGGTGCCCGGGATCGAGGAGCTGCAGATCGAAGAGTTGAGCGTGGGCCTGCGCCCGAGCACGCCCGACAACGTCCCGGTGATCGGGCCGGGCGCGCTCGACGGACTCGTGTGGGCGACGGGCCACCACCGCAACGGCATCCTGCTGGCGCCGCTCACGGCCGAGCTGGTGACGCGCGAGCTGACGGGGGCGGTTGCGGTCACATGATCTATCTCAACGGCGGCGAATCGGAGCTGCGCGCGGGCGACACCGTGGCTGACGTGCTGGCTCGCATGGGTCTGGCGCCCGACGCGAAGGGCATCGCGGTAGCCGTCGACGACGGTGTCGTGCCGCGCGGCGAGTGGCAGGACTTCGCCCTGCCCAAGGACGCGCGGGTGGAGGTGCTGACGGCGATGCAGGGCGGTTGACGCGTGAGCACCAGGTTCACCGCCGGGCGGGAGCGCTCCGCGAGCGGGCTCTCCCGCCGGGAGGATCCGCGGGCGCTGGTCGCTGACGAGCTCGTCATCGCCGGGCGCACGCTGCGCTCGCGCCTCTTGCTCGGCACGGGCGGCTTCCCGTCGCTTGAGCTGCTCGAGGAGGCGATCCGTGCCAGCGGCTCGGAGCTCGTCACCGTTGCGCTGCGGCGCGTCGATCCCTCTGCCCGCGGCTCGCTGGTCGACGTGCTCGCGGCCGTGGGAGTGGAGCTGCTGCCCAACACCGCCGGCTGTCGCACCGCGCGCGACGCCGTCCTCACCGCACAGCTGGCGCGCGAGGCGTTCGCCACCGACTGGATCAAGCTCGAGGTGATCGGCGACGAGGACACGCTGCTGCCCGACGCCCCCGAGCTCCTGCTGGCGGCAGAGCAGCTCATCGACGCGGGGTTCGTCGTGCTCCCCTACACCACCGACGACCCGGTCCTCGCGCGGCGCCTACAGGATCTGGGTTGCGCGGCGGTGATGCCCCTCGGCGCGCCGATCGGCAGCGGACAGGGCATCCGCAACCCCTACAACCTCGCCCTGCTACGCGAAGCGGTGAGCGTCCCCGTGGTGCTCGACGCGGGCATCGGCACGGCCTCCGACGCGGCGCTCGCGATGGAGCTCGGCTGCGATGCGGTGATGGCCGCCTCGGCCGTCGCGCGCGCGCAGGACCCGGTGGCGATGGCGTACGCGATGCGCCTAGCCGTCGAGGCCGGTCGCCTGGCCGCGGGGGCCGGGCGCATCCCGCGGCGCACCTACGCCACGGCCTCCACGCCGGACCAGGGCCGCCCCCAGTTCGAGGGCTGAGAGCCGAGGGCCCGGTCAAGGGCGCCCGGAGGGCGACCTATCTATAGAAGGGTCGGCCGGACGCCCATCCGAGCTATTCATTCCACCACTTCGATCGTGCCGTTCATCGAGACCGGCTGCAGCGTGTTCTCATAGTGGATCACCCCGGGCCTGGTCACCTTGTATTCGAACGTCCCGCCTTCGCCGAAGTTCTTCGACGCGAAGTGCGCGGGGCCGCTCTTGCTCGTGACGTTGTGTTCCACCGGGTCGTAGTTCGTCCACTTGATCGTGCTCCCGACCTTGACCTTGATCGCGTCCGGGTCGATCGCGATGTTGCGGTATTCGATCTGCACCACCCCGCTCTGCACGGGCGCCGAGGCTTCCGGGGTGGCGTACTTGGGCGTGGTGTCGGTCTGCAGTCCTGCGCTGGCGGTCTTGCTCACGCTGCCGCTCTTGCCGACGACCACCGTGCTCGTCCGACCACCGACCGTGACGGTCGTGGTTTCGGAGGTGCTGCTCCCACCCGATCCGCAGCCGGCCGCCAGTGTCACCGCGGAGGCACAGGCGATCAATGCGGGCAACCCTCTCTTCATCCTCGGTCCTTTCTCAGTTGGGCGGGTGCCGCCAGGTCCGGCACCCTCGTCCCTCGTCGCATGGCGTGGTGCACGCGCAAACCCTTTCACACCGCCCTGTCGCTCCTCAATCTAGACTGACTCGCTCGATGGCGCGCAACTTCCTGACCGGGGCCGAGCTCACCGCCGGTGAGCTGGACGCACTGCTTGCGCGCGCCGCAGAGCTGAAGGCCGCGCCGCTCTCCTCTCAGGCGCTTGCTGGGCTCAGCGTGGCGCTGATCTTCCAGCGTCCCTCCACGCGCACGCGCCTGTCCTTCGAGGTGGGCGTCCACGAGCTGGGCGGACATCCCGTGGTGCTGCGCCCCGAGGAGCTGCAGCTCGCCCGTGGCGAGTCCCCGCGCGACACCGCGCTCGTCCTCTCCCGCCACGTGGCGGCGGTGGGTGTGCGCACCGGGCCCCATGAGCTAGTGGAGGAGCTTGCGCGGTATGCCTCCATCCCAGTCTTCAACATGCTCACCTCCATGCACCACCCCTGCCAGCCGCTGGCCGATCTGCTGACGGTGCGCGAGAGCTTCCCCTCGCTCGAGGGGCTACGTTTGGCCTATGTCGGCGACGGCAACAACATGGCGCGCTCGCTCGCCGTGCTGGGCGCGCTCGCCGGCGTGCACGTCGCCGTGGCCTCGCCCCCCGGCTACGCGCTCGATCCAGACACCGTCCCGCTGCCCCCCACGGCGCGCGGGGCACTCACCCTGCACGAGGATCCGCGCGAGGCGGTGGCCGGCGCGCACGTTCTGTATACCGATGTCTGGGTCTCAATGGGCGACGAGCCCACCGCCGCCGAGCGCCGCCGGGCCCTCGGGCCCTACCGGGTCGACGATGCGCTGCTCGCCCAGGCCCACCCCGATGCGATCGTCCTGCACTGTCTGCCCGCCCACCCCGGGGAGGAGATTTCCGAGGACCTTCTCTACGGTCCCCGCCAGCGCATCTGGGACCAGGCGGAGAATCGCCGCCACGCGCAGAAGGGGCTGCTGGAGCTGCTCTTGGCCGGGGATTGAGCCAACTCCGCGAGCGGCGGCGCGGACTGCCATGCTGGTGCGATGAAGCTCGCGGCCCAAGCCCTCGCCGACACCCCGTCGACCCCCGAGCCGTCGACCCCCGAGCCGTCGGGACCCGAGCCGTCGACCCCCGAGCCGTCGGGACCCGAGCCGTCGACCCCCGAGCCGTCGGGACCCGAGCCGTCGGGATCCCGGGCGCCCGCTCGCGCCGCGCGCCCCGAGCGCGGCCAGGAGCTAGAGCTGACGATCGATTCTCTCGCCTACGGCGGCGAGGGCATCGCGCGCATGGGCGACCACGGTTACGTGGTGTTTGTCTCCGGGGCCGTGCCCGGGGATCGCGTGCGCGCGGTCGTCTACAAGCGCAAGCGCTCCTATGCCCACGCCCGCACCATCGAGGTGCTGCGGCCGAGCCCCGAGCGGATCGCGCCGCGTGCGGGGCACCCGGGAGTCCCCTGGCAGGTGCTGCCCTACGAGCGCCAGCTCGAGATCAAGCAGCAGCAGGTCGGCGACGCGCTGCGACGCATCGGCCATCTGGAGGGATTCGAGCTGCAGGAGATCGTCCCGGCCGTGCAGCAGTGGCGCTATCGCAACAAACTCGAGTACTCGTTCGGCATGCGAGCCGATCTGGATGAAAAGGAGGAGGAAAGAGGGGATGTGGTCGTCCACCCGCCTGCCGAGCGCCTAGTCTGCGGCTTTCACGCCTCCGCCGGCGGCAATCGCGTGGAGGGGATCGAGGATTGCCTGCTTGCGTCCGAGCAGGGCAACCTTGCGCGCGAGGCTGCGGCCCGCTGGGCGCGCGAGCAGGGCCTCGGAGCGTGGAGTCGCGGCGGGGAGCCCGGTCAGCAGACCCGTCGCGGCCAGGCGCGCGATGCGGACGAGCGCTCTCACGAGCGCATCGGCCCCGCCCCCGACGGTCGCGCGCTGCTGCGCAACCTCGTGGTGCGCGAGGGCCGCAATACCGGGAAGCTGCAGGTGCGCCTCGTCAGCACCCCCGGCGAGCTAGACGTGTACTCGCTGGAGCAGGCGCTGCGCGCGGCGCTGGGCGACAGTCTCTCCGGCCTGATGTGGACCCGCTCGAGCCAACTCGCGGAGACCACCATGGGCGGCGAGACCGAGCTCGTCAGCGGCGAGGCGGAGTTGCCCGAGCGCCTGGGCGAGCTCGACCTGCGCATCTCCCCTGAGGCGTTCTTTCAGACCAACACCGAGATGACCGAGGTGCTCTACGGGCTGATCGTCGAGTTCGCCGCACTGGAGGGCTGGGAGCGTGTCTATGACCTCTGCTGTGGCATCGGCACGATCGCGATGACCCTCGCCCCGCGCGCGGGCGAGCTGTGGGGCATCGAGCTGATCGAGGAGGCCGTCGCCAACGCGATCGCCGGCGCCCAGCGCAACGGCATCCGCGCGAACTTCTTCGCCGGCGACGTCCGCCTGGCGCTGCCCGAGCTCCTGGCGCGCGCCGGCAAGCCCGACGTGGTGGTCGTGGACCCGCCGCGCGCGGGCCTCTCCCAGAAGGTCGTGCGCCGCATCATCGACTGCGCCCCCAGGCGAATCGTCTACGTCTCCTGCAACCCCACCACGCTGGCCCCGAACGCCGCGCAGCTCGTCGAGGCCGGCTGGGTCCTACGCAAGGTCCGTCCCGTCGACATGTTCCCCCAGACACATCATGTGGAGTGTATGGCGCTATTGGAGCGGGCTTCGACCTAGAGCCTGGTCTGCGCCGGCGGATAGTCTTACGCGCGCAATGCGCGCCGTCACCATCCGCGAGCAGGAGATCGTCATCGAGGAGCACCCAGACCCCGTCCCGGGGGACGGTGAGGTGCTGGTGCGTGTACGCGCGGCGGGGCTCAACGGGGCGGACATGATGCAGCGCCGGGGTCTCTATCCTGCGCCCGTCGGCTCGCCGCAGGACATCCCCGGGCTGGAGCTGGCGGGCGAGGTGGCCGCGTCAGGCCCCGGGGCCGAGCGCTTCACGATCGGAAACCGCGTGATGGCGATCGTCGGCGGCGGCGGCCAGGCCGAGTTGGCCGTGGTGCACGAGCGCCAGCTGATGCCAGTCCCCGACTCACTCGACTGGGCCGCCGCGGGCGGGTTGCCCGAGGTCTTCACTACGGCCCACGATGCGATCTTCACGCAGGCGGGGCTGCGCCCGGGGGAGCGGTTGCTCGCGCACGGCGGCGCGGGTGGAGTTGGCACCGCCGCGATCCAGCTCGCCCGCGCGACCGGTGCGAGAGCCACTGCGACCGTGCGCCGCGCGGAGTCGCGCGCCGAGGTCGCCGCGCTGGGCGCCGAGGTCATTGCGCCCGAGGGCTTTGCCGAGCACGGGCCGTTCGACGTCATCCTGGAGCTCGTCGGCGCACCGAACCTCGGCGAGAATCTGAACGCGCTGGCGAGCGGCGGGCGTATCTGCGTGATCGGCGTCTCTGCGGGCGCCAAGGCCGAGCTGAACCTGCTCGCGCTGATGGGCAAGCGCGCCCGCATCCACGGCTCAACCCTGCGCGCCCGCCCGCTGGAGGAGAAGGCGCTCGCTGCCCGCGCGCTGGAGCACGAGATCCTGCCGCTGTTTCGGTCAGGTGCGCTGCGTGTGCCGATCGCCGAGATCTTCGCCCTGGAGGATGCCGCCGCGGCCTATGAGCGCTTCGCGGCAGGCGGCAAGCTCGGCAAGGTGGTGCTGGAGCTGTAGAGGGACTGCGTCTGGATCAGTATGGAGGCTGCGCCTCGTACCACTCGCCAAGCGCGCGGAACGCGCTCCAGAACTCCCGCTTGGCGTCCTGCTCGTCCAGCGCCTCGTCGATGTTCGGCACATACAGAGCATCGATCGAAGGCGTCAGCTGCTGGATGATCCCGAGCCGATCCTGCAGCGGCCGCGCCAGCGGGATGTCGAAGTCGTCGAGGGCGGCGAGGGCGTCGGACCCCATTGCCACCACGATCCGCGGCTGCACGATCGCGATCTCCTCGGTCACCCGGGCCACGCACCCGGGGTCGGCAAGCGCGGCGTCGCTCAAAGGACACTTCACGCAAAGCGTGCCATAGACAGCAAGAGGGTCAATCGACAACCGCTTCAGCGACTTCATCAGTGCGCCCCCCGAGCGTCCGTAGAAGGCCACGCCCTCCTCGGTCTCTGAGGACAGCGGTGCGTACTTGAGCAGCATCACGTCCGCCTGCGGATGCCCGGAGCCGAGCACCGGCATCAGGTTCCCGCGCGGACAGTGCTCGCAGCCCTGCAGCTCGCGCGTGAACGAGTTCAGCTCGCGGATCGCGCGCTCGAGGTACTTCTCCTTGATCTCGTCATCGGTGACTGGCATGCAGGCCCCCAGGGTTTTGACGACATCTTGGCTACTCCTTGCCGGTGCATCAAGCCTTGCGCGCGCGCTTGACCCGCCGCGCCTTGCTCGCTTTGCGCGCGGGCGCCGGCGTGGCCTTCGTCTGCAGGAACTTCAGCGCCTGCACATACAGCAGGCTCGAAGGCCGCGTGAGGATGTCCGCATCGCGCAGGCTCTGCATGAACTCCTGCGGCCCGTCGAAGTCGCGCATCCGAATCCGCACCGAGCCGAGCCCCTGCGCCACGTGCGAGTCCGATCCGGCGCCCGCCACGATGCGGTACTTCGCGGCGAAGCGCGCCGCCTCCTCGTTGAACGCCCCGATCGCCACGCGCGGGTTGAACACCTCCAGCGCGTCCACCTCGTCGATGATCGTCAACAGGTGCTCGTAGTCGGGCACCGAGTGCATCCGGTCGAACGGATGCGGCACATACACGAGCCCCCCCTGGCGCTTGATCTCCGCGACCGTCTGCGCCAGCGTCAGCCCGCGCGGGATCTTTTCCTCGATGAACAGCCCGATCACCTCGCCCTGCTCGGCCGTCTTGACCTCCTCGCCCACGATCACCTTCAAGGGTGGGTGAGCGCTCGATTCTTCAGCCTGCTCGCGCGCCTGGAGGGCTCCGGAGATCTCGTTGTGGTCGGTCACCGCGATCGCCCCCAGTCCCTGTTCGCGGGCGGTCGCCAACAGCACCTCCACGGGCGTCGCGCAGTCACCGGAGTGGTCGGTGTGCATGTGCAGGTCCACGTCGATCAGCGGCCGCCGCGCGAGGCGTTTGCGCAGCGCCGGGTCGCCGCTCGTGTCGTGGCGGCGGGCCGCCAGCGCCGTGTAGATCTCCTCCATTGCCTGCGCGCTGTCCGGCACGTCGGGCACGAGGCGGTACTCGGCCGGGTAGTGGCTTTCCATCAGCTCCGCCGTCTGGCGCTGACTGGCCGTGCGCGCATCCAGGCGCCCGAAGAAGGTGCCCACAAAGCGCTTGGCCAGCAGCGTCGTCAGCAGCCGCTCGGTGGGGGCGTGGAAGCTCCCCACGTTCAGCGCGCGCGAGTGGCGCAGCGCCACGCTGGAGGTGCTCGGCGGGAACGGCTCGTGTACATGCACCACGTCCAGCTCGATGCCCCCCAGCAGTTCCTGGATCGTGCGTGCCACGTCGATCGGCAGCGACCCCACGCCCGCCCCTGCGCGGCGGCGCCCCACGCGTGCCCCTGAGCGGGCGCCGCTCTGCACGTCGAGCACCTCACCCACGGCGATCACCCGCGGCGTCCCGCTGTCGGTTCCCTGGAGCAGTGTCGCTGCGCCCCCCGCCTCCGCCGTCCCGACTGTCGGCTCCCGCAGAGCGCGCAGTGCCCTGCGGTCCTCGCGCACCCGTTCCGGCGAGCGCGATGGTGCAAGGATCAGCACGCGATGGCCGCGCTGCGAGAGCTCCCCGGCGACCCGCCGCACGTAGTCGTTGACGGCGTGCTCGGCCTCCCACGGGTAGGGGCTGACGTGGGCGATGGCATAACGCTCCGATGACACTGAGGGCAGGATAGGTCAGGGGCGTCCCTCGCGAGACCATGGCGAGGGCGTCTCGCGAGGGGCGGCCCTTAGGCGATTGGCGGAGGCGTTCCCTCGGCGCTGGCGGCGAGCGCTGGATCCCAATCGCATACAGCGCACGCATGAGCGAACGCCGAGCGGGCGAACTCGAGCCCGAGCGCATGTGGGTTGTGCTCGGCGCGGATGTCATCCCAGTCGAGGATGTACTCGCCGAGCGCCGCATCCCAATGCGCGGAGGCGGGGGAGAGCGTCGCGGCGGCAAACCCCTCCGGCGCCGGGTGCGCATAGGCATAGAACGCCGCCTTCTCCGATCGCGGATCGCCGGGCCACCAGCCGATTGCGACCTCCTGCGCATCCATCGCGTTGCGCATGATGAAGTCGTCCGATGGCGGATCGGCGGGGAGGCCGGAGAACAGGTTCACCGCGAGATCGAAGGAGCCCCACCACGCGTTGACCGGCGTAGAGCGTCCACGAAACGGCGCGCGGAATGCCGCGAGGACGAGCGCGGCGCGGGTCGCGGCGGCAAAGTAGGAGGCAACCTGCTCGGTGTCATAGCGCGCGTGCTCCTCATCCTCGTCGAGTGGCACGCTCCAGGGCACCTCCTGTGGGGTTGGGTCGATCTCGATGGCGCCGGCAAGGCCACGAACGGCGTCTAGAACCTCGCGTGTGACCTCGCCCACAGGCCGATCGGGAGTGAGCGCGACGCGCCCGGCGCCACCCTGACTGTGTTCGATCACCGCCTCGTGGGTTCGTAGGTCGAGCGCCACGACGACCATCCCCGAGTCATCGGGCGCTCTGAGCGGGGCGGTCTCCCACCCCCGTGCCGTGAGACGCAGAGCCGCGTGCTGAAGCTGCGGCTCGGGCGGCGCGAGCACCGCCGCCAGCTTGCCGAGGACCTGGGTGTGCGCGTGGAGCGTGTCGCACGTCGCCCTCCACTGACCATAGGAGAGCGCAGGCCACGCGGAGGGCATAGCCACACGCTACCCGCTGGTCGTCCTGGGAAGCCCAGTGGGCCTCTGCGCGCTGCGCCCCTTCGGCTGCGTCCCCGGCTTGCGCGCGTACTTGGCGATGAACTTCTCGGTGTCGCCGCGCGCCTGGTCGTCGGGGCGCTGGTTGTGCGGCGACTTCATCAGGTAGCTGCTCGGCCCGTCGAGCTGCCCGGCGAGGCCGTGGTTGAGGGCGAGCTTGCAGCAGCGCACCGCGTCGATCACGATCCCCGCCGAGTTCGGCGAGTCCCACACCTCGAGCTTCAGCTCGGCCGTCAGCGGCACGTCGCCGAAGGCCTGGCCCTCCAGGCGGATGTGCGCCCACTTGCGGTCGGTCAGCCACGGCACGTAGTCCGAGGGGCCCACGTGCACGTCCTCGGCGGGCAGCTGATCCTCCATGATCGAGGTCACCGCGTTGGTCTTGGAGATCTTCTTCGACTCCAGCCGCTCGCGCTCGAGCATGTTGTAGAAGTCCATGTTGCCGCCGACGTTCAGCTGCGAGGTGTGCACCATCTTCACGCCGCGGTCCCCGAACAGCCGCGCCAGCGAGCGGTGCACGATCGTGGCGCCGACCTGCGACTTGATGTCGTCGCCCACGATCGGCAGTCCCGCCTGCTTGAAGCGACGGTCCCAGTAGTCCTCGCGCGCGATGAACACCGGGATGCAGTTGACGAAGCCGCAGCCGGCCTCGAGCACCTGCTCGACGTACCACTTGGTCGCCTGCTCGGAGCCCACCGGGAGGTAGGAGACGACCACGTCGGTGTGCGTCTCCTTGAGGATCTTCACGATGTCCGCCGTCTCGCCCGGCGCCTTCTCGATCTTCTGCTTGAGGTACTTGCCCAGGCCGTCGTGCGTCATCCCTCGGTACACCGGCACGCCGAGCTTGCTCGGCACCGCGCGCTCGCCCTTGGCGAACTTGATCGTGTTGTTCTGCCCCGCCCAGATCGCCTGACCCAAGTCCTTGCCGACCTTCGTCTTGTCGATGTCGAAGGCCGCCGTGAATTCGATGTCCTTGATGTGGTAGCCGCCGAGGTCCACGTGCATCAGGCCGGGCACGCGCTGGGAGGGGTCGGCGTCCGCGTAGTAGTGCACGCCCTGCACGAAAGCGCTGGCGCAGTTGCCCACGCCGACGATCGCGACGCGGACCTTGTCCGGTTGGTAGCGGGCGGCGCCGTTGGTTGCCGCGCCGTTGAGATTCGAAGTGGGTGTCACGTTGGCTTCAGTCCTTTGCTTGTTCGTTCTGGAGGAGGTACCCCGGGGCATGGGGGTGGTCACACGTGTGGAGGGCCGAAGGCCCGGTCAAGAGAGCCTGGAGGGCTCTCATTTTGATCAGGTCCCCACCCCACCCGGCTGGATGCCGTCCCGAGCTAACTCTCTACGCACATGCCAAACGCGCTGCGCGACGGTGAACACGCTCAATGCCGCCAGCACATAGATCGCCGGCGCGAGCAGTTCGAAGCTGCCCAGCCCCGCGCCCTTGGCGAACAGCAGGCCGATCGCGATGATCACGACGCGCACCGGGCGCGTGGCGATGCCGACCTTGCACTCCACCCCCAGCGCCTCCGCGCGGGCGCGGGTGTAGGAGACCATTAGCGACGCCAGCACGGCGACTACGACGGCCGCCGCAGCCCCCGCTTCCCCGCGCGTGGCGAAGTATGCCGCCACCGCCGTCAGCACGATGCCCTCCTCGATGCGGTCGAGCGTGGAGTCCAGGAATGCGCCGAACGGCGAGCCCTTGCCCGACATGCGCGAGTAGCGCCCGTCGAGCGTGTCGCACACCGACCCCACGATGAAGGCGATCCCGCCGAGGAAGAAGTATTCCTGCCACACGAGTCCCGCCGCGAGCAGGTTCAGGACGAGCCCCGTCAGGGAGATCGCGTTGGGCGTCAGACGCGACTCGATCAGGCGGTTGCGCACCAGCTCGCGGCGCTGCCCGGACCCGATCGGCGCGCGTGCGCCGCGAGCCGCGCGCCCGCTGCCCCCCCGCAGGGCGCCTCGCCGCGCGGAGCGAGCCGGTGCATGTCTGGGAGGCACCCCGTGCTCCCTACCCACTCGTACCGACGCCGGCTGCGCCTACGCGAGCGCCGCCCATCTGCGCAGTGGCTCCCTGTGCGCCGGCGCCAGAGAAGCGCCATACCGCGGGGCGCACGCGCGCCAGCCACGCCGCCCCGTAGGCGGAGACGGCGGCGGTGAGCGCTCCGAGCAGCGCGTCGAAGATGAAGTGGTTGGCGGTCGCCACGATCACGAACGCCATCAGGAACGGGTACAGGAACCAAGCAGCCCGCACCACGCGCGGCTTGGTCAGCCGCGCGAGCGGCCAGCCGATCATCAGCGCGAAGGCGACATGCATCGAGGGCACCGCCGCATAGGGGTTCGTCAGCGCGCTCATCGTTGCGCTGGCGTGGTCGATGTGCAGCCCGGTGAAGTCCGACACCGAGTCGATGAAGCCCCACTCGGGCATGAACCGCGGCGGGGCGGTGGGGAACACCGCGTAGCCGATCAGCGCGATCACCATCGCGATCATGAACATGTTGCGCACGAAGTAGAACGAGCGGTTGTGGCGCAGGTACAGGTACACGAGCGCCGTGACCGTCACCGTGGTCTGCGCGTTGACATACAGCCAGCTCGACACGTCCATCAGGAGGTGGCTGCTCGAGGCCCAAGCCTGCACCGAGGGCTCGACGAAGAAGTGCATAGTTCGCTCGATCTGGATCAGGTCGCGTGCGTGCTGGAAGGCCGCCGTGGCCTGACCCTCGACCAGCCCGCGTACCACGCGGTAGGCGAGGTAGGCGAGACCGAATAGCGATACCTGGCGCAGTACATCCAGCCAACCGTGTGGCAGGACCCGCGCCTGCAGCAGGCGGAGGCGGGCGACCATCGAATGTGAAGCCTACCGTGCCGCGGCGCCGGCAACGCCGCTCGCCGCGGCGCCCGCCCGGCTCGGCGCGCCCGCGTGGACCGGCGTCGCACCCGAGAGGACGACGCGGTACAGCCGCCAGTGCGGCGAGCGCCACACTTCGCGCAGATAGGGCAGTCCGCGGGAGATCAGCGCCCCCTCCGCCTGTCCGGCTTCATCCAGGCGCACGTCGGGCAGCGCCACGTAGACCACCGAGTTTTCGGCGAGCCACGCGCGGTAGGCCGCTGCGGTCAGTCCCGGCCGATAGAACAGCGCCCCGTAGCGCGTGTCGAGCTGGCGCTCCCAGCCGCGCGCCAGCGCGATCCCTTCGTGGCCGGCGAGGTAGGCGGCCTCCCAGTGCGCGCCCGTCAGCGGCACCTCCACGATCGTGCGCGGATGGGTGGGATACCCATCCAATCGATGCAGCTCGGCGCGCAGCGGTGCGTAGTAGGCGGCGCTCGTCGAGGGGTCGCCCACGAGCGCGCTCACGTCGTTGATCGGAGTCTCCAGCTGCCAGTAGAGCAGTACCGGCGCGAGTACCAACAGGATGCGCCGGTGGTTGCCCCACAGCACGCCCACGAGCAGCGGACCGGCGAGCGTCGCGCCCAAGCGCGCTGCGTTGCCGCCCACGGGCGTGCGCAGCACGAACGCCCCTGCCATCGCCACCGCGTAAAGAGCGGCACCGATGCGCACGGCCTGGCGCCCGCGCAGCGTGAGCGGCCCCTGCGGCAAGAGCACAGCGATCGCGAGGATCCCCACCTCTGCCCACCAGAAGACCGAGGGCGCGAAGGGCTCCCAGCCGCCTTCGGGGAACGCCACAGTGAGGATCACGATTGGGGCGAGCGCGGCGGCCGTGAGTACGAGGCCGCGCCGCCCGAGCGCCGGTGTTCGCCCGTTCTGCTCGCTGGGCCCGCCCTTCCCTCCACCGCCTGCGAAACCGTTGTCCTGTGCGAGTGCGTCGGCCAGGCCGGCCAATGCCAGGAACGCGCCCGCGATGGGACTGGCGGCGCTGGTCAGGACGGCTAGGGCGAGGGCGATGGCCAGGCGTCCGTCGAGCAGCGCCAGCACCGAGGCGAGCCCGATCGCGAAGCCGAGATCGTAGGGGACGCGCCCGGAGAGCAAGCCCACGCAGAACGTCACCGCGAACCACGCGGCCGCCACGCGCGCCGCCGCGGGCGGGAACACTCTCGTGGCGATCAGCGCGAACAGCACGCTCGCCGCGACCGCCGAGAGCACCAGCACCACGCGCACGCCGAGCAGCGCTCCCAGCGCTGGTGAGAGCAGCGAGTAGCCCGGCAGGTAGTGCCCGTGCACCGCGTACCAGCCGTTGTCGCGCAGGGTGAACCCCACGCGCGCGAACAGTTCGCTGCGGTACGTCGCCGCCGCGAGGTCTCCAGCCGGGGGGCTGAGGATCAGGTAGGCGAGCGAGAGGGCCGCGGCTGTTGCCAGCGCGAGCGCCCAAGGCGCGCGGCGGTCCAGGAGGTTGCGATGCTCATGCATCGCACGGCCTGGCGGCGCGCTCGTAGCCAGTGACGGCGAAGCCATACCGAGACGCTATCTATGCCTGAGCATGGTCACGTATGTCGACGGCCTGGCCACACGCCTGGCTTGCACCTACGCCGCGGTGAGGAAGTCGACCACCCGCTGGATCGCCTCAGGTCGCTCATACCACCACCAGTGCCCCGCGTCGAGTAGCAGCAGCTCGGCGCCCAGCACCTCCGCGTACTCGTGCGCGAAGCGCGTGGGGATGTAGGGGTCGCGCTCGCCCCACACCACCAGCGCCGGCATCGTGAGCGTGCCCAGGCGCGCGCCGGCCGCCTCCAGCACACTGCTCGGCGAGCTGCGGTACAGGCGCAGGATCGCGCGCTGAGTGCCCTGATCGAAGTGGTCCAGCACCGTGTCCAGGAAGGCCTCGGGCAGCGGCTCGCCGCTGGCGGTCGCCTCGCGCGTGGAGCGGCGCAGCACCCACCTGGTGGTCGTTCCCATCACGAGCTCCCCCACCCCGGGTATGCGCCACAGGCGCGCGGTGCGGTGCCAGCGGTAGCCCGGCAGGAACGTCACGGCGTTCGTCACCACCAGGCGCTCCACGCGCTCGGGGTGGCGCTGGGCGAACGCGAGTCCCACCGCGCCCCAGTCGTGCACGAGCATCCGCACCCGCTCCACCTCCACGAGGTCGAGGAAACGCTCGATGAAGTCCGCGTACTCCTCGATCGTGTATTTCAAATACCCCGGCTTGCCCGAACGCCCGAAGCCGGGGAGGTCCGGCGCGAGGCCGCCGCTGCGTTCGAGGAAGCCCTTCACATACGGTGGCGGCAGTACCCACCGGTCGTCGCTGCGCGCGGGCCTCCACCAACGCCGCCACCGCGGACGGGCTCCGTGGTGCTCGCGCGGCCGCACCCAGTCCCGCGAATTGGTCGGCACCCCGTGCAGGTAAAGGGCCGGCGCGACGCTCGCCGGCGTGCCTTCGGGCGCCGGCGCGCTGCGCCAGAAGATCGGCAGTTCGCCCAGCTCGGCGGTGTGGTCTGCGACCTCGGGCACCTGGCGAGGATATAGACGGCTACCGTGGGCCGGTGCCCCACACCTCCCGCCGCCCCGTGCCTGGTGCCCTGCGCTCTACCACCTGGAAGCCCCCGACGCGAGCGCGCGTGAAGCGCATCCGCGACCGTCTGCGCGCGGTCTACGGGATCCCCCGCATGGCCCCGCATGGGCGTCCGCTGGATGAGCTGGTGCTGACGGTGCTCTCGCAGAGCACCAACGACCGCAACCGCGACGTCGCCTTTCTGCGCCTGCGCGAGCGCTTCGGACGCGAGGGGATCGACTACCAGTCGGTGCTCGCCGCGCCCGTCGCGGAGATCGAGGAGGCGATCCGCCCGGGCGGCATCTCCAAGGTCAAGTCGGCGCGCATCCAGCGGATACTTGCCGCGATCGCCGAGCATCCACATGTCCCATCCGACCAGCGCGACTCCGAGAACCCGCTCTCGCTGGAGTGGATGCGCACCGCGTCGGTTGCCGAGAGCCGCGCCTACCTGTGCGCGCTGCCCGGCGTCGGGCGCAAGACCGCCGCCTGCGTGCTGCTGTTCTCCTACGGCCTGCGCGACATCCCCGTCGACACCCACGTCTCGCGCGTCGGCACGCGCCTGGGCCTTTTCCGTCCGGGGGCCCCCTTCGAGGAGCAGCACGACGCGATGCTCGCGCTCACGCCGCCGGGGGAGGAGCTCGAGTTCCACGTGAACCTGCTGCGCCACGGGCGGCGCACCTGCCACGCGCGGTCGCCGGCGTGCGGGGAGTGCGCCTTGGCGCGCATGTGCCCGAGCAGGGGTCTGTTCGATCAGCCGCGCGGCAGCACGGCGAAGGCGATCACCGCGTAGTGCAGCGCCGCGGCGACGATCACGAGCGCGTGGAAGATCTCGTGGTAGCCGAACACCTTCGGGAAGGGGTTGGGGCGTTCGGTCGCGTAGACGACCGCCCCGACGGTGTAGAGCAGGCCGCCGAGCGCCAGCCCCGCGAAGCCGAGCCAGCCGATCGCCGCGGGCAGCTCGCCGAACACGGCGACGGAGACCCAGCCGAGCGCCACGTACACCGCGGCGAAGAGCCACTTCGGCGCGTCGAACCAGACGAGCTTGAAGGCGATGCCGGCGAGCGCGCCGATCCATACGGCGATCAGGATCGCGCGCGCCAGCGGCCCGGACAGCGCGAGCAGCGCCACCGGCGTGTAGGTGCCGGCGATCAGCAGGAAGATCATCGAGTGGTCCAGGCGGCGCATCCAGCGCCGGGCCGCGGGGCGCCAGGTCACCCGGTGATACAGCGCGCTCGTGCCGAGCAGCGCCGACACCGCCACGGCGTAGACGGCGGCGGCCGCGCGCGCCCGACCGCCCGAGGCGGCCAGGATCAGCGCCACCCCGCATGCGAGTGACACGAAGAAGGCGTATTGGTGTGAGACCCCGCGCAGGCGGGGCTTGACCGCTGCCCCCACTTCAGCGCCGATCCTCCCGGCGTTCATATACAGAAGGTAGCGACAGCAGGGGCGCGTGTGTGCACTTGCGCAGCAGATCTTGCGGTCGCGTCCGCACATTGTCGGGCGTTGGTTCGGCGCGCCAGGCGGCGCCGCGCGGACCGGCTCCCTTCCTTAAAAACCTTGCCCACGCCAGCCCGCATGCGCGGCGCGCCAGCCGGGTAACGTCGCCCTGAGGGCCCGCAGTTTGGCGTACCTTGACATCCGCAGAAAATCTGCCATACTCTCACGCAGATTTCCACAGTCTCTTCGAGGGTGGCCGAAGGCCGGCTGGCCGAAACGGGGATTCGCGCCGGAGGCGCGTGTCTCCCGGCTTCGGTCGGGCCCCTCGTTATTCAGTCACATATAAGGAGCTTCACACATGGGCAAGACCATAGGTATCGATCTGGGCACGACCAACTCGTGCATGGCCGTCCTGGAGGGCGGTGAGCCGACAGTCGTCGAGAATGCCGAGGGCGGGCGCACGACGCCGTCCGTCGTCGCCTTCACCGCCTCCGGCGAGCGTCTGGTGGGCACGGTGGCTAAGCGCCAGGCCGTGACCAACCCGCAGAACACCGTCTTCTCGATCAAGCGCTTCATGGGTCGCAAGGAGGCGGAGGTGCGCGAGGAGGAGTCGATCGTCCCCTACAAGGTCGTCTCCGGCCCCAATGGCGACGCCCGCGTGGAAGTCAACGGCGAACAGCACTCCCCGCCGGAGATCTCAGCGATGATCCTGCAGAAGCTGAAGGCCGACGCGGAAGCGTATTTGGGCGAATCGGTCGACGGCGCGGTCATCACCGTCCCGGCGTACTTCAACGACGACCAGCGCCAGGCGACCAAGGACGCCGGCAAGATCGCGGGCCTCGACGTCAGGCGCATCATCAACGAGCCCACCGCGGCCTCGCTGGCTTACGGTTTGGACAAGGAGGACGACCAGACGATCCTCGTGTTCGACCTCGGCGGCGGCACCTTCGACGTGTCGGTGCTCGAGATCGGCGACGGCGTGTTCGAGGTGAAGTCCACCGCCGGCGATAACCACCTCGGCGGAGACAACTTCGACAAGGCGATCGTCGACTGGCTCGTGGCCGACTTCAAGCGCGCGCAGGCGATCGACCTGTCGGCTGATCCGATGGCGCTGCAGCGGCTGTACGAGGCCGCGGAGAAGGCCAAGATCGAGCTCTCCACGACGCAGGAGACGCAGATCAACCTGCCCTTCATCACCGCCGACGCGAGCGGGCCTAAGCACCTCGACACGCGCCTTACGCGGGCCAAGCTCTCCGAGCTGACCTCGGACCTGCTGGATCGCGTGGTGGCCCCCGTGCGCCAGGCGATCGACGACGCCAAGGACAAGGGCGTCAAGGAGATCGAGCACGTCGTGCTCGTGGGTGGCATGACGCGTATGCCCGCCGTGCAGGAGAAGGTCAAGGACCTCACCGGCAAGGAGCCCCACCGCGGCGTCAACCCGGACGAGGTGGTCGCCGTTGGCGCCGCCATCCAGGCGGGCGTGTTGGCCGGCGACGTGAAGGACGTGCTGCTGCTCGATGTCACCCCGCTGACCCTCGGGATTGAGACGAAGGGCGGCGTAATGACGAAGCTGATCGAGCGCAACACCACGATCCCCACGCGCAAGGGCGAGGTGTTCTCGACCGCCGAGGACAACCAGCCCTCGGTCGAGATCCACGTGCTGCAGGGCGAGCGCGAGATGGCCAACTACAACAAGTCGCTCGGCAAGTTCCAGCTGACCGGCATCCCGCCGGCGCCGCGCGGCATCCCGCAGATCGAGGTCGCCTTCGACATCGACGCCAACGGGATCCTCAACGTCTCCGCCAAGGACCTGGGGACGGGCAAGGAGCAGAAGATCGAGATCAAGGCCGGCTCGGGGCTCAGCGACGAGGAGATCAAGAACATGGTCTCCGACGCCGAGACGCACGCCGAGGAGGACCGCAAGGCACGCGAGCTCGCCGAGGCGCGCAACAACGGCGAGAACGCGGCCTACCAGGCCGAGCGCCAGCTCACCGACCTGGGCGATCAGGTCGACGCCGACTCCAAGGGGCGCATCGAGGCGGCGATCAAGGAGGTGCGTGAGTCGCTGGAGAGCGAGGACCCCGCCGACATCAACGCCAAGACCGAGGCCCTGCAGTCCGCCTTCCACGCGATCTCCGAGGCGATGTATCAGCGCGCCCAGGAGCAGGCCGCGGCGAGCGGCAACGGTGCCGCGGCCGACGGTGATGGCTCGGCGGGCGACGCGTCCGAGGAGGACGTGGTGGACGCAGAGGTCGTCGACGAGCCGAAGGTCTAATCGATGACCGACATAGAGCAGACGATTGACGACGAGGTCGAGGAGAAGCCCCAGCCCGTCGATGACGCCGAGGCCATCGAGGTCGAGGAGGACATCGACGAGCTGGTGGCCACGGCCGCTCAGCGCGATGAGTATCTGGCTCTGGCGCAGCGAACGCAGGCGGATTTCGAGAACTACCGCAAGCGCGTGGCACGTGAGTCAGCGACGGCGCACGAACGTGGGGTGGTGAAGCTTGCCAAGGAGTTGCTGCCTGCCCTGGACAGTCTGGATCGTGCATTGGAGGGCGCGGCAAAGGACGACCCACTGCTCGACGGCGTGCGGCTCGTGCGCTCGGAGCTGGGGGCCGCGCTCGGGCGCGTGGGGATCGAGGCGTTCGCGCCGGTCGGCGAGGTGTTCGACCCCAACGAGCACGAGGCCGTCGCCCAGCAGCCCGTCGAGGGCGCCGAGAGTGGGACGGTGGCCGAGGTCTACCAGACGGGCTACCGCTCGGGCGCAATGGTGATCCGACCCGCGCGCGTGCTCGTGGCCGCGTAGGCAGGGGAGGATCAGAGCATGGCGACCCGCCCCGACTACTACGCGACCCTGGGTGTCGAGAAGAAGGCCACTCCGGAGGAGATCAAGAAGGCGTACCGCAAGCTGGCGCGCAAGTACCACCCCGATCGCAACCCCGACGACAAGGACGCCGAGGCGCGTTTCAAGGAGATCTCGCAGGCCCACGACGTGCTGGGCGACCCCGAGAAGCGCAAGCAGTACGACAGCGGCACGGGCGCGTTCGCCTCCAGCGGCGGCGCGGGGTTCGGGGGGTTTGGCAACTTCGACTTCGACAGCTCCTCGATGGGCGACATCCTCTCCAACCTGTTCGGCGGGTCGGCGAGCGGGCGCAAGGTGCGGACCAAACCGCGCGGAGAACGCGGGGCGGACCTGGAGGCGCAGGTGCGGATCTCCTTCGACCAGGCCGTCTCGGGTGGGCAGGTGCCGCTGTCGGTGTCGAGCGCCTCGACGTGCCCGACCTGCCACGGTACGGGCGCGAAGCCCGGCACGCAGCCGAAGGTGTGCCCGCGCTGTCAGGGGCGGGGCATCGAGACGCAGGGCCAGGGGATGTTCTCGATCTCGCAGCCCTGCTCGCAGTGCGGCGGGCGCGGCACGGTGATCGACGACCCCTGCCCCACCTGTCAGGGCAGCGGCGCGGTGCGCACGATGAAGCGCTACCGCGTGAACATCCCGGCGGGCGTGAAGGAGGGATCGCGCATCCGCCTGCCCGGCAAGGGCGAGCCGGGGCGGGGCGGCGGGCCCCCGGGGGACTTGTATGTGACGACCCACGTGACGCCCTCGCCGGTGTTCAAGCGCAAGGGGGACAATCTGGAGGTCGAGGTGCCGCTCACGATCCCCGAGGCGCTGCGCGGCGCGGAGGTGCAGGTGCCGACGCTCAACGGGCGCAAGACGCTGCGCGTGAAGCCGGGGACGGCGCACGGCACCGTGCAGCGCCTGCGGGGCGAGGGGCCGCCAAGGCCGGGCAGCAAAGAGCGCGGCGACATCCACTACCGCTTCGTGCTGGACGTGCCGCAGGAGCTGAACAGCGAGCAGCAGAAGGCGGTGGAGGGGCTGTCGAAGGTGATGAACGGCGATCCGCGCGCCCAGCTTTTCGATGAGATCCCCACCCACCCCGGTGCAGCAGCCGGCGGCGCGTCGGACGCCGGCGAGGGGAGCACGTCGACCGAGAGCGCGAAGGGCGGCTCGTGATGCCCTGCGGCACAGAGGGCGGCGCGCGGCGCGGCGACACGCAGGACGGTGCGTGATGGCCCGGCGCGAAGTGACGCACGTGCGCGTGGCGAGCGACCGCGGCGTGTTCATGATCTCGGTCGCGGCAGAGCTGGCGGAGATGCACCCGCAGACGCTGCGCGTGTACGAGGCGCGCGGGCTGATCGAGCCCCAGCGCTCGCCGAAGGGCACGCGGCTGTACTCGCAGGAGGACGTCGAGCGCCTGCGCCACATCCAGGGCATGACGGCCGAGCTGGGACTGAACCTCGCGGGGGTTGAGCGGGTGCTCGACCTGGAGGAGCAGATCGAGGCGCTGAACAGTCGCATCGAGGAGCTGGAGATGGTCTCCGCGCGCGCGCAGGTCGAGCTGGCCGAGCGGTTGGAGGAGGTGCGGCGTAGCTTCCGCGCGGAGCTCGTGCCGTATGGGAGCCCACCCGGCGTCGAGCTGGTGCGGGCGGCCGATGTGCGCTCGCCGTTTCCATCTCCAGGGGCGCGGCGATAGTCCCTCGCCAAACTAACGTAAATACTATTGCTATCCCAGCTGAAAAATAGGCAAACAGCCAACACCAATAGGCAAACAGCCCACACCTTTACTTCCAATTCCCCCAGCCGCCGCTTAGCCGATCGGAGGAGGAGGTACAGAAAATGACCCCCAACGGTCCACAGTCAAACCCCACCCAGTCCCAGCCCGAGGAGGAGCAGAAGCCGCTGGAGCGTTTCGGGCGCGATCTGACCGAGCTGGCCGAGCAGGGCAACCTCGACCCGGTGATCGGGCGCGACGAGGAGATTCGCCGCGTGATCCAGGTGCTCAGCCGCCGCACGAAGAACAACCCGGTGCTGATCGGCGAGCCGGGCGTCGGCAAGACCGCGATCGTGGAGGGACTGGCGCAGCGAATCGTCAGCGGCGACGTGCCCGACTCGCTGCGCGAAAGGCGCGTGATCGCACTCGACATGGGCGCGCTGATCGCGGGGGCGGCCTATCGCGGCGAGTTCGAGGACCGCCTGAAGGGCGTGCTGAAGGAAGTGAGCGAGGCGAAGGGCAAGGTGATCCTGTTCCTGGACGAGCTGCACACGATCGTCGGCGCGGGCGCGGCGCCGGGGGCGGTGGACGCGGCGAACCTGCTCAAGCCGATGCTGGCGCGCGGGGAATTGCGGTGTGTGGGCGCGACGACGCTGGACGAGTACCGCAAGTACATCGAGAAGGACGCGGCGCTTGAGCGGCGCTTTCAGCCGGTGACGGTGGGCGAGCCGAGCAGTACAGGACACGATCGCGATCCTGCGCGGGCTGAAGGAGCGCTATGAGGTGCACCACGGCGTGCGCATCCAGGACGGCGCGCTGATCGCCGCGGCGACGCTCAGCCACCGCTACATCGCCGATCGCTTCCTGCCGGACAAGGCGATCGACCTGGTCGACGAGGCGGCGTCGAAGCTGCGCATCGAGATCGACTCGCTGCCGACGGAGATCGACGAGGTGGACCGCCGCGTGATGCAGTTGGAGATCGAGCTGACGAGCCTGCGCAAGGAGAAGGACGAGGCCAGCGCGGAGCGCCGCGCGGCGATCGAAGGCGAGCTGGCCGAGCTGAAGGCGCGCAGCACGGAGATGAAGGGGCAGTGGGAAAAGGAGAAGCAGGCGATCCAGGGTGTGCGCGATCTGAAGGTGCGCCTGGAGGAGGCGCGAACGGAGGCCGAAAAGGCCGAGCGCGCCGCCGACTTGCAGCGCGCGGCGGAGCTGCGCTACGGCGTGATACCCGACTTGGAAAAGGAGTTGGCCGCCCAGGAGGGCGGCTCCGATGGGTCGCGTGATGAGGAGTCCGCTCCGGTCTTCCTCAAGGAGGAGGTCGACGCCGACGACATCGCGGAGGTCGTGGCGCGCTGGACGGGCATCCCCGTCAGCCGCCTGCTGGAGGGCGAAGTAGAAAAGCTGATCCACATGGAGGAGCGCCTGCACGAACGCGTGGTGGGTCAGGACGAAGCGATCGAGGCGGTTGCCTCGGCGCTGCGGCGCAGCCGCGCGGGACTGCAGGACCCGGGCCGCCCGATCGGCACGTTCCTGTTCCTCGGCCCCACGGGCGTGGGCAAGACCGAGCTGGCGCGCGCGCTGGCGGAGTTCATGTTCGACAGCCAGGACGCGATGGTGCGGATCGACATGAGCGAGTACATGGAGAAGCACTCCGTCTCGCGCCTGGTCGGAGCACCCCCCGGATATGTGGGCTACGAAGAGGGAGGCCAGCTGACCGAGGCGGTGCGCCGCCGCCCCTACAGCGTGGTGCTGCTGGACGAGATCGAGAAGGCCCACCCCGACGTGTTCAACACGCTCTTGCAGGTGATGGACGACGGCCGCCTGACCGACGGTCAGGGCCGCACGGTGGACTTCAAGAACACCGTGCTGATCATGACCTCCAACTTCCCGGTGAGCGAAGACGCGGACGAGTCGCAGCTGCGAACCGAACTGCTGGGCCACTTCAAGCCCGAGTTCATCAACCGCCTCGATGACATCGTGCGCTTCCACGCGCTCACGCGCGAGCAGATCTCAGAGATCGTGGACCTGCAGGTCGGTCACGTGATCGAGCGGGTCCGCGAGCGGGGCGTCGAGGTGACGCTCACCGACGACGCACGCACGCTGATCGGCAACCTCGGCTACGACCCGGCGTACGGCGCGCGCCCGCTGCGCCGGGTGATTCAGAAGCAGCTGACCGACCGCCTCGCGCTGGCGCTGCTGCAGGGCGACCTGCGCACCGGCGACAGCGTCACGGTCGATGCGGAGGGCGGCGAGCTGGTGCTGCGGGTCGTCGATCGCGCAGCCGCGGCCGGCGGCTGAACGAGGTCGGGCGATATCAAGACTCGCTGACCTTTATGACAAAAAAATAGCATGCCCTGACGCGCTCGACCGCCGCTGAAGAATGGGGTGAGCTGGCGGTTGTGCAAGATAATGGACACACGAATTGCTATTATAGGACATATAACGAGCCTGACCATGCTGGCCGACGAGGTGGGTGTAAACGATCGGACGTTGCGCCGGGCGGTAGCCGAAGGTACGTTGCGAGGAACGAGGCGCTCACCGCGAAGGTTGGACCTGTCGCTGGCGGAGCGCCAGTACGTGCGGCGCTCGTGGAGCATGCTTGCGAGGCTGCGCGGGGCGCTGCGCACCGAGCAGAACGTCCGCTTCGCGTTGCTGTTCGGATCGACGGCCGCCGGCACGGATACGGCCGCGAGCGATGTCGATGTACTGGTCGATCTGCGCGACCGGAGCCTGGAGCGCGTGGCGGATCTAAACGTCAAGCTCTCAGCGGTCGCCGGACGGCCTGTCGATGTCATGCGGCTGGAGGATGCCGAAGTCGAGCCGTCCTTCCTCGCCGACCTGCTCGCCCATGGACGTGTGCTGGTGGATCGCGAAGGGCAGTGGCCGCGGCTGCGCACGCGTGAGGCGGAGCTGGGCAGGCGCGGTCAGCTGCAGGATGCACGGCGTACGCGGGCCGCGCTGGCGGGTATCGACGCACTGATCGGCGCCTGACGGTCTCGGAGTATGGCGCGCAAGGCCGAGAGCCAACGCTGGCGGCGGGACATCGTGGGACATCTGGAGCAGTTTCCGCGACAGTACGCGGCGCTGGAGAACGCGATGGCGGCGTTCGGCGGCGAGTTCGACTTGACGGAGTTCAAAGCGGCCTTTGAAACGACCGAGGACATGGAGGCGTACAACCGCGTGCAGGCGCTGGAGCGGGCTGTGGGCCGGGTTCAGAACTTCGTCGCGGAACTCGCCGATGCAGGTGTGAAGTTGGCGGAGTTGCCGCCTCCTCCGAAGGGCGCGGAGGGGTCGGCGGCCCGGGCATTCGAGGCACTACGTGAGGTGGGTGTGATCGACGGTAGTCTCTGCCGGCGGTTGGTCCGGGCGCAGGTCGCCCGAGCGATGATCGAGCACGGCTACCTCCGGGTCTCGGCCGGAGACGTACACCGCGCCGCTGAGCTAGTGCACGACGCCGCGCGCGATTTCATCGGGCGCTACCGAGTCTGGATCGAGCCTCATCTCGCAGACAGCAGCCCCGAGCGCCGATGAGATTGTTGGTCGCAGTTCGCGCAACCGGACTGTGCAAGTCTCGCTGATCGGGTAAAACGAGGGGTAGAGGGTGACGTAGCCGGCCGCAAGCTGGCGAGCCGGGTCCCTCTTTTCAGTCCAGGCGCGCGACGCGCGCGGGGATCGCTACCGACGGAGGGCCCATGCCGACCTACATCATGCTTGCCAACCTCACCCCCGACGGCGTACAGACCGTGAAGAACAACCCGCAGCGCATCCGCGAGGTCAACAAGGAGGTCGAACAGCTGGGCGCTACTGTCAAGGCGCAGTGGGCCACGCTGGGACGCTTCGACTTCGTGAACATCGTGGAGGCGCCCGACGAGCAGACGATGGCGCGCGTGTCGCTGGAGCTGGGCTCGCGCGGGACGGTGAGCTACGAGACGCTGGCGGCGATACCCGTCGACGATTTCATCTCGTCTCTCTGACGTGAGAGTCCTCGTCGTCGGAGCGGGTGGGCGCGAGCACGCGCTTGTGCGCGCGCTGAAGCGCTCGCCGCGGCAGCCGGAGCTGCTTTGCGCGCCGGGCAACGCTGGGATCGCACGCGACGCACGGGTGCTGGACGTGGCCGGCGATGACATCGCGGGTCTGCTGGCAGCCGTGGAGTGCGAGGGCGTTGATTTCACAGTGGTCGGGCCGGAGGCGCCGTTGGTGGCGGGGCTGGTTGACGCGCTCGCTACGAACGGCCACAGCGCCTTCGGGCCGAGCGCCGCGGCGGCGCGGCTGGAGGGGTCCAAGGCGTTCGCCAAGGAGGCGATGGAGCAGGCGGGGGTGCCGACGGCGCGCTGGCGGCGCGTTGAGTCGCTGGCCGAGGGGATCGAGGCGGTGGACGAGCTGGCCGCCCCCGGCGTGGTCGTCAAGGCCGATGGGCTCGCGGCCGGGAAGGGCGTGACGGTCGCGGACACCGCCGAGCAGGCACGCGCGGCGCTGGAGGAGATCTTTGTGCAGGGGCGCTTTGGGGCCGCGCTTCCCGCCGTCATCGCTGCCGACGCCGACGCCGCCGTCGCCTCGGCGTCCGTCGCCGGCGTAAGGACGGCACTGCCGGGTGAGGCCCCGATGGCCGTCGTCGAGGAGCGCCTGGAGGGGCCTGAGCTGTCGCTGCTGGCGGTCTGCGACGGCCAGCGCGCGCTGGCGCTGGCACCGGCGCGCGACTATAAGCGCATCGGGGAGGGCGACAGTGGGCCGAACACCGGCGGGATGGGCGCCTACTCGCCCGTCGCGGGCTTCGACGCCGGGCGGGTACGCGAGATCGCCGCCGCCGTGCACCAGCCGGTGGTGGACCTGATGCGCGAGCGGGGCACTCCCTTTCACGGGGTGCTGTACGCGGGTCTGATGCTTACGCCGAGCGGACCAAGCGTGCTGGAGTTCAACGTGCGCTTCGGCGACCCGGAGACGCAGGCGGTGCTGCCACGGCTGCGCTCGGACCTGCTCGAGCTGCTGCTGGCGGCCTCACGCCCGGGAGGGCTGGCGGGGATCGAGCTGGAGTGGTCTCCCCGTCCGGCGGTGAGTGTGGTCCTGGCGAGCGCCGGCTATCCGGCGGAGTCCTCCAGCGGGGACCTCATCGGGGGCCTGGAGGACGTGCCCGGGGAGGTGGAGGTCACCCACGCCGGCACCGCGGCCCGGAACCCCTCATCGCGGGGGGCAGGTGGCAGCGTGGTGACCGCCGGCGGGCGCGTGCTGAATGTCACCGCGCTCGGCGCCGACGTGGGGTCCGCCCGCGCGGCGGCGTATGCTGGCGCACGAATGATCTCCTTCGATGGCATGCAGATGCGCGGCGACATCGCCGCCGGCGCCGAGGAGCCCGAGGTGGCGGGCGCGCCGCGCGACGATGCGGCAGTCGCCGACCCGGCGTCCACGGGCGCGGCGAGCCTTGGCGGAGGCGCCTGAACGTGGGCGACGTCTCCCAGATATCAACCCCCCTGACGGAGGCCGAGTCGACGCTGGCCGAGCTCGACGTGGACGCGCCGTTGGTGGGCATCGTGATGGGCTCCAAGAGCGACATGGAGGCGATGGAAAAGGCCGGGGCGGAGCTGACCGAGCGCGGCATCATGCACGAGCTGCGCGTGATGTCCGCCCACCGTGAGCCCGACCTGGTTGCCGAATATGCCAAGAACGCGCGCATGCGCGGGCTGCGCGTGATCATCGCCGGCGCGGGCATCTCCGCGGCGCTGCCCGGAGCGGTGGCGGCGCACACCGACATCCCGGTGATCGGCGTTCCGCTGACGAGCCGTCTCAGCGCTGCGGGCGGGCTCGACGCGATCCTCTCGATCGTGCAGATGCCGCCGGGCGTGCCCGTGGCGTGCGTGGGGCTCGACAACCCCCGCAACGCGGCGATCCTCGCTGCGCGCATCCTGGGGGCGTAGGGTCTCCGGCAGCGACTCCGGCCGGTCGTGCCGCGCGCGATCCCGCGTGAGGATGCAAGAGCCGCGCGGAAAGCGCCTGAGGATTGCGACGAGTGCGCGTCCCTTCCCCGCGACGGCGATAATCGAGGCGTGATCCCCCGCTACACCCGCCCTGAGCTCGGCCGGCTGTGGACCGACGAGGCGCGCATGGAGAGCTGGCGCCAGGTCGAGGTTGCCGCCTGCATGGAGCTGCCGGCGCTGCTCGGCGACGGCAAGGGGCCGACGCCGGAGGACCTGAAGGCGATCGGCGCTGCCACGTTCACAGTGGAGGCGGTCAACGAGCGCGAGAGCAAGACCGACCACGACGTGGCGGCGTTCGTCGACGTGCTCGCGCAGTCGGCGGGCGAGGCGGGGCGCTGGATTCACTTCGGGCTGACCTCCTCCGATGTGCTCGACACGGCGCTCGCGCTGCAGCTGCGCCAGGTCGGCGAGATCGTCATCGCGGGCGCGCACGAGCTGCGCGCGGCGCTGATCGCCCGCGCGCGCGAGCACGTGGACACGCTCTGTGTCGGGCGCACGCACGGCGTGCACGCCGAGCCGACCACCTTCGGGGTAAAGCTCGCCGGGTTCGCCTTCGAGGCCGATCGCAACGCGCGGCGCCTGGAACGCGCGTTCATCCAGGCTTCGGTGGGCGCGGTGTCGGGCGCCGTGGGCACCTACGCCGCGACCTCGCCGGAGTTCGAGGCGCGCGTGCTGGAGCGGCTGAAGCTGAAGAGCGAGCCGGTGTCCACGCAGGTCGTAGCGCGCGATCGTCACGCCGAGTTGCTCAGCGCGATCGCCCTCGCCGGCGCGGGCCTCGAGCGTCTGGCCACCGAGGTGCGCCACCTGCAGCGCACGGAGGTGCGCGAGCTGCAGGAGCCCTTCCGCGCCGGGCAGAAGGGGTCGAGCGCGATGCCCCACAAGCGCAACCCGATCAAGAGCGAGCAGATCGCGGGGCTCGCGCGGGTGCTGCGCGGCAACGCCCAGGCCGGCCTGGAGGACGTGGCGCTGTGGCACGAGCGCGACATCTCGCACTCGTCGGTCGAGCGCGTCGTGCTGCCCGACTCGACGATCCTGCTCGACTACCTCCAGCACCGCGCAACGGCGCTTGTGCAGGGCATGACGGTGGACGCCGAGCGCATGCGCGAGAATCTCGAGCTGACCTACGGCGCGCTGTTCTCCCAGCGTCTGTTGCTGGCGCTGGTGGAGTCGGGCATGACCCGCGACGACGCCTACTACGGCGTGCAGCGCGTGGCCCAGCAGGCGTGGGACACGCGCACACCGCTACGCGAGCTGCTGGCCGCCGACCCGGTCGGCTCCGAGCTCGACCTCGACGCGATCTTCGACTATGGGCAGTACACGCGCCACGCGCGGGAGATCGTCGCGCGGCTGAACGAGATCGCCTGAGGCGCGGCGAGGGCGTCGGCGAGCCGAGTCGCCCGAGACGCGAAGGTACCCGCGGGTCGAGGACGGGTCGAGGACGGTCTGAGGCGCCCGCGAGCGCCACCGCGGAGCCGGGCCGGGCCTCTCTCGGGCGCCCCACGGCCGCTCATCGCGGCCGCCCCCGCTGGTAGCATCGCGCCGCGTGAGCGCCCTCGCCGACCTGCCCCTGATCACCCGTGGGAAGGTGCGCGAGATGTACGCGCTGGAGGGCGGCGGCGGTGAGGCAGGTGGCCGCCTGCTGATGGTCGCCTCCGACCGCATCTCGACCTACGACGCGGTTCATCCCACGCCGATCCCCGACAAGGGCAAGGTCCTCACCGGGCTGTCGGTGTTCTGGTTCCAGAAGACCGCGCACATCGTCGCCAACCACCTGCTGTCTGCGACCGAGGGCGTTCCCGCCGAGGCGCTGGGCCGGGGGCTGGTGGTGCGGCGCCTGGAGATGCTGCCTGTGGAGTGCGTGGTGCGCGGCTACATCACCGGGTCGGGCTGGAAGGACTACCTCGCCACAGGAGCCGTCTCGGGGATCGAGCTGCCCACCGGGCTGCGCGAGTCAGAGCAGCTGCCGCAGCCGATCTTCACCCCCTCCACCAAGGCCGACGTCGGCCACGACGAGGCGATCGACTTCGCGCGCGCGGCAGAGCTGGTGGGCGACGAGGGCTTGGTGAAGCGTGTGCGCGACGTCTCCGTCGAGCTCTACTCGTTCGCGGCGGCCCACGCGCGCGAGTGCGGCGTGATCCTGGCCGATACGAAGTTCGAGTTTGGGCTGGACGAGGACGGCCAGTTGGTGGTGGGCGATGAGGTGCTGACGCCCGACTCCTCGCGCTACTGGCCCGTCGATGGATATGCCCCGGGCCAGGGTCAGCCGAGCTTCGACAAGCAGTACGTGCGCGACTGGGCCGCCTCCAGCGGCTGGGACAAGCGCCCGCCCGCGCCCGCGATCCCCGAGGACGTGGTGGCGGGCACGCGCGCGCGCTACGTCGAGGCGTACGAGCGAATCGTCGGCGAGCCCTTCCAGGCTTGGCTCGACCGGACCGCCTCCTGATGGGTCGCCCTCGACCGGAGCGCCTCCTGATGAGCCGCCCTCGACCGGACCGTCTTTCGCGACGTGGCCCGCGGGCACGCGGCCCACGGTGTTCTCGGCGGGCCTGCCCCCGACGGGGCCGGGTTCGATGAGAGCCCGAGTGCTGATCCGTCCCAAGGCCGGCATCCTCGATCCACAGGGCGAGGCCGTCCAGCGCGCGCTGCCGGCGCTCGGCTTCGCCGGCGCCTCCCACGTCCGCATCGGGCGGCTCGTGGAGCTGGACGTGGACGACCCCGACGAGTTGGAGGCGATGTGCGAGAAGCTGCTCGCCAACCCGCTCATCGAGGACTACGAGGTCCAATTGCTGGGCCCCTCCTCCGACTGACGTGCGCTTCGGGGTCCTCCAGTTCCCGGGGTCCTGCGACGAGGTCGACGCGCTGCTCGCCGCGCGGCGGGTGGGCGAGGCGGAGCTGCTGTGGCACGGCGAGCGCGACCTGCACGGCGTCGACGCCGTCGTGGTCCCTGGGGGGTTCTCCTACGGGGACTACCTGCGCGCCGGTGCCATCGCGCGCTTCGCGCCGGTGATGGAGGCGGTCGTCGAGTTCGCTGGAGAGGGCGGGCTCGTGCTGGGGATCTGCAACGGCTTTCAGGTCCTCTGCGAGGCCCACCTGCTGCCCGGCGCGCTGCTGCCCAACGCCAACCGCCGCTTCACCTTCCGCCAGGTGCGCTTGGAGGTCGTGCAGAGGAAAACCCGATTCACCCGTGCCTGCCCGCCCTCTGCCCCGGGCAGTCAGGCGGAAGATGCCTCCACCGCGGGCGTGGGCGGGCCAACCTTGAGCATCCCGGCCAAGCACTCCTGGGGGCGCTACTACGCGGACGAGGCCACGTTGGACGAGCTGGAGGCTGGCGGGCAGGTCGTCCTGCGCTACGCCGCGGGGGACAACTTCAACGGCTCGCTGCGCGACATCGCCGGTATCTGCAACGCGGCCGGCAACGTCTTCGGGTTGATGCCCCACCCCGAGCACGCCGTGGACCCTTTGACGGGATCGACGGACGGGCTGTGCATCTTCGACTCGATGCGCCTCGCCGTGGAGGGCGCACGTGTCTAAGGGGTTTGGCGCGTCCGGCGGTCGGGCCGCGTGCGCGACCGCCGCTTCAGCCGGGTGGGCGATGGAGGCCGACCGTGTCTGAGATCCCCACCGTCGAGGACGCCCTGGCGCTGGGCCTCACCCGCGCCGAGTACGACCTGGTGTGCGAGAAGCAGGGTCGCGCGCCCAACCTCCTCGAGCTGGCGATGTACTCGCTACTGTGGTCCGAGCACTGCGCCTACAAGCACTCCAAGAAGCTGCTGCGCACGCTTCCGACCGAAGGGCCGCACGTCGTCATGGGGCCGGGAGAGAACGCCGGCGCCGTGGATGTGGGCGGCGGCCTCGTGTGCGCCTTCAAGGTCGAGTCCCACAACCACCCCTCCGCGGTCGAGCCCTTTCAGGGCGCCGCCACGGGGGTCGGCGGCATCCTGCGCGACATCTTCGCGATCGGCGCCCGTCCGATCGCCGTGCTGGATTCGCTGCGCTTTGGCGAGGTCGGTATAGGCCGGGGCGATAGCGGCGGAGATGGCGAGGTCGGCGGGGGCGGGCATGCGGGTTCGGCAGTCCAGACCGATCCAAGCGACGCGGCCCCTGCGGAGCCCCGTCAGGGGCGTAGCCTTCCCTCTTCTTCGTCCTTCACCCGTGCGCGCTACCTGCTCGACGGGGCCGTTGCGGGGATCGCTCACTATGGCAACTCGATCGGGGTGCCCACCGTCGGTGGGGAGGTCTATTTCGAGGGGCCCTACGAGTACAACTGCCTCGTCAACGCGATGGCGCTCGGGCTCGCCCCGCGCGAGCGGCTGGTGCGCTCCGCCGCCGCCGGGCCGGGCAACGTGCTGGTGCTGTTCGGGGCCTCCACCGGGCGCGACGGGATCGGTGGGGCCTCCGTGCTGGCCTCGGCCGAGCTGGGTGAGGGGGAGGACAAGCGGCCCACGGTGCAGGTCGGCGACCCGTTCGAGGAGAAGAAGCTTCTGGAGTGCTCGCTGGAGCTGCTGGAGCGGGGGCTGCTCGTCTCGCTGCAGGACCTCGGCGCCGCGGGGCTGACCTCCTCGGCGGCCGAGATGGCCTCCAAGGGCGAGGTGGGGCTTGACATCGACGTCGCCCGCGTCCCCCTGCGCGAGGCTGGGCTTGAGCCCTTCGAGGTGATGGTCTCCGAGTCCCAGGAGCGCATGCTCTGCGTCGTCGCCCCCGGCGATGTGGAGGCCGTGCTGGCGCTGTGCGAGCGCTGGGAGGTCGGCGGCTCGGCCATCGGCTCGGTCACCGCCTCCGAGCGGCTGCGCGTGTTCGTGGGGGAGGCGCTGGTCGGGGACATGCCCGTGCGTGCGCTGGTGGACGACTGTCCGCTGTACGACCTGGCGCCCTCCCCGCCAGCGGTGCCGATCTATCCGGCGCCCCCGCCGGTGCTCGCCCCCCCCGCGGCCGGTGCGGCTGCGGGCGCGGGCTTGCGGGAGGCGCTGCTTGCGCTGCTCTCCTCGCCCAACATCGCCTCGCGCCGCCCGCTCTTCGAGCAGTACGACTCGATCGTGCAGTCCCGCACGGTGCGCCGGCCCGAGGCCGCCGACGCCGCGGTGCTGCAACTCCCGGCCACCCCCAAGCGCGGGGGCGATGCCGTGCAGGGAGACGGGCCGGGCGTCACCGCGGGGGCGGGGGTGTGTCCCGCGCTGGCCGTCTCGATCGACTGCAACGGCCGCCGTGTCGCCGCCGACCCCTACCGCGGCACGGTCGAGGCGGTGCTGGAGTGCGCGTCGAACCTCGCCTGCGTGGGCGCCGAGCCGCTGGGCACCACCAACAACCTCAACTTCGGCTCCCCCGAGCGCCCGCACATCGCCTGGCAGCTCTCCGAGGCTGTGCGTGGGCTCGGCGACGCCTGCCGCGCGCTGGAGGCCCCCATCGTGGGCGGCAACGTCTCGCTCTACAACGAGGGTCCCTCCGGCCCCATCTACCCCACCCCTGTGGTGGGGATGGTCGGGCTGCTACCAGACGCCTCCCGCGCCGGACGCCTCGGGTGGGCCAGCGAGGGAGACGCCGTGGCGCTCGTCGGTCCCTTCGTCCCCGCGCTCGCAGCCAGCGAGCTGGCCAAGCTGTGGGGTCGTCAGCTGCCCTCGCGGCTGCCCGCGATCGACATGGGCGCCGTGCGCACCGCGCAGTTCGCCGTCCGCGGCGCCGTGCGTGTCGGCGCGCTCTCCTCCGCCCACGACATCGCCGAGGGCGGCTTGGCCGTGGCGCTCGCGGAGTGCTGCCTGGCGGGGGGCCTCGGGGTCGCGGCAGAGCTGGAGCCGTTTGGCGAGGGCCGCGCCATGGGCGGGGGCGGCACGGGTGAGGGCGATGCCGAGGGCCACGCCGCTGCATTCGCGGCCCTCTTCGGCGAGGCGCCGGGAGGCTTTCTGGTGAGCGGCACCCCCAGCGGGGTGCGCTCGCTGGGGCGGCGCACTCCCACGCGGGTGATCGGCACCGTCGGCGGCGACTCGCTGCGGATCGCCCTGAATGACAGCCACGTGGAGGTCTCGCTCGACGAGCTCGCCCGCGCTCACACCGCGCTTGCGGGGCTGTTTCGATGACCCCGGCTGCTAGCTTGAGGGGGTGAGGCCTGTGCCCCCGCGCAGGGCCGTAAGGCCCGGTCACGGGCGCCCGGAGGGCGACCGTTGTCATCAGGAGAGCCGGCTGGATGCCGGCTCGAGCTTTCCTACTCGCGACGGACCGCGCGACGAGTGCGGTGTGTTTGGCGTATACGCACCCGGCCACGAGGTGGCCCGCCTCTCCTACTTCGCCCTCTACGCCCTGCAGCACCGCGGGCAGGAGTCCGCCGGCATCGCCTCGGCCGAGCGCGGCGGCCACATCATCACGCGCCGCGAGCTGGGGCTCGTCAACCAGGTGTTCAGCTCCGACAGCGATCTGCGCACGCTCGCCGGGGATCTGGCGATCGGTCATGTGCGCTACTCCACCACGGGCTCCAACGCGTGGGAGAACTCCCAGCCCGTGCAGCGCTCCGCGGGCCGCAACGGCACCTCGCGCGAGCTTGCCTTAGCGCACAACGGCAACCTCATCAACGCCGTCGAACTGCACGAGGAGCTGCTGGGCCAGGGCGTCACCTTCAGCTCCACCTCGGACTCGGAGATCATCGCCGCGCTGCTCGCCACCCACCCGGCGGAGCGCATCGAGGACGCCGTCGCCGACGTCCTGCCCCGCCTAAAGGGAGCCTTCTCGATCGTCGTCATGACAAGGGACCGTGTGGTCGCCTTCCGCGACCCCCACGGCCTGCGGCCGCTGGCGCTGGGGGAGCTGAAGCCCAGCGGGGAGGGAGGCGAGGAGGGCGGCAACGGCGATGACGCGGCACCGGAGTACGACGGGAACCTGGGGAAGGGCGGCGTAAGTAGCGACGGCGCTGTGCGTCACTGCGTCGCCTCCGAGTCCTGCGCGCTGGACATCATCGGCGCCACCCATCTACGCGACGTCCAGCCGGGGGAGGTCGTCACGCTCGGCGAGGAGGGTGTGCAGAGCCGCATGGTCCTACCCCACGAGCGCCGCGCCTTCTGCGTGTTCGAGTACATCTACTTCGCCCGCCCCGACTCGCGCATGCACGGCCAGGTCCTGCAGGTCGCCCGCGGGCGCATGGGCGAGATCCTTTGGCGCGAGGCCCCCGTCGAGGCCGACCTGGTGATCGCGGTGCCCGACTCCGGCAACGCCGCCGCGCGTGGATTGGCGCGCGCCAGCGGCATCCCCCAGGACGACGGCTTCGTCAAGAACCGCTACGTGGCGCGCACCTTCATCCAGCCCGGTCAGGAGTTGCGCAAGCACGGGCTGCGCCTGAAGTTCAATCCGCTGCCGGAGGTGATCGTGGGCAAGCGCCTGGTGGTGGTCGACGATTCGATCGTGCGCGGCAACACCACCCGCCAGATCGTGCAGATGCTGCGCGACTCCGGCGCCGCGGAGGTGCACATGCGCATCTCCGCCCCGCCCATCAAGCACCCCTGCCACTACGGCATCGACATGTCCACGCGCGAGGAGATGATCGCCCACGGCCGCACCACCGAGGAGGTCGCCGCGGAGCTGGGCTGCGACTCGCTGCACTATCTGTCGCTGGAGGGCGTATACGAGGCTGTCGGCGCGACGTCCGCCACGCACTGCGACGCCTGCTTCAGCGGGCGCTACCCACTGGAGGGCACGGTAGAGGCAGGGGGGAAGTACTCGCTGGAGGAGGGTGCGCTGCCGCTCGTGCGGGCCTGACCTACACATGTGCAGGCGTGGCTGTACATGTGCTACTGTAGGTGTATGGCTCCTCCCTCACTGTCGCTGAACCGCCGAACCCAGCTGCTGCTCGACGACGAGCTGCACCGGCGTCTGCGCGAGACCGCCGCGCAGCGGGGCATCTCGATGGGGGCTCTGATCCGCGAGGCGGTTGAGGAGAAGCTGGCCAGCGTCCAGGACACGCGCGCCCAGGCGATCCAGCAGCTGCTAGACGCGGAGCCCATGCCTGTGGAGGACTGGCCGGTCATGAAGCGCCAGATGATCGAAGACATGAACGCCGACAGGGGCGGGCGACGGCGGTTGCGGGCTGCCGCCGCCGGGCACAGCGGGCAGCGTGACGTCTCCGAGCGCATCGAGGAGATCATCGCCTCGGAGATGGACGCATCGCGCTGATTGTCGACGCCGGACCTCTATACGCCTATGTGGACGGCGACGATGCCCACCACGCGGCATGCTTGGAGCTGCTGGAGAGCCACCCGGGTCCGCTGATCGTCCCGACGCTCGTCATCACCGAGGTCGCCTATCTGCTCGGCACCCGCCTTGGCTGGCAGGCCGAGGTGCGTCTGCTCGGCGACTTGGCGTCCGCCGAGTTCGCCGTCGAGCCGCTTCATGCCGCCGATCCACTGCGGATCGCTGAGCTCGTTGCCCGCTACCACGACCTCCCGCTAGGCACGGTCGACGCATCAGTCATCGCAGCCGCCGAACGACTCCACATCACGCAGATAGCAACGATCGACCGCCGCCATTTCAGCGTCGTTCGCCCGGGCCATACCCCGGTCTTTGAGCTGCTGCCTTGATCCCCGTGTGGTGAGGACAGATATCGTCCCCAGCGTGGCTGACACCTTGCCGATCGCCGTGCTCGCCTCAGGCGCCGGCACCAACCTGCAAGCGCTGCTCGACACCGTGCACGACCGCGAGGCCGAGGTCGTCGCGGTGGCCTCCAATGTGGCTGGCGCTCCTGCCCTGGAGCGGGCCAGCGCGCGAGGAGTCGCCACGGCGGTCTTCCCGCGCGCCGACTACGCCGATAGGCCCGCACGCGACGAGGCGATGGCGCGATGGCTGATCGAGCGCGGCGCGCGGCTGGTGGTGCTCGCCGGCTACATGGAGCTGCTTAGCCCGGCCTTCCTCGAGCGCTTCCCCGAGGCGGTTATCAACGTGCACCCCTCGCTGCTGCCGGCCTTCCCGGGGCTGCACGCGATCGAGCAGGCCCTCGCCTACGGGGTCAGGGTCTTCGGTGTGACGGTCCACTTCGTGGACGCCGGCCTGGACAGCGGGCCGGTGCTCCTGCAACGGGCGCTTGAGCTGCCCCACGCGCGCAAGCCGGAGGAGGTGCTGGCAGCGCTGCGCCCGCTGGAGCACACGCTGTTGCCGGAGGCGGTGCGGTTGTTTGCACGAGGCGCTGTGCGTCTGGACCCGGAGAACCCGCGCAGGGTTCTCATCGCGCTGGAGTAAGCGCTCTGGTGTGTAGCTCACCACCCCACCGCGAGCGGTGATGCAGCCCGCACGCGTCGTGGGATGCAGCCGATGGATAGGCTCCGGCGATGGCCCCGAGTGACCCGCATGTAAGCAACCCCCACGCGGGACTGGAGCGGGCCGAGCCCGGCCAGGTGCACGTGCGCCGCGCGCTGCTCTCCGTCTCGGACAAGACCGGCGTGGTGGACTTCGCGCGGGGCCTCGCCGAGCTGGGGGTGGAGCTGGTCTCCACCGGGGGCACCGCCCGCGCGCTCGCCGAGGCCGGCGTGGCGGTGCGCTCGATCGAGGACTTCACCGGCTTCCCCGAGATCATGGACGGCCGCGTGAAGACGCTGCACCCGCGGCTCTACGCGGGGCTCCTGGCGCGCCGCGACGACGTCGAGCACCTGCGCGCCGCCGCCGAGCAGGGGATCGAGCCCGTGGATCTGGTGTGCGTCAACTTGTACCCCTTCGAGGAGACGGTTGCGCGCGAGGGCGTCCCGGCGGAGGAGGCGATCGAGAACATCGACATCGGCGGCCCCACGATGATCCGCGCCGCCGCCAAGAACCACCTGTTCGCCGCGGTCGTGGTGGACCCGGGCGACTACGCACGGGTCTTGGGAGAGCTGCGCGAGTCTGGCGGTCTGCTGTCGCCCGCCACGCGCGAGCACCTGGCCGCGACCGCGTTCGCCACGACGGCGCGCTATGACGCCGCGATCGCCGGCTGGTTCGCCGCGCGTAAGGGCCTTGACTTCCCCCCGCAGCGGGCGCTGGCCTACGAGCGGGTGGCGGAGTTGCGCTACGGCGAGAACCCCCACCAGCGCGCCGCCTACTACGCAGAGGTGGGCGCCCCCACGCACCTGCTCGACGGCGTCAGAAAGCTGCACGGCAAGGAGCTGTCGTTCAACAACCTGCTCGATTTATCGAGCGCGCGCGAGCTGGTCGAGGATTTCTCTGAGCCGGCCTGCGCGATCGTCAAGCACAACAACCCCTGCGGCGCCGCCACCGGCGAGACGGCGCTTGCGGCCTATACGCGCGCCTTCGCCTGCGATCCGCAGAGCGCCTACGGCGGGGTGATCGCGCTCAACCGGCGCGTCGACGCGCCGTGTGCACAGGCGCTCTCCCAGCAGTTCATCGAGGTCCTGCTAGCGCCTGGTTTTGACCCCGCGGCGCTCGAGGTGCTGAGCGAGAAGAAGAACGTGCGTCTGCTCGAACTCGCCGGTGGCTTGCCGGCAGGGGAGAGCGGTCTCGCCACCACGCGGCCCTCTCCCCTCAAAAAAGCCCCCCTGGAAGCCAAGCCCGTGATCGGAGGGCTGCTGCTCCAGGACCGCGACGTCGTTTCCGAGACGCGCGAGCAGATGCAGGCGATGGGCAGCACGGCGCCCAGCGAGCAGCAGTGGGAGGACATGCTGTTCGCCTGGCGCGTCTGCCGTCACGTGCGTTCCAACGCGATAGTCATCGCGCGTGACGGCGCCACGATCGGGATCGGCGCCGGGCAGATGAGCCGTGTCGATGCGGTGCGCATCGCCGTCGAGAAGGCCCAGGCCGCGCAGCCCGATCTGCTGGCGGGCGCCGCGCTGGCCTCCGACGCCTTCTTCCCCTTCCCCGACGGTCCCGAACTGGCGTTGCAGGCCGGCGTCACCTCCATCATCCAGCCGGGCGGTTCGGTGCGTGACGAGGCGGTCGTGGCCGCCGCCGATGCCGCGAACGCGGCGATGGTGGCCACCGGAATACGCCACTTTCGCCACTGAGAACCAGCGCACCGCGTCGGCCGGCGCGGGGTGGGGCTGCAGGCGGCTGGGCGTGATGCTGCCTGCCGCGGGCGGATAGATTCACAAGAGGGTGGTCACTATGTCATGGTCGTAGACGTATATGGTCACGGTGCCAAATCGATAGGTTGCGATCGCCGGCCCGAGTTTTGGCGGGGCCCAGGAAGGGGTGGTGGTGTCGGTCAGTAGGAACGTCCGAATCGGTTCGGGCCGATACCAGGCTTCGAGATAGTTGAAAGGTCCTGGGCATATCCGCGTGGGACTTCCTTCGCAGCCGATGAGCGGGGCGACCCTCACTCTGAAGTTCGAACGCCAGGTGATCGTCGCCGCATCCCAGTAGAGAGCGTAGCCAAGAGTGGCGTTCATGCTTTCGGCGGCCTTAGCCACGTCTTCTGCCACGCGCGGCGAGGGTCCCTGATCCGAGGGGGGCTTTGTCGTGGCGCTGTTGTGCAGCGCCACGATCGAAGTGAGCAGGAACACGAGCGTGCAGGCAACCACGGCGCCGCGTGCCGCAACGCCGCTCCGCGCAAGCAGGGGCAACATGGCCGCAACCGCGAAGACCGCTCCCACCAGATAGCGATCGGTTTCCGCGCCGACGGGGGCGGAGCTCACGATGAAGCTGGCAGAGAGGCAGACGAGGCTTGCCGTCCAGAACAGCATGTAGACAGTCAGTCGCTTGTCGATGGCCTCGCCGTCGGCTCGCTGCCTGCGAATGTACCGCCATGTGTAGCAAGGGATTAGAAGGACTATCCCGACGCTCAAAGCTGCGCAGGCAAGCGCCAGTACGGTTGTAACCGTTATCGCTTCGCCAAAGAAGTTCCCGTTTCCCAGAAGCGCAATGGACTCCGTCCACGACTTCACGTTTGAGAATAAAACTTCAAGACTCGCAAATTTGAGTTCATAGTATGCAAGGAAGACGCCGGCCGAATGCATGATCGATGTAGTCGACACGGCACTCACCCCGATGACGGCCGCGATGGCCGTGCTTGACCCCATGATCTTTGCTGTCGTGGCACTGGGACTCAGTATCCAGATCGCGGCGCCCGCGAAAAGCAACGGCAGCACCCCCGAGGTGAGAAGCTCCTTGTCGGAGGCGGCATTGATCCCGACGATCACGCCAATCAATAGCGTGAGCGCCGTTAACGGCAGCCAGCCAAGCGTGGAGCCGCGCTCAGTCACAATGACCAGAAACGCGGCCAGCAGCACCAGCGAATACCACGTGGTGGTGTGGTCGTTGAGCCACAGCATCAATCCCAGGACAGGCGGGCCCACGCACAGCAGGATCACCGCAGTCAATGTGGCCGCCCAGCGCCCCGCCACGCGCCATGCCGTCCAGGCCATAAGCGCGATCGACAAGAGCCCAATGAGATACGGTCCGATCTCCCAGATCTGACGATGCGCGGGCAGCGACTTCGTCGCCAGCTCAAAGATCAGAGTTGAAAACCACGGCAGGTTTGCCATTATGACCTTGCCACCAGCCCGAGCGGCAAAGAATTCGCCGAGCACCGGCGCTGAGCTCGCGTCTGAATTGCCATAGGTGTTCACGAGCATGTGACTGAGGTGAGTGAGGACAAGGACGACGTAGAGAATGGCCAGTGGCAGGAATGACCACATCCACCAGTCGGTGCGTAGAAGCAGGGCGCACTTTTCGATCGCCCCCGCGCGGGCGGCGCGTGAGCGGGCTGCCCCCGATCCCCTGGCCATCGGCGGCACCCTACCCGCTCGCACCGAGCGTATCTGGCTCGCGGCAGTCGCTCGAGAACGTCGTGGGCTGCTCCAGCCATTGGAACCCTACGGCCAAGCGCTATTTAGCGTTTCAGGCAGTGGCCGGCGAGGCCCTCGGTTTGTTTCCGTCTCGGCGCTCCACCCGCTCCAGCGGCGCAGCCCGGTCTACTCCAGGTGTCGCTATCGTGGCTACCGGTGTTCGACACTTCCGCCACTGAGCTCCGCCGGAACCCTGTCCCCACCGACGGCTCTGTCCACACCGATGGCTCCGCCCCCGGCGGCGGCGCCCCGCCCGCCATCTCGGTCGACGGTCTCGTAAAGCGCTTCGACGACTTCGAAGCCGTGCGCGGCATCGACTTCGAGGTCGCCACCGGCGAAACCTTCGGCTTCCTCGGGCCCAACGGGGCGGGCAAGTCGACGACCATCAACATGCTCTGCACCCTGATGAAGCCGAGCGGGGGCTCGGCGCGGGTCGCCGGGCACGACGTCGTCTCTGAACGCGACCAGGTGCGGCGCAACATCGGGCTGGTCTTCCAGGACAGCACGCTCGACGGCTACCTCACCGCCGAGCAGAACCTGCGCCTGCACGCCGAGCTCTACGGCGTGCCGCGCGAGCGCGTGGCCCCGCGCATGCAGCAGGTGATGGAGATGGTCGGGCTGTGGGAGCGCCGCTCGAGTCTCGTCAACACCTTCTCCGGCGGCATGAAGCGGCGCCTGGAGATCGCGCGCGGGCTGCTGCACTCCCCGCGCGTGCTTTTCCTTGACGAGCCCACCATCGGCCTCGACCCGCAGACGCGCTCATCGATCTGGAGCTACATCGCCGAGCTGGGCCGGGCCGAGGACATCACGATCTTCCTCACCACCCACTACATGGAGGAGGCCGAGTCCTGCGAGCGCATCGCGATCATGGACCAGGGCGCGATCATCGTGATGGACTCGCCTGAGGCGCTGAAGGAGAGCGTGGGGCAGGACCGCGTGCAGATCCACACCGCTGACGACCCCGCGGCGATCGCGGCGCTGCGCGAGCGCTTCGGGATCGAGGCCACGATGGCCGAGGAACTGGTCACCTTCGGCGTGCCGCTCGGCGAGGAGTTCGTGCCGCGCCTGTTCGACGAATGGGATCCCGCCCACCCGCCGATCAAGTCCGTCTCCGTCTCGCGGCCCTCGCTGGACGACGTCTTCATGTCCTACACCGGCTCCACCATCCGCGACGCCGAGGCGACGAGCACCGACCGCATGCGCAACGTCGCGAGGATCATGAGCCGCTGATGTCCACCGCCGAACACATGCAGGCGCTCGCCGCCACCACCACACGCATCCTCGCCGGGAGGGCGAGCCGCTGATGGCCACCACCGCCGCCAACCCCACCACGGTTCCCCAGCTGCATGTCCCCGCGCGCTCGGCGCGCAGCGAGCTGCGCGCGATCAAGGTCGTCTGGCGGCGCGAGCTGATCCGCTTCAGCCGCGACCGCCTGCGCATCGTCACCGCGCTGGTGCAGCCCTTCCTGTTCCTGTTCGTGCTCGGCACCGGCCTATCGACGATCGCCTCGGCCGGCACCCATGGGATCAACTTCCGAACCTTCATCTATCCAGGGGTGCTGTGCATGGCGGTGCTCTTCACCGCCATGTTCTCTGCCGCCTCGATCGTGTGGGACCGCGAGTTCGGCTTCCTGCGCGAGATGATGGTCGCACCGGTGCGGCGCTCCTCGCTGGTGATCGGCAAGTGCCTCGGCGGTGCCACCGTGGCCACCTTCGAGGGGGTCATCGTGATGTCGATCGCCGGGCTCGTCGGCGTCCCCTACAGCCTCACGCTGATGCTCGAGATCTTCGCGCTGCTCTTGCTGCTCGCCTTTGCGGTCACCGCCTTCGGCGCGATGGCAGCTGCGCGCGTCACGCAGATGCAGTCGTTCATGGCGCTCACGCAGATGGTCATCATGCCGATGTTCTTCCTCTCCGGCGCCCTCTTCCCCGTCACCAACCTGCCGCAGTGGCTGGCAATCCTCAACCGCCTGGACCCGCTCACCTACGCGGTGGACCCCATGCGACGCGCGATCTTCGGGCACCTCGACATTCCCCAGGCCGCGCGCACCGCGCTCGCCCCGGGCGTCACCTGGTGGGGCTGGCACGTGCCAGGCCTGCTGGAGGCCGGCGTCGTGGCGCTGCTGGGTCTGGGGATGCTCGCGGTGGCGATCGTCGAGTTTTCGCAGGCCGAATAGCCGACGGCCTCAGAGGGCCTTGGCTGCTACGCCCAACAACATGTCTTCCTCGGACGCCTCCCCGGAGGCGGGGTCGGCCAGGCGCATGCTCTCCGTCAGGCCCGCCTGATCGGACAGCACTCGGCGTTCGGTCAGCGGCTGGACCAGTCCGCGCAGGGCCAGCGCCGCGCCCACCCAGCGTGGCGCCCACACGCGCGCCGAGCGGCGCTCGACCCCCAGCTCGATCGCGTCGATCGCGTGCGAGACGGGAACGGGCTTGCTGAAGCGACTTGGCGCGCGGCCCAGCATTGACTTGGTGGACGCCTGGGCGAAACTGCCGCGCACGATGTCGGTGTCGATGAAGCCGAAGTAAGCGCACCCCACGCGCGCGCCGCTGGGGTAGGTCTCCTGGCGCAACGCGTCGCTCAGCGCCTCCACGCCCGCCTTGGCGGTGGTGTAGGCGCCCATCAGCGGGCCGTGCATGGCGGCCGCCAGCGAGGCGATGTTTAGCAGGTAGCCGCGGCGCTCCACCACCTGCCCGATCACGGCGCGGTCGGTGCGCCACACGCCGAGGAGGTTGACCGCCAGCGTGCGCTCCACGTGCTCGATCGGGGAGTTGGCCAATGTGCCCATGAACTGGACGCCGGCGTTGGCGATCGCCACGTCGATGGCCCCGAAGCGCTCGTTGGTGGCGCGCACCGCGCGCTCCAGCGCGCCGTAGTCGCTGACGTCGGCCTCGAAGGCCGCGGCGCGGTCCCCCAGACGCGCGGCCAGCTCCTCCAGACGCTCGGGCTCGAGGCCCACCAGCGCCACGTTGGCACCCCTGGCGTGCAGGCGCTCGGCGGTGCCGGCGCCGATGCCGCGCGCGGCGCCGGTGATGAACACGGTGCGGCCGTTGACGTCGAAGGGTGCTGCTGGCTGGCGGCTCATACGTCTGCTCCTCGGTTGGCTTGCCTTACGCAGGCTATCGCTGGGGTGTGCTGCGCGCCGGCGCCACCCCGTCCGGCGTCGTCAACCCTCGACGAGATCGACACCCTCGAGCCCGGAAGCTCGGGCGGGCAGTGACGCTCACGCCTCTCGCACGACCCGCGTTCCCCGCGCGGGCACGAGCGTGATGTGCTGGGAGCGTACGCGTTCGTCGCACGGATCCTCGGCGCGCAGCGTGGCCTCGCGCAGGATCGTGCGCAGCGCCACGCGCATCTCAAAGGAGGCAAACGCCGCGCCCAGGCAGCGCCGGCGCCCGCCGCCGAAGGGGATCCAGGTGTAGGTGGAGCCCTGATCTTCATCCGTGAAGCGCTCGGGGCGAAAGCGTTTCGGTTCGGGGAACAGCTGCGGGTCTTCGTGCATCAGCGTGACGGCCGGCATCACCGTCACATCCCGCGGCAGGCTCCAGGCGCCGAGCTGCACCGGCTCGGTCAGACGCCTCAGCACCGCGGGGATCACCGGGCGCACGCGCAGGGTCTCCTTCACCACGGCGTCCAGGTAAGCGTCGTCTCCCTCCGCCGCGAGGGCCAGCGCGGCGGGGTGGCGCAGCAGCCGCTCCATCGCCCACGCCAAGCCCGTGGTAGTCGTCTCGTGGCCCGCCATCAGCAACGTGACGATCTGATCGCGCAGCTCCCCGTCGTCGCTCTCGCCGGCGTGCACCAGCTGGGAGAGCACGTCCTGGCGCTCGGCCAGGTCACCGACAAGGCGCCGCGCGGCGATCTCCTCACGCAGCAGGCCGTTGGCCCTGTCCACCGTGCGCAGGTAGCGCCGCCAGCGCCCGAAGTGGCGCAGCGCGGGGAACTCCCACATCGTCATCGTCGGGAAGTCGATCTCGGCGATCGCGGGCAGCGTTTCGCGCAGGCCCCGCAGGCGTACGGGGTCGCTCACCCCGATCACCGCCTCGAGGATCACCTCCAGCGTGATCGCGCGCATGCGGGGGTGCAGCGCGAAGGGCTCCCCCAGCGGCCAGCGTGCGACCTCCGCGGCGACGATCCGCTCGACGATCTCGCCATAGCGCTGCACGGCCTCGCCGTGGAAGGGTCCGAGCAGGCGCTTGCGCGCCTGCAGATGCTCGTCCTCGTCGATCACCAGCACCGAGCGCTCTCCAAGCACGGGCGCGAGCATCGAGTTGCCCTCACCAGCATGGAATACCGCCGGGTCGCCCGTGAACACCTGCTTTACGAGGTCTGCATCGTTGATTACCACGGCCGTGCCCCACGGCATCGCGCGGATCGTGAACACCGGACCATAGCGACGCCGTCCGGAGGCTAGAAAGGGAAGGGTGCGCTTCCACAGCAGCAGGGTCTGCAGTGCTCGCGGCAGTTTCGAGCCCGGCGGCAAAGCACGCCGCTCGTAGCCGGTCGTCGATGTCATCGGCACGGCCTCAGTAGCCATCATTCGATGTTACACCATTTCATGTCCCCTTGCTAGGGGGCTCGTCATTCCGTGGTGGGAGGGGTGGGAAACAAAAATCGAGATCAGAAACGCCTTCCTTGCCGGCGCCTGCTCAAACGGCATCTGCATACAGACCCATCAAGTACACTTGAATCCTGCCAGTCAAAATCTGGGCAGGATATAAACGAAGTTCTCGAAAGCTGCCATTTTGAGCACTGAAGGCCGAGATTCGATCATGCAGCACGATTTCCGCATTTCCCGAGACAGCTGGGATGTCGTGGGATGAGCGGGGATGTGCGAGACGCTACGCCGACGCATGGGGAGGTGCGCTCGATTCTTGCCACACGCCTGCGCCTGCAGCGGGCCGATGTCGAAGACGCGATCCTTGCCCGCGTGCGTGCTCTGGCGGCCTCCTCTGGCGAGCGCGATGCCGAGTATCTTGCGGGCCTTAGCGCCGCGGTCGCGGCTGTGGTCGATCTTTGCCTCACGGGGATCGAGCACGGAGAGGAGTGGTTGGGCCCGATCCCAACCGAGGCCCTCACGCAGGCCCGACGCGCGGCTGGCAACGGCGTGAGTCTTGAAACGGTGCTGCGTCGATACGTCGCCGGGCATACGCTGCTCAGCGACTTCTTGATGCAGGAGGCCGAGCGCGGAGACCTTCTCAACCAGTGGGCCGCTCTCCGAGGCGTTCAGCGCGTGCTCGCTTCGCTGCTCGACCGTCTGATCGTCACGATCACAGCTGAGTACTCCCGAGAGGCGCAGCGCGTGGACTGGTCGCCCGAGCAGCGCCGTGCGGATCGTCTGCGCAGGCTGCTCGCCGACGAGCCCGTCGATCTAATGGACTTTGGCTACGAATTAGACGCCTGGCATCTGGGCGTGATCGCCAAGGGACCCGGAGGGGCTCGGGCCGTCGCAGATTTGGCGCCGGAACTCGACCGCCAAGTCCTGCTCGTCTCGTGCGACGAGGAAACGGTATGGGCCTGGCTGGGGGGCCAGCGCAGGCTCGACGCGAGCAGCGTCCTGGGTCAGCGACGTTCGTGTGAGGCGCCTGCCGGTGTGTCCTTGACGATCGGCGAGCCGGGGAGGGGAGTCGAGGGCTTCCGCGCGACTCACCGGCAAGCGCAGGAGGCGCTGCAGGTTGCTCTACTGAAGCCGCAGTGGCTGACGCGGTACGCGGATGTCGCGCTGCTCACCCCCTGGCTCAGAGACGTGAGCCGAGCGCAGTCGCTGGTCGAGATGTACTTGGCACCGCTCGACCGTCAGCGAGACGGAGGCGAAGTGCTGCGCCAGACACTGAGCGCCTACTTTGCCGCCGGCCACAACATCAAGGCGTCCGCCGCGACGCTTGGCGTCGATCGCAGCACTGTCCGCCGTCGCGTGCGTACGATCGAGGAAGGACTCGGATGCTCCCTGCAAGCGCGCCAGGCAGAGCTCGAAGTGGCGATGCGTCTAGAGGTTCTGCTGGCTGCTCAGCGTGGCACGCACGAACCGCAGGACATCGTCGATCGGCATAAAGGGACCTCACACGAGCCTCCCCGGGCGAGGGAGGCGTCCACCACCTGCGGTGTCGCCGTCTGACCACGCAGCTTCAAAGTGGGGCACTTCGAAAGGTAATTTCCCGCACATTGGTGCACCACTTGCCGTTCCAGAGCTGATAACGATTAAGCCGACTCCTTCCGGAAGTTCAGAAGCCGCAGTCTGCCCGCGGAGGGACGTCTGGGCTGTCGCGAAGCCCAAGGCAGACCGAGATTCCCGATGTTGCAGAGGATCAGATCAGCAATGAGTCGACGATAACCCCTCACATATGGATGGCCAAGCTTATCTGCATATCAGTCGGGATGTTTCTGATAAGTCTTATATCCACGGCCGCCGTACAGGGTCTGCCCGACCAGCGCGCCTACGAGATGGTGACGCCCGTAGAAAAGAACGGGTGGACGCCGGGTGTAGGGGTGAGCGCGCCTGACGGCAACGCCGTCGACTGGGAGGCCAACGGGGGGCTCGGAGACGCGAGCTACGGCGCCGAGAACCTCTATCGGTCCGCACGCACGTCCACCGGCTGGCAGACCAAAGCGCTGACTCCTGCTCCTCTCAGGCCGCTGGGGCTGCTCGAAGAGCAGATTCCGGTGTTCTGGACGGCGGATCTCAGCCAGACGATCTTTACCACGCCCGCGTCCTATGACCCAGCCGATAACGACGACGGAGCGCTTGACCTCTACCTGGAGTCGCCCAACGGCACCTTGACCTGGATCTCGCAGGGCTCGCAGGGAGGCTCCGAACCCAAGGAGGTCACCTTCGATGCGGCCACTCCCGACGCAAGCCATGTCGTCTTCAGCACCGAAGAGTCGCTCGTTCCCCAGGCCACCGGATTGGAACCGGGCGGTGGCGCCCGCCGCGCGCAGGATTACCTCTATGTGCGGAACGTGCCAGCCGGGGAAACGCAGCTTGTGAATGTCAACAACGAAGGGAAGCTGATCAGCGCGGAAGGAGCGCTCCTCGGCAGTGGGGGAGAACTGGCCACCGGCTCGAACAGCTACGCGCCGGCCGACCTCGATGGCACGACCACCAACGCGATCTCAAGCGATGGCTCGAAGATCTTCTTCGAGAGCCCACCCCCCAGCTCGCTGGGTACGCCTCCCGTGCACCTCTACATGCGTGAGAACAACAGCCTGACCGTGCCGATCGACGATCCGGCCTCGTCCGGAGCGGCGCGCTACGCGGGCGCCTCTGAAGACGGTTCGCTGGTCTTCTTCACGAGTACGGAGGGCCTCGGCGGCGACCCATCCACCGACACTGAGCTGTATGACTTCAACACGGTCACGCAGAGCGTGACGGCCCTGTCGGCGGGTAGCTCCGACAACGTCGAAGGTCAGGTTGTCGGTGTCACCGCAATCGCCAACGACGGCTCACATGTCTATTTCGTGGCCAAGGGTTTGCTCTCCTCGAACCTCGACGCGGTGGGCCAGCCGGCCGAGGAAGGTGAACCGAATTTCTATGTATATGACACAGAAACTGGAACGACCACATTCATCGCGACCCTCGCGGAAGTCGACGTTTCATCTCTGACCAGCGAACCCGACGTCGAACGTTCGGCCGAGCCGACCCCGGATGGCACAGTACTCGTGTTCGACTCCCGAGCGGATCTCACCGACCAGAACTCCAGTGGCTTCGCCGAGGTCTATCGCTACGACGCCCAGAACGGATCCCTGCTCTGCATCTCGTGCGCGCCTCCAGGGGTGACGCCCAGCCAGAGCGCTACGATCGTCGGTAGCAGCGGAGGCAGCTACGCTCCCGCGGGTGAGCCGACGACGATGAGCGCCGACGGGTCGCGCATCTTCTTCGACAGCCCCGACCCGCTGGTGCCAGAAGATGTCAACACCGACACACCCGCCACTCCGGTGGGCGGCTACGACGTGTATGAGTGGGAGAACGGTCAGATCTTCCTAATCTCCGGGGGTCGCACTGAGACACCGTCGCTGCTTGACGGCACGACTCCGAGTGGGAACGATGTGTTCTTCACGACCAACGAGGAACTGGTCCCGCAGGACACCGACGGCGGATACTTCAACATCTACGACGCGCGTGTCGACGGCGGCTTTCCGCCGCCGCCCGAACCCACCAACTCGTGCGAAGGGGCCGGCTGTCGCGGGCCGATCGCGCCTGCGCCCATTTTTGGGGCCCCCGGTAGCGCGCTGCTGCAGGGCGCACCGCCATCCGTCGCCTCGTCCGCGCTCGCGTCGCCGAAGCCTAAGCCGAAGTCAAAGCCGAAGTCAAAGCACAGGCTAAAGCCGAAGTCGAAGTCGAAGTCGAAGCGCAGGCTGAAGTCAAAGCCTATGCCGAGACGACTCAAGGGACGGCTCGAAGTAGGGACACATGATCTGAAGCGCAGCGCAAGATACCCGCTAGGCGGCCGCGGTCGAGCACGCCGAGACCCTGGGACATTCGCATGAGCGCCGCCCGCCCGTCCGTCCGCCGTGCGCTGGGGGCGGTGCCCGCATTCATAGCCTTACTCATCGGGGTTGCTTTGGCGGGAATGATCGCGATGGCCGTCTCGCCCACCCTCGCGCGCGCGCAGGAATCCTTCGGCATCTCCTCGTCCAGCACCACCCTGTCGACGCTGCAGGCGGGTGCCCACGCCGACGTCACCACCTCGTTTGCTCTCAACACGGACGCCGAAGGGCACCCGATCGATCAGGTGAAGGACGTGCACTTTGAACTCCCCCCGGGGCTGCTCGGCGATCCGCGAGCCCTCCCTAGGTGCACTCCGTACGAATTCAGCCTCTTCTCCTGTCTCCCAGCCGACCAGGTCGGAGTCTTGACTCCCACGTTTGTCTTTCCCGGCGGTGGAACGGCCACGGGCTCGCTTCCCGTCTACAACCTCACACCCTCCGCAGGGCACGTCGCGACGTTCGGCGTCTCAGCCCTGTTCATCACGATCATCGTCCAGGTCGATCTGCCCAACGGTGGCAGCGGAGGACTGCTAGCCGCGATCAGCGATCTCACGACGCTTGTGCCACTGCAGGCCAGCTCCCTGACGCTATGGGGAGTGCCTGCCGATCCCAGTCACAACGCCCAGCGCACCTCGCAGCTGGGGGGCGAAGAGCAGGTCCCCGCAGGGGTCCCGCCGGCGGCTCTGATGACCAATCCGACCGACTGCACAGATGGCCCCCTGGTGACCGTCGTGCGAGCCGACTCCTGGCAGCAGCCGGGCGATTTCCTCCCCAGCACGAACAGCATGCCGGCGCCCACCGGATGCGAACGGCTGCAGATCTCGCCCACGCTGTCGGTGACTCCCGACACGACACAGGCCGACACGCCCGCGGGATACACGATCGACCTGAAGAGTCAGCTCGACGAAGAACCGTACGGCCTGGCCACGCCACCGCTGCGGACGGTGTCGGTCATGCTCCCGCCCGGCACCTCCATCTCGCCGGCGATTGCCAACGGCCTGGAAGGGTGCAGCGAAGCACAGCACGCCGCTGGCAGCTGCCCTAGCACGTCGAAGATCGGCACCGTATCGATCATCTCCCCCGCGGTGGCCGATCCGCTCACAGGCTCGGTCTATCTGGCTTCGCCGACGCCGACGGAAATGTACAGAGTTTTTCTCACCGCCTCGGCCGACGGTGTGGCGGTGACTCTCACTGGTCATCTCCATCCCGATCCGCAGACCGGACAGGTGACCGCCGTCTTCGATCAGATACCGCAGCAGCCGGTCAGTGACTTGCGGATAAGTTTCTTCGGCGGTCCGCTCGCGGCCCTGGCGAATCCGCTGGCGTGCGGTCCCGCAAAGACCACCTCACAGATTACCTCCTTTGCCGGACAGACGGTGAGTCTCTCCTCCTCGTTTGTCGTGGATGGCGACGGCCATGGTGGCGCGTGCCCGGCGAGCCCGCCGTTCAATCCGACTTTCACCGCCGGCACGACCTCGCCGGTAGGCGGCGATTCGAGCGCCTTCACGTTGACGGTCTCGCGCGGCGACGGACAGCAGGATCTCTCAGGGATCACCGCTCAGCTCCCGGCGGGGGTGTTTGCCATGCTTGGGCAGGTTCCGCCGTGCGGAGAAGCACAGGCAGCGCTGGGTATCTGTTCCTCGGCGTCTCAGATCGGCACCGTGACGATCGCCGCGGGCGCGGGCGCAGAGCCCTTTTACCTGACGGGGTCGGTATATCTAACAGGACCCTATGGAGCGGGGCCGTTTGGACTCTCGATCGTGATTCCGGCGATCGCGGGACCGTTCGATCTGGGGACGGTGGTCGTCAGGGCGGCCATATTGGTTAATCCTGTCGACCTGCGCGTGACGATCGCCGCCGATCCGCTGCCCCAGATCCTCGACGGTATCCCGCTGCGACTGCAGACAGTGAACATCATGGTGAACCGACCTGGATTCATCCTCAACCCGAGCGACTGCACCCCGCAGACGGTCACTGGCAGCGTCACCTCCCTTCAGGGTGTCAGTGCAATGCTCTCGACTCCATTTGAGGTGAGTGGGTGTGCGGAATTGCCACTGGCGCCGAAATTGTCCGCGGCCACGCAGGCGAAGGCGAGCGCCACGGGTCAGGGTGCCGATCTCGATGTCGACGTCACCGACTCCGGGGGCGCCCGCGCGAACATCCGCTCGGTCGTCGTGGAGCTGCCTGGGCGGCTGCGGCCGCGCCTGAGCACGATCCAGCAGGCATGCCCCGTGGCCAGGTATCTCGCCGACCCGGCGGCCTGTCCGGCGAGTTCGCTGGTGGGCGCCGTCACCGTGAACACGCCGGCGCTGGCGACACCGCTTACGGGCTCGATCTATCTCGTATTTCGGGGTGGTACGGCCTATCCTGATCTGATGATGCAGCCTCAGGCGATGGGAGTGAGTGCCGCGTTGGATGGAGCGCTCAATGTCTCCAGCGCCGGAGTCCTGAGTGCCGCGTTCAGGGCGCTGCCGGATGTGCCGATCAGCTCGCTGGCGCTGGAACTCCCACGGAGCAGCCACTCGCTGCTTGGAAGCACGGGCAGTCTGTGCTCCGCGAGGCTGAGCATTCCCTACACGATCACCGGACAGAACGAAGCGCGCATCGCCGCCACGGCAAGCGTCGCCGTCAAGGGCTGTCCCAGCAGCAGAACCATGAAGAGGAAGACTAGACGTAGGCTGCTTCGCCCAGCGAGCAGGCCCGCCAGCCGCGGCACCGCGCGCGTCCGGTCGCCGACCCCCGGATCGACACGGAGCGATAGGAGAAACCGATGACCCACTGCCGTCTGCTGCTTATATCTCTACTGGTGGCCTACGCGTGCTCTACGAGCAGCGCGCTGGCGTCCTCGGCGGTGAAACTCGCCGCGAAGTTCGAGCCCGATCAGCTCGGCGCCAACTCGACGATACTCCTCGAGTTTGCGATCGCCACGCCCGCAGGTGAAACGCCATCGCCTCTGGTGGGGGTGAGCTTTCAGCTGCCCAGCGGCCTGGGCGTGAGCTCGAGCACGCTAGGTGCGGCGACCTGTGAGCCGGCGGCGCTGCAGGAACACGGTCTCGGAGGCTGCTCCTCGAACTCGCTGATGGGGTCGGGCAGTGCCATGGCCGGCGTGCCGATCGGACCCGGAACCCTCGACGAGCCGGTCAAACTGACGATTCTCATGGCACCGGCCGTCAACGGCCACACGGCCATGTCGTTCTATGCCTCCGGCTCCTCGCCGGTGATCGCCCAGCTTGTATTCCCAGCGCTTCTGCTCGCGGATTCTGGACCGTTTGGGGCGAGTCTCGATACGAGTATTCCGCTGATCGCCGGCCTGCCCGGCGCGCCGAACGTGGCGATCCTTAGCATGCAGGCAAGCATCGGATCCAGCGGCTTGACCTACCACAAGCTCGTGCACGGGAATGTTGTCTCCTACGTGCCCAAGGGGTTTGCCGTTCCATTGCACTGTCCCGTCGGGGGCTTTCCGTTCGCCGCCACCTTCACCTTCGCGAACGGCGCGAGCGAGTCGGCGAGCAGTAAGGCGCCATGTCCGTTGGGTGGTGGCCCGCACGACGCGCGAAAGCAGCTTCGAGCATGACCGGTCGAACTGCCGGAGCGGGTCAAGATGAGCAGAGAGGCAGCTGTCGCCGGCTCGCTTGAGCACCGGCACCGTGAGTTGGTGGAGAGTCTGCTCGCCGGGGAGACCGTCGATGCGAGCGAGCTGGACTATATGCTCGATGCCTGGCATCTCGGCGTAATCGCGACGGGTGTGACGGCAGATAGGGCGATGCGCAAACTGGCAGATGGGCTCGGCTGCCAGTTGCTCGCTGTCGCAGGTGGCGACGGCGCTTTATGGACGTGGCTCGGCGCGCGGCGTAGGCCGGCGGTGGCGGAGGTTGAGCGACTGTTCGTCTCAGGCGGGGCGGACGGTTTGTCGCTGGCGGTCGGCGAGCCCGCCAGGGGCATCGCCGGGTGGCGCCAGACTCATCGCGAAGCGCAGGCGGCGCTTGTGGTGGCGCTGCACCGGCCCCAGTCGTTTACGCGGTGCTCTGAGGTCTTACTCGAGGCGGCTGTGCTGCGCCATGATGCGCTGGCGCGCTCGCTGGTAAGAAACTATCTGGCGCCCCTAGAAAATTTGCGCATCGGGGGTCAGAAGGCGCGCGAGACGCTACACGCGTATTTCGTGTGTGATCGCAATGTCTCTGCAGCGGCACACTTTCTTGGTGTGGCACGCAATACGGTTGAAAGCCGTCTACGCGATATCGAGGCCTGTCTGGGGCGGATGCTTCCGACGTGCGTCGCGGAGCTCGAAGTCGCCCTGCGCCTGGAGTCGCTGCCCAGGTCTACGCCGGACATCCCACACTCGTTTCCGAGTATCTGAGCCGTGTCCGGCGTGCTCACGGATGGCTGGAGTTGAGTGATCAAGATGCGCGGCGATGGGTTAAATTTTGCGCATATTGGCAAGCTGCGATCTGACCGTAGCCTGGTAAAATCGTCAAACGTATATGGCACTAATGGGTAACACAGATATGCGCCCGGTCCAGCCGATGTCCGCTAGTCCAAAACCGCCGAGTCGGCCGGCAGCCATCAGCGCGGTGGCGTGGACTCCAAATGGAAATATGGAGTACCACAGTTGGATCGTCGAGGGGCGACGCATCGGCGCGATGTGGCGTGGAAGCCCATGGTGGATCGGCGACTGGCTTCTCTACGGAACGTCCCGATGGGGAGAGCAGTATGCAGAGGCGGCAAAGATCACCGGCTATGACCCTAAGAGCCTGAGGAATATGCGCTATGTCTCCTCACGCTTTGAATTGTCCCTACGTAGGGACAATTTGACTTGGAGTCATCATGCTCTGCTCGCGGGCCTCGATCCTGGGGAACATAAATTCTGGCTCGATCGGGCTACCGCCGACAAAATGTCAGTTGAGGACCTCCGTATCGAGCTGCGTGCCGCGCAGCGAGGCCATTACTCAAACTCCAAAGACAAAATTGCGACCGGCGATGCGTCAGGCGACATGACCGTCGTAATCTGCCCAAATTGTGGCGATCGTGTGCCGGTCCCCGGTAATTCACCAAAATCGAGGTCGTCCTCGGCATCGATTGATTGACAAACGTCGCCGCAACATCCGATGTGGGAGTTCATATGTGTGTACGAGCAGTGTCTGGACCATCGCAGGTATTCGACCGGAGCGCAAAGGGCGAGATGGGCCCAAAGGCGACCCGATGAGTGAGACGGCGACTCAGGCGCGGGTCGAGCCGGCCCCGTGCGTCCTCACTCCACGCGAACGCCTGGAGGCGCTGTGCGACGTCGGGTCGGTCCGTGTGATCGGCGAGGGCCCGCGGGGCAGGGGCGCGCGCTTGGGTCGCTCGGGTGCCGCGCGGGAGGGGGTCATCACCGGAGCCGGATGCGTCGACGGGCGGCCGGTCTACTGCTACGCCCAGGACCGGACGGTCGGAGGAGGCGCCCTCGGCGAGGCTCAGGCTCGCCAGATCCTGCGTGTGATGCGCCTGGCGGGAGAGTGGGGAGCCCCGATCGTCGGTTTCATCGACTCCGGCGGCGCGCGCATCCAGGAGGGCCCGCGTGCGCTGGGCGCCTACGGTCGGATCTTCCGGATGAACGTGGCGCTGTCGCAGCGCGTGCCCCAGATATCGGTGATCGGCGGCGCGGCGGCGGGCGGGGCGTGCTATTCGCCGGCGCTCACCGACTTCGTCGTGATGACAGCCCAGGCAAACATGTTCCTGACCGGTCCGGGTGTTGTCCGCGAGGTGACGGGCGAGGCTGTCACGGCTCAGGAGTTGGGAGGTCCTCGGGTGCAGACGCGAAACGGAGTCTGCGACCTCGTCGGCCGGGACGACCTGCACGCGGCCGAACTCGCGCGCGAGTTGCTCTCGTTCCTACCGCAGAACGCAGCCGACGGGCCCATCCAGTCGAGGCCGCGCGACGCGGGGGGCCTTGACCCGGCCGGCTGTGTGCCGCTCATCCCTTCGCAGGTCTACGACGTGCGCGAGGTCGTCAGACGGCTGGTTGACGCCGGGGCGTTCTTCGAGCTCGCGCCTCGTTGGGCCAGGAACATGGTCACGGGGTTCGCGCGCCTGGATGGCCGCCCGGTCGGTGTGATCGCCAACCAGCCGCGTTACCTGGGAGGCGTGATCGATGTCGGCGCCTCGCAGAAGGGCGCTCGTTTCATCGACACCTGCGATGCCTTCGGCCTGCCATTGGTCGTGCTGGTCGACACGCCCGGCTTCATGCCCGGAGCCAAGCACGAGGCCAGCGGGATCATCCGCCACGGAGCGGGGCTCCTGCACGCATTCTCCAAAGCGCGGGTCGGCAAGATCACGGTCGTGTTGCGCAAGGCCTTCGGCGGGGGGCTGATCACGATGAACTCCAAGGATCTGGGAGCCGACTTCGCTTTCGTCTGGCCCCAGGCGGAAATGGGCGTGCTGGGGGCGCGTGCGGCGGTCGGGATCATCCATAGGCGCGAGATCGCCGCGGCGGCGGACCCCGCCCAGGAGGCCCACCGCCGCGCCGTCGCATATGCGGAGGAGCACGAAGGCCCGACGGCTGCCGTGCGCGTGGGCATCGCCGACGAGATCGTCTTCCCATCGAGAACGCGTTCCAGGCTCATCGAGGCGTTGGCGAGCATCGAGGCGGGGAGCTCCGGGCGCAGCGGAGCGCAGGTTCTTCCCTCGATCTAGCCAGCGTGGCCGGCACGGGCGTCCTGCTGCCGATTTGCCGAGCGCGCGCTCCGCGCATGAGGACCTCTGGCGGAGGTGAGAGGTCGCAGGGTCGGGCGGGCCGGGAAGTGCCGGCATGTGCTCCGTCCCCGGCAGGCGCTCGAGGCCGGCCCGAGGGGTGCCTGAGGACTCGGCTTTATGCCTGGAACCGGGACCACTTTGCTGGCCCAGGACTGGCCACCTGCGATGAACCAAACTAAGGTTTGGTTGTGCTAGCCTGCAACCAATTGACCGTTCGGTAGAGGAGGATCAGATGATTAGACAAACTCCAGCACATGTGATAATGCGAAGGGGCATTCCATTTGGGGCTGTGCTTCTGATCTGCGGTCTCATCATGGCAGGTGTCAGCGCCAGCGTGCCGGGCTTTGGCCACGCCGCGCCGCGCGAGCTTGCGTACGTGACTGATGGCTCGGCAAGCGCCAGCGCGCGCATCGTGGGCTCGCGCTTGGCGGTCCGGGCTCGTGCCGCTGGTCAGCAGACGGTCAAAGACAACGTGAACACTCACCTGGTGACCCAGCAGGGCGGCACACTCATCAAAGAGCAGGGCGCTGCGACGGGCACCCTGAAGTGCCCGGTCACGATGCAGCTCACGCTCGGCCTGACCGAAGCCAACATCACACTGAGCTGCAAGGCGAAGGGGGGCACCCTGAACGGGCACGGGGAGTCGACCTTCTATGTCGAAGGCACGGTCACCCACTTCAGCGGCACGCTGTCGGTTACCAAAGGCACCGGAAAGTACGCGCACGCCACGGCTAATGTGCATATGCAGGGCACTATGCAGCGCGGCAACTTTGCGCTGGCGGCGACGCTTGCCGGCACGCTCTCGACGAAGTAGAAACGAAGCTCGTGTCCCTGCATCCTCCCCGCCCCCGAGAGCGGGCGTCGCTGAGTTCGCCGCGAACCGTGCGCGGTGGGAATCGGCGCCGGGCATCCCTCCTGAGTGGGTTTGCGCGTGCGGGGCTTGCCAGACCCAAGCTCACGCTGGGTGTCTGGCTGGCGGTCGTGGGAGCGCTCGCGCTCCTCGGCCTCGGGGTGGAACACCGGCTGGAAACCGCTGCCATCTACATAGATGGCACGCCCAGTCATCTTGCCAAGGAACTGGAAGAACGCGGATTCGGCAACGATGACTTCCTCGTTGTGATGCTGCGTGGCCCCGCTGCCGGCATCGAGCGCCAGGGCAGTGCGCTGGCCAGGAGACTGCAGGGCAACCCCCGTGTCACCGTGATCTCGCCCTGGACGGGCACCGGGACGGTTCGTGGCCTGCACCCCTCTCCGGATGTCGCTGCGCTCGTCGTAAACGTGCTGCGCCGCCCAGGCGACGGATTCCTCGCGATCCTCCCGCCGGTGACAAACGCCGTTGCCAGCGTCGTCCGCGCGCCGGTACACGCAGATGTCAGCTCCGCGGCCACCGTCACCCAGGGGATGACCCGTCAGGCTGAGGACGTCGCGGCGTCCTCGCAAAAGATTGTCATTCCGGTGCTCGCGATCGTGCTGCTCATCGTGTTCGGCACACCCGTCTCTGCGCTCATCCCGGGGCTGATGGGCGGCGCGACGGTGGCGGCCAGCCGCGGCATCCTCGCGCTGTTGATGGGCACGGTACCGCTGGACTCGCTCGCGCCAGATCTCGTGGGAATGATGGGCCTCGCACTCGGTGTCGACTACTCGCTGCTGACCATCTCCCGCTTCCGCGAGGAGGTTCGCGCAGGAAAGAGTTACACCGAGGCCGCCGAGCTGACCGTTCTTACCACAGGGCGCGCGGTGATCTTCGCCGGTTGCGCGCTGCTGCTGGCGATGCTCGTCGCCGCCCAGGTCCTGCCTGGCGCGATCGTCGTCTCGGCGGCAATCGCGATTGCGATCACCTCGGTCTTCAGCGTGTTCTCCGCGCTACTTGTCGTGCCCGCCATGCTGGTGCTCGCAGGGCCCTACCTCGAGCGCTGGGCGATCGTCCGACGCGACCCGGACAAGCTCGGTTTCGCCGCACGCATGGCGCAGCGGTTCACCAAGCGCTCGGCGCTGGTCGTTGCGCTCGTGCTGCTGCCACTGCTGGTTGCCTGCGCTGCCGCCTTCGGCGTCAAGACTGGTCCCCCCAGCGTCGGGCTGCTGCCCCCCAGCGAACCGGATCGCCAGCAGTACGAAGCGGTCAGCAACACACTCGGCCAGGGGTGGGGCGGCTCCCTGAATGTCATCGTCAACGGCGGGTCGAGTCCGATCACCGAACCCTCCACGCTGCAGGCGCTGGCGAGGTTCGAGCAGCGCGTGGAACACGACCCGGGTGTGGAGACCGTCGCCGGTATCGAGACGATCTACCGCTCTCTGCAGCCGCTGGGCTCGTTTGCCAGCGGCCTTCACCGTGCCGCCAAGGGCGCCAGCACACTGCGCTCCGGCTCCGGTCAGGCGAGAGACGGCGCGGGTCTGTTGCAGCAGGGGCTGCAGGCGGCCGACGGTGGGGCGCGGACCCTGCAGGAAGGCACGGCAACGGCGTATGAAGGAGGACGGCGGCTTGCCAATGGCTCACTCAGCGCGGATGCCGGCGCACGCCAGGTGGCGGCCGGCGCGGGCGCGGTGGAATCGGGCGTGCGGCGACTGCACAGCGGCGCCCAGAAGCTTGCCGATGGCCTGCAGGTGGGCGCGAGCCAGCTCGACGCTCAGCAGGCCGCGGTGGGCTCGATGGAAAGGAACATCGCAAAAGCGCTCGCCGCTCTGGGTGCGATGACGGCAGGGAAGCAGGATCCCCGCTACCGGGAAACGCTCGAAGCCGTGCAGCAGGTCGGCGCCGCGCTCACCGGACAGGATCCGGCGACGGGGAAGCCCGACCCGACGTTCGCCGGCGTCTCCACTGGCCTCGCGCTTGGACGCCACGAGTTGACCGAAGCCGTCGCCGACGCGTCGAAGGGCGCGCGCAGCAGCGCGGAACTCCTCGCGGGGGTTCGCCGCCTGCACTCCGGCTCTGAGCGGCTGGCGGGTGGCATCGCCTCCCTCTCCTCGGGCGGGTCGAGTCTCGCCGGCGGCCTTGGCCAGCTGACCAGCGGCAGCGACAGGCTCTCCTCGGGGATCGCCACGCTCGACGGCAGGAGCGGCCAGCTCGTCTCGGGATTGACCAAGCTCGAAACGGGAGCAGCGAGCCTCGCACAGGGTCTCGGAGCGGGCGGAGGCTCGCAGGATGTCCCAGCGCACGTGCCCGTGCCGGATCCGCCCGGCCGATCCTCCTCCGACACTGGTGGGTTCTCCTCCAGCGCCGGTGGATCCTCCTCCGACACTGGTGGGTCGTCGGCAAGGGCCAGCGGGTCTTCCTCCTCCTCCACGACTGACAGTTCCTCCTTTAGCGCTGGTGGGTCCTCTCCCGGAGGACACGGTCGGCCGGCGGATCCCCCCGCCAGCGAATCGGGACTGGGCACCCTGCAGCACACCTCGCCGGGCTTCTTTCGCTCCGGGTACATCTACCTAGCGGCGATCGATGGGGCGCCCGCGAAGTCTAGGAGACAGGCACAATTGCTTGTCGACCTCGCCGCCGGAGGACACATGGCACGCATCGAGGTGATCCCAACCACCGGACCACTCAGTCCCGCTACGGGGCGCACCCGCAGCCGTCTCGAGGGCTACGCGCGCGAACTGGCGGCGAGCACGCACACGCAGGTGGTTGTCGGCGGTCCTGCTGCCACGCTCGAGGAATACAACGCCGTGATGCGCTCGCGGGTTCCCTTCGCGATTGTCGCGTTGGCGCTGATGACGCTGCTCGTGCTCGTCCCGGTACTGCGCTCGCTGATCGTGCCCCTCGCCGCGATCGTGCTGAACATCATCACTGTGGGCGCGACGTTCGGCTTGATGGCGCTGCTGTTCAACAACCAGACGCTCGGCGGGCCCGGCTACATCGATGCGATCAGCGTCGGAAGCATCGTCACCGTTGCATTTGGGCTGTCGATCGACTACGAGGTTTTTGTGCTCGCCCGCATCCGCGAGGAATATCTGCGTCTCGGCAACAGCGAGGAGGCGATCCTCGGCGGCCTCGCACATACCGCGCGCGTCGTCACCGGGGCCGCCGCGATCATGATCACCGTCTTCCTGACGTTTGCGCTGTCGCAGTTCGTGAGTATTCGCGACTTCGGGGTGGCGCTGGCGATAGCCGTGGCGATCGACGCCTTCCTGATCAGGATGCTTGTGCTGCCCGCGATCATGCGCATGCTCGGCGATCGCTGCTGGTGGTTGCCGGCGTGGCTCGACCGGATCCTGCCGCGGCTGGATATCGAGGGCGCTCTCCCCCCACGCCCGGTGGCGTCCCCCAAGCGCGGTGTAGGACCAGCCAGGGTAGGACGGGCGGAGGCGTGAGGTCTGCACAGGAGGCGCTGGCGCCTCGGATTCCATCGCGAGCATGATCGAGCTGGCAGATGGCGTCTATGGGCTCGACGGATATCCGCCACACGCCATCAACGTCTTTCTCCTGGAAGGGGTGCTCGTCGATGCGTCCTCCCGCAGCGCGAGCCGGCGCATCCTCGCGCAGCTCGACGGACACAGCATTAACACGCATGTCCTGACGCACGGCCACCCCGATCATCAGGGCTCGAGTCATGCCATCTGCGAAGCGCTCGAAATCCCCCTGTGGTGCGGCGCGGGCGACGCCGATGCGGTCCAGTCGGGCGATCTGCAGTCGCTGCTACCGGAAAATGCCGACACGCGCAGCTTCATGAGGACGATGGCCGGGCCCGGCCATCCGGTGGCCCGACGACTGCGCGCGGGCGAGCAGATCGGCGGTTTCGTCGTGCTGGAGACTCCCGGTCATTCGCCTGGCCATCTCGCGTTCTGGCGGGAGGAGGATCGTGTGCTGGTGCTCGGCGATGTGCTTGTCAACATGAACATCATCACGGGCGAGCAGGGGCTCTCCGAGCCACCGGTGACGCTGACCAGAGATCCGCTTGCAAATCGCCGCTCGGTGCGCCTGCTTGGCGGACTGGGACCCGAGCTTGTGTGCTTCGGCCATGGCCCGCCGCTGCGCGACCCTTCTCTGTTCGGCAGTTTCATAGAAGCCCTCCCGCGCTGACACGACCGCACTGATTCGGCGCGAACCGCGGTGATTCCGCGGCTAACAGCGGTGATTCCGCGGCGAACAGCGGAGCTTCGTCGCGGCTCGCGCTGACTCCACCAAAATTTGTGACTCACTCATTCAGATGTAGGGTCTTTGCCTCGGCGTCCAGTCGCCGCCTCACCCGTTTGCAAGTCGAGAGGAGCCTCGATGTCACATATCACACTTCATGCCGGTCTTCCCGGGATCCTTGGCCCAATGGCATTTCGGCCCGAAACCGCCAAGCCGCTCAACGAGCTTGCAGAAGTTCTCCTTCGGGGGTCCAGCACGCTCAGCCGCGCAGACCGGGAGCTAATCGCGACCTATGTGTCTTCGCTTAACGACTGCACTTTCTGCAAGAGGTCCCACGGTGCCGTCGCCTCCTACCATCTCGGTGGTGCCGCCGAGCTGGTGGAGAGTGTCGAACGGGATCCCGCCGCCGCGCCAGTCTCGGACAAGCTCAAAGCATTGCTCGCGATCGCCGGTCACGTCCAGCAGGGCGGTGGAAGGGTAAGCGAGGATGACATTCGGCGAGCCCGTAAGTGCGGAGCCAGCGACACCGAGCTCCACGACGTGGTGCTGATCGCGGCGGCCTTCTGCATGTACAACCGCTACGTCGACGGCCTGGCAACCTGGACTCCCACCGAGAATGAGGTGTACCGTGAAGCCGGTGCGCGACTGGCGCAGGAGGGCTACCTCGCCAGCGGCGATGCTCTCCACGGTCTCGCACACACCGGGCAGGGAGACATCTCCTACGCGACCGTTGAGGGCTAGTCCGAGAAATGCTCCAAGAGTGGCTGGCTCAAGAAATGCCTCGAGGGCTTGACCCGACAAATGCCTCGAGAGGGGCTGGCTGAAGAAATGCCTCGAGGGTCTGATCCGCCGAAATGCCGCGAGAGATAGCTGACCGGGGAGACCCGAGAGAACATTAAATTCGATAAATGGAGGGATGGCAGCGATGAGTGTAGAGCGGCGGTGCGATGTGATGGTCCTCGGCGGTGGGCTGGCGGGGCTCTCCGCCGCTCTGCAGCTCAAGCGTGCGCGTCCCGGCACGCATGTCGTCCTGGCCGAGAAGCGAACGCCTCCCGCCCCGGAGGCCGCCTTCAAGGTGGGTGAGTCGGCCTCAGAGATCGGCGCGCACTACCTCAAGGAGGTGATCGGCTTTCGCCCGCACCTGGAAAGCGAGCAGCTGCGCAAGTTCAGCCTGAGGGTCTTCTCCTCGTACGGCGACAACAGTGACATATCGCGTCGGCCGGAGATCGGTCTGGGCCGGCTCTCGCCATTGAGTACCTATCAGATAGACAGAGGTCGCCTGGAGAACGCGCTGCTCGACGCAGTCCTCGAGGCTGGGGTGGAGTACCTCCCCGCTCACACCGTCACCTCTTTTGAGCTGGGCGGTGATCGCCACCGCGTAACCCTGCGCGGCGAGGGCGCCACGCGCGATGTTGCGGCCACGTGGCTGATCGACGCCAGTGGACGTGCGGGACTGATCCGCCGTCATCTCAAGCTCACGGTCGAGATTCCCCACGACGTCAATGCCGCGTGGTTTCGGACCCCGCAGCGCCTCACCGTGGACGAGTGGTCCGAGGATCCCATGTGGCACGCACGGGTCCCCACGGCCAACCGCTGGCGAAGCACCAACCACCTCGTTGGCGAGGGCTACTGGATATGGCTGATCCCGCTCGCCAGCGGCCCGCATAGCGTTGGCATCGTCGCCGATCCCAATTACGTGCGCTTCGAGGACATTCGCCGCTACGATTCGCTGCTGGAGTGGCTGCACGAGCACGAGCCCCAGCTTGCCTCCAAGCTGCCCGAGCAGGAGAGCGGGCTGCTTGACTTCCACAAGGTCAAGAACTATTCCTTCGGAGTCCGTCGCGGCCTCTCGCCGCAGCGCTGGTGTCTCACCGGCGAGGCCGGACTGTTCCTCGACCCTCTCTACTCGACGGGCCTCGACTTCATCGCGATCGCCAACCAGCTGAGCGTCAGGCTCATCTGCGGTGCGCTCGATGACGAGCCAGATCTCAAGCGGCGCCTGAAGGCCTACAACAGCTATTACCTCGGTCAGTTCCTGGGCTGGGAGCCGGCGTTCGCGGGCCAGTACGAGGTATTCCGCGACGCGCAGGCCACCGCCGCGAAGATCGTCTGGGACAACGCCTCCTATTTCATGTATCCCGTGCTGCTCGCCAACAACGGCTGCATGCTCGACTACGAGTTCGTGGCCCAGGCGCGAGAGCTCTTCCGCGATCACTTTGCGCTCAACGTCTACATGCAGCGCTTCTTCCGCGAGTGGAGCCGTCTGGGCGGCGAGGCCAAGCATCGGGCGGGCTTTCCCTATGGAAGCGACGTGATGGTGCAGGAGCTCTTCGAGACCGCCGGCGCACGGTTGAGCTCCGCAGAGATCGGTGAGCTTTTGCCACGCAACGTGCGCCGTCTCAAGCGCGTGGCCCACCAGATGGTCACGCGGATGGGGACGGCCGCCGGGGTTCACTTCGACCCGCCGCCGTGTGACTGTCCACCGCCGGAAGCAGGCCCCGAGTTGGTGGAGTGGTCGGCCTACGAGCAGCGCGTCCTGCCGCCCGCCAGCGTCCCGGCTCAGCCCGAGGGGGCGTGGATGCTGCGCTGAGCCCGACGGCTCATTCGGTCGGCCAGAGGTGCCTTGTCGTGTGCAGCGTTGTTGTCGTGTGCAGCGTTGCGACCGCGCGCACCTCGATGTGCGATGCAGCGTTGCGACCGCGCGCACCTCGACGTGCGAGGTGGCTCAGTCGGTCGGCCAGACGTGCCAGGTCGAGTGCAGCGTGGCGACGGGGTGCACACCTGCGACGCGCGAGACGGCTGAGACGGCAAGTGAAACTGCGCGACCCGAGGCCAGCTCGGCTGCCATCCACAGCCACGCATCCCCGCTCGGCTCGGCGGTCGTGAGGATCTCTCCCATCGGCAGATTGGTGTAGTCGACGTGTGACTCGATCAGCCGCATGTCGCCGGCAACGGCGCATGCGGCCAGGGCGCCTGCGATGAGCAGGCGCGAGGCCTCATACGCGCCCGCAAAGAGTGCGCTCGCGTGGCGTACGCCCACGTGATTCTGCAGCTCCGGGTGATCGCCCTGGCTCACCGTCACACGCTCAGGGCTCTGTTCGATCGATACGGCGCGCACACGATCACCAAAGGTGTCCTGTCTGTCGTTGGCGTCTGGAATGAGCTCGTTCACCTTCATTGACTCAGCATATGAGAGACCTGTTGTGTGGTCGAACGCCTGCTTGCGGTGTCGTTCTTTGCGCTTGGCGGTCGCAACCCGCAGACTCTCTTCTCGCCGTGTCAGGTGAATCGACATACACGCAGGGGCGGCCCTCCGGATCAGACGCCGCGGACTCCCGCTGTGCCCTGGTGACAGGTGCCTCGCGGGGTATCGGCGCGGCCATCGCGCGGACGCTGGCTGGACGTGGATGGGATGTCGCCGTGAACTACAGCCGCGACGAGGACGGGGCTCTGAGCGTTGCGGATGAGATCCGTTCATTGGGGCAGAGCGGACATGCGGTTTGCGCTGATGTCGCCGACCCTGTGGCGGTGGCGGCCATGTTCGACGAGGTGCAGGAAACGCTCGGGCCGGTTCTAGTGCTGGTCAACAACGCCGGAGTACGCCACGATCGCCTCGTGGCGGGGCTGGGGGCCGCACAGTGGAGCAGGGTGCTCGCCGTCAATCTCGACGGCGCCTTTCACACCATCAGCCGCGCCCTGGGTGCAATGGTTCGCCATCGCTTCGGGCGGATCGTGAACATAAGCACCATCTCCGCCAGGACGCCGCTGCCTGGCCAGGCAGCCTACGCCGCCTCCAAGGCCGGCGTCGAAGCTCTGACCCGTACGACGGCGATCGAGGTCGCCCGTCGGGGAGTTACTGTAAACGCGATTGCGCCAGGGCTCGTGCAGACGGACTTCGTGCCGGAGATGACCGCCGAGTGGGGACGCCTCGTACCGGCCAGGCGCACCGCCGAGCCCGAGGAGATCGCCGAGATCGCCGGTTTTCTCGTCTCAGAGCAGGCTGCCTACATCACCGGAGCGGTGATCACGGCGGACGGCGGGCTGACCGCCGGCATACCGATTCCCGGGCGTGCGACCGTTTCGATCGCGGCCCCCAACAGAGCGAAGGAGGTAGCAGCACAGCATGGCAACCACCGTTCATGAGCAGATCGAAAAACGCATCGTGGAGGCGCTCGCCGAGTTCGGGGCCGACCGCGAGGCGCTGGTCCCTGAGGCGACGCTCGAGGATCTCGATGTGGATTCACTGGATCTCTTCGAGCTCAGTCAGATCCTCAACCAGGAGTTCGGCCTAGAGGTCAACCCGGAGGACTTCGAGGGGATCGAGACCCTCGGAGACGCCCAGCGCATCCTGCTCTCCTACGTAAAGTGAACCCCGACTGCGCAGCCATCACTGGGGTCGGGGCCGTCACGCCACTCGGCGCGGGGGCCGATGTCCTGCATGCGCGCTGGAAGGCGGGCAACAGCGGACTTGAATCCGGTGTGGGTCTGTGCAATGAGTTCGACCCCACGCAGGTGCTCTCGCGCAAAGAGGTGCGTCGCACACACCGCTTCGTGCAGCTCGCCGTAATGGCGTGCGAGGAGGCGGTTCAGATGGCGTGGGGTGGCGAGCCGCCATACGAGCCTGAGCGCATCGCCTGCATCCTCGGCTGCGCGTTCGGCGGCACGGGACTTGTGTGCGATCAGCACTCCGTCTATCAGCAGGGAGGACGCGATGCCGTTTGGACGCTCACCGTGCCGGTGTCGATGGGTAACGCTCCGGCAGCGATGCTCGCGATCCGTCACGGACTACGGGGAGAGAGCTACTCGATCAGCTCAGCCTGCGCGGCGGGCACACAGGCGATCGGCGACGCGCTGGCGAAGCTGCGCCTCGGCAGCGCCGACGCGGTCGTCGCGGGGGGCACGGAGGCCTGTGTCACCGACTACTTCCAGGCTCTCTTCCGCCAGGCCGGCGCGCTTTCGCGCCTGGGGGAGTCGCGGCCCTTCGATCGTGCCCGCGACGGCTTCGTGATGGGGGAGGGTGCCGGCATCCTGATCCTCGAGCAGCCCGAGAAGGCGCGCGCGCGCGGAGCGCAGATCCTCGGATACGTGGCCGGTTACGCCTCCACGACAGACGCCCATCACCTCACCGCTCCCCAGCAGGAGGGCGCGATGTGCGCGAAGGCGATGAGCGGTGCGATCGCCGACGCGGGGCTGGGCCCCAGCGACGTGGACTATGTCAACGCCCATGGCACCTCCACGCAGTCCAACGACCGGGCCGAGACACTCGCGCTCAGGACGGCGCTCGGCGAGCATGCCTATAGGGTCCCCGTGTCGGCGCCGAAGTCGGTGCTCGGTCACTCGATCGGCGCCGCCGGCGGCGTCGAGGCCGTCGCGACCCTGATGGCGCTGCGCGACCGCACCGCGCCGCCGACGGTGGGTCTTGAGAACCCCGACGATGGGCTCGACCTCAACTACGTCCCCGGCCATGCCGTGCCGCTGCACTCGCACGGCGCCCTCGAGCAGCTGGTGGGCATCTCCAACTCTTTCGCCTTCGGCGGCCATAACGCGAGCATCGTGCTGGTCGCATGAGGAGACATCCATGAACCACGTGAGCATGGATCGCGAGAACTTCTTCGGCTTTGCCGAGGTGCCCTTCCACCAGCACCTGGGAGTGCGCTTCTGGCGCGAGAGCGAGCGAATGCCGCCGCTGGTCGGACTCCCCGCGGACAGCGCCTGCGGCGAGGGTGGCAGGCACTCGCCCGGCGCGATCTACACGATCGCGGAGATTGCCTCCGCGCTGGCTGCGAGCGATACGCTCGCCGGTGAGGTGTCGGAGTTCAGCGCCTCCATGATCCCAGTGATGCTCGCGACCGGCGCAAGCTTTCGGCTCGTGCGCGATGCCCACGGCGACATCCTCGCCCGCGCGGCCCTGCGGGAGGATCCCGTCGCGACCGTGCAGCGTCTGCGCATCGCGCGCAAGGTCCGCATAACGATCCTCACACGCGTGTTCGACGAGCGCACGGAAGACACCGAAGCCGTGGCTGAGCTGGAGCTGCGCTTCTACATACGCCTGATGGACGAGCGCCGTCTGGAGGCAATCAAGCAGACCGCGCTGGACGCGGCCGGTACATCCACAAAACGAACCGGAGGGGAGTGATGGCAACCGTCGAGGCTGGACCAAGCAGCAAGCCGGTCATCAGGAAGCTGCCGAGCGGCGATGAGTTGATGCGCCGGCCGTTCCCCGAGCTCAGCGTCGGCGAGACCTTCATCAGCCGCAGCCGCACCGTGACCGAGACCGACGTCGTGCAGTTTGCGGCCCTCACCGCGGACTGGCACCCCCAGCACACCGACGCCGTCTACGGCGAGCAGAGCATCTTCGGCGCCCGCGTCGCACACGGGCTGCTGCTGCTCTCCTATTCCGTCGGCCTGGTGCCCAACGAGTACGTGCTCGCCCTACGGCGCCTGACGAACATCGTGTTCAAGCGGCCGGTGTTCTTCGGCGACACGATCCACGTCGAGGGCAAGATCGTCGAGCTGCGACCGATGGGGGAGATGGCCGGCATGGTCATGGGCCGCTGGACCATCAAGAACCAGTACGACGAGACGGTGTTCAAGCTCGACATCGAGGCGCTGTGGCGGATGGACAGGCCTGAGGACGCGCAGTCGTGAGTCCGTTGAACACCCCTACTTCCACCACCGCGCCGGCGGTTGGCTCCGATGCCGTTTCCGCCCCCGGCGCCAACCGCACCGCCCCCGGAGCCAAGCCCGCGGCAGACGCCGCCACCTCGACCGCTGAAACCGCCCCCGCGGTCGTCGTCCCCACAGCCGAAGCCACCGTCGCCAACGGCACGGAGCTGCTGGCCGGCCGCAAGATCCTCGTGACGGGAGTGCTGACCAACCGTTCGCTCGCCTACCGCGCGGCTGTGGAGATGCAGCAGATGGGCGCCGAGCTCACGCTCACTGGGCACGGGCGGGCGCGGCGCATCACCGAACGGGCGGCGCAGACGCTCCCCTCGCCCCCGCCGGTACTCGAGCTCGACGTCTCCCAGCCCGAGCACTTCGCGCGCTTGGCCGCAGAGCTCGGCGAGCGCTGGGAGCGGTTGGACGGCGTGCTGCACTCAATCGCCTTCGCGCCACCCGAGCTGTTCAGCGTCCCCTTCGCGGAGGTGCCGCTGCAGAGCATCGAGACCGCGATGCGCTGCAGCACGTACTCGCTGCGCGACCTCCTGGCGCCGCTGCTGGGGCTGCTGGGAAACAGCCCCGGCGGCGCGAGCGTGCTGGCGCTCACCGTGCTCGACCGCGCCGCGCTGAACGCGTACGCGTGGATGGCGGTCATCAAGGCCGCGCTCGACGGCCTCGTGCGCCAGCTGGCGATGCAGCTGGCGGGGCAGGGCACACGGGTCAACCTGCTCGCGTGTGGACCGGTGCGCACCAACGCCGGCAGCGCCATTCCGGGGCTGGACGAGCTCGCCGCCGACTTCCGCGAGCGCGCCCCGCTGGGTTGGGACGAGCGCAACTTCGGGGCGATCGCAGGGCCGGCCTGCTTCATGCTCTCCGACCTCGCCCGGCTCGTCACCGGCGAGATCCTGCACGTCGACGGCGGGCGGCACATCGTTCTGTGATGCCCGCCGCGCTTCCCATCCCGACCGTCAGCCCGGCATCTGGGTCCACTCGTAGCCCGGGGCCAGGGCACACACGGGCAATGTGCGGCGCATACATGGCGGGCATCGGCAGTGCGGTGCCCAGTCAGCTCATCGACAACGCCGCGCTGGGCAGGCGTCTGGGGGTGGACGACCACTGGATCGTTAAGCGCACGGGGGTGCGCGAGCGTTACATCGCCACAGACGAGACCGCCGCGAGCCTGGCCTCGCAGGCGGGGCGCGACGCGCTCTGCGCTGCGGGCCTGGAGCCCGGGGACCTCGATCTGGTGCTCGTCGCGACGATGACCCCCGATGCGATCACGCCGACGGTCGCCTCCGAAGTTATCGGGCGCCTCGGCTGCCCGCTTGCGGTGGGTGCATTCGACCTCAACGCCGCCTGCACCGGCTGGCTAGGGGCCGTGTCGTTGGCGGCCGCGCAGATCGAGACCGGGCGCATCCGCGCGGCGCTTGTGATCGGCGCGGACCTGCTTTCGCGCATCACCAACCCCGACGACCGCGCCACGGCCTGCCTGTTCGGCGACGGCGCGGGCGCCGTCGTGCTCGCCGCATGCGCGGGCGACAGTCGCGTTGGGCCGGCGGTGGCGGGGACCGACCCGGAGGGCTCGAAGCTGATCCACGGCGACTTCTCCGAGGGATTTCTGCGGATGAAGGGCGGCTCTACTTTCGGTGCCGCCGTCGCCCGTCTTGCGCAGGCCACCACAGATGCGCTCGACGCCGCCGGCGTCGGCCTCCAGGACGTCGATCTGTTCGTCTATCACCAGGCCAACGGGCGCATCCTGCGCGCGGTGGCCGAGCGTCTCGATCTCCCCTGGGAGCGGCTCGTGGTGAGCGTCGACCGCTACGGCAACACCTCAGCGGCATCGATCCCGATGGCGCTGGCCGCTGCGTCTGAGGAAGGACGGCTGCGCCCGGGCACGCGGGCGCTGCTCGCCGCCTTCGCCTCTGGCTTCACATGGGCGGCGCTCGTCGTCGACTGGGGAGTCGCCGATCCCGTTGTACCTTGCTGACGGCTGACGCAGCCGCCATCGGCGGCGGGGGGCTCACGTCGCTGGGCGCAGCCGTCACCGGCGTTGGAGCGCTCACTCCCCTGGGCGTCGGCGCGGAACCCCTCGTACGCCGCTGGGCGGAAGGCGAGCGGGGCTACCGCGACGGGCTGGGGCTGTGCACGGAGTTCGACCCGTGCTCGGTGCTCGCCCGCAAGGACGCCCGTCGCACCGACCGCTTTACCCACCTCGCGCTGGCGGCCGCCGAGCAGGCCATCGCACAGGCCGGTTGGAGCGAGTCCGCGCCCTATGAGTCGAGCAGGATCGGCTGTGTGATCGGCACCGGCATCGGCGGCGAGAGCACCTTCGAGGAGCAGCTCGCCGTCTTCGCTCGTGAGGGCCGCGGCGTCTCGCCGCTCACGGTCCCCCGTCTGATGGGTAACGCGGCCGCCGCCTGGATCGCCCAGCGCCACGGGCTGCACGGGCCGAGTGCCGCGATCGCATCGGCGTGCGCCTCCGGGGCCGACGCAATCGCCGCGGGCGCCCGTCTGATCCGCACCGGCGAGGTGGACGCCGCGATCGTCGGCGGCGCGGAGTCGGCCACGAGTCCGTTCATCCGCACGGCCTTTGCCGCGCTGGGCGCCACGTCCCCGAGTGGGGTGTGCCGGCCGTTCGACGCCCGCCGCGACGGCTTCGTGATGGGCGAGGGCGCCGGCGTGCTCGTGCTCGAGCGTGAGGATCTCGCCCGCGCGCGGGGAGCGCGGGTCCTCGGGCGCATCAGGGGTTCGGCGGCGACCTCCGACGCCTACCACCCGACGGCCCCCGACCCGCAGGCCACCGCTGCCGCGGCCGCCATCGAAATTGCGCTGGAGGCGGCCGGCGTGGAGCCACAGGAGCTGGTTTACGTGAACGCCCACGGAACCGGCACGCAGTTGAACGACCGCGCCGAGACCGCCGCGCTCAAGCGTGCCCTGGGGGCCAGCGCGCAGCGAACCCCGGTGTCCTCGCTGAAGTCCGCGGTCGGACACCTGCTCGGCGCCGCCGGCGCCGTCGAGGCGATTGCCACGATCCTCGCGCTGCGCGCCGAACTGCTGCCACCCACGATTGGCTACGAAGCTCGCGAGGAGGGCCTTGACCTCGACTACGTGCCCGACACCGGGCGGCAGCTGTACGGCGCCTCTGGTCGTAGTGAGGAGGGCCTCGATTTCGAGTACGTCTCTGGCGCCGGGCGGCGCCTGGGCGGCGCCCCTCCCGGTCGTGGCGAGGACCGACCGTCAGCTCCGCTCCGCGCCATAGAGGCTCAGCGCAAGGGGCCCCCGCTGGCGCTCTCCACGTCGTTCGGCTTCGGTGGACACAACGTGGTGCTCGTGCTCGAAGCCGTCCCCGCCGCGGATTGATGGCGTTGCGGGAGTTGAGCGTGCCCACCACCCCGGGCGTGCGCCTAGCCGTGTTGGTCGCCGACGTCCCCGAGCGCCCTGCGGTGGTGGCGCTGCACGGTCTACTGGGCACGCGCGAGGCGGTGATCGCGCGCGGTGCGCTGCGACGCGGGGGGCTGGGGCTCGTCAGCTACGACGCGCGTGGACACGGACGCTCCACCGCCCCGCTCGACCGCAGGGCCTATGGGTACGGGGCCATGGCGGAGGATCTCGAGGCCGTGATGGATGCCTCCGGCGTGCAGCGAGCGATCCTGATCGGCGTCTCGATCGGGGGTCTCGTGGCGCTCGGGCTGGCCCGCCGACACCCCGAGCGGGTGGCGGCGCTGGCGCTCGTCACCCCCGCCTATGACCCGGACGCTCCACTGAGCGAGCTCGCGCGCGAGCGTGCCCGACGTGTGGCGCGTGCGCTGGTCGACAACGACCCCGACGCCTTTCTCGCGGCGGAGCCGATCAGGACGCCCGAGGAGGGCCACGGTCCCTCGGCGCGCGGTTCCGCGGCGGCGCTGCTTGCGCGGCACACCGACCGTGCGGCCGTCGCCGACGCGCTGCTTGAGATGCTCGCCGACCGCGCCTTCGAATCCTTCGCGGAGCTCGCTGCGCTGGATGTTCCAAGCGTTGTGGTGGGCAGTCGCGACGACTTCGACCCGCTGCATCCGCTGGAGATCGCGCGGCGCTACGCCGCCGCCCTGCCGCGAGCGCAGTTCGTCTGCGAGCCTGACGGACAGCTGCCGCTGTCCTGGCGCCGGCGCGAGCTCTCGCGGCTCGTGCTGGAGCTGGCGGTGCGCGCGGGAGCACCCTTTGACCGCGGGCGCCAAGGCCTGGGAGGATCCTCGACATGAGCGATGCCCGCAGGACCGTTCTGATCACCGGAGCCTCGGGGGTGGTGGGTTCGAGTATCGCTCGCGAGCTCGCGGACTTCCATGTGATCGGGCTCGTGCACCGCACGAACTCCGACGGCGCGATCCAGACGGTCAGAGGCAACGTCACCCAGCCCCGGCTCGGTTTGAGCGAAGCCGACTACCGCGAGCTGTGTACACGCGTGGACATGGTGGTGCACAGCGCCGGCAACGTCGACTTCACCGCCTCGCTCGCCGATCACCAGGCGATCAATGTGGTTGGCACCGAACGGGTGCTCGACCTCGTCGCGCACGCCGAAGTGCCCCTCCACCACGTCAGCACGGCCTACATCAGAGCGCTCGAATCGGACTCGCTCGCGCCGATCGACTCCGCCAACGTCGTCTACAGCTACGTCTCGACGAAGCTCAAGGCCGAGCGCCTGGTGAGCTCGAGCGGGGTGCCGTGCACGATCTACCGGCCGTCGAATCTGATCGGCGACTCGCGCACCGGTGAGATTCCCCGCAAGCAGATGGTCCCGCAGATGGCCTCGGGTCTGCTGCGCGGCCAGTATCCGGTGCTGCCGAGTCGTCCCGGCGCCCTGCTCGACCTCGTCCCCGCCGACGTCTGTGGGCAGGCGATCGCGGCCGCAGTGCGCGCGCAGGACATCGGCTCGGAGTATTGGTTGAGCTATGGCTCGGCCTCCCCCTCGATCGGTGAGATCGTCGATCTCTGCAGGCAGTTCGCCCTCTCGATCGGACAGAAGATGGCGACACCGCAGATCGTCGATCCCGACGACGAGGAAGCTGTGCGCGAGGCGATCGCGCGGCTGCCGCGCACCCGCCGTCCCTTTGTCAAGATGGTGCTCCCCCGCTTCATCAGCCTCGCCTATGCGATGGCCGGGGTGGGCGTTGTCCCCTCCTCGCTGGACGTGCTCACTGAGCGCTACGGGCTGGTGCTGCCAGACCTGCGCGAATCGCTGCTGCGCGGTCTGACATTCCTGCAGACCTCGCGTCGGCGCAGGTGAGCAGGCCAGCGCTTTCAAGCGGTGCGAGATCTACGCGAGTGCCTGCCGCGTAGGCCGCCCCTGCCACTTCCAGCAGTCCCCCCGGGGTTGGCTCGCCGGCTCGCACCGAGACTGCCGGCGTCGAGACTTCGGTCCCCGGCCAGCGCGAGAGCATTCCACTGAGAGCGCGTCCGGGGCCGACCTCGACGAACAGGTCGACCTCGGCGGCGGCCCGCTCGACGCTCTCGGCGAACAGCACCGGGGCCGTCAGCTGCTCCCGCAGCAGCTCATGCAGATTGGTCTCCTGCGTGAGCTGAGCGCCGGTCACTGTTGAGAGGACCCTGCGCTCCGGTGCCAGCATCCGCTCGCGCGCCAGGCGCTCCGCGAATATCGGCGCGGCCGCTCGCATGAGTGGGCTGTGGAAGGCCCCGGTGACCTTCAGGCGCACCGCGCGCACACCTTCCTCGCGCGCACGAGCGCCCGCCAGGTCGATCGCCGCGCTCGGTCCCGAGAGCACCCACTGCTCGGGGGTGTTGTGGCAGGCCACGCTGAGACCGTCGCTTGCCACGAGCAGCCGCTCGATCCTCTCGCGCGCTCCCAGCACGCTCAGCATGGCGCCCGGGGGGATGGCCTCGCAGGTCATCGCCCTTCCCCGCTCGCGCGCTGTGCGCAGCAGGGCGTGCTCGTCAAGAGAGCCGGCCCAGTGCAGCGCGCAGAGCTCGCCGAGGCTGTGCCCGATCGCCAGCTCCCCGTCGATTCCAAGCGCTCTTACGGCGCGCAGCGCTGCGATCGAGGAGGCCGCCACCGATAGCTGGACCTGCTCTTCGGTGACCTCCTGGCCGGCGCGCAGCCCGGCGGCCGCAAACACCTCCGCGGCGTCGGCGCACACAAGTCCCAACCCCCCGGGCCCGGTGTGAACAGGGGCGCCCTGACCAGGGAACAGAACCCCGATCCGGGGAGCCTGTGCGCCGGCGCCGAGAAACACTCCCCGCTCTGCTCGCAGTCGGCGCTCGGAGGGCGCCGCCAGCCAGTCCCGTAGGGTCTGCGCGCGCCGCCCGCGCTCCTCCGGGCCAGCGAAGACGAGCGCCGCCCGCCACTGCTCCCGCGCGCGGCCAGGTTTCCCCTCGACCCCCTCGAGCGTCCCGTCGGGCTCCTCCCCCAGAGTGCGATCGGGCTGCTCGCCGAGCGTCCCATCGGGCGCCTCACCGAGCGCGCCCCCGAGTGCCTCCTCGAGCTCGTGGACGTTCTCAGCGCAGAGAAGCAGGAGATGCGGGTCGCGCTGCCCCGGCATGGTTTCAGCTCTCGTGCAGGCGCTCGGTCGAGCGCGACCAGCCGTTGGGCCCACCGTCTGGGACGCTCGGCGTCAACGGCACGATGCTGCTCTGCTGGCGCTTGTGCATCGATCTCGCCCAGGCCGCCTGGCGTCGCGTGGTAACGGCAAGCACGAGCGGCTGCAGCGCCAGGAAGGCGCGCGGGAAGGCGTCGAAGAAGCGCAGCACTCCTCCCCGCCATGCGGGGATACTGAGAATCGGACGGGGACGGTCCAGCAGCGCGACGGTCCGCTGGGCGACGTACTCGGCGCGCAGGAGCTGGCCGGACCACGACAGCGCGGCCTGCTCGTCGAGCGCCTTGTCGAGGAGCAGCTGGGTGAGGATCCCGTCGGGGCATACCGCGCTCACGTGCACCTCGCGCAGACCCGCGCGGCGCAGGTCCATCAGCGTGCCGAGGCTGAACGAGCGAGCCGCGTGCTTGGAGGCCGCATACAGCGCCTGGCCGGGAGGAGTGACGAGCCCGGCGAGGGACACCACGTTGATGACGTGTCCGGTGCGCGCGGGAACCATCAGCTCAAGTGCCGCCACGGTCCCGTTGATGGTGCCCGCCGCATTCACGCCGAGCACGGCCGAACGCTCCTCGGAGGTGTGCTCCCAGGAGGGCCCCGTCGGCATGACCCCTGCGTTGTTGACCCACACGTCGAGCGAGCCGGCGCGTGCCGCCGTCGCCTGTGCCACCTGCATGCAGGCTGCCCCATCGGCGACGTCCAGGGCAGAGCCCCAGCTGAGCCCGCCCAGCGTTGCGGCTGCCCGCGCGGCCCCCTCCTCGTCGATGTCGGCGATGTGCACCGCGAAGCCCCGAGTGGCCAGGCGCCGCGCGATCTCGAGGCCCAGTCCCTGCGCCCCGCCGGTCACCACCGCGCCGCCGGGCCTTCTCGTGCTGGAGGTTTCTAAGCCGGGGTTCTCGAGGCCATGCCGCGAGGGGGACCGTCGCAGGGAGCTCACCCAGGCCATCAGCGCGGCAGCCGGGAGAGGCGCGAGCCCATGCGGTCGAGCACGCTGGCGGCGGCGGGCAGCGGCCGCAGGCCCGCCTGCAGGATCGCCGCACGCACGGGGTCGCGTCGCCACCGCGCAAAACGCGGCGCGGCCCTTGCCGCCAGGGCGTAGACGCCGGCCGGCGGTCGCGCACCGATCTCGATCCGCCTCACGAGATCCTGCTCGTCCATGCGCAGCAGCTCCAGGCCGTGCAGCTCGCGGCCCAGCACGCGGCCATGGAAAGCGACCGTGCATGTTCCCTCGCCATGCAGCTCGTCGTGGTAGTGCAGCTCTTCAAAGCTCTCGATGAGGAGTCTCAGGAGGTGACCCACCTCTTCGCGACCCACGAACGGACGAGGGGTGACCGGCGAGAACATCTCGACATCCCACGCCAGCGTGCGCAGTGCCGCATCCGGGTCGCGGGCTTCCATCGCCGCGCGCAGCGGGTGTGGGGGGTGCTCGCCCGGGCCGTGCTGAGACCCGCTGGCATCAGCGGGCGCCCCCGGGAGTGGCTCGGGTATTGGCGATGGCTGCCCTGGGATCTTTGGCATGGGGAGGGACTGCCCTGGGATGGAGGTCTTGATGGAGGTCCGGCGCTCCGCTGTGACGGCCTCCTCGCGGGCGCCGGCGCTCATCAGGAGATCTCCAGGAGATCCTCGATGCGAGCCCGCCACGTCTCATATGGGCAGGGGGTGGCACCGAGCGCCAGTCCCTCGAGCGCGGCGTCAGTGACGCGGGCGGCTGCAGTGGCGCTCGCGCCGCACAGCGTGAGGCATGCCTGCTCGGTGTGGCTTGTGGGGTTCCCGCCGAGCAGGCGCGCCTTCGCGGCGAGCGCCGCGCCGACGGCCACCTGCGGACGGTGCCGGCCGGCGGTGTCGCGCAGCGCCTGCAGCACGTCCTCGGAGACCCCGCCGGCGTAGGTGGCCGCGCTCGCCAGGCCGCTCCACACATCGCCCCGCCGACGCGCGGGAAGCCCGCCGATCGTCTGCCCGATCGCCTCGACGTCGCCGCCCTTGACGAACCACAGGCTGCGCCCGACACCCTGGTCGAAGATGCGCGCCGCCGCAGGCGACAGCCGCCGGGGGATGCGCTGGCGCTCGAACACCTGCTCGCGCCGGTTGAACCCCTCGTGGAAGCCGGCCCCGTCCAGCGCCAGCCAGCCCTGCAGCGGCTCGAACACGCCCGGCGGGCGCCGTGGCGTGAGCCGCATGTGCATGCGCGCCCACCCGTATCCGATCGGGAGGATCCAGGCGTGGGCAAGGCCGGGGCCGCGCACGAACGCGCGTAGTCGCCGCCGGGTGGGGATCAGCAGGTCAAGGACGGTCAACGCCGTGCCGGCCCCCTCGTAGGCGAATCCGCGGAAGTCCGCCGGTGAGCTCTCGAGGCGCTCGAAGAGAAGATCCTGTCGCGGCTCGGCCAGCGCCGCGCGGTAGCCCCGTGCGAACCAGCGCCCCACCAGTTCGAGGTGCTCGCGGGTGCGCTCGTCGAGGGCTGTGAAGCCGTCGCGCTCTAGCGATGCTTCGTCCTCGTCGATCCCAAGCAGGCGCAGGCGGATGCGCCCGATCAGCGTCTGCGGGACATCGATCGGGCGCGAGGCTCCCTCCACGTATGGCTGTGGAGGGAGCCCGTTTGGCCCCTGCCCCCGTGGACTACCCAGGTCTGGCGACTTCGCGGTGCGAGCAGCACTCATGCCCGCCATCTTCGACCGTTATGCGCGCAATGGCAAAGTCTGCGCTCCTCGCTCTGCGCGACGACGTCACGCCGCCTACTCCAGCGCTGGGGCCAGAGCTCGCGTCAGACGCCTTCGAGGTTCCCCAGCCCGCGCCAGCAGAAATCGAGCACCCGCTCGACGACCTCCTCGCGCGGGACCTTGGGGTGCTCGTACCACCAGTTGGCCATCCCATTGAGCGTCATCTTCAGGAGCTCCGCGAACATCTCCAGGGTCTCTCCGCGGCTGGCGTCGTCGCGTAGGAAGCCGGGCGCTGAGATGTCCAGAAAGGCAGCGATGCCTGCGGTTGCGCGCTTGTGGATGCGGACATGGACTTCTGCGATCTCGGGGTCCGCCGGGGGGTCGCGAAAGATCAGCCGCCAGGCGAACGGATGCTCGTCGACGAACTCGAAGAATGCGTCCACGCCGATCTTCATGCGCTGCTCGGCCACGGTGGTGCGTGTGACGGCTTCGGCCACATGCTGCATCAGGGCGTCGGTCTGTTCTTCCAGGAGCGCTCCGTGCAGAGCCTGCTTGGAGGCGAAGTGGTCATAGACCACCGCGGCGGTCACGCCGGCAGCGCCGGCGATCTCGACCATCGAGGCCCCCTCATAGCCCCGTTCGGCGAACACGCGCATCGCACCGAGCAGGATCGCGCTGCGGCGCTCGGCCGCCGGCATCCGGCGTGAACGCCGCGCACGGGTGGTGGGTGCGGATGTCATGGCCTTTGCGATGTGCTCACCCCTGGTTTCAGCATAACCGACCGCTGATTAGCCGCTGCCCTGTTCCGGCGTGCGCGCCTTCGCGTCGCGCACGGCCCGCTATGCGCCTCTATGTCGGGCGCGCTTTGCGCTCTCCACACCGTCTGCTCTCCACACCGTCTGGGGGGCCGTCACCCGATGGTATGCTCGGCCGCAGTGCAGGAGGCGCTCACGATCGAGCAGCTCGCGGGGGAGAGCGGGATGACCGTGCGCAACATCCGCGCCCACCGCGCACGTGGCCTGCTGCCGGCCCCGCAGGTGCGCGAACGCGTCGGCTACTACGGCCCCGAGCACCTCGCGCGGCTGAAGCTGATCCAACAGATGCAGGCCGAGGGTTTCAACCTGCGCGCCATCGGGCGGCTGCTGGAGGAGACCCAGAGCAACCCCGAACAGCTGATGAGCCTCAGGGAGGCGGTGAGCGTGCCCTTCGAGACCGAGCAGCCGCGCGTCTTCACGCTCGAGGAGCTGATCAGGCGCTTCGGTGAGCAGGCCGACGAGCAGACATTCGCGCGCGCGCAGAAGATCGGTCTGCTGGTGGCGCTCGGAGACGACCGCTACGAGGTGCCGCTGCCGTCGCTGCTCGACGCGGCCGAGGAGGTCGTCGGCCGCGGTGTGCCGCTCGCCCATGCGCTGACGGTGGTGGCAAAACTGCAGGACCAGTGCCGGGCGGTGGCGCGCGAGTTCGTGCGGCTGTTCCTGGAGGATGTGTGGAAGCCGTTTGCCGCCGCGGGCTACCCCCAGGAGCGCTGGTCGGAGGTCATGGAGTCGATCGACCGCCTGCGCCCGCTCTCCTCGCAGGCGCTGCTTGCCGCCTATCAGCTGACGATGACGCGCGAGGTGGAGAAGGCGTTTGGGCGCGAGCTCGAGCGACTGACGCGCGGGCGGCGGTAGGGCGCGGCCGCAAGGCGGTAGATGCGCCGGCAGAGAGCGCTAGCCAGCAGTGGGAAGTCTGCGCTTGACGGAAGGGCGCTCGTGCCGGCCACTCGGTCGCCGAGGAGAAACCCCAACAACGCGGCCCCCGCTGGACCCCCTTGTGGGGTCCTCCTTAATTAATTCTGGCCGAAGGTTGTCCCAGTGAAGAGCCCGGGATACGCTCGCTCGCGTGTCACACAATCGTGCCGGAGAGCTATCGAATGACCTGCCGACCTCGCCGCAGAGCGCGGCGGGAGTGCCAGAAACGGCGGAGCGCGCCGACGTGGTGGTCGTGGGCGCGCGCATCGCCGGCTGCGCGACCGCGATTCCGCTCGCCCGCGCGGGCCTGCGCGTGGTCGTCCTGGATCGCGCCCACTTCCCCTCCAACACGCTCTCGACGCACGGGATCTGGCCACGAGGTGTGCGCGAGCTCGACCGACTGGGCGCGCTGGAGCGCATCCTCGCGCTCGACCCGCCGCTGATCCGCTCCGGCCTCTTTTACCACCTCGGCCACCCTTTCCGAAGCAGCTTCAGAGCGATCGAGGGTGGCTACGACTATGCGCTGTGCATTCCCCGGACACACCTCGACATGGCGCTCGTGGAGAGCGCGCGCGAACAGGGCGTCGAGGTGCGCGAGCGCACCGCCGCGCACGACCTGGTCTGGGAGGGGGGCCGCGTTGTCGGTGTGCGCCATGGCCCCACGAGCGGATCTTCGGAGGGTGAGATTCGCGCCCCGCTGGCTGTGGGGGCCGACGGGCGCCGCTCGACAGTGGCGGCGCTCGTCGGGGCCGAGCCCTACCGGGGCTCACGGCGAGGACGCGGCTTTGTGTACTGGTATATGGACGATCCCAAGGTGGGCACCCCCTGGCGTGAAATCGGCCCGCTGTTTCGGGTGGGGAAGACGATCGTGCTCGTCGGACCGATGTCCGGCGAGCGAATGCTGGTGCTACTGATGTGCCCGGCCGACGATGTCGCGCGTTTTCGCGGCGACCCCGAGGGGTGCTGGGAGTCGACGCTACGCGAGGACAGGCGCCTGGCCGACCGCGTTGCGGGTGCCACGCGCCCGACGCGGATGTTCTCCTCGGCCGACCTCGATGCCTTCTTCCGGCCCTCCAGTGGCCCCGGGTGGGCGCTCGTCGGCGACGCCGGGCACTTCAAGGATCCGGGCATCGCACAGGGCATCCCCGACTCGCTCGTGCACGGGCGCCGCCTGGGGGAGGCCGTTGCGCCGGTCCTGCATGACCCCGCGCGGCTCGACGGGGCGCTGCGCAGCTGGGAGCGCCGGCGCGACGAGGAGACGCGCTCGACTTATCACTGGGCCAACAGGGAGTCCCGTGTGGACCCGGTGCAGCCGATGCTGCTGGAGGCGATGCGTACGTTCTGGCATGGGGATGGGCACTTCGAGTTCGCCGACGTGCTCAACGGGGAGCGCAGCTACGAGCAGGTCGCCACGCCATGGCGGGGAGCCGTGTGGGTGGCGCGCGCACTGGCGCGACCGGGCGCCGACAGGAGGCTGCTGCTCAGACAGGCGGCTGCGGAAGTGATGATCGATTCGAGCGTCAGGACCGAACGCACGCTGCGGCGCTTTCGCGACTCCCGTCGGCGTCGCTCCGAGCGCTCGGGGTGGCGAGCACCGAGCGCTTCCCCGGTTCTGCCACAAGTGGAGGCCGTGTGAGCATGCGCGCACAGAGCCTGCGCATAGCCGTCGTGCAGCTTGCGCTCGAGCAGGGCGAGGTCGAGCGCAATCTGCACCATGTCGAGGACATCGTTGGGAGCGCCGTGCGCGAGCACGCCCCGGAGATTCTCGTGCTGCCCGATCTGCTCACCAGCCCGATCGTTTATTCGCCGGCCACGCCAGACCTCGCGCGTTCGGTCGACGGCGAACCCTATCAGCTGCTGCGCCGGCTGGCGCGAGCGCACGACTGCTGGGTCGCGGGCGGTTTCCTCGCGGTGCGCAGCGGCGAGGCAAAGCTCACCTATGTGCTGGCCGAGCCGGGTGGGGCGACGCATCTGCACGACCGCGACCAGCCCACGATGTGGGAGAACGCCCACGCTACGGGCTCGTTCGACGACGGCTTCGCCAGCACGCCGCTTGGCCCGATCGGCCTGCTCACGGGTCTTGAGTGGGTGCGCTCGCGCACGGTGCAGCGCCTCGCCGGCTACGTGGGTCTGCTGCTCGGCGGGTCCTGCTGGTGGTCGGCTCCGGCCTGGCGCGGGAGGCGCTCGCGCTCGATGCTGCGCGAGCACGAGTATCGCGCTGCGCTCGCCTGTGAGGCCCCAGCGCGGATGGCGCGAATGGTGGGCGCTCCGGCGGCTGTTGCCCATCAGGTGGGAGCGGTGCGGGGCCGGATGCCGCTACGGCCGGGTGGCGCCTGGGAGGCCGCACTGGTTGGAGAGTCGCAGGTCGTGGCATGCGACGGGAGGGTCCTCGCGCGGCTGCCCGCCGAGGAGGGCTCGGGTCACTGCGCCGCGGAGGTGACGCTCGCCGACCCTGAGCCCCTGCCGCCGCCAGCCGCGCCGCCAGACACCTTCTGGCTGCCCGTGCTGCCGATGCGGATGCATGCCGCGTGGCTGCTCGAAGGCCTGCACGGCCGCTGGAGCTATCGCCGCCGTCATGCCGCCGGCGGATTTGCGTGGCAGCGCTGGCCCCAGCGCGATCTTTTCCCCTACAACCCGCCGGAGGGCCCACCCGAGGAGCGCCCCGAGCGCCAGCTGATCGCCGAGCCCTACGGCGTCGAGCCGATTCCGGCCGCGCCTGTCGCGCTGGAGGGATGAGCTGAGGACACAGCAGCGCCGATCCCGGGCTCCGCTGCCTCCTCCACACCCTGCCCGGCCAGCTCGCGCAGGCTGGCACTCACGTGCTGAGTGTCCTCGTAGATGAGGTCTTCGACCACGCGCCCCCAGCGCAGCACCAGCAGCTGCATGCCCTTGTTCTCGTAGGGGCTGCCGTCCCTCATGGTGGCGTGCACGGAGAAGTGCGATGACACGAGCGTCCGCCAGGGAAAGCCGTTGACCAGCACGTCGTGCACCTCGAAGCGCAGATCCGGGAACAGGCGAAAGGCGCGCTGAAACCACGAGCGCACGTCCTCGACGCGATGCAGATCGCAGCCGAGCGCGTTCTCGCCGGCGAAGCGGAAGTGGGCATCTCGTGCGAACTTCTTCAGCGGCGCCTCGTAGTCGCCGCGGCTGAGCGCAGCAAAGGTCTGGTGGGCGACCCGCTTGACGATGAGCTTGTACACCTCGATCACCTCCCCCTGCAGGGTCCGTTTGACTGCACCCACCCGTCGCTGCACGATTAACGACACAGGGTGAAGTGGCCGGCAAATTCTACCAGGAGGTACGAGCCGTGTACGAGAGAAGTTCGCACGTTCGCAACTGCGGGGGACAGGTGGGCAGATGGCGTTGAAGGCCCGTGCCACCTGGCGCTCGCCGCAGCTCGGCGAGGCCCGTGAGCTTCACCTGGGCGACGCGGTCATTCGCTACCACGAACGGGGAGAGGGCGAGCCGCTGCTGTTCGTTCACGGTGTGCTCTCCAACGCCAATGTGTGGCGCGGGGTCGTCGATCGCCTGGCCGCGGACTTTCGCTGCTGCGTGCTCGACCTGCCGCTCGGGGCGCACGCACTCGCGACCCCCGGCGCCGAGCGCTCCCCGCGCGGGCTGGCGAGCACGATCGCCGCGGCGATCGACGAGCTCGAGCTCGCCCCGGCGACGCTCGTGGGCAACGACACCGGGGCGGCGCTCTGCCAGATGGTCGCGGCGCACCACGGCGAGTGCCTCGGGCGGCTCGTGCTCACCTCGTGCGAGTTTCGCGAGAACTGCCCGCCGCCGCTGTTTCGGGTGATGAACCCGCTGGCGCGCATCCCCGGTGGCATCTTCTTCTACCTGGCACCGGGAGCGATCCGCCCGCTGCAGCGCCTCCCGGTCGCCTATGGGTGGCTCGCCAAGCGGCCGTTCGAGCCGCGGGTGGCCGACAGCTACACGCTGCCCTCGCTCGTGAGCCGGGCGATTCGCGGGGACTTCATTGCGTTCCTGCGCGAGTACGGCAGGCGGGACACGATCGCGGCGGCCGAGAAGCTGCCCGAGTTCGACCGACCGACCCTGATCGCATGGTCGCGCGAAGACAGGGTGATGCCCCCTCGGCACGGCGAGGAGCTCGCGCGGCTGCTGCCCGACGCAAGGCTGGAGTGGATCGAGGACTCATACACGCTCTCGCCCGAGGACCAGCCCGAGCGCCTGGCGGAGCTGGTCTCCGCGTTCATGGCCGAGCCTGTGCGTGAGGTGCGCTCCGACGCCCGGGCCCGCACTCCGACCAACCGAGGTTAGGTCCGCGGTGTCCGCCGAGCGCTGCGACGTGGCGATCGTCGGGGCGTCGATCGCGGGGTGTGCGGCTGCAACGCTCTTGGCTCGCCAGGGCGCGAGCGTGACATTAATCGAGCGCCAGCCCGACCCGGCCGCGTACAAGCGGACCTGCACGCACCTGATCCAGGCCAGTGCGCTGCCGACGCTGCAGCGGCTGGGTGTGCTCGAGCGGCTCTACACGAAGGGAGCCGTGCCGGTCAGGCCGGAGGCGTGGACGCCGTGGGGGTGGATCTCCCCGCCCGATCCGACGCCTGGGACGATCCCCCCTGACATCAACGTGCGCAGGCAGACGCTCGACCCGATCCTGCGCGAGCTGGCCGCCTCCACATCTGGGGTACGGCTGATGCTCGGACACAGCTTCCAGCGGGTGATGCACGAGCGTGGGCGGACGGTCGGCGTTGAGGTATCCGACCGCGACCGCCGCAGTCGCACGATCCGCGCGCGGCTGCTGGTGGGGGCGGACGGGCGCGACTCGCACATGGCGGCTTGCATCGGGCGCGCGTACAGTGGCTGGCGTCACCGCCGGTCCTCCTTTTGGGGGTACTTCCGCAACGTCGAGCTGGCCGGCCGCGAGGGCAGGTTTCGGATCTGGTTCCTGAACCCGGACTTCGCCGCGGCGTTTCCCACCGACGGCGGGTTGACGCTGCTGGCGTGCATGGTCACGCGCGAGCGCCTGCCCCAGTTCAGGCACGACCTCGAGCGCAATTTCATGGCCGCCATCCGCTCGCTGCCCGAGGGTCCCGGGATCGAGCAGGCCGAGTTGGCGTCAAAGATGATGGGCAAGCTCGAGATGCCCAACCGCTGGCGGGTCGCCGCCAGGGGCAACCTGGCGCTGATCGGCGACGCCGCGCTCGCGTCGGACCCGGTAATGGCGGTGGGTTGCGGGTGGGCGCTGCAGTCCGCCGAGTGGCTCGCCGACGCCGTCGGCGCGGTACTCGATCGCCCGCGCGAGCTGGAACGCGGGCTCGCCCGCTATCGCGCGCGCCATCGCAACACCCTCCTGCCCCACCATTTCCTCAACTGCAGCTATTCGACCGGTCGTCGCTTCAACTCGATCGAGCATCTGATGCTCTCGGCGGCGGTCCGCGACGCGCGGATGGCCGCCCACTTCGAGGCGTTCGGATCGCGCACGATCACGGTGGGCCAGTACGCCTCGCCGCGAACGCTGCTCGACGTGTGCGTTACCAACGCTCGCCACCGCCTGCGCGCTGGGCAGCCCCATGCTTCGCATCACTAGACTGCTTCTGCGGGCGGCAATGTGAAGATGACGAGCAGGCGGACAATGTGAGATGACGAGACATCCAACAGCCGCGCTGCGTTGGCTGGGGTCGCCCGGTAACGCGATGATGTTCGTCGGCGGCGGCCATGCGGCATGGGGGCTGGTTGCCTATCGCAAGCCGCTTGCCGAGCTGCTGCGAGCGGGCGTGGTGAACTCGGTGGGCGATGGGATCTTTCGCATCGATCATTCCGACGATGCTCGCGCGGCTGGGTTCTGGTTCATGTTCAGCGCCCCGCTGATGGGGCTCGGCGGCTATCTCCTGGAGAGCGCACTACGGGCCGGCGACGATCGCGCCGTGACGGTGGGCGGCCGTGCGATGCTCGCGCTCGGAGGACTCGGCATGGCGGTCATGCCCCGCTCGGGCTTTCCGGTCGCGCTGCCAATCGGCTGCTGGATCTTGCATCGCGGGCGCAGCATGAGATCCGCACGCTGAACAGGATTTGCCTTCGGGGGCCGGGCGCCCAATCATGGATGTGTCATGTCGGCGACGTCAGCGATCGAGAAGGTGGAGCTGTTCCCGGAAGGCAGCGCACCCCCATCACCGGCCGAACCGCTGCCCGAGGATGTGTCGAGGGCGATCCTGCCGCCGGCCTACAGGCTGCCCCGGCTGCTGGAGAGTCCCCGCTTCAACGTGCGCCAGATGGATTTCATGCTGCGCGCGCGCCGAGAGCTGGGGGAAACGTTCCGCCTGAGGATGACGGCCTTCGGCAAGCTCACGATCGTGGTCAGCCACCCCGACCACGTGCGCTCCCTCTTTCAGGCGCCACCGGATCTGGCGCCCTCGATGGCGGCCAGCTCGCCGCTGCGACCGATCGTCGGCCCGAACTCGCTGTTCGTGGTCTCGGGCTCGCGGCATCTGCACCAGCGCAAGCTGCTATTGCCGTCGTTTCACGGGGAGGCCATGCGCCGCTATGTGGAAATCATCACCGATGTGGTGGCACGGGATATCGACGACTGGCCGATCGGCCGGCCGTTCCCGCTTGCCCCCCGCCTGCAGTCGATCACCCTGGACGTGATCATGGCAGGGATCTTCGGGATCCACGGCCGTCCGGCGCGGGGGACCCCCGAGCACGGGCTGCGCCGCGCAGTGCGCTGGGCGGTGAGCTTCTCGGCGCTCGCGGTGGCGCAGTTCGCGGAACTGCTGTGCCGCGGGCGCGATGAGGCAATCGGCCCGGTACGGGCGATGCTCTCCTACATGGATCGCCAGGTGTACGCGGTGATCGCCGCGCGCCGCGCGGCCCAGACGGGGGAGCCCGGAACCGATATCCTCGGTCAGCTGCTCGAAGCCAGGACAGAGGATGGAGAGCCGCTCAGCGATCAGATGCTGCGCGACGAGCTGCTCACCTTGGTGCTGGTGGGTCACGAGACGACCGCCAACGGTCTGGCCTGGATCCTGGAGCGGATCCTGCACACGCCGCACGCCTATGAGCGCCTGCGCGAAACGATGCGCGCGCAGTCCGATCCGGACGGCTACCTGGAGGCCACGATCAACGAGGGACTGCGCGTACGCCCGGTGGTCCCCACGATCACCCGCCAGGTGAAGGTTCCGTGGCGCTTTGGCGATCACTCTGTTCCGGCCGGTGCCACGGTGCTGACCAGCATCCTGCTGCTGCACCACCGCGAGGACATCTACCCCGAACCGTTTGCCTTCCTGCCGGAGCGCTTTGTCGGTCGTAAACCGGGGGCGTTCACCTGGATTCCCTTCAGCGGCGGGGTGCGCCGCTGCCTCGGATCGGCTCTGGCCATGGCCGAGCTGCGCGGGGTTCTGGAAGCAGTGGCCCGACGCACCGACCTGCGCGCCGTGAATACCGGCGCCGAGCGCCCCAAGCATCGCAACGTGACGATGGTTCCCGCGTGCGGCACACCTGTGATCGTCACCTCCAGACGTCCGGCCTGAAGGTAAGGTCGCACGCTGTCGGCCTTTCCCATGTGAGGGCCCGCGAATCAATAGTCGCGAATCAATAATCGCGGGATCGGGGGAGCTCGGATGGTGGCGCGTGCCCCTCTACGAGGTCATGTCAACGACCGTTCCCTCGCGCCAGGGCAGGAGGTCCTCTCGGTCGGTCCCTGGGCCTGAGCCGCCGCCGGCCCTGATCGTCTCGAGCATCGCGGAGGCCCCGCGCTGAGCGGCTTTGCTTGAGGCCGCAACGGCGAACACCGCCCGCTCGAAGGCCAGCCCCCGGGGGAGGGTGCGCGAGCCGCCGTCGTACACCGCGCGCTTGAGGGCCCATACGGCCTTGGCCGGGCGCCGCGCGAGACGCTCTGCCGTGGCGCGCATCTCCCGCTCGAAGTCGGCGCGCTCGACCACACGATGCACGAGGCCAACGGCCTCTGCCTCGCGCGCGTCGTAGTCGCGTGCGTCGAGCATCGCCTCCAGTGCGCGGCTCTGCCCGATCAGCCGCGCGAGGCGCTGGGTGCCTCCGAACCCGGGGATGATGCCGAGGGTAGCCTCGGGCAGGACCAGGCGCATGCCCTCGACCATGATGCGCACGTCACAGGCCAGCGCGACCTCGCAGCCGCCTGCCAGCGCGTTGCCGTTGAGCGCGGCGATGAAGATCTTCTGCGAGCGGTTCATGCGCAGCAGCAGACTGTGGATGCGGCGCACCGCCACGCCCCCGGCGGCCGGTGTGCGCAACAGGAGCTCGCCGATGGGCGGGACGCGCCCCAGTGCCTCGAGCGCCTTCAGCCCGACGCGCGCGACGGGGTAGCTGAGGCTGGGCCCACCGCCGTCGCCGGCGCTTTCGAGGATCTCCTCGAGGTCGTAGTGGTTGAGGAAGAGGTCCTCGGCGGCGCCCCTGAAGACGACCACGCCCAGCGAATCGTCCCGCTCGACGCTCTTCATGAGGGCCTCGAGGTCGAGGACCATCTGCCAGTTCATGAAGTGGCGGGGAGGGTTGCAGAACGTCACATAGAGAACCCTTCCGGAGCGCTCGATCTTGAGGGTCTCCGCCATGGGCGCCATCGTAGACGAGGTTTCGCGTGAGGCCAACTCCTTGATCGACGGCTCGGCGAAGGTCAAACCTCGATGTGAAGTAGCCCCGGCGCCGTTGAACGGCGCCGGGGCAAACTACCGCCTTTACTCGGACTGCTAGGGCCCTCAGAGAGGGCTACGTTTGCTGGGGTATGAGTCGTTATTCGAGGCCCAGGCCTTCGGCTACTACACTTGGGATTTTCACTGTGGCGACCGCAGTTTTTTCTTTGGTGATCCCACCTAGCGCGCAGCCACTGCCTTTTGCGGTTGCCGTAAGGCCTTTCAAGCTTACGTCGGCTTCAGTGTTGGCTCCCACTTTTTTCATTGTCGTTTCTTCGAGTTCTTTGTTACCTTCCGTGGGTACATCTATTTCGCACGCCGACGTTTTCGTTATGCATCCCGTGGTAACTATCGTTACCAAAGATTTGCCTTTTTCGGAACCTTCTTTGACGGGCTGTTTGTGTTCTATCGTAGTACATGTAACTATAGCTTCGAGACCAAGCGCTTTACATTTATTCCATTTTATTTCTTCTAGCGTTACAGCGGTACCTTCGCTGTTTACTTTGTAGATCGCTTCAGCGCCGGCACATTTTAGTGCGGCGCCTTCATACGTCAGCACGACTTCGCCAGCTTTGATGAGGCCTTTTCCTCCATGGTTGGTCCAGCGTGCAAGCGCGGGGGTTGCGGTGAGGGCAACTAGTGCCAGTACGGTCGACATCCCGAGCGCAAACTTGATCTTGCTCATCACGTCTCCTTTGTCTTTGTTGGTGTGTTGGCAAGCTACGGCTCGCTCTCCCAAGTATTCGGGCCTATGGGTAGTTCAGCGAATTCGACATTGGCTCTTCCCTCGAACTTTGGAGTTTGGAGTAGCCCTGGATCGCGTCAGCAGATTGGCGACGACAGGCGGATCATGGCTTGAAATGGCCAAATGCGACGACCCACGGGAGGTGTGGAGCAGCGGCGCGGGGTTGCAGATGCGCACCGCTGATCAACGGCGCAGTCTCGAACGAATGTTCCTATCCAGGGAATCGGTCGGTCGGGACTGGCTATGGCTGAACAAGAGTCGGTTACGCTTCGCTCGAGCGCGAGTACGGGACATACAGCGGGCAGATCGGATTCTGTAGCGGCAAGCCAGCGACGAAGCGATCAGGTCCCGCTGGCGGGTCCGGGCCGAGGTCTCGAATACGAGCTGCCTACCTGGGCCATAGAGCTCAGCGGGAGGCGTGGAGCTGCTCGGGGACGGCGAAGTCGTAGCAGCCGTCGTCCTCGCCAGCTGCGGTCCGCGGCCAGCCTGAGGCGGCTCTGGGATGGGACTTGCGGGATGCGCCGCCAGGGACTCGAACCCTGCCCGCCGGATTAAAAGCCCGGTGCTCTACCCGATGAGCTAGCGGCGCTCGCCGGTGCAGTCTGCCACATGTCCGCCCGCCTGTGGCCGAGTGGCGGCGACGCTCAGGCGAAGCTCACCGTCGTGACGGCCGTGGAGGTGGCGCCCCCGCGGGCCGGGAGGAACGTCGCGGTGAGCCTCACGCGCAAAGGTCTGTGGCGTGCGCGCAGGGTAGCCGCCGTACCTCTGGTGAGCACCGCGGTGAGGGTCACCCGTTCGCTCTTGCCGATGCGGTGCGTGGTGGCTCTCACTCCAGGGTCAGCAGGCCGACGGCGAGGTCGCGGGTCCTGTCGAGCAGGCCCATCACCTGGCCACTCCTGGGGAGCGTGCCGGTGAGCGTGGGCAACCCTGCGAAGCCTTCTCCGCCGGTTTCGCCGAGGGTCGAGGCGAGCGTCTGCACGGGCACGCCGAGCGCCGTCGCGAGCGAGCCGGCGGTACCCGAGCCGAGGGTGAGGCCGCTGAGGAGGCTCGTCACGACGGGTTCCAGCTGGGAGGGGGCGGCGGTGGCGAACAGGCCGTCGACGACGCCCGCCAGCTGGGCGGGGGTGAGGGCGGCGAGAGCTTCGTCGCTGAGGCCCGTCGGCAGCGCGGCGAGGGCGGTGCGCAGCGTGGCGAGCCCTTCGCCGGAGAGCTCCGCGGTGAGCGCCCCGAGGATCGTCTGCAGGGTGGCGCTCTGTTCGGGTGTGAGCGTGCCGGCGAGCCCGCTGAGCAGTCGCGCGAGCTGGCTGCCTTCGGCGCCCGCGGTGAGGTTGGCCAGGAGCGTGGCGAGCTGTTCGGGGCTGAGCGCCGCGGCGATCGTCGTCGGGGTCAGTTCCTTGTCGGCGAGTGCGAGCAGCGGACCGAGTATCGGGTTGCTCTGCAGGGTGGCGCTCAGTTCGCCGAGCGTCGCGTTCGGATTGACGCCGAGGAGGCTTGACAGGAGCGTGGTGAGCGCGGTGGTCTGACCGCTCAGGCCGCTCCCGCCGGCGCTCGCGAGGAGGCTGGCCAGCTGGGCGTTGCTGAGGCCGAGATCGCTCACCGGCACGTCGGCCAGCAGCCCGTCGAGATCCCCGATGGGGACTTCGACGAGCGCGGTGTGCACGGCGGCGCTCGCGGGTGCCACCTGCGTCGCGGATGCTGGATGGCGCGTGACGCCCGCCGCGGCGGCAGGGGCGCCTGCGGTCATGGCGACTGCACCAGCCGCGGCCGCGCTGGCGGGTAGGCGAGGGTCAGCAGGCCGATGGCGAGCGCCGCGGCGTGGCGACGCGGCCAAGAACGGGCGACAACGAACGTGGGCAGCTTCAGGCGCATGATCATCCACTTGTGATTTGCGATGGTACGTGTTTAGAACACGTACCTTTCACTAAACAGCTAACCTAGCGGCTAGTTTCATATATATCGAATTCCCTCGACATATGTTCGTTTTGAACTACTCGACTGGTAGTCAAAACCGGGAGTCCGACCGGCTTGGGCGGATCGTGGGTGTCTGGGGCAGCGGCGCCGATCGGGCAGGTCGGCGGTGGGCGGCGGCTGGTTGGTTGCGGCTCGGCGCTGTGGCGCGAGGAGGGCAGCGCGGCCGCGCGCGGCTCGGGCTAGCTCTGCTCGGAGGCCACGCGCAGCATGTCCTCGATCTGCGTGAGCTTCACGCGCGGACGGCCCGCGGGCTCGCCGCGGCCACGCTCGTGCTCGTCGATCGCGGTCCAGCCGGAGTAGGTGACGAGTTGGGGGGAGCGGGCGCGCAGCAGCTCCTCGACGGCCTGCGCGTCGGGTGAGGGGGGCGCTAGCAGGCGGCCCGCGGCGAGGTCGGCGAGGATCACGTCGACCGTCTCCTGGGCGTCCTTCTTGTTCGTGCCGATCACACCCGTGGGGCCGCGCTTGATCCAGCCCACGACGTACTCGCCGCGGCGCGCTGCGTCGGCGTCGAGCACGCGGCCGCCCTCGTTGGGCACGACGCCGGCGCGCTCGTCGAAGGGGACGCCGGGGAGCGAGCGGCCGCGATAGCCGATCGCGCGCAGCGCCAGGCCGGCGGGGATGACCTCGCGCTCGTCGGTGGCCTGCGCGCGCAGGCCACCCTCGGGCGTGGCGACGAGCTCGTTGCGCACGGCCTCGACCGTGGCCAGGCCCCCGGCGGCGTCCCCGGCCAGGGCGACGGGGGAGAGCAGGAAGCGCAGCACGATCCTCCGCCGTCGGCCCTGTGGGGGGCGGGCGGCGTAGCCGCGCAGCACCGCCACGTTGCGCGCGGTGGCCGCGTCGAGCTCTGGCCCGCCGGCCGCCAGGGCACGCTCCAGCTCGACGGCGTCTACGATGACGTCGACGTCGTCGAGCTCTCCCAGCTCGAGCAGCTCGGGGTTCGTGAAGGCGGCCTGGGCGGGGCCGCGGCGGCCGAGCACCACGACCTCCTCGATGCCGGAGTGCTCGAGCGCGTCGAGTGCGTGGTCGGCGATGTCGGTGCGCGCGAGCTCTGAGTGCGAGAGCGTGAGCATGCGCGCGACGTCGAGGGCGACGTTTCCGTTCCCGACGACCACCGCGCGCGCACACGACAGGTCGAAGTCCAGCGAGCGGTAGTCGGGGTGGCCGTTGTACCAGCCCACGAAGTCCGTCGCGGGCCAGCTGCCCGGGAGCGACTCGCCGGGGATGCCCAGCGCACGGTCCGCCGGCGAGCCGGTGGCGTAGACGAGCGCGTGGTAGTGCGCGAGCAGCTCCTCGCGCTGCACGTCGCGCCCCAGCTCGACGTGGCCGAAGAAGCGAAAGCGCGGGTGCGCCGCGGTTTTCTCATAGATACGCGTGACGGACTTGATCTTGGGGTGGTCGGGCGCGACGCCCGAGCGCACGAGCCCGTGCGGCGTGGGGAGGCGCTCGAACATGTCGACCTCCACGGCGGACTCCTTCAGCAGGTGCCCCGCGGTGTAGAAGCCGGCCGGACCGGAGCCGATCACGGCGATGCGCACGGGCTTTGAGTCGGTGTGGGACATGGCGTTGAAGGTAAGGAGGGGAGGGGCCGGTGGACTGGGGGTCAGAGGGAGTGCCGTCCCCGGCGCTGGAGGAGTTTGAGCTGAGGGCCGGTGGAGGCGGTGCCGCCTGCGGCGCCGCACCCTGGGCGGGTTGTGAGTGGACGGTGGAACGTCAAGACTGGCGATGGGCACGATCGGGTAAATTTGGCTCTACTAACGGGTTTTTGGGGCGCTCGCAAACGTTTTGCAAACGTCGCGCACGCCAGATGCACTCTTGGATCATCCTATGCACAGTCGATGCACATCTTAGAGCGCCGGGCTGGTGCCAGGCCGTCGCTGTCACGCAGGCGATCGTGGCATCGGCTGTCGTTGACGCACACTTGCACAAAGGTTGGGTCTATGGACTTGCGACAGGCTTGGCGCTGCAAGCCGTATGCCTCGTCCGCCTGCTCGCTGCATCAGCGAGGTCTGGACACTGCGCACGGAGAGGGGCGTGGGCGTCGAGAGTCTACGCGCGATGCAGGGTGACGCAAACGCCGATCTGTGGCCCTTGCCTCGAAGGCTGTCGATTTCTACGTGACGATCCTTGGCGAAGCGCACAAGGCGAACGTAGAACGAGTGAGCTGGACGACTCTCTAACCTGCTCAGCAGAGGCTTTCCGGTCCCCAGGCCCGCAGGCGTGCGGGACACGACCAGTGCCCAGGCGAGAGGCGGCGCTGGCTGTCCGGGTACGCACCCTGGTCGCTGTGCCTATGATCGTCGGCGTGACGGTTCCGTCCGCTATCAACGACTTCGACGGGCGGACGGTCGAGCTGACCGAGGAGAGGTGGGGTCATATCGTCGAGCGTCACCCCGAGATTGGGGCGCTCGAGCAGAGCGTGCTACGGGCCGTCGAAGCACCCGATCGGCATCTGTCCGGTCGTCTTGCGCACGAGGAGTGGTTCTATCTGAAGACCGAGCGGCCTAGCAATTGGTTGAAGGTCGTCGTAGCCTATGTCGAGGGCCGTGGGCAAATCGTCACGGCCTTCGCAAGGAGATCAATGCCATGACGATCACTATCGGCTCGTCCACTTTCGACAACGTGCTCTATGACGCCGACGTCGACGTGCTCTACCTGCATATCGGGGATCCGTCCACCGCTGTGGACTTCGACGAGTCGCCCGAGGGTCACGCGCTGCGCTTCGACGCTGACAGGCGGCTGGTCGGCGTGACGATCGTCAATGCCCAGTCGCTGATCGATCGTGACGGCGAGATCGCGATCACGCTCCCGGAAGTCGTCCACGTCGGCTCGGACACTGTGGGACCGGCACTCGCTGGCGTATAGCGACTTCAATCCAGATGGCTCGCGCGGGCGCAAAATCGCCCTCGGCGGAGAAGATCGCTGGGGAGTGTTGAGTTCTCGGCGGTCACGGCTGTCGGTCCATCGACGCTGGCTTGGCGGCTCGTGCGGTCAACGAGGCGGCGGGCGTTTAGCGAGCGAGTAGGGCTCGCGCAAACCGGGGACGAGGCCAATGGCGGCAAGTGAGCCGTAGAGCTCCAAGAACGTCTTGAGATCCACCCCGGCTGCCGCCGCGACGGACTGGATCGTAACCAAGAGCATGACCCTGCCGACCATGCGTCGCGCACGAGTGTGGCGAAGGCGGGCTGTCGGAGGTTTCGGTATGTGAGCGCGGCGAACACCGACGCGAAGCACGTCAACGGTGGCAGCGCCCAAGACATCAAGCGGCTTTTTCGGATGTGTTTCCACATCTCTTATAGCCGTAGCTCGATCTCTTTTTATAGGCTCCTGATCCACCGCAAGGCCATCGGCTGTTTTGCCGAAGACATCCGGGTGAACCACGAACCAACCAACGTGAATTCAGCTGGTACAGCTCAGCGTAGCATCCTCCAATCATTCTAGTCTCCTCCGTTCCGCGTGGGGATGCTGTTCGATCGATGAAGACGATCAGGCTCACGGGCCAGTTCGTGGCGGGCGAGGACCAGACGGTTGGCCGCATGTGTTGGATCAGTGCTGATCTTCCCAGGAACAGTTGTCAACCGAGATTTCGGGGTACACGGTGTATCGGTTGACGAGGAGAGCGTGACGCGTGTGCTTGAGGGTGATTATCGCGGAGGTTCAGCTATGTGCAGTCTCCATTTCGTCAACGGTATGAGCACCCTTTACATCAACGAGCAGGCCGTCCGGGCGGCGAACGCAGATATGGACGCACGCGCCGGTGGGTTCGTCCACGGCCACCAGCGGCCACCCGGTTCGCTCGTGTATAGCAAGGGCCAGACCATGACATTGACCGCCCGTGAAGGCCAACAGCGCGCCATAGTCGAGTTCGCCCTCCCTGAGGACGAAGACAGTGTTCGAGGAACCTTGCAGAGGGGCAGGAGTCGTCGTTTTCTGTATAGCTGCCGGCGTCTTGTGGCCAGCTACAGTAATTCCTCGACGTCAACCGAGGCGGGTATGAAGGCGTGGGGGAACTGGATTGAGGAGATGATCCAGTCGAGCGGGGACCGTGATCTTTGCTCTCGACTCCGGTTTGCGCGCCGATGTCATGCCGGCGAGTACCGCCGAGCCCATGCTCGAGCTGGTTCCGGACATATAGGGAGAGTCAATTGAGCGAAACAATCGCGCCAAGACCTCAGGCGTCATCGGTTGGCTCGGGATTCCGGGCACGGCACGATTCCGGTCTGTCGGCCAGGATTTGATCCTTTGCTCGCCAAACAGAAGCAGAGAAAGATCGAGCTGAGTAGCACCAAGCGAGTCCAGAAAGTCGAGAACATACTCAGCCAGCTTGATAACCCCTTGGTAGTCGAGCTCTATGAGTTGCTCGTGGACATGGAACATCGTGAGGTTGTCGTCGACGTGCGCACCGATGGTGTTGCGCAAAGAGCGCACGGGGTCCCATCCTTCGCGCCCAATCGAGGCACGTAGCCGATCCAGATCATCGGCTACGGCCTTGGGGCGACCCAGGCGACAGAGATCCACAAGGGGATACATGACATTGCGTCCGTGGCTCGGCGGCGGACCCAAGGTCAGATCGAGCAGGGCATTGAGCTCCACGAGCATCGCCGAGCGAACCAGCCAGTCATAGATCAGCGCGCCATATACGACGGGAGCAATACGCAGCAAGACATCGAGATGACCAGCAACATCGTTGATCTGCGCGATCAGTCGCCCAAGATTGCCGCCCTGCGCCGCCGGGAGGGTATGAGGCCGAAGGTCCGCCGCGGTATCGGCAGCGAGATACCAGTAGCCGTGATCGCGATCCGGTAGCGCGACACGAACCTCTTCTCGTATCGCAAGTGGGAGGCCCAGCAACTGAACAACTGACTCGCTCTGATCTCGTGCCTCGTTGAGTTCGTCATAGGCGCGAACGGCCGCCGCGCAGATCGCCTGCACGGTGTGTTGATTGACAGCGATCCACAACGCTGCGGTAGCTTCTATGTCATCTGCTCGCATAGCCTGGATGGGTCGACGCTTGGCCGCCAGATAGTCCCTAACTCCCTCTGCTGTATCGAGCGTCCTCGCAAGGTCTTGAACCGCTGGCTTAACGGCCTGCGCACGAGCGCGGGTGGCCGGCTCACGCTTTAGCTGGTTACGCCAACGATGCGCCCACTCCAAGAGCGCATCGGCGTAGAGGAACGTGTAGCGGGCCAGCGCACGCTGCTGAATGTCCTCTGGGGCGCAGTCAGCAAGGACGGCCGCGGCGAGCAGCATCAACGCAATGTGCAGTGGCGAGACGATAAGGCCACGATAGAGCTGCTCGTATGATGGCGCTGATGAGCTCCGCTCCACTACTGGCCACGCTGACAACGCTGCAGAAGGTTGGGATCGTCGCCGGGATCGTGGTCGGGGTGGGTGGCTTGCTGTTCGCGGCGATCAGCGCCTGGCTCGCAGTCGCGAACGAGCGTAACGCACTCAGCCGATCGTTATGGCTCACCAGGCGGGAGAGCGACGATTTGTCGAGCGTTCTGGTCGCTTCGCCGTCGATACCTTTCTTACGAACGAGGGCACTGGCGCAGCGTTCAATGTGCGCTTTGGCGTCGAGTTCCACGGTGTGCGTTTTCCGTACAAGCATGCTCCCGAGGATGACCAGGCCGGGACCGTATATCGCGTCGTGGGCTCGGGCAAGCGGCTGCCGGACCCTGGGTCTTGGCCGCTGGAAGTGGAGGCGCTCGTGCTTCTCGGCGCGCGCCGCGAGAACCCCGACCCAACACGCGTGTTCTGGGCGCGCTACGAGAACGCTCAGGGACGGCTCTGGGAGACTCGGAATCCCGGCAACCGCTCTGGGCGGCTGGGTATCAAGCGCATTCGAGCGCGCCGCCTACACGAGTGGTGGGAGCAGCGCCAACGAACGAATGCGCTCAAGCGTGGTGCGACCTTCGAGCAAACCGCCGTGGCGGAATTGCTGGCTATGTCAGAGTCGCCCAAAGAGTGAAGCCTTGGGCACCGGTCTGAGCACCGTCGGCGTCAGCGCTACGTCCCAGCCGGGATCGGCAGTTTTGCGATCTCACCCTCGATCTCGTCGTATTCGTTGTTGCGGAGCACCTTTTCGAGCCCTCTGCGGATGATGATGTCGCGTGCCGTTAGGTCCCGCGGATCACTGCCTTCAGGTGTGTTGATTTCTACCCAGGGATTGCTGACCGCGTTGGCTGGTCGCTCAAGACTGCTGGGGAGGTCCACTGTCGTGTCCAAAGTACGATCACCGAAGCCGATCTCGTAGTTAGGCCCGATAATCGCGGGCTCGCCCTCCTCGTAGAGCAGCGGAAAGACGGCGCTGGAGATCTCGTCCACTGCGGCTTTTGCGAGTACATGAAGAAGGCGATGTAGTCCGGCGAGTGAGAGAGACAGCCGCGGCGCGCCGGTGCTGGTGTTTGTAGGCCGCTCGATCACATCGAGGGTCAACACGGCACGTGACCCAAACTGAAACCCCGGAGGAAGCTGGAGTGTCGCTTTGCCGTTGAGCACAGATCCTCCGTTACGGGAGGTTTCCCAGTTGCGCTCGAATGTTGCGACCAGGCCTGTATTGGGACTTGCGCGTGTCCACTCCGTCGGCATATTGGAGGACAGCAGACTACTTACTGAACACCCCCACCTCTCCAGGCTCGAACCGGCCAGGGCCTCCTTCAAGGCGGCCTTGCTGGCCGAGCTGAATTCGTTGACGGTAGGTATTGCATCTGCGGCAACGACAACACGGAAGACGGTCGCCTTCTCATTGTGTTGTACGGGTGCCGCGTACATTCCGATCTTGTAATGGCCGACGAGCCCGTTGACTAGGCCCAACGTCTCCAGACCTGAACGAGGTTGGTTTGGGATCCCAGAGTGCGGGCTTCCAGTCCGGATGTCTCCGCCAGCCTCGATGCCGTGGCCGGCCTGGATCGATCCAGCGGCCTCAATGTCACCTCCAGCTTTGATCCCGTGACCCGCAGTGATGCCGGCGGAGCTGGCATGGTCGTTGCTTCCGCCGGCTGGCTGCTGGCCAGTTGGCTGCACAGTCGCTTCGCCAGACTCTTTAGAGGCCTGTTGCCTGTGAAGGTGGCGCGTTATGGCAGTGGCGAGCTCTGCTGCAACTCCGGTGCAGTCGGAGCGGTCCGCCTCGACGCACAATACGTCTGCCAGGAAGCTGGGTAGCACAATTCCGTCGAGCTGGACCGGCAGAACCTTGACCTGCTTGGACTGAATGCCATGGGTCACAGCCAAGGACAGCTCCTTCTCGCACCACAATGATTTCGCCGAGTACTCAGAGATCACAGCAATGACGAAGTCTCCTTCTTGTATGGCATCGCCGATTCGCACGATCAGCGAGTCGCCGATCAACAGATCAACCCGGTCGATCCAGACTCCAATGCCGTGTTCTTTGAGCTTCTGCACCAAGGCGAGCACAAACACCTCGTCTTGGTGCGAATAACTGACGAACGCCATCGGCTGTCGTAGTTCGGGCAAACCTGCGGCGATCAGTTGGGCGTTCGCTGGTGTTGGCGCTGTTGGTGCACGGTCGTCCGACTCCTGGCCGGCTGTTCTGACCGCGCGAGCGCCGTTTGATAGGGGACGCCGTCGCTCCTTGAGATCTCGCGGGCGAGGCGTTGCTGCTTGCGGTTTGGTTGGGCTGACACGTACGGCTCCTTTCGCGGTGGCGTCCCATGCCCGCCCTGAAAGGGGTGGTAGCGTCAGTCCGACGGCTGGGCCGCTTCCCCGGCTGATGCGATGCGGGCATAGGCCACGAGTCGCTAACGGGACGCTCTCGGCAGCGCGCCACTGAAGATAGCGCGATCTTCGGAGACGTCAAGCCCGAGGTGCTTGAGGAGCATCCAGGATGACTCCATGAGGGGGAGCGCCTCAGATGCGGGCGGGGAGACGCCCATACGGGGTCGCACTCCGAACCTGCCCGTGTGGTTGGCCTGGTAGCGGTACGATGGCGTCAGGAATTTCGCAGACTCCGTCGTCCGGCGCTATCCCTGTCTGGAGTTCCCCCGCTTCGGTGGACACGGGTGATTATACGGTCATGGCCTTTGCTTGAGTTTGTGGGTGTGTGATTCTCTCCCTCTTCCTCTGTGTCTCGTAGTCGTTGGGGGAGAGCTGTCCGAGACGCTTGTGGCGTCGCCGGCGATTGTAGAAGATCTCGATGTACTCGAAAACCTCTCCTCGTAGCTCTGCTTTGGTTGGCCATGCCCGGCGGTGGATCAGCTCTTTCTTGAGGGTCGCAAAGAAGCTCTCAGCGACAGCGTTATCAAAACAGTCACCGCGTGAGCCCATCGACTGGGCGACCCCGGCCGCCCGCGCCTTCTGACCAAACGCAAGACTCACATACTGACCGCCCTGATCGCTATGGTGAATCAACCCAGGCTCAGGCGCCCGGCGATCGAGCGCCATCCCCAGTGCGTCGGTGACGAGCTCTGAGCGCATGTGGTCAGCCATCGACCAGCCAACGATCCTGCGGCTGAAGAGATCCTGGACAGCCGCAAGATACAACCAGCCCTCCCACGTCCGCAAATAAGTGATATCCGCCACCCACAGGCAATTCGGGGCAGCCGCGAGGAAGTTACGATCCACGAGATCGTCGCAGACCCGTACCCCGGGCACACTGATCGTCGTGCGCCCCTTCCTCTTCACCTGAAGACCGCTAATCCTTGCCACGCGCATCAAACGCTCCACACGCTTGCGCCCAACTCGCACGCCGTCAGCGAGGCGCAACTCGGCGTGGATCCTCGGCGACCCATATACCTCCCGGTTCTCCTTGTGGATCTCACGGATACGCTCGGTCAGACGCTCGTCCTCGCGTGCCCTCCTGCTCGGCTCGCGCCCCAGCCACGCATAGAACCCAGCGCGGCTGACCCCCAGCACACGACACATCCTCTTCACGGAATGATGGGCCTTCTCCGCAGCGATGAACCCGAACACACTCACAGGGTCTCGCTCTCCTTGGCGAAAAAGGCCGCGGCTTTTTTTAGGATGTCACGCTCCTCACGAAGTATCCGGTTTTCACGCCGCAACCCCTGCAACTCATCGTGCTCAGCCGAAACCAGTCCCTCACGATCCCCAGCATCGATCTCAGCCTGCTTAACCCACGTCTTCAACGACCCATACGACACCCCAAGGTCAGCAGCCACACGAGCCATCGAAAGCCCAGACGACCGATACAAACCAACCGCCTGAGCACGAAACTCAGGTGGATACCCGTTCTTCCCTCCACGATTTAATGACATAAGCAGACATCCTTCCAGCCACGCCAGACGACGCAGCACTCAGATGTCCATCAAAGCGGGGGAACTCCAGTCCGAGGCTAGTCACGGGCCGCACCTTGCTGCTGCTTTATCAGCCAGGCCCGTTCGTTGTCGAAGCTGAAAAGCTCGATGGACTTAGCGTTGTCGAAGCCCATCTCACGTAGCAGGCAGGCACGCACGACACACCAGAGTTGTTTTGTCATGACGACAAGGTCGGATTCGTGCGCTGCCCTTGGCAGCAGGTAGTCCGAGTAGTGGGTGTAGTAGTTGCGTGTATCGGCAACTGCCTTGGCCCAGGTCTGGGGGTTGGAGGTCACCGGGGAAACGACGTCACCAAGATCTTCCACTAGCTCTAGCAACCGCTCAGCCAAACGCTTTTCGTTGGCGTGCTCGGTTAGCGAGTGAGTCCAGCTTGCAAGATCGTCCAGTTTCGCTGCGTGAAGCGTGGACTTGACCAATGCGCGCTTCTGCTTGAACTTCTGTTTACTCATACGGGAACCGTCGTACCTCTTGCGATGGTATTGCTCCACAAAACGGGCGAGATAGGAAAGCCGATCCTCCCACGGGGTCGTGGATCCCGCGCGCGTGTACTCGGCCACCATCGCACACGCCGACGGCAACTCGGCGGCGAACTCATACCAACGGGTCAGTGAGCGATCCAGTGGCTGTAGGTTGCCCAGCGGCACCCAGGGCAGCGGTGGCTTGCCGCCCTCTTGATGGATTGGACGCTGCGGGAAGAGTTCGTGGACCTCGGAGCCGTCTGGCAGTTCGACGTGCTGCTCGAGCAAAGCGACGGGGCGCCGGAGGAAGATATTCGCGAGGACGAGGAGAGGTCCGACCGCCTGGTTGAGTGGCCCTACAGGCCCGGGGTCCTTGAGTTTGAAGCGTATGCGGGGAGCAGAGTCGAGCTCAAGATGGGCCCCGTTGCCACGGACCTGGTAGTCGTCGTCGATATCGAGGGCCAGCTCGCCGACAGTGAGCGATAGCTGTGCTCTGGAGAGCCACTCAATGTCCAGAGAATCGCATCCGTCGCGTTGACCCTTTTTGAGAGCGACGTCCGGAGCACCCCACAGCAAGCTGAAGTCCTCGATCGTGACGGACATGCCGATCACTTCGGGGTTTGGGTCATGGGTGCCGACGAGCAGCTTGTTCGCCGACCACGATTGGCGATGCTGGACGTTTCCAATGATCGTCTCGTAGACGAAGCAGTCGGAGAGACAGAGTGGCTGGCCCAGCAGGGTCGTGCCATAGATGACGTCGAGCTTGTCCCGACTCGCGTCCTTGGCCAGCCTAAGCGTGGACTCAAGCGCGAGTGAGACTCGTCCATCGAAGGTCAGATGCCCCCGAACTCGGCTCTCGGGATTGTCTGCCCAGAAGAAGCCCTCGATGTCGATCTCAGTCATCGACGCCAGTATGGTGGATCACAGCGCGACACTCCCGCCCCGGAAAGGACGAAAATTGACAGTCGAGCAGGCGCTCAAGAAGGTCCAATTGACGGCTCGCGAGGACATTGAGCCGGGCCCCGTTGCCTCACGGGAAAGCTTCCGGGTCGACGCTCGTCGACCACCAAGTCGACGCCCTCGACGAGCTAAAGGCGGATCTCGCCCGGGATCTGCGTTTCGAGTACATGAAGGAGCGGGAGATCGACGAGGCCGCCTGGGGGTTTGCCGTAGCCGTCAATCGTCGCCGTGACACGGACCACGTCGCAGCGTTTATCGAGGAGCACGCCGAGGAGCCCCAGAGTCTCGTCTGCTGGTTCCCGGTCGAGGGGCTGACCGTCCACCGCGAGCTTGAGCTATTCGGTGTCACGTTCACGCCCGCCGAGCAGGCTGAGATACCCGAGCACATGTTCGCCCCGGGCCAGGGACTCATTGGAGCCGTTGTCAGCACCACCTGCGACGGGACGAACGGGACGGCAATGAAGGAGCGAGCGGGCAAGAAGGTGGAGCACGCCCTCCGACAGCTCCGCGCCGGCTTGCGCGAGCACCGCATGATTCCTGATCAGCAGCTCCGGTTCCGGCTCGGCACCTCATATTGGTTCGACGGCGGAGGCGGTGGCTGGTCCACCCGCAGCGACCAGATCATCGATGTTGGGCTTAACGAGGAGCTCGTCGAGCTCGTCACCTCCACGGAGATCGCGGAGCTACCCGCAGGGGGCGGCACGAGCATCGAGAAGGCCGCGCGCCGGGCACTTCAGTGGTTCGACGATGCGCTGCTTGCGACCGATCCGCTCAAGGAGGTGCTGTACCTCTTCTTCGCGCTCGAGGGGATCTTGGGCGACAAGTCGGACAAGCTCAAGGGCGAGAATCTCGCGCTGCGGCGCGCTCTCCTGTCGCACAAGCTCGACCAGGGGTTCACCCACCCAGGACGTATCTACGGTCTCTACGACGAGGTGCGCTCCGAGGCTGTCCACGGCGGCGAGCCGCTCGAGGTATCGAAATCAGAGGTGTCCAAGTTTCAGTGGGACGTGCGACGTGCGATCAACGAGTTCCTCGAGTACGCACGCAAGGAGGGCTTCTCTAAGCGAGGGAAGCTGCTGGCGGCGCTAGACAGCGATCCTGCGCGCGACGAGATCAAGGCCAACTTCCTGCCCGACTGAGACTCGCTTGGCGTCCGGATTCTCGACCTGCTCGCGCAGCTCAGCGCGCGCCCGCTCGACTGCCGCGTTGTACTCGGCCACGCTCGCGCAGCCACTGACCAACTTCCGGCGGCCCTTGCAGGAGGCGCCGCCCACGTAGTTCTGCTTGCGTTCTCGATCCTACCGACACCGGGCGAGCTTGCGGGAACCAGCGACGCACCCCTACCCCGCGTCTTGGGCGATATGCCGCGCGATCGAACGGGCAACTGGGCAGCGCCCGAGCCAGGCTCGCCTGCGTTGAGGTCGTCGACGTGAAGGTGGATGGCATACGGGCTCCTTTCGAGGAACCTACGATCGCGGTGCGCGGCGGCAAGCGGGTGGGGAGAGCTCGTCCTCTTGTCGCCCGAGCGACCCGTTTGCCCCCATACGAATTGCCACGCCCGCATGCGCCCACCCGTCGTCCTCCTCGCCTGCACCGGTCTGGCACCGGCCACGCTCACCGCACAGAGACACCGAGACGCACAGGGGCCGCGCGCCACGCGGGTGCCGCTGCAAACGAATCGCAACCTCCAAGCACGCGCATCGGCGCGAACCACGGCGAAAAACGGCTCACGCGAAGCCCAGCGCGTTCGCGACGTTTCGCCTCTATGCGCTGTACTTCGCGATCCTTCGCTTTAGTGGGCACGGCCCGACTCGAACGGGCGACCCCCTCGGTGTAAACGAGGTGCTCTAGCCAACTGAGCTACGCGCCCCAGCCAGGGTTGAAGCCTATCCAGTCGGAGGCCTCTTTCCAGGGCAGGTGGGTTCGGCGGCCGCCGGGACTCGCACGACGCGGCTGGTGAAGCTCGCGCGTGGCGCCTTGGCAGGTCGGGCTCTGCCGGCAGGTGGGTGCGGCAGCGGCGAGTACTCGCCATCCACCGGCTCCCGCGGGCCCCCTTGTGGGGCCCTCCTCATCTTCCTCTCTCCCGTCCACTCCACACGGCGCGCGCGTAGGCGTGTCATGCTTGGGGGGTGTCTGGGGGTAGGCGATGGGGGTTGCGGATCGGGCTCGGGGTCCTGGGCGTGCTAGTGGTGGTGCTTGTCGGTGCGCAGCTCCTGCTGCCCGGTATCGCCGCGCGGCGGGTGCATGAAAAGGTGGGGCGCTATGGGACCGTGCTCAGCTCGCACGTGAGCGCGTTCCCGGCGATCGAGCTGCTGTGGGGGCACGGCGACTCCGGCTCGGTCGTCGCCGGCGCGCTCAGCCTGACCCCCACGCAGGGCGTCGACATGCTGTGGGAAGGGCGCGGCATCACCGACACGCAGCTCACCGCCAGCTCGATGCAGGTCGATGGGGTGCAGATGCGCGCGGTCAGCATTCGCAAGCGCGGCTCGGCGGTCGTCGTCGAAGGCACCGTGAGCGAATCGGAGCTGCGCGGTGTGCTGCCGCTGGGGCTCGAAGTGCACTCGCTCACCGACGCCGGCGGGCACGTGCTCGCGCAGGCCACCGGCAGCGTGCTGGGGGTCAGCGCCACAGTGCAGGTCGACGTGCACGCCGCCGAAGGCCGCCTCGTCGCCGAACCGCAGGGGCTGCCGCTCGCGGGGCTGGCCACCGTGACGGTCTTCTCCGACCCGCGCCTGAGCATGGAATCGATCGACGTCACCCCGCTAGCCTCCACGGGCGCGGCGGCTAGCCTGCGGGTAGCGTTGCGCGGGACTCTCGTGGGGAGCTGAGCCGCGGGCCCACCATCATCGGCATCCCCCGCCGGGGGCTGATGGTTGGCATCTGGCGGATGCTCAGCCTGAAGTCCTCGGGTAGTCGTAGCGAGCAGCGCTGCAGGAGGAGCGTCACGATCGTGCGCACCTCCAGCTGGCCAAAGCGCATGCCGATGCACGTGCGCGATCCGCCTCCGAAGGGGATGTACGCGCCCTTTGCCAGGCTCGCCTTGGCCTCGGGCGCGAAGCGCTCGGGACGGAAGCTCTCCGGCTCGGGATACACCTCGGGCAGGTGGTGGCTGGCCCACGAGCAGTAGTTCACGAACGTATCGCCCGGCACCGGCATCCCCTCGAACTCAAACGCCTCCAGCGAGCGCCGCGGGCCGATCCAGGCGGGGGGGTACATGCGCAGGGTCTCGTCCAGCACCATCTCGAGCTCCGTCAGCTCGCCGCTCATCAGCTGCTCCGCCGTGGGCGGCGCCCCGGCCAGCATCCCCTCCTGCTCGGCCACCAGCCGCGCCACCACCTCGGGGTGGTGGGCGAGCTCGTAGAACATGAACGCCACCGTCGACGTCGTGGTGTCGTGGCCCGCGAACAGCAGCGTCATCATCTCGTCGCGGATCTGGCCGTCCGTGAGACCCTCGCCCTGCTCGTCGTGCGCATCGAGCAGCAGGCTGAGCACATCCTCCCCCCGCTCTCCCCTGGAGCGGCGGCGGGCGATCTCGGTGTACAGCACGCGATTGAGCGCGCGCGTGGCCTGCGCCTGGCGGTGCCACGGACTGCCCGGCCCGCGCAGCATCCTTAGCGGCACAGGCGTCGCATAGAAGCCGAGCGCCTGCTCGAACAGCCCCGCCGCATCGACCGCGCGAGCCTGCGCGCCGTCGGGGTCCAGCCCGAACAGCGCCCGCATCGCGATGCGCAGCGCCAGCGCGCGCGTCCACGCGTAGAGGTCGACTGTCCCACCGGATGTCCCGCCAGGGGCGCGGAGTCCGCCGCCGGGTGTGAGGGTGCGGGGTGTGGGAGTGCCGCCCGGCGTGGGGGCGCCGAGTGTAGGAAGGACGCCGTCGGGCGCGAGGCGCTCGAGTGCCGCCTCTGTCTCCTGCAGCATCACGCCGATCGAGGCCGCGATGCGCTCGCGGTGAAACGCCGGCAGCATCACCGCTCGCGAGCGGCGGTGGTAGGCGCCGTCGGTCGTCAGCAGCCCGTCCCCCAGGAACGAGATGAGGTCGCGGAAGTGGCCTTCGCGCCACTGGAAGTTCGCGGCGTGCGAGACGGTCATGTAGTGGTTGGCCGCCGGCCCCAGCATGAACACCACGTTGCCGTGGAATAGGCGCAGCGTGAACACCGGCCCATAGCGCTCATAGGCCTCCAGCAACAGCGGCAGCGGGTCGTCCGTGAAGCGTCGCGTGCGCCGCATGCTGAAGTCCGTGTCGCCCGGCGGGAAGGGCACCTCCGCCGCCCGCTCGGCCTGCAGATCCTTGACGATCGCCAGTAGCGGGTTCATCGCGCGCAGCGGCGGCGGACTGGCGACGGGGGGCATCGGCTAAGCCTACACCTCCTACTGGCTGGCTGGCCAGGTTGGGGTCGTGGGTCCCGGGAGGCACGGCACGGCGGTCTCGGTCGTCGGTCGAGGCGGGGTCGGCCGCCGTGGGGGGTCGCCGGCTTGGCATACTCTTCAGACGCGCGTGGCGGGCCCCTGGCCCAGCGCCCACGCGGGGGCGTAGCTCAGCTGGTTAGAGCGCCGGCCTGTCACGCCGGAGGTCGCGGGTTCGAGTCCCGTCGCTCCCGCTCTGTACACCGCTAAATCCTGACTGACTTTCGGGGTTTTCGGCTAGAGCTTGGAAGTAGGGCGCGAAGGCGGGTCGTGGCTTCACGAACACGATCCGCCCCGCGTCCTGCCATACGCGCTCAAAGAGCGTCGTGAGCAGGCGGTGGCGCTCGGCGGGCGAACTCTCGCGATCCCAAAAGCTCGCGAAGTTGGCGAGCAGGTTCTCGGCCTCGGCGAGTTGCGGGTTGGCTGGGGGCGCCAGGCGTTCCAGCTCGTCTTGCGCGGCCTGACGGCGCATGACGTACTGCGCCTTGGTGAGGTCGCCGAGCACGTAGAGGTCTTGCAGACGGCGGAGCTGGTCGGCCAGCTTAGCGCGTCGGTTCGTCTCGCCGCTCTGCTCGCGGGCCTGTGCGCTGATCGCGTCGAGCACGCGCTTGCGTAGGTCGGCGTCGGGCTGGAACGCACGCAGCCACTCCGCGAGCTGGTTCTCCAGGGGCTCGGCCTTGGTGATCCTCTGGCCGCAAGCGTTCCCGTGCCGGCCGGATGAGCACTGATAGCGCCGGACGGGCGGGCGCGATCCACGGGTGCCGTGCATCCGGGCGCCGCAACGCTCGCATCGGAGCATCTTGCGCAGCAGGTACTCATCCGATGGTGGGCTCGGCTGCTTGACCGCTGCTCGGTACGCGCGGAGTCGCTGCACGCTGTCGAACAGCTCCTCCGGGACGATCGGCTCATGGAGTCCCTTGATCGTCTTGTTGGTGTCGCGCTGCCCGGAGACATATCCGCAATAGGCGGCGTTACGGAGCATGTCCCTAACGGTGTCTGCGCAGAACTCTCGGTCACGGGCGGTGCGGGCTCCCTTGGCGTTCAACCAGGCGGCGAGGGATCGGTCGGACTCTTGCCCTGTGTCATACCGCTTGAACATTTCGAGTACGAGCGGCGCGCGCCACGGATGAGGCACCGCCAGCTTTGTCTTGAGGTCGCGCACGTAACCCCACGGGAGCAGTCCGACTAGATGTCCTTCGCGGGCCTTCTCAGCGAGCCCATTGCGCGTCCAGAACGATAGGGCCACCGAGTAATACTCGTCAAACACCTCGTTGATTGACTCGGCGAGGAACGATGACGGCTCGGACGGGTCGTTACCGAACGGCTGCGATACCGAGATGACCTGGATGTTCAGACGCTCTCGGAGAAGCTGCTTGTACCGGCGTGCCTCGGTCTGATTGCGCGCGAATCTTGATGTGTGAAAGACGAGCACAACGTCAAAGTTACCCTTGGAAGCGTCTGCCATGAGTCGTTGGAAATCAGGCCGGGCGTCGGACTTGCGCCACGCGGAGTGAAGATCGCAATACTCTTCGACAATCTCGATCCCGTTCTCTTGAGCCCATTCGTAAATCTTTCTACGCTGCGCTCCGGGGGAGAAACCCTCGCCCTGCTCCTCGCTTGACTCGCGGACGTAGGCGGCGCCGCGCTTAGCCACGATCGCCTCCAGTCCCATCATTGTCTCGTCCGCGTCGAAGCCACCAGTCAGCAAACCAGTTTGCGAAGGCTTCAAGGTCGCCGTCGCGGTATGTTGATCCTGCATGGGAGTCACAACCTCCTGTGTCGGGCCGGGGGCGCTCCAACGCTGCCCGGCCGCTTTGCTTGGATGCTCCAACGGTAGCGCAGACGGGCGCGGCAGGCGACCGGCGCCGTCTGCGTCGCGTCTCGCAGGGCCGGGGCGGGCGCCCCTGTTGGCTGGCATCCCGCTTGGCTGCTTGCTTTTCGTCGCTCATTGGCTGTGCCTCTCGGTCGATCTGGCCCAATGCCTGATCCGGGCTCGCGCTATCGAGACGTAGGCGGCTTCGCGCTCGATGCCGAGGAAGCGAGCGCCCTCCAGGACGGCCGCGCAGCCCGTCGAGCCGCTGCCGGCGAACGGGTCGAGAACGGTTCCACCGGGAGGCGTGACGAGTCGGACGAGCCATCGCATGAGGCCGATCGGCTTCACGGTCGGATGCGTGTTGCCAGCCTCATCGAGGCCCGTGTCTCGCTCGGCGCGGGATGCCTTGGCGCTGTAGAAGAACCGTGAAGGTGACACGCCGCTCTTTTCATCGAGTATACGCACGGCACAATCGGGGGAGCACTCCCAGCAGCCGACCAGCTCCGCCGCGCTCGAACACTCAGCAAGTCGCTTTTGGCCTTGGTGACCGGTCGTGCCCGCGCCGCCAACTGCCGGGTGATGACAGTTTGAACGCACACAGGTTTGGCCGATTCGCCGGCAGTCCTTGGAGTGCGATAGGGCCACGTTCGCCGGCCAGCGGCCGGGGGGATTGTAGTTACTGCGGGCGCGCTTGTCACGGCCGTAGATTCGGTTCTTGCGCGTCCCAGAGTCGAAATCGGCGTGCCGGTTCTTGATCTTGCTCTTACGCTCGTCTCCAGCAGACTGGAATGCGATCCGGCAGCCGTCGATATGCAACGCGCCGGTGCCGTGCCTGCAAACATTTTCGGCAATCGTCCCATCCGGCGGCTTGCGCGCTATGACGATCGGCTCCCACGCTGGCTTCAGCGCGGTGCCCCAGCCCTCCCACGCTGCAGCAGCTCGACTGCGCGCCCTGTATGGCTCGACCGGGTTCCCGGTGAGTTTCTCTTTGGCATAGCGTCCGCTCGGGAGGTGGGTTGAGGCAACCGGGATCGCGTGGCCGCGAGTGGCATGGCCTTTAGCTTTGTCGATCGCTGCGGCGACGTTCAGCGACTTGGGGAAGCCCTGCCCGTAGAGCCAGCATAAGCAGTCGCGGATCTCGAAGCCGGCGTCCTCGAGCGCGGTGGCTAGACGGTGGTGGGTGCGGGTACCGCCGAAGGCGAGCAGGTAGCCGCCGGGCTTCAAGACTCGTATCGCAGCGAGCGCCCACTCGCGGCACCAGTTCTCGAACGCCAGGGTTGTTGGGGGCGCCGCGAATGGATCGATCGGTTCGCGCACCCATCGAGCGGACCGCCCGCAAGCGTGCTTGTTGCGAAACTGGTCGCGCTTACCGCACCCTGTACACCTAGAGGTCTCCGGGCGTTTGCCGCCACCATACGCGACAGCGATCTTCCCCCGCGCCGGATGGTTGCCTTCGCCGTCACCGTGGGTCATCCCCTGCGATCCCGCGCGCTCGCCGCGGTTGCGGTTTGTGCCTGGGTCGTCGCTGCGAAAGCTGTCCCACTCGTTGCCCATGAACTCAAGGCCATAGGGCGGATCGGTGACGATCGCGTCGATGCTGTTGGCTCGCAGTTTCGGCAGTACCTTCTGGCAGTCATCGTTACGAATTTCCCAGCGGCGCCTGCTGGGAAGCTCTGAGCCGCGTTGGCTGGGTCCGCGTCGAATTACTTTGCGTGATCTTGCAGCGGTCATGTCGTCCCTTTCGTCAGCTTGCTGGTTCTCCGAGCCAGTTCACGGTGCGTTCGGGTTGGTCGGCCGTGACAAAAATGGGGGCAAACGGTCCTCTCTCGGTGAGGTCGTCGAGGCTCACGAACGAGACGGGGATGGCGATGCGGTGATCCTTGCCGGGATCGGATTCGTAGAGTGCAAGTGTGCGTTGAATCCGCTGCTTGATGCGCTTTGGTGACTGATCGGCGAGCACGACGAGAAGGTGCGGCCAGGATCGGTAGTAGCGGCGCCACAGCGGCTCGGCCGGTGCGTCGGGAGCGGCGGCCGATATGGGTGTGTAGTAGCGGAGCCTGGTGTAGCGGGTGATCTTGGCGGCTAGCTGCTCGGCTGGACGGGCGGTCCCTCGGTCAAGCTCGATAAAGCGCTGGTGCAGCACGAGCGCTCCGTCGGCCGTGGTCTGTAGGTAGGTCAGTAGAGCGTCGGCGATCACGAGCTGCGCTGGCTTGCGAACGCTGCCGGCTGATATTGGGTGTGCTATCTCGTGTCGCCAAGAGTCCGGGCCGCACTCGTCTCCTCGCTTGCGTGCCGCGATGGTGAACGCGATCCCCACGTCGTTGACCGCGATGGTGTGCTTACGCAGGAGTCCTTCGGCCTGCGCTTGTGTGGTGACTCGTCTGCGTGGCTCAGCTCGGGGGCCGGTGGTCTCGACGGCATCGGCGCCGTCATCGGTCGTGAACCACAGCGAGAGCGTGCCAGGTCCCTGCACGCGATCCACGAGCCCGCGCGAGCGCAGCGATTCGAGCACGCGCCGGGTCCACCGCAGCCGTGTCTCGGGCGTGTAGAGCGCGTGGAGCTGCTTCGTCGTGAGTAGCCGGTGCTGGTAGAGCCCGGCGAGCATCGCGGGCGCGACGCCCGGCAACGCACGGTGACTGACGGCGTGAGCACTCACCGCTCGCCGTCCCGTATCTCTGGGCGGGAGCCGAGTGTACGAAGCGGTGTGGAGTGTCGCCGTCCCGGCTCGGCGCACTCGGCAGTTGTGCTCGGGGTGTTGTCGCACGCTGGCCCTCTCATTCGAGGCGCGGCGGGTGCGCTCCACGGCCGGTCGGCGTCAGCGCCCGAGTCACGGTGGTGTCCCTGCTTGGCTTCTAGGTGCTCTCTTATCCGCTGATCGAGGGTGTCTAGTTGGGTGATCGTCTCGGCGGCGCTCGCCCGCCCGGACGCCGCGTCGATCGCCGGCTGAATGTCGGCAACGGCATCGGGACGATAGGAGGGTGCGTAGGCGTCCTCGATCGACTCGCCGTTGAACATGAACGGCGAGGTCAGCGCGCCCTTGTGTGTGACTTGTGCGATGAACCGCCAGCGTGGCAGGCCGGTGATCGCACTGGCGGGCGGGTCGGCTCCCCACTCTCTAACGACCAGACCGGCGGCGTGGGCGTCGAGCGCGGTCGTTATTAGGTGGCTGCGGTTGGTGGTGATCGCGTTGAGAGTTTGCTTGGTGAGTCGCTCAGGGTTTTGATTGAGCAATGTGGCCTTGATCTCGTACTTTGCTGTCTGCTCCAAAAGCGCGGCGACGTTTCCGCCAGTGGCACCGTCATAGGTTTGGATCTCATCGAGAACCAGGTAAAACGGTGGACGCTGCTCGGGTGGCACGTTTGCGCGGCCCTTGGCGGCGTGGAGCATGTCGAACACGAGCAGGCACGCCACGAGCCTGTCCGTCGCGCCTCCGGCACCGGGGCACGCGAGCACGATCTTGCGCTCGTCCATCGCGCGGCGAATGTCATAGCTTGACGACTGTGAGCCGAGTAACGCCGCGAGCTGCGTCGATGACCGCAGACGGTCGATCAGGTTTGTTACGGGTGTGATCGCCTCCTCGCTCAGCCGGGGGAATCGCTCAGTAAAGAATTGGCGCCTTGCTGGGGAGAGGTAGGGGAGCGCGGTGGCGAGCCAGTCGGGGTTGCCGAGCAGCGTCGGCATTTGGAAGATCGTGGGCTGTAGCCCATCGGGCAGCATGGCGGCTAGCTCGATCAGCGCGCCCGCTGCCTGCGTCGTGATCGTGAGCGCACGGTTGTTACGCTCCCCCCACTGCAACGCGCTCGCAAATGAGTCAACGATGGCCTCGACCCGTCGCTCGGCTGCCTCGGGGTCAAGGCCACGCGCGGCGAATAGGTTCCAGCCGGGCTGGCCGTCGCGGCTGCGCGGCCCGACTAGATCGAGTTCGATGATCCGCCCGGCTAGCTCAGGCTCGGTAAGACAAGCCTTGACGCGCTTTATCGCGTCGAGGTGAGGGTCGAGGATCAGACCACCGTGCCCGGAGCGGACGATGTGTAGAAATTGGTTTAGCGCTAGCTCGGTTTTTCCCCACCGCGAGCGGCCCGCGATATAGGAAAAGAATGAGTCCTCGGCACGCAGGCCGACGCGGCGCTCGCCGTCCTCGCTCTCCACCCGCCCGAGCGGTATCAGGCCGGGCTGCCCGGTGAACGTCGGGAGTGCTCTCGGCGCGGGGTAGACTGCTGGGCCGAGACGCAGGACTTCCGGGGCGGCGCAGTGAACGGTTGGCGGCTTGAGGAACCCGGCTATCTCCCGTGCGGTGACGTAATCCTTGCGGGCCGGCCGGAATAGTCCGGTGCTCATGCGCCGGTCAAACCATGTGCGACGGCCGGGGAGGTCCGATCCCGCGAACGCCAACCCCAGGAACCGCACGCCGACGACCCGCAGGGAATTGGCGGCCTGCATTGCGTCAAAGCAGCCGAGCAGGCCGTGAAGGCAGGAGACCGCGCTGCCTCGCTCTGGTGAGCTTGCACGAATCAGGACTTGCAGCCGGAACAGTGGCTCGGCCTTTACGAGCTTCGCGCTCAGCTCCTCTCTGACGGCGCGCTGCTCGACCATTTCCGCTGGGCGGCGCCGGCCGACCGGGCGCCCGCCGCCCAGCCCGGCGCGGGGATCACGCCCGTCACCCGTCGCGCCGTCTTCCAGCCGGCGTGCCTGCTTGAGCAGCCGACGCCGCAGACGCCTACGGGTCGCCGGCACAGCCGGCAGCAGGTCAATCGCGATCTGTGCGCGGTCGCCGTGCTCGTGATTCAGACGCGTGAGCACCTGTGCGAAGCTCTGCAGCGGGTCGGGTAGGAGCGGGAGCTGCGCGAGCGGTTCACTACTCGGCCGCGCGAGACGCAACTCCGCCCGGACAACCTGCACCCTCTCGCGTGGAGCGCTCGGGGTTGGCTCGGACTCGACGACGCGCGCTTGCACACGGTCATAAACGCCGAGTGCAGCGCGGAGGGCCGGCAGCGCCCGCTCGGGCACACTGAGCGAGTAGCGCATCCGGCCCTCGGCGTCCGTGTCGAGCAGGACGCGCACGGCGCGTGCGCGCGGGTCGAGCCAGCCGCCAACGAGACGACGCACACGCGAGAGCTGAGCGGCGCAGCGCAGCACGGCATCAAGGCTCGGGTCAAACGAGTCGGGGGCGAGCACTACGAGCCGGACCCTTGAGGCGAGCGAACGACGACTAGCGACGACACGAGCCGCGACACCCACGGACACGATCACCCCCGCAACGGGCAGCACAGGCAGTAACAGCAAGGCACCGCCAATGGCAACCTCCGGAAGGGACTGCAAGCGACCGAGAAGTGACACAGCCACCAGGCCAGCGACTACAGCCACGAGAGGCAGAGGGCTCTGTGATGGCTTGGGGTTCACAGTGAGTTACCTGCACACATAGACTTCTCGCAAAAACCACACGCCCCAGAAACCGCACCAGCAAACGCGAAACCATGCACCGGCACCCAACCCGCAGGGAACCACAAGCGGTCTCTCAGCCGGTCCTGTAGGCGGTCCCTAAGCCGGTCCCTGAAACGGTCCTGCGGCCTCACGGTCGCCTCCCCCGCGTCGCGCGCCCGGCCGCGAACATCGGTAGCGGAGCGCTGGGCAGCTCCGCCCGGCGGCGGGTGGGCTGCTCCTCGCCGGATGCCGTGGCGCCTGCGTCTGCGGGCGCTTCGCACGCTGGCCGTCGCGGTGGACGGGAGCGGGGGAGCGCTGGGGCGTGCTGGCGGCTGTCGCAGGATTCACAGAGCAGCCCGACCGCCTGGCGCTTGGTATCGGTCGCGCGCTGGCCGTCGCGGTCGTATCCGCCCCAGCGGCACCACTGCAATCCGGCGGCCTCGGCTTCTGCCTCCAGGGTTTCGATCGACGCGAAAAACTCGGGGTAGAGCAGCTTGAGCGTGGCGCGCTCCTCTGCGGCCGACGCGAACGCGCCGCAGTTGCACTCGCCGCTTCTGTGCATGAGCGCGGCGGCGTCCGACTCGGGCAGCTCGTGCTCTGAGCGGTAACGACGCATGTCCTCGCCGGTCCAGTCGATCAAGGGGTTTGCGAACACCGCCGCCGTGCCGCCGAGTCGGTCGATCGGCACGCGCTGGGAGCGGCGCCGGCTCTCCGCGCGACGGATGCCTGAGAGGAACAACACGCGCGCTCGGCGGGAGTGACCGACCTTGCTCTCACGCAAAAGCGCCTTGATCTGTGACTCCTTTAGCGCTCTGTAGGAGCGGCTGTGCATCGCCGGTCCGGGGAACCCGATCCCAACCTCGACGGTGCCATTCCTGCGAACGGCGCCGCCGAGCACGAGCTTGCGGAAGGCGTCCCCGGCGTGCATGACTCGCAACGGCTTGTCGATCGACTGCGCGAAGTCCGCCACGAACTCGGCGACGCCTGGGACGGCGGTCCCGGTGTCGATGAACGCTAGGCCGTCGTAGTGCTTGCGGCAGCGGTGCGCGAGCACGGTCGAGTCGTTACCACCGGAAAATAGACACCACGTCGCGACAGGTTTGTGCTCGGCCTTTGCTCGCGCGACTACCTGATCGGGGTCCTCGCGCTGTGCGTCCGTGTTACTCGAGGTGCTCATTCTTTGTCCTCCTGTCAGCGGTGGGGTTGACTGTGCTTGTGTGTGGCTGCGTGTAATTGGTCGTGGCTTGCTCTCGGCCGGGCTTCGTCGGGAGCTGGGACTAGTGGCTGGGCGTAGCCGTAGATCGCGGCTCGCTCGCCGATTGGGTTGGCTGGCGAGAATGGGCCCACGCGGCTGACCTTGTTTTCGTAATTTCCCTCGACGGTCACGATCCGTCCGTCTGTGAGGATTTGTGTGACGATCCCGACGTGCGCGCTTTCACTCGGCCCGCCGCCGTAGAAGACGGCATCGCCGGGTGAGGGCCTCGCGGTCGCGGGGAGTACCCGGCCGTGGTGTTCCTGTACCCACGTATAGAGCGCCCCGGAATAGCCGTAGTCGGCCGGAGAGCCGGGGAGCGCCGCCCCGGCGTGCTGCCACACCCACGCGACGAACAGCGAGCACCACTCCTCACACGGCCCATACTTTGTGCAGTTGGACCCTTCGGGGTGCTCGCCTTGGCCGATCTGGCTTTCGGCGAGCTTCACTATCGCCGTGCTGCCCGCTTCACCTTCACTGAAATAGCCTGCGCTGCACGCATTGACTGGTTCTTCGCTTTCGGCGGGTGGCTGCGCTAGTGGCGGGCTGCTCGGCGCTGGCGAGCCGGAACCATCGAAGCCGAATTGAACCGCGCGTGCCATTACCTCGTCGGCGTAGGCGACAGTCGAGTCTCCGCACGCGCCGTAGTAGTGGCAGGCGGCTTCGCGATATTGCGTGTATGAGCCGCCCGTGGGCGGGGCGCCCATGTCTTCGCGCAGGATGCGCGCGGCGGTGTTTATCGCGTCACCCGGATCGTTGATATCCGGTGCTAGGCCGGGGTGGGAGCTGACGGCGTAGCGTTCCCACAGTGTCGGCGCGTTCCCTGGACTGCACGGGCTCCCGCGCACATAGGCAATCTGCATCGGCCCGGCGCACCCCGCGCTGTTGACTCCAGCGCAGCTCCCGTTACCACACTCCTGCACGCCGATGCTCGCCAGAAATGACCAGTCGAGGTCAAAGCGTCGCCCGGCCTGCTCATACAGTCGCAGGCGTTCCGGTGGGACGCTTCCCAGTGCATACGCCGAGGGCGCCGGCCCCGCGGGTCCGGTGAGAGTCACGGGAAGGCTCTTGGCTTCACAGCCGCTGAAGCTCCCCCCGAGCGCAGCAAGAACGATGCCGAAAATAGCCACGAGCATTAGCCCTGTCGAGACGAACCCGGCACCCGCCCACCACCACAACGCTCGCCGGGCGCTCATCACTGACTCTCCAGCCCGGCGACCATGAGCCGGCCGCGCAGTCGGATGAGCAGAAGACCGACCGTGTAGTGAACGATCCCGCCATCGTTGAGAACCACACTGACCACGAGTTGTCCAGATGCCTGCACCGTCGGGCGCAAATCGAGGACCCTCGGCAGGCTCTCGTGTGTGGGGAGCGTCACGCGCGGCGGGTGATCCTCAAGCGAGGCGATGAGCGCCCGTGTGGCGTCGGCTACCTTCGTGGCCGGTGCTCCCCGATAGGCATAGGCGAGGTAGCCCGGCAGGAAACCGTGGGCGATGCTCACCGCCGCGCCGGCAGTAACGCGCGGCGCCTGGACAGAGGTGGCCGGCGCGGCGGCACGAGGCCGCACCGAACGTTGCGCCCGCTCAGAAGACGGATCGTGAGTAACGCCGAGCAGAACCACGGCGCTGAGAACCAATCCGAGGACCGCGAGCGTCGCGGCACGGCGTTCATCCTCAGAGGCGGGCCGATCACGCAACGATGCGAGACGGCGTGTCACCGTCGTTCACCGCCATCGCTGGTGTCTATGATCCCAAGGAAGCTGCGCCCGGTCTGACGGGCTGCGTCCAGGGTGCCGCGCGCGCAGTGGTAGAACGGGTCGAGCACCAGGCACCGCCCGCTGGGGTTATGGTGGGCGCACCCGGAGCGCCGCTCACCGGACGCTCCGCGCCGATACGGTGTGCCGCACGTCCCGCACGCGACCCGCGACGTTGCGGCGATCACGCACAGTCGCAGCAACTCCCGGCGATGCTCGGTACTCCACGCGCAGCCGTGCCGCCGGCCAGTTGCGCACGCGGCCTGGGTGCGCGGCGCTAGGAACAGCTCCGCTGCATGGGTGTTGTAGTGGTAGCTGGGCCGCTTGACGAGCAGGTGAAGGCGAGCGCGCCCAGCGGGGTCAACACGCAAAGGTGTCGCCCAATCCACCGGGCGCGTCATCCATCCGCGCTCGGCAAGCTCGCTCGGGAGGTGCTTATCGGCGCACAGCAGCCAGAGGGTGCCGTCATCGCGCAACACCCGATGCAATTGTGTGAAAAGCGCGGCGGGTGAACGGTCGAGGTCCGTGCGGCTAGGGCTGGTGACGATCGCTTGTGCCCAGCCCGTGGGCAGCTCGCGAAGCAGCCCGGCCGGGGAGCTGGTGGTTTCGATGCGAGCGCTCATGCGGGCTCCTCATCGGGGTCCGGGTCGGGCTCGGGCGCGACGGGTGGCGGGCCGCCTTCGCTACCGGCGATCGGCTCGTCATACTCCTCGCCCGGTTCGGGCACATCGACGCCCCGTGGGGCAGTGTCGTTATCCACGTTTGACTCCCTTGTTGGGTTAGGCAGGGGAGCGTGATCGCCGGACGGCGACCCTTCCCCTGGCGGTGGTGGAGAGGTGCGCCGCCGCTGAGCCATTCCCAGCAGGCGCGTGCTGTAGTAGAGGGTCTGGAGGTGGTTGGCCTCGCTGGCTTGCCCGCCCGCCGTCGCGGACAGCAGCTCGCCGGTCAGCCGCTTGCGGTTAAAGAGAACGGCCCACATAAACGCGGCTTGGAGAAGGAACGCGAGCAGCCACCCGAGGTTCGAGGCTGCGTCCGCCAAGGCTTGGCAAACCGCGAGCACCACAGCGAGGATCAGGCTGTAAATGACCTTTGTGAGTAGATAGCCAGCCAGGCGAGAGAGCCATGCCCGGAAGAACTGGTGACCCCTGCCGGGTATCACACCGAGCACGAGCGCTACCGGCGCGAACGCGAGGTGAAGCAGGAGGAGGATCGCCGCGAGGATCACTCCTATCGCGAGCGCGCCGAGTAGCAGAAACGCGCCCAGCTCACCAGCGAATATCACTATCGCCAGCAGGGCGCGCTGGAACTGTCCGCCCTTACCGGCCGCTTCGGCGGCTGGCTCATCGGCCGGCCCCAACCGATAACTGCCGTTGTTCTTGGCGGGGTCCGAGGACGGAAGTTCACCGGCATCGCCGTGCGCTAGTGCTTCATACTCACCGTTTCGGTCCTTGCTCTGGAACGGGTAGGGGAGAAAATGCGTGTCATACTTGTTCTCGTTGTTTATGCACGTCTTCGCGCCGATGCGAAGTTCGGTGCCGCTTTCGAGCTGGCTCGCGAGAGCGGCTTCCTGTGAAGGTTTGCCGCCCAGCGGGCGGACAGGAACCGATACCGTGTTCTTGCCCTTGGTGGTGACGCAGTGCTCAAGCCCGCCGAACTCAAGGACGGTCCACGGCTGGAGGACCAGCAGGTTAAAGAGCTGGTCGCTTGCGGCCTGCTTGGCCTGGGCTTCGCTTGAGAGGTTGCCTTGCGATGTGAGCGACAGGAGCGCCGTCGACATGCGGTTGGCGTAGCGGCTGGCTGGCGCGATCGTCGCCTGTGGTTCAAGGACGATCCCGAGCCCTAGCACGCAGTAGAGCAGCGAAACGGCGAGCGCGCCGGCCGTCTCGGTATAGCGACGCTGCACGAGCGCTCGCCACATCGCCCACAACGCGAGGATCGAGACGGCAGCTACGAGCCACGGCGTACCGAACGTGTTGGCGTAGATATTGTGAACCGCCTGGGAGACTGGTGCGAGCGCGCCGGACCCTGCACTGCCGTTACCGTTCAACAGGTCAAGCGAGAAACAGAACGTAAAGAGTGTGACTACGGCATTGGCGAGAAATGCGGTCACAAGCCAGACAAGCTGCGCGATGAAATACGCGATCATCGGCGCTATACCGGAGGCATCGATGCCGGAGGTGAGACTTGCTGTTACTGCTGGGAAGTATTGGTCGAGCTGATAGCCTTCGACGGGGTAGCGGCCGAAGATGCCTCCGCTGCCAACCTGCGGGGCAGGGCCGATGTTGCCGTAAACGTCACCCGCGAACGCCGGAGCAGCGAGCAGCAGCAGCCCGAACGCCAACGTAAAAATTGTGGTGAATGCGAGAGGGCGGCGTGTGAACCAATCCATCGCACGGGAGATCGTGGTTTTCATGGGGTGCCGCCTTGCTGGCCGGGTGTGGTGTTAAGCGCTCTCAGCAGATGTGGGTAAACGAGGTCGATTTGCACCTCGCCGACGCGGCCCTGGAGGTCACGCATGAGGCATCGCCCGGCGCGGAATTCGCGCACGACGGCGATCAGTTCGCGGGTCGGGTCAAGGCCGACGAACCGCAGTGCGGCGGCGGCTGCCTGATCGGAGTCCTGCCCGAACACGAACACGACACCGATTAGGTCTGAGAGGTCTCCCAGGTCACCGATTCGGTGAGTTCCCAACAGCAGCGTTGCGTTATACGCGCGCCCAAGTCGTACCAGTCGGTTGATTACCTGTCGGCCTTGTGGTGAGGCCAGAAGGAACCAAATCTCGTCAAGACCTACGACCTTGTGGCGCTTGCGGTCACCGGAGATGAGTCGCAGTGCATACGCCGCGACAAGTGAAAGTGTCGCGACCGAGACGCGCTCGGCGCGGGTATAGGTGTCCCTCGCCGCGGACGGCTCGGGCAGCGAGAGACCCGGCATACGGATCGTCGTCACTGGCGCCTGCGCCTGCGCGGCGGTGCCGCGGCCTTGACCGAATCCGAGGCGTGCCAGCCCGAAGTCGCGGATCACCTGTAGCGCCTCGCCGGCTTCGCGGGCGCCGTGGCGGTCGCTCGCGACCAGCAGCTCCACGACTCGCTCAAGGCTCTGTGAGCCTTCGGTTACGGTGTCCTTCACCGCGAGCGAAACGGCGTTCTCCCACCGGCTCGACGGGCCGGGCAGCAGCTCGAGCAGATAGGAGCAGGCAAGCTCCTCGCGCATGTCGGGCAGCCCGATCGCCAACGGGTCAAGGCGTCCCTGCTGGGCGGGGTCGCCGGACAGCTCCACGACCTGCACGCGGCCCTGTAGCTCGGAAATGCGGTCGAGGTTGTGATCGGGCTTCGGGTCGAAATCGACAATCAGGCTCCCTCGCCGCTCGGAGGCGTACTCGATCAGCTCTGTGGCGAGTGTCTTGCCGCTACCGAGCGTGCCGATCAAGAGCACCGCCGAGGCGCGATCTTCACGGGGGGCTTGTGTTGCGTCGAAGCGGACGGGGCGCGGTGTTCCGGTCGGTGTGTACCCGAGATATGGGCCGCGCTGGGAGCCGACCGCGTGGGTAGCGGTCGCGACCATCGCCCCGAACTGCTCGACGGTGAGCTGTTGCACGTAGTCGCGCACCTACAGCCACCCATCCGGCCGGGGGAGATGATCCAGCCATAGCTGGTGCTGCAGCCCGGCGGGCCGGTGAATTGCTACATCCCCGTAGTGCTCTTTCAGGACCGCGACGCGGCGCTCCAGCTCCTCCTCGCCCTCCGCGCCAACGGCGAGGCCGATGTAGCCGTAGAGCATCGGCGGGTGTCCGCCGGCCTGTAGCTGCGCCTCATACTCACGCGCGAGGACGCGATCCTCCCCGGCCATGAGTGAAGGGCCGTGCGCGGCGCCTTGTAGCTGCTCGCTGTAGGTGTGCTCCACGTCAGCGATCCGCTTGCGCACCGCGCTTAGCGCCTGTCGGTTACCGAGCCATCGGGCGTGCAGAACCGCGTCGATCGGCCACGGCACCGACTCCAATGGGGCGAACAGCACCTCCGCGCCCGCGCCGGGGAACTGCGGTGAGTCAGCGAGCGACCCGAGCGCGAGCAACGCCTGATAGGAACGCCCGTGCTCACCCTCCACGATCAGCGTCCGCTCGCGCTCGGTGATCGCAGCGTTCGCGCACCGCGCCAGATCACAGCCAAGCGGCTGGAAAGCGACACCGCCGCCGGGCGCGTTCACGACCAGCGCATCCGGCTCCCAATAGGAATCAAGGTCGGGCTCGCGCACACCACGGCAAGCCGCGCGCCGCAAGAGCCATTGAAGCTCGACGGTGCGGGCGCGCCGCGCCGCCACAACGCCACGGATGCGGTCAAACACCCGCAGCTCGTGAGCCACCAAATCCGACAGCTCACCGGCCGATATCGGCGACGCCGCGCCGATCCCGGCCAGCTCCTCCACCCTGCGCCGGGCTCGATCCATCCCCCGCACGAGCCCTGAGCCGACGCCGGTCGGCGCGGCGCGCGTGAGCGAAACCGCGAGATAAACCTCCGGGACGTGTGAACCAAGCTCCCGCAGCCGCTCCTGGTGACCCTCCAGAAACGCTTGCCACGCCTGCGAGTCCTGGTGGCGCTCGTCGAGCAGCCCGGCGGTGTGCGCGACATAGCTCTCGGATGGGTAGAACCTGTTGACCCGCCACAAGCTGAAGTCCGCAGAGACGGTGTGCGCGAGCCGTTGAAGGCGACGCTGTAGCGCCCACTTATCCCCGACCGCCAGGAACGGATAGGAGGTCATCCCCAGCCGGTACAGCGCCGCGCTATCGCCACCGGGGCCGATCAGCACGTTCCCATGCGCGTAGCGGATCGGGAACGTCGCGGTCATGGCCGCACCTCGACAATCTGTCCCTCGCCGAGCTCGATCACTTCCGCGAACTGCTCACCACGGCGCAGCCGGTGACCCTCGGCGGGACGCACCACGAATCGGCCACGAGCGGGGACCGCGACGACACGCCGGCCAAATACAAGCCGAGCGGGACCGTGAACCCGGCCGCGCTGAAGTACAGGCGAGTGCTGATCCGGGGCGACCCAAACCCGCGGCGCCCAAACCTGCCCCTCACCATCCGCTATCAGCGGCCGGTCAAGGGAACGGCGCGCGGCACGCAACTGCACCCCGAGCCACGAGATAATGTAACGGTGGGTCGAGCGGCCGTCCGAGGACGGGTGCCCGGCGACCGTCGCCAACAGCGCGGGCAGCACGAGCAGCCGCAATGGCCAATCAAGCCACCCCAACACCACGCCGAGGAGCAGCGTTCCCGCGAACGCCAAGGCGGCGAGGATCGTCGCGCCGCTCCAACCGTGCGAGCTGCCTCCGAGCACGCCGCCGATCCCGGCGAGTACCAACGCAAACATGGGAGAGCGTTGGCTGAGCACGAGCACCGCGATCAACGCCGCGAACGCCCAGCCAAGCCATTCAAGCGGCACGCCGCCGGGGATCGGCAGACGTCGACCGTCTATCTGATACAGACGTCGGTCGGGCCTGAATATCCGCTGGTAGGAGCGAATCGGCGCAGGAGAATCACTCATTATCGCCGCCCGTCACCCGAATATCTGCTTGCCGATAGCTTCCGCAGCGGTCGCGATGTTGCTCGGGTCGAACACCATCCACGCGACCACCACCGAAGCGAACAAAAACGTCGCCAGCTCGACGTAGCGGCGGTTCATCAGGCAGACCACCGCGATAATTCCCACGATGCCGCCGTACAACTCCCCCGCGTAATGCTTCAGCAGATCGCCTACGTTCTTGCCAACGTCGTTACCCGACGCGAGCGCCACGGCCGGCAACAACACGGACAGCCACGCCACGAGACACAAAGCGATTGACAGACGCCGCTTATGTGACATGCCCCTCACTTCCCTTCCGTGGTGCTCGCGGGGGAAACCGGCTGCTGCAACGGCGCCGACACACCGCGAGTCGTGGTGACTGTCTGCGGCGTCGCGAACTCGGAGGCGATGCCGCGAATAATCAGCAGCAGCACACACCCCCAAAGCAGCATCCGTGCCGCAAATCGGACCAGGCGCCCCACTGCACTACTGCCATCGAGGACGGTGGGTGCCCGACCGTCTCGTGACTTGGTTGCACTACCAAGAAGACTCATAGCGGCGACGGTACGCCGCGCTTCACCTAATCACTACGACTACGTGCTCACGCAAGTACGCAACCACATAGTTGCGAACCCGACAGCAGTAACCCCGGACTCCCGACACGAGAGCTATCGAGGTCGTGGAAACGGTAGGGTTAGGCGGTGCCTTCGAGCCCGGCTATGACCACCAGCTCTTCGACGTAGCCGGTGAGGCTGGCCTTGGCGTGCTCGATCAATTTGCACGCCGAGTAGTCCGCGAGCGAATACCACACCTTGTTGCCGTCCCGGCGGCGCATCACGATTCCTGCGTCACGCAAGACACCAAGATGCTTGGAGACATTTTGGTGAGTCGTCGCTAGCTCGTCGGTAAGTTGCTGAACCGTAGCTTCTTGCTGCTCAAGGTGCGCCAGGATGCGTATGCGGTTGGGCTCCGCGATGGCCTCTAGCCGACGGGTCAGTAGGTCCAGAAACGGCGGCGACAAGGTGACACTCGTCGGTGCCTCGCTTAGGCTATCGCCCGAGGTAGCCAAAGTCACTGCTTTTGCTAGGCGTGGATGTGGGATGAGTCGGATGCGGCTGCAAGTGAATTTCCTGCGGTACAGGGTTGGGCGCAACCTCAATATGAGTGACGACATATGAGGTTGAGAGGTGACTAACATGGGTGCTCGACTTGGAGCGGCGTGCTTGCTGAGGTGTTCGATCCCTGTGTCGAGGAATGTGGTCGCGGGTTACGGGTTGCCGTCGATAGTGGCGATACGACCGAGCCGGTGAAGGTCGATGGGAGTGCGCTGGACGGGAGATCCTGGCTCGCCCAGAAAGCGACTGTAGAGCAAGAAGTATTACCGCTATTCCGAGGGCCGCTCCCGGCACGAGACGTCGCCACCGTGGCCGGGACGGCTTCTTGTCGAGCCGCACTGTTCGCGGGCCGAGCTGGTAATCTGCGGTCGGCTGCTCGGCCTGCGCGCCGGAGTTCTGCACTTCTGCGGCAAGACCATCCTCGTGAAATGCCGGCCCTTGCTCGGTGTGATCCATACTCCTTAATGCGAGCAAGACCCCTGGAGAGACAACAAATCTGTCTTCGACGTATTGTAGAGAGTCTGAGCCCAGTCAACTCGCGGCGTCTCGCAGGCAGGCGTGGTCGCCACAGTGGTCGCAGCCGGGGTGGTCAAGCGCATTGGTGCCACGCGTTAGCCAGCCCGTACCGAGACGGGGCGGGAGCAGCCAAAGATGTACGGATACTCGCTTTCGGCGCGAACACATGCTCGGAACGCAAAGCGCCCTTGGCCGCCGAGGAAGCCATAGAACGATTCAAAATGGCCGCGGGAATCGGTCTGTGGTGTACGGAAGACGCGCCAGCTACCAAGATAATAAACCTGCAATTCGACCACCTTACCGATCGCAGGAATAAAGCCGCCGAGTACATGGCCGTGCAGGAAAATCGTGCCATTCGGTTCGATTGCAGGCGGATAGACCGACAGGTCGAGGGCCGCCCGGACCTGCTGCGAAACGATTACGGCAGCAGCATAACGGCCCCCCGGCATCAATCGGTAGCGCATACAAACGAGCTGTGAAACGCCGACAGGAAGCCTCGCTGTGAAGCGACCGTTGGATCGAGTTGTAATGTCCCTCAGCGGAGAGAATGATCCGTTCCCGCCCACGCGCTCGGTGAGCACTTCCACTGAGGCGCCGGCGATTGGCTTGCCGGCAACACCACGCAGACGACCACTCAATATCCCCTGTTCGCCGTAGTTACTGACTACAACGTGGTTTCGGGCATCGACAGTGATCGTCGTGTGCATTCCGCCGGACGCTGCACACGGAGGAATGGGCATCGATGGTACCGATGGCTCTTCGTTGGATACCAGTAGCGCATGGTTGTCAACGGTCTGTACGTTGCCAGCGGTACTGACGACACGCAGTGCTAGTTGATGCTGGCCGTTGGCCAGCGCTTGTGTATCAATCGTCATGGTGTCAGCTTGCGATGGGGGACATGGCGTGAAGTTCGTGTAGACACATTGGTTGGCGTAGGAATGCGTTGCGATCACACTTCCATCGAGCAACAGTTGAGCTTCGCGGACACCGCTGCTGCTGTCGGTCGCGGTGAACTGCAAGGATGCGGAGCTAGAAATCGGACCATTTCCGGCCAATGTCCCGCCCGTTATCACCGCTGTCGGAACGCTCGTGTCTTCGAGCGTCGTATCCATGCCTTCGACCCTAATGATTGGAGCCAGCGATGAGGGAAACGCGCAACCAGATGAAGTGTCGTAGGAGCAGTAGCTATAGACCACCACGTCTTGCGTTCCGGGCGGAAACGTTATCTGAGCTGGGTTGCTGGTTCCTGTAGCGTAGGGGGTGGGCGCGACCATTTGAGTGCCTGTGTTCGCATACACCTGAGCGCTCGTGTCCGATCCGCTCGTCCGATGTGCTACAGACCAGACGAGACGTAGTTCGCGTACTGTGATTGCAGGTGTCGGAGACCGGAGCGTGATGCCGAGCGCGGAATTAATCGCCTGTTCGTTTCCATACCAGCCGACTGCCGTACCTAGCGTGCTGCCTGGTGTGCAGGAGCTTTGGAATGTGTCAATGAGCGGCGGTGGTGCGCTGTCATAAGCTGACCACGGGCCAGCGTCGAAGTTTGGTTCCAGTGAGGCGGCGCAGTTGTGGATGGTGTATTGACCTGCCAAACCTTCGTCCGCACCTATCAGGCTGATGGCGATCGTTGCACAAAGAAGCGGAATTAGCTTACTGATAGTCATATTGCACTCCGGTCTATGGACTGAACTGGCCACCGGCGGTCCGAGCAGTGCCGGAATGTGCAGCACTGACGGCCGCTGGAGCGGGGCTCGCTTTGTCATGCGATGTTGTCGGTGTACTGCCGCCGAGATAGCGCAGGCTGGTGGCACTTCCGCTTGACACCGATGAATGTGTTCCTACTCCCGTCGAGCGACCGAGATAGGAGAATCCGGGTTTCGACAGATGGGCGGCTCTACTCGCAGAGGCCGGAGCTGACGACCGCGTTACTGTTGACCGCGTGAACGTGGGCGTGGACTCCGCGGTCAAAGTTCGAGGTTGGGGGACCGTGAAGGCCCGAGCTACATGCGGTGGCTGGGTCCGGCGAGAGCGACTGGGCGGATGCGAAGCTGGCGCGGTTAGGCTAACCACCCCAGCTCCGGCCGCGATGATCGCGGTGCCTGCGACGGCTGCCTTTGCGGCGATGCCCCCACCGCCCAGCACCCCAGCGGTGCGCTCCCCGGAGCCGCCGCTGCTCGGCAGGCGATTGTTGGTGACGAATGCTGTGAGACGGTCGAGCAGGCTGAGGTGGCCCAGCATTGGGAGCGGCAAGAACGCGGCGCTTGCGCGACGCTGGTAGTCCCGCTCACGCATCTCGCGGGCCATCTGCACGTACGCGCTCCGGCATCCGGCGCACGCCGCCAGATGCGCTCTGGCCGCGTACTCGTCCTGTGTTCCAGGGGTGCCCTGGGCATGGGCAACGATCGCCGGATGCCGGTACTCGCACATACGGCCAGCCGCCGCGATAACCGCAACCTGTTCGAGCTTCTGGTCCGCGCTGCGAGCTGCTGCCACGACAGTCTTGGTCGGGACTCCTAGAGTGCGGGCGGCGAGCTTGACGCCGATCCCGCGCGTGGCCATGAGCGTCACGACCTGCTGCTCGAACTGGTCAAGTTGGGCCATGAAGTCCGCTGCCCTGGCGATTCGCTCCCGCGCCTCGACAATCTCAGACAGCTCGCTTCCGTCCGGTAGCTTTTCTTCCACGAGCTTGAGGTCCACCCGCTGTCGTGAGCCGACATGCACCGTATGGCGTCCGCTGCGATGCTCGGCCAGTAGGAGCCGCACGGTTGCCCAGAACGCACCCTCCAAGTGCCGCTCGTTGTGGATCGGCTTGCGCGACATAACCACCAAGCTGATCGCCTCGTCGACGATCTCCTGGCGCAACCCGGCCGATACGCTTGCGCCATCCCGGCGTCGGCTAAGAACGCCGAAGAGTTCGGTGCGGCGGCTGTTCAGAACGTGCGCCACCTCCTCTGGAGACCAATCGCCCCGCCGCCCTGGCGCACGCACCAACCGCAGCGCGCCGCTGCGCCCCCGGACCAGGGGCAGGCCCGGATGCAGGGTGTCAGGCAAGGGTTGAGCGTGAGAGGCCATGCCCTTAATGCGAGCTGGACCCCAAAAGTTCCAGCGGATTTGCCAGGGGTCTACACCATCGTGCTTGTCCCCTGAGAGAGCCTGTCCCGACCGGCGCCTGCTCAAGCTAATGAACCTCCAATCTGGGCGCTTCACGCGCCTGGGGTTCAAGATTAGCCCGATGAGCCGGCTTTCTGCTGTGGATACTTCCGCCGCAGCGGTCGGTTGGTGGGCCGGTGGTCGTTGGTCTCCAGCTCGTCGGCTCGGTGGGCGAGTTCGTGTAGGGCAAGCCCGAGTGCTCGTGCGATGCGGTCGGTGACATCCCAGGTCGGGTTGGCGATACCGCGCTCAAGGCCGCGGATGGAGGTGGCGTCGAGGTCGGCGGCGTCGGCCAGGGCCTCTTGGGTGAGCCCGATCTCCTCTCGGCGTAGGCGGATCGCGCGGCCGAGGGCGACCTGGGGGTTCTGGCTGATCCGCACGCCTGAACCCTCCGTGGCGAGAGCCACCGTGACCAGGGAACAAGTTCCCGCTAGAGTTCCGGGACTTGTCCCGAGAGCCATCTTCAACGGAGGGTCATGTTCTGCGTGAGCGGCCTGTTCAGCTATCCAGTAGCGTACCCGGCCCATTATGCTTGGCCGACAACGAGCAGCATCGTCTCGCCACCCGCCTCCTGCTCAGGCGGGAGCCCGACTCTGCTCACCCCCCCCCCCGAAATAGGGGGCTCTAAGAAAAGTCCTCGCTGGCCGACCCTCGCGGGGCGCCCGGAGGGCCAACGCAGCTCTGCAACTCGCTTGGTCACGCTTGATGGGGGGAGTCTCGATGACCAGTCAAGTCTCCGGCTGCTCGCGTCCGTCGATGCCGTCGAACAACTTCGCAGCGGAGACACCAAGCGCCCTCGCCAGCTTGGAGACTGTCCGCACGCCCGGCTCGCGCTCACTGCGCTCGATCTTCGCTACATGCGTCATGTTGAGGCCGGCACTGTGTGCCAGCTGCTCCTGGCTCATGCCGCGCTCGCGCCTGATGCGCCGCAGGTTGGCAGCGAAGATATCGAGCGGGTCGGGCATAGCTCGACCATGCTTCGCTACCTGTCCCAATTGTGCTAGATACAATTGGGACAGTGAGAGCTGAAGGGTCACCCGACGCGCGGTTCGAGCGACATCCAGCGGCATGATCGAGGCCGGTGGGACGGGCGCGAGACGCAGTCAAGTCTCGGGCGAGCAGTCGATGGGACGCCTTGCAGCGGTCCGCACTTCGCTTCACGCCGTCGGCGCGTCCTCAGATGGTGCCGGGCATATCGCCGTCGTGTTCGGCCACTTCGATGCGCTGTTGAGTCGTGGGCTGCAGCAGATCCTGAACGAAGATCGAAACCTTCAGATCATCGGCACTGATTTGGATTCCACCGCGCTCGAAAACACCGCGGCGCAGGATGCGCCGCGGGTCGTCCTTCTGGACGAGGCGGACGTAGTCGAGTCCTCTTTCCAGCGTCTGAGCGCCGCGCGGCCGGCGATTGGAATCGTCGTGCTGGCACACCGTCCAACAGTCGCCTACGCCATGCGTCTGATGGCGAGGGGGGCCAGTTGTCTGGCCAAGACCGTTTCCGCTGCCGACATTCTCGCTGCCGTCTACAGCGCCGCGGACGGTCGATGCGTGTTCGTGGATGTCGCAGGTCATCGGGTGGAGCGGAGCTGTCCTCTGACCGCGGCGGCCTCTCTGACACCGCGCGAGATGGAAGTGCTGGAGTTTCTTAGCAGGGGCCAGTCCCACGCCGAAATCGCCCACGCCCTGCAACTCGGGGTGGAGACCATTCGCACGCACTCGGCCCATATTCGCGGCAAGCTCGGCGTTCGAAGCAAGCGGGAGCTGATCGGCCTACCGACCTCGACCTTGGACGCGACCTGACGACCATTCGATGCGTTATGTAGTCGCTAGGCCGTTCTGCTTTCCGATCATGTCGCTGTGTCGGTGAATGAAAAACTCGCCGCGTTGCTCGCCTTCGAGTCCAAGCTCGTCGATGGCCTCGCGCACTCCCGGATAGTCGGGATGGGCGTAGTCATCGAAGATTATCGGCGCTCCTGAGCGCAGATAAGGTCGCCACGCACGCACCTCTGCGATCGTCTCCTCGCGCGTGTGTGACGAGTCGATATACAGTAGATCGACCGGCTGCTGAGTATGAGGACCTGCGGAGCCCGGTGCAACCACCAGCTCGATTCGTTCCTTAACGTCCGGACCGACAAGCTCCAGATAGCGTTTCGCCTCGTCGCGTTCGAGTACGTCGTAGGTGACGATCCGGCGCCCACGGTCATCAAGCGCGAGCGTGATTGCTGTCCACGCGGTCGCCGTGCCGAGTTCAACGACCCTGCTACAGCCACTTGTCAACTCAAGCAAGGTCCGCATGTCTGCCGGCCGCGTGGCCGAGGTCACGCTGAACAGGTCATTTGTGCGCCACGCTAGACGCCGAGCGCGCCAGTGAAACCACAGCACGCGCGGTGGAAGCCCTCGCAGCCCCCACATCCAGTCCAAGTCTCGTTGCAGTCTTCCCAGCCAGGTCCGTGCAGGATGGCTCCGCTTTGGGCTGTAGCAGGACGGATGTCGCAGCAGGGCAAGGAGTTCAGGCCGCATCGCCCAGAAATGTTATCGGACGGCCCAGCCGTCACGACAAGTTCTATCCCCCGAACTCACCCAAAGATCCCCCGTTTCGGGGGATGGACAAAGCCCAATGGGGCTAACTACGGTGACATAGAGGTCTATATGGGCACCCGTTGGGCACGCCGCTGCTTGCCCGGCCTCCAGATAGACAAACATGGATCAGGGATATGAGAGCGAGGAGGCAGGGATGTCACGGGGGCTTGACGCAACATCGAAGGTGGACGGATACGAGCTAGACAGCGAGCGTGGGAGACGGAAAGCTACGATTTCGCGAACTCGTCAAGTCTTGGCCGTGCTGACTGCGTCGGCCGTCACGGCGGTCGTCTTCCTCATGGCTGTAGACGTTGCTGCGTCCGTGGCTGGGCCTCCGTCAGGAAACTGGACGCAGACCTTGAATGAAGAATTCAGCTCTGCCGGGCTCAACACATCGCTCTGGACTCCCGGCTGGCAACACGGCGGGATCTCTGGACCAGTGTCCGGACAGTGCCTCTCCTCTGGGAACGTGGAACAGCCGGGCAACGGCTATCTCTATCTGTGGACTAAGAAACAATCGAACACCTGCGAAGGTACCCACGTTGAATATACCGGCGGGTTGGTCGAGTCAAATCCGGCTGATGGCGTCGCAGGCCATGTCGGCTTTCAGTATTCCTATGGCTACGTCGAATGGAGCGCATACGTCTCAGGCACCGAACAACATTGCTCCTCAAATTGTTTGCCAGACTGGCCAGCGCTATGGAGCTTCCCGCGGAACGAGGAAAACGAGATCGACACGATGGAGGGCTTGCACGGTAATGTCTGCCACACCTGGCATCACCACGTTTCGCCAGTAGAAGAAATCCAAGGCTGCCAATCTGGCAACTACTACGGCTGGCACACATACGGCGTGGATTGGGAGCCAGGCGTACTCAAGTTCTACTATGACGGAGCAAGAGTGGGTTCAGAAGTCTCCTCAGGCTACATCAATTCTTCGCCGCAGTACCTGATCATGGACATGGTTCCCCCGGGAACCTTTGGTGGAACACTTGTTGCTCCAGACACGCTGATTATCGACTATGTGAGGGTTTGGCAACACCTTCCGATTGTGACGACGGGCGCAGCGACGGGGAAGCAGCCGCTGCAAGCAACGCTAAACGGAACCGTTAACTCCAACGGGACGTCGTTGAGTAACTGCCACTTCGACTACGGGACCGCTACGTCTTACGGGTCCAGCGCACCGTGCTCGGGGCCAGAATCTAGCGAGAGCGCAACTGTGAGCCTCGCACCTGGCACCACCTATCATTTCCGCCTTGTCGCAACCAATGCAAGCGGGACCGCTTACGGCAGCGACGAAACGCTCACCACACCTGGGCCAGTTGAAGCCGTCACCGGGACGGCTACGAGCGTACAGCAGACGGAAGCTGTGCTGAATGGCACAGTGAATCCGCGAGGCTACGACGCCAAATATCATTTCCAATACGGAGAAACGACTGCCTACGGCGCATCGACACCTGAAGGCGACGCGGGCGCGGGCGTGGGTCCTGAACCAGAGAAGGCCACTGTAAATAATCTGGTGCCCGGCACCATGTATCATTATCGGCTTGTTGCGACCAGCGGAGGGGTGACAAGTTATGGTCTCGATCAAACTTTCGGTACCGCAGAGACGAGTCAGACCGTTGAGTACAAGCCGAACGGCGAATCCCTCGTCTGGTATGTAAACAGTAGTAACGCTCTCGCATACTGGCTCAATTCGGGCGAAAAATGGTACAACGGCGAACTGGGGGGCAAAATTGCCGCAGGCACGAGCCCTGCCGTTGAGTACAAGCCGAACGGGCAGACTCTCGTGTACTACGTCAACAGCAGTACTAAAGGTGTCTCGTACTGGCTCAACTACGCCGAAGGAAAATGGTCAAACGGCGAATTTGGCGGGAAAGTCGCAGAAGGTACGAGCCCTGCCGTAGAGTACAAGCCGAACGGTGAAACGCTCGTCTGGTATGTGAACAGCAGTGGCGCGATTGCATACTGGCTCAATTCGGGCGAAAGTTGGTATTCTGGCGAATTGGGAGGCAAAGTCGCCGCAGGCACAAGCCCTGCCGTTGAGTACAAGCCGAACGGGCAGACTCTCGTGTACTACGTCAACAGCAGTACTAAAGGTGTCTCGTACTGGCTCAACTACGCCGAAGGAAAATGGTCAAACGGCGAATTTGGCGGGAAAGTCGCAGAAGGTACGAGCCCTGCCGTAGAGTACAAGCCGAACGGTGAAACGCTCGTCTGGTATGTGAACAGCAGTGGCGCGATTGCATACTGGCTCAATTCGGGCGAAAGTTGGTATTCTGGCGAATTGGGAGGCAAAGTCGCCGCAGGCACAAGCCCTACCACGCAATACAAGCCGGACGGTGAAACGCTCGTCTGGTATGTGAACAGCAGTAATGCGGTCGGATACTGGCTCAACGTCGGAGCCAGCTGGTACAACGGCGAATTAGGCGGGAAAGTCGCCTCGGGGACGAACCTCGCAATGGAGTACAAGCCGAACGGGCAGACTCTCATGTACTATGTCAATAGCAGCACTAAGGGTTTTTGGTACTGGCTGAATTACGCAGAAGGAAAATGGTCCAACGGCGAACTGTAGACAAAAGAGCAGAGTGTCAGCCGCTATGTCCTCCACTACGCCTGCGGTGGAGGACATAGCGAGAGCAGGGCGGCGGGGCCGCAAGGGACCGCCGTTGGTGATGGCCCCGCTGCCGTCATGCTATAGAGTCAGGATGAACCGGATAGTCGATTCCCCCCGGCTCTCGCGCGACTTGCGTCGTCGGGTTTGAAGCCCGCGAGCAGTGAGGCAGGCGTCGCGGGCGTCAAGGCCGTCTCGGCCCAGCTCGCCGTCCCTTCCGGGGTTGTCCCTGGCGGCGGCAGAGCCAGCCTGAGTTGCTATCCAAAGTTCCGCGCCAAGCTCGATTCCGCGCCAAGCTCGGCGCGCACGACCCAGCGGGGTTGTAGCGGGACCAGTGTTGTGCGGCACGCGCCACGCAGCGCGCCCAAAGCCGTCACAATGTACTCTTCGGCCACGAGTCGAAAGGAGGCCCCATGATTAGTGCCGATGATCCGAGCCACGGCAGCGAGCGCGCTGCCGAGCGCGGTCGCGTGCTCGTTGAAGATTACGCCCGGTGGGAGTCACTCGACAACCAGCACTTCAACGCAGAACACATCTCCGCAGCAGGCAGACTGATCGCCGACGTGCTTATGTACACGGCTACGTTCCCAGGCACTGCGCTGTCGGCCGACGGCTACCCCAAAGAGCAGATCCCGCTGCTGGCCGCCGCTGCCGTGAGAGGCGTGTCGGCTGCGCTCGCAGATCATCTATCGGATCAGGACTCGCTTGGAAGTTCGGGACCAGACCGAGACGCGATGGGAGCGGCGGGGGACTCGTTTTGCGACTATCTTCGACTGTACCTGCAGCTTGAGGCTCGGAGAGATACGGCGCCCAAGGGGCGCCGTATCTAAGCGAACGAGCGATCAGTGGCTTCCACATCCATTCTTCTTCACGCCGACGCCGACGAGGTACCTTCTTTTAACTCGAAGCTCTCGCCTACTCGTCTAGTTGATCCGATCATAGTTGCCATCGTCACTTGGGTCATCGGTCTGTATGTCGCACTGATCCTTGAGTCTCCGTACTGGAACGACGACCTCGTGGACAAGAGTCTGCGAAGTATGCTGAAGGCGAGCCATATGTCTCTCGATGGGTTTATATGGGCTCAGATTTCGGCGTTCGTGAAGATCGACGCGCGCTTTGATCCCGGTCTGCTCGCATGGACATATTCACTGTTCGACGTGTTCGACAATCGAAGCTCATACAAGCTCATTGTCGGGCTGCTGCTTGCACTGGCTCTCTCGGTCGCTGGCTTTTGTGTTGCCGTCATTGCAAGGAGCTGGGTGCCGGCTGCGGCCTTCGTGCTGATCGCGTCGGGCACGTTGCAGGTGCGCTTGTGGGCGGACGGCATAACCTCATTCGCTGGTGTGATGACACTCACCCTCGCCTTGACTTTCGGGGCGCTCCTCGTCCTGCTCGTGAAGCCTGGGCGCTGGTGGACGGTATTGGCCGGCGCACTCTACCTAGCGGCACTCCTTACTTACGAGACCGTCTTCCTATTCGCTCCGGTCATGATCATCATTGTCATTCTGTCGAGAAGAGATTGGCGCTCCCCGGCGATAGCGATTGCCGTGCCGGCGATGCTGACGTTCTTGACGGCTATCTCGCTGAGGCTTTTTACGAATCCGCACCCAGTACCGGAGTACACACTCAGCTTTGCCCCCGGCGCAGTGCTATCGACGTTCGCCAAGCAGATGATCGCAGCGCTCCCGCTGTCGCAATGGTGGATCGGACACACAGTGGGATTGCCGCCTATCGCAGGGACGTTGATCCTTATGTCCGCATTGTTGATAGGCGTCCCTGTCTTTCTTGGCTTCCGCCGCCTTGCGGAGAATCTGTCGTTACCAAATGGGCGCGCTGCTGCGCTGTGCGGTTTACTCGGAATATGGATGTGGGTTGCACCGGCGGCTCTGGTCGCCGTCACGAAGCGTTGGCAGACGGGCATCCCGTGGGGGCAGGGCTATATTCCTGTTGTCTATGAGTACTTTGGCCTCGCGCTCTGCCTGCTGTCCTTGTGGCTCTTGCTCGGTGGTCGGCTGCGTACGCGAAACAAGTCCGCAGTGCTTGCTTGGAGCTTCGGTGGTGCCTTCTCGTTTGCGCTCCTATCGACCGTTACGATGGCGGCTAATCTCTCGCTTATGCCCTGATATCTACATCGCACTGCCAGTTGTAGGACGTGTGCCAGGAACGACATAGAGGAGCACGCCTCCCACTCGTTCGCCGTGCAGGCCCATACTTGACAAGGCCGTTGGCCATGCGCCTTGCGCCGCAGCATCAACAACGATGCGGCTGACATAATGTTGTCTAATAAATCCATCAAGTGCCGTCCACGATGGCGGTGTATTTGCGATGAGCTGATCGGTAACGGTTTCAGTCGCGAAAGGCTGAGGGGCGAACTGCCCCACATATCCCTCCGGCATGTAGAAGTAAAAATTAGTCTCCGCCTGCCAAAGTGTTGATACGTCGTTGTAGCTGAATGGTAGGATCAATACCGTCTCGCCAGGAGATAGATAGCGCTTGTACAGATCCGTCGCAAAGAAACGTGGATTCGCGGGCGGCACACCGTAAAGAGAACTCGGGATATTTGGCCAAAGCATAACGACAGCAAGCGCTACGACGAGCCAGCGCCCCGCCCGAATCACCAGGCGGCCTGCTGGCTGTGCCGCCCATGCAGCAATACCGATTGCTACTGCAAGGCTAGTAAACACTGATATGCGCTCCGGAATTATGCTACTAACAAGCGGCAGATTCTTGAACCAGTTAGCTGGCAGTTCGGCGGTTTCGTGCCCATCAATGTGAAGATGAGCGCCAAGCGCCAATACGAAGCTCAATACTGCCACTATCAGCACCAACTTGGTAAGCAAACGCTTCCGCTGAGCGCTAACGCCCCACGCCACAAATACGGCCACTAACAGAATACTCAAATATCCATCTTGGCCTGTTACCCCTCCACCCGTATACTTCGCGCTAAGCGCATGAAACGCCTGGTGACCAAGCCATGTGATTTCGGTTGGGAAGAATGGGTTAAGCAAATCCATCGCGTAGACATTCCAGAATTCGCCTACACTCTGCGGGCCGCCCCCGCTTATCAAGGCGTAATAGAAGAAGGGCGCCCCGACTACCAATGCCAGGGTCCCTGCTGCGATCGTCTCTAGGCTCAGTCTGTCCACTTCCGAACGTTGCCATTTATGCACCAAAAACCGTGCTGATATCAAGAGCACCGCCCCGAATCCGACAGCCTCAGCAAGAATTTCAGTCGAGAGGCCGGCCTGTAGGATGAGCACTGTCGCCATAAGCACGACATACTTGCGTGTCGACAACTCGTTATCCCAGCGCTTCAGTGCCAGGTGAACCATTACCGGAAGCAAAAAGATGAGGGTAAGGTTTAGGTGTCCGGTCAGCTGGGCGAAGTTATACGCGCTAAAGCCGTACAGAAAGCCGCCTATAACTGCGGGCAGCTCTCGCAGAACCAGGCGGCGACAAAGAAGGTATGCAGTGAGCGCGCTTAGCACGACACTAGCTAGACTCAAAAAGTTGTAGGAAACCACAGGACCGGCCAGTGCTGTGACAGGTGCCAGCATAATCGCAGCCGTAGGGATCATGGCACCTTGAGCCACATTGACGCCGGTTGGTGACCACTGGTAGTGGGTCACAAATGGATTAAGTCCGTGGATGATCGCGTGCGGCCACCACGACAAGGCCCACATATAAGCGGCTGGGTCCGAGCTGCCTACACAAGCGCATACGCTGCCAGGATGGCCGAGCGCGTGACGACCAATCGTGACGATGCCCATTAGCAGGTATAAGGCTAGGGCAAATATCCAGGGGGGTACAGCGCCAGCCGCACGATTCGCTAGTCGTCTGAGTGAGTCCATGTACGTGTCCCCCGTACCTCGCTGTTGTTGCTTATTACCGTTCCTCGGATCGAGCGACGGCAACAGACACGGCGTATTGCGATTAGCCGGCAAGTCCCATTGCTCTCGGTAGCACATGGGAGGCCGGCACTATACTCCCGAGCCTAGACACGAGAGCCAAGGGGTTGGCAGCTCAAGGGGTTGGCAGCTTAGTGGGCGCGGCCAAGGCCGTCTGTGGCCACTCAGGGCGTCCGCACGGGGAGCGCCCGTCAACCAAGAGCCTTCGCTGTGCCCTGCGCGAGCGCTCGACTCTAGGCGACGCGCCCCTCGAACTGCGAGCCGGGCGCCCGACTCCGCATCCGGGAGCGCCCGCACTGCCCTGCGGGGGGCGGCACCAAGGGCCGCTCCGCCCCGAGCCGAAGTTCGTGCGCTGTCGCCAAGCTCGCAGTGATTACTCGCGCTCGTTTGCCGCCGCTTCGGTTGCCTCTGCCAGTTCCACCAGGGAGACGCCCAGTCCTTTGGCGATGCGGCCGATGACCGTGGATGATGGCTGAAGCTGGCCACGTTCGACGCGGCTGACCGTGCTCGTGCTGGTTCCGCCAGCGAAGGCGACCTCTTCCTGGGAGAGACCGCGTTCCTGCCGCAGTCGCCGGACTGCTAGGCCGAGCGCGTCGTCGGGTTTGGACACATCGGAAACACTCCCCGATGCTAGGCGCATCTGCCAGAGCGAACTCGCCTAGGCTGATCTGCTAGGCTGCGGTTCGCGCTCCACGAGTCCCCACAGGCGATTGGGGCGAGCTGGCATTTCAACTACCCTGGGTGCTAGCGGCGGACGCTCAGGCGGCAGCCGAACTGCTGACTCGCCTGGGCGTCCTGCTAGCCAGAATCCCTATCTTCCACGGCCACGGCCAACTCTGCGATCGACACGCCGAGGACAGTGGCTAGCTGGCGCACCAGCGACCAGGCAGGATTCATCAACGCCCGCTCGATGCGCGAGAGAGAGGAGGTCGCGATACCGACCTCCCCGGCCAGGTCTTCTTGGCTCAGTCCCCGCAGCTCACGAAGCACCTTCAGGGTGTCCGCCAGCGCCACGTCAGGGTTCCTCAGCATACCCGAACGCTCGCGCAACCTAGGCGGATATGCCAGAGCTGCATTGCCTAGGCGGATCTGCTTAGGGGCGCATGGATTACGCAGCCGACCGGAGGCTCCCCTCGGGTGGAGCAAGGTCAGAGCGTGCCGCCATCCGTGAAGAAGCGGAACACGCCCCGGCGCCGGGGCGGCGCTCGGCTCGCCTCTGGCTCGTGCAGGCGCCGGGGCGGCGCTCGGCTCGCCTCTGGCTCGTGCAGGCGCCGGGGCGGCGCTCGGCTCGCCTCTGGCTCGTGCAGGCGCCGGGGCGGCGCTCGGCTCGCCTCTGGCTCGTGCAGGCGCCGGGGCGGCGCTCGGCTCGCCTCTGGCTCGTGCAGGCGCCGGGGCGGCGCTCGGCTCGCCTCTGGCTCGTGCAGGCGCCGGGGCGGCGCTCGGCTCGCCTCTGGCTCGTGCAGGCGCCGGGGCGGCGCTCGGCTCGCCTCTGGCTCGTGCAGGCGCCGGGGCGGCGCTCGGCTCGCCTCTGGCTCGTGCAGGCGCCGGGGCGGCGCTCGGCTCGCCTCTGGCTCGTGCAGGCGCCGGGGCGGCGCTCGGCTCGCCTCTGGCTCGTGCAGGCGCCGGGGCGGCGCTCGGCTCGCCTCTGGCTCGTGCAGGCGCCGGGGCGGCGCTCGGCTCGCCTCTGGCTCGTGCAGGCGCCGGGGCGGCGCTCGGCTCGCCTCTTAGTGAGGCTGACGGCCCTGTCCGCTGGTCAGCGGACGCGATCCACGACTAACCCCGGCGCTACTGCGGTAGCCTCTGCTCACAGGCGGATTCCGATGCGGTGTACAGACAGGGTTCGACCCCCGTCGCTCCCGCCTCGAAAAGCCCTGCAAATCGGCTGGTTTTGGGTCGGTGGTGAGATCTTCTTCGTTGGGCCAGAGAGGCCTGAAAGTGCGATTTGTGCCTATTTGTGCCCAATCGATCGACATCTCGGGCCAGGTCGATGGGGCGCTCGGGCGTTAAGCTGACGGCCCGAGCAGGCGTCGTCCTGTGGCGCTACCGTGAGCCAGTGATGAGGAGGTCGTGGTCGAGGAGGCCGTCCGGATTGCGCGGAGCCCGCTCCGCTCGACTGTACGCGAGCGGGTCCACTCCGCGGTGCATGTGAGCGATCCCTGCCGGGATGCCTGGATCAAGCACAATCAGGCACTCAGTCACATTCAGAAGCTCAATAGCGCCTGCGCTGCGTTCATCACGAGCGACCCGAAGCCCTACCGCATCGAGGTTCAGTTCGAGACGGAGCCGGGGTGCCACGTCGCGCGCTTCATTGAGGTGCGCGAACCGGATCTCCAGCTCGGAGCCACCGTCGGGGATATCGCCCACAACTTGCGTCCGGCTCTGGATGTGGTCGCATGGCAACTTGCCGTCCAACACGACCGGAAGGCCGCGTGCCGAAGCCGTGGCCACATTTCGTTCCCTCTCTCCAGAGACGAGCCAGCTTTCCGGAAACATCGCCTGCTGGGATTCATCAGCGATCGCGCGCTTGCGGTCATCGAGAGTCTTCAGCCCTACGATCGACCGAACCGCAGCCACATTGAACCCCTCCGGTTCCTCAGCACCGTCTCCAACGCGGACAAGCATCGAATAGCAACTGGCACGTTCGCCGACCTGAGCTTCAGCGGCGTCAGCTATGAACCTGAGACCGGGAGCGTCGTGTCTATCCAAGACCTCACGCAGCCTGGGATGTCGATAGAAAGCGGCTCACCAATCGCCTACATCGCCATCCACGGATCTCCTCAGACGAGGGTGCAAGTGCAGGGCGAGCCGTCTCTGCAAGTACTGTTCAGCAGCGGAAGGGAGCAGTACGGGCCGCTCGTCGTCATGGCCATGTTCTCCGCGGTCCAGTATGCCTTGACCCAGCTCGGAGCCGCGTTCAAGGCGCGTCCGAGCGAAACGCGCCTGGAGTGATCGGCCTACCTCCCAGCGTTCTAGCGGGTGCTGCTCGTCGCCTTGCGCGCGAACAGTCCGCGCATCCACGCGGGGAGCAGCGCGGTGCCGGTGGGCACGGTCAGCTGCTCGAAGTGGGTTGCGTACTCGTCGCGCTTGTCGGTGTCGGCCTGCGCGTCCGTGGGCTGGTGCGATGCGGGGCTGGCTGCCTGGTAGGTGGTCGAGCGCATTGGGGTTCAGTGTATCCGGCCTGCCAGCTCTACGAGGATGGCGAGCGCCATGAGGGCGAAGGCTCCAGTGATCCAGGGGGCCTTGCGGGCGAGGGCGTTGCGGTTGATGAGCATGTCCGCGGCGAGGTCTTCGAGTAGCCACTGTTCGAGCCTGCGGTCGCCATGCGCCTGGCGGTCGACGAGGACGCGCCCGACGAGTGGTCCCAGTCGCTCTGCGCCTGTGAGCAGCAGTGCGCGCACGGCGAGTGCGAGGGACGCGCCGAGCAGGGCGAGCGCGGCGATCCATAGGTGGTATGCCGAGTGGGCGCTGAGGATGATTGCGGCGATGGCTGCATTGACGCCCATTACGCCGAGTGCGCGGGCGTCGAGCGCGGCGGACTGCGATATCTGGGTTTGCAGTTGGCTCTCGGCGAGGGAGCGCAGCGCGTCGGCGAGCCGTGGTGTGATGCCGCGGGCGATCTGTGGGTCAGCTCGCGGCACGCTGTTCCTTGGATGGGTTGTCGTCGGCTTCGGTTGCGTCGGTTGCTGGCTTCTCCGGGGCAGTCGTCCACTGAGTGCTGCCGAGCAGGCCGGCCATGCGGGTTTGGGGGTGTTGGCCGGTCACGTCGGTATAGACGCGCAGCGTCATGCGGGGGTCGATGTGGCCCATCTGTGCGGCGGTGATCGCGGGGTGCTCGCCGAGTTCGGCGCGCAGCGCGGCGTAGGTGTGGCGCAGGGAGTGGAAGGTGATGCCGTCGGGGATCGGCGCCTGGCCTTCCTTTTCGAGGGCCTTGCTGGCGTTCTTGACGCTGGTGTGCAATGAGCGCGTGCGGACGCTGTTGCGCTCGCGGGGGCGCTCGCGGTAGCGGCCGGGGAAGATGAAGTCCTCGGGCTGGCTCCAGCGGGAGGCGAGCTTGTGTTTGCGCAGCAGCGCCACCAGCTCAGGCTCAAGGTGCACGGGGCGCAGCCCGGCCTCGGTCTTTGACACCGGCACGTGCAGGACGGCGCCAGTGAGGTCCAGGTCTCGCCAGCGGAGGTTGATGAGCTCCGAGACGCGCAGCCCGCCCGCCATGATCGCGGTGGCGAGCAGTGCGCGGTGGCGTCCCGCGTGTTTGAGGAGCGCCTGGACCTGGTGGCCCTGCATGCGCGCGCGGGCCGGCGGGCGCTCCTTGAGCTTGGTCACCCTGCTCTTGACCGGGTTGTGGGGGATCAGCTCGTAGCGCACGGCGACGTCGAGGATCTGGCCGAGGCGGGTGAGGGTCTTGTTGATCGTGCGGTTGCTCAGGGGCCGCTCGACCGCGCTCTGCTCGCGTTCGCGGACCTTCGCGGTCTTGTAGCGGTCGGCCTCCTGCGCGGTGATCTGCGTGAGGTTGTGGTCTTTGAAGAAGGGCAGCAGGTGGTGGCTGAGAGTCAGCTCGTAGTCTTCGATCGTCCTTGGCGCCAGCTCGTGGCGCAGGCCCTCCAGCCACTGTGAGGCGAACTCGTGGAAGGTGGGGTCTTCCTGGGGCTTGGGGGCGGCCTGGGGTTGGGGTGGTTGCCAGGTGCCGCGGCGGATGTCGGCGAGGATGTTCTGTATCTCTGTTTCTGCTTGGCGGCGGGTGTACCCCTCCCACGAGTGGCCGAGGGTGAGGTAGTGGCGTTGGTTGTAGGCGCTCACGCGGGTGGCGTACGTGGTTCCGTGCTTGCCTTTGCGTTCGAGTACCTGTCCTGTTGCTTGGCGCGCCATCGTGGGTCTACCGGGTGTGGGTGGGGTGCAGGCGGATGGGGTGCAGGCGGCGGGTGAGCGCGCGGCGGTGTGGTTCGTGGACGGGTAGCAGCGGCAGGGTGGGTTCGCTTTGGCGGCGGGGGCGCCCTGGGCGGCGGGTTTGGGGCGCGGGTGGGGTGTCGGTGGGGGTGTGTGGGGTTGGGCTGCTGTTGAGGGCTCCTGTTGCGGTGTTGGGGTTGAAGCGGAGTCGGGCGCGGGGTCCGTTGCCGAGCCGGATCGCTCCGAGGCGGTGTGCGTTTTCGTAGACCCATGCGCGGGTGACGCCGAGCTGTTGGGCGAGTTGGCCGGCGGTGAGCAGCGCGACGGGTGGGGTTGCGTCGGAGGCACCGGGGACGCTGGAGGGGGCGGGCGCGCCGGTGATGGAGTGTGTGTCCGTGAGCGTTGTATTGGGTCTTGTGAGGAGTTGCGCGACGCGCTGGGCGATCTGCTCGATCGTCTGGGGGGTGAGGTCGTTTGCCGCGCGTCGTATGCGCGCCCAGCCCACGCGGGCGTGTGTGTTGTGGCGGGGGATTCGTGCCATTTGGTTAATTTTACCGGGGGTTGTGGTTTTTGTGGTGAAAGCTGGCGCGTTTTCGGTCTTGGGTTTCACTGTGTCTGGGGTGTGTTGGTTTTGTGGTGGGGTGGCGCTGCCACTGCTTTTCATAGTTGTGTGTGGCCTGACTTCGGGCAGGGTCCTCCCTGCCCGAAGTGATCAACGACAAACCACCGGGCGGGCTGCGGCAGCGGCGTGGCGCTCCGGGCCTGGAGTTGCTTGATCGCGTGCTGGTAGGCCCATTCCTCGCGCTGGGAGGGGTCGCGTCCTCCTGTATATTGCTTGTACCACCAGCCGCTGCCCACGGGGTTGGCGATCGCGAAGATCGACCACATGGTGGGGAGCAACATCAGCTCTGCGATCCTCCCCGCGCTCGCCGCGTTGTGCCCGGTTATTGCGAGTGCGATCATCGCGATGACGGCCGTGGTGATGAGGCGTAGCAGGATCACGGGTATTTCCAGTGCGAGGGTCATCGCGTAGAGCCCCAGCGACGCGAACTGGGGGCCCGCGGCTGGTTGTCCGGGAGGGGGCTCGGTGTATAGGGGAAGGGGCGGTATCACCGTTCGGCTCCTTTTGCCTTTTAGTAGGGGAGGTCGGTTGCTCCTTTTCCCTTATCCGACGGTGCGCCCCCGGACGGGACACCCTCCCCGGAAAGTTTTTTCGGGCCGCCCTCGGGGGGCTCGGAGGGCGTCCCTGCGCCGGCTGGCGAAGCGGGCAGCGGTGCGGTGAGCGCCGGCGCTGTGAGGATCTGCGCTTTCATCGCCCTGCCGCGGCTGACCAGGAACGCTTCCCCGGGCGCCAGCCCGCGGACCTGGTTGGGGTCGATCTTGTACTGGTGCTGCAGCCTCGCCGACCCTTCGCCCGTTGGCCCCTCGGGGGAGATCTGGGTGCTGTACTCCATCACCCGTCTGGTGCCCGCGAGCGCGATGATCTCCTCAGGGGTGTTCACACGGTGGCAGACGACGGTCTCGATGCTCCCGAGGATCCGTGCGGCCTCTGTTTCATCGCCCATCCCCGCGACGACCTGCGGCGCGAGGATCAGACTGGTGTTGAACCCCCTCGCCTGCTCGACCCTGCCCGCCATCCCGCCGCCCGTGGCGAGGGCGGAGAACTCGTCGACGATCAGGACACAGAACTCCCGACGTGGTTTGCGGCTGGTGAAGTAGTGCGCGAAGTCCTCGAACAGGAACCTCGCCAGGCCAGCGGTCTCCTCGCGCAACGCGAGGGAGTCCAGCAGGAGGTACGCGGCGTTTGTGTCCTCCCACGCCCATCCTCCGTCGAGTGCGCCGCGGGTCTCACCGAAGAACGCCTCATAGCGCAGCCGCACCTGACGCACCTGCTGCGCCGTGAGCGCCGCGATCGCCGTGGAGGCCGGGTGCGTGTGGGCGAGCATTTCGTGGTCCATCCGCAACAGCACCTCCGTGCTCGAGCGCGGAGGCCCTGCCGGGTGCTCACACACGAGGCCCAGAACGGTCTTTGCGAGGTCGCGGTACCACGACGCCGGACCGTCGCTCGCGTAGTCCACGATCTCCATCAGGCGCCCGCGGATCTCGTGCGCCTCCCCCCGCCACCCATCAAACGGCTCCCCCGGAAATACCCTGGGGGTGCGCCCGGCGTCTGCCATCAGCCCGCAGAAGCGGCCCGCGGTCTCCCTGTCCCCTTTGCCGTCGAGGTAGAACACCGGCGCCCCCGTGGTCTTCGCGATCGTCCACGCTAGGCGCAGCAGCGTCTCGGTCTTCCCCGACCCTGTCGCGCCGCACACCAGCACGTGGCGGCACAGCCGCCCCTGGGAGAGCACGACGAGCTGCCCGTCGAGGGGCAGCGCTCGCTCCCCGGAGATGCACGTCGCGAGGACCACGCCGCGCTCGCCGTCCGCTTCGCCCACGAGGACCACCTCGGGGGACTCCTCCGCCTGTTGTGGCGGGTAGCGCCCGCGCGGTGTCTGATGGAGGCGGGACCAGCGGGAGAGCACTGCGCGCCGGGAGTGCACGGGGGCACTCACGGCTCGGGTTGGGGTTGGGTAGGTAGCTCGCGGACCCCCAGGCTGGGCCAGCGGCCTGTCTCGGCGAGCCTTGTGAGCTGGCGGTGCGGCGCGGGCGCACAGAAATACAGGACCGCGTCGAAACGGGCGTTCAACTCATCCAGGATGCCCTGGATCCGCTGGTGGCTTTTCGCTGTCAGCTCCACCTCGATCGCGACGCGCCGCCCATCGGTGATCGCCAGCCCATCGGGCAGGTGCTCCACCGGGGTCTTTTCCAGGGGGAGCTGACGCTCGGGGATCCACACCGTCTACGGGGAGCGCGCCTGGACGTGCAACCGCACCTCGTTCATTGCCGCTACGTGCGCGAGCTGTCCCACCTTTGGTGCCCACACCCGGTAAGGCGACCCCCACACGCCCGCAACCCCGCCCTGGTGGGCAGCACCCACGCTGGCTCCCCCACAAGAATCCGGCGGGTGCCCAGGAGGCCCTGTTCGCGCATCCGCGCGATGACTCGCCCCACCGTCCTGTGGCCCGCGCCGAGGAGCACTTCGAGATGGTCCACCCTCGCGGCGTACTGCTCCCCCAGCCACCCCAACACCATCAAATCGCGAGTACGCAACAACACCCCGCCGCTACCGCCGCTACCGCCGCTGGGGCGCCGCGGCGCGGTGGCTGACAGGGCGGTAGCCGGCGGTGTGTGTCCTTCGCAAAGGGCTCACCGCGAGCCTCCCGGCTTGGGCCGCTGCTCGCGTAGATGCCAGCCGTCCTCGCCCTTCAGGAACCTGGTGCGCTTCCCGCGATACAGATGCGAGGAGACCGTCGCGAGCGGCACCCCCAGCGCCTTCGCGATCTCCCCCGCGCGGACACCCGGGTGCTCGGCGAGGTACCCCGCGACGTCGTCCTGGGAGATCTGCCCAGGGTGCTCCCCCGTGAGTGCTGCTCGTGCGGCCCGTAGGCGCTCGCGCTCTGTGAGCAGCTGCTCGTAGCGCCCGAGCTCGCCGTCGATCACGGAGAGCTGCTTGTCGATATCTGACACGACACCACGAGAGGCACGACCCAACACACGAGGAGAACGATCAGCCATCAGAAGGCTCCTTTGCAATCGAACGACGTCACCAGCATGCTGCCCATCATAACGCTTGTCACGTCGCTGTCAAGCTGCTCGTCACGTCGCCTAGGCCGACGAGCCCCGCGAGTCGGCCGACGCCCCCGGGACACCACGCGCCACGCCCAACCCAGCCGCCGCCCCCGCCCCTGCTTCTTTGTTTTTGTTTTTGTTTTTTTCTTATCTCTCCATCTGTCTATCCATCTCTCTTCTTCTTCTCTCTCATCTATCCATTCCGGTCCCGCGCCCCCTACCAACCACTGCTTTGCTTGCTTTCAATCCAACCCACCCAGGTTCTTGACCACCACCATCGAAAGCGAAGCTGAGAGGGGGGTGGTCAAGAACCCGACCCCACACAAACCCGTGACCCCGAAAGCAAGCAAACCCGCATCCCAGAGCCAAAACGGGGGTGCGGGACCGGGACACCCGCACGACGCCCAGCCCGACGCGTGGCGCGACAAGAACGAGGACAGCCCCCGCCTACACCCGAGCGAGGCCGCGGCCCACCCAGCGGCAGCCGATACCGTCGCCTCCGCCGCGCTCATCTCCTTGGCGGTAGCCAAGGCGCGCGGAGATCTCGGTCGGCCCTGAATGACGGCGAGCTGTGGATCGTCGTTGCGGTCGGCAGCTCGAAGGTCGGCAAGTCCCGAGCGCTGTTCGAGGCGCTGCTTTATTGCGCCAAGGAAACCGAGCTCGATCTCCTCGCCCCGGTCGATGGCGAGGCTCTGTCGCGGGAGGATTGGCTCGCCACTCTGGACGCTGGGATCGCGCCGTATGTCGATGTCATTGACGCGGCCGGAATCGAGACGTTCGAGTCTTGCGAGAGCACCGAAGGGCATGGCTTTCATAGAGCCGACGGTTCGCTTCTACGGGGACAACAGCGAGGGCTTCCGTGCCCTCGCTGACGCCGTGCGGCGCGAACTACTTGTGAGCGAACTTCGTCGCTACTGGCAGGTCGGCCGTGCTGGGAGCCCGGAGGCCCCCACTGGGAGCTGCCGTTCTGCGCGCCTTGCGCCTATTGACAGACCTTGCACAACGGACGGTCAGCTGTACCCTGGCGCAGATCCTCCGGCGCGATTTCCTTCCCACGCGGGCATTGGTCGTCGTTGTGGTAGACGTTCCGCTCGCCTCCGGTCTCGGGACGTGCGGTGTGATAGGGAGCTACACGTGCCATTTGATGCTCGTTTCTCCATTCGGGCTGCCTGCGGACACAGGACGACTCGCCGGAGCGGTCGCGTGTACTTTGACCACAGGGTCGGACGTCATCCGCTGGACATGCAAGGATGGCCGTGCGCTGCGCCTCCCGCGCTTCGCTCTCGATGCTCTCGGCGGCCCGGGCGGACACCCGGGCCGCCACTTTCTCGGGTCGAGCCAGAGCCAGGTGGCGGGAACGAGTCAGACGCCGCGTAGCAGTTCGCTGGCGGGAACCCCGAGGCCGTGGGCGATCTTGGCGATGGTGGAGACCTGTAGGTCGCGGACGCCGCGCTCGGCTCGGCCGACCTCGACGGGGTGCATGTTGGAGCGTTCGGCGAGTGCTTCTTGGGTGAGCTTGAGGCGGAGGCGGTTGGCGCGGATGTTCTTGCCGACGATGACCTTGGGCTCCACAGGTCCCGATCCTCCGTGATACAGCCAATCACGTCCAGAACCAATAACGTTCTATTCTGTGTATGCTGTCCCAACAAAAAAGTGGCCCCCGCGCTGCGCAAACAGCCGGGGGCCTGGCACCAGGAGGTCAGTCCCGATGCGAAAGAAGCGTAACGATCCGAAGTGGGTCGATGACCCAGGGGTCGCCGAGAGGGCGATCGTCTTGCAGGTCCTCCGCGATGATCACCACGAACGGTGGACCCGTAAGGAACTGAAGCGCGAGATATACGACATCAAGGGTCGCACCATCAACAAGGCGCTGAAGCGCCTGCAAGAAGGGGGCGTTTGTGGACCTCGACGAGGAGTATGTGTGGTCGTCCCGGTGCGCCCAGTATCTGGACGAGTTGGGCATGGTCTCGATATGAGCGACCCGGACCCTGCTGGGACGGAGCCGGTCATCGCAGTCGAGCAGCACTGAAGTAGCGGGAACGTCGCGTCGCCAGGCAGGACGTGGCGTTCTCCGCTGGCGCTTGGGTTTGTCACGCACACATCGCCGATTCCAGTGGGTTCTCCGGGATTCCTGACAGCCCGTAATGTCGAGCTCGATTGGCTGCCGGCAGGTTTGGCAGCAGCCGGTCCATCGTGAAGGACCGCACGCTTGACGCGCCGGTCACACGTCCGACCCCCGGCGTGCCTATCGTCCATTTTGCTGGGTTCTCCTCGGGCGCGCTGGTGGGGTGTGCGGGCTCGCATGGGCGGGCGGGGCCGCACGCCCCCGTCTCTGCGAGGTGCTGAGCATTTGCTTTCAGGCCTCCGTGGACCTCGCGCGGGTAGTGGCGCCACGCCCAGTCCTGCGGCGTGGCGCTCTCCGCGACGTGGAGCTTGTGCCTCGGTGTTTTGCCACGGACCTTGGCTCGCGCGAAGCTCACCAGAGCCCCAGCGTCGCGGCGATGGCGGCGCGTAGATTGCGCGCCGTGGGGTGCTGCGCGTAGCGCTCCCACGCGAGCGCAGCAAGGACAACGAGGGCAAACGCCCAGAGTTCTGCCATCACGATCACCTCCTTTCGGCATAGGTCGTTGCTGGATCGAAGCAGTACGGTCGTGTACCGTTGCTCGTGTTTCGCGGACCCCTGATCCGTCATGCCCGCCGCCCATACAGACGACACGATCTCCCTCGACGAACTGCTGGCCGCTGCGGCAGAGCGTGGCTATCCGGCGAGTCCTCGCCAGGCCAAGCGGCTGCGCGCAGAGGGCATGCTGCGCTGCCTCGGCCAGGACCACCCGGCCGGTAGACGCGGCTCGCACAGCCGCTACCGCGCCTCGGAGGTCGATCAGCTCGCGCTCGTGATGCGCGTGGGTGCCAGCGAGCGGCGATTCGATGAGCGGCGTGTCCTCGTGGCCTGGCACGGAGGCTGGGTAGAGCCAAATGCCCTACGGGGATCGCTGGCGGCGATCCTCGACACGGTGTCCGGCATGGTTCGCCGGGCCATCCGGGACAGCGAAGACCCAGGTCATGCCGCCGAACTGCTCACGCGCGGCCCACGCAAGGGCCACTTCTCTCCCTCGACGGGCCTGATGCGTCGGCGTCTTGGCGGGGACCCACAAGCGCTACAAAGGGCCACCTACGCCTTCGCGCTGCTCGCGGCCGGCGGCGAGGTCGCCTGGTCCGAACACGACCCATCGTCCGGCGAGGAGTCGCTGGCGAGCGTCTTGGAGCGCGCCACAGGAAGCGACCGGGCACGCAAAGACACCCTGGTTCACGGCCGACAGCTGGCGCCTTCAGCGCCGCCGGTCCAGGACACGCTCGAAGAACTGCGCGCGGCAGGGCTGTTCGACATCGAAGACCTCCCCGCCCGGTTGCGGCACGCCAGACCGAGGCCGACGACATGCGCCGCGTTGACTTCGAGTGTCACCCGACCAAGCCCGTCAAGGTGCTCGACGGATGGGATCGGCCGGTCCACTGCCTCGTTTGCGGCAGCCCCGCGCCAGCGTTATCCGCTTAATGCGCCGCGGCGTTCTCCGCAAATGTTCGTAGGCCGACCTTCAACTGCTCCGCGAGTGCGGCTGTGACCTCGCGCAAGACAAGCTCCTTGGAGTGGATCCCGTCTGACGGACAGTTGAGCGCTTGATTGGCTTGGACGCGAAAGGATGTGTTCATGCCGCGAACGAAGCCGCCGTATCCGCCGGAGTTCCGCCGCCAGGCTGTCGAGCTGGTGCTCGCTGGCCGGGCGGTGAAGGATGTGGCTGAGAGCCTGGGTTGCAGCGATCAGTCGCTGCATAACTGGGTCAAGCAGCGCCAGCTCGATCATCGGGAGCGCGATGACGGGCTGACGAGCGCGGAGCGCGAAGAGCTCCGTGAGCTGCGCAAGCGGGTCAAACGCTTGGAGCAGGAGCGCGAGATCCTCAAGCGAGCCGCGGTCCTTTTCGCAGCGGAGACCGAGACCCGGTGAGCGCCTACCGGATCATCTCGGCGGAGAGGGCCAGTTTCCCAGTCTCTGTGATGTGCGAGGTCCTCGGTGTGAGCCGTTCTGGCTACCACGGGTGGGAGCGCAGGGTCCCAAGCGACAGGGCGCTCTCCGATGCGTGGCTGACCTCGAGGATCAAGGAGATCCACGAGCAGGCCAGGGGCGTCTACGGCTCCCGGCGGGTAGCGGCCGAGCTGCGCCTGGGAGATGGCATCCAGGTCTCGCGCAAGCGGGTGCGGCGCCTTATGCGCCGGGCCGGGATCTCAGGGCTGGTGCGGGTCAAACGCGGGAAGACGACGATCAGGGTGCCAGGTGTCAGGGTCGCCGATGATCTGGTCGACCGGCAGTTCACCCCGGCCGCCCCGAACGTGCTGTGGGTCGCGGACCTTACGTATCTGCGAACGTGGGAGGGCTGGCTCTACCTCGCCGCCGTCCAAGACACGTTCTCGCGGATGATCGTGGGGTGGGCGATGGCCGAGCACATGCGCTCAGAGCTCGTCGTCGAGGCGCTGCAGATGGCGCTCGCCCGCCGGCGCCCCGCGCCCGGTCTCGTGCATCACAGCGATATGGGCTCGCAATACGTCAGTCTTGCGTTCGGGCAGCAAGCCCGCGACGCCGGGATCGCCGTCTCGATGGGCTCCAAGGGCGACGCCTACGACAACGCCGTCGCCGAGAGCTTCTTCGCCACCATCAAGAAAGAGCTCGTGCACCGCCAACCCTGGCCCACCAGACGCGACCTCAGCTCCGCCGTCTTCGAGTACATCGAGGCGTTCTACAACAGACAACGACGACACTCCACCCTCGGCTACCTCTCCCCAGAGGCATACGAGAGAGAGATAATCACCCCCACAAACAAAACCTAGCCAGCCAAGCCCGCGACTGTCCGCGAAACCGGGTCCACTCCAAATCTAGCACAACGATATCATTGTGTTCGCATCTGAAGACGCCCTCAGTGGCCTTGCGCACTGGCATGAGCGATGCTCATGCGGGCGCTTCGCAATTCCCGAGACGCTAGATGCAACGCGGCTACCTCTCGGTCAGGCACACGGCACGCGTCGCGTAGCAGTGCCTCATCGACGCGCTTGAGCACACCTGTCCACAAGCCATTGGACAGCGCCCGATCTAGCCGCGCCCGGTCTGGCCTTAGTCGCTGCCAGGCGGCCTGCAGGAACTCCGGTCGCGGGACCGGTAGGATCCCCGCCTCCCGGGGCTCCATCTTCAGAAGTCCTCCGCCGTACCCACGGCCATGCAGCTCGGCGCCGAGCATAGTCGCGGAGTTGAGCATCAGGATCGGCAAGGCCGCCTTGACCTCGCGCGGCAGGCCGTGCGAGAGGCGGATGCCGTGCATCGAGTTCACGAACGAAACCCGGGCGCTGTTGCTGATTAGCCGCGGATAACGGTGGGACATGTACGTGAAGAACAGATCCGGTGGCTCGACCAGCGGTGGTCGATACCAAAGGGTTCGCACCCGACACTTGTACCCGTCAGGTATTCCCTGCTGCTCGCCCTCGTGCAGATATCGGCGTAGCCCGCCCTCAAAGCGCCCCTCGGAGTCGGGTACCAGCATCCACACGCGCTCGCCAGCGTCGCGTAGACGCTTCCAGTCTCGTCGGGAGAAAGCGAGGCCCTTCAGGTGCTTGGATCCCGGCGGACAGATCGGCGCGAGATGACGTTCGGCGATGCCGTATTCGCGACGAGTCTGCTCGGTGATACAGAAGAACCCGTTTGCGCCCGTAACCGTCCCCAGCGAGGGCACGCCGTATTCGCGCAGCTCGATGAAATGGTCATCAACAATCCGGTCATAGAGCTGGCGGTGCTCGACCGGGAGCAGCAGATCGGTCCACTTGCCCTCGTGGGGCGGAGCAACGCTCAAGTGCATCGGACCGAACATGCGGATCTCCTGCAGCTGCTCAGCATCTTCGACTGGCACGAGCGTGAAGGCCTTGCATCCGCCCGTGCCACGTGCCAGTACGAGAAGCACCTTCTCAGTGGCGTCCTCGAACTGCAGCCGCTCGAACATCACGAGATGGACGGCCTTGAAGCGACGCTTCAGCCATAGCCTGATGTGCTCGGCATAGCCGGTCGTCAGCAGCTCCGTCGGCAGGACCATCGCCAAGCGGCCCTCGGGCTTCAAGAACGAGCACGCGTGAACGACCAGAGCCGCCCAGGAAGACGCGAGTCCGGATAGACGGACGCCCTGCTCCAGTGCCCGTCGCTGAGCCCGCTTACGTTCCATGCCTGAGTGGTTCTGGAAACGGATGAACGGCGGGTTGCCGATCACCGCATCGACATAGGGAAGCCGTGCATCCAGTCGGTTTGGTGGGGAGAGCTCAAAGAAATCCTCGACGAGCAGCGACGCGTCCAGCCCTTGGGCGGCGAGATCTGAGATCGACTGCCGCACGGACTGCTCATGAAGGTCAACGCCGAGCACCTGGCTCCTCAGCTGGGCACGGTCAGCCCCGAGAGCTCTAAGACGCACCCCGGCGGCTTGCAAGAACACCGACTCGCCGCATGTGGGGTCAAGGACGCTTGCGCGCGGATCTCCTTCGATCGCCCACTCCGCAAGATAATCTGCGATCGGTTGGGGGGTATAGAAGGCTCCCCGAGCCTTGCGCTGGAGCTGTGTGTCGTCCAGAGGTTCCAAAGCGCTCATGACCAGCGAATGCTACGGCCAGCAACGGACGGATCCAGCTGCTCGGGTCCGACCATCCGAATATCTCGCCGCGATGCCGCTATTAGCGAAGTATCTTTTGAGGCGTCCCATCGGAGGATCGTCGTTCCCGACAGCGTCACAGCCATGAAATCAGCATCTGCCATGAGCCGCGCCCGAGCCGCCCGCGACCCTGACGCCTGGGACCAGGGTTGCGCGACCGATCGGGTGCGCAACGAGGTCGTCATCCCGCACCTCGAAAGCGTCCTTCGCTCTTCGGGCGCACAATCGGTGCTCGATCTCGGGTCAGGTACCGGCTACATCACGCGCGCGCTCGCACGCGCGCCCTGGGCGGCCGGGATCTCCTGGACTCTGGTGGACATCGACGAGCAGCTATTGCGCTATGCACTCGCGTCGATGTCGCCGAGCTACACGATTGCAACGCTCGAGGTTGTCCCGTAGCGTGTAGAAGTTCGTAGGTGGCGGTTCTCTCGCCTCGTCCGGTCCCGCTGGGACCGTGGCGAGTGCGAACAAGTCCATTGAGACGAGAGGAACCGCCATGATGACCGTAGAGCAGGAGCAGGACGCACGCCCAGAGCATGTGTTGCCGCCAGGGGTGCTGGATGCGCTGGGGGAGCTGGCTGGTGCGGCGAAGGACGGGCTGCTCGCGTTGAGCGTCGGTGTTGGGCTGGGGGTGCTCAGCGAGATGATGGAGGCCGAGCTGGATGAGGTCGTCGGCGCCAAGCACGCCATGATCCCGGAGCGCACCGCGGTGCGTCACGGTCACGAGGATGGCGAGGTCACTCTTGGTGGCCGGCGGGTCGCGGTGAAGCGTCCGCGTGCCAGGAGCGCTGATGGGGAGCACGAGGTGCCGTTGGCGACGTACGCGTATTTCGCTGACCGTGACCCGTTGACGCGTGTCGTGTTGGAGCAGATGCTCGCGGGTGTCAGCACCCGCCGGTTCTCAAGAACCCGTGAGCCCGTTGGGGAGCAGGTGAGAGCCAGTGAGCGCTCGGCGTCGAAGTCAGCGGTCAGCCGCGAGTTCGTTGGCCGCACGCGTGAGCACCTGGACGCACTGATGAGCCGCGATCTGGGAGACGTGCGCCTCGCGGCGTTGATGGTCGACGGGATCGAGCTGAAGGGCCGCTGCGCGATCGTCGCGCTCGGCGTCAGCACCGAGGGAGTGAAGATCCCGCTGGGATTATGGGATGGCTCCACGGAGAACAAGACAGTCACCGCTCACCTCCTCGCCGATCTCGTCAGCCGTGGCCTTGACGTCGAGCAGGGCGTCCTTGTCGTCCTGGACGGCAGTAAGGCACTGCGGGCAGCCGTTGATGAGATCTTCGGCCCCGTGCCGGTGCAGCGATGTGTTCGTCACAAGGAACGCAACGTCCTGGATCACCTCCCCGAGCGCGACCGCCCCGCCGTGAAGGCGCGCTTGCGGCGCGCGTGGTCCAGCGATAACCACGCGCGCGCGCTGGACGGTCTGCGGATCCTCGCATCAGAGCTCGAACACTCCCATCCCGGAGCGGCCGCGTCGCTCGCCGAGGGCTTGGAGGAGACCCTCACCCTCACACGCCTCGGGGTCCGTGGGCGCCTGAAGAAGACGCTCGCCTCGACGAACCCGATCGAGTCGATGATCGAGATCATCCAACGCACCTCACGCAACGTGAAGCGCTGGCAAAACGGAGACATGTGCCTCCGATGGACCGCCGCCGGGATGCTCGAGGCCGAGACCCAGTTCCGTAAGGTCGTCGGCTACACCGACCTCGCGAAGCTCGCCCTCGCCGTCGAACGAGACCTCGCGGCACAGCACGCGCCCACTCACACCACGACCAAGGAGAACACGCCCACCGCAGCAACCGTGTAACCATCACACCCGGCCGCCACCACGAACTTCTACGGCGAACGGGACAACCTCGCAACGCTCGCCCATGACCTGACTGGCACTACGCCCCCGGGCGATACTCATGGGGATGTCGCCTTCGTAGTGTTCACGACCCTTGAGCTCCAGATCACCCAGCAGCTCGCGATCAACTTGCGGGGGATGCTGAACCCTGGGGGCAAGCTGCTGCTCTACCTGCCCGACGTGCTGGCCGACCTATACGCAGCATCCGAACCCCGGGAGGCATTTGCGGCTTTCCTGACCGGCCACGCCGTGCTTGAGAAGGTCGACCACTTTACGAAGACACGCGAATCCTTCCACGCCACGCGCGTTGAGAAGCTGATCAGCGTGCTGCTCGCCGAGCATCTAACGCTCACTAACCTTGAGATTCTCCCGCGCAGCGACCGTGAGGAGAACATCTACTGCCTGGCGTTTCAGCGCGCCTCATCGACACCGTCAGGCTGAGTCCTGTCGCGAGAGAAAGCGACAGCCGTGTCGCGTATCTACCTGCACTTCCTCGATCTCTACCACTACCGCCGTGCCCAGCTCGGCGGACACACGAGTGAGCTGAGACTTGCCACCGAGGCCAGACGTGCGTTCCGTCTCGCGGCACTCGCCGCCGACCACCTCTACATGCCGGCCTCCTCGTACTTCGAGGGAGAGCTCGCCCGGCTCGTGCTCGCCAACCATAGCGAGCTGGTGGAGCTCGGAGGTGTCTATGTCTCCGCCTCGCAAGAGTCGCTCGAGGAGCATCGTGAGGAGAAGCTTCCACAGTATCCACGCGGCCTTCCCGGCGGTATCCCCGGCGCCTACACGACGATGCCCGAGATCCCTCCGCCGCCTTACCAGCAGAAGGTCGGGTCATCTCGCAAGGCGATCACTGCCCGCTGGATGAGTGTTTTGGAGGACGGGGCACTGGAGCGGGTCCTCGGCGAGAGGGCCAGCGACGCCCCCCTCGTCCGGATCGAGAGTGCCTGGGAGCGCGTCCCGGACATGCTGGAGGAGACGGCCTTTATTTCTGAGCATGTCCACGAGTTGCTGGCCAGGCGTCGCGTCGAGGTGGCGACGAGCACGATCGGCACGATCATCGAGCCGGCTTACATCGACGGTTATGCCCAAGCCCTGAACGCGAAGATCGTGGGGGAGTTGGTGTTCCTCGCTAGTCCATACGCGATGAACGCCAAGGTCGCTTTGTCCTACCGCCAGACGGTCACCGACTTCCAGGCGCTCAGCCTGATGGCGTTGCTCGACTACGCGAACATCGGAGAGCTGCTGCGCTTTAAGCGATCGCCGCAATGGCAAGACCTTTGGAAGGTCCTTCAAGGCAGAGAGCCACTTAGCGCCTTCCACTACGAACTCGCGATGCAGGCCGCCGAGGTTGCCGCCGGAGAGCACCAGATCCCGAACATGGGCTATACGGACTGTACGATCGGCATCATCACTGCCCTACCGGAGGAGCTCGCGGCGATGCGCGCCATGCTCGACTCACCCGTGTCCCGCAGGGCTGCCGCTGACCCCAACACCTATGTCGTGGGCACGATTCCCGCGTTTCGCGACGGCCAGCCGCATGGCGCGCACAGAGTCGCGCTCACGGAGCTTAAGCGAGCAGGTATCGAGAGTGCCGCCACCGCCGCAACGAACCTCCTGCGGAGCTTCCCCGGGGTGCGCCTCGTGCTGATGGTTGGTATCGCCTGCGGCGTGCCATGCCCTAACGAGTCCTCGAAGCACGTCCGCCTCGGCGACGTCGTGGTCTCGGATCGTCAGGGAGTTGTCGGCTTCACGGCCGGCGTAGCAGGAGAGCGGGGCCTAGAACACCGTGATGCGCTGCCTCCCCCAAGCGCAGTGATGATCGGTGCGATGAATGCGCTGGACGCCGACGAGCTGAGTTTCAGTGCGCGCCCTTGGGAGGCTCACCTTGAGCGCCTCACAACGAACGCAGTGTTCGCGAGACCAGCCGCCCGCAAAGATGTCCTATATGGCCCGGATCTGAAGAAGGTCCGTCATCCCTCAGACCCCAACCGCCGGAGCGGCAACCCCAGAGTGTTCCGAGGTTTGATCGGCTCCTCAAACATCCTGGTCCGGGACGGATCTTTCCGTGACCAGATGGCTAGCGCCCACGGGCTGCGCGCGATCGAGATGGAGGCCACCGGCATCGGGAGTGCGGCCTGGGACCACAGCCAGTCGTACGGGATCATCCGGGGCGTATGCGACTACGGCGATCAGAATAAGAACGACGACTGGCACTACTATGCGGCGGCAGCTGCGGCCGCATACGCGCGGAGCCTGATCGAGCGCATCGACTCCGAGGAACTCACTGGACTCGGACGCTCGAGAGGGTAGCCTAGGACCTAACTCCGGAGGCATCGGCATGCATCAGCACGACAACGGCAGCCTGCGACGCGACACCGAACTGTTGTATGAGCTCGGGACGTTGCGGCAGGTCGCTAGGGCCTGGGTGCAGTTCGGAAACGATCAGCGTCTCGCAAACGTCGCCGAGCACAGCCTCCGGGTGATCTGGCTGGCGCTCACGCTCGCCAAGCACGAGGCGGCCGATGCCGCGAGGGTGGTTGCGCTCGCGCTCATCCACGACCTCGCTGAGACGCGTACGGGCGACGTCAACTACGTGACCCGCATGTACGTGGACCGTGATGAGACCCAGGCGATGCAGGACGCTGTACGCGGCACCTCCGTCGAAAGGGATGTGATGGACCTGTGGCAGGAGTACCAAGCACAGCTCACGCTGGAGTCTCAGATCGTCAAGGATGCCGACAACCTCGACTGCGACTTTGAGCTGATGGAGTGCGCCTCGCGCGGCCCGAACTTCAAGACGACACTGCACGAGACACGCCAGCGCGTTCGAACGCAGCTGCGAACCGAGACCGCCCGTCGAATGTTCGAGCAGATCTACGACACTGACCCTCACGACTGGCATCTGGGCACCAAGAACCGACTGACCGCCGGCGACTGGAGGGATCCGGCGCTGCCCACAACCGGCTGAGTCACATGGCTGAGGGCTTTGCTGCCATAAAGAACTCGACTCTCTGCCCATACGCGAAGAGCGCCCGAGTCCGCTACGGCTCACGATGGACGCCCGCTGACCCCGCCGAGGCGAACTGGGCTCGAAACGCCACGGCCCTAGCGGACTGGGCGGATACCGCGCGCAAGGAACGCTCGCACGGATTCGTACTCGAGATCGCTGGGCGCGATGCTGCCAGTATCCGCTGCGTAGAGGCATCCTTGAAGGAAGCGCTCCACAGCCTTAACGCTCACGATCCGGCTGCCAGCGATTGTATGAAGGGGCCGTTCGACACAGTCGAGTGGCAGTTCGAGTTCGCGGATCTGCGCCTGTTCGTAAACGTGTTCGCGCCCTGCTATCCGGCCAACCACAGTAAGCACACCCGGGACTCCGATCGTATTTTCCTATTCCTGCAGCCTGAGTATGCGTTTGATCTTTGCGGCGTGAATCCCGCCAACCGGGCAGCGAAGGAGATGACCCGCACGCGCTTTCGCGCAGCTGGCATGCCGTATAACGGCGAGCTTATCGACCAAAGAATCGAGGCGCAGATCTACATGTTCGCGCTCCACGCCTCCGACCAGCCTGTCCGCTGGTGGGAGTGAGACACCCCTCGCGAGGCCTTGTAAGTGCACAGCGGGTGGCGGTGCTAGGTCCTCCCGGCGCTGGGAAGAGCACGCTCGCCCGAGCTGTCTGCGCGGCTCTATCGCTCGCCTACATCGGGATCGGGGAGCGCCTGAGAATGGCCGCTGACCGGGACCCACAGATCGCCGCAACGCTTGCCTCTGGGGGCTTCGTCTCAGACCAAACGGCGTGGGAGCTCGTCGCTCACGACATTCAAGCCGCCGATCAGCAAGCTGGCTTTGTGCTCGACGGATTCCCTCGCACCACCGGGCAGGTCGCGATGCTCGACGGGCTGCTCGCCGGTATCTGCCCGTCAGTCGTGCTCAATATCACTCTCCCGCCCGAGCTGGCCAGGGCACGAATCTACGCGCGCGTAGGTGAGCAGCAACGGGCACGCTCGGACGACACGACCCAGAAGGCAATCATCACACGCCAACGGCTGCACCAAGAGGCTGGCCGCGCAGTGCTTGCGGTCTATCAGCGACGCGAGATCGTGCACGCCCTAACTGGGAGCGCGGCCGCCGCGCAGGTCCGAGCTGCCGCGCTGGAGCTCCTATGCGGCCCCGCGTGAGTGCGCGGGTAGCCCGGTGGTCCAACTACTGGATACGCGAGCGCAGAAGCAAGCCGGGAGTCAGAAACATTCCCCCGGATCTTCCAGCCTTGCGAACAGTTGTGGGTCTGTGCGAGCTGACCGGCGTTTGCCGCGGGTGGCTCTTGGGGCTAGGGTGGGCTCATGCTGCTGCTCGGGGAGAGTGAGCGTAGTGGGCGCAGCGACGGATGGGAATGTCTGAACAGGCTCCTGATCCTCAACCGCCGCCGCCAGCTCGAGCAGGTGCTCGGCGTCTACGTCCGCCAAACTAAGATGGAGGTTTTCCGATGAAACGCATATGTGGTATCAGCCGATCAGCTCTTGCAGGCACTACGGTGATCGCGTTGCTGTTGACGTTTGGGGTTGCGGCTGCGTGGGCGGAATCGCCGACGTGGCTGTGTGTTCCGACGACGGCCGGCGCGGCGGTGACCTCGGGAGGAACGGCCAAAGAAGCAAAAGAAGCGAAATGCTTGAAAGAAACGACCACGGTGGAGCTGCCGCCGGCCACCGAACTGCCGACGCTCGTAAAGGTCCTCTCGCACATGGAATACGAAGCGTCGGGGATCGACGGCCAGCCAACGATCCGGATCTCCGGCATCAACGTGCAGATTGTCAACGGCGCAGGTACGACGGCCTCGACGAACGGTAAGGGTAACCTCGTGATCGGCTATGACGAACATCCGGGCGTCCAGACCGGTTCGCACAATCTGATCCTCGGAGGAGAACAGGTATTCGAAAGCTACGGGGGCATTGTCGCGGGTTTCCACAACGTCATCACTGGGGCGTACGCTTCGGTCACCGCAGGCTCCGAAAACACCGCCGCCGGCGAATACGCCTCGGTCACCGCCGGTCACAGGAACACTGCAAACGCCAAATCGGCCTCGGTCAGCGGCGGTGAAGGCAATACCGCGACCGCCCTTGATGCCTCGGTCCTCGGCGGCCATGAAAACAAAGCCACTGGCGAAATGGCCTCGATCAGCGGCGGTGAAGGCAACATCGCCAAACAAGGTCAGGCGTCCGTGAGCGGTGGTATTGAAAATGAAGCAGGACTTGATGCTTCGGTCCTCGGCGGCTTGAAAAACAAAGCTAGCGGTTTTGCTGCCACCGTGACTGGTGGTGAAGGCAACTCTGCCTCAGCTAATTATACGTCGATCCTTGGCGGGCGAAATCGAGCGGCTAACTTCGAATGGGAACGTTTGTCGTAGGTGGCGTAGGCTGGGCGGGAACTTCACTTCGAAGTTCCCCCCCGGCCAGCCAGTGGGAAAGTTCTCTGGACGGCTGGACGGGCGCGCGCGAGGCAGACGGTGCTCGAATACGCGCGGTGTGGGCTACTGTCGGGGCACAAGCTCGGGCGGCGATGGCGCCCTGAGGTAGCGTGTCACAAGCCGTCGCTCTTCACGATGTAATGGTTATGGGCATCGACGATGACCGTGCTGACGAGGCGCTTCTTGTCGCTGGCAGGAGCGACGCGGAGGTATTTGGACTGTTCTACGGCTACCCAACGGGGCGGAACCTGAAGCCGTAAGCTGTGCGGCCGTGTTGCCCAACCGATCGATCCCGAGCGCGACGATGATCCCGGTTCTCATCTATCCGGATGTGCGCGCCGCGGTGGGTTGGTTGAGCGGGGCTTTCGGCTTTGTCGAGCGCCTCCAGATCGGAGAGGGCCATCGGTCGCAGATGAACGTCGGGGAGGGCGGCGCGGTGATCGTCGGCGACGTCCGCCACGACCGCGTGTCGCCACGTCCCGGCGAAGTCACACACTCGGTGCTCGTACGCGTCGAGGACGCGAGGGCACACTGCGAGCACGCGCGAGCCCACGGGGCGAAGATCCTCCAGGAGCCCACCGATCACGTGTACGGCGAGCGCCAGTACAGCGCCGAGGATCCCTGGGGGCATCAGTGGACCTTCTCGCAGACGCTCGCGGACGTCGACCCTGGCGATTGGGGCGGGGTCCTCCGGGAATAGTGGCCATGGAGACACGCTGAGCATGGCCACGAAGACGAAGACACGCGCGCCGGCGCGACACAATGCCGATAGCCACGAGTCGATCCGCGTGCACGGCGCGCGCGTGAACAACCTCAAGGACATCAGCGTCGAGATCCCCAAGCGCCGGCTGACAGTGTTCACGGGCGTCTCGGGCTCGGGCAAGAGCTCGCTGGTGTTCGGCACGATCGCCGCGGAGTCCCAGCGCCTGATCAACGAGACCTACAGCGCCTTCGTGCAGGGCTTCATGCCGACGCTGGCGCGGCCCGAGGTGGATGTGCTCGAAGGGCTGACGACCGCGATCCTCGTCGACCAGGAGCGGTTGGGCGCAGACGTTCGCTCGACAGTCGGCACCGCCACTGACGCGGGCGCGATGCTGCGCGTCCTCTTCAGCCGGCTCGGGCGGCCGCACATCGGCTCTCCCCAGGCGTTCTCCTTCAACGTCGGCTCGATCTCGGGCGCGGGGGCAGTCACGATCGAGCGCGGGGGCCGTACGACGAAGGAGAAGCGAAGCTTCAGCATCCTCGGCGGCATGTGCCCGCGCTGCGAAGGTCGGGGCTCGGTCAACGACATTGACCTAGCGCAGCTGTATGACGAAGGCAAGTCGCTCAGCGAGGGCGCGCTCACGATTCCCGGCTACAGCATGGACGGCTGGCACGGCCGGATCTTCAAGGGCTGCGGCTTCTTCGACCCGGACAAGCCCATCGAGAAGTTCACCAGGAAGGAATTGAACGATCTTCTCTACAAGGAGCCGACCAAGATCAAGGTCGACGGCATCAACCTGACCTACGAGGGACTGATCCCGCGGATGCAGAAGTCGATGCTCTCCAAGGACATCGACTCGCTGCAGCCGCACGTTCGCGCCTTCGTGGAGCGGGCGGTCACCTTCACCACCTGCCCCGAGTGCGAGGGGACGCGGCTGAGCGCGGAGGCCCGGTCGTCGAAGATCGATCGGATCAACATCGCCGAGGCCTGCGCGATGCAGATCTCAGACCTCGCCGAGTGGGTGGGGGGTCTGAGCAAACCGTCGGTCGCGCCGCTCCTGCAGGCGCTGGGGGCGACGCTCGACTCGTTCGTGGACATCGGGCTGGGCTACCTGTCGCTCGACCGGCCGTCGGGCACGCTCTCGGGCGGCGAGGCGCAGCGCGTCAAGATGATCCGTCAGCTCGGCTCCGCGCTCACCGACGTCACCTATGTGTTCGACGAGCCGACGATCGGGCTGCACCCGCACGACATCCAGCGGATGAACGAGCTGCTGCTACAGCTGCGCGACAAGGGCAACACCGTCCTGGTGGTGGAGCACAAGCCGGAGGCGATCGCGATCGCCGAGCACGTCGTCGACCTCGGTCCGGGCGCCGGCAGCGAGGGCGGCGAGGTGGTGTTCGAGGGCACGATCGAGGGGCTGCGCGCCAGCGGCACGCTCACCGGCAAGCACCTCGACGACCGCGCCGCGCTGAAGCCATCGGTGCGCGCGCCGAATGGGGTGCTGGAGGTGCGCGGCGCTGGCACCCATAACCTGCGGGATGTCGACGTCGACATCCCGCTGGGCGTGCTCGTCGTCGTCACCGGCGTCGCGGGCTCGGGCAAGAGCTCGCTGATCGGAGGTTCGATTGTCAAGGGCCGCCCGCCCCGCGACGGGGTCGTCTCGGTCGACCAGGCCGCGATCAAGGGTTCGCGGCGCAGCAACCCGGCGACGTACACCGGACTGCTCGACCCGATCCGCAAGGCGTTCGCCAAGGCCAACGGCGTCAAGCCGGCGCTGTTCAGCGCCAACTCCGAGGGCGCCTGTCCCGCGTGCAACGGCGCCGGCGTCATCTACACCGACCTGGCGATGATGGCCGGTGTCGCGACGACCTGCGAGGAGTGCGAGGGCAAGCGCTTCCAGGCTGGGGTGCTGGAGTACAAGTTCGGCGGCAAGGACATCAGCGAGGTGCTCGCGATGCCGGTGGCAGAGGCCATCGAGTTCTTCGGCGCAGGCAAGGCGAAGACGCCGGCGGCGCACGCGATCCTCGAGCGGCTCGCCGATGTAGGGCTCGGCTACCTCAGCCTCGGCCAGCCGCTCACCACGCTCTCCGGCGGCGAGCGCCAGCGGCTCAAATTGGCCACTCGCATGGTGGAAGGGGGCTCCGGGCGGGCCTTAATCTACGTCCTCGACGAGCCGACCGCCGGCCTGCACCTCGCCGATGTCGAGCAGCTGCTCGGCCTGCTCGACCGGCTCGTCGACACGGGCAGGTCGGTGATCGTCATCGAGCACCACCAGGCGGTCATGGCGCACGCCGACTGGATCGTCGACCTCGGGCCCGGCGCCGGGCGCGATGGTGGGCGGGTCGTCTTCGAGGGGACCCCCGCCGACCTCGTCGCCGCGCGCTCCACGCTCACCGGCGAGCATCTCGCGGCCTATGTCGGCGCCTGAGCGGGACCCCGCGAACACCTTGAGACTGGCTGGGTATGGCTCGGGGGGTTCGCGCGAACCTACTCGCCCCACGCCGCCAAGCCCATCTCAGGGCGTTGCCCAAGCCAAAGCAGTCTCACGCACCTACCCGACCGAGGAAGGCGCCCAGTCGCTGTTCATATAACCCCCGGCCCACGTTCCAGGACTCCACGTGCCCGGCCTGGGGCACGCGATAGTAGGTGACCCATCCAGGCAGCTCCCGGGCGAAGGCGTCGCTGCTCGAGATCGGCACGACCCGGTCGGCGGTGCCGTGGAACAGCAGGATCGGCAGATGAAAGCTGTCGGGGTGCTCGAGCGCGTCGAGGTTCCCCCAGTCGGGGTGGATGCGCAGATCGATCATCCACTCGACCGGCAGCGCCGCGAACGAAGGCAGACCCATCTCGCTCGCGTTGAAGGACAGGATCGCCTTCCACGAGAGGGCGGGCGCGTCGAGCACGAGTCCAGCGACACGGCCGGCAAGCGGGGAGTGCTCCATGAACTGGGAGACGATCGCGCCGCCCATCGAGACGCCGACGAGGACCAGGCGCTGGGCGCCGTGCGCGAGGGCATAGCGCGCGGCGGCTTCCAGGTCGTGCCACTCGGTCAGGCCCATGTGGTGCAGGCCGTCGGGGCTCGAGGGGGCGCCGATGTCCTCGCGGTAGGTGATCAGCAGCGCGGGCACCCCCGCGCGGTGGAGCGCGGGCACCACGTACAGGTCGCCTTCGCGATTGCCGTTGATCCCGTGCACGACGATCGCCCACGTGCGTGGTTGACCGGAGGCCGTGTTGCCGGGGCGTGTCTGACCGGGAAGTACCTGCCCGAGGTGCGTCTGGGCGGGGCGTGCCTGTCCCGAGCCTGCCTGTCCGGGGTGCGCCAGTACCGAGCGCGTCTGTCCGGGGATCAGCCAGGCCGGCATCGCTCCCCGTTCCCCGGGGATGCTGACGTTGGCGAAGGCCAGGCCCAGCGCCTGCGTGGGGTTTCCGGTGTAGAGGTCGTTGTCGACGGCGACGGTCATCCCGGGCGCGAGGTGGCCCCGCACCGCGCTCAACCGCCGGGTGACGGTGTGGGCATCGCTGCTCAGCACTTCTTCGAGCACCGCGTGCCCCGCGGGCCACTCCAGGCCGTAGACGCCGGGGCGCAGCGTGCCTTCCGAGCGGGGGAGGACGATCCGCCCTGGCGAGAGCGCATCGACGGTCGTGTCGGCGGTCAGCGGCGAACGGTCGGGAACGAGGACCTCCGAGGCGAAGTGCCAGCTCACCGCGGCGCCCACCGCGAGCAGGACGAACGCCAGCGCGGCGCCCCCGATCAGCAGCGAGCGCCGGTGCCGGCGAGGCCACGATCGCTCATCCGCGGGCTGGGGGCCGGCGTCGGCGACGGGCTCCGCATCGAGTGGTGCCTCGGCGGCGCGCGAGCTTGACCCTGTTGACGTGGAACCCATTTATTAAGAGAAAAGGTAGCCGGTGGTGGGGTGTCATCGGAAAGTGGACCTGGCAGTGGTCATGCGGCCACTCCTGGCTGACTGGCCAAAAGCGTCGCTACTTCTCTAGAATCCCCGCCGGCGCGCCAGTGCGCCACAGAACGCAGCTACTGCGCCTGTCGCAGTCACTGCGCCAGCGCGTCCAGCGAACGGGAGATCAAGAGCGATGAGCAACAAGACATACGTGATCGGCGTGGGGATGACGAAGTTCGACAAGCCCGGCTCCAAGGAGGGCGACTACCCCGAGTGGGCGTATGAGGCCGGCAGCAAGGCGCTCGCCGACGCCGGCATCGCCTATGACCTCGTCGAGCAGGCGTTCGCGGGCTACTGCTATGGCGACTCTACCTACGGCCAGCGCGCCGTCTACGGCCTGGGCCTCACCGGCATCCCCGTGGTGAACGTCAACAACAACTGCTCCACCGGGTCGAGCGCGCTGTGGCTCGCGCGCCAGGCCGTCAAGGGCGGTCTGATCGACTGCGCGCTGGCGATCGGCTTCGAGAAGATGGAGAAGGGCTCGCTCGGCATGAAGTACACCGACCGCACGCCGGCGCTCGACAAGCACATGATGCGCATGCTCGAGCTGCGCGACGCCGAGGAGTCCCCCTTTGCGCCGCAGATGTTCGGCAATGCCGGGCGCGACCACATGCAGCGCTATGGCTCGACGCCCGACCACTACGCATGGATCGGCTGGAAGAACCACAAGCACTCGGTCAACAACCCCTACGCGCAGTTCCAGGACGAGTACTCCCTGGAGGACATCAAGGGCGCGCGCATGATCCACGACCCGCTGACCAAGCTGCAGTGCTCGCCCACCAGCGACGGCGCCGCCGCCGCGCTGGTCGCGAGCGAGCGCTTCGTCGAGAAGCACGGCCTGTGGGATCAGGCGATCGAGATCGCCGGTCAGTCGATGGTCACCGACCTCTCCTCGACGTTCGACGAGACCGCCGACTGCATCAAGATCGTCGGCGCTGACATGACGCGCAAGGCTGCGCAGCAGGCCTACGAGGAGGCCGGTCTCGGCCCCGAAGACATCCAGGTGATCGAGCTGCACGACTGCTTCAGCGCGAACGAGCTGATCACGTATGAGGCGCTGGGGCTGTGCGGCGAGGGCGAGGGCCACAAGCTGGTCGAGGACGAACAGACCACCTACGGTGGCCAGTGGGTCGTGAACCCGAGCGGGGGACTGATCTCCAAGGGCCACCCGCTCGGCGCGACCGGCCTCGCGCAGTGCTCGGAGCTGACGTGGCAGCTGCGCGGCTACTCCGAAGGCCGCCAGGTCGACGGCGCGAAGGCCGCGCTGCAGCACAACATCGGCCTCGGCGGCGCCGCCGTCGTGACGGTTTACCGGCCGCCGGCGTGATCTGCGCCGAGCGTCCCGTCCAGCGCGGGCGCGTCCTTGAGATCCGGGCCATGTCCCTCGCTTCGGCGAGGGGCGCGGGCGAGGGTCGAGCCGGCACCCCCACATGTGAGCGGCCCGCGCCGTGAAGCGCACGATCTTCGAGGCCGAGCACGCCGCCTACCGCGAGACGGTCCGCGGCTTCCTCGCCGCCGAGGTGACACCCCACCACGAGCGGTGGGAGCAGGAGGGGATCGTGCCGCGCGAGCTGTTTGCCAAGGCCGCCCGCCAGGGGCTGCTCGCGATGGCCGTCCCCGAGGCCTACGGCGGCGCGGGCGTTGATGACTTCCGCTTCAACCAGATCGTCGTCGAGGAGGTCGCCTACGCGGGCGTCGCCGGCAGCGGCCTCGGAATCACGCTGCACAACGACATCTGCCTGCCCTACTTCCTCGCCTACTGCAACGAGGAGCAGCGTGCGCGCTGGCTACCGGGGATCGCCGACGGCTCGCTGATCACGGCGCTCGCGATGACCGAGCCGGGCATCGGCTCAGACCTCGCCTCGATGAGCGCCAGCGCTACGCGCACCGCGGACGACCACTACAGCGTCAGCGGCGCGAAGACGTTCATCACCAACGGCATCAACGCCGACCTGGTGATCGTCGCGCTGAAGACCGACCCGGCCGAGCGCCACCGCGGCATCTCGTTGCTGGTGGTCGAGCGCGGGATGGAGGGGTTCGGGCGCGGGCGCAACCTGCAGAAGGTCGGCATGCACGCACAGGACACCGCCGAGCTGTTCTTTGCCGAGGTGCCCGTGCCGCTCGCCAACCGCCTGGGCGAGGAGGGGCAGGGGTTCAGGTATCTCGTCGCCAACCTCGCACAGGAGCGTCTGTCGATCGCGATCGCCGGGGTGGCCGCCGCGCAGGCGGCGCTCGACTGGACGCTCGCCTACGTCAAGGAGCGCACCGCCTTCGGCACGCCGGTGGGGTCCTTCCAGGCCTCGCGCTTCGCGCTCGCCGAGATGAAGACCGAGATCGAGCTCGCGACCGCATACGTCGACCAGGCAGTCCTCGCCCTGGGCCGGGGCGAGCTGTCCGCCGAGGACGCCGCCGGCGCGAAGTGGTGGTGCACCGAGCTGCAGGGGCGCGTCGTCGATCGCTGCGTGCAGCTGCACGGCGGCTACGGCTACATGCTCGAGTATCCGATCGCCCGCGCCTACGCGGACGCGCGCGTCACGCGCATCTATGGTGGAGCCAACGAGATCATGAAGGAGATCGTCGGGCGCTCGCTCGGCGTGTAAGCAAAAGAGGGAGCCCCCGTGACAGACCACAATCGCCGCCTCCTGCTGGCCGAGCGGCCCACGGCCATGGTCGGCCCGCAGAACGTCCGCCTCGATGAGGCCGACATCCCCGAGCCGGGTGAGGGAGAGGCGCTCGCGCGGGTGCGCTACCTCTCGATCGACCCCACCATCCGCACCTGGATGGACGACGCTCCCGGCTACCTACCCCCGATCGGGATCGGCGAGGTCGTGCGCAGCAGTGGCGTCGCCGAGGTGCTCTCCAGCAACTGCGAGCGCTACAAGCCCGGCGAACTCGTGTTCGGCATGACCGGCTGGCAGGACTACGTGATCGCCGACGGGGGCAAGCGCTCGCTGCAGGCGCTCCCGCCGGGGGTCTCGCCGACGGCGGCGCTGGGTGTGCTCGGCCTCAACGGCATGACCGCCTACTTCGGGCTGATCGATATCGGGCGCATCAAGGAAGGCGACACGGTCGTCGTCTCCGGCGCTGCGGGCGCCACCGGTTCGAGCGCCGGGCAGATCGCCAAGATCAAGGGCGCCGCGCGCGTCGTGGGGATCGCCGGCGGCCCGCAGAAGTGCGCGTGGCTGCTGGACGAGCTCGGCTTCGACGCCGCGATCGACTACAAGAACGAGGATGTCGCAGCGCGCCTGCGGGAGACCTGCCCGGGCGGGATCGACCTCTACTTCGACAACGTCGGCGGCGAGATCCTCAACGCCTGCCTCGGCCAGCTCGCCCTGCGCGGACGGGTCGTGCTGTGCGGCGCGATCTCCTCCTACAACGCGACCGAGCGCCCGCCCGGCCCCGCCAACTACACGGCGCTGATCATCAGGCGTGGGCGAATGGAGGGCTTCATCATCCTCGACTACTTCGACCGCATCCCGCAAGCGCAGGCCGAGATGGCCGGCTGGCTCGCCGCCGGTCAGATCAGGACGGCCGAGCACATCGTCGAGGGGCTCGAGCACGCGCCCGAGGCGCTCAACCTGCTATTCAGCGGCGGCAACACCGGCAAGGTGATCGTGCGGGTCTGAGGCCCGCCCTGGCGGAGGGGCTGGGGCCCAGCCTGGTGTGGCGGCCCGAGGCGTCCTGAAAGGATCTTCGCTCCGCGGGGTCCTTTAGTCTTAACCCCTACCTGCTTATGACTCGGAGGCTCCCGTGAAGCGCACCTGCATATTCCTGGCCGGCATCCTGCTCACACTCACGAGTGCGGCGGCGCTCCTCGGCGCGACACTCGCCGACGCGCACAGCTCGCCGACGCCGGCCCGACCGGCACTCTTTCACACCGTCGAACTGCGTAAGACCGGCCTCGGCAAGGTCCTGGTCAACGCCTCTGGCTCGATCCTCTACGAGTTTTCGAAGGACCCCGCCAAGAAGAACACCTGCGTGAAGATCAGCGGCTGTGCGGAAGTGTGGCCGGCGATGCCGGTTCAGGGTAAGCCCTCCGCGGGCGCTGGTGTCAAGGCCTCGCTGCTCTCCACGATCGCCGTATCGGGTGGCGAGCAGCAGGTCACCTATGCGGGCCACCCGCTCTATATCTACGCGGCGGCGCCCACCTCGACCTCCTATGCGGGCGTCAAACAGTTCGGTGGCACGTGGTCGGCGGTCAACGCCAAGGGGCGCCCGGTCAAGTAGCGCCGGGTCGCCTGGCCGGCTGGGTTGCCAGCCGGCCCCGGCCCCGGCCCTCGCGACCTCGCCGATGAGGACCACCTTCGAGGCGCTCTACTACCGGGAGCTTCTCCACCCGGTCAATCCCGCGGGCGACGTCGGCCTCGTGACGCTGTGGTCGCCCTTGCGCGCGGCCAGGCGCGCGCTCGCGGGTATCTCATCTGAGCTGCTCGACCCCGAGCGCAGCCGCATCGCGGTCATCTCGAACCTCTACGGCGACGGGATGTACGCGATGTTTTGCAACCTGCTCTACAACCCGCAGGTCAGCCACCTGATCGCGATCGGCGAGGACCTGGGGCTCCCCACATGCGCCGAGATCGCGGCCTTCCTCGAGCGCGGGCTCGAGGACACGGAGATGCTCGGCGTGCCGATGAAGCGCATCCGAGGTACCGGTCGCGTGTTCCCCGCGCTCGTCGCCTTCGACGAGCAGGCCCTGCGTCGCCGGCTCAGCTTTCACCATCTGGGCAAGCTGTCTGGGGCGGGCCTGGGTGCTGAGTTGACTGCCCGTCTGCGCGAGCTGCCGAGCGCCAGAGGGGAGGCGACTGACGCGTCGACTGACGCTGTGCGGCGTCGGTTACGTGTCGAGCTGGCGAGTGAGGCGGCCGAAGAGGGCATGCGCAGACCGTCCGAGCTCACCGCTCACCAGGTCGTCCGCCGCCGGCCGCTCGACTGCTGGGAGGAGCTCGTCGTACGCACGGTGCGCTTTGGCCGCCCAGTCGCACTGCGCAACGGGCCGCGCCTGGAGTTGCTGAACGTGAAGTCGGTGATCACCGACCCGGCGGAGGAGTCCCCCGAGGCGCTCGCCAAGTATGGGTTTCAGCTGGAGGCGTTCCGCGAGTACCAGACGCGAATTCTCGAGCCCGAGCTACCGGAAGGCATCTCTTATACCTACGGCAACCGCCTGCGCGGATATTTCGGTACCGACAGCGGTTCGTGCGACACGGGCGAGGACACCGGTTCGTGCGACACGCTCCAGGCGGTCATCGAGCTGCTCGGAGCCAACCCCGAATCGCGCCACGCCTACATCGCCTTGTGGGACACAGCCGTCGACCTCCAGCGTAACCGTGCGGTGGTCGGCTACGCGGCTCCCTGTCTTATTTCCCTTTTCTTTCGCCGCACGGAGGGTGGATTGTCGCTCACGGCCACCTATCGTGCGCACAATCTCATGACGGCATGGCTCGAGAATGTTTACGGGCTGCTTGCGATCCAGCGTCACGTAGCGCAGGCAGTGGGGATCGCGGTTGGTCCGATCACCGTCATCAGTAATTCGCTGGGGATCGATCCGCGCAGCCCCCGCTACGCCCTAGCGCGCGAGATCGCCGCAGGTTGGCGACGCGACGAGGACCGGGATCGGCAGACGGGCAAGTACTCGCTCAGGGAGGACCCGCACGGGTATTTCGTGGTGAGCGTCGATCGCGAGGCGGGGGCGATCGTCGCCGAGCATCGCTTCGGGGGCGTGCTCGTCAAGCGCTACAGCGGGCGGCGGGCCGATAGGCTGGCAGGGGAGATCGGCGGCGACATGGCAGTCAGTCTGGTGTCGCATGCACTGTGGCTCGGCCGGGAACTGGCGCGCAGGGAGGAGGAGTTGCACGCAATGCAAGCCCCGCGCACGGAAAGCGACGTACACACCGGCGGGGTTGCGCATGAGTGACGCCTGCCTGTCGATCCTTTCGGCTACACGCCTCGGCCGTGAGGAGCTGCTCTCGCGACTACGGGAGACGCCGCTGCGGGGCTTTGACCATACGCATCCCTACGCCGAGGCGACGATCGAACTGGCGCCCGCGGTGGACACCGACACGCTGACGCCTGCACAGCGCTACGTGCTCACGCCCACGGTGCAAAAGCTCCTCGCGCTGCGCGCCGCTCTCCTGGAGCATGGGCTCGACCTGTTCGCGCTCGACGGCGGCGCTTTCATCCGTACGAGCGAGCATCCGGATGAGGAGATCCCGGTGCTGCCGCCGATCGTCGAGGCCTCGCTGGAGCCCGATGGCCGCACGGTGCTGCTGATCAACGACGGCCTGCACCGCGTGAGCGCCGCGCGGTCGCTCGGTCTACCGATCTCCGTCGTGCTCGTCCGGGGAGTGCCCGCCGAGTACCCCTACTACGCCTATGCCCTGCAGGGTGGCTGGTCGGAGGTCGCAGAGCTGCAGGAGCTGCCCGACGAATACCAGAAGAAGAGCTACCGCCTGCCCGAGAACTACAAGGCCCTGTTTCGCGAATTCAACGCGGTCTTCCCCGGGACGCAAAAGCAACGCAAGCAGTCAAACCCGCGGCACCTGCGCGCGTGAATCTGCGGCACCTGCGCGCCTAGTCAGCCCGCGCGCTCACGCGAAAGTTGACCGTCTTCTCAGGTGCGGCGCCGAGCGCGACGAGATGCACGTGCAGGTGGGCGACACTCCCGCCGTTGTAGAGCATGTTCCCGCTGCGTTCCACTGTCGCCACCGACACCGCCTGCAGCTCGGCCTTCAGCGCGCGCTTAATTGCCCACAGCTCCGCCCCGGCCGCGTCGGGGAGCTCGTCGAACGACACCACGTGCCGCTGCGCGACGATCAGGTAGTGCACCGCCGCGCCCTCATAGGGGTAATCGTTTTTCGTCACATACCAGTGCTCGCCGGAGTGCTCCACCGGCTCGCGGTGGTGCTCGGCGACGTGCTCGGGGCAGAACACGCACACGCCGGCCGCCTCGAGCTCCTCCATGTAGCGCCGCTGGTCCTCGCGCCGTGCCGCGTCGAAGCTGTAGAGAGGCTTAGGTTGCGCGCTCATCGTCGAAGCTGTGGAGGCCTGGGTTGCGCGCTCATCGTCGAAGCTGTGGAGAGGACTCGGTCGTGCGCTCGTACGTACGAAAGGTAAAGGCGTGCCCGTTTTCAAGCATCCGCTCGCTGTGCTCCACACAGCGCCACTCGTCCTCGGCGAGCGCCGGGAAGAACGTGTCGCCCTCGACCGTCTTCTCGATCTCGGTGGCGTACACGCGCTCGGCCCGGGGCAGCGCCTCGCTATAGGTGTCCCCGCCGCCGATCACGAAGCACTCCTCCTTGCAGGCGTCGAGTGCGCTGGGAAGGTCGGGGAAGACCTCCGCGCCGGGAGCGCTCCACTCTCGGTTGCGACTGAGCACGAGGTTGCGCCTGTTCGGCAGTGGCCGGTAGGCGTCGGGCAGCGACTCGAATGTCTTGCGCCCCATCAGGACAGTGTGTCCGGTCGTCAACTCACGAAACCGCCCCATGTCGGCCGGCAGGTGCCAGGGCAGTGCCCCGTCGCGCCCGATCGTACGGTTGCTGGTGTGGGCGACGAGCAGTGAGATCACGCCTGAATGCCTGGGCACGGGGAATTGCGACACCGCTCGGTCTCGAGGACATCGATTGCCGCCGCGGGCCCCGATATGCAACCGAGCGACAGCACGCTAAGTGGCCACCGGGATCCCGGGGATCGAGGGGTGCGGCTCGTAGTCGCTCAGCTCGAAGTGCTCGGCGCGGAAGTCGTGGATGTCGCTCACCCGCTGCCCCGCCTCGGTCAGCCGCAGCGTCGGCAGCGCGCGCGGCTCGCGCGCGAGCATCTCCTCGACATGCGCCAGCTGGTTGGTGTAGATGTGGGCGTACTGGATCCAGTGCACGTACTCCACCAGCTCGAAGCCGGTGAGCTGCTCGAGCATCAGCCCCAGCGCGTTGTACTGGGCCATGTTCGAGGGAACCCCGATCGGCGTGTCCCCGGAGCGCTGGTTATGGACGAGGTGAAGCTTGTCGTTGAACACGAGCGCGTGCACCCACCCGTGGCAGGGGGCGATCGTGTTGCGCGAGCGCACTCCCCTCTCGCGGTGGTTGGCGTTTGGGATCCAGGGGCTCAAAAGCGCCGTGCGATCCAGCGGCAGGTCGCGCAGTTTCTGGATCAGGTGCGGCAACTGATCGAAGCCCGGATCATCCCCGTCGAGGTCGGTCGTGAAGTGTCCGAACGCGTGCCCGTAGGACCCCGGGCCGAGGTCCCCCGGCTCCAACCCGCGTGCCTCGCACTTCTCCGGGGTCGCCCAGGCCCCCCACCAGTCGCAGCCGAAGGCCGCCAGCTCATCGAGCGTGCGCGCGCCGTTGATGAACGCGCACAGCTCGCCGATCGCCTTCCCCGCGAAGCCCCTAATCGAGCGCTCTGTGATCACCGCCGCGCCCTGGGCCATCGGAAAGCGCATACAGTGGCCGGCGAGCGCGAGCGCGTCCTCGCCCTGCTTGGTCTGCACGCGCACGCCGCCGTCGCGGACCGCGCGCAGCAGCTCGCGGTAGGCGGTGTTGGGCGTGCGCTCGGCGTAGGGCAGGTAGTCGGGCATGGTGGTGGGTGCGTCGGCGGGCGGCGAAGTCTCCTCTATCGGCCAGATGGAGGCCCGGCCGTGTCGCGCCGAGCGTCGATATGGTGCTGGGAACCGCGCCCAGCATGAACACTGAGCGTACCCGCCCCGACGAGGATCGAATGGCAGTCAGCAGCGGCATCCTGAGCCCCCATGTGAACTTCGAGGATCGGCTGATTCCGACGCTCGAGGAGATGACGCGCACCGTCACGCACCTCAAGGGTCTCGGCTACCGTGTGGTGCTGACCTCCGGGTCCTTCGACCTGATCCACCTCGGCCACGTCAAGTACCTCGCGCGCGCTAAGGAGCTCGGCGACGTGCTCGCCGTGGGCGTCGACAGCGACGCAAAGATCCGCCGGCGCAAGGGCGAGGACCGCCCGATGGTCCCCGAGGGCGAGCGCCTGGAGATGCTCGCCTACCAGCGCCCCGTCGACCTTATCTACCTCAAGGACGACGATGAAGCGCGCTGGGCGCTGATCAAGGCGGTGCAACCCGACACGCTCGTGCTGACCGCCGATCACTCCTACGGCGAGGCCGACATGGAGGAGCTCGGCGAGCTGTGCGGGCAGATCGAGGTGATCGAGCGCCAGGCCTCGGTGACCACGAGCGAGCGCATCCGTCAGATGTACATGAACCTCGGCGAGCGCCTCGGGCCGAAGCTGGCGGAGGTGCTCCCGGGTCTGATCGACGGCATCCTCAAGCGGGGGTGAGGCGGATGGGCGTTGTGGAGTCGGGCGGGCGGGTGAGGGCTGGAGTGGCGCCCCATCTGAGGGTGAGCGGAGCCGGATGAGCCAGGTCGTGATCGCCTACATCCCCGTGCTGCACGAGGGCTACCGGCGGTTTCTCGACGCACACGCCGCCGGCCGGCGCCTCTTTCTGATCGGGCCCGAGCTGTATGCCGACTACCGGCCGCTAGCGAAGGACATCCGCTGCCTGCCCGCGCAGCTGGCGGCCCAGGCGATCGCCGCGTGGGGCGTGGCGACGGAGGTGAGCGTGCTCGACGTCGCCGGCGCGACGCGCCTGGCCGACGAGGCGCCGAGGATCACCCTGCCGGCCGAGGACGTCAGCTACCAAGTAGTGGAGCGCTTCTTCAGCCGCTGCGCCGTGCGCTATGACACCGTGTTCCTGCGCTGGGACAAGTCGCGCAGCGCGCAGCTCCTGTATCCGGTCGCCAGGCAGGTGGCCGGCGATGAGGCGTTCATCGAGCTTGCCGGAGCCGCCGAGGAGCAGGCCATACACAGCGTTGACTGGTGGCGTCAGGTCGGCGCAACGATCCGCTTCCTCGACGGGAGGGTCGTCTGCGCGAACAACGAGTTGCAGCCCCACCATCTGAGCGCGTACGCGGCAGGCGACCCGCGCGCGAACTTCTTCCAGGGCGTCAACCTCGAGCTCTCGCTGGCAACCCACGCCGAGGCGGCGCTGATCGCGCAGGCAGCCCGCGATGGGATCTCCACGAAGGAGGCGGTTATGTATGTAACCGACTTCCCCTGTCCGCCCTGCGCGAAGCTGATCGCCGGGGCCGGCGTCGCGAAGCTCTATTTCCGCAAAGGCTACGCGGTGCTCGACGGCGAGGACGTGCTCAAGGCGGCCGGCGTCGAGGTCATGCGTGTGGCGTGAACCGACTCAAGCGCGAGTCCGGGCCACACTGAATGCGGTCGGCGGGTACTGGCGGCCATTGGCCGCCGTGGCACGCCTGTCGGAGGAGCTCGGTGAGCTTGCGGAGATTCTCGTGAGTCCCGCACCTGACGAGGGCAAGCTGGCCGGCGAGCTGGCTGACCTGTGGATCATTACGACCGCTGTGGCTGACCAGTTCCTGGGTGAAGTCGGTGAGCCCGATACTCACCCTCGACGCACATCGACATCGCGAGATCTCACTATCGAGCTTCTTCTTGCCGCGGGTCCCATCGCGAGGATTGTCAACTACTACGACGGGCCGAAGACGCCGCGCTCGCTCAATGGCTGGGTTTCGCTGAGTGACGCGGTCGCCGACTTTCACCGGGCGCTGGCCAGACTCGCTCACGCGCACGCCGTCGATCTGGCCGGGGCGGTGAACGCGAAACTCAGGGCAATCCCGGCCCTGGACGCGGGACGCTTTGCTCAGAGCGAGCACGATCCGAGCACCGCCGAGTGCCTCGACAGGCTGGACCCCGACGCGGGGTGCTCGCGGGCGTGGGGCGCGCCGGTGTGGTCCGCCGAGTCCTTTGCCGAGAACGTCGCGGCGATCGTCCCCTCGCTCACGTCGTTTACGAAGGCGGCTGTGCCCGAGCGGATCGATGGCTACGTGATCGTCGGACCGCCGCCTGGCTCGGCGGAGCTGCCGGCCGACTGGCCCGAGCGGCTGCTGCGCGAGCTGGCCAGTCGCGATCCGCGACATGAATCGTCCGCCCACGAAGGCGACCGACCGAGCATCTGCTTCAACGGACTGCGGATGTCCGTCACGGTGCTCTCGCCCCACTGCGTTGTGCTGCACCCGCACGGCGTGGACGGCGACGCTCCCACGCGACGCCATCCGAGCTAAGGGCCTATCCCGATAGGGACGTGCGAGCCTAGAGGGATAGACCTACCCCCAGGGCCCCACAAACCCTAACCGGCCGGTGGCACCACCGCGCTGTGCCAGTGCGGCGCGCCGAGCGTGATCATGCGCAGTTGGCGGCGCGCGACAGCTGCGACCTCGGCCTCGGCAGCCGCGTCGCCTGCCGGGGCGTCGAGGAGGGCCTCGGCGGTGCCGACCATCGTCGAGACCATCAGTCCGGCGAGCAGCTGCAGGTCCTCGGTGCTCCAGCGCTCGAGGTCGGGCAGGCGTGCGAGGTCGGTCGCGAGGTCGCTTGAGAACAGGCGGATTTCGGTGCGGATGGCATGGCGCAGCGAGGCGACTCCGCCGAAGCGCTCGCGCGCGATGAAGCGGAAGTGGACGTCGTGCTCGTGCACGTAGCCCACGAGGATCTCCACGGAGTTGGCGATCATGTGCTCGTAGGTGCGCGGATCCGCGCGTGCGGCGCGGATCATCGCGCGCAGAGTGCGGAAGGACTCGTCGATCAGCACGAGGCCCAGCTCCTCCATGTCCTCGAAGTGGCGGTAGAAGGCGGTGGGGACGATGCCGGCCGCGCGCGTCACCTGGCGCAGCGAGAGGCTGGAGAAGCTCTGCTCCTCGAGCAGCGCAAGCGCGGCGTCGAGCAGCGCCTGGCGGGTGCGCTGCTTGCGCTCCTGGCGCGTGGCGACGGTTTCTGGAGTACGGCTGTGCACGGGCTGGTGTGACGAAGATCACAGATGTATCTGTTACCCGCGCCGTCTAGGAGTGTACTCGGTAGGGTACGCTGTGAACAGTTGTTCACTGAAACGGAGGAGCTGAGAACGTGCCCACCGCCACCGCCACCCCGCCCGCCGACGCGCCCGATACGCCGCCCGCTGCTTCCATCCCGCCCGTGGCGAGCGCCGGCTCCGTCTCGCCCCCGCCTCCACCCTTGCCCCGGGGCCTCGGTCATCGCCTGTTGCACTCGAGCCTCCTGGAGGCCCTGACCTACCCGCACGGTGTGGACCGCTACGTCGAGCTCGTGAGTCCGCTGCTCGTCAAGCGCGAGGTGCGTGCCGAGGTCGTCGCCGTCCGGCAGCAGACGCCCAAGAGCGTGACGCTGACGCTGCGCCCGAACGAGAACTGGCGCGGCATCCGCGCCGGGCAGTTCGTGAACGTGAGCGTGGAGATCGACGGGGTGCGCGAGACCAGGCCATACTCCCCGGCCGGCTCCCAGCACGCGGCCGATGGGACGGTCGAGCTGACTGTGTCCACCCACCCGGAGGGCAAGGTCTCGCGCCACCTGCGCGACGCCGCGCGGCCCGGGAGGATCGTGGGGCTGAGCCAGGCGCAGGGCGAGTTCGTGCTGCCCGAGACGCGGCCCAAGCGTGTGCTGCTCATAAGCGGCGGCAGCGGGATCACGCCGGTGATGGCGATGCTGCGCACCCTCTGCGACGAGGGTCTGGCGGACACGGGCGAAGTGGGCTTCCTCAACTACGCACGCTCAGCCGAGCTGGCGCTGTACGGGGCGGAGCTGGAAGAGCTAGCCGATCGCCACGCGCGCCTGCGCATGGCGCGCGGCTTCACCCGTCGCCTGGGACGCCCCTCTCGACAGGGCACAGGCAAGCGTGGGCGCTCAGAAGCCCTCGGCGGACGCTTCCAGCGCGAGCACCTGCGCGCTGTCCTCGCCGAGCACGGCGACCATGGCGACGCAGCGACGTTCGTGTGCGGCCCGCCCGCGCTGATCGCCGCGGTGCGCTCGGTGTGGGCGCAGGACGGCCTTCCCGAGCCGGCGGTCGAGACGTTCACGCCCACCGTGCTTCGCTTCGACACCGCCGACGCGGTAGGCACGGTCAGCTTCGGCGTCAGCGGGCGCGAGGCCGCGAACAGTGGGCTGGCGCTGCTGGAGCAGGCCGAGGACGCCGGGCTAACCCCAGACCATGGCTGCCGTATGGGCATCTGCAACACGTGCAGCTGCCGCAAGACGGCGGGAACGGTACGCAATGTGCTCACCGGTGCGCTGTCGAGCTCTGGCGAGGAGCAGATTCGCATCTGCGTGTCGGTGCCCGTCGGCGATGTCGCACTCGACCTGTGAGAAGCCAGATCTGACCCCGCCTCCGATCCCCGCCTCCAACTCCTCGTCACCGGAAACCGAACCTCGACTCACCCGAACCTCGACTCACCCGTCACTCGACATCCCACCCTCTCCCCGAAAGGACCCTCAATGCCCGCAGCCACCCCGACACTCACCCCCGAACAGCTGGACGAGTTCGGCAGAGAGCTCGACGCGATCCGCACGCGCGTGATGGCGGACCTCGGCGAGCGCGACGCGACGTACATCAAGAAGGTGATCCGCGCGCAGCGCGGGCTGGAGGTCGCGGGCCGTGGTCTGTTGTGGGCGAGCTTCCTGCCGCCCGCCTGGCTTGCGGGGACCGCCGCGCTGAGCCTCTCGAAGATCCTCGACAACATGGAGATCGGGCACAACGTGATGCACGGGCAGTACGACTGGATGAAGGACCCGGCGCTGAATGGTCACACGTTCGAGTGGGACACGGCCTGTCCGGCGGACCAGTGGCGCCACTCACACAATTACATGCACCACACGTACACGAACATCCAGGGCAAGGACCGCGACATCGGCTACGCGATCCTGCGCATGTCCGAGGACGAGCCGTGGCGACCCTATTATCTCGGGAACCCGATCTATGCGGCACTGCTGGCGATCTTCTTCCAGTATGGCGTGGCGTTGCACGACCTCGAAACGGAGCGGATCGCGAAGGGCACCTGGAACCTGAACGAAAAGCGCTCGATGCTGGCGGACATGTGGCGCAAGGTGCGCGGGCAGACGCTGAAGGACTACGTGCTGTTCCCGGCGCTGTCCGGCCCCGCCGCGCCCCTGACGGTCGCGGGCAACGCGACGGCGAATCTGGTGCGCAACCTGTGGGCGTTCACGATCATCTTCTGCGGGCACTTCCCCGACGGGACGCACGAGTTCACCAAGGAGCAGACCGAAAATGAGACGCGCGGGGAGTGGTATTACCGCCAGCAGCTCGGCTCGGCGAACCTGACCGGGGGCAAGTGGTTTCACATCCTCGCCGGCAACCTCAGCCACCAGATCGAGCACCACCTGTTCCCGGACATCCCGGCGCACCGCTACGCGGAGATCTCGGTGGAGGTGCGGCAGATCAGCGAGCGCTACGGGATCCCCTACAACACCGGTCCGCTGCACCGCCAGTTCGGCAGCGTGGTGCGCAAGATCGTCAAGCTGGCGGTCCCGCCGCGCGAGTGGGTTGGAGAGCAGGTCGATAGGGTGGTGCCCAAGGCGCTGGGGCCTGTGCTGGCGCCGCTCGTGGGAGGCGGCAAGCGGGATATCGTCAAGGAGGCCCCGGTACCGCCACCGCCCGCCGGCAAGAAGCGACCCAAGGAGCTGGTGGCGGCTTGAGCTGCCAACGCTGAGCCCCTGACTACCATCCCACGAGCGCACGACCGAAACCCAAGCCCCAGTTCCGGGCCGAACCCCAATTCCGGGCCGAACCGATGCGCCTTTGGCGACTGAGCCAACTATGGAAGACCCACTCGACAAACTGGAGACGCGCAAGGACACCATCCAGGTGGCGGTCGAATCGGGCGCGACGCACGTCGGGTCGATCATGAGCATCGTGGTCGGCGCGGTGCGCGAGGTGACCCGCGAGGTCGGAGACTGGGCGACGGACGTGTTCGAGATCCGCGATGCGGCACGACGCGCGCGCCGGGGCGGTGGCGATAGGCGCTGGGACAGCGGCGAGGTGGACCCGGACAGCGGCGACGAGCGGCATCCCTGAGACGGCGCGACGCCGAATGCCCGAAACAGCACGACGCTTGAACCGCCACCCGCGGCTGATCGAGACGGCGAAGGCGCTGCGCGAGCTGCTACCGGGCGACAGCCGCTTCGGCGATCCGCTGTCGACGGCGGGGAGCGAGCAGGCGCACCTCGTGGCACGGCGCCTCACCGCGCTGACGGCCGAGCGCCCGGGCGTGATGCGCGAGGCGGGGCTGAGCGCGCTGCAGGTGTGGCAGGCGGTGTCCGAGGCGCAGGGGCGCGGGCGCGGAGAGCGCGAATTGACGATCGTGTTCACCGACCTCGTGGGGTTCTCGACGTGGGTGCTCGAGGTCGGCGACGACACGGCGCTGGAGCTGCTGCGCGACGTGGGCGAGGCGCTCGAGCCGCCGATCGCAAGGCACGGCGGCGAAGTGGTCAAGCGCCTGGGCGACGGCTGGATGGCGGTGTTCGACGAGCCGGCAGACGCCATCGCGGCCTTGAGCGAGGCAAACGTGCGCCTGGCCGGAGTGCACGCCCCCGGCTACCAGCCCCGCACGCACACCGGAATGCACATCGGGCGCCCGCGCAAGCTGGGAGGCGACTACCTCGGCGTGGACGTGAACATCGCGGCGCGTCTGGCCGAGGCGGCGGCCCCCGAGGAGCTGCTCGTGTCAGACCGCGCGCTGGCCGACCTCGACGCGAGCACCCTGCGAGTCACCAGAAAGCGACGCTTCCACATCAAGGGAGTGCCCAAGGACATCCAGACGTTCTCGGTGGCGGCGCGCTAAGACGCCCTCCTCAGTCACCCCACCACCCCTGCACCATCTCCCCGTCCCCGCCAAAGTGCGGGCCGAACGCGATAACTTCAAGACCCTCCGGCCCTGCCTCGAACGCGCGCATCGTCTCGGGTGAGACGCGGATCGCGTCCAGGCGCTTGACCTCGACCACCTCGTCATCGAGCTTCACACGGCCGCTGCCCGAGAGCACCAGGTAGATCTCCTCGGCCTGGTCGTGGCGGTGCCCGAAGGACTGGCGCTTGCCGGGGCTCAGGCGCTGGTGGCTGAGTCCGGTGTTCTCTGCGTCGAGGTCTTCGCGGCAGAAGCGTGCCTCTCCCATCTCGCTGAGGCCGTGCCCGGGGGCCATGTCCTTCACGTCATCTAGGTTCTTGACGGTGTATGCCATTGCTGCTCCTTTGTCAGGTTCGGTGGGTGCGGTGTTTTTCAGCGGCCTCCTCCTCTTTCCTTGCCACTGTTGTGTCCGGCGCGGTGGGCTATGCCACGAGCACCGTCTTGATGCCGCCGCCGAGGAAGTGTTCGCGCAGCACGCTCGGTGCTTCGTCGAGCGGCGCCACCGTGCTCGTCACGCGCTCCGGGTGCAGGCGCCCCTCGCGCATCAGCTCGAGCACCTCCGGCATCAGTGCGCGCGCGTGGGTGCGTCCTACGTGCAGCGTCACGTTGCGCACGTACATCTGCAGCGTCGGCACGCTCGCGCTGCGGTGCAGGCTGCCCGCGCTCGTGCACCTGCCGTCGGGCGCCGTCTGCGACAGCGCGAGCCCGAGCCTGTCGACCGTCAGGTCCACCACCAGCGGCGCCGGCGCGCGCCGGCGCAGCTCGCGCGGCTGCAGCGTGTCGATTCCGAGATCCTCTGCGTACGCGCGCACGTGGGGCCGCGCGTCCACCAGGTGCACGTTGCGCGCGCCGAGAGCCTGCGCGATCAGCGCCGTGTAAATCGGGTTGCTCGCGGCGAACTTCACCCTCGGGTTCATCGCCGCGAGGATCAGCACCTCCGCGTCCCGGTCTTCGGCGAGCAGCTTTGGTAAGTGCGGCGCGATGTGGCGGTAGGCGTCGCACACGTTGTCCGCCACGCTCGCCGCCGCCGCCGCCTCGACGCCCTCGGGCAGCGCCACCAGCATCGCATCGGCGTAGGGCACCGCCATCTCGTCGGAGAAGGCTCCGCCGTAGTGCCCCGTCGTGACGCCCATGCCGTACGCCGCCGCCGGCACCACGCTCGTGCAGCTGCCCGTGTGCCCCGCCCGGCACGCCCTGCACTTGCCACAGTTGATCTGGAACGGCACCACCACGCGGTCGCCGGGCTTGACCGTGCGCACCCGCTCGCCCACGCTCAGCACCTCCGCCACGCATTCGTGCCCCAGGTGCAGGGGCAGCGCGAACTGCGTCGCCCCGAGCGCCAGCGGGCAGTCGAGGTCGCACGTGGACGCCGCGATCGGATGCACCGTCGCGCCGTCGGGTCCTGGCACCGCCGGCGCCGGCACATCGCGCCAGCGCAGCCGCATTCCCGGCGCCACCTGCAGGGCGCGCATCCGCGGCCGTCTTGCCCGCACGCGCTCTACCGCGCGGTCGGCGAGCGTTGCTCCCATCCGGCCCACCCGCTGTGCGGCGTCGCGTTCGAGCAGCACCGGCATCGCCGCCGCCGCCGTCGGCGTCAGGAATCCCGCGTAGTGGCGCACCCACCCGCGGGGGCGCTGGCGACGCGCGCCGGGAGCGGCGCCGCTCGGGAATGGCGCCCGGTCAGTCACCGGTGTCGCACCGCTCATCGATGAGGCATGGTTCGTCGGCGGTGTCGCGCCGTCCGGCCGCGGCGGGCTCGGCGGGGTCTCGACAGGTTTGCTGGCGTGTGACATGGATGCTCCTTCCTTACGGATTCAGCCCGATGATCCCGACGAGCTTCGAGATGTCCCCCGTCCCCTGGGTGGCTTCCGCTTCCTGCAGCCCTTCTTCCAGGCGCTTCGTTGCCGCGATCGTCCTCGCCTCCGCGGGCTGCTCATAGCGGGCGAACAGTTCGAGCGGCACTTCCATGGGCCCCATTTCGCCGACCCTCAACCGCTGCCCCGCCGCCGTCGTGGCCGCCGGCAGCGCCGTGTAGTGGCTTGCGACCCACGCGCGCGCGTCCGCGCAGACGTCCGGCACCGGCAGCGCCGCCAACGCCCGCAGCCTGGTCGCATAGCTGTGCACGGTGCTCGTCAGCTTTGCCGAGCTCCAGTGCAGCCCCTGCACCGTGCCGGCGAAGCGCACGATCGCGGCACCGTCGGAGCGGTAGACCATCCCCGTCGCGGCCGAGACGATCTCTTCATACAGCTGTTCGGCTTCGGTGTCCTGCGGCGCACCGATGGCGACCCTGGGGCATTCGCGCCCGAGCTGTCTGGTATACGCCCGGATCGAAGCCTCCACGATCGACTGGTGCGCCTTGGCGGAGCGGCTGAGCGCGTAGTCGGCCTGGATGTACACCCGCGTCGGCGCGAGGTCGCTCGGCTGTGCCTGCGCCGTCCCTGCCGTAACTGCAAGTGCCGCCACGAGTACCACTGCGAGCGTGTGCAGCCTGCTAAGCGTACCGAGCCCACCCCGTGCGCGGGTGGGGCCTGTCACGGTCGTGGGGTCCATCTCGGCATTCGCCACGAGTCTCTTGCGGACAGCACTCATAGGGACAGTATGGAGCGTCGCCCCCCGTTTGTTCGCCGTTGGGCGATTCGGGTAGTGCAGATGGTGGCGCTCGAACCAGTCGCCGCATCCGCAAAACCGCCCCGTCATCGCCCCCGAGAAAGCGAGGACCCCATGAGAAGCGTCACACTCGGAATGACCGGCCTGAAAGTCTCCCCGATCGCCTTCGGCACCTGGCAGCTCGGCGGTGACTGGGGGCAGTTCGACGAGCTCGAGGCGATCACCGCGATCCGCCACGCCCGCGAGCTGGGTATCAACCTGTTCGACACCGCGCAGGCCTACGGCTTCGGCGCCTCCGAGCGCCTGCTCGGCCGCGCGCTGCGCGAGGAACTCGACTCGGGACGCGAGGGCCTTGTGATCGCCACCAAGGGCGGCCTGCGCATGGACTCAGAGCAGGGTCTCGTGCGGGACTCGAGTCCCGAGTGGCTGCGCCGCGGCGTGCGCGAGAGCCTCGAGCACCTCGGCATCGACTACATCGACCTCTACCAAATCCACTGGCCCGACCCCGCCACCCCCTTCGCCGCGAGCGCCCAGGCGCTCGGGGAGCTGATCGAAGACGGCGCCATCCGCCACGTCGGGGTGTCGAACTTCGACGCCGCGCAGATGGCCGAGTTCGCGCGCACGCTGCCCGTCGAGACGCTGCAGCCCCCCTACCATCTCTTCCGCCGCGAGATCGAGGCGCGCGAGCTGCCCTACGCGCGCGAGCACGACATCGGCGTGCTCGCCTACGGCCCGCTCGCGCATGGTCTGCTCACCGGGACGATGTCACCCCACACGACCTTTGCGCAGGACGACTGGCGCGCGTCATCGCCGCTCTTCAACGGAGACGCCTTCCAGCGCAACCTGCGGCTGATCGCGGAGCTCGAGCACTTCGCGCAGGAGCGCGGCTACGGCGTCTCGCAGCTGGCAATCGCCTGGACGCTCGCCCACCCGGCGGTCCACGTCGCGATCGTCGGCTCGCGCAGCGCCGCGCACATCGAGGACAGTCTCAGCGCGCTCGACATCTCGCTGAGCGGCGAGGACCTCGAGGAAATCGACGACATCATGGCCGGCGCCGCCTCCGTGGCGGGCCCCTCGCCGGAGACGACCTGAAGGGGTGCTCGGCGGATGAGGCTCACGGTTGGGTTTGGCGTCAGCCTGAGTTCACGATCTGCTGGATCCTTGGGAGTACGACCGCCTCGGCACGCGCCTGACTGGCTGGGTCGGGGCGCAGCATTGCGGCCATCGTGAGGAGGAAGTCAGGGATCGCCTGCAGGTCGGCGAATTGTCTGGCGAGATAGGTGCGCAAATCTTTGGGCGCCGCCCCGATCTCCCCTGGAAGCTCGGCGCGCCCGTCAATTAGGGTGACGACGTCTTCGAAGTCGCGGCTCGCGATCGCGTCGTCTCGGCCTCGTCCGCAAAAAGCCTCCAGCTTCGTCGCAAGCAAGTACGGGGCCGAAGCGGCTCGAATGTTTGTTCCAGAGGGCAGTTCGTGCTCGACTGCGTGCAACAATGCGGTTGCCTGCCAACGGTTGGCGAACCCTAGAATCGAGGGGTTGGCCGGCATGGCATCCAGGGTCAGCTCCGCCTGTCCATAGCGCCAGCGGCAGATCACACCGCTCTGCATATCCTCAGAAAATCCTCGAGCGCGCATCCGCTCAGAGAACTGCTCGTAACCCAGGTGGCTCGTGACTTCGATGACGATGTCCACATCTTTCGTGGGCCGCGGATTGGGGGCGGCGGGGTCGGTCAGCCACAGCACGATGCACGCCCCGCCGATAAAGGCGACCTCCTCACGGAGCGATGGCCCGAGTGCGCCGGCTGCCAACTCCAGCAAGGGGATACTCATGCTGCTCTGGCTGCCGGCAAGGTACGAACGCGCTCTCGCAGCAGCTCCGCCGCCAATCCGCGCGTACGCGCATCGCCGGCACGCAGCGCGTCGATGAGCGCGAGCAGTTCATACATCTCGGGGTCGGCGCGGGCTAGACGGATCGCTGAGGAATGCAGCGGTTGGAGTTCCAGGCCGCGCTGCTCACCGAAGGCGTCGGGCCAGACCGGGGGCAGCTCGTCGACGGGCGCGAGGTGCTGGGAGAGCGGAGGCACGGCCCACGCCGTGGCAAGCCCTCTGGTTTCTCCGCCTCTGCGTGCCGGTGCGAGGAAACGCAACGCGTGCTCGAAGAGCTCCATGCACCCCGACACGCTCACCCGACGACGACCGGAGTCATATGCCGGCGTGGCGCCGAGGCGTTCGAGTGATCGCTGCATGCTCGCCGACGGGATATGCAGCTCATGGGCAAGCGAACGGACAGTCCAGTCGCCGGCCCGGTGACGCAGCAACTGGAGCAGCACGACTATGTCCGCTGGCCTCAACAGAACTTCATCGTATCATGTATCGATACAAGGCACAGCCCCCCAAGAGGAAGAAGCTCGCGACGCAGTCCACCGAGAGGAGGCAGCTCGCGATTTAACCGAGCAGATGTGCCCCCACGCCGGCGCGCACCTCGCGCGCACCGGCCGGGGCCTCGACGCTCGGCCCGAGCAGGCCGAGCACGTGTCCGCCGAAGCCGCCGCCCACGATCCGCGCGCCGGTGGCGCCCGCTTTGAGCAGGCGCTCCACGGTGGACTCCACGGTCGGGGTCGACACCTCGTAGTCATCGCGTAGGCTGGCGTGCGAGGTGTTCAGCAGTGCCCCCACCGCCGGCCAGTCATCCGCACGCAGTGCCGCCACCGCAGCCTCCACGCGGGCGTTCTCGCCGAGCACGTGGCGCGCCCGGCGGCGCAACGGCTCGGGCAGTTCCTCGACAGCCGTCTGTGATGCGTCCCGCAGCGAGCTGACCCCGAGCAGCGCGCACGCTCGCGCGCACTGCGCGCGGCGCTCGTTGTAGCCCGAGGCGGCATTGGCATGGCGCTCGCCCGAGTCGAGCGTCACCAGCCGCCAGCCGCCAGCCAGGGGTAACGGGACCGGCTCGACGGTGAGCGTCTGGAAGTCGATGCGCAGCGCCGTCTCGGGCGCGCCGTACAGCGAGGCGAGCTGGTCGAGCAGGCCGCTCTGTGCGCCGACCCACTCGTTCTCCACGCGCGCGCACAGCCGCGCGAGGGCGAGGCGGCCGATTCCCACAGGGCCTCCCGACCTTCCGGCTCGGGGGGGCGCGGCGACAGGAGTTCCGACGGCGCGGCCGGTCTCGTCCGGCTCGATCTCGACGCTGATGGTCCCAAGCAAAGCCAGCCCAAGCGCCACCTCCAGTGCTGCGGACGAGGACAGCCCCGACCCCTGGGGAACCTCGCCGTGGATCTCCAGCCGCGCCCCCCCGAGCGGAAAGCCTGCGCGGCGCAGCTCGGCGACCATGCCGCGCGCAAATGCCCGCCACCCCGTCGTGCACTCGGGTGCGGCGAGGGGAAACTCGTCCTCCTCGCCAAGGTCGAGCGCGTGTGCGTAGACGCGCTCGTCGCCGCTGGCCCGCGCGCGCACCGTGACCCCCTCGGTGATCGCGAACGGCAGCGCGAGGCCCTGGTTGTAGTCGGTGTGCTCGCCGATTAGGTTCACCCGCCCGGGAGCGAACGCGCTGGCCGTTGGGTGAGTTCTCTTATCGGGGTCCGTATATACTATTGCGCACCTAGTTTAAAAAACGGACACAGACCACCTACCTTTACAACGAGCTCCCAGGCAGCTCCAACGAGCTCCCATGCCATTCGCCATCGATTGCCTCGCGCAGCGCCGCGGCCGATCTCTCGGGCAGGACATCGCCGATGAACGTCCCCGCTCCCTGCTCGGAGCCGGCGAGGTACTTGAGCTTCTCCGCACTGCGCAGCGGTGGATAGAACTCGACGTGCAGGTGGCCCTGGCGGCCTTCGTGGGGGTGCGCCTCGTCTCCATGGGTGTGTGCCCCGTCCTCGGTCTCCAAATCGCCAAACACCACCTCGCCGGTGGGCGCCTGGTGCACGACCATCACGTACGGGAAGGGCCGCGCGAACAGCGCGTCGTAGCCGCGCGTGAGCGCCTGCAGAGCGGCGGCCAACTCGCGCAGCTCCGTCGCTGTGCAGTCGAGCAGCGAGGCGCGGTGCGCGCGTAGGACGACATGCGCTTCACACGGCCAGCGCGCGGCAAGCGGGACGTGGACGACGACGCTGTCGTTCTCATGTACCACCCTGCGCCCGTCCTCGAGCTCCTGCGCGAGCAGCGCGCACGGCGCGCAGCCTCCCAGGCGCGCGTCGGCCGCCAGCTCAAGCGCCGGGACGGGCGGCAGGAAGGGGTAGCCGTAGATCTGGCCGTGGGGATGGTGCAGGGTGACGCCGACCTCGACGCCGCGGTTCTCGAAGATCAACACATACTCCACGTCGGCGCGCGCGGCGAGCTCCTCATAGCGCTGGCGCCAGACCCACATCAGCGCCTCGGCCCTGCTCGGCGGGAGCGTGGCGAAGGAGGCGTCGTGGCGGTCGGTGTAGACGACCACCTCGGCTGCGCCGTGGGGTGACTCGAAAGCAGGAAAAAGGTTGTCGAAAACCGCGATCTCAAACGCGGGGAAGGGAATCTCGGTCTCCGTCCCCGGCGTGCCGCCCGCGGGCGTGGGGCACAACGGGCAGCGCTCGCGCGCGGGCAGGAACGTGCGCTCCTGGCGGTCCACGGCGTACACGACGGGCTCGCCGCGCAGCTCGTTAAAGCGCTGCTCGCTCACGCGCTCGCCGAAGCGCTGCTCGGGCTTGTTGAAGCGCCGCTCGCGCTCGCCGAGGGGCTCGTCGATGCGCCGCTCGCGCGCGCCGAGGCACTGCTCGGGCTCGTCGATGCGCCGCCTGCTGACGCCTTCGCACCGGGGCGAAGGGTGTAGAGGAGCAGCTTGCGCCCATCGCCTTTGACGTGGCGCTCCAGTGTAAGGAGCCCATAGGTCACCTGCCGATTTGGCCCGTCGCTCATGCGCTGGTTATACCCCCGACGCGAAGTCATTGACTACAAAGACGCTCGACCGGGAAAGAAGTAGGTGGCGCTGTGCGTCCGCGCAGCACATCGAGTGGAGGAGACGAGATGTCAGATACCGGCCAGGTAAGCGACACCGAGGCGATTGCGCACCCCGACCACCACGACCTCCTGGAGCCGAGGCGGCCAGGGTTCGACCGGCGGACGTTCCTGCGGCGCACGGCGATGACGGGCATCGCGGCGGGTTCCGCCAGCACGATTATCGCGGCGTGCGGGTCGAGCGCGTCGAGCGGCGGAAGCGGCAGTGCGGAAGTATTCGGCAGCCACCCGGCGTACAAGTTCGCGTTCATCAACCACGTGACGACGAATCCGTTCTTTGTGCCCACGCAGTACGGAGCAGCGGACGCGTGCAAGCTATTGGGCTGCTCGTACTCCTGGACCGGGTCTGAAAGCAGCAATGTGAACCAGATGGTGAACGCAATGAACAGCGCGATCACCAGCGGCGTGAACGGCATCGCTGTGGCGCTGATCGACCTGCACGCTTTTAACGCACCGACTGAAGCTGCGCTGAAGGCGGGCATACCCGTCGTCGCCTACAACGCCGACGCGCCCACGAACAAGCGCCTCTCCTATATCGGCCAGGATCTCGAAAAGGCCGGTGAAGAGATGGGTGAACGAATCGTCGCGGCGGTGGGCTCCGGGGACGTGGCGCTGTTCATCGCGACGCCCGGCTCGGCGAACCTGCAGCCGCGCATCGAAGGCGCGCTGAAGGCGATCAAGGCATCGGGCAAGCCGATCACGCCGCACACGGTGGCGACCGGCGCGGCGGTGCCAGGCGAGCTGTCGGCGATCGAAGCGTATTGGGTGGGCCACCAGAGCACGAAGGGCATGTACGCGGTCGACGGTGGCTCTACCGAAAGCCTCGCACGGGTGATGCAGAAGCTCGGGCTGCCCGCCAAGGGCGTCAAGGCCGGCGGGTTCGACCTGACCGAAGGCACGCAGAAGCTGCTGCAGGAAGGGAACATCGAATTCACGATCGACCAGCAGCCCTACCTACAGGGGTTCCTGCCGGCGCTGCAGCTGTTCCAGTGGCACGTGTCCGGATCGTTGACGGGTCCCGCGGAAACCGACACCGGCCTGAAGTTCCTCAACAAGGAAACGGTCGCGCCCTACGTCGAATCCAAGAGCCGCTACGAGGGCACCTCATCCGAAGTGAAGGTGGTGCCGATTAAGGCCGGCACCCCGGCATAAGGCAGGCACCGACGTGGCAAACTCGGCAGGGGAGCCAGGTTCTTCGGCAAGTGTCAGCACCCCGGCGGGGGGCAGCGCTTCGGCGCGGCCCACTCCCCCGCCCGGGAGTGCTCCGGCGGCACCCAGCACTCCGGGGGCACCCGGCGTACCGGCGGCATCCAGCGGACCGGGAGGGGGCGGTGCATCTCGGCCCCCGCACCGAATGCCCTCGCGGGGGGCGGTGCTCGAACGTGTGCTGAGCCTGCGCGAGGGCAGCATCATCGTCGTCACGGTGCTGGTGGCGGTGTACTTCTCGGTGCAGACCAACACGTTCCTGACGGGCTCGAACTTCAAGACCCTGCTGCCGTACTTCGCGCCGTACGCGATCATGGCGGCGGGGGTTGTGTTCGTGATGATTCTGGGCGAGATCGATCTGTCGATCGGGGCCACGTATCTGTTCACGCCGTTCCTCTTCTACAAGCTGTCCCAGGCCGGACTGCCGCTCGTGCCGGCCGTGATCGTCGCGCTGATCGCGTGCGCCGCGGTGGGCCTCATCAATGGGTTCTTCACCGCGGTCGTGGGGATCAGCTCGTTCGTGGCGACGCTCGGAATGCTGTTTGCGCTGGAGGGACTGTCGCTGATCGTCTCGCACGGCGAGCCCGTGGAAACGCCGGGGGCACGGCTGACGACGAGCACCCGCAACGTGACGCACACGATCAACGGCGTGCACGTGACGCTGCCGGAAACGGTCAACCACATCAGTACCTTCGCGCGGATCTTCGGCGCCGGCACCTACTCGGAGTTGATCTGGGCGCTGGCGATCGTGATTGTGCTGCAGACGGTGCTGACGTTCACCCGCTGGGGGCTCTACACGGTCGGCGTCGGCTCCAACAAGCTCGGGGCGGCGGAGGCGGGCGTGCGCGTGCGGCTCGTGATCATTCGCAATTTCATGCTGTGCGCCACCACCGCCGGGCTGGTGGGGATTCTCGAGGCGGTGCGCGCGGGCTCGGTGCAGCCGGACCCCGCGGGGGCAAATGAAATCCTGCTGGAGGTGATCGCGGCGGCGGTGATCGGCGGCACGCTGATGACGGGCGGATCGGGGACGGTCGTGGGCGCACTGATCGGGGCGCTGTTCCTGGGGATCCTCCACGACGGGCTGATCCTGCAGGGGGTGAACGCCGACTACCTGCTGTTCTACCTCGGCCTGGCGATCATCGTGGCGATGACCGCCAACGTGTATGTGCGACGCGTACGGGGAGGGGCGACCCATGGCTGAGCCGCAGACCTCACCAATGGCCGGCGAGCCCGCGACGAGCGCCCCCGACGACGTGCTGCGCGTGGAGCACATCGCCAAGCGCTTCGGCCCCGTCACGGCGCTGCGCGACGTGAGCCTGCACCTGCGCAAGGGTGAGGTGCTGGGGCTATTGGGCGACAACGGCGCGGGCAAGTCCACCTTGATCAAGATTCTCGCAGGATTCCAGAAGCAGGACTCAGGAACGATGACACTTCACGGCCAGCCCTACGCGCCGCGCAGCGTCGACGAGGCACGGGGGCGGGGCATCGAGACCGTCTATCAGGACCTGGCGCTGATCGACGAACTGTCCGTGTATCACAACATGTTCCTGCGCCGGGAGAAGGTACACAAGCCGCTGCCGTTCCTGGCCAATCGCGAGATGAAGCTGAAGGCGCGCGAGGCGCTGGACGAGATCGGGATCAACATTCCGCGCATCGATGTGGCCGTGGCGCGCCTCTCGGGCGGGCAGCGCCAGGCGATCGCGGTGGCGCGGACGGCGAACAGCGACGCTGACATCCTGCTGCTGGACGAGCCGCTTGCGGCGATGGGCGCGAAGGAGGGCGCGATGATCCTCGACCTCGTGGCGCGCCTGAAGGAGGAAGGACGCGTAAGCATCGTCATGATCCTCCACAACTACGTGCACGTGCTGCAGGCGTGCGACCGCGTGAGCATGATCCAGGAGGGGACGATCGCGCTCGACAAGCCGACGGCCGAGACCTCGGTCGAGGAGCTGACGGAGATAGTCGTCAATGAGTATCGCCGCGCACGAGAGGCGAACAGGGCGGCGGCGGGAGCCGAGGGATAAAAAGAAGAGAAGGCCGCCCGGAGGGCGGCAGAGGGCCGCGTGATGCGAGATGGCGGCCTTGCCGGTCCGACGGTCCGATATGGTCGCGCAGGCATGGCGCTACCTCCCTTCCCGGTCCCCCCACCCGTGCTGCGCACACTGATGGCGTTGCGCCGGCGCGTGCTCGACGTGACCGACATGATGCTGCCCGCGGAGGGGGCGCTGTGGGACTACGTGGCGGGCATGCAGCGGACGAAGCTCGCCGGCGTGCTCGTGACGGCGGGGATCGCGGATGCGCTTGGCAGCCGCGCGCGCGACCCGGCGGAGCTGGCGCGCGAGCTGGAGCTCGACCCCGATGTGACGCTGCGCGTGCTGCGCGCGGCGGCGGCGTCGCGGCTGGTGGGGTTCGACGGCGCGGGGAACGTGCGGCTGCTGCGGCTCGGCGGCCCGCTGCGCCGCGAGCACCCCCGCTCGACCGCCTCATGGGTGGCCTACCTCGCGGCACCCGCCAACTTCGCGGCCTACGGGGAGCTCGAGGCGCAGCTGCGCGGCGGCTCAGAGCCCTCCGGGCACCGCCGCGCGTACGGGAACTCGATCTGGGAGTACTTCGGCGAGCACCCCGAGGAGGAGGCGCGTTTTGGGGAGGCGATGCGCGAGCTGACGGCGTTCGACGTGCTGGCGCTCGCACGAGCGTACCCCTGGCCGCGTCGTGGCACCGTGTGCGACGTCGCGGGTGGGGTGGGGACGCTGCTCGCGGCGATCCTCGAGCGCCGGCGTGGCGTGCGCGGAATCCTCCTCGACGCGCCCGAGGTGCTGGCCGAGGCCGAGGCGTACCTGCGCTCGCGCGGGCTGGCCGAGCGCGTGGAGCGCCGTCCCGGAGACCTGTTCGGCGAGCTCGACGCCCGCGCCGACATCTATGTGCTGAAGTGGATCCTGCACGACTGGAGCGACGACGCCTGCCGCGGCATCCTCATGCGCCTGCGCGCGAGCGCACCGCCGGGCGCGCGGGTCGTGACGATCGATCAGCGCAACGAGCCGGAGCACCCCAACCCCTTCACCTCGATCGCCGATCTGCACATGCTCGTGGAGTGCGAGGGCGGGCGCGAGCGCACGGCCGAGGAGGTGCACGGACTGATGCGCGATGCCGGGTGGACGCCGGGCAAGGTGCGCCACGCGGGGCTGCACATGCTGGTGGAGGGCATCGCGCCGTAGGCAACCTGGAGTCACGTGGGCGAGTCAGGGGCATACGGCCGGGTCTTCGGTCAGGGGCGTACGGCCGGGTCTTCGGTCAGGGGCGTACGGCGGGGTCTTCGTAGGGGTCGCGTTCGACCACGCGGTCCCTTACGACTGCGCCGCGCCGCTCGCGCCATGTCAGTGCGTAGAAGAGCGAGAGCACCAACCCGAGGATGCCCACGATCATCAGGATCAGGCCCACGGTTGTGAGCGAGACGCCGGAGACGGTCGCGGTGACGGCGTAGCGCAGGATCGCGCCGACGGCTATGAGGAATATCGAAGTGCCAAAGGACATGTCCCACCATGTACCCACTCGCGGTGGCCCTCAATCCTCTCTCCATATAGTGGCCTTTAGTGGGCGCGACGGCGAGCACCATCGGCGATGGGTTCAAGGATGCGCTCCTGATGGCCTGGGAGGTGTGGTGGGCGCTGGTGCTCGGCTTCGCGATCAGCGCCGTCGTACAGGCATGGGTGCCGCGCGAGCAGATCGAGCGCGCCCTCTCCGGGAGCGGGGCGGGACCGGTCGCGCGGGCGACCGGATTCGGGGCGGCCTCCTCCTCGTGCAGCTATGCCGCCGTGGCGATCGCCAAGAGCCTCTTTCAGAAGGGAGCCTCGGCCGCCTCGGCACTTGCGTTCCAGTTCGCCTCGACGAACCTCGTGTGGGAGCTCGGGCTCGTGCTGTGGGTGCTCATCGGCTGGCAGTTCACGCTCGCCGAGTACGTGGGCGGGCTCGTGATGATTGCCCTGATGACGGTGATGCTGCGCGCGTTCGTCTCACCGCGCCTGGAGCGCGAAGCGCGCGAGCACGCACAGCGGAGTGAGACCGAGCACTGTCACGAGCACCAGCAACACCACGAGCACCACCAGAACCGCGAGCATACGCCCACGGGCGGCGCGCCGAAGGGGGGCAGTCCCGCTGCCGGCGCGAGCGATGGCAGCGGTGTTGCGAAGCGTGAGGAGGACGTGGGCTGTGGCCGGGCCGCTGAGGCGAAGGATGTGGGTGGTGGCCGGGCCGCTGAGGCAAAGGATGTGGGTGGTGGCCGGGCCGCTGAGGCAAAGGATGTGGGTGGTGGCCGGGCCGCTGAGGCGAAGGATGTGGGTGGTGGCCGGGCCGGCTGGCGCTTGCGTGTGCGCTCGCTCGGGGCGTGGTCGCAGGTGGCGCGCAACTTCCGCGCGGACTGGCGGATGCTCTACAGGGAGATCGCGGCCGGGTTCCTGCTTGCCGGGTTCGTGGCGCAGCTACCGGCGGACTTCTTCGACAGGCTCTTCCTGACGAACACCGGCGGCACGCTGGCGGCGATCGAGAACGTCGTGGTCGGTCCGCTGATCGCCATGCTGAGCTTCGTCTGCTCGGTCGGCAACATCCCGCTCGCCGCGGTGCTGTGGTCGGGCGGGATCTCCTTCGCGGGCGTGCTGTCGTTCATCTTCGCCGACCTCATCATCCTGCCGCTGATCGTCGCCTATCGCAAGTTCTACGGAACGCCCTTCACGGTGCGCATCGTGGGGCTGATGTTCCTCACGATGGTGCTGGCGGCGCTGATCGTGTCGGGGGTGTTCGACGTGGCAGGACTCGTCCCCACGGGGCCGCGACCGACGCGGGCGAATGTCTTCGGCACGGTGGCCGTCGACTACAAACTCCTCCTGAACGTGCTTGGCGTGGCCGTTTTTGGAGGCTTGTTCTGGCTCGCGCCGCGGCCGGGAGCGCCAGACGCGCCGTGCGGATAATGGACGAATTCGGCTAGTTCCTACAAATATCGCCCCAGTCTCTCCGCTTGGCGAAAGGGGCGAAAACATGGAACATGGTCCGCAACTGGGCATGCAGGCTTTATCCGCCCGGTGGGGAAACCGATGGCTCCAGCAAGAAGGTTGGCGAGGCAAATGGCTTGATGGGCGCGTGCCGATGGATTCGCAGCGCACAGCATTTGTGCTGTGCAGGCCCCGAGCGACTCGGCAAAAGTCGAGGTCTCCCAGAATAAGAAGTCTTACAAAAAACTTACAAAGATAAAAGGAGTTGGTATGGCCAGGTTCGTTACGAGGAAGGGGGGGTTGATTTCGGTCAGCGTTGTAATCGGGCTTGTCGTGGCGAGTGTCGCCGTGGCGTACTTCACAAGCACAGGCAGTGGTACGGGTACGGCCACCGTGGGCGCCAGCTCGAACCTGACGCTGCACGGGACCGTCGGCGGCTCGCTTTATCCGGGCACGGCCTCGGCCGTCACCTTCACGGTCGACAATCCCTCGCCGGGCTCTGAGTACCTCAACACCATCCACCTGGAAAGCATCACGCCCGACGCCGGGCACAGCGGCTGCAGCACGGTGATCACGGGGGGCAACCCCGACTTCACGATGGCCGATGTCGCCGCCAACCAGAGCTTCTCGCACGGCAACGGCCAGGCTGTCACCGCGACGGGCACGCTTACGATGCACGAAACCGGTGTCAACCAGAACGCCTGCCAGGGTGCGACGCTGACGTTGAACCTGACGAGCAACTAGCGCCGGACGAGGATCGGGACCGTGGAGAGCGCCAGGCGAAGGGCCGGTCTGATGCTCCTGTGCGCCATCGCAGCCGGCGGTGGCGCCTATCTGGTCTACCTGGTGTGGACGGCGGGCGGCGGCTCGCGGGCACCGGAGTTGACCCTGGCGCGACCCGCGCACGGGGCTCCCCTCGGACTCGTCCTGGGTGGACGCGGCGGCGGCGTGCAGAGCACTGAATCGACGGTGCGCTCCGGTGGGCGGGCCCAATCCCAGTGGGCACCAGCTCGACCGGGCGGTGAATCTCCGCTGGAGGCCGATGACCAGTCGCAGTCAAGTAGCGGGGCGCCGTCGAGCCCGCCACCGAGCGCGCGCCGGCCGCGGGGGGCCGGCTCGTCGCCGGGCGAAGCCTCACCACCGGGTTCCAGCTCGCCCACACGCCCTGTCGTCTCGCCGGGCGTCACCCCGTCAGGACAGGGTCAGCAGTCGACGCCGGGTCTCTCGCCGGGTCCCACCCCGAGTCCGACCCCGACCCCGAGTCCGACCCCCACTCCTACTCCGACGCCCACACCGCCTACTGGCCCGAGCTTCTCGATCGCTGCCGTGCAAGGCGGTGGCGCCCCCCTCTATCCGGGCGCCGCTCCCCAGTCGATCGCGCTCATACTGGGCAACCCCAGCAACACCACGATCTACGTCACGAGCCTGAGCGTAACTGTGCCGAGCGGTCCCCCGGGCTGCGATCCCGCCGTCAATCTGGGGGTCGTCCAGTCCGACGTGTCGAGCAGCGCGCCCCTGGAAGTGCCGGCGCGCGGCTCGGTGATCCTGCCGGCGCAGGGACACTCGGCGCCGACGATCCAGCTGCTGGACCTGCCCGTCGACCAGGATGCCTGCCAGAACGCGCGGTTCCCGCTCAGCTTCACGGGGAGCGCGCACTCGTGAGACCGCACCCAGCCGCGCTCGATCTCCGCCCGACGTTCGATCTCCGCCCGAGGCAAACGCGTCCGACGTGCGCGCGGGCGACATCCGCGGAAGAGCACCAATGAGACGTGCCCGGCACCGATCCCTGTTGCGCAGGATCGCGACCAGATTCGTCGTCACGGCCGTCCTGGCACTCGCCGCCGCCGCGGGTGTGTTGGCGTACTTCACCAGTACCGGCACGGGCACCGTGGCCGGAGGCGTGAGTGCGTTCGCGGCGCCGACGATCTCCTCCGCGACGCCGGGCGTGGGTTCGGTCACGCTCAGCTGGAGCGCCGTCAGCGCGCCGGGCTCAGGGTCGGTTTCCTACTACGTCACTCGCGATGGCGGCGCGCCGGAAGGCAGCTGCCCCACATCCACGGCGACCTCGACGATGACCAGCTGCACCGACACGGGGGTTGCGCTCGGCACGCACGAATACAGGGTCACCGCGGTGTGGCGCTCGTGGACGGCGACGAGCATGGGCGTCTCGGCGACGGTCGTGCCGGGGCCGGCGACGCACTTCCAGCTCACGGCGGCCTCCACGACGCCGACGGCGGCCGAAGCCGACAACCTGACGGTGACGGCGCTCGACGCGGTCGGCAACGTCGCGACGAGCTACACGGGCTCGCACAACCTCACCTTCGGGGGTGCGGGCGTCAGCCCGAGCGGCAGTCATCCGACGGTGTCGAGCGCTACCGGTGTGGCGACGAACTTCGGAACGGCGGAGGCGATCACGTTCACGAATGGTGTGGCGAGCGTGGCGGGCGCGAACAACGGTGTGATGAGGCTGTACAAGGCTGAAACGGCGAGCGTGACGGTCGCCGCGGGCGCAGTCACCAATGGTACGGGGCTGTCGGTCACGGTCAGCACGGCGGCGGCGGCAAGCCTGGCGCTCGCGGCGGCGTCGACGACCCCGACGGCTGGGGTGGCGGACAACCTGACGATCACCGCCAAGGATACGTACGGAAATACAATCACCACCTACACCGGTTCCCACAATCTCACGTTCGGTGGGCCTCATGTGATCGGGGCGTTCACCCCGACCGTGTCGAACAGCGCGGGTACGGCGACGAACGTGGGCACGGCGACGGCGATCGTGTTCACCAGCGGTGTCGCGACGGTATCGGGTTCGAGCAATGGTGTGATGACGCTGTATAAGGCCGAGGCGGTGAGCGTCACCGTGACGGATGGGACGCTCTCAAACGGTGCTGGCCTTGCGGTCACTGTCGGTCCGGCCGCGGCGTCGAGCCTGGCGCTGACCGCGACAACGACGACGCCGACGGCCGGCGTGGCGGACAATCTGACGGTAACCGCGAAGGATGCCTACGGCAACACCGTGACGGCGTATGCGGGCTCGCATAATCTGACGTTCGGGGGGGCGGGTTCGATCGGCGCGTTCACCCCGTCGGTGTCGAGCGCGACGGGCACGGTGACGAGTTTCGGGACAGCGACGGCGATCACGTTCACGGCGGGCGTCGCGACGGTGGCGGGCGCGAACAACGGTGTGATGAAGCTCTATCAGGCCGAAGTGGCGCTCATCACCGTCACCGATGGGACGCTCGGCAACGGTGCTGGTCTGTCGGTCACGGTCGCTGCGGCGGCGGCGGCGAGCTTCACGTTGACGGCGGTGTCGACCACGCCAAATGGGGGCGAAGCGGATAATCTCACGGTCACGGCGCTCGATGCGTTCGGGAATACGGCTGTGAGCTATACCGGTTCCAAAAACCTCACGTTCGGGGGTGCGGGAGTCAGTGTGGGCGGAAATCATCCGACGGTGTCGAGCGGCACGGGTGTGGCGACGAATTTTGGGACGGCGACGGCGATCACGTTCACGAATGGTGTGGCGAGTGTGGCGGGCGCGAACAACGGTGTGATGCGCCTATACAAGGCGGAAACGGCGAGCGTGACGGTCACCGCGGGCACTGTCACCAACGGAACGGGACTGTCGATCACGGTCAGTGTGGGGGCGGCGGCGAGTCTGGCGCTTGCGGCTGCGTCCACGGCGCCGGCGGAGGGTGCGGCGGACAACCTGACGATCACCGCGGAGGACGCCTACGGCAATACAGTCACCAGCTACACCGGCTCCCACAATCTGACGTTCGGCGGGCCGCACGTCGTGGGGTCCTATACGCCGACGGTCACCAGCAGCGCGGGGGTGGCGACGAGCATCGGCGCGGCGACGGCGATTGTGTTCACCAACGGTGTTGCGACGGTGTCTGGTGGGAGTAATGGTGTGATGACGCTGTACAAGGCGGAGACGGTGAGCGTTACGGTCACCGATGGGACCCTCACCAGCGGCGCGGGTCTGTCGGTGACGGTCAGCCCGGGCGCGGCTGCGAGTCTGACGCTCGGTGCGGCGTCGTTGACGCCGACGGTGGGGGTTGCGGACAGCCTGACGGTCACCGCGAAGGACACCTACGGCAACACCGCGACGACCTACACGGGCTCGCACAGTCTCACGTTCGCCGGTGCGAGCAATGGCCCGACCGGGAACGCGCCGACAGTTTCCAGCAGCACGGGCACGGTGACGAGCTTCGGGACGGCGACGGCGATCACGTTCACCGCCGGCGTCGCGACGGTGGCGGGTGCGAACAACGGCGTGATGAAGCTCTACGGGGCCGAAGCGGCGAGCATCACAGTCACCGACGGCACGCTCTCCAACGGCACGGGCCTGACGGTCACGGCGGCCGCCGCGGCGGCCGCGAGCTTCACGTTGACGGCGGCGGCGACCACTGTGAATGCGGGCGAAGCGGACAACCTGACCATCACCGCGCTCGATGCGTTTGGGAACACCGCGACGACCTATACGGGGTCGAAGAACCTGACGTTCGGCGGCGCGGGAACGAGCGTCGGGGGCAACCATCCGACAGTGTCGAGCACCACGGGGACGGCGACGAATTTCGGGACGGCGACCGCGATCACATTCACCAGCGGGGTCGCGACTGTCACAGGCGCGAACAACGGCGTGCTGAAGCTCTACAAGGCCGAAACAGCGAGCGTCACCGTCACCGCTGGAACGGTCAACAACGGGACCGGCCTGTCGGTCACGGTGAACGTGGGCGCCGCGGCGAGCCTGGGACTCTCGGCGACGTCGACGACGCCAGCCGCGGGTGCGAGCGACAATCTCACGATTACCGCGAAGGATGCGTATGGCAATACCGTCACGAGCTATACGGGTTCGCACAACCTGACGTTCGGCGGGCCGCACACGGTAGGGTCCTATACGCCGACGGTCACCAACGGCGAAGGCGCGGCGACGAGCATCGGCACGGCGACGGCGATCGTGTTCACCAATGGGGTCGCGACGGTGTCTGGTGGGAGTAACGGCGTGATGACGCTGTACAAGGCGGAGACGGTGAGCGTTACGGTCACCGATGGGACGCTCACCAGCGGCGCGGGTCTGTCGGTGACGGTCAGCCCGGCCGCGGCGGCGAGTCTGACGCTCGGTGCGGCGTCGTTGACGCCGACGGTGGGGGTTGCGGACAGCCTGACGGTCACCGCGAAGGACACCTATGGCAACACCGCCACTGCATACACGGGCTCGCACAACCTGACCTATGGCGGCGCGAGCAACGGGCCCAACGGGAACACCCCCACTGTGTCGAGCGGCGCGGGCACGGCGACGAGCTTCGGGACGGCTACGGCGATCACGTTCACCGCCGGCGTGGCCACGGTATCTGGCTCGAACAACGGCGTGATGAAGCTCTACAGGGCCGAAGCCGCGAGTATCACCGTCACCGACGGCGCGATCGGCAACGGCGCCGGGCTGACGGTCACCGCCGCGGCCGGGGCCGCGGCGAACCTCGCGTGGGTGCACGTCACCCTGAGCGCCGGCAGCCTGAGCTCACCCTGCCTGTTCACCTGCACGGTCACCGGGCTCGGGGAATCCGGCACGTTCACCGCCAGGGTGGCGGTCACGGATACCTACGGGAATACCGTCAGCGGTGTGGGTGCGGGCCACACCGAGACCGTCTCGACGCCCGCCAGCGGGGAAGGCAGCGGCGGCAGCTTCACGGCGCCAACCGCGGGGACGTCGGTCACGATGACGATCGCCACCGCGGGCGCGGCGGAATCGACGGCGCAGTTCACGTTCAAGGCGCAGAGCGGCGCGTGGGTGTTCGACACGATGACCGTCCAGAAGTTGGCCGGGACTGCCTACACGAGTGCGACGGCGACCTTGAACAGGTGAGTGCCGGTGTCTGGGCGGGTCGCGGTGTCTGGGCGGGTCGCGGTGTCTGGGCGAGCCGCGGCATCTGGGCGGGTCGCGGTGTCCAAGCGCGGCGCGGTATCTGGGCGGGTCGCGGTGTCCAAGCGCGGCGCGGTATCTGGGCGGGTCGCGGTGTCCAAGCGCGGCGCGGCATCTGAGCGGTCGCGGTGTCCGAGCGAGCCACCGTACGCTGCCGGCCGAGGCGAGTGCACTTGACGCCGCCGAGTCGCGTCACTGCGCGAGGGGTGAGGCGTGAGGCCGCGTGGCGTCCTCCAACGTGTCGAGTGTGACCTGCGCGAAGCGCGCCCAGGAGAACTCCTGTGCGCGCGCACGTGCGCGTGAGGAAAGGTCCGCCCTGCGTGCCTCATCGCCCAGCAGAGCCTGTAACTGTGCGGCGATGCCCGCGACCTCCAGTGGGTCCGCGTAGGCCACCGCCTCGCCCCCCACCTCGGGCAGCGAGGAGACGTTGGAGGTGAGCACCGCCGCGCCTGCGGCCATCGCCTCGAGCACCGGCAGCCCGAAGCCCTCGCCGAGCGAGGGGTAGCAGAAGACCGCGCAGCGTCGGTAGCACTCGGCGAGGGCCGCGTCGGAGACGTAGCCGAGGCGGATGCAGCGCTTGCCCAGGGAGCGAAGCGCGTCGAGCGTTCCGTTGGTGTCCCAGCCGAGCGCACCCACGACGACCAGCGGGTGCGCGGCCTGCAGGTCGGGGTCGAGCGTCGCGTAGGCGGACACCAGGCGGGGCAGGTTTTTGCGCGGCTCGAGCGTGCCCACCGCCAGCACGAAGCCGTCCGACGGCAGCTTTGCTCGCTCATCCTCAGTCAATGTGGGCGACAGCGCCGGGGCCACACCGAGGTGGCCGACCACGGTACGCGAGGCGGCGCCGGGGAAGCGGTTGACGAGCGCCTCGGCCGTTGCCTGCGAGACGGCCAAGAGCGCCGCCGAGCGGCGTACGGCCGAGCCGAGCGTCGCGCGCTCGATCCAGCGTGAGCGGCGGTTGGTCTGCAGGCCCGGCTCGAAGGTCGTGAGGTCGTGGACGATCGACACGTCGGGTATGCGCAGGAAAGTGGCCGTGAGGTAGGAGTTGGTCGACAGGAACACGTCGCACTCACGGTTGGCCGCGCGCGCGGCGCGCACGTGCCAGATGGGATCGCGCGCGTCGATCAGCCGCCACTGGAAGCGCTCGTCGAGGGTTTGCAGAGGCCCGTCGGGTTCCCGTGAGGTCTCGTTCGGTTCCCGTGAGGCCTCGTCCGGCATGGCTCCGGCATTGCGTACTGCCCCCTCGTGGTCAGAGGGTGCTGGCGCCCACGGCTCCCTGGCGTAGAGCACGTAGCGGCGACCGTCGTCAGGACGGGCGGCCAGCGCACAGAGCAGCTCGCGCACGACCCGTCCGCGACCGGCCGGCACCTCGGCTGCCGCGCGCGCGTCGATGCCGATGGTTCGGGCCTTTACGGGAGCCAGCGCGTGCGTGGGAGCCGCCGGCGCCGCTGGTGCGGCGGTGGGCCGGGAGAACGTGCTCACACGAAGAGGCTAGAGGGTGGCGCAGCTGGCTGGACGCCGATGAGCTGGGCCCTCACTGTTCCCGATCGCTAGCCCTACCCCCCAATCGCCAGTCCTACCCCGTGAGGTTGGCGCTGTAGCCTCACCCCGCATGCACGTCGGCCTGAACCTGATCTTCCTCGTGCCCGGAGAGACCGGCGGCATGGAGGTCGTCGCGCGCGAGCTGATCCCCGAGCTCGCGCGGGTGGCGCCGGGCGTGCGCTTCACCGCCTTCATCAACCGCGAGGCCGCGGCGGCCGGCGACGGTCCCTGGGGCACGCTCACGGAGGCGGTGACGGTGCCGGTCAGCGCCCGCAGCCGTCCCCAGTGGGTGCTGGGCGAGCAGGCGCTCTTGCCGCGCCTGGCGCGCCGCGCGGGCGTGGACGTGGTGCACAGCCTCGCCTCCACCGCCCCCGCGCACGGACCCTTCAAGCGGGTGGTGACGGTGCACGACCTGATCTACGCGCGCTTCCCCGAGGCGCACGCGGGAGTGCGCGACCTGGGGATGCGCGTGCTCGTGCCGCTCGCGGTGCGTCGCGCGCACCGCGTGACGGCCGACTCGCAGAGCACCCGCCGTGACCTGATCGAGCTGCTGCACGTGCGTGCAGAGCGGATCGACGTGGTGCCGCTGGGGTTGGGGACCCCGCGCCGTCACATGCCAGCCCCGGCGGCCGAGGTGCGCGCGCGGCTGGGGCTGGGGGAGCGGCCGGTGGTGCTGAGCCTGTCGGCCAAGCGCCCGCACAAGAACCTCGAGGCCCTGATCGGCGCGCTCGCTCGCGTGCCCGCCGAGCGCCGGCCGGTGCTCGTGCTCCCCGGCTACCCCACCGCGCACGAGGCCACGCTGCGCGAGCTGGCCGCCGCGCGCGGGGTGGGCGAGGATGTGCGCTTCCTGGAGTGGGTCTCCCCGGAGGACCTCGAGGGGCTGTGGGGTCTCGCGCAGGCGTTCGTGTACCCGTCGCTTTACGAGGGCTTCGGGCTGCCCGTGCTCGAGGCGATGTCGCGCGGCGTGCCGGTGGCGTGCTCGAACGCCTCCTCGCTGCCCGAGGTCGCGGGCGAGGCGGCGCTCCTATTCGACCCCCACGACGAGCCCGCGATCGCCACGATGCTGGAGCGCCTGCTCACAGACCCGGAGCTGTGCGAAGACCTGCGCGCGCGCGGGCTGGAGCGTGTCAGGGAGTTCACCTGGGAGCGCACCGCGCGTCTCACCCTGCAGAGCTACGCGCGCGCGTTGGGGCTCGGCGAGGTGCCCGACTCGTGGGAACGGGAGCCGTGAATGTGTAGCGCGAACGCGCCACTTTTGCCGGTGGTATCTGCTCCTGAACCCATCTCGCTGAGGCTAGGGCGCTAGGGGCTGACGCACTCGAGGAGATTGCCCGCCGGCGCGGATTGAGCCGCGCCGAGGCGGCGCTCTGAATGTTGGAACTATTAATGCCAACGCCAAATTCGCGTCGGGTGGGCCAGAGCATATGATGCGCCCGTGCCCACCTTCTCCGATCGCCTCACGGCCCTCGAGCGTCTGCTCGATTTGCGCCAGTCGACAGGTGACGGAGGCTGGCCGCAGAAGCTCGGGATAGACAATTCCCCGACGACGATCGTCGCTACTGCGCAAGCGCTCGAGATCCTCCGTATTCGCGGCCTAGAGCACGGTGACTCGCAGATCCAGGGTGGCCTGCGCTACCTTGCCGAGAAGGTCAGCGAGCATACGCAGCCGAGGTCCGATGCCCGGCCTGGCGCACGAGGCGAGTGGAGTCGGTTTCCCGCCTACGCGCTGTGGGGTTTGATGCGCTACCCCGCCTCGCGGCACGACGAGACGCTCAAGCACGGCATTGCGTTCTCCTACAGATGGCTGCGTGACAATTGCCTGCCATCAGGCGGATGGTCGCAATCCAGGGAGCAGGGCCCGCTGTGGCTGCCTGGGACGATGGTGGCGGTGCACGCGCTCGATCGGCTCGCCGTCTATAGCGGTGAGGGCATCGCCAGGGCGGCCGGGGAGCTCGTGGATCGGGCGCGTGGGCACATCATCGCCAACGCGCAGCACAAGAACGGAAATCGCCAGCAGTTCTGGACCCAGACGCCGGGTGGCGAGGCATGTCCGGGCGCCACGAGCCTGGCCGTGCTCACGCTGGCGCGTGGCTCAGAGATGCACCGGGAAGCCGCCCGCGCCGGCATCAATTGGCTGGGCGCCAATCGCGGAGAGTGGACAAATCGGGCACATATCGACGACCAATTCGAGACGCGAGTCTGGCACATACTCAGTTTCAGTCTCGGCCTTCGCGCTCTGATGCATCCATGCGGCGAGCGAGATCTCAACGACCCCGCTGTGGCTGAAGTTGTGCGGTACCTCGACATCCTGTGGAACGAGGAGCACCAGGGATGGGCGGATCGCCCCGGGCTGAAGGCTTCCACATCGGGGAGCTATGCCGTTATCTCAGCGGTGCACGCGCTGAAGCGGGTCTGGCCGTTTGACCCGTTTGAGCATCTTGGTCTGCGGCCCCACCGGCGCGCGGGGCCGGGAGGTACCCCGCCGCGCGCCCACCGAGTGCTGTATGTGAGCGGCCCCGAACGGAGCATTCGCATAGAGGACAGCGCGGGAGGCCTGATCCTCCAGACGCGAATCGAGGGCCCATCGCAATGGTTGATCCTCCTGACGCTGGCCACGCGTCACCACGAGGCCGTGAGCAGGGGATCCACTAATCAGACCGAGATGACCGTCTCGCTCGCTGAGTGCGCCCAGCTGCGCAGCAACGGCAAGGCCGCCAAACCTGAGTCTGTCACCAGGGCCCTACGCCGCCTCCACGAGAAGCTCGCGGCGGAGGCGGGCAGGCGATCCAGGCGAGTCTTCGTAGAGCTGATAGAGGATCACGTTCCGCCCGAAACGACCGAAAGGCGCCTCGCGCTGGAGCAGATCGAGGTGCGCTTCACGGACATCCTGCCAGCCGTGTCGCCAGCCTAGTCCGCAGAGTGTCCAGCGGACAATGCCGGGGAAGCGTCCGCGGACGACCGTCCCGCGCAGATCGCCGACAACCGTGCCGCCCGCAGTCCGACACACCAGCGCAAGGGCTCCGCATGACGCTGTTGCCCTGGAGCCGCACGCCGGGGCGCGGCGCGTTGCACGGTCATGGGGGCGCGCGATCCGCCGGACGCAATGCCGCCAGGAGGCCCCCGGGATGCCGCTCTACTCCTCGGTGGATCGCGAGGTCAGCCTCGCGGAGATGACCAGCCAGCGACCGTGGAGGTCTGACGTGCAGATTAGTTTTCCCATCCGACAGAAAGGGATCTGAGATGTCCCTGTCCCTACGTCCGTACCGGACAGCTCAGACGTTCATCGAACTGCAGCGCCTGCGCTTCACTGGATGGCGTGCGGCGCGCCTGGAGGGGCGCACCCTGAATCCCTACGCCAGCGTCGATGTCGGCGATCGCGAGACCATCGAGATCGCACCGGCCTCCTATCAGCGAGCGCTGGCCAACCATTTGGTCAAGTACACGCGTGACACGTCCTTGGTCCACACCGGTCGGCTCCTGCGCGCACGCGATCGCCTGAAGCGTCGCATGCTCAAACAGAAGGAGCTATCCCATGGAGTGGAGATGGCCAAGCGTCGCTGCCCGGCCGATGGCGACGGCGCTGTCCTGGGTGCGCTGATGGCGCTGGCGCTCAGCGTGGGGATCGCGGTCCCACTCTCGTGGGGCTTCATCCAGGAATTCGAATGGCCCTTTACGTTCAGCGTGGTGGCGTGCGTGGGCCTCAGCTTGATCGACGCCGTGATCAGTCATCTGGCTGGGCGCATGTACTCGACGCTCGTGCTGGACGAGCCGGACACGCCATTCGGATTGACGGACAAGGAGCGCGCCAGCAGCAAGGTCATGCTGGGACTCGCACTGGGTAGCGCGATCGGACTGACCACGGTATTCGCGGTCTTCCGCAGCGGTAACGGCGGCTCGATCTGGCTTTGGCTCATGGTGGGCTTTGCGGCTCTGCTGATCGCGTCGTGGTCTGGCTTCCGCGCCTACCCGGCCTCGCGTGTGCTGCGGCTGCGCCGTCTGGAAAAACGTCTCGCGCGGGCGGAGCGGCGAGTGAGCAGGGCATACGACGCGCTGGAGCTGATCGGACGTCGAATGATTGCCTTCGTGGAGAGGATGCGCCAGCGACTGACCGATCTGAACCACCGGGGTGGAGTTGCGTTCATTCGCTCCTACCGTCGTCATCACTCTGCCGAGAGCCTGCCGCCTACGATGCCCGAGCTGGTCTTTATGAGCGAACAGCGGGTGCTGGAGCTCCTGTTCAGGCCGCAGGGGGAGTTCGACATACACGCGGCCCTGGGTGCCGATCAGCGAGCCGCCGACGGAGCACTCGGTTGGATTCTGCCGTCGACGCCTGCCACCGAGCCTGCCTTGCAGCTCGATCGATCCAGGAAGGGACGCACCCAGAACCTCGACGACCACAGGGCTGCGTGAACGAAAAATGAGATCGCACCGCTGGCTTCTTACTGCACTTGTCCTCGTCGGTCTTGCCAGTACAGCCTCTGGCTGCGCGGGGATCGAAGAACCTAGCCAGACGCGCGGCCAGCACGGCGGAACGACCGTGCTGCTCGTGAGGCTCTCTGCTTTGGAAACCGCCGACCAGCACGCCACGACCCTCGGATGCGCGAGCGAAACGATCTCCTGGGATGCGCGGGAGGGCTCGGAGCTCGTGATGGCGCCCGTGGGTCTGCCGGGCGAGGAGCGGTGGCTGACTGTCGACTTCGCCCTACATACCAGTGCCCAGCAGAGCAACCCCTTCGCAGCCAAGCGCTGGCGTGCAAAGCAGAGCTCGGTTGCCGCCAGGGGTCTTGGCGAAATGCGACTCCACGCGCCCCGGCACGAACCGCTGGACCTACTCGCCGCCGCGACCGACGGCAGTCGCGTGCTCAACTACCATCACGGTCCGCGCACGCTCGTGCTGTGCGCCGCTGCGCGACAGCGCTCTCGCGAGCTCACGCTTGGCTCCACGCCAATGTCCAGTTCCGCGATCGAGGCGACGTTGGCTCGCCTGCAGCCGGCGCTCGAGCCGATGCGGCTGACGAGGGTCATATTCGGGGCCTCTGGGGACGCCGAACAGACAAACCAGTCGCTCAGCGAACAGGCCGCGCACGAGGAATTCTGGCGTGCCTGGGCCCGTCATGAGGGAGCTATCCACTTCTCCTATGGGCCGATCCCACACTACCCCTACTCATGACAGCGATCCAGGATGGGCAGGCTCCCATCAGGTCCCGCGCCGCCTGTCATCCTCGTGGCCCTGCGCGTAGCTCCCCAGCACCGCCCGCAGGGAGTGCTCCAGCGACAGGCGCTCGGCGTTCTCGGCGTACCACCGCGCGGTGCTCTCCCGCAGCGCGGGGCCGGCCTCGTGCACGCGCAGGATTGCCTCGGCGAGCGCCTCGGGGGTGTCGTCTGTGACCACCACTCCGTTCACCCCGTCCTGCACGAGCTCGGTGGCGGCGTTGTCCTCGGCGGCCACCACGATCGAGGGTGTGCCGTGGGCGGAGGCCTCGACGACCACCAGTCCGTAGCCCTCGCGGCGGGAGGGCAGCAGCATCGACTCGGCGCGGCGCATGTCTCGCTCGAGGTCCTCGGCCGGCGCGAAGCCGGGGGTTGCAACGACGTCCTGCACCCCGTGTTCGGCCACGGCCGCGTGCAGCGCCCCGCGCTCGGGGCCGTCACCGTAGAAGACCGCCCGCAGATCGGGCACGCGGGCGGCGGCGAGCGCGATCGCGGCGACGCCGAGCGAGACGCGCTTCTCGGGGATCAGCCGCCCGGCGAACAGCACGAGCGGGTGGGCCTCGCCGGTGGATGCGGGAGCGACCGGCAGCGCTGCCGGCGTTGACTCGAGGGGTACTGCTGGTGCGGACTCGGTGGGTACCGCCGGTGTGCCGGCGCGGGCGTCGGGCGTGGCCGGGTTGGCCGGCGTGGGGGCCGCGGGCGGCGGGGATCCTGCATAGAGCCCCGTGAGGACCTGCACGCGGCTCCCTCTCATCCCTTCTTGCCTCAGCCGTCTCGCGTGCAGCTCCGAGAAGCAGAACGCGCGCTGAGGCACACGGGCACACGCGCGCTGGACACTCGCGCCGACAAGGCCGGCGAGGCCGCCGAGATAGGAGCGCCAGTAGGCGCGCGACCATACCTCGAACCAGTCCACCACGAGCCCATAGCGGCGCAGCGGGCGCACGGCCGCGGCGGCGAGCAGCGGGAAGTAGGGGAACGAGCATGTGTGCACGACCTCGTAGCGGCGCCCCCGGCGCAGGAGATGCCACAGCACGCCCACCCCGAAGCGCAGCGGTGGGGCGATCCGCCGCCGGCCGCTGGGCGTGTAGAGGGGCATGTGCGGACCCGCCGTCACGACGCGCACGCGCGGGTCGATCTGAGCCCGCTCGCCGCGCGGCCACTGGCGCAGCGTCAGATAGGTCACCTCGTGGCCGTCCGCGGCCAGGCGCTCGGCGAGGTCGCGATACCAGCGCTCGGCGCCGCCCACCGTGTGGGGGTAGAGGCAGTCGTAGACGAGACAGACGCGCATGCGTGCCGGCATCTAAACAGCATTGAGAGGAGGGAGCCGCGCGTGGCGGCGTCCGTGTGCGGGGGTTCACCCGGAGGGTCCGCGGGCGGGCCCGGCGGGAGCAGGCCGCGGGCGGCCCATCCCAGCGCGGCTTTTCAGAGGGGCCGTCCGCTAGCATCGGTGCGGCAAAGCGCCACTTTTCGCCCCTCGGCGAGTTATGGGTGTGGCTGGGTGCCGTTCCTGCGGCGGTGCCGGCCCTGGAGATATGAGCACGCTCGAGCAGACACCACCTGTCCTTGCCGACGGCGCGTCTGCGCCGGCGCCGCTCGTCTCTGTCGTGATCCCCTGCCTGAACGAGGCCGAGAACATCGAGCAGTGCGTGCGCGCCGCGCTCGCCGTGTTCCCGGCGATGGGCGTCGAGGGAGAGGTGGTGGTCGCCGACAACGGTTCCACCGACGGCTCCGCCGAGCTGGCTGAGGCGGCGGGCGCGCGCGTGGTGCACGAGCCCCGGCGCGGCTATGGGTCGGCGTACCTCGCAGGGTTCGCCGCCTCACAGGGTCCCTACATCGTGATGGCCGACGCCGACCTGACGTACGACTTCAAGGAGATCCCGCGCTTCGTCGCCGCCCTGCAGGAGGGCGCGGAGATGGCGATCGGCGATCGCATGGACAACATCCAGCCGGGCGCGATGCCATGGCTGCACCGCTACGTCGGCAACCCGCTGCTCACGGGGCTTTTGAACTTTCTCTTCTCCACGGGCGTCAAGGACGCGCACTGCGGCATGCGCGCCGTGCGCCGCGACGCGCTCGAGCGCCTGGACCTGCGCACGACGGGCATGGAGTTCGCCTCGGAGATGGTCATCCGCGCGGCCAAGCAGCAGCTGACGATCGCGGAGTTCCCGATCGAATACCACCCGCGCGGGGGCGAGTCCAAGCTGTCGAGCTTCCGCGACGGCTGGCGGCATCTGCGCTTTCTGCTCGTGCACTCCCCCACGCACCTCTTCATCCTCCCCGGCGCGCTGCTCGCCGGCGTCGGCGCGCTGATCCTCGCGCTCGTCGGCGGGGGCCTTGAAGTGGCCGGCCGCTCGTGGGGCATCCACGCGCTGATCGGCGGCTCGCTTTTGATGATCGTCGGCGTGCAGGTCGTCGCGCTCGGGCTCTGCGCGCACGCCTACGGCACCTACTTCATGGGCGACCGCGATCCGTGGTTCGACCGCATGCGCACGCGCCTGCGCCTCGAGCACGGCCTGCTGCTCGGCGGCCTCTTCATGCTCGTGGGCGTGGTGATGGGTGCCGTGATCGTCGGCACCTGGATCAGCCACGGGCTGGGCTCGCTTTCAGACGAACGCCTCGCGGTGATCGCCGCGTCGCTTCTGATCGTGGGCATCCAAATTTTCTTCTCCTCGTTCCTGCTCTCGATCCTCGGGCTGCGCCGCGACTCCGCCTCCGTCTCCTAGGTCCCGGACCGTGAGCCACCGCTCTTCGGGCCATGCTGCTCCCCTGACTCGAGCCAGGCCGGCCGCACCGTGAGCTATTTCATGGCCGTTGTGGGGGGTGCGGTGGTGATGTGGGCCTGCTTTCTCGGCTGCGGCCTCGCGCTCGAGGGCCTGTTGCGCATCCGTCTGTCCAACGCCCTGCTCCTGCCGCTCGGGTTGTGCGTGGCGCTTGTGCTCGTCTTCCCGGGCTACGTCGCCGGCGTCGACGACGTGCTCGCCGTCGCGCTGCTCGTCGCCGTCACGCTTCTGGGCTTCGGCCTGTCGCTCGCGCGCGGGGAGTTGCGCGGGCGGCTGAACCCCGGCTGGGCGGGTGCCGCGGGGCTGGCCGCGTACGTGCTCTACCTGCTGCCCGTGATTGCCTACGGGCACTGGACGTGGTCGGGGTATGACTTCGTCGGCGACTCCGCCTTCGAGATGCTGCTCGCCGTCCACATCAAGGCCTACGGCACCGTTCTCGGCAACATCCCGCTGACGAGCGAAAAGGAATTCCTCAAGGCCTATCTGAACAGCGGCTACCCGCTGGGCACACAGTCGCTCTTGGGCACCTTCTCTGCGCTCACGCACACGCGCGTGGAAGTGCTCTACCAGGGCTTCATCTCTGCGCTCGCCGCGATGGCGACGGTGGCGCTCGCGACGCTCACCGCGGGCCTCTTGAGCGCCCGGCGCGCGGCGGTGGTGGGGTTCGTGGCGGTCGCGGCCAACCTCACCTACCAGTACGCCCTGCAGGGCGGCATCAAGGAGATCGGGCTGTTGGCGACGGTCTGCGCGGCCGCGGCGCTTGCGCACGCCGCGCTGAGCTCGCGGACCGCGCGCGCGAAGCCTGCGCCGCCAGTTGACCCGGGGGCTTCGCAGCCGGCCACCGACTCTGGAGCGCCCGCGCGCAATGGCGCGATCGGCCCCTACGCCGCCGCGGTGCTGCTGGCGGTCGCTGCCGCGGCCGCGCTGGCGACCTACAACGCTGTCGCCGTGCCCTACCTCGGCGCGCTGGCTGCCTGCGGGGCGGTGTACCTGGTGGTGGTGCTGCGCGTGTGGCCCTCGCTGCGCTGGGTGGGTCCGGTCCTCGTCGGCGGGGGGCTCGCGGCGCTGCTTGCGATTCCCTCGCTGAGCACGTTCCAGACGTTCTTCAGCGTCGCCTCCTCCGGACAGGGCTCCACCGGAATTGGGGCCACGCAGTTCGGTCAGCTCCTGCGCGCGTTGCCGCTCAGCCAGGTCAGCGGCGTGTGGCTGGCCGGCGAATACCGCCTGCCCGTGGCGCCGCAGCCGGCGGGGCACCTGACGAAGCTCGCCACGATCGCGATCTTCGCGCTGCTCATACCGGGCATTCTGTGGGCGCTGCGCCGCCGCTCGGCCGGCCCGCTCTTACTGCTGGGGATGACGGCGATCGTGCTGGCGGTGGCGATGCCGCGCGTCTCGCCCTACGGGCAGGGCAAGCTACTGGCGATCGCCGGCCCGGCGGTTGTGCTGATGGCGCTCGTGCCGCTCGCCGCGGTACACGGACGGTGGGCGTTGCCCGCGCTCGGCGTGGGCGCGCTGCTGTGTCTGGGCGTCGGCGCCTCGGACATCCTCGCCTATGGCTATGACCGCGTGGCGCCGACGGCGCGCATGGAAGCCGTGCGCGAAGTCGGCGAGCGCTTCGCCGGGCAGGGGCCGGTGGAGTGGAACGAGTTCGAAGAGTACGCCAAGGTGCTCGCCGACAAAGCGCTGATCAGCGCGCCGTTTGAGGCGCTCACCCCCGCCCAGGTGCAGCTGCGCGCGCCGACCTACTTCTACGGGCACTACTTCGACCTCGACCAGGAGCTCCTGTCGTTCGTGGAGCACTACCCGGTGATCGTCACGCGCCGCTCCCCCGCCGCGAGCCGTCCGCCCGCGAACTACCGGCTGGTGTATGGAAACGCCTACTACCTCGGCTGGCAGCGCACGGCGCGCCCCCAGGTGCTCGACCACCTGCCCCTGCAGCAGGTCGGCTCGCCCTCGGAACGAATCGCCTGCCCGACGCTGAAGACGTTTATCGCGGGCGCGCCCGCGGCCAGCGAGCTGGAGGTCGCGCTGGCGCCGGAAGTGGCGGGCTTCGATCCCACCACCGACCCCACCCGCTCGCACGGCTGGGGCATCGACCCCAATCAGGCCGGCGCCGTCACCACGGCCACCCCTGGTCACACGCAGGGCACCGTGTACGTGCGGGGCGGGCGCTATACGGTGTGGGCGCAGGGCGATTTCCCGCGCCCCGTGCAGGTGTTCGTCGACGGCCGCTCCGTGGGGTGGGTCTCGGGCTCGAACACCCCCTCGCAGTGGCTGGCGGCCGCGACGGTGACGCTCGCGCCCGGCACGCACACGCTGCGCCTCTACAAGCACCCCGGCCGCGCCTACTTTGGGCCCGAGGAATGGGCCATGGGCATCACCGGTGGTGTCGCGCTGCAGCGTCAGGAACCGGAGCGCCTCTACACGCTGCCGTTGAGTCGCTGGCACACGCTGTGTGGGACGCTTGCCGACTGGGTCGAGCTGGTGCGCCCTTGAGCCAGGCGCGACGGCCGCGCGCCGGCCATCGTGGCGAGCGGAGGGGCACCGTGCGCTGGCCCGGTAGGCGCGGCCCCGGCGAGGACGCCGCGTCACCGGTGAGCGTGGCGATCCCCGTGCGCGACGGGGGGCCGCTCTTGGAGCGCACGCTCGTGGCGCTGGGCGGGCAGACGGTGGAGCACGAGCTCGTGGTGTGCGACTCCGGCTCGCGCGACGACTCGGTGCAGCTGGCACGCGAGCACGGGGCGCGCGTGGTGGAGATCGCGCCCGCGGACTTCAACCACGGCGCCACGCGCAACCTGCTGATGGAGCAGACGCGCGGCGCGCACGTCGCGCTGCTCACCCAGGACGCCGAGCCCGCCCACGAGCGCTGGCTGGCGGAGCTGCTGGGCGGTTTCGCGCTCACCGAGGACGTTGGGATTGTCTACGGCCCCTACCTGTCCCGTCCCGACGCCCCGCCGGCGGTGGCGCGCGAACTGCAGGCGTGGTTCGCCTCGCTCGCCCCCGACGGCGTACCGCGCGTGGAGCGCCTGGAGGAGCGCGAACGCGCTCTGCCTGCGCGGGAGTTGGTGCGCCAAAACGACTGGGAGTGGGTGGGCAGGCGCGGGTTCTTCACCGACGCCAACGCCTGCCTCGCGCGGGAGGCATGGGAGCGGGCGCCGTTTCGCGCGGTGCCCTACGCCGAGGATCGCGTGCTCGCACTCGACGTGCTGCGCGCCGGCTACGCCAAGGCCTACGTGCCCGCCGCGGGGGTGGTGCACTCCCATGCCTACACCCCCACCCAGGAGCTGCGCCGCGCGTTCGACGAGTGGCGCGGGCTGCTGGAGGTCTATGGCTGGCGCCGGCCCGCGGACCCGCGCCATTTGGTGAGGGAGCTGCGCGGCGCGCCGAGCCGTCAGAATGTGCTGCGTCTCACCGGCGCGGTGTTGGGCTCGCGCGCCGACCGGCTCCCGCCGGGCCTGCGGCGGCGGCTGTCGCTGGAGGGCCGCGGCGGGTTCGTGCCACTCGACCTCGACCTGCGATCAACGTGAGCAGTCTCTCCACCGAGAGGCTGCGGATGCTCAGTCAGGCTACATCGGCAGCGAGCGTCTCCCGAACCAGCCTCTCGGCATCAGGCACGCGCACATGCTCGCCCGAGGGCAGAACGACTGTTATTGCCCCCTCATTTTCAAGCTGACGGCGAGGACCGAAAAGCTCTACGCCCAGCGGCTCGGCGCTGTTCTCACCATAGAAAAACACATGCCTGGGATCGTTGGTGTCGCCAATCTGGCCGCCGCCGGCCCGCAGGTGATCGATCTCAGGGAAGTAGGTAGCCGGCTCGAAGTCGTAGGAACCAATCTTCATAGTCGCCTCCATGTATCTGGCACACGCCGCATCGCGTGGGCTGTAATCACAGTACCAGCGTGCCCGTGAATCTCAATGACGACAACCAAATGCTCACTCGGACCCACACCGCTGGCGGCCAGTCGCTCGCGGTAGGGCATTGCATCGGCATGGCGCTCTCCTCGTGCCACCGCTTGTCCGATGACGGTCTCCGTCAGGTAGGCGCGAACCTCTCGGCCTTTCTCGTCTTCTCCGCGCGCATGAGACAGCGCCGCCTGAGTCAGCGTGATTTGCCGCCCTGTATGGTCAATCATGCTCGACAAGACGGCGCTGAGGCGCCCGTATTCGTCGTGGACACGGCCCAACCGATCGATTCGCACGAGGCGCAGGCTACGGTTGGCCCCGGTTGTTTGGCTGGTTTATAAGCTGCTTGACATTCCGCTACGCCCTCTGAGCGAACCTGAAGGATACGAGCCGCGAATGGACAACAGCCACATCAAGCCGCTGACGCTGCGCCGGCGCATCGAGCTGACCTACCGCTACCTGGGCTGGCGCACGCTGCTGTTCAGGGTGCTCACCCTGCCACTGCGCCTGACGCCGCTGCGGCGCTACCTGCGACCTCGCTACGGCGAGAACGACTACCGCCGCGCGGTGGCGTGGTTTCGCGAGCACGGCGAGCCGGTGTCGATCGTGATTCCCTCCTACCGCGACGCTGAGCGGGTGGCGACGCTCGTGGCGAGCATCCACCGCACGGTGCCCGCGGGGATGGCGCGCATCTTCGTCGCCGACGACGCCTCGGGGCCGGAGAACGTGGCGGCGCTGCGCGCGATCGGCGGCATCGAGGTGATCGAGGGCGAGGAGAACGAGGGCTTCGCGGCCAACGTCAACCGTGGGCTGCGGGCGAGCGATCCGGCGCGCGACGTGGTGGTGCTCAACTCCGACACCGAGGCGCGCGACGGCTGGCTGGCGTGTCTGCAGTATGCGAGCCGCCAGGGCGATGACATCGGGATCGTGGGCGCGAAGCTCCTGTATCCGGACGCGCGCATCCAGTTCGCCGGCACCGTGCGCAACCTGGGGGCGCCCGAGTGGTTCGACCACCGCTACCGCTTCAAGCCCGAGGACTGGGGGCCGGCGGCGATGACGGGGTCGGTGCTGGCGGTCACGGGCGCCTGCATGTATGTGCGGCGCGAGACGCTCACTCGGATCGGGCTGCTCGAGGAGGCCTATCCGATGGCCTACGAGGACGTCGACTGGTGCCTGCGCTCTTGGCAGGCGGGGCTGCGCGTCGTGTACTTCCCGCTCGCTTCGCTGATCCACCACGAGTCGGTCACGCGCGGTGTTGACGTGGGCGAACGCGAGCGCGCCTCCCAGCGCATCTTCTGGGAGCGCTGGGGGGACTTCTTCGACGCGCGCAACGTGCGCACCGAGGACGGGCACCTGCGCATCGTGTACGTCACCGAGGGCACCGGCATCGGCGGCGGGCACCGCGATATCTTCGAGCACCTCAACGGGCTACTCGACCGCGGGCACGAGGTGGCGCTGTACACGCTCGGCGAGGCGCCCGACTGGTTTCCACTACGCGCGCCCGTGCACAGCTTCGAGGACTACGAGGAGCTCGTGGAGGCCCTGCAGGATCTGGAGGCGATCAAGGTCGCGACGTGGTGGAACACGGCCGCGCCGGTGTGGCGCGCGAGCGTGCTGCACGGGATACCGGTGTACTTCGTGCAGGACATCGAGACCTCCTACTACCCCGACGACGAGGTGTCGCGCAACGCGGTGATGGACAGCTATCGCCCCGAGTTCCGCTACATGACGATCTCCGGCTGGAACCGCGAGCGCCTGCAGGAATTGGGGTTGAGCGCGGAGCTGATCCCGCCGGGGATCGACCTCGAGAATTTCCGCCCGCGCCCCGAGGTGGCCCGCCGCTCCGACATGGTGCTGGCGCTGGGGCGGACCAACCCGCTGAAGAACCTCCCGCTCACGGTGGCCGCGTGGCGCGCCCTGCCCGAGCCGCGCCCGGAGCTGTGCCTGTTTGGGATCGAGCCCGAGCTAGTAGGCGGCGAGACGGGCATGCAGGACCAGGGGCTGCGCTACGTGGACTCGCCCACCGACGAGCAGGTGGCCGAACTGCTGGCGGAGGCCACGGTGTTCGTGCAGACCTCCACGCACGAGGGCTTCTGCCTACCGCCGCTGGAGTCGATGGCGACGGGCGGCGCGGTGGTCTGTACCGACGCGCACGGCAACCGCGACTTCTGCGTCGACGGCGAGAACTGCCTTGTGCCCGAGCCCGAGCGCGGGGCGGTAAGCGGGGCGCTCGAGCGGCTGCTGGGCGACGCCGAGCTGCGCGAGCACCTTGGGCGGGCGGGGATGCAGACGGCCCAGGAGTACGCCTGGGAGCGGCGCATCGACGCGCTGGAGGCGTTCCTAGAGGGGGTGGCAGCGCCGCGGCGGGTTTCGCTCGACAGCGGCGCGGTGCCCGATCCGCATGGGACGGCCCGCTGAGGCGTCGGCGAGCTTGCGAGCGAGTGGCCGGGACAGTCAGGCGGCTCGGCTGACAGTGGGTGTTTTGGAGTGTGCACCCTCGAAGATCGCCGGCTCACAGTCACCGTGCAAAAGCTCGGGTGCGGGATCAAGGCCGTTGGGCCACACCACCGTTCGCGCTTCGTCATCGACCCTGACCTGCTGGAAGTACTTGGGATCGCGCAGAGGTTCCCCGAGCGTTCCACGAAGCAAGAAGGCACAGTCGATATCACGCTCAACACCATCATTGAACGCGACCCGTAGGCGATAGTCGTCAAGTGGCTGAACGCCGGTGACTCGGAGCATCATTCCTCCATGCTAGGGCAGAGGCTCGATCGGCGCCAGGGGCTCCAGTGCCTGGGCGCGCACCCAGTTGTCAGTGAGTTCCTCGGTATGGAGGCGTGCCCACGCCCGGACCAGTCGCAGCGCACGCGGTGGAAGCGACCCATTGATAACCCGCAGCGTGGCGAGCTCGATCTGAGCAACCTCGTCGCCATACTGGGCGTGGAAGTGCGGCGGAGGATGATCGGGACGGTACATCCAGATGACGATCCCGTAGAACATGGCAAGGCGAGGCACCGCGGCATTGTCGGTTACAGCGCGGCGGACATGTCCATACCTGGTAGGCATTTTATGGTTGCGATCGATCGAGGAGGCCTGAGCAAGTGAATGAGGAGTTCGCCCGCCGGCTGCGCTGTCCCGCCTGCCGCCGCGACGGCACGCTCGCGCTGCACGCGCAGTGCAGCGATGAGCGCGAGGTGCGCGAGGGCAAGCTGCGCTGCGGCGCCTGCGGGTGCGAGTTCGCCGTCTCGCGCGGCGTGCCCGAGCTGCTGTTCGAGCCGCCCGAGCACATCCTCAAAGAGGCGGCGGGCCTGGAGCGCTTCGCGGAGCACATGCGCGCGGACGGGTGGGATCGCGAGCTCGTGCACCGGCTGCCGGACCTCGAGCACGGCTACTGGTACGTGCAGGCGCGCTCGATGCACCAGCTGCTCACGACGGTGCCGTTCATGCCGGGCGAACGCATCGTCGACGTTGGCTCGAACACGTGCTGGGCCGCCAATCATTTCGCCGAGCGGGGCCTGCAGGCGATCGCGCTCGACATCGCCACCGTCGAGCCGCAGGGTCTGTATACGGCCGACTGGTTCATCGAGGACGGCGAGGTGTACTTCGAGCGGGTGCTCGGCTCGATGGACGCGATGCCGCTGGCCTCGGGGAGCGTGGACTACGTGTACTGTTGCCAGGTGCTCCACCACAACGACGTGGCGAGCCTGCGGCGCACGTTCGCCGAGGCGTTTCGCGTGCTGCGCCCCGGCGGGCGGCTGTTGATGGTCAACGAGACGCTGAAGACGCTGCGTGACCCCCACGGCGTGCACGACGAGGGCGTGGAGCAGTTCGAGGGCTACGAGCACGCCCACTGGGCGTGGCGCTACCGCTGGGAGGCCACGCGCGCGGGGTTCCTGACGGAGGTCACAGAGCCCCACTACCGCGCGTTCTTCGGCGACGCCACCGTCGAGATCCCCGAGGGCACCCCGCCGCTGAGGGCGCGCACGTGGCGGTGGGGTTTTCAGCTGCGCCGCCACGGCCTCGCGCGGCGGGCGTACCTGGCGTGGCTGAACCACGCCTGGGGGGAGTGTCGATGAACATGATCGCCACCAAGCCGCTGCGCCACTCCGGGCGGCGCGAGAGCATGGGCGCGCCCCAGCGCGTGGCGCGCGTGCTCGCCGACGCGGCGCGCCTGCGCTCCGATCGTCGCGAAGGCCGCGCCCCGGCGCCGCTGCCGCGCACGCCCGAGCGGGCCGCGGAGGTGCTGAGGGGCGCCGACTGACAGCGCGCCGCGCGCCGGAGCGGGCGCGGATGCGCAATGGCCGGACGCCGGCCTACAGGTTCTCCGCCACCAGTGGTGCGGAGCGGTTGAACACCCAGAAGCCGAGCGCGAACACGCCGACGGTGACCGCGATCGGCCCCAACAGGCCGGCCCAGCTGCCGATCGTCGCGCCGATCGAGGGGGTGGCGTGCGTGACCATCGCATGGCGGAACTGCTGGAAGACGGCGACGAGCGGGTTGAGCGTGTAGATGTGGAAGAGCAGCGTGTGGTGGGGGATCAGCTTTTCGCGGATCGCCACGACCGGAATGATCACCGGCGAGCCGTAGAAAAGGATCTGGCTGAACACTTCCCAGATCGGCTGGATGTCGCGCAGGCTGACGAACAGCGCCGAGAGCAGCATCGCGAGGCCCGTCGAGAAGACGATCAGCATCGCGAGGATCAGCGGCAGCTCGAGCCAGCTGAGCATCGGCGTGACGCCGGAGATGAGCGCGAAGATGAACACCACGACGAGGTTCAGCGACAGGTTGAAGAAACAGAGCAGCACGATCGACAGCGGGATCACCATGCGCGGGAACTGGATCTTGCGCACGAGGTTCTCGCGGTCGACGACGCTGCGTACGGCCCCGCCGGTCGTTTCGGCGAAGAACGTGAACAGCACGATCGAGCCAAGGAGCTGCACGCCGTAGAACTGTTCGCTGGGCTTGCCGCCGCGGCCGACGTGGGCGATTTCGACGAAGAACACGTACAGCACGCCGAAGAGCAGCAGCGGGCGCATGACCTGCCACACATAGCCCAGCGCCGAGCCGAAGAACTTCAGCTTGAATTCGTTGCGCGCGATGTTGTAGGTGAGGTGCCAGAAGCGCGTCCAGTCGTCGGTCAGCGCGCGCGGGCCCTTGATCGGGCGCCCGAGGCCCGCGTAGGGTGGGGCGTCGGCGGGGAGGCCGGCGATGGTCTCGGTGCTCACCTGCTCACCTGCCTGGTCGGGGCCGGGGCCCCGCCGGGGCGCGTTGCTGGCGCGCCGCTTGCCTGAGTTGCCGGGGCACTGCTCACGCGCCGACCCGCTGGGAGAGCGCTGGGCTCTCGGTCCCCGCACCTGCGCCACGGCTGACGGCCACCTCGACGGGCAGATCGACGAGCCCGCCCATCGCTTCGGGGCCGGTGACGACGAACGTGAAGGCGCCCTCGAAGCGGTCCATCAGGTCAAGGCCGGTGCCGCGGTGGGCGAGCGTGAACAGCGGCGAGTAGCGGCCGGGGGCGAGAACGTTCTCGAAGGCGAAGGAGAAGGTGACCTCTTCGCCGGCGGCGAAGCGCCCGGAGCGCTCGTGCTCGCGGGCGGTCGTCGCGACGAGCACGGCGACGTGGTCTGCGTTGAGCACGTACACGCTGGCGACGGGGTCCTCGACGTCGACCATGAAGGCGACGCGCGCGCCGAGCGAGAGGCGCCGGCCCTGGGGCATCGAGGAGGGGCGCTCGCCGTCGGCGTCTGCGATCCAGGCGTCCACGACGCGCGCGTCGCCGTCGCCGCCGCGCCCCTTCCCGGCGGCGCCGGGGTCGCGGGCGAAGTTGATCTCCAGGTAGCGGTCGGCGACCTCGTGGGGCTCACCGAGGTGCACCATCGAGCCGCGCTCGAGCAGCAGCGCGCGGTGGCAGAAGCGATTGAGCGCGCCCATGTCGTGGGTGACGAACACGATCGTGCGGCCCTCGTCGCGCATGCGGTTGAAGACGTCGAAGCACTTCTGCTGGAAGGAAGCGTCGCCGACGGCGAGGACCTCGTCGACGAGCAGAATCTCCGCGTCGACCTGGATGGCGACGGAGAAGGCGAGGCGCACGTGCATGCCCGAGGAGTAGTTCTTGAGCTTGAGCTCCTCGAACTCGCGCAGCTCGGCGAAGTCGATGACGGCGTCGTAGCGGGCGCGCGCCTCGCGCGGGGAGAGCCCCATCATGATCCCGTTGAGCACGACGTTGTCGCGCGCGGCGAGGTCCTGGTTGAAGCCGACGCCGAGCTCGATGAAGGTCGACAGGCGCCCATTCATCCAGATGCGCCCGCTGTCGACGCCATAGATCCCGGCGAGGCACTTCAAGAGGGTGCTCTTGCCCGAGCCGTTGCGCCCGGCGATCCCGAAGAACTCGCCGCGGCGCACGTCGAAGGAGATGTTCTTGAGCGCCTTGAACGTCTCGTGGCGGGTGCGCCGCAGCGGGTGCAGCGCGCGCTCCTTGAGCGTGTGCGTGCGCTCCTCGGGCACCGTGAACGTCTTGCTGACCGAGTCCGCGACGATCGGCGGCAAGCCGCTGCTCTGGAGTTGGGCCATCGGGGGGAAGGGTATCGCGGGGGTCGCGGAGGCCTGGCGCCTGGGTCGGCAGGACCATCGCGACCGATGTACCGATCGGGATATCCGTGAGGTTCTGCGTAGACGTAGAGTTAGACTCGTATTGTCCCAATCGGGATATTTATCCTTCTTTGGAGGGCGGGTCATACTAAATTGTCCCGATCAGTAAAAGAATGATGGCGCCCATCCACACCACCTCCGACCTCGGTGCGGCTCTGCGGGCCGCGCGCAGGGCGCGCGGGCTGCGCCTGGAGGATGTCGCACTGGCGGCGGGGGTTGGCGTGCGGTTTGTAAGCGAGCTGGAGCGCGGCAAGGCGACGGCTCGCCTGGCCCAGACGCTGCGCGTGGCAGAGGCGCTTGGAGTCAATCTCACCCTGGAGGACACGCTTGACCGGCCGGACTCTTGAGGTGCTCTGTTTCGAGCGGACGGTCGGAACGCTCACCGATGCGCCTGACGGGCTGAGCTTCGAATACGACTCCAGGTGGGTGGCAGAGGGAAGCCCCGCTACGACCGCCGCCAGGAGGGTGCGGGCACAGAGCGCCTGCACCAGGAGGACTTCTGTCAGGCCCTCTGCATCCCAAGCTCCGCAGGTACGAGTCGAGCTGCGTTCGTCGAGGCCGTGCTCGCCGCGTTCCCAACGCTTTCTTTCGACCTGCTCGTGGCGCGAGTCCACGCGAGGCTATGGGCCGGTTTGGCCTCATCCGAAGCTGACGTCGGTGCACACGATCGACTTGTCGCAGCGACCGCCATGTCTGCGGGATGGCGAGTCGCGGCGGCCAACATCCGGCACTTCGACCGGATCCCCGGGCTGGAGATGACACCCCTCCGAATGGCCTGATGTCCCATTCTGTGTCGAGGCGCAGGCGTGTACACCGTCAGGACACCGCTCTACGGTGGAGCTGCGGCACAAGCGGCACAAGCGGGCATTGGCGTTGCTCTGGGGTTGGGGCCCCGGAGGGATCGTGGCCGGTGCGGCACAATGGATGCATGCTGTCGCTGGCGGATGCGTCGCTGGGCGCCGATGAGCGGGCGTTGCTGGCAGGGCTTCGTCGAGAAGCTCGAAGGCCGCCTCGGCGGGGAGTTGTACGGCGTGTGGCTGTTCGGGTCGCGCGCCAGGGGCGAGCGCACCTCACGGGAGTCCGATGTGGACGTGCTGGTATTGGTCGAGGATGCATCGTGGGCGGGGAAGACGGTGGTGCATGACGTTCTCGGTGAGGTCGCCCGCGATATGGGCCTGCTGGGGGTAACGTGGACGTTCTCGATCCACATCAACACGCCGGCGTGGCTCGAGCAGCGTCGAGAGATCGGCTCGTTCTTCATTGCCGAGGTGGACCGCGACAAGATCGTCCTGAGTGGTGGGGCGTGAGTCCGCGCTCGAGCGAGTTTCTCGAGGCCGCTCGGAGGCGACTCGCGGCGGCGGAGGTCGTGGTGGGTGAGGATCCCTCGACGGCGTTGAGCGCCGCTTACTACGCGATGCTCTACGCCGCGCGTGCGGCTCTCAGCGAGGGCGGCATCACCGCGAAGACCCATCGGGGGACGTGGCACGAGTTTCGCCGTGCCTTCGTGGAGACCGGGGAGTTGGACGCAGAGTTGGCAGCGTCGGTACAGCGGATCCAGCCCGAGCGCGAGCAGGCTGACTATGACGCCTGGTCGGCTCCGGCTGAGGACGCCAGCCACGCGATCGAGGTCGCCCGCAGCTTCCTCGCGGCGATCGAGAAGCTCGCGTGAGCGCCTGTACCCGCCGGCGCAGCTACGCCGTGTCGAGCTCGATACCGATGACGTGCGCGACGCGGTGCAGGTCGGCATCGACGGCGAGCAGCGTGGCGCCGCAACGCCAGGCGACGGCCGCGATCATGCACTCGAGCAGCCCCCGTGGTGTGATGCCGGTGGCGCGGCAGCGGCGGTAGATCCTTGCAGCACCGTCGAAATCGCTCAAAGCGTCGAAGCTCAACAGCTCAAAGCGCCTCAGCAGGCGACGCAGGTCGGCCTCTCGTCGCTCGTCGCGTGCGCCGGCCAGGACCTCCATGACGATGGGCTCGGTGACCGCGACGGGGCTGTCGGTTGCGATCAGGTGCTTCAGGCGAAGGTGTGGAGGGCTGCCGGTGGCACGGTCGTACTCGACCCAGACGGAGCTGTCGACCAGGATCACGCGGCCGCTCGTGGCGGCATATCCACGGGCAACTCAGCGATGGCGTGGGCGCCCTGCATCGCCAGCGCCTCTTCGCGCGTCATGGGCTGTCCTGCCAGGTGGCGCAGCGCGAGGTCGACAGCGGCCGTCTTGGTGCGCACACCGTAACGGTCCATGATGGCGCGGACGTAGGTGTCCTCGATCTCGATGTTCGTCCGCACCGTGCTCATACACCAATCATACACGTTCCCTACGTTCAGCTGGTCGCTAAATCGGCCGCACGCGAGCGCATCTGCCAGCCACGGCGAGCAGATGCTCGATGTCGTCAGGGTCGCTGGTCAGGACGATGTCGTCGTCCTCGACGAGGAGCGCAACGGCGGCGTCAGCAATATCCGCGGTGTGAGCACGGCCCAGCAGTAGACCGCTGTCGCGTGCGGTGGCTGCGTCGAGTGGCCGCTCGACGAACCCCGCGAGCGCACGCGTGAGCCTCGCTTGGCGTGCGGGATCCCGCCACGCCTGGGCCACGCAGGCAGAAGATGTCACCGCGTCGATGCCGGCCTCGGCGGCGATGGCGAGGATCGCCCCGACCTCGCGGTTGCCGCGATCGAGGGCGATCAGCCCGCCGGCGTCGAAGACGAGGGCAGCCATTTCCTGGCCCGCTCCAGCTCGTGAGGGGTGTAGGGGCCGCCCGTAGCCTCCGCTATCTCGGCGGACACGGCACGCAGGGCATCGGCCCGCAGGCGCGCGGATGCGGCGCCGGCCAGCCAGCCGGAGATGCCATCCGAACCGGCGGCGGTACGCACGCGCCGGTAGAGGTCGTCCTCGATGCTGATGCTGATCTTCGCCACGGGGCTCATGGTAGCACCGTCGGTAGGAATCACGACGGAGGCTGGCGGAGGCCTCATGTCGAGGCGGGTGTCTGGAAGTGCTGGTGTGGGCGTCATCCAGCTGAGGGTACGCGGCGCCGGGGATGCAGCGCTGGATCGGCAGCTAACATGCCGGCTTCGTGACGCACGACTCCAGCGCCACAGACATGCCGGCCGAGGGCGGCGTTGCTGAGGATCTCCGCGCAGCCAGGGTCGCTGCTCGGCTCCGCCAGAACGCGGTTCGCTCCTCGTCGTTTGACAGGCGTCTTCCCTCCTTCGCGCTCGAGCACGCGGTCTCGGGGGACCTTGGGCATCTGCACGCGGCGCACGATCTGCGCGCGCTGCCGTTTCCGGCGCGGCGGCGTCTCACGCGACCGTTGGTGGTGCGGCTGCGCCAGACGCTGCGCCAGGGGCTGTTCCCGCTGCCTGAAGCCCAGTCCGTCTGGAATGGCGCCAATGCGCGTGTCGTCAGCTTCCTCTTGCGCCAGCTTGCGGCGCAGGCGCGGGCCGTCGAGTCGCTCGAGCAGCAGGTGTCGCAATTGCACGACGAGCTCGACGAGCTGCGCCGAGGAGGGCAGTCGTCGTGATGTTGGCCCAGGGCCGAATCTGCCCGTGAGGGTGCTCGTCGCCAGCACCTACGTTCCCTTCATCGAGGGTGGCGGACGCATGATCGTGCGCGATCTCGTGAACGCGATGCGCGAGCGTGGCCATGAGGTCGACACCGTCGAGATCCCCTTCGTCTCCGTATGGGACAGGATGCTCGGGCAGATGCAGGCGATTCGCCTGATGGATGTCAGCGATGCCGCGGATGTGCTGGTGGCGATTCGCACGCCGAGCTACCTGCTGCGCCACCCCAACAAGCGCCTGTGGTTCATCCATCATCACCGGGGCGCGTATGACCTGTGGGGGACTCCCTACCAGGACATCCCCTCGACCCCCGAGGGCTTGGCCGTGCGGGACGCCGTGGTGGCCGCTGATGAAATCTACCTGCGCGAGTCACGCAAGATTTTCACCAACTCACAGATCGTCGCCGACCGCCTGCGGAAGTTCAACGGTCTTGAGGGTCATGTCCTGTATCCCCCGTTGTGGGAACCGGACCGTTTTGTGCCCGGTCCGGCCGAGGACTACGTCTTCTACCCCTGTCGCATCACCGGTCACAAGCGCCAGCACCTGGCCGTGGAGGCGGCTGCGCATCTGGCCAGCGATGCGCGCGTGGTCATCGCCGGCGCGGCGGATAGCCCCGAGCAGCTACGTCCGCTACAGGAGACGATCGACCGCCATGGGCTACAGGATCGAGTGCGGGTGATCGCGCGCTGGATCAGCGAGGAGGAGAAGGCGCAGCTGATAGCGGGGAGCATCGGCGTTCTCTATATCCCCTTCCTCGAGGACTCCTACGGATATGTGACGCTCGAGGCCTTCCAGGCGCACAAGCCGGTCATCACCTGCTCTGACTCGGGTGGCACGCTCGAGATCATCGAGGATGGGGAGAATGGGTTCATCGTCGCTCCCGAGCCCGCCGCGCTGGCGGGGGCGATCGATCGCCTGCGCTCGGATCCTGGGGCCGCGGCCGCGATGGGAGAGCATGCTCGCGACACCCTCCGCGTCAAGGACATCAACTGGGACAGGGTCGTGACGAGTCTCCTGTCATGAAGGTCGCGATCGTCAACAACCAGGCGCCGTTCGTGCGCGGTGGCGCTGAGCTGCTCGCCGAGTGGCTGCACGACAAGCTTGAGGAGTATGGACACCAGGCTGAGATAGTGAGGATCCCCTTTCAGTGGAATCCACCGGAGCGGATAATTGACCATATGCTGGCGGCGCGCCTGGTCCGCTTGGCCAATGTGGAGCGTGTCGTGGCGCTCAAGTTTCCGGCTTACTACGTGCCTCACGAGAACAAGGTGCTGTGGTTACTGCACCAGTTCCGCCAAGCCTATGACCTGTGGGGAACCCCTTACCAGGATCTGCCCGATACACCCACCGGCCACCGCATCCGCGATGCCGTGATCGACAGCGACCGGCGGTATCTCGCACAGAGCAGGCACATATACACCAATTCGCGCATCGTTGGGCAGCGTTTGCAGTTTTACAGCGGCCTGGAGTCCGACGTGCTGTTCCCGCCTCTTTTCGATGCGACTCCGTATCGCTGTGATGACTACGGCGACTATTTCTTCTATCCCAGTCGGATCACGGCGGGCAAGCGCCAGCACGTCGCCGTGGAGGCGATGGCGAGCACGCACAGCTCGGCTCGCCTGGTGATCGCGGGCCAGGCTGAGACACCCGGGGATCTGGAGCGTCTGATGTCGGTCGTGCGCGAGCACAAGCTGGAGAATCGAGTCGAGGTGATTCCGAGGTGGATCACCGAGGAGGAGAAGCTGAATCTGCTAGCGGGGGCGAGGGGGGTGCTGTATCTGCCGTTTGGCGAGGACTCCTACGGATATGTGACCCTCGAGGCCTTCCATGCCCGCAAGTCCGTCCTGACGCTGGCGGATTCCGGCGGCACGCTCGAGCTGATCGAGGACGGGCGCAACGGTCGGGTCCTGTGGGATGCAGGGGAGCTTGCCGGTGCGATCGACGAGCTGGCGGGCGACCGTGCGCTGGCCGAACGCCTTGGCCAGGCGGCACTCCAGACGATCGACGAGCTGGGAATCTCGTGGGACCGGGTGATCGAGTGCCTGACGAAGTGAGGCCCACGACTGACGAGGCGAGGCCCGCGATGAGGATCGCCTGGTTCACGCCGCTCTCGGCGCGCAGTGCGATCGGGGAGTTCAGCGTGCATGTGACCAGAGCGCTGTCGGCGTATGCCGAAGTCGAGATCTGGACGTCGGATGATCCCCCTCATCACCCCACCGATCTGCGCGTGATCCCATACTCGTTTGAGTCCGAGGAACTGCAGCTGTTGGAGAGCAGGGACGCGATCGTCTACAACATGGGCGATTACCTGCCCTTCCACGGGCAGATGCACACGGTCGCCCAGCGCTACCCCGGCGTGGTCATCCTGCACGACCGCGTGCTGCACCACCTGTATGCGGGGATGTGGCTGAACGCCCCCGAGCCCGAGCGCGAGAGGTATGTGGAGCGCATGGGCGCCTATTACGGCGAGCGGGGCGCCGAGGTCGCCCGTGCCTCGCTGCGGGGCGAGCGCCGGCCGGTATGGGAGTCCGATGAGGAGGTGCTCGACTACCCCCTCTACGAGGAGGGGATCGGCCGGGCGCACGGTGTCGTCACGCACTCCGAGAGCCAGGCGAGGGATGTTCGCGCCCAGTGGCTGGGGCCGGTGCGGGCGCTGCATCTGCCCTGCTACGGCGATGTCCTCGGCAAGGTCGAGGGCGGGCCCGCGGGGGAGTCTGATGGCGCGCTCGGGGGTGCCACCGATCTTCCGGCAGAGTCCGCTGAGCCGCTGCGGCTGCTCACAGTGGGGCATCTGAACCCCAACAAGCAGGTGCATCGGGTGGTGGAGATGCTCGCGGCCGACCCCGAGCTGGCGGCGCGCGTGCACTACACCGTGGTGGGCCCTGACGATGGCTTCAAGGGCTATGTGAGCGACCTGCGCGAGCTGATCGCGCGCCACGCTGATCGCGTGAGCGTGGAGGTGCTCGGCTGGTGTCCGGAGGAGGAGCTCGATCGTCTGATGGCCCAAGCCGACGTGTTCGTCAATCTCCGCCACCCGGTGATGGAGGGAAGCTCGGCGTCGCTGATGCGCCAGCTCGCCTACGGGCGACCGATCCTGTGCTTCGACGCGGGCTTCTTCGGGGAGCTGCCGGAGGGGTCTGTCGCGCGCGTGCCCACGGGGGACTTCGCCGCCGCCGACGAGGCGCTGCGCCGGCTGGTCGGGAGCCCCGAGCGGCGGCGGGAGCTCGGCGAACGGGCGCGGGCGCTCGCGGCTTCATACAGCGAGGACAGCTACGCGGAGGGGCTGCTGCAGCTAGTCGAAGAAGGCCGCCGCGCAGCGCCGGCGCTCGATTTCCTGGACTCGGTCGCACGCGAGCTGGGCGACATGAACGTGGACGCCACGCTGCCCATCTTCGATGAGATCGCGACCGACTTTGCCCGCATCCTCGATGTCTGATCTCGCGCCTCGCGCTGGCGAGGAGTTGCCTGGGGAGCTACGCTTCCAGGAGGTTGGAGCAGAGCACGCCGAGGCTCTCGTGGCGCTGTTCGAGCGCAACTCGACTCCCGCGATCGCTGAGACGTTCGACCCCTTCCCGCTCACGGAGGCGCAGGCGCGGCGGATCGCTTGCGAGCCGCGCCGGGACGGCTACTATCTCGCCGCTCGCGGGCAGGATCTGCTGGGGCTGTCGATGCTGCGTGGGTTCGACGAGGGCTACGAGATCCCCAGCTTCGGCATCTTCGTCGATCGCGCGAGCCACGGGCGCGGCGTGGGGCGGCAGCTGACTACCTGGACGATCGAGCGGGCGCGTCTGCAAGGCTGTCCGGCTGTGCGCCTGAGCGTCTACGCCGATAACTCCGCAGCGCGCGGCATCTATGACTCGCTGGGGTTCCGCGAGCAGGAACGCCAACTCGTGGAGCGCGCGGGGCGGCAGGTGGAGAAGATCGTGATGCGTCTCGAATTCGGTGAGGTGACCGAAGTGAGCGGTGGCTGAGGTGGCCGAGCGGCGCATCCCCGTGGCGGCGCCGGCGCTCGTGGGCCGCGAGCGCGAGTACGTGCTCGACTGCCTGGACTCCACGTGGATTTCCTCCAGCGGGAAGTACCTGGCGCGCTTCGAGTCCGCGTTCGCGGACTTCTGCGGTGTGGGCCACGCGGTGTCGTGCTGCAACGGGACCGTTGCCGTGCACCTGGCGCTGCTCGCGCACGGGGTGGGGCCGGGGGACGAGGTGATCGTGCCGACTCTCACCTACGTGGCCACTGCCAACCCGGTGGTCTACTGCGGCGGGCAGCCGGTGTTCGTCGACGCGGAGCCGCGCACCTGGAACATGGATCCTGAGCGAGTCGCGGAGGCGATCACGCCGCGGACGCGGGGGATCGTGGTGGTGCACCTCTACGGTCATCCGACCGACATGGACCCGATCCTGGAGCTGGCCGAGCGCCACGGGCTGTGGGTGGTCGAGGACGCCGCCGAGGCGCACGGCGCGACCTATCGCGGGCGGATCGCCGGCTCGATGGGCTCGCTGGCGACGTTCTCGTTCTACGGGAACAAGATCATCACCTCCGGCGAGGGTGGGATGGTCGTCACCGACGACGAGCAGCTGGCGGCGAAGGTGCGCCAGCTGCACGGCCAGGGCCAGGACCCGCAACGCCGCTACTGGTTCCCGATGGTGGGGTTCAACTACCGCATGACCAACATCGAGGCCGCGATCGGCCTCGCGCAACTGGAGCGCATCGACTGGCATCTCGCCCGCCGCCGCGAGATCGCCGGGTGGTACCGCGAGGAGCTCGGCGAGGTGCAGGGGATCGAGCTCTCGCCCGAGGAGCCGTGGGCGCAGAGCGCGTTCTGGATCGTCTGCGCGGTGCTCGACGAAGAGCGCTTCGGTCCACGCGACGATGTGATGGCGGCGCTCGGTGAGGCTGGGGTCGAGACACGGCCGTTCTTCTATCCGCTGCACACGCTGCCGATGTATCGGGAGTCAAGCGCGGGCAGAGAGTTCCCGGTGGCCGAAGACCTCGGGCGCCGAGGGGTGAACCTGCCCTCCTCGGCGGCGCTCACGCGCGAGGAAGTGGGGTACGTGTGCGCGCAGCTGCGGGGCCTGGCGCTCTGATGGAGCGCCCTCCGACCGAGCGCCCGCCCGCGGTCGAGCTGGCCGGCTACCTCGACGCGGCGGTCGGCGTGGGCGAGGCCGCACGGCGCTACGTCGGCGCGCTGCGCAGCGCGGGGGTGCAGGTGCTGGACCGCGACGTGCCGCTCCCCGGCCGCGACGGGGCGCAGACCGACCTGCCCCTCGGAGTTCGCCCCCCGGCGGAGGCGGTGGGGTTCAACCTGCTGTGCCTGAACCCGGAGCAGATGGTGCCGTATCTGAACGGCCCCGACGCGCCGGTGCGTGAGGGCCGCGCGAGCATCGGCATCTGGAGCTGGGAGGTCGACGTGCTGCCCCCGGGCTGGCGCGAGGCCGCCGAGGGGCTGACAGAGGTGTGGACGTACTCGCGCTTCGCGGCCGAGCGAATCGGCGCGGGGCTGGGGGTGCCCGTGCTGGGCTTCCCCCCGCCGCTGGCGTATCAACCCGAGGGGAGCCACGAGGCCGCGTCCCCGCGCGAATCGCCGGGCCAGCCTCAGCGTGACCGCGCGCCCGAGCTGCGGACGCCCGGCTTGCCGCCGCGCGAGACTCCCATCGCGCCGTCTGCTCCCGAGCTGCCTGGCGGTTTTCGCGTGCTGATCATGTTCGACTACCTCTCGACGCTGGAGCGCAAGAACCCGCTAGGCGCGATCGAGGCGTATCGGCGCGCGTTCGCCCCCGATGACGGCGCGGTGCTGGTGGTCAAGTCGGTCAACGGCCGCCACCGCCCCGAGCGCCACGCCGAAGTGATGGCCCTCGTGGAAAAGCGCAAGGACATCGTGTCGATCGACCGCACCATCTCAGGCGCCGAGCGCGATGCCCTGATCGGCGCGTGCGACTGCTACCTGTCGCTGCATCGCAGCGAGGGCCACGGCATGCCCCTGGCCGAGGCGATGGCGCTGGGCAAGCCCGTCGTCGCGACCGCCTACGGTGGCAATATCGAGTTCATGAACGACGCGAACTCCTACCTCGTCGCATGGACACCCACGCGCGTGGGGGAGCAGGTCGAGCACTACTCACCTGGCGCGAACTGGGCCGAGCCCGACATCGAGCACGCCGCGCGGAGCCTGCGCGCCGTCCACAGCGATCCGCACGCTGCTCGTATACGAGCACAGCGCGGGCGCGAGGACGTGCTGGCGCTGCTGGCGCCCGAGGTTGTTGGGGGACAGATGCGTCGTCGTATGCAGGAATTGCAAAACGGCTCAGACCCAACGGCCCAAGCTGCCCAGTGACAACTACGACGATCGGCAATCGGGTCCAGCGACCGTCACCCGGCAGAGGCAGCCGATATCTCCAGCTGAGAAGCGATGCGCTCTGGGCTATCGCTGCTATGGCGCTGAGCCTGCTGGTCGCTGTCATTACATGGCGCCTCTGGCGCGCCAATTTGCACTTTCCGATCTTCCCAGCCAATGGTGACGTGGCCTACGAACTCACGATGGTCAAGGGGATTATGCAGCATGGTTGGTATGAGTCCAACCCCACTCTTGCGGCGCCATTTGGCCAGCTCAATTACGACTTCCCGGCCTTTATTGGCGACATTGGCAAGGTGATGATGATAAAGGCGCTTGCCTTGATCTTCACCAATCCTGCGGTAGTCATGAATATCATGATCCTCAGCGGGTTTCCCCTTATTGCATTGACGGCATTTCTTGTGCTTCGCTGTCTTGGTTTTTCAAGGGGAATAGGCCTCGTTTGTGCTGTTCTGTTTGCAACCAGTCCCATCCACTTTCTCCTTGGTCCTTTGCAGGTGATGTTGGGCCTATACATAGGTATACCCCTGTCTGGTTATCTGATTCTGGCCGTGATTAGCGAAAGGCCGCTGTTTGCCCAGCGCGAACGCCCCGGCCCACGTTGGAGTGCGTGGCTTTCCCGTCGCAGTGTCGGTACTATCGCGATGGCACTGCTGGTCGGATGTCTAGGGCTCGACTATGCTGAGTTCACATGCTTGTTGATTGCGATTTGCGCTCTGTTGGTTTTCGCAACCAAGCGTAAGGTAGGTGCACTGCTGACAGCCACGCTGGTTATCATTGCCGTCGTTATTCCGGTCGTAGGAAGCGCCGTGCCCGATCTTACTTATAGGGCCGCTCATGGGACGAACGTAGTGGTTGCTCACCGCCTCCCCTTCGAGACATTTGTCTACGGCCTCCAGCCGATCCAGCTAATTATGCCTCAGCTCGATGACCGAATTGCGCCGCTTGCTCGCTTGACCGCCCGTATAGATGGAGATCTCGACAAGAGCTATCCTGGTGTTCCAGTCGACCTTGGATCTCAGATCAGCCTTGGGCTCGTCAGTGCGATCGGCCTTATCTGGATCCTTTGTGTTGCTGTTGGGGGGGCGATAGCGGGACGCCTATTCAAGAATCCGCTTGCCAATCAGGCGGGGATAGCGGCTCTACTCACGATTCTCCTCGCCATGACCAGCGGTGGCTCTGTGCTCTTTGCCTATCTGGTTACTCCCCAACTGAGAGTGTGGGCAAGAATCGCGATTCTAGTGGGTTTCTTCGCGGTGGTCGGCCTGGCGCTGCTTCTTGAGTGGGTTCGAAATGCGATCGGCGCACGCACCGCGGCCCGATGGCTGAACGGGGCGGTGTTGCTGCTCGTGCTTGTTGCCGGGGTATTCGAGGGCACCACAAATCGCTTCGTGCCTGACTACCAGCAGTTCTCGGCTGTTTGGCGCGATGACGCGAGATTTGTCACTCAAATCCAGCATACGCTTCCCTCCAATTCGATGGTATTGGAGCTACCCTATGTGCCGTTTCCCGAGGCAAGACTTCCCACTGGCCTGACTTCCTACGAACCACTCGTTCCGTATCTGCACTCTACGACGCTGCGGTGGAGTGCAGGTGCTATGGACGGGCGTCCTACGGACTGGATGGCCTCGGCATCCACCCGGCCCACCGATCAGCTGATCACCGATGCGGTCGCAGCTGGATTCAGCGGTGTGTATGTGCTGCGTGCGGGCTACGCGGATCAAGGGATATCTGTGGTTGACTCGATACAAGCCCTCATCGGAACTCCACCGTTGAACGATGTCGATGGTGGCGCGGCGTTCTTCGACTTGCGCCCTTACGCTGAACGAATGCGACGTACAACGTCACCGGCCAGAATTACGGCGATGAGCAGGGCGATCATCGATCCACGACTGTTTTAGCTTTCGGCGTTGGGTGGGCACGCGGTCTCTAGCCATCGACGGCTTGAGCAGCTGATCTCCGGTGCCGTAGCGGCGGCCTTCAGAGGACTCTATATCGACCGGCAGGGATAGCCGATGGCGGCACATCGGTGGCTCGCCAAGCTCAGTCGATCGCAGGGATAGTGCCCGTCGCCGAGCCTGATGGCGATGCATATTTCTCAATCTATCCGCATATGCTGTGGAGCTGCGTGCCTTGACGCCGGCGCCGATGCTTGCGAAGATGGCGAAAACACCATCAGACCAGAATAAGACGCGATGGTGGTTTGACGGCACCGCTTGTGCTCATCCGTGGGCGGGGAGATTTCGACCAGTCGCCGGATTTAAAGACAAGGCTCGCTATAAGTTCAACCCATTGACATTTGAGCCCTAGTCCTGTTTGATGCCCCAGGCGGATGACGGCGGAGCAGCAGGCCGAACGACTCCGGTGTCGGCAGAGCAACTAAGGGGTAGGTCGGCGTTGGCTGAAGGACGAAGAGCGACGGAGAATGGAGGATCACCGGGGGCGCGACCAGGGCTTCCGCACAAGCCGTTTCGCGAGTCACAGCGCGCAACGTTTCTTGAGGCGGCTCGCCACGTCCTTGCCGAGCGGGGACCCGATGGGGTTACGGTGGAAGCGGTGGCCAAGAAGGCCCGCCTACCCCGCTCGGCGTTCTACAGGATGTTCCCCGGCATTGAGGAGTGCATCCTCGCGGCGGCCCGGGAGACCTTCAGCGGGCTGGATATCGCGGCGTCCGCCGCGCTGCTGGGTGAGGGGCCGTGGCGCGACGGCGTGCGCGCGGCGCTGGTAGACCTGCTGATATCGATTGGCCCCTATATGGACACACCGGCCGCGCGCCTGGAGATCAAGCGGGCGCAGGAAGCAGCACGAATCAGAGCACTGGCGCCAGCCGAGATGGCCAGCAACGTGGTAATCCCGCCTCCGCTGTCGGACCCCAAAGCGCATCGGATGTGGGCTTGCGTGAGGTACCTCATGCAGAACCCAGGGGCGAGCAACGCTCAGATCGGACGGGCTATCGGTCGCGACCACGCAGGTCAAATCTCGAGGATGCTCAAGCGCTTGGAGCAGGCTAGGCTGGTGATCAAGACGAGGACAGGGCGAGCTGGGCATTCCAACGCCTGGATACTCAGCCCTCTGGGAGTCCAGGTCGTCATGGCGGTCGACCAGGCCGCGTAGGCAAGCCCGCCCCACATCTCATCGGCTCTTTTCGTAGTACACTAAGTCGCGTGGAGGTCCACGACTCGGCGCGAAAGCACAGCGTCGCCGGCCACACCCGAGCAGGCCGCCGAATCACCGACAAGGACGTCGAGGTCCTCGCCGCCGAGGCCGAGGCGGGTTACGACGTCGATGAGCTGATCGCGCGGCGGCCGAAGCGAGGTCGTCCCGCGCTAGGCTCCTCGCCGGCGAGCGTCGAGTCCGTACGGCTTGATCCCGAGCTGCGACGGGAGCTAATCGACCGTGCGCGAGCCGATGCGACGACGACCTCCGAGGTCATCCGCGAAGCGCTGCGGCGCTTCCTTCGAGCTGCCTGAGCTTCGGTTCCCTGCGCCACGAGGCCGACCACCACTCGGCTGAGCGGTTGCCTCGCGCCTGGCTCCTCGGCGAGAATCCAGGCATAGGTTGTTCACAGAGACGCAGGCATCTGTCGCTGAATATGAAGCATCTAACAGGGGCGGCTGTCTCATCAATATGAAGACTTGCGGCAGCCTCTTGTCTGTGGGAGGGTCATACCCGTTCTGGCGAGTTCACAAGTAATGGAGGTCGGCGTGGCAGGGATGGGACAGGGCGCAAGGACTGCTGTCGAGCGTGATGAGATAAGGATCCCTGAGGCCTCCGAATCAGGGCAGATTGGAGTCGCGGCACACAGAATGCGCCGAGGCGTACTACGTCGGGTCGTGGGTATCTGTCTAGTGGCGCTTTGCCTGACTCTTGCTGTAGACGCCTCCGCAACGGCGTATACGGCCGTGCCGGATGGCATCTCCGATCAGAGCCTTCCAAACTGGGATAACGGCTTCACCAGCAGCTATTTCGCTGGGTTCTTTAAAAGCAACTGGGTTTCTGGCTCGCACATCCAATACGCCCGGTATGTAGTACAGTGGAACGCCATCTCTCTTGGTGGTGAATCACGTTCGAATTTCGAAAACTGGTTGACTGACATTGCTAGTATGGGTCTTACTTCTGATGTAGCGCTGACCAGTTATAATGGCGAATATCCGTCGTCATCAGCGGTGTACAAAACGCACTTGAAGGAACTCCTCAGTCGGGCTAAAGCAATGGGATATCCCATACGTTACCTGGAGGCATGGAACGAGCCAAATAACCAGGGAGGCTACTCTAAAGTGAGTGAAGCGGTTGCGCCCGCTCACTTTACTAACTCAGCCTATGCTGCGTGCGAAGAAGGCTACGGATGCACGATCATCGCAGGGAATGTGGAAGATAACACCAGCGCCAAGGCATACGAGGAAGAATATCGCAACAATCTTAATCCTGTTCCGACCATTTGGGGTCTTCATCCGTATTATTCGGTAGAATATAGGAATGAATCGTATTATGCCCAGGCTGTGGAAGGTCTTCCAAATAAAGGAGCGGGTGACCAGGTTTGGATAACCGAGGTCTCCGCCCGTAAGTGTACGGACTACGGTGGTCATTTGGAAGAACACGGCGAAGCTGGTCAAGCGGAACGTGCAGAGTGGCTTGTGAATAACTTGATCCCAACACGCAAGCCGGAACACGTCTTCTACTACGAGTTTATGCTCGGAGGACGCAAGCAGCCTTCTTGTGGCGGATCCGAAGATGAAGACGGAGCTCTCTATGTGCCGAGTAGCGATCCGAATGCCCCCGATGCGCCCCGTCCGGCGGCCAGCTTTATCTGGGTAGATAAGGGTGTCCCGTGGGGGTATACTGGAGGAGCAACGAACGTTCAACCTAAGCAGGCCACCCTTACCGGCAGCGTGTACCCGGGAGGTCATTTGGATGCCAGGTATCACTTTGAATATGGAACCACCACTGGCTACGGATCATATTCGGCTGAAGGCGATGCTGGTTCGGGCTCGGGTCTGTCCGGCGCAAGTCTGACTATCGGCCTTGAACCAGGTACTACCTATCACTATCGGATAGTCGCATGGAACGGCGAAGGATCCACAACCGGCGCGGATAATACGGTGACTACGACGGGCCCGGTGGAAGCAGCTACAGGGGCGGCGACTGGAGTGGGTGAGACGGAAGCTACACTGAACGGTACTGTGAATCCGCGAGGCTACGACTCAAAGTATTATTTCCAATATGGAGAAACTACGTCCTACGGTTCATCGACGCCCGAAGGCGATGCGGGGTCTGGCTCAAGTCCAGTAGCAGAGCGGGCTATCGTCTCGGGCCTGCTGCCAGGTACGACCTATCATTACCGGCTTGTGGCCACAAGTGGCGGGGTCACGAGCTATGGTGGCGATCAAACTTATGCCACCGTGCCAGATCTAAATGTTTTTTGGGAGGGCACTAACGGACAGCTAAACGATGAGGGGTGGAACCCGGGTAGTCAGGCGTGGTCCTATTCACCGATCGGTTCGGCTAATGTGATGGCGAGTAGTGCGTCTACAGTGGTGTTGCCTGGTGGTTATATCGACGTCTTCTGGGAGGGCGCCAATGGGCAGTTGAACAATGAGGGGTGGAACCCGGGTAGCCAGACCTGGTCGTATTCGCCGATCGGGTCTGCGCATGTGATGGCGAGTAGTGCGTCTGCTGTGGCATTGCCTGGTGGTTATATCGACGTCTTCTGGGAGGGCACTAACGGGCAGTTGAACAATGAGGGGTGGAACCCGGGTAGTCAGGCGTGGTCCTATTCACCGATCGGTTCGGCTAATGTGATGGCGAGTAGTGCGTCTACAGTGGTGTTGCCTGGTGGTTATATCGACGTCTTCTGGGAGGGCACCAATGGGCAGTTGAACAATGAGGGGTGGAACCCGGGTAGCCAGACCTGGTCGTATTCGCCGATCGGGTCTGCGCATGTGATGGCGAGTAGTGCGTCTGCTGTGGCATTGCCTGGTGGTTATATCGACGTCTTCTGGGAGGGCACTAACGGGCAGTTGAACAATGAGGGGTGGAACCCGGGTAGTCAGGCGTGGTCCTATTCACCGATCGGCTCGGCTAATGTGATGGCGAGTAGTGCGTCTACAGTGGTGTTGCCTGGTGGTTATATCGACGTCTTCTGGGAGGGCGCCAATGGGCAGTTGAACAATGAGGGGTGGAACCCGGGTAGCCAGACCTGGTCGTATTCGCCGATCGGGTCTGCGCATGTGATGGCGAGTAGTGCGTCTGCTGTGGCATTGCCTGGTGGTTATATCGACGTCTTCTGGGAGGGCACTAACGGGCAGTTGAACAATGAGGGGTGGAACCCGGGTAGTCAGGCGTGGTCCTATTCACCGATCGGCTCGGCTAATGTGATGGCGAGTAGCCCGTTTGCCGTCGAGTGACCTAGGAGGAGCTATGAACGAACTTCAGGCGCTGCGCCCGATGGCCACCATCTAGTTAGTCGGTGGGCCGTCTGGCGAATACGGTATAGCCCAAGCAGTCATCGCCTCCATCCTGGATAAGCGACAGCCTGGCCGTGGCGATACTCGCTGCGAGCAGCGGTGACAGCAGGAGGCCGGCGGTGCGCGAGGCAATCCTCTGTAGAGATCCATCCTTGCGGGGCATCAGCAGCGGCAAGATGAGAGCCGACACCTTGTAGCAGGCGACCGTCAGGGCGTTGCCACGTCGATAAATCTCGATTTGTGTAAAGCCGCTCTTGCCCAAGAGGTGCTTCAAGGCCGACGGGGTGAATCGCCAGTAGTCAAAGGGGACATAGTGCCATCGGGCCGCAAACGGCACCGTGAGAATCAGCCGCCCACCCGGTCGCAACGAGCGCCTTGCTTCGGCAAGAAAGCCCAGCGGATCGAGCACATGCTCGAGCGTCTCCGTGCACAGCACCGTATCAGCGACGTGCTCGTCCACTGGCCATCTGTCGCCCGTGAAGTATTTCGTGTCGGGGATGTCATAGCCAAAGCGGTCTTTCGCGTCCGCCGTGTCGATCCCGATGTACGTCACGTCGGCCGGCACGAGCGTGCGGTATGGCTGCGCGCCGCAGCCGACGTCCAGCAGCGTCCCGCTGACCGTTCTCAGCTCAACCGAAAGGTCGTTCCAGATCGATCCGGCCTGGGCGTCCAGGACGCGTCGGATGCCGGCTATGGCACGGCTGACGCGGCCGTTGAGCGGGACGAACGGCGGCGGTTGCCAGCGCTCCTCGCGCTGATCGCCGACGTTGGTCCGGTGTGGTGAGGCGGAGATGCTGTCTGTATTCGCGCGCGAGGGCAAGCGCCACAGGCTATCTGGCGGTCGAGCGTCCTGACCCTATGTCCGCAACCCTGTGGGTGGGGGTGGCGGCTCGTCGATGCGGCGCGGGGAGAAAGGGCCTTGCTCCACGCACACTGCGCTCGGCGCGGAAGAGACACAGGATCTTTCCGTCGGGACGGGCCGCGCTGGGTGCGATCAGTCCTGTCCAGCCCTCTTTCGAGAGTTGCTCGCCGACGTGTTGATAGGCGGACCAGTTGTGACGGCCCCGGCTCGGGCGCGCTGGGTCCAACCGTGGCGAGCTTCTCATGCGTGGAGAGGTCGGAGACTTCGACGTCTACTTGCCAGGTCCACAGCTCGCCGGCCGCGAGAGCGGACGACCGCTCGGCGACCTCCCCGAGCGTGTCGCCGTCTCCGTCGTGAGCATCGCCGAGCTGCAGCTCGGCGTACTCGCCTCTACCGACGACCGATCCATAGCCAGACGCGCCGACACACTCGACCTCGCCCGCGCCGCGAACCCGATCCCAATCAGCGAGGCCGTGATGGCAGCATGGGCCAGGCTCGTTCTCGACTGCCGCAATACCGGCATCCAGAGGACGGTCAAGCTCACCGATGCGCTGATCGCCGCCACAGCGGTCGAGCACGGACTGCCCGTAATCACACAGGACGACGACTACAGCCAAATGGCAGAAGCCCATGCTGCCCTTTCGGTCGTCATGGTGTGACCGCCACCTTCATGTCTGGCTCTTCGCTACGCGCAGCCGGCGTAGACTGTTATCGCCGCCGCTCCCGTGTCCACGCCGACCGGCTTATGGGATTAGTGGGAGTCTACGGACCCGGATTCGGCCGGGCTCAATGACGACGCTGCTTTCGGCAAGGTCGCGCTCGATCGCCGCGAGGTTAGCGAGCAGCAGCCCCGATTGCTGGTCAGGTCGTCTTTGCGTGCCGCGGCGAGCGGCAACTCGCGCTCGCGGACGGCCTCTGCGGCGTAGTGCATAGCCTCGCGAATGTCCTCAGCCTCCAGGTCAGGATACGCTGAGAGGATTTCTGGATCGCTCATGCAGTCTGCGACCATGCCGACCACGGTCGCGACTGGGATCCGTAGGCTGCGGATGCATGGGACTCCGCCCATCTGGTCAACTCGTACCGTGATCCGTGTGAAGCTCATCGCATCAGTTTATCGTTGGAGTGGCGCCCGTCCCCGGATCAGCTGCTTTCCGCCACGCCGTAGCGCTCCCACAGCTCTGGCCTCGCCCGCAGCCAGGCAGCGGTGTGGGTGAGTCCCTCGCCGAGGCCCGTCGTCGCCCTCCAGCCGAGGTGCTCGGCTGCGGCGCGCGGGTCTGCCACCCAGACGTTCGTGTCCCAGCCGCGCTGCTCCATCGTGCCCCACTCCGGGAGCGCGCTCACGCCGAGGCTCGCGCGCGCTATCTCGACCAGCTCGTCAAGACGCGTCTGTGTGCCGGAGCCGATGTTCAGGGTCGCGCCGGGGCCGGCTGGCGCGCCGCGCTCGGCAGCGCGCAACAGCGCTTCGCAGCAGTCATCCACATACACGAAGTCGCGCGCTGTCTGCGGACCGACAAGCGGCGGGAGCCGTCCGCGCATCGCCTCGCGCACCAGTGCGGGAATCAGGCGGTCCGGGTCCTCCCAGGGACCGTAGATCGAGTACAGCCGCAGCGTCACCGCGTGCAGGCCCTGCGCCGCGGCGAGCGCTGTCAGATGGGTGCCCGCCGCCTTCGTCACCGCGTAGTCGCTGTTCGGTTGCAACCACTCGTCCTCACGGGGCGGGTGGGCCTTCAGACCGTACTCCGAGGAGGAGCCCGCGTTGACGAACGCCTGCACGCCGGCCGCCCGCGCGGCCGCGAGCAGCGCCACCGTGGCGCTGACATTCACGGCGACCATCGCCTCGACGTCCGTCTGCCACGAGTAGGCCCCGTGCGCCGCTAGGTGGAAGATCCACTGTGGCCGCATATCGGTCACGGTCCGCTCAATCGCGGCGGGGTCGCCGAGGTCGAGCTCGACGATGCTCAGGTCGGCCGCGATGTCCTGCAGGCGCCACGATGTTCCCCCGGGACGCATGACGGCGAGCGGCTCGTGTCCGGCCGCGAGCAGGCGGCGTACGAGGTTAGCTCCGAGGAAGCCTCCGGCTCCGGTGACGAGCGCCCTCACCGCGCTCTCCCCGTGGCCCCCGGCCGGGCTTGTGTGGCGCGTGGCGCTCAACCCGGCTTACGCGCGATCAGGCACAGGTTGCCGAGCGGCACCGTCACGCGCACACGGCCCGCCGGGCCGGCGCGTAGGGCAGGCAGCACACGGGCCTTCAGTCCGGCCGGTAGCGGCACGAGCTGCGTGAGGTAAGCCAAGCTATAGGTGTTGCGCACGCTGCGCACCTCTGCCTCGGCAAAGCCCGCCTTGGCGAAGAGCGCCCGCATCGTCGCGGGGGAGTAGAGATAGGTGTGCTCGATGTCGACAATCGGGCTGCGCTCGCCGAGCAGCCGCGCCGACCACGCGCGGACGTTGTGGTTGAGCGCGAGTATGTGCCCCCCGGGCCGCAGCACCGCGACGCACTCTTCGAGCAGGGCCACGGGATCTGAGATGTGGTCGAGCACCTGAAACAGGCACACCGCGTCAAAGCTCTCCGGGGCGAACAGCCCCCTGCCCATCATGTCCTGCACGATCGCCCCCCCCAGCTCTGCCGGTGCCTTTGCCACGGCATCGGCGCTCGGCTCGACGCCCCGCACCTCCCGCCATCCCTGGCGACGCGCCTGCTGCAGGAAGAAGCCGTTGCCGCAGCCGATCTCAAGCAGCGCCTCCCGCCGCGGCGAGCGCTCCTGGAGCCAGCCGAGCGCGCGACCGTAGGTCGCCTGCAGCGACCCCACCTCCTGGCCGTAGTCGAAGCTGCTCGACTCATACAGCTTCGCGAGTAGCTCCTCCCCGGCCACCGGGTCTGAGCGCACGAGCCCGCACGTGTTGCACGTGACCATCCGGTAGTGCACGCGATCGGGCAGGCGTCGCGCGGAGAACACCCTGGCGTTGAACGCCTCGGGGTCGAACGTCGCCGGCCAGCGCTCCGCCGCGTCGCCTTCGCGCTCGCAGATCGCGCAGCGCGTGGCGCACATCTCAGGCGCAAGCGTGTCCAGGGTGTCGGTCATGGCTGTGGGATCCGCTCGCGCCGCGGCGCTTCACGCTCGTCGACGGCGGCCTCATTTTCGCGGGTCGCCCGGTCGGAGGCGCTCTCGGTCGATGGCCGGTCGGAGGCGCTCTCCCCTAGCCGGCGGTCCGGAGTGCTGCTCTCGTCGAGCGCCTGGCCGGGGTCGTTGAGGATGCTCTCCACCAGGTAGGGCGGGCGGTGCTTGCTCTCCTCATAGATATGCGCCACGTAGGAACCGATGATCGCCAGGCACAACAGCTGGATGCCGCCGATGAACAGCATGCCCACGATCAGCGTCGTGAAGCCCTTGGGAGCGAGACCCGGGTCGGCGAAGTGCAGCACTAGCTGCGCGATCAGCGCGAGGAACGACACGCCCACGCTCAAGAGCGCGAGCCAGGCGATCAGATCGAGCGGCACGTAGGAGAACGACACGATCGCGCGGCGCGCCCAGCCGATGTTCTTGACCAGCGAGTTGGTCGTCCTGCCGAACATGCGCTCCGGGCGCACATAGGGCACGCCGATCTGGCGATAGCCCACCCACGCGCGCAGCCCCCGGATGAAGCGATGGGACTCGGGCAGGCTGTTCAGCGCGTCGACCACGCGGCGATCGAGCAATCCGAAGTCCCCTGCGTCGAGCGGGATGTTGAGGTAGGAGAGACGGCGAAAGACACGGTAGAAGAGCTTGTAAGCGCGGCTCATGAACGCCGTCGCCTCGCGTTTAACCCGCTCGCCGTAGACGATGTCGAAGCCCGCCTGCCACTGCTCGACGAACTGCGGGATGACCTCGGGGGGATCCTGCAGGTCTCCGTCGAGCAGCACCACCGCGTCACCGGTGGCGATCCGCATCCCGCTGGTGAACGCGCTCTGCGAGCCGAACGCCCGCGTGTGGTTGACCACCACCACCTTGCGGTCGCGCTCGGCCAGCTCGCTCAGCACCTCACGCGCGTTGTCGGGGCTGCCGTCGTTGACGAAGATGATCTCGTAGTCGGCCCCGATCTCCTTGAACATCCTGCTCAGGCGCTCGTGCATGATCGGCACCGCCTGAGCGTCCCGGTAGCAGGCGATGACCGCGCTCAGCTTCATGCTCTGGCGGTATCCAGCGCCGTCAGGGCGGTGGCCGCCAGCCGCTCTGCCGAGAGGCCGAAGCGGTCCTCCAGATACTCCTGGCTGCCCGCCAGCCCGCGCGGCACGGTATCGACGCCAGTGCGCACCAAGCGTGTGTTCAAGCCGCGCTCGGCGATCGTCTCGGCGACCAGCGAGCCGAGGCCTCCATTCAGATAGTGCGCCTCCACCGAGACCGCCAGCGAGACCCCGCCGAGCAGCTCGGCGAGACCCTCCACCGGCGAGGGGTTGAAGGTGGAGACGACAGCGACCGTCGCGGCGATGCCCTCCTCGGCAAGCAGCTCGGCCGCGCGCCGCGCCTCGCCGGCGACCGAGCCGATCGCGATCAGCGCGACATCGCTGCCCTCGCCGATCAGCTGGAGGGCCCCGAGCGCGAAGCGACCTTCGAGTCCAGGCACAGGGGTGCCCCGCTTGCCGATGCGGAAGTAAACAGGTCCGGGGAGCTCACGCGTGGCGTGCACCGCCACGCGTGCCTGGGCGCTGTCCGCCGGTGCCACCACCGTCAGGCCGGGTTGCGTACGCATGACCGCGTAATCCTCGAGCGCAAAATGCGTGATCCCGTTGAAGCCGTAGTCGAATCCGCCACCCACGCCCACGATGCGCACCGGAAGCTCGTGCAGCACCGGCCCGTTGCGGATGAACTCGTACGGTCGCAGCGACGCGAACGTCGCGATCGAGTAGACGAACGGCACGTAGCCCGCCTCGGCGAGGCCGGTCGCCATCCCCACCATGTTCTGCTCGGCCACACCGACGTTGAAGAAGCGATCGGGGAAGCGGCTGGAGAAGACGTCGAGCACCATGTAGCCGAGGTCGCCCGTGAGCAGCACCACGCGCTCGTCTTGCGCCGCCAAGTCGGCGAGCTCCGCGATGAAGTCGTCCCTCATGCGGCCGCCGCCTCAAGCTCCGACAGCGCCTGCGCGTACTGCTCATCGGTCATCGGCAGATAGTGCCAGTCGATCGTGTTCTGCATGAAGCTCACGCCCTTCCCGAATGTCGTCCGCGCGATCAGGATGTGGGGCGCTCCTGCCCGGAAGTCCAGCTCGCCAATCCTCGCGCGCATACCCGCCGGGTCGTGCCCGTCGAGCTCGTGCACATCCCATCCGAAGGCGCCCCAGCGTCGTGCCGGGGCGTCGAGGTCCAGCACGTCGCGGGTGTAGCCCATCGCCTGCTGCCCATTGAGATCGAGGATCAGCACTAGGTTGGCCAGCTCGTGGTGGGCGGCGAACATCGCGGCCTCCCAGACCGAGCCCTCGTTGAGCTCCGCGTCGCTCATCACGGCGAATACGCGCCGCGAGGACTTCTGCATGCGGGCTGCCAGCGCGGCGCCCACCGCGATTGGCAGTCCGTGGCCCAGCGAGCCCGTGCAGAAATCCACGCCATCCAGCTCGCGCTCGGGGTGTACGCCGAGCAGCGTGCCATCGGCGCAGTACGTGCCGGTCGTCCCGGAGGGCACGCGGTCGGTCAATTCGAGCGCCGCATAGAGCGCGAGCGAGGCGTGGCCCTTGGATAAGACGAGGCGATCCCGGTGGGCGCGATCGTTCGGCAGATCGAGCACCCCGCCATAGAGCGCCGCGAGGATATCCGCGATCGACAGAGCCGAACCTATGTGGCCGACGTTGGCGCGCTTTGACTGCTCGATGACGATGCGCCGGATGCCGTCGGCGAGGGCCGCGCTCTCGGCGACGCTCACTGCTCTATCCGCTGCCTGTGGTGCGGGATCTTGTGGATATCGGAGCCGGTATCGGATCTGACGCCGCTCGAAGCGTGGACCATATCGACCGACGGTACCACGCGTATCCGACGTTTGTGGCGCCTCCGAGGGGCTGCTGGGTGGCCCCTCCCCCGCGCCTCCCTATTGCTCGTCTACGTTAAGCGGATGCCACGCCCCACGCGAGCGCCCGGCGCGTCCGCTCCCCACCACCTCACGATGTGGAGCCGGCGCCTGCGGGGCTCCGGCTTGCTCGCGCAGGGGGCTCGCTACGCCCTCACCGGGGGAACCGTGACCATCGTTCTATCTCGGCAGCACCACGCTCCTGGCCGACGTGGGTGGCCTGCCCTTCCAGGTGGCGCTCGCCATCGGCGCCTGCATCGGCGTATCGGTTCACTTCACGCTGCAGCGGCTGTTCGTCTGGGCCCACCGCGACGAGTATGCCCTGCCCCTCCGTCACCAGGCCGCCCGCTACCTGGTGTTCGCGGGCGCGCAGTACGGGCTCACAGCGATATCTACCGCCGTCCTGCCGGCCGCGCTTGGGCTGCCCGTCGAGCTCGTGTACCTGGCAACGGTCGCGCTCCTCGTGTCACTGAACTTTCTCGTATTCCGCAACGTGATCTTTCACCCCAAGGTCGGCGTCTAGGTGACGGCCGGCCTCGATCGAGACACCGTAGCGGTGTGCGTCCCCGTCGTCGGTGTGGACGCGGAGACGCTGGCCTGCGTCCGAAACGTGCTCGAGCACACCGACTCAGTGTCGGTGATCGTGGCAGGGAATTCGGCCGTTCTCCGGCAGCTCGAGGCGGCCTTGGGCGACGATGCCGCCGGAAGGGCGAGCTTCAGCCCGGTGGCTCAGTCGGGCGCCGCAGTGTCGGCATTGAACGAGGTGATCCGCGAGAGCTTCCCAAGCGATGTGGCCCTCGTGGCCTGTGGAGTCCGCGTCACCGCGGGTTGGCTTGATGGGCTGCGAGCTGCGGCCACCAACGACTCCACGGTGGCGAGCGCCACGCCGCTGTCGTTGGGCGCCGGCGCAGTGTTGCTCCCCGGCGCGAATTCAGCGGGGGCCGTCGAGGCCGCCGTGGCTGTCCGCCAAAGCGCCCTCGATCTGTACCCACGAATCGCCACGATCGGCCCCGGTTGCGCCTACATCCGCCGCGGCGCCCTGGAGCTCGCTGGTCCACTCGACGAGTCGCTTGGCCTGGCTGAGGCGCTGGCAGACCTCGCGCTGCGCACGACCGCGCTGGGCATGGTCCATGTCGCCGCCGACGATGTCCTGGTGGAGGGCACACCCGAGGGTTTGATCGATCCGCGTGCGCCGACCAGAGGGCTGGAGAGTCCCTCAGGGGGGGTCGGCAACCCGATCCAGGCAACGATCGCAAACGACGAGCAGGGACCGCTGCACCGCGCGCTCGACCGGGCCCGCACCGCCCTGGGCAGGCTCTCGGTGACGATTGACGGACGTGCGCTGAACGCGAGCGCCGGCGGCACCCAGACCTACATCGTCGAGCTGATCCTCGCGCTCGCGCGAGGCGGGGAGGTGGCGGTACGGGTGCTGGTCCCCCCGGACCTGTCGCGGCGCGCGAGCGACGCACTTGCAAGCGTCCCCGAGGTCGAGCTGCTCACCTATGAGCAAGCACTCGCCGAGCCGCCGCTAAGCGACGTGGTGCACCGCCCTCAGCAGGTGTTCACGCCGGACGACCTCACGCTGCTGCGGCTCGTGGGCCGGCGTGTGGTGATCGGCCAGCAGGACCTGGTCGCCTTTCACAACCACTCATACCATCGCGACGGCGACGCCTGGCGCGCGTATCGCCGCACCACCCGGCTGGCGCTGGCCGGGGCCGATCAGGTGGTGTTCTTCTCAGAGCACGCCCGCCGCGACGCACTCGCCGAGGACCTACTGCCCGCCGGGCGCACACACGTGGTCGGCATCGGCGCCGAGGCGATCGAGGCTTCCAGCTCGGCCGGGCGCCCGCCTGACGGTCTCGCAGCCGACGATCCGTTCCTGCTCTGTCTGGGAGCCGACTACGCGCACAAGAACCGCCCCTTCGCGATCGCTCTGCTGGGTGCGCTGCGCGCGTTGGGCTGGCCCGGCCGGCTCGTGCTCGCCGGTGCGCACGTCCCCCATGGATCCTCGCGCGAGCACGAGCGCGAGCTCCTCGGTGAGCGCCCCGAGCTGTCCGGCTTCATCCTCGACCTGGGGCCGATCGACGAGTCGACCAAGACGTGGCTGTACGGGCATGCGCGCGCGCTGCTCTATCCGACGCTCTACGAGGGGTTCGGCCTGCTGCCGGTGGAGGCCGCCCGCGCGGGTCTTCCCTGCCTGTTCGCCGCCCAGGCCTCTCTGTCAGAGGTCGCCGGCGGTGCGGCGACGCTCGTGCCATGGGACGCCGCTGCGAGCGCGAACGCTGTTCTGCCGCTCTTGAACGATGGGCCTGCGCGCGTCGCGCATCTCCAGAAGCTGCGCACCATCCCCGTGCCAGGCTGGAGCGAGGTGGCCCGGCAGCTCGTCGCGGTCTATCACCATGCGCTGGCCGCACCTCCTTCCGAGGCGGCCCCCCGCGCCTGGCAGGAGCTGGATCGCGAGAGCTACATCCTCAAGCTCGAACGGGAAATCGATCACCACCTGCAACTCGCTCAGGAGTACCAGGACGCCTACCACTCGCTGGAGACCCGCGTCGCCACCGGCCTGCCGCTGATCGACGAGGGCGGCCTCTTGACCCCCGCCCAGCAGCGCGGGCTGATGCGCATCGCGGGGCGTGGACGGCTGGGCGCGCTGGCGGTGTCGCCGCTTGGCCTGCTGGGGAGTGGCGAGCAGGCCCCCGATCGCTAGTCGCGAGAGATGCATCTCACTCCGTTCGCATTCTGACGGCCCGCTCGCGGGGCCCATCCGCGCCCAGTCTCGTCACCCACCGGCCCATCCGGACCCCCTTGTGGGGTCCTCTTCTCAAGTGCAGTACCTCGGTGCTACACTATGCCTCGTGCCTACCATCCATCCCCGCCACTCAGTCACCGAAACGCCCCCGATGCGAGCCGCGCTCGACGAGCTGCGCCGCCGCGGCGAGCGCATCCGCTTCGGCGACCTGGTGATTCGCGGCGCCCAGGAGCGTCTGCGCGAGCTGAAGGACACTCGCGAGGAGGAGGCCCGTCGCCGCGAGCTGCGTCGCCAGTTGGTGGAGCAGTTGCACACCGGCGAGGGCCTCGACGTCGAGGCGGCGTATGAGGTGCGCGAGCACGGCTGGACCCATTGACGGGCTACCGCCAGGCGCTGCTGCTCGACAACTCGGCCTGGGCGAGGGCGATGGACGACCGCCTCCTTGGTGCTCCCCGTAAGCGCTTCGACGCAGCGCTCACCGCCGGCGAGCTGTGGAGCTGCCCGCCGACGCTGCTGGAGATGCTCTACAGCGCACGCGATGAGGCTGGTTTCGCGCTCACGAGAGGGCGCCTTGATGCCCTCCTGCACGCCTCCCTCACCGCCGACGCCGCCGCGCAGGCGGTCACCGCTCAAGCCGAGCTCGCGGCCGCGCCCGGCATCTCGCACCGCGTCAAGCCGGTCGACCTGCTGATCGCCGCCGTGGCGGCCTCGGCCGGCCTCGGCGTACTGCACTACGACCGTGACTATGACGCCATCGCCGAGCACACCTCGCTTGCCTTCGCCAGCGTGTGGGTCGCGCCGCGCGGGTCCATCGACTGAGCGGCAGGATCGATGGACTGAGCAGAGGGTCTCCTCCTGCTTCACAGAAAGGGGACAGGCCCACCCGAGGCCATCTTGTACCCTCCGCCGCGTGCAGACCCTCCCCACGCGCCTGGACGGCCCGATCCTCTTCGCCCCGCGCGTGTTTGCAGACAAGCGGGGCTTCTTCGTGGAGACCTACCGCCTGCAGTGGCACTCAGAGCTTGGCATCCCCGAGGAGGAGCGCTTCATCCAGGACAACCACTCGCGCTCCACGCACGGCGTCGTGCGCGGCATGCACTTCCACATCGGCCCCGGCGTGGCCAAGCTCGTGCGCTGTGCCCGCGGGCGCATCCTCGACGTGCTCGTCGACCTGCGCCACGGCTCGCCCACCTACGGCGAGTGGGAGGGCTACGAGCTCGACGATTCCACGCTGCACGAGCTCTACGTCCCCGTCGGCTTCGCCCACGGCTTCTGTGTCCTCAGCGACGTCGCCGACGTCCTCTACAAGCAGACCGCCTACTACGACACCGCCGTCGAGCGGGGTATCGTCTGGGATGACCCCGACGTGGGGATCCAGTGGCCGCTGCCGCGCGCCGAGCTGAGCGTCTCCGCGCGCGACGCCGCCGCGCCGCGCCTGGCCGATATGGCCGGGGAACTCCCCTTTCGCTACGCCGGCTGACGGGCTCACGTGTGTAGGCCTCGACGCCACGCCGGCCGGCCGGCTGTCTCGCCGCTACGCCCGCTGACCGGGATCCATCTGTACCGCGACGGCTGCCACAGCTTCAGGGCCGATATCGAGTTCGGACACCCACAGCTCTGGTGAGTCTGCCTCGGCGAGCTTGTAAGCCCCCGCCAGGCCCACACCCAGGCACTTGAGCTGTGCCTCGTAGCGTACCCACTCGCACAGAAACCCCCGTCGGCGCTCGGTCGGTCTGAGTGTTCGCAAGCGGCCCGCCACATCAGGCCCGAACGCGCGCTCTGCCAATGCCACGTCATCCCTGTGCGTCCTGCGGTCGAGCAACTCGACATCAACTCCCACCGCGGCTCCTTTGGTGAACGCATACAGCGCCAGCGTTCCCGAGTGGGACAGGTTGAAGGTCAGCTCTCCTCGCCCGCGCAGCGCCGGCTTGCCGCGCGGGCCGGCTACGAATGTCAGGGTCGCCGGGTCGCTCTGCAGATAATCCCCCAACAACGCCCTGAGCGCCCCCCGCGCGCGCATCCACCGCACTCGATTCTCCGCCTTCGCGATGCGCGCGGCGCGTGCCCTCTCCTCAGGTGAGAGCAGCTCCACAAGCTCCTCCTCCACGGCATCCAGCTCGGCCCGCCAGACGTCCACGCTCGCCCCCGGCGCCTGCGGGTCACTACGGACACCCCCCACCTTCAGGCATGCGGCCAGCTGCAGGCCTTTGCGGTCAAGCGTTTCAGCCATACGCCGATGCTAGGTATATGTCGATGCCCGAGTCGCGGCGCCGCCCACGCGCGCGCCTAGCCCTCCTCTCCCGCGCCCGCGCGCATCTAACGATCTTCGCCGCCCTCCTGGCGGGTGGCCTCCTCGGGTGCGCCGTCGTCGTCCCCACGGCCACGGCCGCGGAAGCCGGGGTCAACCTCAACAACGTAACCCCCGCCACGCTGCAGCAGGCCACCGCGCTCGGCGCTCACTGGGTGCGCGTGTTCGCGCCCTGGAAGTTCTTCGAACCCGCGCGTGGCGTGCACGCCAGCAACTGGCTGTGGCCGTACGACCAGATGCTGAGCTCTCTGCCCAAGGGCACGCATGTGATCCTCGACGTCGTCGGTACCCCCGCCTGGGAGAGCGGCACGAGCGCCGGCAACGCGCCTCCCCGCAACCCCGCCGACTACGCAAGCCTCTTGAACTTCCTTGCCCAGCGCTGGGCCGGGCGCGTGACGGCGTATGAGATCTGGAACGAGGAGGACACCTCGCGCTGGTGGGCCGAACCGAACCCCGCCGCCTATACGCGCCTCCTACAGTCCGCCTACACCGCCGTCAAGAGCGCCGACCCCAACGCGGAGGTGGTGCTCGGCGGGCTCGCGGGCAACGACTACTCCTTCCTGCAGGGCATCTATGCGGCCGGCGGCAAGGGCTACTTCGACGCCGTCGGCGTGCACACCGACACCGCCTGCAACGTCAACTCCCCCTATGCCTTCCTACGCAACCCCGACGGCCGCCTGGAACAGGACTCGTTTTTGGCCTACCGCGAAGTGCACGCCACCGAGCTCGCCAACGGAGATGACAAGCCGATCTGGATGACCGAGGCGAGCTGGCGCACCACCTCCGCGATGTGCTCGGAAGGTGCCTTCGCCGGGCAGAAGCTCGGGGGGGTCTCTGAAGAAGAACAGGCCACCTACCTCCAGCAGGCCTACCACTGCCTCGCCGAAGACCCCTACGTGCAGGTCGCCCTGTGGTACCCCCTCAGCGACGAAGGCCCCGTCGTCTCGGGCCTCTTGCGCGCCGACGGCTCCGCCAAGCCGGCCTACGCGGCGATGCGCTCCTACCTGGAACACGGTGACCAGCTCACGGGCACCTGCGGCGATTTCGCCGGTCCCAAGATAACCCCCGACTACCCCCTCAACGGCCAGCGCTACAGGGGCAAACTGAAGATCAAGGTCATCGCTTCGGACCCCGCCGGGATCCGTCGCGTGCGCCTGTTCGATGACGGTCATCTGGTGCGCAACTGGGTGCCCTTCCTGTTCACCCACACCTACCCTGAGAGCACAGTCGCCTCGATGCGCTGGTTCGGCGCGATCAATCTGCGCCCCGGGCGCCACGTGCTCACGATCGTCGCCATCGACCGGCTCGAAAACAAGACCACCACCAGCCTCACGATCGTGCACCTCCCCGAACATCCGCCTCGGCACAAGCGCCGCGGGTAGGCACTCCTGGCAGACTTAGGGGCATGTCTGCGCCCTTCGAGCGTCTGCGCGAGCGCACCAACGGCTACACCGTCACCCCACAGCAGTTCGCCCTCGTAGCGTATGTCGCGCTGGGCGCCCTCACCGTGATCGTGCTCACCGGTGCCGCCGTGCGTCTCACCGGCTCGGGCCTCGGCTGCCCCACGTGGCCGCGCTGCTACGGCAAGGTCTACCCGCCGCTGAACACGCACGCTGTGATCGAGTTCTCCAATCGCACGCTCACCGTCCCCGTCTCGCTCGCCGCGCTCGCGGCGTGGGTGCTCGCGCTGCGCCGCCGCCCCCGCCGGCGTGACCTCGTGTGGCTCGGTGCGCTGCTGCCGCTCGGCGTCCTCGGCCAGGCGATCCTCGGTGGGCTCACCGTCAAGGGCGACCTCGACTACGGCTGGGTGATGGGCCATTTCGCGCTGTCGATGTTGCTGCTCGCCGCCGCCGTCGCGCTCGCCTGGCGTGCCACCTTCGTGGAGGATCTCCGTCCGCCCCGGCCCCCCGCTGGGGACCGCTCGCTCGTGTGGTGGGTGCGCTCACTGGTGGCCCTCGGAGGACTCACGATCTTCGCCGGCACCGCCGCCACCGCCGCCGGCCCCCACGCTGGGGGGTCGCCGGGCCAGCGCATCAACCGCCTGGACTTCGACGGGCGCGGCACGATGGACTTCGTGATCCACCGCCACGGCGAGCTCGGCCTCGCCTTCGGGCTGCTTGCCGTCGGCATCTGGTGGCTGGCGCGCCGGCGTGGCGCCGACGCGCTGCTGCGGCGCTCGCTCACATGGCTGTGTGTGCTGATCGCGCTCCAGGGCGCCGTCGGGCTCGACCAGTATGAGACGCATCTGCCCACCGAGCTCGTATGGGTGCATGTCGGCCTTGCCTGCGGCTGCTGGCTCGCCTGCCTGTGGGCCGCCTGCGCCGCTGGGCGCCTGCAGCCGCGCGCCATGGCGGCTCATGGTCCTGCTGGCTCTGCTCGTGACTCCACCGTGCCGATGCGCGACCCCGCTATACCGTCGCGTGACCGTGCCGTCGCCGCTCGCGCGGGCGGCCCCCCAACCTCGCAGTTTGGGGCCTCTGGCGGGCGAAAATCAGGTGGGCGGCGCTTCGTCGTCCTGAGGAACCGTTAGCCTGCTCGCAGCAACGACACTCGAGAAGGGAGTGGGATGACCAAGAACGAGCTGGCTGAGAAGGTCGCAGAGAGCGCCGAGCTGAGCGGAAGTCAGGCACGGGAGGCGCTGGACGCGGTAATCAGCGCCGTCGCCGATGAGCTGGCGGCGGGCGGTGAGGTCGCCCTTGCCGGCTTCGGCAAGTTCAGCGTCAGCCATCGCGCGGCCCGGCAGGGACGTAACCCCGCCACGGGCGAGACGATCAACATCGCCGCCAGCAAGGCAGCGAAGTTCTCGGCGGCAAGCGCCCTGAAGAACCGCCTGAACTCCTAAGCGCACGACATACCTGACGCTCACCGGTCTGTGGGGAGCCGGTGGCGTCCGGGTGCCCGCCGACATCGCGCCGCCCCGGTGTCTCACCGAGGCTTGCGCCGCCGGACCGGAGGCATCATTCCGAGGCTCCCCGCGCCGCCCGGCGGGGCCTGCCGTCGGTCTGGGGCCTACCTTCGGTCTGGAGCCTGCCGTCGGTCCTCCTAGAGTGAGGGCCAGTACCGACCGAAGGGAGCCCCGATGACCGCGCGCCGAGGAACGCTTGCGGTGGCCTGTCTGGCCACGGCGATGCTGATGCTCGACATCGCCGTGATCAACACGGCGCTCTCGCACATCGCCCACGACCTGGATGCCTCGCTGACAGGGCTGCAGTGGATCATCGACGCCTACACGCTCACGCTCGCGACGGTCGTGTTGAGCGGCGGCGCGCTCGCCGACCGAGTCGGGCGGCGGCGCATCTTCGCCTACGGCACCGCGCTGTTCACGGTCTCCTCGCTGGTCTGCGCGCTGTCGGGCTCGATCGTCGTGCTCGACCTCGCCCGCGCCGTGCAGGGGGTGGGTGGGGCGCTGATGTTCGCGACCTCGCTCGCGCTGATCTCCGCCACCTTCTCGGAGCCGGGGGATCGTGCGCGGGCGTTCGCCGCCTACGGCGCCACGATCGGCGCGGCGTTCGCGATCGGGCCGCTCGTCGGCGGGCTGCTCACGAGCGGCTTCGGCTGGCGGGCGGTGTTCTTCGTGAACGTCCCCCTCGGCGTGTTCTGTCTGGCGGCCACGCGTGCGTGGGTCACCGAGTCGCGCGACCCCGCCCCCCGGCGCCTTGACTGGCCCGGCCAGGCGACCCTCAGCGTGGGTCTCTTCCTGCTGGTGCTCGCGCTCCTGCGCGGCAACATCGACGGCTGGGGCTCGCCCACGATCCTCGCCTACCTGGTCGGTGGCGTCGCCTTCCTGGCGGCCTTCCTTACCGTCGAGGCCAGCTCGTCCGCGCCGATGCTGCCGCTCGACTTCTTTCGCTACCCCGCCTTCAGCGGCGCGCAGGTCGCGGCGTTTGCGATCTCCGGATCCTTCTTTGCGATCTATCTCTACCTGACGCTCTACCTGCAGGAGGTCCTCGGTCTCTCGCCGATCCAGACCGGCCTCGTGTATCTGCCGGGGACGATCGTGATGTTTGTGATCTCCGGCGCCTCCGCGCCGCTGGTACAGCGCACCTCGCCCGGTCTGTTGATCACCGCTGGGCTTGTGCTCGTCAGCGGCGGCATGGCGCTGTGCACGATCATCGGCCCCCACACCTCCTGGGCGCTCGTGCTCCCCGGCGAGGTGCTCGCCTCGATCGGCACCGGCATGTTCAACCCCGCCCTCTCCGCCGTCGCGCTCAGCTCGCTGCCCGAGCGCCACGGTGGCCTCGCGGCGGGCGTCAACGATACCTTTCGCAACGCCGGCGTCGCCCTCGGCGTCGCCGTCTTCGGCGCCCTCGTCCCCGCCGCCGCCGCGATCGGCCACGGTTCGGCCGCCGCCTACGTAAGTGGGTTGCACCACGCGTTCTGGCTGGCCGCCGCGCTCGCGGGCGTCGGTGCGATCCTCAGCGCGCGGCTGATCGGCGTGCGCTCACGCGCAGGTGCGCAGTCCCACGCGGCGCTCGAGGTGGCCTGAACGGCTGAGCAGGCGCCTATTGGCGGTAGCTCGACATTCAGATCGCCCACTGAGGATTTCAGATAAACCGGTCAATTATTCCGGGTGAGGCTGGCGGGACCAGGAGTCCGCACGATCCACGGCAGCAGGTCGAACCCTTGGTCGAAGGAGAGGATCTCGCTGACGTGGCTGCGACGCATGACGGCTGCGTGCACGGCGTCGCGCGCCGACAGCTCGGGATGCGCGTGGGTGAGGTCCTTGGCGGCGAAAATGTCCTCCTCACGCACAGAGAAGACATTGTCCACGATGGCTCTGAGTGTGTGGAACACCAGCTCGATCTTGTCGCGCCGGCCGACCGCCATGTAGCGGTGCATGACCTCTTGGAAGACCTCGCTGCTGGTCACCAGGCGTCGGCGTTCGCTGGCATAGCGCTCGATCAGGCGCTGGGCGTCGACCTTGTGTGGATGATCCCTTCCAAGTATGTACAGAGGGACGTTCGCGTCGACGAAGACCACGTCAAGCCTAGTCCAACCCGGGGAGATTCGGCACGTAGCGCTGCTCGTTTTCGGCGAGCATCGTCTCGATGTCGACAGCCGGAGTCAGGTTGTATGTCGCCGCCTTGCGGATCGCGGCCAGCTTTGCCTCGACATTACCGTTGGAGGTGTGGCGCTCGGCGGCGTTCATCGCCTGACGCGCCCACGCCGAGACGGTCAGTCCCGCAGCCTTTGCGCTGCACTCGTAACGTTCGAGTTCGTCCTCCGCGACGACCACCTGCAGCCTCTTACTCACAGGGTGAGGATAACATACTACCTCCGCGGGTATAAGTGCAGGGGTGCGTTGAGCGCCGCCTCTGACGTTCGAGGGCCAAGCAGATCAAGGACGCAGCGAGCGCAGTGTGCTTTGGCACACAAGCGAGCGAGGACGCAGACCGAAGCCGGGAGACACTCGCCTGCGGCTCGCATCCCCGTTTCGGCCAGCGCTGGCCATCGGACGTCAGCCGCAGCCGGTGTTGTTGCCGCACGATGAACACGTGTAACAGGACCCGGTGCGCTGCATCATCCCGCCGCACTGGCTGCAGGCCGGCCCAAGATCGAGGCCCTGCAGCCTGGCGGGGACGACCGGCGGGGAGTCGGTGAGGGCGCTTGCCGCCGGGGTGCTCGTGCCCGGTCCGCTCGCACTCGGAGCGGCCGCGCCGTCCGCGGACTGCCCTGCGCCCGCCGCGTTCGCGTCCCGCGGGCCGGCGGTGTCCGATGCCTGCATCGACTGGGCGGCCTCCTGAGCCAGCTTGCGGGCGCGCACGGCGGGGGTGAGGATGCCGAGCTCCTCCTGCGCGTCGGTGCTCAAAAAGCGCGAGGCCAGCCAGCGCATGATGTAGTCGGGCATCGACTTGGCGAAGGGGATCTCCGGATTTGAGGTGATGCCCTCGGGCTCGAAGCGCATGTAAGAGAACTTCTGCACGAGCGTTTCCAGCGGCACGCCGTACTGCAGCGCGATCGAGATCGCGGTGGCGTAGCTGTTCATCATGCCTCTGAGTGTCGAGCCCTCCTTGCCGATGTCGGTGAGGAAGATCTCGCCGACCGTGCCGTCCTCGTACATCCCGGCGGTGATGTAGCCCTCGTGGCCGCCGATCGAGAACTTGTGCGTGATCGACTGGCGCTCGCGCGGCATGCGCTTGCGGCGCGGGCCGGCCTCCGCGAGTGCCTTGCCGACGGCCTGTTCGACGATGGCATCGACATCGGGGGCGTCGGCCTCGCCCGCTGCGTTCTTCTCGTCCTGCGCGTCAGTGCGCAGCGCCTGTGCGGTCTTCGAGCCGTCGCGGTAGATCGCGAGCGCCTTCACGCCGAGGTGCCAGGCCTGCGTGTAGGCGTCGGCGATGTCCTCCGCCGTCGAATCCTGGGGCATGTTCACGGTCTTCGAGATCGCGCCGCTGATGAAGGGCTGCACGGCGCCCATCATCTTCAGGTGGCCCATGTGCGAGATCGCGCGCTCGCCGACGGCCACATCGAACACCGGCAGGTGCTCGGCGGCGAGGCCGGGCGCGCCGAGGATCGTGCCGTGCTCGGCCAGGTGCGCCTCGATCTGCTCAATCTGCTGCTCTGAGTAGCCGAGGGTCTGGAGCGCCAGCGGGACGGTGCGGTTGACGATCGTCATCTGCCCGCCGCCCACGAGCTCCTTGAACTTGACGAGCGAGAAGTCGGGCTCCACGCCGGTGGTGTCGCAGTCCATCAGGAACGAGATGGTCCCCGTCGGCGCGAGCACGGTGGCCTGCGCGTTGCGGTAGCCGTGCTCCTCGCCCAACTCCACTGCCTCATCCCACGAGCGCTGCGCGGCGGCCAGCAGCTCGCCGTCAGAGCAGTCGGTGTCGGCGATCGCGTGGGCGGCGTCGCGGTGCATCTCCATGACGCCGTTGTGGGCCTCGCGGTTCTCGGGGTAGCGCTCGTAGGCGCCGATCGCCGCGGCCACCTCGGCCGAGCGGCGGTAGGCGCGGCCGGTCATCAGCGCGGTGATCGCGGCGGCCGTGCCGCGGCCTTCCTCAGAGTCATAGGGCATGCCGTTGCTCATCAGGTAGGCCCCGAGGTTCGCGTAGCCGAGGCCCAGCTGGCGGAAGGCGCGCGCGTTGGCGGCGATCTCCTCGGTGGGATAGCTGGAGGGGCTGACGACGATCTCCTGCGCGAGCAGCAGCACGTCGACGGCGTGCTCGAAGGACTCCACGTCGAGCGTGCCGTCCTCGCGGCGGAAGCGCATCAGGTTCAGCGAGGCGAGGTTGCAGGCGGAGTCGTCGACGTGCATGTACTCGCTGCAGGGGTTCGACGCGTTGATGCGCCCCGAGGCGGGGCACGTGTGCCAGCGGTTGATGGTGGTGTCGTACTGCACGCCGGGGTCCGCGCAGCGCCAGGCGGCCTGCGCGATCTCCGCCATCAGCTCGCGTGCCTTGATCGGCTCGCCGATGGGCTCGCCGGTGGAGCGCGCCGTCAGGCGCCAGTCGCCGTCCTCGGCGACCGCGCGCATGAACTCGTCGGTGATGCGCACCGAGTTGTTCGCGTTCTGGTACTGGATCGAGTTGAAGCCCTCGCCGTCGATCGACATGTCAAAGCCCGCGTCGCGCAGCGCCTGTGCCTTGTCCTCCTCCTTGGCCTTGCAGCGGATGAATTCGAGCACGTCGGGGTGGTCGATGTCGAGCACCACCATCTTCGCCGCGCGGCGCGTCTTGCCGCCACTCTTGATCGTCCCCGCCCAGGAGTCGGCGCCGCGCATGAACGACACCGGCCCCGACGCCGTGCCGCCTTTGGCGAGCGGCTCCATCGAGCCGCGGATGCGCGAGAGGTTGATCCCCGAGCCCGAGCCGCCCCTGAAGATCATCCCCTCCTTGGTGTTCCACTCGAGGATCGACTCCATCGTGTCCTGCACGCTGAGGATGAAGCAGTTATGGACCGCCACGTTGTTGGACAGGTACTCGCCCGACTCAGTCTGAATGTCATACACCTCCATCTCGCCGAGGTCTTCGATTGCGACGATCTCCTCCTCGCGCAGATCGGGGCAGTGCTTGGGGTTACGCAGCTCCAGCGACTGCAGGAGCCGGTCCGACTTATCGCTGCCTATGAAACCCACCAGCTCGGCGAAGCGTGCCCGCTCGGAGCCGATTGATATGGCCACCTCGTGAGTGTCGTTTCGGTCATTGCGCTTCTCGAGCTTGTGGCTGCGACGTGAGTAGATGCCGATCGCGCCCAGCAGTATCTGCACGTCCTCCGTCCACCGCTCGCCGATGACAGCGAACCCGACTCGGGCGTTCTCGTAGCGATCTCGACGAACCGTTACGTAGCCGTCTGCCTGGAAAAGGCTACGCAGATAAGCCACGATCTCATCATGTGAGGCCGTGAAGAGCCGGCTTGGAGCGCGCATTTCGGTACCGCGGGTCAGCAGCCCCCAGCGCTCTACGAACTCGCGAAGCACCTCTCCATACATCCGGATGCGCCTGACACGCACCTGCTGCGTATCAGCCTCACGAACCTTGCGATGCACCTCTGGGAAAACGACATTCAGATTCTCCATCACCCATTCGTACTCGTCGTCGCTCGCCACCTGGAACTCGATCGTCAATGAGCGATTGGTGCCGTCGTACTGGCCGACAAAGCCGTCAGCCTGTAGCCATCCGGCCAATGCAGCCTCGGCAACATCGACTCGATTGACCTCCGCGAGCTCCTCCATCGAGGACTCCAGGCTCCCCGCTCCGACCGCGACTCGGATGGGGTCACAGACCTTCGCTCGGTGCGGGTGCAGATGCATCCGCATTCCCACCTCTAGCTGATCCATCCGCAGCCAGGCCGGCAGGGTGCGGCGCTCGGCCACGGCCTTGACGACATGGTCAGGTGTGGCTTCGACGAAGCTTCCGTTGCGCAGACGTGCCCGAAGGACGCGCTTGCGCCCATTTGCCTTTGTCGCTATAACGCGAGTCACGCCGTTGGCGTCATAAACCTCATGGCCAACCTGATCCGCATCGACGAGCTCTCCGATTGGGACCATTCCCTGCGGCGTTGAAACCAGAGCGTGATAGGGCTGGCACGCCGAGCACTGCGGGTGCTCCTCGAAGCCCACGTTGAACCACACGGGCGAGTTGAAGGCGGCCATCTGGTGCAGCAGGATGTGTGTCAGCTCGGCCTCGAAGGCATCACCGTCCTCCTCGGTCGCGAAGTAGCCGCGCTCGCGCCCCCACCCGGCGATCGTGCTCGCCACGCGACCGACCATCTGCTTGACCGAGGACTCGCGCGCGGGCGAGTCGAGCTGTCCGCGGAAGTACTTCTGGGCGACGATATTGGTCGCGTTCTGGCTCCAGCTCTTGGGAAACTCGACGTCGCGCTGCTCGAAGGCGACGCGGTCGCCGTGGCCGATGCGCGCGTCGCGCCGCTCCCACTCGACGGTCTCGAATGGGTGCACGCCGGGGGTCGTGAAGAGGCGTCGCACGGACAGCGGTACGCCGCGCGTGAGCTCCTGGGGGGTGGTGGGCTGCGGGGTCTTCTGCATCGGGCTGCTCCTTCCGCGCCGGCGTCACGCGACGCCTACTCGTCTGTTTCGGTGGGGCCGAGCATCGTCTACGACGAGCCGGACAGAACGGGACGCGCTTCTCTTATTTTAGATGCTTGCAGGGGTTGCGCCCGGCTGGGTGCCCGAGGCGTCTACGCGGTTCAGTGTCCGAGGCGCAGCCAGTCGGTCAGCTCGCCCCACGTCGCCGAGATGCGCAGCCCGGCCTCCGCGAAGGAGTGGCGCGCGGAGAGCAGCCAGTGCGGTTCGTAAGCCCACCAGCGTGCCGCCCCCCACGCCGCGCAGGCGAGGATCAGCAGCAGCGCCAGAGCAGCCACGACGAGCGCAGCCGTCGAGGGCGAGGAGCTGTGGGCGGCCGTCGTGTGCACGACCACGACCGTGTGCTGGAGGGGTGTGGACATGGCTCAATGCTAGTCCGTTGGATTCCTCACCACGCGGGCCCCTCTGGATCCCAGATTAGGTCCCGCCAGGCCCGGGACCCAGCCGGGGGTCCTCTTAAATGATGTCCTCGAGCGCGGCCAATGCCGCGCGCAGGACCGCCGCCGCCGGCCGCTCGGCGTCTAGCACGCGGATGCGCTGTGGCTCGGCGCAGGCGAGCTCGTCGTAGGCGGCGGCGACGGTCGCAAAGAAGTCATCGCTCTCGCGCTCCAGGCGGTCGGGTTGCTGTGCGCGCTCATCCTGGCGGGCACGCCCCGTGGCCGGGGCGATGTGCAGCAGCAGCGTGCGGTCCGGCGTCAGGCCGCCGGTGGCGAGCTCATTGACGGCACGCACCGCCGCGACGCCAAGACGCCGCGCCGCCCCCTGGTAGGCCAGCGAAGAGTCCACGTAGCGGTCGAGCACGACCGTCATGCCGCCCTTCAGCAGCGGAGCCACGCGCTCGTGCACCAACTGTGCCCGCGCGGCCGCATACAGCAGCGCCTCCGTAGCCGCGCTGGGAGCGAGCATGGGGTCCTTGACAAGCTCGCGGATGCGCTCGGCCAGGGCCACGCCACCGGGCTCACGCAGCACCACCACAGGCTCGCCGCGTGCCTGCAGCTCCTGAGCCAGCCCCTCGGCGAGCGTCGACTTGCCGGCGCCGTCGAGGCCCTCGATCGTGATCAGCCGCCCGCGCGCCACTGCCGGGAAGCTAGCGCCTACGATGGGCGCAGTGACGACCGCCACTCCCGCCGAGCGCCTGCCGGGCATCGAGGCCCACCCGCACGCGCTGGCGGTGCTCGGCCCGGCACTGCCTCCCGAGGGGCGCCCGTCGCACGCGTACCTCTTCCACGGACCCCCGGGCATCGGCCGCCGCAGCGTGGCGCGCGGCTTCGCGGCCGCGCTGCTCGCCGATGGCGCCCCCGACCCAGCCGGCGTGAGCGAGCGGGTGGCGCGCGGCGCGCACCCCGACCTCACGTGGGTCCTGCCGAGTGGGGCGAACGAGATGCTCGTGAGCGACATCGACGAGGCCGTCGTGGCTGCGGCGGCGCGTACGCCGTTTGAGAGTCGCAGGCGGGTGTTCGTGATCGAGGGCGCCCACACGATGAGCGACACGGTGGCCAACCGCCTGCTGAAGACGCTCGAGGAGCCGCCCGCATTTGTGCATCTGTTGCTGCTTGCGCACCGCCTCGCCGACGTGCTGCCGACGGTCGCCTCGCGGTGCCTGCACGTGCGCTTCGACCCCCTCGCGCCGGCGCGCATACAGGAGCGCCTGGAGGGCGACCCCAAGCGCGTGGCGGCCGCCGCGCGGCTAGCCGGCGGCGACGCCTCGCTGGCGCAGTGGCTGACCGGCGAGGAGGGCGGCGAGGTGCGCGCCGGCGCGGAGGACTACGCGCGCGCCGCGCTTTACGGGCGCACGGCAGAGCGGCCGTGGACAGAGCTGCTGGAGCGCGCGCGTGCCGCGGGTGTGCGCGCCGGCGAGGAGACCCAGCGCCGCTGGGAGGCCGAGGCGGAGCTGTGGGACCCCAAGGAGCGTCGTCGCCGCGCGCGCGAGGCGACCGACGCGCAGCGCCGGGCCGAGCGGCGCGCGCGCACAGCGACGCTCGACACGGCGCTGCACCTCGTCGAGTGCTGGCTGCGCGACGCTTGGTGCGTGAGCGTGGGCGCGCCGGAGGTCATTCACGCGGTGGACCGCCGCGCCGAGCTGCAGGCCGACGCCGACGGGCGCGCGAGCGAGCGGCTGCGCGCCGGTGTGGACGCGGTGGCGCAGTGGCGGCTGCGCCTCGCCGTGAACGTCGCCGAGGAGCTGGCGCTCGAGTCGCTGGCCTATCGCCTTCAGGATTTGCTGGCCACGAGCCCCGCACCCGGGGTCAGCAGCGAGGCGACGCGCCGCGCGGCCCCTTCGCGTAGCGCGACCACCGCTGCGCGATAGCGACGCGCCTTGCGCTCCAGCTCCTCACATGGCGCGGCTGCGCTCGGCGCGCCGGGCGCGGGCAGCGCGAGGTCCAGGCAGGTGCACGCCCCGTCGGTGTCGCCGGCGCGACGCACGGCCTCCGCCCAGGCAACTTCCAGATAGGCCAGAGCGGCGGGTAGCTGGTCCTCGGGGAGCCGCTCGGTCTCGGGGTCGCCGTCCGGGGTCGGGTCAACGTCCGGGTCGATCGTCGCGCCCGCGCCTGCGCGCCGGCCGTCCCGCGTCTCGACCTGGCGCACCACCGGCAGCACCTCGCGCGCGAGCCAGTGCTGCTCGGCGTGAGCGCGCAGCAGCAGCGAGATCTCAGGCGGGGTGGTGGGGAGAGGGGGCTGCTCGGACATGCCAAGGAGAAAGGCGCGGGGGAAACACACTCTGCTCCTTGGCTCGGCCGACGCGCCCGGGCGCTTTAGGGTCAACCGATCGAGTTCCGCGTATTGCGAAGCAAAGTTACCGTCCCCGCGCGCAGGCATCGAACAGATGGCTAAAGCCGGGTCTAGGAGGGAGCCGATGCGGTTAGAGAGAGAGCATGCCCCTCGAGCCCCCAAGCCCCGACCTCGTCCCGCGGGTGCGCCACCGCCCCGCGCCGGACCCCACGGCGCGCACGCCCGGGCAGCACGCGCGGGCAATAGTGCAGCGGCTGCGCCTGCGCACGCTACTGACGCTGGGCGTGCTGGCCGTCGCAACGGCGGCGCTGGGGCGCGGCCTGGGCTGGCAGGACCCCGTGTTTCTTGGCTCCGAGGTGGCGCTGCTGGTGGCGATCTTCTGCGTGTCGCGCTATGTGCTGCCGCTGGTGGACCGCCACGATCGCGGGGCCACCGGCGAAGAGCACGTGGGGGCGCTGCTGGACGAGCTGGAGGGGCACGGATGGCAGGTGATCCACGACGCGACGTTCGGTCACGGCAATGTGGACCACACCGTGATCGGGCCGCCGGGGGTGTACACGGTGGAGACCAAGAGTCATCCCGGCCCGGTGCGCGTGGCGCGCGTGCACGGCGCGGTGCTCGCGCAGGCGCGCGCGCAGCAGCGCGCGATCGAGCGGGTGACGGGCGAGCAGGTGCAGCCGCTATTGGTGTATTCGCGCGCATGGGTCGATCGCCCGGGGGCGCGGCGCAAGGGCGTGCGCGTGCTGCCGGCACGGATGCTGCTGGAGCACCTGCTGAGCCAGCCGGCGCGGATGGCGCCGCACGAGGTCGAGCGTGCGCAGCGGCGCGTGGCGCGCGCGCTGGCGGCCCTGCACGCGCCGGGGCGCCGCGCGGTGGGCGGCCGCGCACTGGTGTGGCCCTCGCGCAGGTAGGAAGGGAGAAGGACCCCGGCTGGGTCCCGGGCCTGGCGGGACCCCAGTCACTTGGATCCGAGAGGCCGCGTCGTGCGCTGCCGCACTGCCGTGAGAGACCCAATCCAGTGCTGCGACCGGGGGTGGGACTAGCGTTGAGGGAGTGAACGCGACCTTGACTGACACGCCGCCGACGGATACACCCGCGGTGGAGCCGCCCACGCCTGAGGAGTTGCTGCGCCGCTTCGGGCTGCAGGCGTTCCGCCCGGGCCAGCGCGAGGCCGTGGCGGGCGCGCTCGCGGGGCGCGACACGCTCGTGGTGATGCCCACGGGCGGGGGCAAGTCGCTGTGCTATCAGCTGCCCGCGCTCGCCGGAGGCGGCCTCGTGGTCGTCGTGAGCCCGCTGATCGCGCTGATGGCCGACCAGCGCGAGCGCCTGCGCGGAAGCGGGGTACGGGCGGCGATGCTGGCCTCGGGCATGGAGGAGGGCCACAACGCGCGCGCCCTGCGGGACATCGAAACGGGCGAGGTGCAGCTCGTGCTGGCCGCCCCCGAGCGCTTTGCCTCGCGCGCCTTCCGCGAGGCGCTGGCGCAGCGGCGGGTGGCGCTGTTCGTGGTCGACGAGGCCCACTGCGTGAGCGAGTGGGGGCACGACTTCCGCCCCGACTACCTGCGCCTGCAGGGCGCGATCGAGTCGCTGGGGCGCCCCCCGGTGATGGCGGCCACGGCGACGGCGACGCCGCGCGTGGCGCAGGAGATCGCCGAGCGGCTGGGGCTGCGCGAGTGGGTGGCGGTGCGCTCGGGCTTTGACCGGCCCAACCTGACCTTCGACGTGGTGAGCGTGGAGGGCAAGGGCGCGGTGGCGCGCAAGCGCGCGGCGCTTCTGCACGTGCTGGGGCAGCCGGGCGCGCGGCCGGCGATCGTGTACTGCGGCACGCGCAAGGACACCGACCAGGTCGCTGAGATGCTCGCCGAGTGGGGCCTGTCCACCGTGCGCTACCACGCCGGCATGGGCGCGCAGGCGCGCCGCGACGCACAGGAGTCGTTCATGAGCGGCGCGGCGGAGGTGGTGGTGGCCACCAACGCGTTCGGCATGGGCGTGGACAAGGCCGACGTGCGCACGGTCGCGCACTGGGCGCTGCCGACCAGCTTGGAGGGCTACTACCAGGAGGCGGGGCGCGGCGGGCGCGACGGGCAGCCCGCGCGGGCGCTGTTGCTGGCGGCGCGCATGGACCTGGGCCGGCTGATCCGCTTCAACACCGAGCGCAGCACGACCGTGGATGACGTGCGCGCGTACGTGGGCTCTCTGCGGGGCCACGCGCACGATGGAGTGCTGAGCATCGCCCCGAGCTGGGCCGGCGCTGAGGGGCCAGGGATGGACGAGCGCGAGCGAGTGCTCCTATCGATCGCCGAGCGCGCGGGTGCAGTGGAGCTCGAGCCCGGCGCCGGCGGGGGACTGCGGGTGAGGCTGACCGGCCGCGGCAGCCCGCGCAAGGCATATGCGGCGATCAGGGCCGCAAAGGACCGCGGCTGGGAGTCCTACCGGGCGATCGAGCGGTTCATCTCAAACGGCGAGCAGTGCCGCCGGCGGCAGATACTCGACCATTTCGGCGACCACGAGGCGGGCGCGCCGAGCGGGCGCTGCTGCGACGTGTGCGAGGTGGACGCGGAGCTGGCCGCGGCGGTGGCGCGCGGCGCGGAGAAGCCTGCGCGGCGCTCGGCCGGAGCTCGCCCGGCGCACGGTGCCCAGCGTTCGTCCCGCGCACGTCCGGCACGCGGTGTCCAGCGCTCCGCCGCCGGCGGAGATTCTCTCGCGAGCACGCTGGACGAGGTGCCCATCCCCGAGCCCGTGGACGAGGCCGAGTTCGACAAGCTCAGAGAGTGGCGGTTGGGTCGCGCTGAGGGCAAGCCCGCATTCACGGTGGCCTCGAACGCGGTGCTGGAGGAGATACTGCGCGAGCGCCCCTCTGACCGCGACGGGCTCCTCGCGATCCGCGGGATTGGACCTGCTTTCTGTGAGAAGCATGGCGAGTCGCTGCTGCAGGCGCTGGCCGGGCTTTGAGGCTCGCGGATCGGCGCCGTGTCACGCGTGGGCGCGGGTGCGCTGGCGGCGCCGTGACAGGCGGAGGTGTCTACCGGCGCCGCGCGGAGGGGGCCAGCGCCGGGTTGGTCCAGCCGGCGTCCGTGGGGTTGACGGTGACGCCGGGCGCGACGATCTCGTCGATCCGATCCAACAGCGCGTCCTCGAGCTGCACGTCGGCGGCACCGAGCTGCGACTCCAACTGCTCCAAGGTGCGCGGGCCGATGATCGCGGCGGTGACGGCGGGGTGACGGATGACGAAGGCGAGCGCGAGGTGGATCAGCGAGATGCCGGCCTCCTCGGCGAGCACGGCGAGCGCGTCGGCGGCCTCGAGCTTGGCCTGGTTGGCGGGGATCGAAAGGTCATAGCGCTGCGGGATCATTGCCGAGCGGCGCGAGGTGAGATCCTCGGCGCCCTTGCGCCAGCGCCCCGACAGCCAGCCGCCGGCGAGCGGGGACCAGACGATCGTGCCCATGGCGAAGTCGCGGCAGACGGGCAGTACGTCGGCCTCGATGCCGCGCGCGAGGAGCGAGTAGGGGGGCTGCTCGCACACGTAGCGCTGCAGGCGCCGCTCGCGCGCGAGGAACTGGGCCCTGACGATCTCGGGGGCCGGGAAGGTGGAGGAGCCGATGTAGCGCACCTTGCCCTGGGCGACGAGATCGGAGAGTGCGCCGAGCGTCTCCTCGTGGTCGGTCCACGGATCCCAGCGGTGCACCTGATAGAGGTCGATCCAGTCGGTCTGTAGCCGCCGTAGCGACGCCTCGACCTCGCGCATGATCCAGCGCCGCGAGTTGCCCGATTGATTTGGATCCCGCCCACCCTCCTCGCCCATCGTGCCGTGGAACTTCGTGGCGAGCACCACGTTCTCACGCCGCCCTCCCGATAGGGACTTGCCGACGATCGTCTCGGACTCCCCACGCGAGTAGACGTCGGCAGTGTCGATGAAGTTGATACCCGCGTCCAGCGCGCGGTGGATGATGCGCACCGAGGCGTCATGGTCGGGCTCCCCCCAGGCGCCGAACATCATCGCGCCCAGACAGAGTGGACTGACGTGCACGCCGGTACGGCCGAGAGTGCGCTGCTCCACGAGGAGCACCATAGCGCCCCCCCCCATCGGCCACGGCGTCCCTGGTCGGCCACGGCGTTCCCATCGACCACACGCACGCTCGCCAACTTGTAATACGTTGAGATTCGCGTCCTGCGCCGATTGCGTGCGGCGTTGTGCGCTAGTTGCGGTTTTTGTCCTCTGGATGTTTGCGGATCGCGGCTGCCGGGCAGGGTCCTGAGGACAAGGGTCGTGCCAGTGACAAGGGTCGTGCCAGTGCGATTTCCGGTGGTTGACTGAAGTGGGATTATCGAAATGCAGACCAAAGACCCTGCCTCCGGCGGCGTCCTGCTGACAGGCGTCACAGGGTTCGTCGGCCAGGAGCTGCTGGTGCGCTATCTGGAGCGCAGTGATCTGCGCGTGTATGCGCTCGTGCGAGGCGCCGGCCAGCGCGAGGTGGCGGCCCGCGTGAAGCACACGCTGCTCTGCCTGTTCGGCGTCGGCCATCCCTATGCCAGGCGCGTGGTGGCGGTGCGCGGCGACATCACGCGGCCCGGACTCGGCCTCGGGGGTAGACGCAACGAGCTGGCCGAGCAGGTGGGCGAGATCGTCCATGGCGCCGCGTCGGTGTCCTTCGAGGAGGGGCTTGAGGCGATGCGGGCGATCAATGTGGAGGGCACGCGGCGGGTGCTCGAGTTCGCCGAGCGCTGCGCCACGCGGGGTGGTATGCGGCGCTTCACTTACATCTCCACGGCGTACGTCGCCGGCGAGCACGCGGGGCTCTTCAGCGAGGACGACCTCGACGTGGGCCAGCGCTTTCGCAACGCCTATGAGCAGTCGAAGTTCGAGGCGGAGAGTCTTGTGGCTCACAAGCGTGGGGAGCTGCCCGTCACGGTGGTGCGTCCGAGCATCGTCGTCGGCGAGCGCGAGAGCGGTTGGACGGCGGCGTTCAACGTGCTCTACTGGCCGCTGCGCGCGTTCGCGCGCGGCTCCTACGCGGCGTTGCCGGCACGCCGCGCCGCGCCGGTCGACGTCGTGCCGGTGGACTATGTGGCGGACGCGATCTTCGCACTCAGCCAGGCCCCGGAGGCTGAGGGAGGCACCTTCCATCTAACCGCCGGAGCGCACACGAGCAATGTGGGGGAACTCGTCGAGCTCGCGACCGCGCGCTTTGAGCGCCCCGCCCCGCTCCTGATCTCCCCTGCGGTCTACGGCCGCGTGGTGCACCCACTGCTCGTACGCTCTTACCGCGACGAGCGCCATCGCCGCGCGCTGGAGCGCAGCAAAGCCTTCTTCCCCTACTTCGCGGTGGCGGCGCACTACGACGATCGCTGCTCGCGCGTGGCGCTCGGTCCAGCGGGTATCGGCCCGACGCCCTTGCGTAAGTACTTTGACCGGCTGGTCGACTTTGCGCTCGCCGCGGACTGGGGACGAGCGCCGATCACACGCGCCGGCGCCGCCGGGCGCCTGGGGCTGTCTTCTAAGGGGCACGTGGCGCCGTCGTTGAACTGGAGTGCGCGGCCATGGTCAAACGGGCAACCGCTGCCGTCCACTCGGCCCGCGCGCCTGCCGTCCACTGGACCCAGGTCGCTGTGGTCCACCAGACCCGAGCCGCTGTCGTCCACTGGGCCCGCACGCCTGCCGTCCACTGCGCCCGACCCGCCGTCACCCACCCGGCCCGCACCGCCGCGGTTCACTCGCAAGCCGCGCCCGGTCCCCGCGTCTGGGGCTCGACTGGAGGTGGTGCGCTGAGCATCTCCCGTCTGTCGGCGCTCGACGCGTCGTTCCTCGCGGTGGAGACGCCCACCGCGCACATGCACGTCGGCTGGGCCGCTGTGTTCTCGGCGACTGCGGCGGGCGAGCTGCCGGGCTTCGCGCAGCTGCGCGAGCACATCGAGCGACGGATGGCACGCGCGCCGCGCTACCGCCAGAAGCTCGCTCCCGTCCCGCTCGGGGTGCACGCACCGGAGTGGATCGACGACCCCGCGTTCTCGATCGAGCGTCATGTCTACCGCGCGCCAGGCCCGCTGCATCGTCTCGTCGACGAGGTGATGTCCACGCCATTGCGCCGTGACCGCCCGCTGTGGGAGATGTGGATCTGCGAGAACTCCGCGGAGCGACAGTTTGCGATCGTCGGTAAGACCCACCACTGCATGGTCGACGGGGTCGCCGCGTTCGAGTTGGCCTCGCTGCTGCTCGACCCCACCCCCGAGCCCGTCCCCTGCGAGCCCGAGCGGTGGTGCGCGGCGCCGGAGCCCGACGCCGAGTTGCTGCTGGCGCGCGGCGTGCGTGACCTCCTGGGCGCGCAGCTCGGGCTGCTGCGCGGGCCGCTGCGCGCCGTGACCTCTCCCGCCGCCGCGGCGCGCGCGACCGCCGCGGGCGCGCTGCGCGTAACCAGGGCACTGAGCCATTCGCTCAGCGGGGCGCCCGCCAGCGTGCTCAACCGCCAGCTCTCGCCGCTGCGGGGCCTGGCCTGGACCCAGCGCCCGCTCGGCGACCTGCGGATCGTCAAGCGCGCTTATGGCACGACCATCAACGATGTGATGCTGGCCGCGGTGGCCGGCGGCATGCGCTCCTACCTGCTGCGCCGCGGCGAGCGGCCGGTGGCGCTGAGGGCGATGGTCCCGGTGAGTGTGCGCGGCGAGGGGGATGTGCTCGGCAACCACATCTCCTTCGTGCTCGCCGACCTGCCCTGCAACGAGCCTCACCCGCTCACGCGCCTCTACCGGGTGCACGCCACGATGAGCCAGCGCAAGCGTGACGGGGAGCCCGAGGGGACCGACCTGGCGCTGAAGGCCGCCGAGCACACGCCCGGCGTCGTCCAGCACGCCATCTCCCGGCTGATCGCCAACCCTCGCACCTTCAACCTCGTGGTGTCCAACATCCCGGGTCCCTCAGAGCCCATGTACATGCTGGGCTGTCCGCTGGAGGCCACCTACCCCGTCGTCCCTCTGGCCGATCGCCACGCGCTCTCGGTTGGCATGACCACCGTGCGTGATCGCGCCTGCTTCGGCGTCTACTCCGACCGCGAGACCCTCCCCGATGGGGGCATGCTGGCCAGCGATATCGACGCCTCGCTCGGGGAGCTGCTCGAGGGTGCGCAGCGGATCGGCGTGCACACCTGAGCGCTTACTCCAGCTGGCTGCTTGCCTCCGACTAGAGCAGAGCCGACGGCCGGAGTCGAACCGGCGACCCCCGCTTTACGAGAGCGGTGCTCTGGCCATCTGAGCTACGTCGGCATTGGGGCTACCCGGCATCGTATCGCCCAAGCCGCTGTCGTTCCGCTCACGGCTCGCTGCCTGGGGAAGCCTGACTCGAGATCGAGCCTCGATGCGCCGACGCCGCACATTATAGGGGGGGAGCGGGGGCCGCTCGACTCGATTGTCGATTGGGGGGTGCTGCGGCCTTCTCCGGCTGCGTGCCTGCGGCCCCGTCAACCGGGCGGGCTCAGGGCGATGCGGTTGGCACGCTTGACCGTGCCGTAGTGGTACTGTACGACACTCGCCGCCGGCCAGTCCCCGCGGGCTCATCCGGCTTGCAGGCGGCGCAACGGCATGTACAGCGCATCGCCAGCGGTGGCGGTAGCCGAGGAGGTCGCAGCAGGATGGGTTCTGGAGTTGCTTGGTCTCCCCCGGAGCGCGAGCGTTGGCTTTGTCACCGGCGCGCAGATGGCCAACTTCAGTTGCTTGGCGGCTGCGCGCGGCGAGCTGCTACGACGAACGGGCTGGGACGCTGACGCGCAAGGACTGTTTGGGGCTCCGCCAATCGCGGTGCTAGCCGGCGAGGAGGTACACGTGACCCTGTTACGGGCGCTTGGCTACCTCGGCCTTGGTCACGATCGCGTGACGCGGGTGGGCGTCGACGCGAACGGTGCGATGGACCCGCTGGCGCTCGAGAGGGCGCTGCTCGCTGCCAAGGGCCCGGTGCTCCTCTGCGCCCAGGCGGGCAACGTCAACACTGGCGCGTGCGATCCCCTCGAGACGATCGGAAACCTCGCTGCTGAACACGGCGCGTGGCTTCACGTCGATGGAGCCTTCGGTTTGTGGGCCGCCGCATCGCCGCGCTTGGAGGGCCTGGTGGCCGGCAGGGACCGGGCCAACTCCTGGGCCGTCGATGCGCACAAGTGGCTCAACGTTCCCTACGACTGCGCGTTCGCGATTGTTGCGCCGCCGCAGGAGCTACCGCGTGCGATGGCACTGAGCGCGGCGTATCTCGCGGGCAGCGATCACCGAGAGCCGGCGGAGTTCGTGCCCGAGGCCTCCCGCCGGGGGCGTGCGATCCCCGTGTACGCGGCGCTGCGATATCTCGGCCGGCGCGGCGTCGCCGAACTGGTTGAGCGATGCTGCGGGCATGCGACGCTCATGGCCTCCCTACTCCGGGAGGGCGGCCTAGAGGTGCTGAACGACGTCGTACTGAACCAGGTCCTGGTCGCAGGCACGCCGGAGCACCTCGCCCGCGTACAAGCCGACGGCGAATGCTGGCTCGGCGGCACAGCGTGGCGCGGACGTCACGCTCTGCGGGTGTCGTTCTCCAACTGGTCGACAACCGAAGATGACGTTCGTCGCACCGCGCGCGCGATCCTCAACGCAGCCAATTGATCACCGACCAGCTTCGTCCGCGGTACACGCCTCCCGCGGGAATCGAAGAGCACCCTGCAATAGGCGGAAAGCAAGCGCGCCCCCCGCCCAGCCAACGAGACGCCCGCCTGGGACGAGGACGAGAACTGACGAGCACCGAGGTGCCAGCTTCCGCATCGCTAGGCGCGAGTGGGCGTGAGCCGATCGCGCCGGTGATCTGCTGCACGAGCGCATCCGGATACTCTGTGCCACTCCGCGATGCTGCGGCGGCCGGCCTCTTGTGCGTTGCGGGTGAGCTGCGGTCAGGTCGATGCGCCAACGGGCTGAGCTGCGTCATGGGATGAGGGCGTCACCAGACGGCGCAGGTATTCGGCTTCGCCCAACAGCGGGAACAGCGGATGAAGCCATTTCGGGAACATCCTCCCGACTGCGCTTGCGGTCTTGAAAGCCATTGGGTGGGTACGCCACAACTCGCACCACTCCCCTGCCAGGGGTACTTCTGAGCTTCTCCGCCGTTATCCGATCGGTAGCACTACTGCTACCATGTAAGGCGATGGCGACGATCCCGCAAAAGGAGCTACGCAACCACGTCGGCGAGGTGCTGCGGCGCGCAGAGGCCGGCGAACGGTTCACGATCACCGTCTCGGGACGTCCCGTCGCCGAGCTCGGCCCCGTGCGCGCACGTCAGTGGGTGTCCAGCATCCAGCTGGCCGACCTGTGGGCGACGCCCCCGGATCCCACGCTTGAGCGCGATCTACAAGCGCTGGGCGGGCAGCTCGCAGACCCCTGGGCCAGCGGCTGATCGTGGCGGTCCTGCTCGATACCTCGGTGCTGATCGCGGCCGAGAGGGGGCCTGAGGAGGACGCGGCGATCAGTGTCATCTCGCTGACGGAGCTGCACTTCGGCGTGCTTGTTGCACGCGACGATGAGACTCGCGCGCTGCGAGTGCGCCGGCTAGGGGCCATCGAGGAGCACTTCGACGCACTGCTGTTCGACGCCGCCGCGGCGCGCGAGTGCGGGCGGCTGCACACCCTCGTTGCCCAACGCGGAGGAGCGCCACGGCGTCGAGCGATGGACCTCGCGATCGCTGCCACCGCCAACGTCCACGGCGTGCCGTTGATGACCTACAACATCAAGGACTTCCAGCTCATCGCCGACGAGGTCGACCTCCGCGAGCCTTGCGGGCGACCTAGCCGCGATCGAGGTTAAGGCAGCCGCGACCCTGAGGCCCCGAGACTACGCGGCGATCGCCAAGCTACGCAACGCGCGAAGCGAGCACTTCAAAGCGGGAGTCGTGATCTACGCCGGCCAGCAGACAGTCCCCCTCGGTGACCGCATGTGGGCGGTGCCAGTCAGCGGTCTGTGGGCGTAGGGCGAGTGGGCTCATTGCGTCGGCCAGCCGGTCTGGTCCCTTTGGTCCCTTATTACGTGGCTCGCTTCATACCGTGTTCGTTCGCCGACAGCAACGACAGCCACTATGGGGCGAACGAGCATCCAGTTCAGGCGTGTAGGGCGACGCTGCGAGCGGCCGTCACCGCCGCACCGTGGAGTGGGGTGAGTGTGAGCTTTACCGTCAGTGTCAGGCGCCGGTGGCGGCGCAGCGCGGCCCTACCCTTGGCGCTCAGGGGTACGGAGAAGGGTGCGCTCCCCGTTTGCAGCGAAGAGCGCACCAGTCGCCCCACGCGCACCTGTGCAGCGTGCCCGGTCTCGGCGAGTGAGGTGCTGGCGGCAAATAGGGTGACTTCCAGCCGTCCGCCGGCACCGGCCTGGGACACTTTGATCGACCCGTGCACTGTCGTTCCGTGCTGGCTGCCGGCGAGCTTGAGCGCCCTTGATCCTCCTTCCAGAGGCGAGCCGTGGGTTGGTTCGCTCGGGGTCGTCGGGGGCGTCGTTGTGGTAGTCGGCGTGGTGGCTATAGGAGTTGTGGGGGTCGTGCCGGTGCTGACGCTTTCGACGACGATTTCGTATTTGGTGTAGTCGAGGGACCCCCCCTCATCGAAGAGGGTCGAGCTTTCGAACTTGTAAGTCCCTGGTTGTTCGAACTTGCACGTGCCTTCCCATTTGGTCGTGGCGCTCGTAGGCACACCGGAGCACGCCGGCACAGAGCCCGTCCATGCAACGGCTGCAGCGGTGTTCGTGTTGTCGGCGAACTTGACTTCGCCGCCGGCGGCGATTGTGATTTTGCTTGCGGGTGTCGGGGTTGGCCCCGAGCCGGGGGTCGCCCAGCATGGCCAGGCGGCCTCGACGCAGTTTTCGTTGACTTCGAGCTTCGCTTCGGACGTGGCGGCAGCGAGCGCGGGTAGTACGGCGACCCCCGCTCCGACCAGCGCCGCGAGGGCGAGAAGCAATAGTGTGCGCCGTCTCATCGTAGGTCCAGGGTTCGGGTGATGGTCAGCGTCGCGCCGTGTACGGGTGTGAGCACGATCTTCACGGTGAGTGCGAGCTTGTGGTGGCGGTGTAGGGCGTGCCTAGCCTGCGCGTCGAGCGAGACCGTGAAGGAGACCGTGCCGGCGGGCGCTGAGGAGCGGATGAGCCGCCCGACGCGGGAGCTGCCTCCTCGCCTGACCTTGGCCAGTGAGGCGCCCTGGGCGAGCAGTTCGACTTCCAGGCGTGCGCCCCCGTCGGAGGCGGGGATCTGGATCGTGCCGTGCACGGCGTCACCGTGCTGAGCGTTCGCCAGCGCGAGCGTCGCGAGAGTGTGGCTCCCGGCGGCCGAGTGAGGCACTTCGATCACGCTGGGCGTCGAGGCCACGGAGACGGTGGTGTGTGTGGTCCCGCCGCTTGAGGGCAGGGTGGACGTCGTGGCTGTTGGCGTTGTCGTCGTCGGCGTCGTGGTCGGCGTAGTCGCCGTGGGGCTGGTCGTTGTGATCGTCGGTGTCGTGATCGTCGTGGTAGAGGTTGTGCCGGTCCTGGCGCTTTCGACGACGATTTCGTATTTGGTGTAGTTGTTGACCCCGTCATCGAAGAGGGTCGAGCTTTCGAGCTTGTAGGTCCCTTCTTGTTCGAATTTGCACGTGCCTTCCCAGGCGGTCATGGCGCTCGCAGGTATACCGGAGCACGTTGGCGCAGAGCCAGTCCATGAGACCGTCGCTGCGGTAGTCGCGTGGTCGGCGAACTTGACTTCGTCACCGGGGGCGATCGTGATCTTGCTCGCAGGCGTCCCAGAGCCGGGGGTTGCCCAGCATGGCCAGTTGAGCTCGACGCAGTTCTCGTTGACTTCGAGCTTCGTTTCGGACGGGGCAGCGGCGAGCGCGGGCAGCACGGCGACCGCCGCTCCGACCAGCGCTGCGAGGGCGAGAAGCAAAAGCGTGCGCGGTCTCATCTTGAACCCACCTTTCTCGTGCTGGATGTCCACTGCAGTCGCCGGGCGCTGTGGCCCACAGCGCCCGCCCGGCCCCTTCGTCCCCTAAAGACTCCCGCGCGCTGAGATCCTTCCCGCTGCGCTTCGCGATGTCTCACGCCCAGCGTCTCCGAGCAGGATTCGTCGCGGTACGCGATCAACGCCTCCGGAGGCACTGTCAAGTAGGACTGTCAAGCCCTGGCGTTGAGGAGTCAGCGTCCGTGGGCACGCGCGCCAGGGCTCAAAGGCTCAGTAGCCGCCGCCGCCAGAGCCACCGCCGCTGGACTTTTCCGGTTCCGAGGAGCCGCTTGTGCTCGGCTGAGCACCGCTGGTGCTGGCCGTGACGGCGCTCCAGGTGCCTACGTCTTTGATGCCCTGACCCTTGGTTTCACCGGCCTGCTGGTCTCCCGTGAACGTGTAGAGCGGCGTGCCATTGTAAGTGACCTGCACAGTCCCTTCGGGACGCTTCACGGTTCCGAGTGAGCCGACGTCGCCAGTGGGAGTGCCGCTGGACGGCGCGATCAGCGGATGCCAGACACCGAGGCAGGCCGTGCTGGTGCAAATGAATTTGCCATTCTGCTCGCCACTGAGGTGGTACAGCGTCATCCCCTGGCTGTCCACCAGAATCGTGCCGAGCGAACTGGAGGCGCTCTTCACGACGACAGCACCTGACGAGCTGCTGCTCGTCTGCGCCGCGGGCTGTGTACTGGCCGCCGAGCTGGTCGTGCTGCTGGATGAGCTGCTGCCGCACGCGGCGAGCAGGAGGGACGCGGCGAGTGCCGGTATGGACAGCTTCAGTAGATGGCGCATGTGTTCGCTCCTATGAATAAGTCGGGGCACCGCACTATCGCGTGAGCCTCCTGTACTAAGGAAGACTCCGCGCGGGCGTGTTCCCTTCCGGTGGGACGGTCTCAGTGCGTCGTGATGACCTTCCCGGACGGTTCGTGCAGCAGGTTGAGCATGTTTTCGCCGTCGTCTACGAAGTAGATGCCGTTTCCCTGTGGGGCTATGACCAGGCCGAATAGCGATCCGGCTCCAGTCTTCTTGTCGGCGGTCTGCACGGCTACCTGCTGGCCGGCGGGCGTCGTTTCGACCATGTTGCCGTCACCGCCGTTGCTCGTGATGATGTTGCCGTTCGGTGCGAGTACCATGCCGAGCGGTTCCTTGAGGTGTCCGCCTTCGGTGAGGACGGTGCCGCCTTTTGCGGCGGGTGTCGTGCGTGTCATTGCTTCAGAGATCGCGAAGATCTTGTTGCCGTCGGTCGAGGCCACATACAGCGTCCCGTTGGAGGCGAGTGCGAGTCCGGTCGGGCCGAGCACGAGGGCTTCTGCTGAATTAACCCAGGGGATGCCGTTGGCGACCACCGTTTCGCTCAGCACCTTTGGCGTCTGGTTTTCGCCGGATTCCAGTTCGATCCGTAGCACGGTCGAGTTGTCGATCGTGTGGATGCCCTTCGCGGCACCGCCATTGAGCGCGTTGCTGACGAACAGGCCGGTCTTGGAGCCTTCGCTCTTAGCGGTCGAGTCCCAAGGGCCCTGGATGTTCTTGCTGGCGATCGTCTCGACCGCCTTGCCTTCGCTGTCGAGCACAATCAGGCAGCCGTACTTCGCGGTTGCCGTCTTGCCATTGGTCGTCGGCAGGCTGCCCACGACGACGTAGCCGCCCGGCAGGATGTTCAGCGCCGTCGTCAGCCCGACGCCGCCTGGGCATGGCCCGGGGAGCGTCTTGGCATCGATCGTCGCAAACGGCGAGACCTTCCCGGTCCTCGAGACCTGCACGATCGTCGTGCCGGTGCCCTGACCGGTCTCCTTTGCGCTTTCCTTGGCGTTGAAGTTGCTGATCAGCATCTGACCCGCCTGGAGCTTGCCCACACTGGTGGGCACGGTCACGATGCCGTAAGGATTCACATCGCCGTTAGCCGGGACCGTCGAGGCGACCTTGCTGACACTCGTCAGATTCGCCAGAAAGGGAGAAGAGCTTGCGCTCGAGGTTGTGGTCGTCGCACTCGCAGCGGCCGACGTGCCGGATGAGCTGCTGGTGCTGTTGGAACTGCCGCAGCCAGCAACAGCAACAGCGAGCGCAACACCAACGAGAGCAAGGATCGACGTTCTAGGCACTGGGGTGTCTCCTGTGGATCGGGGAATCGGACAAGACGAGACGGCTTCCTGCTCGCCGGAATCTCGCGATCCCCTTCGCCGGCTCTGCGGCAGCGACCAACGCGCGGCCCGCCTTTCGCGCGCTTCCTGTATGACTCCGTCCTCGCGGGATTCCTTCCCGGCGAAGTTCCCCACCCTGCTCAAGAAAAACCGCACTTAACCTTGACTCTGCGCACTCAACCCGACTCGGCGTACTGAACCTGACTCTGGGGTTTTCTCGCGCGCGCTCTCGGCCAGGGACCCTCGGGTGCCCGCCGGCCCCATTCTGACTACTGTTTACAAGGATGGTGCCGTTCGCCGCCCTGCTGGCGCTGTTCGCCTCTCCGACGTTCAAAGCGCTCGCGTCTGGTCGCCCGCCGTCCTCTGATGAGATGGGGTCGCTGATCGGCAATGTCGTGCAGGCGCTGCTCGACCAGGGCGATGCGATGGCTACCCAGCTCGACCGGCTCGAAGCCAAGCTGGACCTTCTTGCCGGGCAGGACTACCGGTCTACGCTGGGTGCCGCGATGCGTCAGCTGGGAGATGCTCAGCAGCCCTGGCGGGCGGTCGAGGAGCGTGTGCTGTTGCTGCGGGGCGCGATGGACAATCTCAGGCGCGCCGCCGAGGCGGCGCCTCATATCGCCGCGCGCGGTGAAGTCGAGACGTTGATCGCCTCGACCTGGCTGCTCTGCGGTTCCCCGCCGGACGCCAGGGTGGCCCTTGAGCGTGCCGAGTCTGCCTGCTCGGCGGCGCTTTCCCTGTCTGAGCAGTCGATCTACAGCGAGCCGCTGCCGTCCGCTTGGGTTTCGAGATGGCCAGACAACGTGCCGTTGCATCTCAGGCCCTCGCCGAGATCGCTGATGCGCAGCGTGGGGAAGAAGGTTGCCGGCGACCGACCGTCCCACTCGCCGGGGTTGGCCTGGAGCGAAAAGGACGGCGCGCGGATGCCCTCTGGAAGCCGAGCGCCAGAGGTGTGCGACCGGCTGGCTGTCGTCCAGGTGGCCCGTCAGGCGCTCGGTGTGCATCCGACCGGTGCGCCGATCCCGGCCCTCTGCATCGCGCTGCCCCTTCCCTATTTCGAGGGAGTGTCAGACACCGAGCTGGGGAATGCGTTTCGTGCCTACTTCTTTGCGCCCGGACCAATCGGGAGTCTCGGCAATCCGCGGGTGTTCGGGGCCAGAGACTATCCGCGGGTTGGAATGCACGTCATGTTTCGCGGAAGCGATGACTGGCTCGTTCAGCGCTTTGCGCTTTCCCGGCTCGAGCACCTGCCCAGAGTGACCCGGCTCCTACCAGATGCGGTTCGATACGCGTCGGGCCCTGCTTCGGTACACGGGAAGCCGCTCTATCCCGTCGAGGGCTGGCAGGTGTATGTGCGACCCTTCGGGGCGCCTCCTGGCATAGATTGGCTCCTCTCCCCCTCTGGTGAGAAAGCACCACAGTAGCCGGGGCACGCGCCGTTCAGCGCGGCGCGCAGCAGGGTGAGTTCGAAGGTCGAGCGGGGTGAGTGCGGAGGTCGCAGTCGCCATGCGGCCCGCCTTCGCGATCGTCAGGTGGTCGTGGCTCGGCTCGCTGCCCTCGCGCGGCGCATACCATAGCCGCGTCTATGGTCAGTCTTCAACGTCTCCGCGCCGCGGTCGGCCCTCGTGATCCCCGCCCCGCGGTCGGCCCTCGTGATCCCCGCCCCGCGGTCGGCCCTCGCGATCCCCGCCCTGCGCTGCGCAACCGTCGCGCTGGAGCCGTGTTGCAGCAGGACATGCGCCGTTCTATCTCGCTCACGCTCGCGCTGCTGTGCGCCGTCTGGGCGTGCGCCCTGCTCGCCTCGCCCGCCGGGGCGACCCCCTCGCTTGGCTGGTCGAGCCCGCTTGAAATCGACCGGGGCCAGGCGCTCACCGCGGTCTCCTGCCCGTCGATGGGTCTCTGCGTGGCCGTCGACGGCGCCGGTCGCGCCTCGGTTAGCACCAGCCCTGCCTCGGCGAGCGCGGGGGCGTGGTCTGGGCCGTTCGGGCTCCCCGGCGCGGGCGCGCTGAAGGCTGTGTCGTGTGCGTCGGCGACGCTCTGCGCCGCGCTCGACGGCGAAGGGCATCTGTCGCTGAGCACCCGCCCGACGGTGGCCGGCTCGGGTTCGTGGGCGCAGGCATTCTCGCTGCCGGCCGCCCCCGGGCTCACCTCCGTGTCGTGTCCTACGAGCACGCTCTGCGTGGCCGTCGACGGCACGGGCCACGCCGTCGTGAGCACTGACCCCGCCTCGCCCAGCGCCGCCGCATGGTCGGGGCCGTTCGCGCTGCCCGGCGCCGGCGCGCTGAGCTCGGTGTCGTGTGCCTCGGCGACGCTGTGCGCAGCCGTCGACGGCGAAGGCCACGTGTTCCTCAGCACCGAACCCGCCGGTGGCACGGGCGCGTGGCACGAGCGTCTGATCGACCTCGCCTCCGGACTCGTGGCGGTCTCGTGCTTTCAGCCCGACTCGTGCGTCGCGCTTGACGGCACCGGCGTGGCGCTCGCCAGCGCGGACGTCACCGCCGAGATCAGCGGCGCCGCCGGTCCGGGCTCGGGCGCGACCTGGAGCACCACTGCGTTCGACGCGCTCGGCGCGCCGGCGACGCTCTCGTGTGCAACGAGCGACCTCTGCGTGGCCGTCGACGGCGCGGGCTACGCGTTTGCGAGCGACGACCCCACCGCGGCGCCGCCGCAGTGGCCGGTGTCTGGACTGGATCTCGAGCCGAGCGTCGCGCTGCGGGGCGTGTCGTGTGTCGCCGAAGGGCTCTGCGTGGCCGTCGACGGGGCCGGGCGTGCGTTCACCGCTGAGGTCCCCGCGCCGAGTGCGAGCACCGGCTCGGCGAGCGAAATCGGACATACCACAGCGATCCTCACCGGCACCGTGAACCCGCAGGACGCGGCGCTGAGCGCCTGCCGCTTCGAATACGGCCCCACCGTGTATTACGGGACGAGCGTGCCCTGCTCGGCCACGCCCGGCGGTGGGGGGCTGCAGCCGGTGTCCGCCTTCCTCCCCGGCCTGAGCGTGGGCGCGAGCTATCACTTCCGCCTTGTCGCCAGCAGCGCGCTCGGAACTGGCTACGGCGCCGACGCAAGCTTCACCACGCTGGCCCCGGGGATCGTGCAACCGCACCCCTCGATCAGCGGCGCGCCCGCTCCCGGCCAGACGCTGACGTGCCACTCGGGTGTGAGCACCACCGTGACCGGGGTCGCGCTCGCCTACGCCTGGCTGCGTGACACGCGGGCGGTCGCGGGGGCCACGGGCACGACCTACGCGGTCGCCAGCGGCGATCTGTCGCACGCGCTGCAGTGCCGCGTCACCACCACTACGGCCGAAGGCAGCGCGAGCGCGACCAGCGCGTTCGTGACGGTGCCGGCGGGCGGCCTCGGCACGATCGCCGAGACCGCGGTCGGCACGCCGCGCGTCGGACGCTACGCCGTGGCGGTGCCGCTGAGGTGCTCCGCGCAGGCCGAGGGCAGCTGCACCCTTCAGCTACGGCTCACGGTGCAGGAGTTGATTAACGGGAGCCGCATCGTTGCGCTCGCGGCGCGGGGTGTGCACAGGGTGAATGTGACAGTCGGCGCCCGCACCGTACGACTCAAGCCCGGGCAGCCCTACACCGCGACGGTCCCCCTGAGCTCGACCGGGCGGCGCCTGCTCGCGCACGCACACCGCCTGCCGGTGCGGCTCACGGTGAGTGGCACCGTCGTTGGCGTGCTCAGCGCGTCGCTGCGCAGCACGACGGTCACGTTCGGGGCGTCGGGTCCCGTGAAAGCTTCCGTGCTCCGCGGCTCGAAGGCGAGGGCCCGTGCAGTCGCACGAGGCGCCGGCGGCGCCACGCCCGCGGCCGCTCTCGCGCCCACCCCCTACATGGGCTGGGACACGTACTTCACCTTCGGCGGCTACTACGACGAGGGCGCCGTCCTCGCCCAGGCCAGCCAGCTGCAGAGCCGCGGCCTGGAGCGCGAGGGCTACCGCTACGTGTGGCTCGACGTCGGCTGGTGGCAGGGCACGCGCGCGGCCAACGGCGAAATCACCGTCAACCCGGCGCAGTGGCCGCACGGGATGGCGTGGCTCGCGCGCACGCTGCACGCCGCCGGCTTTAAGGTCGGCCTCTACACCGACGCGGGCTCTGTGGGCTGCGGCGGACCGACCGACGGCAGCTACGGCCACTACCAGCAGGACGTCAACACGTTCGCCGCCTGGGGCTTCGATGCGGTCAAGGTCGACTTCTGCGGCGGCGTGCGCCGGGGCCTACAGCCCGCCGCCGCCTACGCCGCCTTCCACGAGGCGATCGTCCACAACTCGAGCCACCGCCCGATGCTGCTCTCGATCTGCAACTTCCTGCAGCCCGGTCAGTTCGCCACCGAAGACCCGGCGATCGAAAACTCCGCGTTCGCCTCCTACACGTTCGGGCCGAGCATCGGCAACAGCTGGCGCACCGACACCGACGTCGGCGCGCCGGGCTTCGTGCCGTTCGCGAACGTGCTGCGCAACATCGACGCCGACGCCGCCCAGCCGCAGGCGGCGGGGCCGGGCCACTGGAACGACCCCGACTACCTCGGTCCCGACCAGGGCATGACCGCCGCGCAGTTCCAAACCCAGTTCAGCATGTGGGCGATGCTCGCCGCGCCGCTGATGGTCAGCGCCGATCTGATCTCGCTCTCGCCCACGAGCGCGGCGATCGTCGCAAACCGCGAAGCCATCGCGATCGACCAGGACCCCGCGGGCCTGCAGGGACGGCTGCTCTCCGCCAGCGGCGAAGGCGAGGTGTGGGTCAAGCCGCTCAGCGACGGCTCCCGCGCGGTGGCGCTGCTCAACCGCGGGGCGGCCACGCTGCGCATCGCGACTACCGCGGCGGCCGTGGGGCTGCCGGCGGCACCCAGCTACGCGGTGCGCAACGTGTGGACGGGCGGGGTCACGAGCGTGGGTTCCTCGGGCGCGCTGGTGGCCAGCGTGCCGGGGGGCTCAACTGTGCTGCTGCGCGTCTCCTCGAAGTAGCAGGGCTCCGTGTAGTGGCAGAGACGGGGTGGGGGAAGTTGGGAGGAGCGGCCTACCGGCCGCCAGGGAGCCGCGCAGTGGCCGGCCGGCCGCCGCGCGGTGGCCGCGTGGCCGCGGCGCCGCGCGGGTTTCCCTCGATGCGCATCCTTCGGGCACGGCGCGACCCATCGCGGAGCCCCCTTGTGGGGCGGAGCCTTTCTTTAAATCTGTTCAGCCAGCCAAGCGTGCATCGCCTCCACGCCCACGATCGGCGCCTTGGGCTCGCTCCACTCGGTCGGCACCACCGCGAACGGATGCGTCTGCGGTCCACCGAGCGCGCCATGTGAGCCCATGAAATCCTCGAACGGCGCCACCTCGTCGCTCGCCGGGTCGTACATGCTGTTGACGAGGATGTCCGGGCAGTGGGGGAAGCCGTCGTGGCGCCGCAGGTGCTCGGCCGCCGTCGCGTCGAAGTTCGCCAGCGGGTCCTCGCCATCGACGGTGCCGTCCGCCAGTCGCCGGCGCCCCCGTGCCCCGATCGCGAGCGCTCCGTCCGCCTGCGAGCGCACCATCACGAACCCGATCCCGGGGTGGCTGCTGAGGGCGTCCACCAGTCGTGGGTGCGCCTGTTCGATCTGCTCCAGCGTCAGCCGCTCGCTGCTGCCCGTCAGGTACACGAGCCCGAGCCCGCCGCTCACGAGCACCACCGCCTCCTTCTGCTCCTGCTTGCCTTCGGCCTTGCGTTCCTCCAACGCCTCGCGGTTGGGGCCGAGCGCGACCGTGCCCTCGACCGCCCGCTCGCGCGTCAGCCGCGTCACCACGCGGCCCCCGAGCCCTGGCTCCTCGCGTGCGTCGGCCAGCACCGCGCCGACGTCCCCCCACGCCTCGTCCACGGCGGCCGGCGCCTGCACCTCGCCCTGCGCGAGCGCCCGCTCCACGACCTGCTCCAGCGTCTCGCCGTAGCGCTGGCGAAAGGGCCGCCCCTGCGTCTGGCCGTGGTCGGATAGCACCACCAGGTTGTATGGGCGCGGCGCCTGCGCGGTCGCCCGCTCGAGCCGCGTCAGCTGGTGGTCGTGGCGTTTGAGCACCGCCAGCGCGTCGGGCTCGGAGATCCCGCTGTGGTGGGCGACCTCGTCGTAGCCGACGAACGTGGCATAGCTGACGGGTACGCCCTCGACGATGTCCGCCAGCAGCAGCGCCGTCACCAGGTCGCGCATCACCACCGCGATCGCCGCGCGGATCAGCGGGTACGCTCCGCCGCGTTCGACGTGCTCCGCTCCGCTTGCGCGCTGGCGTCGCGCGGCGCGACGCTCCTGCGCGATATCCGCCAGGGATAGGGCAATCGTGCGCATGAATCCGTACGGGTCGCCGAAGTAGGCGAACATGTCCTTCGCCTTGGAGCGGCTGCGGTCGCGGATCGTGCTCATGGTGGCGGTGCAGCGCGGCGCGTCGCCGCTGAACATGTTTCCGCGGCTCGTCCCCGCGCCGGCCAGCAGCCCCGCCCCGCTCGAGCGCCTGCGCTCGATCTCCGCCGCGTCGGAGGGGTGGTTGGAGACCAGCGTGCGCCCCGACTCCTTCTCATACCAGCGGAACGCCGGCATGTCCCAGTTGCTGCCCAGCAGCAGCCCCGCCTGGCTCGCGCCGGTCTGCGAGGACAGGTCGCACTCCCAGCTCTGCAGCCTGTGCGTGCCGTCTGACAGCCACCGCGCGATTGTCGGCGCGTGCCCCTCGCGCAGCGCGTGGCGCAGAACCCCCTCGCCGAGCCCGTCGATCTCGAACAGGATCGTCCCCGGCTGCTCGCTGCGATTGGCGCGTCGCGCGCCGCGCACGCGCTGGCGCACCACGCGCAGGTGGTAGGCGTCGCCATCGACGTCCAGCAGGGGCGCCGCGATCATCGACACCACCGCCACCGCGAACGCGATCGTGAGGTCCGCCCAGAATGGCTGGGACTCGCCGGCCGCCCAGTGGAAAGCCAGCGCCACCACCCCCGCGCTGAGCGCCAGCGACACGAGACCGAAGCTGAGGATCGCCAGCGGCAGCGCCAGGCGCGTGATCAGCGGCCACAGCACCGCGTTGATCAGCGCCATCGCCCCGACCACCCACACCGCGGCGCCGAAGGACAGCGTCGGCACTCCCGGCAGCAGCCACGCCACGATGACCAGCGCGATCGCCTCGACGCACAGCAACGCGACTATCCGGATCGCGTAGCCGAGCGCCCGGCGCGCGCCGTTCACGGTCGTATTCATGGTCTGCTACCCGTCGCGCTCGGCGAGCGTCGCGCGCTCCCCGCGATTGGGTGTCCGTTGCGCTTGGGGAGGGCGCGGGGCGGTACGTCGTCATGGCTTGGCGACGGTGCGGGGTGGCACGTTGTTACGGTCTCACCAATGGCCGACGGCGCGGATCTGGCCAAGCGAGGAGACACGATCGCGGACCGTATCGTTTTCCTGGGCCACTCGACCGTCCTGATCGAGCTGGACGGCGTGCGCGTGCTCACCGATCCGCTGCTGCGCGCCCGCGTCGCGCACCTGCGCCGCCGCCCGGCGCTACCTGACCCGGGTCTCTTCGCGGCGCCGGACGCCGTGCTGATCTCGCATCTGCACCACGACCATCTCGACGTGGCCTCGCTGAGCCTCCTGGGTCTCGCCACGCGCCTGTTCGTGCCGGCCGGAGCCGGTGCCTGGCTGCGCGGCCGCGGGTTCACCGACGTGTCGGAGCTGAGCGTCGGCGAGCAGGCAGGCGTCGGTTCGCTGACGCTCACCGCCGTGCCCGCCAGCCACGACGGCCGCCGCCACCCTGGTGGCCTGCGCGCTGAGACGCTCGGCTTCCTCGTCGGCGCCCGCCGCGACGGTCGCGCCGTCTACTTCGCCGGCGACACCGCGCTGTTTGCGGACATGTCCGCGCTCTCGCCCTCGCCGGAGGTGGCGCTTCTGCCCGTCGCCGGCTGGGGCCCGACGCTTGGCCCCGGACACATGGACCCGCTCGACGCCGCGCGCGCGGCGGCCCTGATCGCGCCGCGTCTGGCCATACCCATCCACTGGGGCACGCTGCAGCCGATCGGCAGCCGCGGACGGTCGCAGCTGGAGGATCCTCCGCGCCTGTTCGCCGAGCATGCCGCGCGTCTTGCCCCAAGTGTCGAGGTGCGCTTCCTGGCGCCGGGGCAGGAAACCCACCTCTGAGGCTGCCCCCTAATAGTGCTTTGTCGGGTTGGTGCTTTGGGCCGATTCCCAGGCATATCGGACCTCAAGATCCCGCTCAACCAAACCAATGCAGGACTCTCGCCATCGATGTCGTGTCGAGCCAAATCCGGCCAATCGAGGCAAGTTGACAAAGCACTACTAAGATCCCCCACATGACAGGGGCCGTGCCAACGGCGCACCGGCGTATTCACACCAAGCGGCTCCTCATCGGTGCGCTGGTGCTCGTCGTGATCGGCGCCGGCGCGAATCTCTTCGGCTGGGAAATCGCAAGCTGGTTCGAAGAGCTCTGGAACACGATCACGGCCATTTCGCTCGCCGCTCTGCTGGGCGGGATAGCACTGATCACCCTGCAGACGAGCGCCACCGCCTACGCCTGGTACTCGATCCTGCGCTACGGCTATCCCGATGGCGAAGTGCGCTTCCTGCAGGTGCTCGCCTGCTACGCCGCGGCGGTCGCGCTCAACGCGGTCCTGCCCGCGAACCTCGGCACGCTCACGATGCTGCTGATGTACACGACGATCATCGTCGGCGCCACCTTCGCCGGCATCGTGGCCGGGATGGTCGTGCAGAAGATCTTCTACACGCTGATTGGGACCTTCTGTTACGTCTACCTGTTCCTGTCCGTCGGCGGCTCGTTCGACGTCCAGCTGAAGCTCGTGCACGAACACCCGTGGGCCGCGCTGATCCTGCTCGCGGGCCTCGCCGTACTCCTCTACCTGGTGGCGCAGGTGCTCAGAGAGAAGGTCAGGAAGTGGTGGACCCAGGCGAAGGTCGGCGGTCAGATCCTCGCCCACCGCCGCGCCTTCCTCGGGCGCGTCGTGCTCCCCGAGGTGATCAGCTGGCTGGCGATGCTCGGCATCATGGCCGTCTTCCTGGCCGCCTATGACATCCCCGTCAGCTTTCACACGCTGATGCGCGTCGTCGCGGGCAACTCGATCGCCAACGTCACCTCCGTGACGCCGGGCGGCGCGGGTGTGACCCAGGCCTTCAATGTCGTCTCGCTGAAGGGCATCACGACCTCGGCGAATGCCACCGCCTACTCCGTCACCCAGCAGCTCGTGAGCACCGCCTGGAGCATCCTCTTTGCGATCGTCCTTCTGATCCGCGCGTTCGGCTGGAGCGGGGGCAAGACGCTCGTCGGGCGCTCCTACGCCGACGCGCGCGAGAAGAGCGCCGAGCAGTCCGCCGCGCGCAAGGCCAAGCGGCAGGCCCGGCGCGAAGGGAAGGCCGCCGCCGACGGCGCCGGCGCGGCTGGGCCCGGGCCGGCTGTTTCGGCCGATTTGGACGGCTGAGCCGGCGCGATCAGCTCAGCAGGCCGGCTAGGCCCCTGATCACGAAATACACGGCGGCCGCGGCCGCCGCGATCACTCCCAGCAGCCGGCCGTTGCGCGCAAACCACAGGTTTATGCTCTCCAGCGTCCCCACCGCGCGGGCGGGGAACGCGAGCAGCGCCAGCATCGGCAGCTCGACCATCCACAGCATCACCGCGACCACCGCCAGCAGTCCCAGCAGCTCGCTGCTGGTGGAGAGCTTTGCGTCGGCCACCGCCTTGACCGCCCCGATGTAGATCGGCGAGGGCAGCACGTACAGGGTCACGCCGAGCACGAACGCCAGCCTGCGGTTTTCCAGGTAGCGCTCGATCTTCGAGGGCCCCTTCGGCTTCTCCACCGCCGGCTTCTCCGCCGCCTGCTTCACCCTCGCCGATTCCCTCCCCTTGCGCCACAGCCTGATCGCCAGCAGACCCAGCGCCACGCCGAGCACCAGGTCGATCGTCGCGGAGGGCGTCCACTTCGTCGAGCCCGTCGCGCCGCTGTCGACCAGGACGAACAGGATCACCACCCCCACCGCGTAGGTGGTGAGCGCCGCGGCCAGCACGAACATGAACACGCGCGAGCGGACCTCTGTCCCGCGGCCCAGCGCGATCACCGCCGCGACCGCCGGCGGGTAGATCGAGGCGGCGAGCGCCAGCGCGAAGGCCTGGGAGGGCACTGGCGAAGCCTGCCCGCCGGTTCGGACGGCCTGGCGCGAAGCCTGCCGGTGCGGACGGCCTGAGCGCAAAGTCAGCCCGCGGTTCGGACGTCTCAGTCGAGATGCACCTAGAGTGGGCGCGTGCTCACAAAGCACTTTCAGACATGGGATGGTCTTGAGATCGTCTACCGCGAATGGGGTGAGGCAACGGCAACGGCGACGGCGCCCGTCGTCCTGCACCATGGCTTCGTCGCCAACGCGCAGGCAAACTGGCTCGCCACCGGCGTCGTCGATGCGCTCGTCTCCACGGGGCACAGGGTCATCGCCCCCGACGCGCGCGGGCACGGCGACTCCGAGAAGCCACACGACCCAGCCCGCTACGGGGAGCAGCGCATGGCGCGCGACCTCGCCGTCCTGCTCGAGGAGATCGGCGCGCCGCAGGTCGATCTCGCCGGTTACTCGATGGGAGCGGTCGTCGCGTTGATCCTCAGCAGTGAAGACGAGCGTGTGCGGCGACTGGTGGTGGGGGGTGTCGGCTCGGGGGTGGTCGAGTGCGGTGGCGTCGACCGGCGCGCGGTCTCCAACGACTCGATCATCCAGGCACTCGAAGTCGATGATCCCACGACGCTCCAGGAGCCGCAGGCGCAGGCCTTTCGTATGCTCGCGGACGCCCTCGGCTCCGACCGCGAGGCGCTCCTCGCCCAGGCTCACTCCGTCTATCGGGGTGGCGTCGCGCTCGAGCGCATCTCCGCCACGACCCTGATCCTGGCCGGCGACGAGGACCCGCTGGCCGTGCGCCCCGAGGTGCTGGCCGAGGCCATCCCCGGCGCCGAGCTGCGCATCCTCGCCGGCAACCACGTCGGCGCCCTCGCCGACCCCCGCTTCGCACAGTCAATCGTTGACTTCTTCGCCTGATCGAGCCCGCTGCGCATGAGCTTCGGCGAAATTGTCGCGATCGCCCTCGCCGGGCTCGGGGCGGGCACGATCAACACCGTTGTGGGCAGCGGGACGCTGATCACCTTTCCCGTGCTGCTCGCCTTCGGCTACGCGCCGGTGACAGCCAACGTTTCCAACACCGTCGGCCTGGTCCCGGGGTCGGTCTCGGGGGCCTGGGGCTATCGCCGTGAGCTGGCCGGCCAGCGCTCCCGCGCGATCCGCCTGGGCACGATGTCGGTGTGCGGCGGCATCACCGGCGCCGTCCTGTTGCTGGTGCTCCCGGCGGCGGCATTCACAGCGATCGTCCCTGTCTTCATCGCGCTGGCGCTCGCACTGACCCTGCTGCAGCCGCGCCTGAACCGCTGGTTGGCGCAGCGGCGCATCGACCTGGAGCGCAGCGGCGTTCTGCTCGTGCCGCTCGTCATCTACTCGATCGGTGTCTACGGCGGTTATTTTGGTGCCGCGCAGGGGATCCTGCTGCTCGCGATTCTCGGTGTGGCCCTGTCCCAGGACCTGCATCGCACGAACGCGCTGAAGAACGTCCTGGCCGGCCTCACCAATGGCGTTGCGGGCCTGTACTTCATCGTGGCCGCGCACATCGACTGGGGCCCGGCCGCGATCATCGCCGGCTCCTCGATCGTCGGAGCGCAGCTCGGGGCGCGCTATGGGCGGCGGCTCTCACCGGCCGCGCTGCGGGCCATCGTGGTCGTCGTCGGCGTCTCCGCGATCGTGCGTCTGCTGCTCGCCTAAGAAGGTCTTCCGGCAGCTCTCTACTGGATCGGGATCGTGAATACGTAGTGATACAGTGTGTGCGTATGCCTGGACAAGGCCGAGGGCAGCTTTCGATGCGTCCGCAGATGGTGACCCTGGAGCGCTTGCGCAAGCGCTCCCGTCTTTCGGGTGAGCCGCGTACAACCCTCGCCGAGCGCTACCTGGCCGAGGGGCTGCTGATGGATGAAGTGCCCGGAGTTCACTTCCTCGACGGAGCGATGGGTCGCCGCGCGGCGCTGATGGGCTCGGGTCTCGAGGTCTGGGAAGTCGTCAAGGCGGTCAAGGACAACGACGGTTCCGCCAAAGAGGCCGCAGCCTATCTGGAGGTTGAGCCGCGCCTCATCGATACGGCCCTGCGCTACTACGGCTCCAATCGTGAGGAGATCGACTCTTGGATCGCGCGCGTCAACGAGCTAAGCGAGTTCGAGGAGAGGAGATGGCGCGCTGCTCGGGAAGCGCTCGGCGCGTGAGGTTGCTGCTGGACGAGCATTTCTCTCCCGAGATCGCCCGCCAGCTTCGCGCCTTGGGACACGATGTCATCGCGGTCAAAGAGCACCCCGAGCTGATCGGCCGCCCCGATCGCGTGCATTTCGCCTTGATGCCCGAGCAGTGCAGGGCGATTGTCACCCAGGATCTCGGGGATTTCCGTCCGCTGCTGGCCGAGGCGATGCGGGCGGGCACGAAGACCTATGGGCTCGTCTGTGTGCCCGCCCGCGTCTCATTGAGTCGCAAGGCGATTGGTGAGTTGGTGAGGTCCCTGGAGCGCCTTCTCCAGAGCAATCCCGCAGACGAGGATCTACTCAACCTTGGCGGTGAGACGTGGGTGGCAGTGATGGCAATCGCTGCCAACGGACGCAACGGACGTGCTGGAGCTACTCGCCCTGCCCTCTGGTAGGCGGCTATCCAACCGCTGCGGTGGCGATTGTCGAGGTGGAAGCAGGAGCCTCCTGCCGCTCGATAGCGACCCGCACGCCGTGCTTCGGCGCCAGCGTGACCCCGCGCAGCACGACAGGATCGAGTCCCGCTCCCAGCGGGCGCAGCTCCACTGCGGGCACCACGACGCGCAGCACCTCGGCCATCTCGGCCTGCGCGAGCGCGCCGCCGATGCAGCGCCGGATGCCGCCGCCGAAGGGCAGCCACGAGTAGGACTCGGCGCCGTCCTCGGTGAACCGCTCGGGGCGAAACTCCCGCGCGCGCGGGTACAGATCCTCGCGCATGTGCACGACGGCGATCCCCGGGTAGACCTTCGCCCCCGTCGGGAAATTCCAGCCGGCGATCGTGCGCGGCGCCTTCAGCGTGCGCTCGGCGGCATCGATCACGGGCCGCAGGCGCAGGGTCTCCTTGACGACCGCGTCGAGGTAGGCATCGTCCTGGCCGCTGGCCGCGATGCTCTCGCGCAGCCGCGTGAGCACGCGCGGGGTGTGCAGCAGCAGGTCGAAGGCGAACGCGAGGCCGGTCGCGGTGGTCTCGTGGCCGGCGGCCAGCATCGTGAAGAGCTCGTCGCGCAGCTCGGCGTCGCTCATGCCCCTGTCCTGCTCGTCGCGGGCGCAGAGCAGCAGCGAGAGCACGTCGGTGCGCTCCCGCAGATCCGGCTCGGCCCGCCGCAGGCGAATCTCCTCGTAGAGCACGGCGTCGGCCGCGCGCAGACGCTGCGCGAAGCGGCCGCCCGGGCTCCACGGGCCGAGGTCGACACGCGCTGCCTTCAGCATCATGAAGATCTGGCTGCCGTCGATCACGGCGCCCAGCCTCGCGCGCAGGCGCTCTACGCGCGCGGGCTCGGTGACGCCGAAGACGACGCGGCAGATCACCTCGAAGGTGAGTCGGCGCATGCGCTCGCGCAGCACGATCTCCGTGCCGGGGCGCCAGCCGGCGACCTCGCGCGCGGCGACCTCGCGGATGACCTCCCGGAACCCCTCCACCCGCGAGCCCTGAAACGGCGGCAACAGCAGACGGCGGTGGCGCAGGTGCTCGGGTCCGTCGAGAACCAGCAGCGAGCGCGCGCCCAGTACCGGTTCCAGAAACGAGTTGGCCTCGCCGGCATGCAGGTCGGACTGGTTGCCTGTGAACAGCTCGCGGATCGCCGCGGGGTCGGCGATGTAGACGCCCGCCCCGAAGCCCGTGAGACGCACCGTGAACAGGTCGCCGTAGCGCGCGTACCACCCCTGCAGAGCCTGTAGCGGCGTGCGCGCGAAGCGCAGCGTGTTGACGATCGCCGGAGCGCGGGGGCCGGGCGGGAGGGGCATCGCTCAGACCCAGGGCAGCCCGCGGTAGCGCCCCCGGCGCCACCCGCGCGAGAGGTGGCGCGCGGCCCGCGCCTGCGCGTGTGTCTCGATCGCAAGGCGCTCGCGCGCGTGGCGCGCCTGCATGCGCGCCTCGACGGTCTCGAGGTCCGAGCCCGGCCCGAGCAGGCGCCAGGAGTCGCGCATGAAGGGAAGGCCGGTGAAGAGGATCACCCAGGCTGGCCAGAAGGCGCCGTGGGCGCCGGCGGCGACCCACACACCGACGCACACCGCGGAGGCGCTCAGCGAGCCGCCGGCCTCCTGCAAGAGACGGCGGCGCAGGCGCGACTTGCGCTTGCTCAGCTCCAGCTGCACCGAGGAGGCGCTGGGCGGCAGGTCGGCGCGCAGCGCCGCGAGGTCGGCGAAGGTGGTGGCCCTGTAGGCGGCGCCGATGCGCTCCTCGAACTCCTCGGCGCTCAGGCGTCCGGCGACAGTGTGCTCGTGCAGTTCGGCGACCAGGCGCTCGCGATCGGCATCCGCGACTCGCAGCTGGGAGGGGTCGCTCATACCATTAGGTTAGAGGACGTGGGCTATCGTGTGGCCGATCTGCTCGGCGATCCAATGCGGGTCGCTTGAACGACCGGAAGGAGGGGCGTTGTGCGGCTTTGGCCTGTCGCGGGGGCGTTGGCGCTTCTCTGTTTGCCGGCCGCCCAGGCGAGCGCGCTCTCGCCACTGCCGCGAAGCGACTATGGCGTGCGCTCGGTGTGCGGCGCGCCCGCGCCGGGTCACGTCTCCTGCCTTGCGCTGGAGCTTGTGCCCAGAACCGCTGCGGCGCGCGCCCGTACGCACCCGCTTGGGATGCGCACCGCCAATGCGATCAGCGCGGGCAGCGCGGCCCAGGGCGCCGATGGCCTGGGACCGCAGCAGCTGCGAAACGCTTACTTCCCCGGCGAAGAACCGCGGGCGCCGGCCTCGCAGCCGCAGACGATCGCGCTCGTGGACCCTTACAACGACCTGGAAGCGGAAGCCGACCTGAAGGTCTATGACGAGGAATTTGCTTTGCCCGAATGCAGCGCCGCCAATGGCTGCTTCGAACAGGTCAACCAGAAGGGTGAAAAAGGGAAACCGCCGTTTCCGAGCAGCGTCGGGGAACGGCATACGACCGAACTGCTGTGCGAAGACGCGAGTGCCCCGGAAAGCGAACGCGAAGCGGCCTGCGAAGCGGTGGAAGAAGCCGATGGCTGGTCTTTGGAGACGTCGCTCGACATCGAGATGGCCCACGCGATCTGCCAGAACTGCCACATCGTGCTCGTGCAGGCGGAAAACAGCAAGATCGCGAGCTTGGAAGCGGCCGAGGAGACCGCTGCGCGTCCGCGCTGCGGCGGGGGCGCCGGTGCGGAGGAGATCTCGAACTCGTGGGGCGCGGGCGAACCGGCGTCCGATAGCGAAGCCTTCAACCATCCTGGCGTCGTGGTCGTCGCCGCAAGCGGCGATAGCGGCTATCTGCGCCGGAAGGCATTTGGTTTCGGCGTGGAGTACCCCGCCTCCTCGCCGCATGTCGTCGCGGTCGGCGGCACGAGCCTGACGATGACGGGCGAAGGCGGACAGGCGTGGGCGAGCGAGTCCGTCTGGGGCGGCTCCGGGGGCGGCTGTAGCGTGAACTTCCCCGCGCAGGCGTGGCAGCGCGAAGTGAGCGACTGGTCCGCGGTCGGCTGCGGTACGGGCTCTGAAGCCAAGCGCGCCTCGAACGACGTCGCGGCCGACGCCGACCCCTACACGGGTGTCGCTGTGTATGACTCGGTGCCCTACCTGAGCCCGGGGGAGCCCCCGCGCGACGGCGGCCCGCCCGGATGGACGCCGCTCGGCGGCACGAGCGTGGCCTCGCCGATCGTCGCATCCATGTTCGCGCTCGCGGGTGGCTCGCACGGTGTCGCCTACCCCGCACAGACGCTCTACTCCCATCTGCGCTCGGGGCTCCTGCACGACATCGCTGAAGGGGGGAACGGTGAATGCGAAGGCTTCTATGGCGATGGCTGCAGCGGCTCGATGGTCCCGCTCTCCCTGTTCGATTGCGGTCAGGGCGCTCTGATCTGCAACGCATCCGCGGGCTATGACGGCCCGAGTGGCGTGGGGACCCCCGACGGGGTCGGGGCATTCGTGCCGGCGCGGGTGGGGACGCACGGCGCCGGCTCTCCCGAAGCGCCGCTCAGCGAAGCGTGCGGCGAAGAGATCGGTGCCAGCGAAGCGAAGGCGTGCGGCACGCTCGACCCGCACGTCGGTGCGACGGTCGGCTACCGCTTCGCCTACAACAAGGGCAGCAGCTGCCTTGGGGGCAGGGAAACGGCGCTTGCGCCTGAAGCGCAGCGCGAACACGCCGCGGTCTCGGCGCAGCTGGTGGGCCTGGAACCGGACACCGAATATGCCTACTGCCTGATCGCCACGCAATGCCTCTGGCGAAAGCGAAGGCGGGGCGGTGACGTTCACGACCGGATCGATCGCGCCCCGCGCGCCCTCCACCGCGGCCAGCCGCCGCGATCGCCACTGAAACGGTCACGCTCGAAGGCAGACTCACGGCCGAGCGGGCGCCCACGAGCTGGTACTTCGAATACGCCCCCGGCAGCAGCTGCAACGGAGCAGGGGCGTTGCGGACGCCCGCGGCGCAGGACACGCACCTGGGCGAACCGATCGAAGTGCGTGCGTTGGTGGGCGGCCTCCAGGCGGGCACCGAATACTCGGCGTGCCTGATCGCCAAGAACGCGGTCGGCCGCGAGCGCCGGCCCGCAGATCTCCTTTACGACCGTGGCGATCCCGCCCAGGGTCCTTTCGGTGCTCGCCAACGCCGGCTCCGGCGAAGCGACGATCGAAGGGCACGTTCTCCCGGGCGCCCAGCGCGCGAAGTGCGAACTGGAGTACGGACCCACCGCGGCGTACGGCATCCGGGTCCCCTGCACCGAAGACGTGGGCGGCTCAGGCGCCACCGCGAGCGTGCACGTCACGGGCCTGGAACCCGGTACCGAATACGACTACCGTCTCCTCATCGAAAACTCGAGCGGCCCGAGCGCGCCCGGCGAAGGGACGGGCACGTTCACGACGCAGATACGGGCGCCTCTCCTGAGCGCCGAGAGCGCCTCGGCAGTGGGTTCTTCCAGCGCCCTGCTCTCAGGCGCCGTCGCGCCCGAAGGGGCACGCACGCGCTACTGGTTCGAATACGGTGCCACGGAAGCGCTCGGCCAGAGCACCCCCGGCGGCGAACTGCCCGCGGGCGCCGGTGTGGTGACGGTGGCGCCAGAAGCGATCTCCGGCCTGACGCCGGGCACGCTCTACCACTACCGCCTGCGGGCCGCGAACAAGTGGCATGAAGCAGTCGGCGAAACGCAGACGTTCACGACCGCGAGCGCCCCATCGACCACCTCCTCCGGCGGCCTGCCGACCACCTCCTCTGGCGGCTCGGAACTGAGCCCGTCCCTGATCCCGCCCATGAGCCAGCCGCTCGCCCCGGCGCCGAGCGCGCCGACGGTACCGACGGCGCCGAAGAAGACCACGAAGAAGGTCGCGCAGTGCAAGCGCGGCTACAAGCGCGAGCATGGCAGGTGCCTGAAGCCGCAGAAGAAGAAGCGGCGGGCCGCCGAGAGGCGATCGAGCCCGACCGCGAGCCGGCGAAAGGCAACAAGTTGAGCGCGAAGGGGAAGTCGAGCAAGGCGAGGAAGGCCACGATCTCCTCGGCGCTCGCTGCCTGCGTGCTGCTGCTGGCGCTCGCCGTCGCACCGCCGGGCGCGCGGGCGTCCGGGAACGCGAACTGGGGGACCGGGGTCGAGCTGACCGCGCCCGCGGGCGCCGCCGAAGACCCGGAGGCCGTCCTGCGGGAGGTGTCCTGCCCCTCTGCGGGAAACTGCACCGCGGTCGGCTCCTACGCGCTCCCCCCAGAGCACGAAGAAGAACCGCCACGGGACCAGGGCGAGCTGCTGAACGAGACCGGCGGCAGCTGGGAACCGGCGGTGGAGGCGACCATGCCGGCAAACGCCGCGTCCAATCCTCAGCCGGAATTCGGCGCGCTGTCGTGTCCCTCGGTGGGAAACTGCAGCGCTGTCGGGGACTACCGGGAAAACGCGAAACACGAACCCGAACAGGGGTTGCTGCTGAGCAAGAGCGCGGGCGTTTGGGGGACCGGCGTGGAGGTGTCGCTGCCCGCGAACGCGTCCGTCGAACCGGGGCCGAGCGTCAGGCTCAACCGGCTCTCCTGTCCCTCCGCGGGAAACTGCACGGCCGTCGGCACCTACGCCGACATCTCTGGCAACTTGCGTGGGTTCCTAGTGAGCGAGACCGCCGGCACGTGGAGTGCTGCCGCGATAGCGCCGTCTCTGCCGAACGCTTCGCCGAACCAGGAAGAAAGCATGCAAATGGGGGGCGTATCCTGCACCTCGGCGGACAATTGCACCGCCGTCGGCGACTACACCGACAGCTCGGACGACCTCGAGGGCTTTCTGTGGACAGAGACCGCCGGCGTTTGGGGAACGGCGGTGGAGATGACCCTGCCCGCGAACGCCGCGCCCGATCCCCTGGTAGAACGATACGCTCAGGGCGGGCTGTCGTGTCCTTCGGCGGGCAACTGCACCGCCGTCAGCGACTACACCGACAGCTCGGGCGACAACGAGGGCCTCATGCTGAGCGAGACCTCCGGGACCTGGGGCACCGGCGTCGAGGCGATCGTGCCCGCGGGCGCGCGCTCGGAAACCGACGCCAATCTCCACGAAGTGCAGTGTGCCTCGGCGGGCAACTGCACCGCGTTCGGCGTCTTCTCCAACTCGGAGGAACACGATGGCGGGTTCTGGACCGAGACCTCCGGCGTGTGGGGCGCCGGCGTCAAGCGTCCGCTGCCGGCCAACGCCGAACCGCAGGGTGTCATCGAAGGCTCGCTGTCCTGCCCATCGGCAGGTGACTGCAGCTACGTGGGCAACTGGAAGCCCAATGAATTCGTCTCGCGGGCGCTGCTGGTGACAGAGAACGACGGAACGTGGGGTCCCGGCATCGATGCCACCCTGCCCGCCAACGCCAACGGAGACCCGGGAGCGTTCCTCAACTCAGTGTCGTGTACCGCGCCCGGCAACTGCACCGCCGTCGGCTCATACGGTTCCTACAAAGCCGGCGGCAGCGTGGTCGAACGGGAGGGCATGGTCTTCACCGCCACGCCCGCGACGGCGTACCTCTCCGCGAGCGGCCCGCTGGGCGGCGCCTTCGCCGGCAGCCCGATCTCGGCCTCCTCGATCTCGGCTACGCTCGCGGGCGGCTCGGCCCCGAGTGGCACGATCACCTTCACCGTGTTCGGTCCGCAGTCCTCTCCCCCCAGCTCGTGCACCTCGGGCGGCACCACGGTCGGCGCCGCGAGTGCCTACGGCGACGGGACCTACCGGTCAGCGGCCGGCTTCACCCCGCCCAGCCCCGGCGATTACTGGTGGTATGCCAGCTATGGCGGCGATGCCGGCGATGAACCGTCCGATTCGGCGTGTGGGCCGGGCATGGCGCAGACAAGCGTCGTGCCCAAGGTCACACCGACCCTCTCGGCGAGCGGTCCGCTGGGAGGGGTGGCGGGCAGCCCGATCGCTGCATCTTCGATCTCCGCGACGCTGGCGGCTGGGTCCGCTCCGACCGGGACGATCGCGTTCACCGTGTTCGGCCCGCAGTCCTCGCCGCCCAGCTCGTGCGCCTCGGGCGGCACGACGATCGGCAGCGCGAGCATAAACGGCAACGGGACATATCAGCCATCCGCCGCCTTCACCCCGGCCGCCCCCGGCGAGTACTGGTGGTACGCAAGCTACGGCGGCGCCGCTGGCGACGAACCGGCCAGCTCGACGTGTGGGCCGTTGATGGCACAGACGCTGGTGGCTGCCGCGCCAACAACTGGGTCCGCTCCGGGGGCAGGGCCCAGTCCGGGGACCGGAGCCGGTGCGGGGGTCGGCGCCAAGCCACCCGCTCCCGCGCTCTCACGTGTCGAGCTCGGCGGCTCCAGACACCTCACCGGCAAGAACAGCACGACTTTGAAGCTCACCATCTCTCAGGCCGCGACGATCGATGTCTTCATCGCTGAGACCGTCGCGGGGCACAAGCTCGGGAGCGTGTGCAAGCGCACCGCCAAGAAGGGCCGGAGCTGCACCACTACGGTCGAGCTGCGCACCCTGAAGCTCTCGGGCTCGGCGGGCGCGAATACGTTCAAGCTCGAGCTTGCCGGTCTCGGCAAGGGCTCCTACACAGCCGCAATCGTCGCCGCGAACGCCAACGGCAGATCCAGCCCGGCCAGACTGGCCTTCACGATCGCCCCCAAGTAGTGCCGTTCACCCCACTGTGAAAGCGGCCTTCATCCCGAGCGCTTCGTGGCCGGGCATCGAGCAGTAGAAGGTGTAGGCGCCGGGAGCCAGGTCGAAGGTCTCGTCCAGGTGCTGACCGGCTTGGGCGATGGGGAGTGCGCCCACGTCGGCGCCGCCGGCGGCGGGGCGGACGTGCAGGTCGTGTTCGTCCTGGCCGCCATTGACGAGCTCGATCGTGACCTTGCCGGCTGCGACGGTCGGGCGCGAGAGCGTGAAGGAGAACTCCTTCGCGGTGACCTGCACGCGTTCGGGAGCGGACGTGCCGCCTCCGCTGGGCCCGCCTGAGCCGCCTTCGCCTGGGCCGCCCCCTGTGCTCCCGCCGGATGGGGCGCCTTCGACGGGCTCGACGGGAGCGCCCCCCTGGGCGGCGCCCGAAGCGCCCGCGGGTGCGGTGGTGGTGCCCGGAAGGCTCGAACCGTTGGTGGTGGGCGCAAGGAGGCCGGCGCGCAGCGTGGAATGCGCCCGCTTGACCGTCCGATGCCCGTGGCGTGGCCGCCGGTGCGCCGCGTGCCGCGTGCCGCGAGCGGCGCAACGGCGATGGTCGGGTCGGCGACAGGCTCGGTGTGAGGCCTGTCGCCCTGAGACTCCGCGCCCGGTGGCGCCAAGCGCTACCGCGGCGCCCATTGACAGAACGCACACGGCGAGCGCGGCCACCCACCGGCCCACGCTCCAACGCCTCACGCTCATCCGATCAACACCGGCCGTGCGAAGTTGCTGGCTTCGGGGATGATCCCTTCGGGGTCGGCGCCGAACCACTGTTCCAACAGCGAGCAGTACATCGCACGGAAATCGGAGGTGTTGACGAGGTTTTCGTTTTCGTCGAGGTTCGTCAGGCCGGGGAATTCGCCGATCATCTTGCCGGCGACGCGCGTGCCGATCAGAAAGGCGAGGCCGGCAGCGCCATGGTCGGTGCCGGAGCCGTTTTCCTGAGGGCGGCGGCCGAACTCAGACCACAGCTGGATGACGACGCGGTCGGCGAGATTGCGCGCTTCCAGGTCGCGCTGGAAGGCGAGCACCGAGGTGACGGTCTGGCCGAGGTTGGTGGCGAGGGTGTTGGTCTCATCAGAATGCGTGTCGTAGCCGCCGACGGCTGTCAGCGAGGCGCACTTGATCGGCAGCCCGGCCGCGAGCATCGCGGCGAGCGCCGCGAGGCGTTCGGGGAATTCGCCACCTTCGGTTGGATAGGGCACCGGCGAGCTGTAGGGGAGCTTCCCTTCCTTTTCGGCGAAGGGGGCCATCGTGTTGAGGATCAGGCTCGTGTCCAGCGAGGCGGCGCGCGCCTGCGCGTAGGCTTCCGAGGGCGCCCCCAAGGCACCCAGCTGGCCGTAGGTTTCCAGGGCGGGGGCGGCCAGGGGTTCGCCGAGGCCGTTGGCCCAAAGGTCGTAGTGGGCGGGCGAGGTGACGGCGGCGACGGGCATCTTCGCCGTGGCGAGCGCGGGGGCGAGCGAGTAGTCGAGCGAGAGCCCCTGCAGCGGGTTGTCCGGTTCACCCGTCGCGTCGAGCAGGCGACCCATCCAGCCGGTGCGCGTCTGCGTGTCGAGCTGGCCGACCTCCCAGTAGTGGCGGGAGGTGAAGTGCGACTCATCAGGCGGGTCGTAACCGACGGCGGGGAACACGGTGACCTTGCCCTCTTCGTGCAGCGTCGCGAGGCCGTCCGCGGAGGGGTGCCACATCAGCGAGGGGTCCTCGCTGAAGAACTGCGATGTGGGCCCTTCCTTCAGAGCGAGCACTTCGCGCAGTTCGTGGTAGCGCGGTTCCTTGACGGGCGCGAGCACCGACAGCGCATCCCAGCCGCCTTCCATGAAGATCGAGACGAGCACGGGCTGGTTGGGCGAGGCGGCGGCGGCCTGCGCGATGCCCTCTTCGAAGTGGCGTGGGGAGAGCGCGGAGGCCCCGTACACCGACAGCAGCGCGCCGGCAGAGCGAAGGAGGAACCCGCGCCTGTCCAGTCCGGTTCCCGCGGGCAGCGGCATGCCGGGCTCGATCGAGGGCAGCCCGTGACCTGCCATCGCGGCGCCGCGGCGCAGGAGTTGGGCGCGATTGAAATCGTTGCAGGCGCAGGCGCGGCTCATCGCGAGACCTCCGAAGAAGAAGAATTTTTATAAGGACCCCACAAGGGGGTCCGAGGGGGCCGATAGGTGGGAGAAATGCGCGTAACTATCAAGGTCATTTCAGCTCGCATGAGTGTCGTGGGATGGCGTAGCGCAAAGCGCGCATTCTCAACTCACCTGCATATCGGGGGAGGTGGCGACCAGCATGCGCAGGGCGTTCTGGCGCATCGCGCGCAGGGAGCTCAGTTCCCACTTCTCGGTGTGCCCCGCGAGACAGTTCTGCGCGAACGTGCCGATGCAGTTCTCCGTTTCGGGGCTCAGCAGCGGGGAGGCCCAGTAGGACAGCGCGCTGCTCATTGCGGCGGATGGTTCCTCGGTGGGGTCGTATTCCGGGACGCCCTTCGGGGGCCAGGGGTCGGGATAGGTCTTGGCGACCACCGTGTTGACCATTTCCCAGCGCGCCTTAGCGGTGGAGGTGTCGAGCCAGCGCGTGAAGTCCCAGCCAGAGACGTTGGGCGGGTAGAACAGCTGCTGGCCGGCCTGCGCGGACAGCCACGACCAGTCGGTGGTGTCGATGTAGCGGCCGATCGCGCGCAACAGGCCGGCGTTGTAGACGACGGGCGGGGTGACGAGCTCGGGGCCTTCGTAGAAGTCAGGGTGCTGGAGGATCGCCTCGACGACCGCCTGGATCGAATAGCCCGAGCCGACGTACAGTCCCTGCAGCGAGGCCAACGTCGCTTCGTCGGGCGGGACGGAGATGAAGTAGCCCCACAGCTTGGTGACGAAGAAGGAGGCGTGCAGCGGGTGGGTGACGCACAGGCGCACGGCGTCTTCCCAGTTCCAGTTGCCCGTCTGCCCGAACACGGTCTTTTCGCCGTCGTCGTGGCGGCCAGGCGCGAAGCGGAATTCGCGGAAGCCTTCGGAGGACCATTCCGCCGTCCAGCCGGTGAGCACGCGCGCCATTTCGCGCACGTCGTCCTCGGTGTAGGCGCCGCGGTCGGCGCCGAGCGAGAACAGCTCCATCATCTCGCGCGCGTAGTTCTCGTTGGGGTTTTCCTTTTCGTTGTTGATGCCGTCGAGGAATACGAGCATCGCCGGGTTGGAGGTGACCGCGAGGAAGAGATCGTGGAATGAGCCGAGCGCCATCGAGCGGAACAGCTCGTTCTGTTCCAGCATCGTCCGCTGTGAGTCGACCTTTTCGTTGGAGTTGGCAAACCAGTCGTGCCAGATGAACGTCATCTTCTCCACGAGCGGCTGGTCGGAGCGGATCATGCGGTCAAGCCACCAGCAGTGGTCCTCGCCCCAGGTGTCGTAAGGGTCGAGCGGGTTGCCTTCTTCGTCGGTCGGTTCGGGTCCGCTCAGCACCGCGGCGCCGGAGGGGCGCGTGAGTCCATAGACGGCCTGCAGCAGCGGCTGGCCGGTGAGCCCCTGGACCTCCCCGGGCGCGGGGCCGAAGCCGGCGCGCCACAGCAGCCGTTGCGCCTGTGCGGCAGTGAGCGGCGCGCCGAGCGAGGGCACCGGCGCAGAGGACGGCGGCGGGGGAGCGGGAGCGATCGGCAGCGGCGCGACCGCGTGGGTCGTCGGGCGGCGCACCACCCTGCGGTGCTTGAGCTTGCGCCGCTTGTGGTGCTTTGCCTTGGGATGCTTGGCCTTGTGGTGCTTGCCCGCCCTGTGTGCGCCGGGCTTGGGGTGCTTGTCGCGCGCGTGCTTGGCGGCGCTGGCGACCGGGGCGCCGCTCATGAGCCGCTTGGGGGCCGGGATGGGCTGGCGTGCATCCCTGTCATGGAACGCGAACGGGCTGGCGCATGGCGCATGTCCTGCTCTCTCGGTCGCCGCGCGCCCCGCCAGCCCTAAACCTCACGCTTTTCGGCGAATGTCGTATTCAGCGGACTTTGAGCTTGAGCACATCGGGGGCACCCGGTCCGCCAAGGCGCCGAAGGCCCGTGGCGCAGGCGCTGGGCAGGCGCGCGGCGTGCGCCGAGCCGGCACGCAAGCGTTACGGCGCGATGCACTGGAGCGGCTACTCTTTTGAGATATGTCCACGCTGGTGCTCGGCCCGCCGCCGCACGAGATCCAGGAGCTGCTGGAGCGCCGTAAGCGCTCCGGCCTGCACCGGCTGGACGAGGTATGGGAGGGTGTTTTGCATATGGTCCCCGCTCCAACTGGACAGCACGCATATATCGCCCAGCAGCTGGCCGTGCTGCTGGACGGACCGGCGCGTGCCGCGGGGCTGGTGCCGGCGATGGGCGAGTTCAACCTCGGCGACTCCGAAGGGGACTTTCGTGTGCCCGATGGCGGCGTGCACCGCGCGATCCCGCGCGGAGTGTGGCACTCGACCGCGGCGCTCGTCGTGGAGATCGTCTCGCCCGGTGACGAGAGCTGGCAGAAGCTGCCCTTCTACGCCGCCCACGAGGTGGACGAGGTGCTGATCGTCGACCTCGCCGAGCACACGGTGCACTGGCTCGCGCTGACTGAAGACGAGTACCACGACGTGCAGCGCAGTAGGCTGATTGGCCTCGGCCCGGCCGATCTCGCCGCACGCATCGACTGGCCCTAGCTCGGGCGCTGTGACGGCCGCTGGGCGTCGCTACAGGCTGGTTCGCGATGGTGCACGCGACCCGGACGAGCTGCTTGCCGAGGGATCCGCGGGCCGTTGAGTGAACACTGCTTACGCGCCGACGGGCCAGTGCTCGTATGCTCCGCGCCGCGCGAGGGTCTGTTCGGTTTCGCGCAGGGCCTCCACGAATATCTCGAGGCCCCGCAGCAGCAGCTCGCGTGTGATCACGAGCGGGGGGAGGAAGCGCGCCACGTTGCGATAGTGACCGCCCAGCTCAATGATCAGGCCCTTCTGGCAGCACACCCCGCGCAGTTCGCCCGCCAGCTCGGGCCACGGCTCGCGGGTGTGGCGGTCGCGCACAAGCTCGATGCCGATTATCAGGCCGCGCCCGCGCACCTCGCCGACTGCGTCCAGGTCGGCGCTCGCCTCGCGCAGGGTCTCCATTGCCAGCTCGCCCATCGCGGCTGCGTGGGCGACGAGGTCGTTGCGCTGCATGTACTCGATCCCCGCCACCCCCGCCGCCAGCGCGACCTGGTGGCCGCGGAAGGTGCCGATGTGCGCGCCCGGCTCCCACGTGTCGAGCGTCGCGTCGTAGGCGATCGCCGACAGCGGGTAGCCGATGCCGCCGAGTGCCTTTGACAGCACGATCACGTCCGGGGTCACCTGCTCGTGGTCGCACGCCCACATCGCGCCCGTGCGCCCGAAGCCCGTCTGGATCTCATCGACGATCAGCGGCACCTCGCGTGCGCGCGTGATGCGCCTCACCTCGCGCAGCCAGCCCGCCGGCGGGACGACGGTCCCGCCCTCGCCCTGCACCGCCTCGACGATCACGCCCGCCGGCTCGGGGACACCGCTGTGGGGGTCCTCGAGCGTTGTCTCCAGCAGGCGCGCGCACGCCAGCTGGCATGTCGCCGGACGCAGGCCCAAAGGGCAGCGATAGCAGTATGGGTAGGGCATGAAGTGCACCGGCGTGTCCGTCGGGCCGCCGCACGTCGTGTCGCTCGTCACCGCCAGTGCGCCCTCGGTCATACCATGGTAGGAGCCCTGGAAGGCCACCACCGGCCGCCGGCCCGTGTGCGAGCGCACGAGCTTCAGCGCCGCCTCCACCGCGTCGCTGCCCGTCGGGCCGCCGAAGTGGATCCGCGCGCTGCGCTTCAGCGCGCCCGGCAGCACCCCCTTGAGCGCGTGCATCAGCGCCAGGCGCGCGCGCGTGGGGAAATCCAGCGCGTGCACCAGCTGTCGCTGCTGCTCGCTCGCAGCCTGTGCGACCGCCGGGTTGCCGTGGCCGACGTTGAGGGTCCCCGCGCCGCCGAAGAAGTCCAGGTAGGTGTTGCCGTCGGCGTCCCTCACCGTCGCCCCGCGGCCCTCCGCCAGGGCGATTGGCACCGCGCGCGGGTAGCTTCGTGCGCGGCTCTCCACCGCCGCCTGTTCGGCGAGCATGCGCTGCGAGCGCGGCCCGGGCACGGGGCCGTTCACATCGGGGGCCGGCGCGAAGTGCAGCTCTTTGAAGCGCTCTGTCCGGGGTGCCGCCTCGGCGGGGGGCGCCGGCTCAGCGGGCGCCGATGCCTGCCGTCGCGCGCGCGCCGGCTTGGCGCCGGTCGAGTGCTCGCTCATCGCGCGCGCCAGCCCGCGATCGCCGCCTGGCCGAGCGCCACGCCGCCGTCGTTGGCGGGGACCATGCGGTGTACATGCACGTCGAAGCCCGCCTGCTCGAGCGTCTCATAGGAGCCGCGCAGGAGCCACTCGTTCTGCCACACGCCGCCGCTCAGCACCACCTTGCGCAGGCCCGTGCGCCGCGCGATCTCGATGCACGTGCCACGCACCACGTCGACGACCGTGCAGTGAAAGCGCAGGCTCAGCTCCGCTGCTTTGGTGCCCCCGCGCGCCATGAGTGCCGCCAGCTCGGCGACCATCGGGCGCACGTCTACGCGCAAAGGGCGCGCGTCGGCATGCAGCTCCCACTGAAGCGGCGGCGCCATCGCGCCCGGCTCGATCAGCTGTTCGAGCTCGATCGCTGCCTGCGCTTCGTAGCGGCAGCGCTCGCGGACCCCCAGCAGCGCGGAGACCGCGTCGAACAGGCGCCCCACGCTCGAGGTCAGCGGCGAGCTCACGCCCGCCTGCACCATGCGCGTCAGCACGTGGCGCTCCTGCTCGCTGCGCGCGCTCACGAGTGGCACCCCCTGGAGCCCCTCCAGCTCGCCGTGGGTCTGCACGAGTAGCGAGAGGGCCGTGCGGAACGGCTCTTCGACAGCACGGTCGCCCCCCGGCAGGCGGAAGTATTCGAGGTGCGCCGCGCGTTCGAAACCGCCGTAGTCGCCCACCAGGAACTCGCCGCCCCAGATGTTGCCGTCGATCCCGTAGCCCGTGCCGTCGAAGATCACGCCCAGCACCGGCTCGCTCAGGCCGTGCTCGCACATGCACGCCGCCATGTGCGCGTGGTGGTGCTGCACCTCCACCGTCGGCAGCTCGGACTGCTCGCGCGCGTAGCGCGTGCTCGTGTAGCCGGGGTGCGCGTCGTGCGCGATCAACTGCGGTTTGACCTCCAGCAGCTCCGCCAGATGGCCGATCGCGTGCTCGAAGGAGTGTCTTGTGGCGTCGTTCTTGAGGTCGCCGATGTGGTGACTCAGAAACAACTCGCCTCCCCTGGAGATGCAGATCGTGTTCTTCAGCTCCGGCCCCACCGCCAGCAGCGGCGGCATCTGAAACGGCGCTTTCACGGGGATCGGCGTATATCCGCGGGCGCGGCGCAGCGGCGTGACCTCGGCGTGTCCCCCGAACGACACCGCGCGCACGATCGAGTCGTCCACGCGCGTGTAGATGGCGCGGTCGTTGATCAGCAACGCGTCCGCGATCGAGGCCAGGCGTTTCAGCGCGTCCTCGTTCGTGAACGCGATCGGCTCATCCGAGACGTTGCCGCTCGTCGCCACCAGCACGTCCAGCCCCTCGTCGAACAGGAGGTGGTGCAGGGGTGCGTAGGCCAGCATCGCGCCATAGCGGCGGTTGCCGGGGGCGATGCCAGGCGCGAGCTGGGCGGGTGGGGATTCGATCGCCGCGCCGGGCTCCCCCGACTCCCAGGCTCCGTTCGGATTCCAGCCGTCCCGCTCGCCGGCCGCCCGGGGCCCGGTCCGCTTGGCCACGAGCACGATCGGCCGCGCCAGCCCTGTCAGCAGCTCCGCCTCGCGCTCGGTGACCTCCGCGTAGCCTTCGAGCGCCGCGAGCGTCGGCGACATCACCGCGAAGGGCTTCTCCTCGCGGCGCTTGCGCCGGCGCAGCTCTGCCACGGCGCGCTCGTCGCGCGCGTCGCACATCAGGTGATAGCCGCCGATTCCCTTTACCGCAAGGATCGCACCGCGTGTCAGCAGCGCGACCGCATCGGCGACCGGTTCGGTGGAGTCGACGCGCCCGCCGCGCGCGTCCCACAGCTCCACGCGCGGGCCGCAATCCCAGCACGCGATCGGCTGGGCGTGGAAGCGGCGGTCGGCGACGTCGTGGTACTCCGCCGTGCACGCCGCGCACATTCCGAAGGCCGCCATCGTCGTCATCGGCCGGTCGTAGGGGACGCCGCGGATGATCGAGTAGCGCGGGCCGCAGTTCGTGCAGTTGATGAACGGGTAGCGGTAGCGCCGGTCTGCCGGGTCGAGCATCTCGCGCAGGCAGTCCGCGCATACGCACGTGTCGGGCGAGACGAGCGTCTGCGCCTGCTCGCCGCGCTCGGAGATCTGGATCTGGAAGTTCTCCAGCGTCACCTCGTCGTAGCGCTGCTCCACGAGTGCCACCGAGTCGATCCGCGCGAGCGCGGGCGCGCTCATGCGCACTTCGGAGATGAACTCTTCGAGCACTTCCGCGGCGCCCTGCACCTCCAGCACGACGCCCTCGGAGTCGTTGCGTATCCAGCCGCCGAGCGCGTGCCGCACCGCGGTGCGAAACACGAACGGCCGGAAGCCCACCCCCTGGACGATCCCGCGGATCTCGTAGCGGCGCGTCTCACGCATCGGGCGACGGGCCGCTCAGCAGAGCCTTGGTAGCTCGGCTCCGTAGAGGACTTCGACGGCCGTCTCTGAGCCGTCCTCCTCCAGCATTCGCACGGCGTCCTCGCCGCGCTCGCGCACCGTGCCGACGATGGTCGCCGCTTTGCCGTGTGGCTGGACCCGCACGGTGTCGAGGATCTCGCGCGCGTGCTCGCCGTCCACGAACAGGCACAGGCAGCCCTCGTTGGCCAGATACAGCGGGTCGACGCCGAGCATGTCGGCGGCCATCGCCGTCTCGGGCTGGATCGGCAGGTGCGCGCGCTCGATCGCCACCGTCACCCTGGCGCCGTCGGCGACCTCGTTGAGGACCGTGCCGAGCCCTCCGCGTGTGACGTCGCGCATGCAGTGCACGTGACCGGGGTGCTCCTCGAGCACGTTCCACACCAGGCCGTCGAGCGAGGCGCAGTCGCTCAGCACGCGCTGCTCGAACCCGAGCCCCTCGCGCAGCGAGAGGATGTGGATGCTGTGGTTGCCCAGCCAGCTCGTCACGATCACCACGTCGTCGGGCGCCACCCGGCTCATGCCCAGCTCGACGTTGCCGTGCAGTTCGCCGATGCCGGTGGTGTTGACGAAGATCTTGTCGATCTCCCCGCCGCGCACCACCTTGGTGTCGCCCGCGACGATCGTCACGCCCGCGCCGATCGCCGCGTCTCTGACCGAGTCGAGCACCCGCTCCAGGTCGGCGATCGGAAAGCCCTCCTCCAAGACTAGGGCGAGCGTCAGAAAGCGCGGCATCGCGCCGCTCACGGCGAGGTCGTTGACGGTGCCGCAGACGGCGAGCTTGCCGATGTCGCCGTTGCCGAAGAAGATCGGGTCGATCACGAACGAATCGGTGCTCACCGCGATGCGGTCGCTGTCGATGTCCAGCATCGCGCTGTCTTCCATACGCCCGTGGTGCACGCTGCCCAGGCGCGGAGCGATCAGCTCGGCGATCAGCTCCTGGCTCATGCCGCCGCCCGTGCCGTGGTCGAGCTCGATGAGCCTGCTGCCGTCGCCGCCGCGCTGCCGGATTCCCGTTGTCGGTCCGTCGGTCGTCGTCGCGCCCAGCTTGCCCGTGGTTGCGCTCATGGGATCGCCACCACGTTGAATTCGGGCAGCTCCGCGGCCTCGACGGCCGCGACCAGCTCATCCGTGGTGAGAATCGTCGCGCAGTAGGAGCGCAGCCAGTCGAGCGCGCGCGCCTTATCCTCGTCATGCGCGGAGACGACGGCGTCGGAGGGGACTATCACGTTGTAGCCGCGGAAGAACCCGTCGGCGGCGGTGGTCTGCACGCAGATCTGCGTCTGCATCCCGGTGATTGCGATCGCGTCCACGCCCATCTGTTTCAGTCGTTCGTCGAGCGCCGTTTCGTAGAAACCACTGTCCTTGTTCTTTTCCACCACCACGTCGCCGTCGGCGAGAAACTCGTCCATGATGCGCGCACCGTCCGAACCCAACGTGGCGGGCAGCCAGCCGTCGTAACGCTCGGCGCGCGGGTCGTCCTCTTTGTTGATCAGCTGGAGGTGCACGATAGGCACGTCCAGGGTGCGCATCTTCTCCAGGAACTCGGTCATCGTCGGGGTGAAGGTCGCAACCGCCGCTCTGCGTTCCTCATTCTTGTTCACAAGGTCGTACTGCAAGTCATTGGTCAAGACCGCACAGCGGGCCACTGAGTCTCTCCTCCTCGTCCAAAAAGCCGGGTGGGTGTCATGTCTTGCCCCCGGCGGACCCTCTGGGGGGTCGCACCGGGGACTGGCAGGACATCAGGTCGTCAATATATTAGACGCGTTTGAATCATTCTGGACTTCCCCGGACTAATCCGGTAGCGTCGAAATCATGAACGGCCCACCTTTTTCCGCAAGCCCGAGCTCCGCCGCGCCAGCGGAGGGAGCGCCGGATCGGCCTGCTGACACGACTTCGGGCTCGACCTCGGCGTCGCCCGAGGACCTGAGTCCACGGGATGTGTTTTTGACTCCCTCCGATTCCGCTCCATCGCCTGGTGTAACCCCGGCGTCCATGCCCGCCGGTCTCTCCATCTTCACCGGTCCCGACTACGACCCGGCCGAGATCGAGGCGCGCTGGCAGGGGGTGTGGGATGCGCAGAAGGCATTTACGACGCCCCCGCCCGAGGACCCTCGCACCCCCGCATACGTGTTCGCCGGCTGCCCGTTCACCTCCGGCGACGCCCACATGGGCCACATCCGCAGCTACACGATCGCCGACGTCTACGCCCGCTTCTTACGCACGCGCGGGCAGGCGGTGCTGTTCTCACTGGGCTTCGACTCCTTCGGGCTGCCCGCGGAGCTCGAGGCGGTACGCCGCGGCGTCTCCCCGCAGCAGTGGGTCGCCCGCTGCGTGGAGCGCATGCGCGGGCAGTTCGAGCGACTGGGGTACTCCTGCGACTGGGAGCGCACGTTCGTGTCCTCCGAGCCCGACCACTACCGCTGGACGCAGTGGCTGTTCGGGGCGATGCTTGCGAAGGACCTCGTCTACCGTCGTGAGGCGCAGGTCAGCTGGTGTGACTCCTGTCAGACGGTGCTCGCGGCGCTTCAGTCCGAGGATGGCACCTGCTGGCGCTGCCACGGCGAGGTTCGCTTCCGGCGCCTGCCGCAGTGGTTCATGCGGATCAGCGCCTACGTGGAGGACAACGAGCGCGGGCTGGAGACACTCCCGGGCTGGAGCAAGGCGGCGGTGGGCGCCCAGCGCGCGGTGATCGGCCGCGTCGACGGCGTCGAGGTCGACGCGGCGCTGCTCGACGGAGCCCCGCTGACCGTGTTTACCCCCCACGCGCAGGCGATCGCACAGGCGGCGTTCATCGTCGTCTCCCCGGCACACCCCGAGGTCGATCGCTGGGTGGCCGAGCCCGAGGTCGCCCGGCGCCTGGAAGGGGTGCGCGAAGCGGGCTGGAGGCGCGAGAACCGCGACCTCGAGCAGGTCCCAGTCGTGCCGACGGGCGCGCTGGCGAGCGTCCCGGGCGTCCCGGGGATGCTGCCGATCGTGATCTCCCCGCTCGTCGATGCCCGCTTCGGGCCGACCGCGGCGCTGGGGATCCCTGCGCTGGACGCGACCGACGCGAGCATTGCCGAGCGGCTTGGGGCGGCCGGCGCGGGCGCCTGGAAGGGGGCGCGAAACGAGACCCGCCCGCGTCCCGCGGTGCGCTACCGGGCGCGCGACTTCGCGATCTCCCGCCAGCGCGCCTGGGGCGCTCCGATCCCGCTCGTGCACTGTGCCCGGTGCGGCACCGTGCCGGTGCCGCTGGATGAGCTGCCCGTGCGCCTCCCCGAGGACCTGCAGGTCACGGGCGCCGGCAATCCGCTGGAGGAGCGGGCGGACTTCATCGAATGTGTCTGTCCTGCCTGCGGTGGGCCCGGGCGGCGCGAGACCGACACGATCGACTGCCACGTCGACGGGATGTGGATGTGGATGCCGATCTGCGTGCCCTCTGCCGACCGCTCGCGGCACATGTTCGACCACGAGGAATACCGGCGCTGGCTGCCGGCCCGCCAGATCGTGTGGGGCGCAGATGCGGGCGGGTACATGTTCGACCAGCGCCTGATCGGCAAGGTGCTGCAGGACCTTGCCGAGCTGCCGTCGGTGCCGGGGCGCGAGCCGTTCACGAACGCCCTGATGCACCAGATGATCCGCCTCGACGGGCGCAAGATGAGCAAGCACCTCGGCAACGTCGTCGACCCCAACGAGCTGGTCGTGCACGTCGGCGCCGACACCGTGCGCCTGGCGGTCCTGCACGCGGCCTCGCCCGGGAGGATCTTCAACTGGAACGAGCAGCCGGTGCGCTACTGCCAGATCTTCCTGAAGAAACTCTACGGCTACGCGCAGCCGCGGCTGGCCGGCTGGGTCCCGGGTCTGGCGGGATCTCACTGGGTCCCGGGTCCGGCGGGATCCGGCTGGGTCCCGGGTCTGGCGGGATCTCATTCATTGCGCGCCGGGGAGGCACCGCAGATCGACGCTTCCGAGCGGCTGCGGCGCAAGCTCGCAAACTGGTGCCGCGTGGCTTTGCAGAAGGTCACCACCGACTACGAACGCCTGGAGATGCAGCGCGTGGCGCACAACACGATGCTGCTGCTAACGCGCATCCAGGACTTCGAGCAGCGCGCGGTCGAGCGCCGCGGCGAGCTGGAGGAGGCCGACCGTGAGGCGATCGTCGCGGCGCTGCTGCAGCTCGTGCAGATGCTCGCGCCGCTGACCCCGCACATCGCCGAGGAGCTATGGTCGACCGCGGGCAGGGAGACGCTCGTGAGCCTCGAGCCGTGGCCGGAGCCCCAGGGCGGGTCCTCCGAAGGTGACGGAGCGGCATCGGCGGCCGCAGGCAGGGCCTCGGAGCCGCGGAGTGCGGCGGGGGGTGCGGCGATGTAGCGGCGACCGGCAGAAGAGACCGGTCCCCGCGTTGGTAGTGCGTACACGCGTCCGTAGCTCAACTGGTCAATGGCGAAGTCAGTAGGCAATGAGGGATGGCGCGACGCGAGTCACTCAACCGGCGGTCTGACCAGCCGGCGGCTCCACGCCGCTACCGCGGTCGTCACGCCCGAGCTCACCGCCGAAATCGATGCCTAAGAGCAGCGGCCTTTGGAGCCGCAGATACGGGTTCGATCCCCGTCGGACGCATCGCCACCTCAGGGGTCGCTCGCTCAGCCCCGCCTGCCCGCCACCGTCCGCGGCGCTCGGGTAGTCTGCGCCGGTGGCCCGCACCCCGATAGGCGAGCTCCCGTCGAAGATCGGCGAGGAGGTGGAGCTGCGCGGGTGGATCAACGCGATCCGCGACCAGAAGCGCGTGCAGTTCGTGATCCTGCGCGACAGCACGGGGATGGCGCAGGTGGTGCTCGGCAAGGACGAGACACCGAGCGCGCTCAACGAGCTCGTCTCGACGCTGACGCCGGAGTCCGCGGTGACGCTCACCGGCACGGTCGTGGCCGACGAGCGGGTCAAGCTGGGAGGCCTGGAGGTGCAGCTGAGCGGACTGAGCGTCGACGCGGCGGCCGAGCCCGAGCTGCCCGTCACGCCGGAGTCGGCGCTCGACAAGCGAATCGACTGGCGCTACGTGGACCTGCGCAGGCCCGATCGCAGGCTGATCTTCGAGGTGCAGGGGACCGTCGAGCACGCGATGCGCGAGTACTGGCGGCGCGAGGGGTTCATGGAGATCCACACGCCCAAGTTCATGGGCTCGGCGAGCGAGAGTGGCGCGGAGCTGTTCAAGGTGGAGTACTTCGATCGCACGGCCTATTTGGCGCAGTCGCCGCAGTTCTACAAGCAGATGGCGATGGCGGGGGGCTTTGAAAAGGTGTTCGAGGTGGGGCCGGTGTTCAGGGCCAACCCGTCGTTCACCTCGCGCCACGACACGGAGTTCACGAGCGTGGACGTGGAGATCGCGTGGGTGGACTCGCATGAGGACGTGATGGCTTTCGAGGAGGCGTGGCTGGCGCACACGCTGGCCGCCGTGAAGGAGGCCCACGGCGAGGCGCTCGCGCAGACGTTCGGTGTGGAGACGGTCGTGCCGGCGACGCCCTTTCCGCGCGTGAGCCTGCAGGAGGCCAAGGAGATGCTGCGGGCCGCAGGGCACGAGGCGCCGGGAGCGGACGACGACCTCGACCCACCAAGCGAGCGCGCGCTGGCGGCGCTGATCGAGGAAAAGCACGGGCACGAGTTCGTGTTCGTGACCGACTACCCGGTGGCGGTGCGGCCCTTCTACCACATGCGCCACGCCCCGCCAGACGCGGCGGCGGACCCGGCGGATCCAGCCAACCCCGCTCGGCTCACCAAGAGCTTCGACCTGCTGTGGAAGGGGATCGAGATCACGACGGGCGCGCAGCGCGAGCACCGCTACGAGCAGCTGCTGGCGCAGGCACACGAGAAGGGTGTGGAGATCGAGCCGATCCAGTACTACCTCGATTTCTTCCGCTATGGCCCGCCCCCCCACGGGGGCTTCGGCTTCGGGTTGACGCGGCTGTTGATGAAGTTGACGGGGCAGGAGAACGTGCGCGAGGTGACGTTCCTGTACCGGGGGCCGAACCGGCTGGAGCCGTAGAGAGGGATGGTTGAGGCGGGGCCGGCTGACGAAGGGCCGGCCGACGCAGGGGCGGCTGATGCAGGGCCGGTTAACGCTGGGGGTCTGCAGGGTCGGCTGGTGCAGGGCGGCTGGCTGATGCAGGGCCGGTTAACGCTGGGGGTCTGCAGGGTCGGCTGGTGCAGGGCGGCTGGCTGATGCAGGGCCGGTTAACGCTGGGGGTCTGCAGGTCGGCTGGTGCAGGGCGGCTGGCTGATGCAGGGCCGGTTAACGCTGGGGGTCTGCAGGGTCGGCTGGTGCAGGGCGGCTGGCTGATGCAGGGCCGGTTAACGCTGGGGGTCTGCAGGGTCGGCTGGTGCAGGGCGGCTGGCTGATGCAGGGCCGGTTAACGCTGGGGGTCTGCAGGGTCAGCTGGTGTAGGGCGGCTGGCTGATGCAGGGCCGGCTAACGCAGGGGGCTGATGCAGGGGCAGGGGGGCGGTGGAAGGTAAAGGCAGGTCTTGTGGTGTTGCGTTTTCAGAACCTGATAACAATGGTATATACACCCCCCTTACCCCGTATAGACTATGGCTATCCCATCAGAAAACAACCACACAACCCCCCGCCCCCACCAATCCTCGAGTTCCGGCGCATCCGACCCCGACCCGACCAACCCGGCCTGAGGGGTCGGTTAGACCCAGGTTAGACCCAGGGACGCCCCGTCCGGCTGAGGCCCCCACCCCGGCCGGACGGAGCTTGTTCCCTCCCCGCGGTCAGTCCCCAGAGCCGGCCGCGGCTGTGGCGTCGAGAGCTGGAGTGCCCACCCACTCGTACTCCTCGACATTGTCTAGCTCCAGTGCCAGCGGAGCGTGGTTGGAAGGCCGATGCCCCTGCCGGTAGGCATGGGCGACCTCGCAGCGACGCACGTGCGGAGCGAGGCTCTGCGAGACGAGCGCGAGGTCGATGCGCAGGCCGTAGTCGCGCGCGTAGTGCCCGTCGCGCTGGTCCCAGCAGGTGAAGCCGCGGTCGTCGGGGTGAAGCTCGCGGTAGGCGTCGACCAGGTCGCCCTCGTCGAGGATCTCGCGCAGATCCGAGCGCTCGGCCTCGCCGGAGAGGTAGGAGCCGTCGAACCAGCTCGGCTCGTACACGTCCTGGTCGGTGGGGGCGATGTTGAAGTCGCCGGCGAGTAGCAGCGGACGGTCGTGGGCCTCGTGCACCTGGCGGGCCATGGCCTCCAGGAAGGCGAGCTTGCCGGCGTCGTCGACTTCCTCGCGGGTGTGACCAGCGGGGACGTAGACGCAGCCGATCACAAGGCCTTCGATCGTGACCTCCAGCCAGCGGCCCTCGGCGATGTCGTGGTGGTGGTCCAGGGCGCTCGTGCGGTGGGTGACGCGGTGGTCGGAGCGCACCAGGATCGCCACGCCCCCGCGGCGACGGCCGGGGGAGTGTTGAGAGTGGTAGCCGAGCTGGCTCAGGCGCATGCTCGGGAAGCGATGTTCAGGACAGCGCGTCTCCTGCAGGCAGACAACGTCGGGCTGCTCCTCGGCAAGCATCTCGGTGAGGCGCGGCCAGCGTGCGCGGATGCCGTTGACGTTCCAGCTGATGACCCGTAGTGGTGCTGTTGATGGCAAGATCGTCCTCTCTGCGCCCCCAGGGGGAACTCTCTAAAGAAAAGGTAAGGATGAGAGCGGAAGACGACCAGGTCTACCTGGGCCAAACTCTGTGCAGGCTTTTAGACGTTTAGGTAGAGGGACGTTTCTGATTAGCACCTGACAAATAGGGCGGTCGATGCCCAGTGGCGCCTGGCGGGAGGATTACTTGACAATAAGACGTCGCTCATGAGGCGCGGGGAGGCCGATCAAACGTGCCGTCCGCAGAGGCATCTACCTTCACGAACATGAAGGTCAACGAGCTGACCGATGGCATGGAGATCGACCAGGTGCTGCTAGTGCGCGATGTCGAGCGCCGGCAGCGTCGCGACGGCGGCGACTACCTGCGCCTGCAGCTGGGCGACCGCACGGGAGCGGTCGCGAGCATGGTGTGGGAGGAGCTGGAGGAGGTACAGACGCTGGCGCGGCCGGGGCAGCCGGTGCAGGTGCGCGGCCGCTACAACCGCCACCCCCGCTTCGGGCCTCAGATCAACCTGCGCGGGTTGTCCGAGCCGGTGCCCGGGACCTATGCGCTCGAGGATCTGCTGGACGGGCCGGCGCGCAGCGCCGAGCAGATGGAGGCCGACCTGCGCGAGCTTTTGGCCACCATCCAACAGCCGCACCTGGCGCTGCTGCTGGAGCGCGTGTTCGCCGCGGAGGGCGAGCTGTGGGAGGGCTATCGGCGGGCGCCGGCCGCCAAGCACTACCACCAGGCATACCGCCACGGACTGCTCGAGCACTGTCTGGGAGTGGCGCAGGCGGTGAGCGCGATCAGTGCCACCTTCCCCGGGATCGACCGCGACGTGGCGGTGACGGGGGCGCTGCTGCACGACATCGGCAAGATCGAGGCATACACCGAGGATCCACGCAACATCGACTTCACCGACCTCGGGCGCCTGCACGGCGAGATCCCGCTTGGCTACTACCGCATAAGGCGCATGATCGAGGACATCGAGGATTTTCCCGTGGAGCTGGGGCAGGCGGTGGGGCACATCATCCTCTCCCACCACGGCTCGCTGGAGCACGGCAGCCCGGTGGTGCCGTGCACGCGCGAGGCGACGCTGGTGCACATGATCGACAACCTCGGCGGGCGGCTGGGGAGCTTCGATCGTCTGGAGAAGGAGCTGGCGGCCGGCGAGCAGTGGTCGAGCTTCGATCGAGCGATCGGCTCGGTGGCGCACTTCACGGCGCGCAGCGAGTCGCCGGAGCCTGTGCGCGAAGCGGCCTGAGGAGGCAGAAAGCGGCTCGGGGGCGAGGCCTCGGGGTAGTAGGGGGCGAAGCCTCGGAAGCGACCGGTGAGGCGCTCGGAGGGCGAGGGACCCAAAAGCCGCAAATTGCGGGCGAGAAAACGATTCGTCCCCCACCCGTCCGGCATCGCCTCCCCGGGGGGTTCTATCTTTGGGGACGGATGGCCAAGGACACTGAGAAGCTGATCCGCCAGCTGTCGCTGATCTCCTACCTGATGGCCGAGCGACGGCCGGTCACGGCACTGGAGATTCGCCGCGACGTGGAGGGGTACAGCGCAATGAACGAAGACGCCTTCGCGCGACGCTTCTACGCCGATCGTGCGGAGCTCGAGTCGCTGCGTATCCAGCTGACCGTCGATCGCCCCGCCGATGCGGCGGCGGAGCAGGAGAACTACTCGTTGCGCTCGGAGAACTTCCACCTGCCGGCGATCGAGTTCTCCGACACCGAGCTGGCGGCGCTGCAGACCGCGCTGCACCTGCTGGATGGCGAGTTCGCCTACGCCGAGCCGCTGCGCCTGGCGCTGCAGCAGATCACGTGGGGGCGCCCGAGCCCGCTCGGCGCCCCCGAGCAGAGCTCGGTGGCGCTCGGCATCACGGCGTCGGCGGGAGGTCACGACCTCTCGACGCGCCTGGCGAAGATCGAGACAGCGATATTCCGCCAGAAGACGATCACCTTCGACTACTACACGATGGCACGCGACGAGGTGGGGGCGCGCCGCGTCGATCCATACCACCTGCTGTTCCAGGGCGGCCAGTTCTACCTGCTGGGGTACGCGCACGAGCGCAAGGCGATCCGTGTCTTCCGGCTGTCGCGGATTCGCGGCAAGGTGTCCTACGCGACGAAGGCAGAGCACGACTTCAAGCGCTCGGAGGAATTCGACCCGCGCGCGTATGCCAACCGCGCGGAGTGGCAGTTCGGCGAGCAGTTGGGGGTTGCCGAGGTGCTGTGCTCGGAGCGGATCGCGTGGCAGATCGAGCGCCATTTCGGCCGCTACGGCGAGATTAGCCCGGCTCCCGAGGGTGAGGATGGAGATCGGCTGTTCCTGACCCCCTACGCCAGCACGCGGGGGATCGTGTCGTGGGTGCTGGGCCTCGGCGAGCATGCTCGCCTGCAGGGGCCGCGGGAGCTGACCGAGGAGTACGCGCGCCGCGTGCAGCTGCTCGAGGAGCGCCACGCGGGCTGGGCGTCGGTGCTTGGCGGAGAGGGCGCCCCTGGGGAGGCGCACGGTCACGACGAGGCTCACGACTATGTCGAGGGGCATGGAAATGGGAATGGAAACGGCAATGGGAAGGGGAACGGCGCAGGCGCGGCGCGGCCGGCCGCCGCTGAGGCGCGCGGTGCGGCCGGCCGCACCCGCCGCCGACGCGAGGCAGAGAGCGGTGACGGCGAGGAGGCACGCGGCGCCGGTGCGGGCGACGCCGCGATCCGGCCTGAGCGCTTCGCTCGACTGGTGACGTTGGCTAGCATCCTGATCGAGGCCGGCCGCGCCGGCCGGCGCCTTGCGATCGCCGACATCCGCGAGCGGTTGCAGCTCAGCGAGGAGGAGCTGCGCGAGGACATCGACGTGCTGAATATCGTCAACTTCGGCGGCGGCTCCTATGTGCTGTATGCGGAAATCCACGAGGAGGAGGGTGAGATCGAGGTCGACCCCGAGCCCTACAGCGACAACTTCGACCGTCCCGCGCGCCTGCTGCCGGTAGAGGCGAAGGCGCTCGTGGCGGCGATCGACCTGATCGGCGAGCACATTCCCGAGGGCTCGCTGGCGAGTGCGCGCGAGAAGATCGTGACGGCGCTGGGCGAGGACCCGATGGAGCAGGGGCTGCAGGTGGCGCACGCCACCGCGAACGACTCCGAGGTCGCGCGGCTGGTGTCGCAGGCGATCGTCGAGCACCGGCTGATCGAGCTGGAGTACTACAAGGAGAATGAGGACGAGTTCTCCCTGCGGCGCGTCGAGCCCTATGCGCTGACCAACGGCCGCGAGGGGTGGTACGTCGCCTCGTATGACCCCGAGCGCGGCGCGATGCGCCACTTCCGCCTGGACCGCGTGAAGCGCGCGGAGGTCTGCGAGGAGACGTTCGAGCCCCGCCCGGAGGTCGACCCGGCGGCCGAAGTGGACGGCTGGCTGCGCACCGGCGAGGTGCAGGCCTCGCGCACGGCGCGCGTGTGGATCTCCCCCGAGCGGGCGCGCTGGGCACGTGAGCAGCGCCGCGTGGTGGCCGAGCGCGAGGACGGCTCGATCGTCGTCGAGCTGGGGTTCGCCGGTGTGGGCTGGCTCGTGCGCGAGGTGCTCAAGGAGGCCGGCGACGCCGTCATCCTGGAGCCCGAGGACGCGCGCGAGGCGCTGCAGGCCGCGTTGGCCCGCCTGCGCGTGGTGCCGGCCGGGGTTTAGGGCGATAAGCCCTTAGACAGAGATAGGGCGGCGCGCCCGACTGGCTGCATGCCGGCTGCGCTTGGCTCCCGCCGGGTCTTCAGACGAGGCTCCCGCCGGGCCTTTGGAAAAAGGTGAGGCCCAGCACCAGGGGTGGGTGCTGGGCCTCGCTGAGCGTCGCCGGAGAGGTGGGAGCAACGCTCAAGGCGTGTAGAGGGCTTACCTGATCCAGGATCGATTCAAGCCTAATTGGGTGAAGTTCGAAGGCGTGTAAACGTTTCTAACTGCTCCTGTATTTCCGCGGATGGTCGTATCAGCGGCGCCCGGCTGGTCCGATGAGCACGCACGGCTTGTCCGATGGCGGCGCCCGGCTTGCCCGATCGCCAAGCACACCGGGCACGGTCTCGCGCTCGTAACAGACTCTCGCGCGCTACCAATGTAGGCTCAGTGCGAGATGGAGGCCCTCAAAGGACTGATCCTCTCCGGGGGGAAGGGCACGCGCCTGCGGCCGATCACGCACACGAGCGCCAAGCAGCTCGTGCCGGTGGCGAACAAGCCCGTGTTGTTCTACGGCATCGAGGCGATGGCCGCAGCGGGGATCGAGGAGGTCGGGATCATCATCGCGCCGGAGACCGGCCCGGAGATCGAAGCGGTCGCGGGCGACGGATCGAGCCTGGGCGTGCGGATCACCTACATCGTGCAGGACGAGCCGCTGGGCCTCGCGCACGCGGTGCTCACAGCCGAGCCCTTCCTTGGTGAGAGCCCGTTCGTGATGTATCTCGGCGACAACCTCCTGCAGGGTGGCATCTCAGACCTTGTGGCGGCCTTCCGCGAGCACTCTCCCGACGCGCTGATCCTACTCACGCCGGTGCTCGACCCCGAGAACTACGGGGTGGCCGAGCTCGGGCCGGCGGCCACGCCCGGCGAGGTGGGGCGGGTGGTGCGGCTCGTGGAGAAGCCGCCCGAGCCAGCCACGGACCTGGCGCTCGTGGGGGTCTACATGTTCACTCCCCACATCCATGCCGCCGCGCGCGCGATCGAGCCCTCGGCGCGGGGTGAGCTCGAGATCACCGACGCGATCCAGCATCTCGTGGACTCCGGACGGCGTGTGGAGCCGCATATCGTGCGCGGCTGGTGGAAGGACACGGGTCGCCTGGAGGACATGCTCGAGGCCAACCGGCTGATCCTCGACAACCTCGTCGGGCGCGTGGAGGGCGAGCTCGTCGACTCGCAGGTCGACGGGCGCGTGGTGATCGAGGCGGGGGCGCGCCTGGAGCGCACCACGGTGCGCGGGCCCGCGGTGATCGGCGCAGGGGCGCAGCTGCGCGACTGCTACATCGGCCCCTATACGGCGATCGGCGAGCGCTGTACCGTCTCGGGAGCGGAGGTCGAGCACTCGATTCTGCTCGCCGGGTCCTCGGTGTGCGACCTCGACGGGCGTATGGAGTCCTCGCTGCTCGGGCGCAACGTGACCGTGCGCCGCGGTGATCGCCAACCGCGCGCGTACCGCTTCATGGTGGGCGACAACTCCGACATCTCGATCCTGTGAGCAGATTGCTCGTCACTGGGGGCGCCGGGATGCTCGCCCACGACGTGCTGCGCGTCGCTGAGCAGGCCGGCCACGAGCTGACGGCGATCGATCTGCCTGAGCTCGACATCACCGATGCCGCCGCTGTCGATGCCTACTTCGAGAGTCTGCGCCCCGAGGCCGTCGTCAACTGCGCGGCCTGGACGGACGTGGACGGCGCTGAGGCCAATCCCGCGGGCGCCCACGCCGTGAACGCCACGGGCGCAGGCAATCTGGCACGGGCGGCTGCGTCCAGCGGCGCGGCCCTCCTCCATCTCTCTACCGACTACGTGTTCGATGGCCAGGCGCCCCTGGATGCAGAGGGGCGCGAGCGGCCCTATCTCGAGTCCGACCCCACGGGGCCGCGGTCGGTATATGGCACGACGAAGCTCGCCGGCGAGCTCGAGGTGCTGGCGGCCTCGCCGCGTCACACGGTCGTGCGCAGCGCGTGGCTGTTCGGCGTGCAGGGGCGCAACTTCGTCGACACGATGCTGCGCCTGGCCTCTGAGCGCGAGGCGGTGCAGGTGGTCGACGATCAGGTCGGCTGTCCCACGTGGACCGGCCACCTCGCGCCCGCGCTGCTTGGCCTGCTGGAGCGCGAGATGCGCGGACTGGTGCATCTGGCCGGCTCGGGCGCGGTCTCCTGGAACGGGTTCGCGCAGGAGATCTTCCGCCAGGCCGAGGTCGCCTGCCGCGTCGAGCCGGCCACGAGCTCGCAGATGGCTAGGCCGGCGCCGCGGCCCGCCTACTCGGTGCTCGCCTCCGAACGCCCCGAGGTGCTGCCGATGCCCGACTGGCGCGACGGCCTGGCGGGCTATCTTGCGGCTCGGGCTGGCATGATGCGCGCATGAGACTCTTGGTCTGTGGCGGCGCCGGGTTCATCGGCTCGACGTTCGTGCGCCAGCGCCTGCTGGAGCATGGCGACGAGGTGACGGTGCTCGACAAGCTCACCTACGCAGGGCGCGAGGAGAACTTCCACGACTTCGCCGAGCGGCCCGGGTTCGATTTCCGGCGCGGCGCAATCGAGGAGGCCGAGGCGGTGGCGGACGCGATCGCGGCGGCCGAGCCCGAGGCGATCGTCAACTTCGCGGCCGAGACACATGTGGACCGCTCGATCGCAGAGCCCGACGCGTTCGTGCGCACGCACGCGCTCGGCACCTACGTGCTGCTGGAGGCCGCGCGCACCCTGAAGGGCACAGGCGAGCACGAGCTGCGCTACTTGCAGGTGTCCACCGACGAGGTGTACGGATCGATTGAGGAGGGCACGTTCACGGAGGAGTCGCCGCTGCGTCCATCATCGCCCTATTCGGCGACCAAGACGGGAGCGGACCTGCTCGTGCAGAGCTACTTCCACACCTATGGGCTGCCCGCGCTGATCTGCCGCGGCTCGAACAACTTCGGCCCCTACCAGTACCCGGAGAAGCTGATCCCGCTGATGGTCCTCAACGCGCTGCACGGCGATCGGCTGCCGGTTTACGGGGATGGGATGCAGGTGCGCAACTGGATCCACGCCGGCGACTTCGCGCGGGCGATCGGCCACGTGCTGGCGCACGGCGTGCCCGGCGAGGTCTACAACGCGGGTGGCCCCGACGAGTGCCCCAACATCGAGGTGGTCAAGCGGATCATCGAGCTCACCGGGGCTGAGGAGTCGCTGATCGAGTACGTCACCGACCGCCCTGGCCACGATCGCCGCTACTCGCTCTCATCCGAGAAGGTGCGGGCACTGGGTTGGTCGCCACAGGTGCGCTTCGCAGAGGGCCTTGATGAGACCGTCGAGTGGTATCGCGAGAATGCCTGGTGGTGGGAGCCGATCCGCTCGGGCGACTATCGCGAGTACTACCAGCGCCAGTACGGGCTCGGGCTTTCCTAGGCTACGCCGGCTAGGCTACGCCAGTGCGGCGATCTTCCAGGTGCCGCCTTCCTTCACGAGTTGCAGCTTGCTGATGGCGCTCTTGCCCGACCACGTGCTCTTCACGCGCGCACTTGCCTTCGCGCCGGTGACCGCGATCGATTCGACCTTCAGTTCGAACACGTCGATCTCGCCGAGCTGAGTCTTCAGTGCCGGTTCGCACTTGCCGCCGGCGGCCCGCAGACGCGCGAGCACGACGCTCGCCAGGTCGACCTGGCAGAGCTTCTGCTCGTTCTGGCCGGTCGCGTCGGTCTGGAAATCGGAGATACGCTGTGCTACTGCCTTCGCTTCGCCGCTGAAATTGCTCGTGGACACCGTGCTCGCCCCACACGCCGTCATCGTCAGCGCTACCAGTGCCGCGGCGGCGAACGTCATCGATCTGAGGGCGCGTACGGTCATTGTGGTCCCAGAGGCTACGCAACCGGCGTGAGCGGTGCGTCTCCGCAGAAGCGCCTCGCCGCGCTGGCCGACGAGGTGGAGGGCTGCAGGCGCTGTCCACGGCTGGTCGCATGGCGCGAGCAGGTGGCACGCGAGAAGCGGGCGGCTTTCGCCGGCGAGCACTACGCCGCTCATCCGCTCCCCGGTTTCGGCGATCCTGATGCGAGGGTGTTGTTGCTTGGGCTGGCGCCCGCGGCGCATGGGGGTAATCGCACGGGGCGCATCTTCACCGGCGACCGTTCAGGGGACTTCCTGTTTGCGGCGCTCTTTCGCACGGGCTTTGCCAACCAGCCGACCTCGACAGGCCTGGAGGATGGACTGCGCTTGCACGATGCATGGGTGAGTGCGGCGGTGCGTTGCGCGCCGCCCGCCAATCGACCCACGACCGAGGAGCGCGACAACTGCCTGCCCTGGAGCGCGCGCGAACTCGGGCTGCTGGAGCAGGTGCAGGTGATCGTCTGCCTCGGCGCGTTTGCCTGGGATGCGGCACTGCGCCTGCGAGCCCAGCAGGGAGGGCAGCCCATGCCCCGTCCCCGGCCGCCCTTTGCGCACGGCTCCGAGGATGCTGGCGCGCGCCTGCAGCTGTTGGGTTGTTTTCACCCCAGCCAGCAGAACACGTTCACTGGCAGGCTCACCGCGCCGATGATCGACGCGGTGCTCCTGCGCGCGCGGCAGTTGGCGGCGGCTTCGTAACCCGACGGCCGCCGCCAGGCGCGGGCTTCTACTGCTCGCGCTCGTCCTCGCGGCGGTAGCCCAGCCGCGCAGAAATGCGATCGGCCGTTGAGACGAGGTGCGGCCCGAGGTGGTCGACCATCTCCTCTAGCGAGATCATCGAGCTGTGGGCGGCCATGTTCACCGCGGCCACCACCTCGTTGTTCTCCGAGCGCACCGGCGCCGAGATCGAGTGCAGGCCCTGCGCGAGCTCCTCGTCGTTGACGGCGAAGCCCTCCTCGCGCACGTGCTCGAGCTCGGTGCGCAGCGCCTTCTTGCTGGTGATGCTGTTCGGTGCACGCCGCGTGAGCTTCATGTCGCCGATCAGCTCCTTCTGCTCCTCCTCGGGCAGGTAGGCCATAAGCAGCTTGCCCATCGAGGTGCAGTAAGCCGGCAGCCTCGAGCCCAGGCGCAGGCCGAGATCGATCTGGCTCTGCCCGCGGCGGTAGCTGCGGGCGCGATCGACGTAGAGGATCTCTGAGCCGTCGAGCACGGCCATGTTGACGGTGTAGCTGGTGCGCTGGCGCAGCTCTTCCAGGTAGGGCTGAGAGTGCTCACGCAGACCCGTCGAGTTGAGCGCCGACATGCCGAGATCGGTCACACGCAGGCCGAGGCGGTACTTGCGTGAGGCGCCCTGCTCCAGATAGCCGAGCGCCACCAGCGTGATCACATAGCGATGGGTCGTGCTGCGGCTCATGCCGAGCTCGTCGGCGATATCCGCGATTCCGAGCACGGGGCGCTCGGGCGTGAAGCAGGCGAGAATCGCCAGGCCCCGCTCGAGCGACTGCGAGTAGCGCGGTTCGCGCAGGCTGGGGACCGAGCGAGTCCGTTCGCCGTTCACGCTGTCCCTGTCGGTCTTGACACTTGTTCTTGGCATCGTAGGTAAGCCCCTGTCCTTGTATCCCAGTTTGTTCGTCAGTTGGTTCGCTACGCCCTGAAAGAAACTATCTCTGACTTGAGTCGAGCGTCCATCATACGTTGAAGTTCAGATGTTTTCAATCATAAACACTCTGCCTTACCGAAACGGCGGCGCTGGGGACGTCGGCGGCGCCGTTTGCGGTCATCGTCAGGCGCCGTTCCTCTGGCTCCCACGCGATGCTCACCGCGGGCCAGTCCTCTGGCTCTAGGCGCGTGACGTGTGTGCCGCCGCAGGGAAAGCTCGCGACCCCATCTGAAAGCGCACAGGACCACGTTCTGCGCTCCTCCAGGCGGCAGCGTCCAGGAGTTACCACTATCTCGGGGTTCGACTCCAGCCAGCGCTCGGCGATCCGGATGACCTCTTGAGCGAGCGCCGCCGGGTCGCTCAGCGCGTCTGCGGAAAAGCCCTTCTTGCGCACGTGTTTGCCGATGCGATAGACATCCACCGAGCCGGCCTCGTCGATCCGGCTGGAAACAATCGCCAGCTTGTCGAAGTCGGGATTCCCCAGAGAGTCGCGCGCGGGTGGCTCCTTGCGCCAGGCCTCGGCCAGCGCCGCGTTCAGTGCCAGGCTGACGAGGTGACAACGCGAGTGACTGGCCGACAGGAGGCGGCGGTAGCGCTCATCGACGTTCAGCCGCACCTCGTCGCCGACCTCGATCGCGAGGTCCGCGGGTGCGCGGTGCACCACGCACGGGGTCGCCCGCGCGGCCCGCTCCTCGCCCACATCAGGGTCGCCGACGCCGGGCTCGCCCACGCCGACGCCGGGGTCGCTTGCGCCAGGCTCGTTTGCGCCAGGCTCGTTTGCGCCGGGATCGCCCACTTCCAGCTCGCCGTCTAGCAGGAAGCCCTCCAGGCATTCCACCGCCACCGTCACCGCCCCCCTCCGATCGGGAGTGCTCACAGTGCAGCGATCGGCCGGCTGGTCGGGCCAGCGTGGGCTCTTGGGGTGGCAGGGTGTGCGCTCTACGGCGAACAAAAGCTGTCCGTCGCGGCGCGTCACGTCCACCACAGTCGAGCTCTCGGCTGTGCTGCCGGCAGGATAGGTGATGAGCATCTTTGTCATGGTCTCCGGGCGGGATCAAATGTTCTGTAAGCAACTGTACCCCGAAGATTGGAACTCGGCGCTTCTAACAGCGGCGGTGTCTCCGACTGTTTGACTTGACCGGTAGGTGCTGCATATCGTCAGGGACATGTCCCGAGAGACCGCCGAGCCGAGAGCTTCCTCGCCGCCCGCGCCCGTGCCCACGCCCACGAGGTCGACGGCTCGCTCGAGCGCGGTGTCTCGCTCGGCGCATGGGGGGTCGGCCTCCGCGCCGGGGATGGCGGCCGCGCCTGTGCCAGAGGCGCCGCCTGCTCCCGCGCCGGCCGCACTCACCAATCGCGAAGCGATCGTCATGGGCGAACGCCGCGCCAAGGTAGAGCGGCTGCGGGCACGCGGACAGGAGCCCTACCCGCACGACTACCCCGACCGCACGATGATCGCCTCGATCCATACCGAGCACGACCCCGAGGAGCTCGGAGCGGGAGATCACTCGCGGTGGCGCTACCGGATCGCGGGGCGCCTGGTGGCCCGTCGCGGGCACGGTCGCACGATGTTCCTGGACGTGCGCGACTCAAGCGGCTGGATTCAGGTCGTTGCACGCATGCGGGCGACCCCTGAGACGCTCTTCCAGCGCATGCTCGAGCTCGACGTGGGCGATCTGGTGGGCATCGACGGCGCCATCTACGTAACACCCAACGGGCAGCTCTCGCTCGCCGCGGAGGGGTGCAGGCTGCTGGCCAAGGCGCTGCGCCCGCCCGCTGCCAAGTACCACGGACTCGAGGACACCGAGACTCGCTATCGCCGGCGTGAGCTCGACCTGATCGCCAACGAGGCCACGCGCGAGCTGTTCGTCACGCGCGCCCGCACGATCGCGGCGCTGCGCGACTGGATGAACGAGCACGGGTTCATCGAAATCGAAACGCCCGTCCTGCAGACGCTGGCGGGGGGCGCCAATGCGCGGCCGTTCGTGACCCACCACAACGCGCTGGACCGCGATCTGTCGCTGACCATCTCCGGCGAATTCCACCTCAAGCGCTGCGTGGTGGGCGGCTTGGAGCGTGTGTACATGCTCGACAAGTGCTTCCGCAACGAGGGCATCTCGCACAAGCACTCACCGGAGTTCACGTTGCTGGAGTGGGAGATGAGCTATGCCGACTACCACGACGTCTACACCTACATGGAGCAGCTGATCGCCGGGGTCGCCCGGCGCGTGCTCGACGGGACCGCGATCGAGCAGCACGACGGCCGCGCGATCGACCTGACCCCGCCCTGGCGGCGCATCTCGGTGCGCGACGTGATCGCCGAGAACCTCAACCTCGACGTGGGGGTGGCCGAGCGCGAGGAGCTCGTCGAATGCCTGGGGCGCCCTGTTCCAGCGCAGGCCACCTGGGGGCAGCTGGTGGCAGAGCTTTACTCCAAGCTGATCGAGCCTCACATCTTCCAGCCAACGATCATCTATGACTTCCCCGTCGAGTTTCACCCGGTCGTCAAGCGCCACCGCGAGCACCCCGAGCTGATCGAGCACTTCGAGGTGGTCATGCGCGGCATCGAGGTCGCCTCGGGCTCGACCGAGCTCAACGATCCCGACGAGCAGCGGCGGCGCTTCGTCGAGCAGCGTAATCGCCGGCCGCTGGACGAGGGCGAGGAGCCCTATCCGGCCGACGAGGAGTTCGTGCGCGCAATGGAGCACGGCATGCCGCCGCTCGGCGGCGCCGGCATCGGCGTGGATCGCCTGCTCGCGATCTTCACCGGTCGTGAGACCCTGCGCGAGGTCATTCCCTTCCCGGCGCTACGCAATCCGCGGTGAGCGCGATCGCCTGAACGTTTGACAAGTCAATGACCCCTGTCGATTTCTCCTGACCTCACTCCGGCTCCCTCCGAGTACTCCCGACCACAGTCGATCGAATGTCCGCTCACGCCATCTCAACCACGCCGGCACTCGACGGCGCAGCCGCCGCGAGGCTGACGGATCTGCTGACGGGCACATGTTTTGCCGAGCGCGTGGAAGTCGCGCGACGTGGAGGCTTTGCCACATACGAGCCGTGGCCCCCGCCGGAAGTGCGCGGTGCGGGGTCTGGCGGCCTTGGCGAGCGCCTGTGGCGGCTGGTGCACCTGGGCGAAGTCGCGCGCGAGGACTTCGATCGGCCGCTATGGGAGGACCTGTGCGCGCTGGGCCTGGCGGCGGGGTCCGACGAGGCGGGGCGCGACGGCGCGGACCCCGCTCGACCCGGGCCCTTCGAGTTGACTGCCCATCGCGGTCTGGTGGCCGCCCGCGATCGCCCCCGCGCGGGCGCGCGCGGGGGCGTGCACATCGGCGAGGACTCGCTGCGCTTCGCCGAGGCGATCCTGGCGGTGGCCGCCCGTGGGCGCGCGCTCGACGTGGGCAGTGGCTCGGGCATCTCCAGCTGCGCGCTGGGGCGCACATGCGAGCAGGTGCACGCGATCGACGTGGTGCCGGCCTGCGTGCAGGCCACGACGCTCTCCATGGCACTCAACGGAATGGGAGATCAGGTGCATGCGACGCTGGCACAGCTCGACGCCTACGAGCCGCCTGTGCCCTTCGACTGCGTCGTGGGCAACCTGCCCGGCGTGCCGGTGCCGCCGGGGCTCACCTATCCGCCGGACGGGGCGGGAGGGCCGGACGGGCTACAGCTGATGCGGCTGTTCCTCGATCGCTGCCATACCACGCTCGCCTCCCCCGCGGGGGTGGTGATGATGCGCTTTCAGAGCCTCGGCGACGAGCAGGGGCCACTGCTGCTGGCCGAGCTGCGCGAGTTGGCGCCGCGCGCGGGGTGGGAGGTGTCGGTGATGACCGAGAGCCGCATCCCTGCCTCGGTGCGCGCGGCGCTCACGGCCCACCACGCGCTGCCGGTGAACCCGGGGATCGCGCCGCTTGCGATGCTCGCCCGCACTGACGCGCATCTCGCGGAGATGGGGTTGCACGAGTACTACGCCTCCACGCTCGTGGCGCGCCCGGGGGGCGGGTCGGTGACCTACACGAACCTCTCCGGCCCGAGCCTCGTGGGTCGAACGCTGACGCTGTCCCCCGGGGGCAATCGCGCGCGGATTCTCGCCGCGGCGCTGCCGGCCTACTATGGACGCGCCCACGACCTGCCCGACAGCTTCTGGGAATTGGGCTCGCAGGTATTCATCGACGATCCGCCGGCGCGTCTGGAGCAGGTGCTCGAGCACCTCGCCCGACCCACCACCGTCACCGAGCTGCTCGAGGGGGTGTTCGCCGACCACGTCGCCGCGGACCCGATTCGCGCGCGCTTTCTGTACGTGACGGTGGAGCTGCTGTGCCTGTGCCTGCTGGATGCGGGTGCCGTGCGTCTCGTCGAGTAGACACCCCTGTAGAGGACCGGCACGCCCGAGGCCCTCGAGCTGCGGAACGAGTGGATCTCGCGCCTCGCGACGGCTGGATTGCCACGGTGGTACCGGCGCGCTCAGGGCAGGCGCGGCAGCGCGGCGAGCAGCTGCAGCGCGAGCTGTCGATCGCCCGTGATCTCCAGCGAGCCGGCCTCACAGCGCGGTCCCAGGGCATCGATCCAGTCGCCCGGGCCTCCGGTGAGGCGCGTCCAGGGCATCATCGAGCCGAGCTCCACCGGCGTGACGCGACCCTGGACGACGTTGAACAGCTGGCGTTCGGTCCCTCCGGGCAGCTCGATGATCATTTCGATCACCCCGTCGGGTGGGTCCTGGTGCTCCAGCAAGGTGGGCAGGAGACGCAGCACTGCGCCGATGTCGATGCGCTCGCGCGGGTGAGGAAGCGACCACATGTGGTTCATCCCCCAATGGGTCAGGGCCGTGACGATCGGCAACAGCCCTTCGCCGGCGGAGGTCAGCTTGTATTCCACGCGCGGCGGGAGCTCGCGGAAACGTTGGCGCAGGATCAGTTCAAGTGCGAGCATCTGCTGCAGGTGGCGGTTGAGCACCCCTGTGCTGATTCCGGGCAGTTGGCTGCGCAGATCGCTCAGGCGTAGGGGGCCGTCGGCGAGCGCCAGCACGATCAGCAGGGTCCACTGATCGCCGGTGGCGGCCAGCCCTCGCGCGAGCGGCGTCCAGGGGCGCTGTGCGCGTGGCGCCGAGGCGTCGCGCGGCGGGCCGCCGGAGGGTACGGCGAAGGGGTCGGGCTGCTCGAACTGGCCCGGCCAGCGGTGGCTCCGTATGGGCTCTCCGTACGGATCGAGCTCGTCGTCTTCTCCCCCACCGAGCATGTGCGCCAGCATACTGAAACTATCCCGCGTGCGGAATATGCGTTTAGTACGCCTTCGAAAGTGATCGCGACAGCGACGGTTCAGCTGTACTCGGCAGCGATCGCACGCGCGTTGCCCGGGCGGGCATAACGGGTGCGTACCAGGTCGCGCACGGCGAAGGAGCGAATGATGAACCTGTCCCGACCATCGAAGGAGGGCGTGAAGGGAGAGCGGCCATGGACGGAGCGCACGTTGTCGACCAGCAGGATCTGGCCGGGCTCGAGGATGACTCGACGGCGCTCGGCGCGGTAGATCTCGACAACCCGCCCGATCAGTGCATGGGCCTCATCTGTCAAGCCCCGCATGAGGTCCTGATCGAAGATGATCGTGGGATCGTCCTCGGCGCCGCCGATGATCGCCAGTGGACCGCGCTCGTCGCCTTCGATGAACTCGTGGCCGTCCTGGCGGAAGGAGCCATCGACACCGGTCATCCACAGCGGCTGGCGCAAAAGTTTGCGCTCGAAGACGTTCATATGCGCGACGAGCGCATGCGCGGGGAGCACGTAGGTGTGGGCGTCGGGGTGCCCGCGCAGACAGGCCAGCGAGAGCACGTCGGGGCGCAGCAGCGAGAAGGCCTGCTCGGTATGCAGCTCAAGCTCCACGCGCGAACCGAGGCTCGTCTGGCTCTGCGCCAGTGCCTGGTTGGGGACCATGTCCTGATAGAGACGCCCGTAGCCCTCGGCTTCGTAGGCCAGCATGTCTCCGCAGATGTGATTGACGATTGCCTGTGCGCGCGCCAGCAGTGTGGTCTCGCCCAGGTGCCGGCGGTTGTCGGGCGGGGTCAGCGGAGGCTCCTGCGCCCGCGCGGCCTCACCGCCGAATGAAGAGTGCTCCAGAGGGTGTCCTCCAGAGGTTTCCCAGAGGGCGTCCGCGGGCAGGCCCTCGAGGAGCATCGTGCCCGAGTCGGTGCCCTTGGTGGCAAAGTCCGTGAGCAGCTCCACCAGGCGATCGGGCGCGCGGCGGGCGGCGCGGCGAGCCTGGCGGCAGTACAGCTCGGGGGATTCCGACGGAGACACCGTCAGCTCCTGCGCCAGTGCGAGCAGCTGGTCGCACTCGGCCGGCTGGAGCGTGACGACGCTGGGTGCGCGCTCGGAGGTCGGCTCGAGCGTGACGACGCTGGGCGCGCGCTCGGAGGTGGGCTCGAGTGCGGGGGCGCGGAGTGTGGAGTCCATGCCAGCAGTCTTGGCGAGGAGGGGCCCGCCGTCAAAGGCGCGGCGGCGGGCCGCTTGAATGCGCGCTAGCCTCGACCCGCGGTGTCTCTGATTTTCAGTCCACGGGTACAGGAGTGGTTCGCGGGGGCCTTCCCGGGGCCGACCCCGGCGCAGGAGCTGGCGTGGCCTGCGATAGCTACGGGGGAGCACGTGCTGCTCTCGGCGCCGACCGGCTCGGGTAAGACGCTGGCCGCATTCCTGTGGGCACTCGACCGCCTCATCACCGATCCGCTGCCCGTGGGGGAGCGGCGCACGCGGCTGGTGTACGTGTCGCCGCTGAAGGCGCTCTCGCACGACATCGAGCGTAACCTGCGCGCACCGCTGCGCGGCATCGAAGCGCGCGGCGGGGACGCCGGGCCAATGGGCTACGGCGGCGAGGCGCCAGACGGGGGAGCGGCGGGGCGCAGTGCCCAGGCGGCCGGAGGCGCCCAGCCGATGGGCCGACGGAATCCCGACGCTGGACCGCGCGTACGCGTGGGCATCCGCACCGGCGACACCCCCCAGCGTGAGCGGGCGCAGATGTTGCGCCAGCCGCCGGACGTGCTGATCACGACGCCCGAGTCGCTCTACCTGATGCTGACCTCACGCGCGCGCGAGACGCTGCGGGGTGTGGAGTGGGTGATCGTGGACGAGATCCACGCGGTGGCGGCGAGCAAGCGCGGCGCGCACCTGGCGTTGACGCTGGAGCGCCTGGATGCGCTTGTGAATAAAGGGCCGCTCCACCGCGAGATGCAGCGTATCGGCCTGTCCGCGACGCAGCGCCCGCTGGAGGAGGTGGCCCGCTATATGGTGGGCGCGCGACGGCAGTGCCGCATCCTCGACGCCAGCACCGGGCGCAAGGAGCTCGACGTCCGGATCCACGTGCCGGTCGAGTCGATGACCGAACCGGAGGCGCCCGCCGAGCTGGACCCGTTGGCCGGTGGCGAGCCAACCACGAAATCGATCTGGCCCGCGATCTACCCCGAGCTGCTGAAGCTGATCCGCGAGCACCGCTCGACGATCGTGTTCGTCAACAACCGCCGCTCGGCCGAGCGCCTGGCGCTGCGCCTCAACGAGCTAGCGGCGGAAGACGACAACGACAACGACAAAGATAAGGAGGGAGGGAGCCGCGAAGCGGGGGGCAGCGCTGGGGAGCGCCCTGAGGGGCGCACAGCGGGCATGCGAGAGGGGGGTGAGGGCCGCGAAGCGGGGGGCGAGTGCGCTGAGGTAAAGGCCCGGGCGCGCGAGATCGCGCGTGCCCACCACGGCTCGCTCGCGCGCGAGGAGCGCCTGGTGGTGGAGGAGCTTCTGAAGGCCGGCGAGATTCCGTGCATCGTCGCCACCTCGAGCCTCGAGCTGGGGATCGACATGGGCGCGGTGGACCTGGTGGTGCAGGTGGAGTCACCCAAGTCGGTCGCCGCGGGGCTGCAGCGGATCGGCCGCGCCGGTCACAACGTGGGCGACGTCTCGAAGGGGCGCATCTTCCCTAAGTTCCGCGGCGACCTGCTGGAGTGCGCGGTGCTGGCGCGACGCATGCGCGAGGGTGAGATCGAGCCGACGGTGGTGCCGCGCAATCCGCTCGACGTGCTCGCTCAGCAGGTCGTGGCGATTGTCGCCGCCGAGGAGGCGGGCTCGGTGGCGGTGGACGAGCTGTATGCACTCGTCACGCGCACCTACACCTACGCCGAGCTCTCGCGCGGGCAGCTGGAGAACGTGCTGGACATGCTCGACGGGCGCTATCCGTCGAGTGAGTTCGCCGAGCTGCGCCCGCGCATCGTGTGGGACCGCCTGGCGGGCACGCTGCGCGCCCGGCAGGGCGCTCGCCAGCTGGCGGTGACCAATGCCGGCACGATCCCCGATCGCGGCCTCTACATGGTCACGCTCCCCGACGGGCGCCGCGTGGGGGAGTTCGACGAGGAGATGGTCTACGAGGCGCGGCCCGGGCAGGTGTTCCTGCTGGGGGCCTCCAGCTGGCGGATCGAGGAGATCGGCCGCGACCGCGTGATCGTGACGCCCGCGCCTGGCGTGCCCGGCGCGGTGCCCTTCTGGAAGGGGGATGGGATTGGCCGACCCAAGGAGCTTGGCGAGGCGATCGGCCGCTTCGCGCGGTGGGCCGTCGACCAGGAGCCGGAGGCGCTCGAGCGGGACTACGACCTGGACCCGCGCGCGGCGCGCAACCTCGTGGAGTACCTGCGCGAGCAGCAGGCTGCCACGCGCGTGGTGCCCTCCGACCGGACGATCGTGGTGGAGCGCTTTCGCGACGAGATCGGCGACTGGCGGGTGTGCGTGCTCTCGCCCTACGGCCGGCGTATCCACGCGGCGTGGGCGCTGGCGCTGACGGCGCGCATCCGCGACGAGCTGGGACTGGAGGCCGACGCGATCGCCAGCGACGACGGCATTGTCGTGCACCTGCCTGACGCCGACGCCGTGGGGCGCGACTTCGATGTGGTGCCGGGCCGCGAGATCGGCACGGAGGGCGACCGCGAAGTCGACACAGGCCTGGTCACCGGCACCCCCGCCGGTGACATCGACGCTGCGGATGGTCCTGACGCCGGGGCGGCTGTGGCGAACGCCGCCACTGGACCGCCGGGCGGGCTCGGCTGGGATCCGATCGAGCTCGTGCTGCTGGACCCCGACGAGCTCGAAGACCTCGTGGTGGCCGAGCTGTCCTCCTCGGCGCTGTTCGGCGCGCGCTTTCGCGAGGCCGCCGCGCGGGCGCTCTTGATCCCCCGCGCCTACCCTGGCCGCCGCCGGCCACTGTGGCAGCAGCGCCTGAAGGCTCAGACGCTGCTGGAGGTGGCGCGGCGCTATGGAGAGTTCCCGATCGTGCTGGAGACCTACCGCGAGTGCCTGCGCGATGTGCTCGACCTGCCCGGCCTGCGTGAGCTGTTGGGTCGCCTGCACCGCCGCGAGTTGAGCCTCGTCGAGGTCGAGACGCCCACCGCCTCCCCGTACGCCTCCTCGCTGCTGTTCGACTACGTCGCCACCTACATGTATGAGGGCGACACTCCCAACGCCGAGCGTCGCGCGGCGGCGCTATCGCTCGACCGCGACCTGCTGCGCGAGCTGCTCGGCCAGGAGGAGCTGCGCGAGCTGATCGACGCCGACGCGCTAGCGGTGCTCGAGGACGACCTGCAGCATTGTTCGCCGCGCACACGCGCGGCGAACCGCGACGAGCTGCACGACGTGCTGCGCCGCGTCGGCGACCTCACCGCGGCGGAGGCCGCCGCGCGCGTGCACGAGGGCGTCGACGCGCAGGCGCTGCTCGCCGAGCTGGTGCGCGAGCGCCGCGCCGCGCTCGTGCGGGTGGCTGGCGAGGAGCGCTACATCGACGCCGCCGACGCGGGCTGTTACCGCGACGCGCTCGGTGTGGTCGCGCCCGGGGGGTTGCCCGAGGGGTTCCTGGCCGACGTGCCCGATGCGCTGGTGGTGCTGATGCGCCGCTACGCCCAGACGCACGGGCCCTTCCCCACGGCTGATCCGCGCGAGCGCTACGGCCTCGATCCCGGACTGGCGCTCGCCGAGCTGGAGCGCTCGGGTGTGCTCGTGCGTGGTGAGCTGCGCCCGGGGGGCAGCGAGCGGGAGTGGTGCGACACCGAGGTTCTGCGCCGCCTGCGCCGCGCTTCCCTGGCTGTGCTGCGTAAGGAGATCGAGCCAGCCGATCCCCGCGCCTTCGCGATGTTCCTGGCGGGGTGGCAGGGCGTGGACAGGTGGGGTGCGCCCGGGGTGGGAGGTAGAGGCACGTCTTCCACTGACGAGGTCCGCGCGCACCGGCCTTCCACGGACCGTGCCCCTCGTCGGCCTCCGGCGGATCGGCCTCCCCGTCGGCTCTCCGACGCCGCGGGGATCGACCGACTGCGCGAGCAGCTCGTTCCGCTGCAGGGACTCGCGTTGACCCCACGCACGTGGGAGCGCGACGTGCTTCCCCGCCGCCTCGGCGAGTACGCGCCGACGTGGCTGGATGCTCTCTGCTCCAGCGGCGAGTTGGTATGGGCGGGTGCGGGAGCGCTCGGCCGCACGGATGGGCGCGTGGCCCTGTACTTCCGCGAGGACGCCGCCTTATTGGGCCCGCCCGCCCCGCCCTCCCCGTCGCCGCGTAAGGGAGAGTCTCCGGCTGGGGAGATCCACGAAGCACTGCGCACGCGCCTGGCGGCGGGGTCTGCTTTTTTCCCTGACCTGCTCGCCACTGTGCATCTGTCCGACGGCCGTACGCCCGAGGCGCCGGCGCCCGACGCGCTGGCCGAGGCGCTGTGGGATCTGGTGTGGGCCGGTGAGGTCACCAACGACGCCTTCGCGCCGCTGCGCGCCCCGCGGTTGGCCCTCGCGCGCGCTCCACGCTCACAGGCGGCTGGGCGCGGCGCGCCGAGTGGGCGCCGTCAGGGCTACGCGCCGCGCTTCTCCGCGCGTCGCGCCGCGCGCGCCTCGGCCCAGGCGCACCCGCCCGGCCGCTGGTCTTTGACGGCGTCGTTGTTTGGTGTGGCGGGCCCGTTCGGTGCCACCGGTGCTCGCGCCGCGATGGGTCGCCTGGACGGCGCCCTGAGCACCTCGGGCGGAGGGGAGGCGGGAGACCGGCCGCGGGACCCGAGCGACCAGCCGAGCCGAGCCGGGCACGGCCAGCGGCCGCTGGACCCGAGCGCCCGTCGCCGCGCGCAGGCGGAACTGCTGCTCGAGCGCTACGGCATCCTCACCCGCGAGCTGGTCCTCGCCGAGGGCGTGCCCGGAGGGTTCGCGGCGCTCTACCCCGACCTTTGTCAGCTCGAGACCCTCGGTATCGCCCGGCGTGGCTACTTCGTCGAGGGCCTCGGCGGCGCGCAGTTCGCGCTGCCCGGCGCGGTCGAGCGCCTGCGGGCCCAGCGCGCACCAGAGGAGGCGCCACCGCTGGTGCTCGCCGCGACCGACCCTGCGCAGCCATACGGCGCGGCACTTGCGTGGCCGGCGCGGCAGGCGGCCACCGCGCGGACCGGCTCCCTTTCGTCCCCCTCTCCATCGCCGCCCTTATCCGCGACGCGACGGCCCCCGCGCGTGCCGGGAGCCCATGTGGTGGCGGTCGGCGCCGAGCCCGTGCTCTACCTGGAGCGGGGCGGGCGTGCGCTGCAGGTGCTCTGTCCGGTCGAGGACCCATGCGTCCAGGTTGCACTCGGCGCGCTCGCCGACCACGTGCGCGCGGGCCGGTTGGGTCGGCTGGGCATCGAGCGCGTCAACGGGGCGCCGGTGATGGGCAGCGCCTGGGAGTCGGCGCTCGCCGCCGTGGGGTTCCATGCCGGCCCCCGTCGTCTCACGCTGAGCGCCTGAACGGCGCCTGTGTCTGGCGCGGGTGCTAGTGGCCATCCGGGATTGACCACACATTTCTCAGAGACTCAGAAGGCCGCTGCACAAGTTTTCGGTGGCCATCTCGTTAAGTCCCTGCATATCCGGAGCTTCCGCGGCCTCCCGGAAGGAGGGCTAGAAACATTCGGACGCATCCCAGCAATAAATACTTGCGAACCAATAAAATTTCTGCTTGTCTTCTGAACCGTGGGGATGAGTGGAACAGGGAGACACGTGAGGCCGCTGTACCGAAGATTACCGCACGGTCCGCATGGGATGGACAAGGAAGTTGTCGCTCGCCATCAGCGCACCCGCCTGTACGGCGCGATGACCGAGGCGGTGCACAAGTGGGGCTATCCGAACACCACCGTCGCGCATGTCATTGGCCTGGCCGGTGTCTCGCGGCGGGCCTTCTACGAACAGTTCGCCAACAAGGAAGAGTGCTTCCTGGCGACCTACGACATCTCTGTCGCGCGCTCCAAGAAGCGCGTGCTCGACGCGTGGCTCAGCGACCGTGGCTGGGCCAACCGCCTGCACCGCTCGTGTCAGGCGTTTGTGGAGGACGCCGCGCGCAACTCCAAGTCCACGCGCCTCGTGCTGATCGAGGGTCTCGGCATCGGGCCGCGCGCACGCGAGCGCCTGCTGCTGGCCGCGGGCGCCTACGAACGCGTCGTCGCCACCGGCTTCAGTGTGGCGCCCGATGGCATCAAGCTGCCGCCGCTGGCCCCCAGGGCGATCGTCGGCGGCGGTCGCTACGTCACCTCCGCTCGCCTGCGCCAGGGACGCGAGGAGGAGCTGCCCAGCCTCACCGACGAACTGCTCGACTGGATCAGCGCCTACCGCTCGCCCGCGGCCTGTCGCCTGGCGACGATCGCGCTGCCCAACCCACCCCATGTGCCCGCTTCTCCCGCGCGCTTCCTCTCCGGTGACGACCGCCGCTCGCGGGTGCTCGGCGCCGTCGTGCACCTCACGCTCGACGAGGGCTTCAGCGAGCTATCCGATCCCCAGATCGCCCAGTTCGCGGGCATGTCGACCGAAGCCTTCCACAAGCAGTTCCCCAACAAGGAGCAGTGCTTCCTCGCGGTGCTCGACGAGTTCGCCGAGGAAACGGTCGCGACAGTGAGGGCCGCCGCAAGCCGCGCGGGCTCCTGGCCGGAGGCTGTCTATCTGGGCGTGAGCGCGGCCGTCGACTACTTTGTGGCTCACCCGGGCCTCGTGCGGATGGCGTTCATCGACCTCTTCGACGTCGGCCCGCGCATGGTCGAGTGCCTCAACGCCACGCTCGATCGCTTCGTGCTCCTGCTCGAAGAGAACTCGCCCGAGCCGCGGCGCGCGCCCACTCTCGCGGCTGAGGCCGTGGTGGGCGGGCTGTGGACCGTGCTCAGCGGCTACGCCGTGCGCAACCGCCTGCGCTATCTGCCCTGTCTGGTCGACCACCTCGCCTTCCTCGTGCTTGCGCCCTACCTCGGGCCCAAGCCGGCACTCGAGGCCATCGAGAGCGCCAAGCGGCTGGCGCGGCGTCGCGTGGGTGTGCCGGCCTGAGCGGCCCCTAGCGCCCGCTGCCCCCGCCTCCCCAGCACCTATCGTAGGGTCATGGCACATGCGCATGGGGTGAGCCCGCCGCACCCGCGGCGGGTGGGCCACAAGGGAGCGGCCCACATAGCGCCCGGCAACACACTCGCCTCCTTCGAGGCAGCGGTGCGCACGGGCGTGGACATGATCGAGTTCGACATCCTCCCCGAGCATCCCGACGGCAGCGGGCGTCTGCTGCTCGCGCACGACTACGAGGCGCTGCACGCAAGCGAGCCGCTCACGCTGGAGGAGGGCCTCGCGCACCTGGCGGGGACCGCCTACGAGGGGATCGAACTGGACGTCGACGTCAAGCTCCCCGGCTACGGCACGCGCGTGGTGGCAGCCCTGCGCGAGGCCGGCCTGGTGGAGCGCTCGCTCGTGAGCGCCACCTACCCGCGCGAGCTCGACGCGATGCGCGCCGTTGAGCCCTCTCTGCGCGTGGGCTGGTCGGTGCCGCGCGCCAGGCGCGACTACACCGAGAACCGCTGGACGCTGGCGCCCGCGCTCGCGCTGCTCGTGGCCTATCGCGCGTGGCTCCCGCGCCGGGCCTGCGCAGAGCTGCGCTCCGGCCGCTTCGACGCGATCATGGCCCACTGGCGTCTGATCACACCCGCGCTCGTGCGCGCCGTGGCCGACGGCGGTGGGGATCTCTACGTCTGGACGGTCGACGACGCGGCCCAGATGGCCCGCCTCACGGCGATGGGCGTCGACGGCATCATCACCAACGACCCACGCCTGTTCGCCGGCTGAGGGCCCAGAGGAGCTCTGATCATCGGGGAGCCCGTGACCGGGAGCTTGTGAATTTGGTTTCCGAACGCCAGGAGCTTGTGGATTTGTTGGGAAGGCGGGCTGTGGGTTTGTCTTTTTTGAGTTGTGAGCGCAATGGTATTTACGGGAGAGTAGATCCTTAAGAGAGAGCCGCCACCGCCACCGCTGCTGCCTCCTCCTCCTCCTCCTCCTCCTCGCCGGCCTTCCTCATGCCCTCTGAGGGGCGCCGCTCAGGCCGCGATTGGCTGCGCGTGTTCGGTCGCGCTGGACTCGGCGGGCGCCTCGCGGTAGGCCAGCGCCGAGGGCACACCGCGCAGTGGACCCTGCAGCTGGCTCAGCACCTGCATGGCCGGAGTCTGTGTGGGCCACGCATAGTCCGCCACGAATCTTTTGCACGGCAGCGCATCGGTGGGCTCCAGAACCGTGGCGGCCATCTCGCGGGCAAGGCTGCGCATGCCCTCGTGCAGCCGCTCCACCTCCCAGCCCACGCGGCCGTCCGGGAGCAGGTCCATGAAGCCGTTGGCCAGCAGGTATCCGAGCTCGACGTACGCGGCGCCCGCGTCGCCATAGAGCCACGGTCCACGACGCAGGTAGTGCAGGAGCTCCGCGAGGAACACATCCGCGATGTCGGCGGGCTCCAGTCCGATGAGCTCGCGCCAGGTGGGCGTGAGCGTCAGCAGCAGCCCGTACACGTCGCTGACGGCCTCCTGCATCATCATGAACGACTCGTGCCCCAGGTCCAGCCGCCAGCCATAGTCGGTGCTGGGCAGCGTTGCGGTGTGACCGATGTCGTGGCCACGGAACCACCCCAGCAGCGCGCGCTCCACGGGCGCCTGCGGGTTGCGGGCGGGACCACTGAACACCGCCTCGCCGAGGGGCTCGCTGATCACCGTGAAGCGGTCGCGGTAGGCGTTGCGAAAGACGATCGTCTTCTTGCGCTGGCCCGGCTCACCCTTGACACCCTCGTCCTCGGGCAGGAAGTAGGCGAAATGCTTGGGGTACGCATTGGCCTCGCCCCCGCAGGCCACCATGTCGGTGACGCGCATCGGATAGGACTCATCGAGGCGCAGGTCCGCGAGGCGAGGCACGGAAACGCGAGGGGCAGTTCCAACTAATTCCGAGCGCAGCTCGCCGGCGGCCTGCTGCAGGTGCTCGTCCAGTGAGCGCAGCAGCTCGTCGTAGGGACGGTTGGCCACGGCGGCCACCACCGTGTGCAGCGGCGCGGGCGTCTTCAGGCGCCAGGTGCACTGTGGCCCGCACAGCACGGTCAGCTCGGGCAGCTCATACAGGCCGCCCTCGCGCAGCGCGGCCTCGCTGTGGGAGCCACCCTCGAGGAAGGCAGCTGCGCGCATGCGCAATATCTCGCCCTCCTCGCCCTCCATACCGGCGGCGATCTCGTTGAGCATCCTGCCGGTGCGCTCGGCGAGCGCGTCGACCGCCTCGGTGCTGAGTGGCGCGCCCTCGCGGGTCTGCAGGCTGCGCAGCGCATCGCCGACTGCCGCGAGCTCGCGCAGCTTGGGTGCAAGCGGCCGAAGCTCCTCGCTCAGCTCGGCGTGCAGCGGCACGTAGCGCACGCCATGCTGTTCTTCCTCGGGCCAGAACAGCGGGCAGGGGGCGGCCGCGGCCAGGTTCTCGGCGGCCTGCTCCGCGAGGGGGTGTGTCTCTGTGTATTTCATCGTCGCTGCACGTTAGGCGGGCTGCAGAGAGCGTTCAACGACGCGTCCGCGATCCGCATAACCAACGCGCCGAGTCGGTCTCTTCGTGTGTCTGACTCGGGGTCTCAGCCGATAGTGCAGGTTCGGGGTCTCAGCCGATAGTGCAGGTGGAGGCGCTGTACCCGGCGGGGTCCGCGCCGGCGAGGCTCTGGCGCCCGGCGGTGGTCGTCAGCGTAGCGCTGTGCAGCACGTGGCTGCCGTGGCGCCACTGGAAGCTCACGACTCCTCGCAGTGTGAAGGGCCCCGCGGGCGGGACGAGCTGGAAGTTACGCCCGGACTGGCTCGCCGCGCCCGTGGAGTGCACCGGCTGAAAGCCCGAGTCCGCGCCCTTGGCGATGTATACCCACTGCTTGATCGTCGAGTGTTCGTACTGCACTCGAAAGCGCATATAGAGCGTGTCGCCGGGATGTCCATCGCTGGGCATCGAGCCGCGGATGCCGATCGTGTCGGGCTGGTCGTGCGGGTTGCACACGTCGACCGTGGCCCATAGCTGAGGTGACTGCGCCAGCGGCACGTGCGGAGACCCCAACGCGCCGACCGCCGCCAGTGAGGCCAGCAGCTTCAAATAAACCATCAGCTGACCATAGCGCCGGCGTACGCAGAGAGCGTCGATCGGCACTCGCATGGCAGCGGGTGGGCGCCAAAGGTCCCGCCGCCGCGGCGCGGGCATAGTTGCAGCGACAGCTGCGATACCTGCCCACAGGCCTATCCGCCGTGTGATATCTCCTCTGGCGTGGCGGGACCGAGCTCAGCGGAGGTGGTGGAACTGCTGGGCTCCGTCCCTGTGTTCTCGACGCTCGAGCAGGAGGACCTGCAGCGAATCGCCGAGCTGGCCGTACCACGCAGCTTCGCGCCGGGACAGGCGGTCTTTCGCGAGGGCGACTCCAGTGACACCTGTTACATCGTGCGCAGCGGCCACGCGCGCGCGGTACGCGAGCACGGCGACGGGCGCACCATCACGCTTGCCACCTTCGGCCCCGGTGACATCTTCGGCGAGCTGGCGCTGTTCGAGGATGAGCGTCGCTCGGCTACCGTCGAGGCGCTGCAGGAGCTCGGGGTGGTGGCCGTGCTGGGTCCCGACATGCGACGTCTGATGATCGAGCACCCGCAGATCTCGACACGGCTCGTGATCGCGCTCGGCAGGCGCCTACGCGAGAGCAACGAGCGTCTCTCGCGTCAGTCCTTTCAGACGGTCCAGTCGCGTGTGGCCGCCGTGCTCGGCGAGCTCGTCGCGCAGGTCGTCGCCGAGGGCGCAGAGCCCGCAGAGGTGCCCGTGGTTGCCACCCAGGCTGACCTCGCTCAGCTGGCGGGCTCCTCGCGCGAGTCAGCCAGCCGCTTTTTGGCGGTGCTCGAGCGCGCCGGCGTGATCTCCCAGGGGCGCGGCCGCCTCGTCGTGCACGACCCGGATGCGCTACAGGCGTATGTCTTCTGAGGGTTCCAAGAAGCCGCGGCGACCGCGGTCGACGAAGGGGAAGGGTACGAAGGGGAAGGGTACGAAGGGTAAGGGTATGGACGTGGGCAATTCCGCCGCCAAGGGCCGTGGGCAGGTCAAGGCTCCCAAGGAAACCTCGCGCTCCAAGGGCAGCGGTTCGCCTGCCCGTCCACGCGAGCGCTCGGCTGGCGGCGTGGTCGTGCGCGATGGCGAGGTCGTCGTGATCGTCCCCACCCGCCGCGCTGCCGACGGCTCGAAGGTGCTGTGCTTGCCGAAGGGCCACCTGGACCCCGGCGAGACCTCTCAACAGGCGGCCACACGTGAGGTGCGCGAGGAGACCGGCCTGAGTGCCGAGCTGGTGAAGGATCTAGGGGAGGTGCGCTATTGGTACCGCCGCGACGGGCGTTCGGTCCCCAAGTCGGTCGCGTTCTTTCTCTTCCGCTATCTCTCAGGCGACACTGCCGATCACGACGACGAGGTCGAGGAGGTGCGCTGGATGGACCTACGCGAGGCGCCCAACGCCCTCAGTTATCAGGGTGAGCGCGAGGTGGCGCGGCGCGCGCTCGCGGCCCTGGAGTAGCCTGCCGTATGTGCAGGTGCTCAACTTCTATTCGACGATCTTCGCCGACGAGCTCAAGCGCGGTCGCAAGACGGCCACCATCCGGCTCGGCGACAAGTCGGCGAAGTACCGCAAGAACCAGCTCGTGCTGGTCACGATTGGCTACCAGTACTCCCCGCGCGAGCGCATCTTCGAGGCGGTGATCGACCAGGTCGAGGTGATGCGCCTGGCCGAGCTCTCCCCGCGCGACATCAAGCACGACAACCCCGAGTTCCGCCGCCACGAGGAGCTGATCCACTTCCTCGAGCAGATCTACGGGCGCACCGTCACGCTCGACGACATCGTCACCGTGGTGCGCTTCTCGCAGATCATGGACAAGCCGGCGGGCATGACCGAGGCCATGAAGGGGTTCGGCGGGGCTCAGAATTAGAGTCCTTTGTGGCCATCGCGACTGGAACTTCAGGCCCGACGGACGACACTTAGTCCTCCGCGGATCGGCGGCCGAAGATTCGCCGTGGGAAGGTCCCCGGTGGGCCATCCTGGCTGGACTTGAGGCCAGCGGATCGAACTGAAGTGCTCCGCGGGCCATCTTGGCTGGACTTGAGGCCAGCGGATCGAACTGAAGTGCTCCGCGGGCCATCTTGGCTGGACTTGAGGCCAGCGGATCGAACTGAAGTGCTCCGCGGGCCATCTTGGCTGGACTTGAGGCCAGCGGATCGAACTGAAGTGCTCCGCGGGCCATCTTGGCTGGACTTGAGGCCAGCGGATCGAACTGAAGTGCTCCGCGGGCCATCCTGGCCCGCGTTTTGAGACGAAGCACGACTTCCAGTCGTGCTTAACCGCTCGCGCTTCGCGCTCGCTTCCGAGGCTGTGTTGGCACTCTCGTAAAGAAAGTGCCAACGCCCCTTGACGAGGGCGGTTTTTCTTATATATTGACGGGCGTTGGCACTCGATGGGCTTGAGTGCCAAAAGCTGGCGGGCCTTGCCTCTGGCGGGACCGTCGGAACTCTTTCCAGCAAGCGGAGGTTCTTCAACATGAAGCTCAAGCCCCTGGGCGATCGGCTGATCGTACGGGCGATCGAGGAGGAGGAGAAGACCGCCAGCGGTCTCGTGCTCCCCGATACGGCCAAGGAGAAGCCACAGAAGGGCAAGGTTCTCGCCGTCGGCGACGGGAAGGTCAACGAGGACACCGGTAAGCGGACGCCACTTGACGTCAAGGAGGGCGACGAGGTCCTCTACAGCAAGTACGGCGGGACCGAGATCAAGGTCGATGGGGAGGATCTGCTCGTGTTGCGCGAGTCCGACGTCCTCGCCAAGGTCCTGTAAAGGAGATCTGAGGAATATGGCTCACAAGGAACTGAAGTACGGCTCAGAGGCGCGTTCGGCTCTGGAGGCCGGCGTCGATGCGGTCGCAAACGCCGTCAAGGTCACGCTCGGCCCCAAGGGCCGCTACGTGGTGCTGGACAAGAAGTTCGGCGCCCCCACGATCACCAACGACGGTGTCACGATCGCCCGTGAGATCGAGGTCGAGGACGTCTTTGAGAATCAGGGTGCTCAGCTGGTGCGCGAGGTGGCCACCGCCACCAATGACGTCGCCGGCGACGGCACGACGACCGCCACGGTGCTGGCTCAGGCGATCGTGCGCCAGGGTCTGAAGAACGTCGCGGCCGGCGCAAACCCGCTGGCGCTCAAGCGCGGCATCGAGAAGGCTGTCGATCAGGTCGTCAAGAACATCGCCTCGCAGTCCAAGGAGGTCTCCGGCAAGGACCAGATCGCCCGCGTGGCGACGATCTCGGCCGGCGATGAGGAGATCGGCGACGTGATTGCGGACGCGATCGAGAAGGTCGGCAAGGACGGCGTAGTCAACGTCGAGGAGGGCCAGACGTTCGGCATGGACCTCGAGTTCACCGAGGGCATGCAGTTCGACAAGGGCTACATCTCGCCCTACATGGTCACCGACCAGGACCGCATGGAGGCGACGCTGGAGGATCCCTACATCCTGATCGCCAACCAGAAGATCGGCTCGGTGCGCGACGTGCTGCCGGTGCTCGAGGCAGTGATCCAGAGCGGCAAGCCGCTTCTGATCATCGCCGAGGACGTCGAGGGCGAGTCCCTGGCGACGCTCGTCGTGAACAAGCTGCGCGGGACGTTCACCGGCGTGGCCGTGAAGGCGCCGGGCTTCGGCGATCGCCGCAAGCGCATGCTCGAGGACATTGCGATCCTCACCAACGCCGAGGTGATCACCGAGGAGATGGGCCTGAAGCTGGAGAACACCCAGCTCTCCCAGCTCGGTCGCGCGCGGCGGGTGGTGGTGGCCAAGGACAACACCACGATCGTCGACGGCGCCGGTGACGGCGAGGCGATCAAGGGCCGCATCAACCAGATCAAGGCCGAAGTCGAGAACACCGACTCCGACTTCGATCGCGAGAAGCTCCAGGAGCGCCTTGCAAAGCTCTCCGGCGGGGTCGCCGTGGTGAAGGTCGGCGCGGCCACCGAGACGGAGATGAAGGAGAAGAAGCATCGCGTCGAGGACGCCCTGCAGGCCACGCGGGCGGCACTCGAGGAGGGCATCGTGCCCGGCGGCGGCGTCGCGCTGCTGCAGGCCTCCGCATCGGTGAAGACTGACGGCGACGGACACGACGCCGACGGCACCGACGACGAGCGCACGGGTGCGCGCATCGTGCTGCGTGCTCTGGAGGAGCCGCTGCGCCAGCTCGCCGAGAACGCGGGCCTCGAGGGTTCGGTCGTCGTCAACGACGTGCGCAAGGCCAAGAAGGGCCAGGGTCTGAACGCCGCTACGAACGAGATCGTCGATCTCGTCGCGGCCGGCGTGATCGACCCGGCGATGGTCACGCGCTCGGCGCTGCAGAACGCGGCGTCGATCGCCAAGAACATCCTCACCACCGAGGCGATCGTCGCCGAGGTGCCCGAGAAGGAAGGCGCCGGCGGACCCGGCGGCGGCATGCCCGACATGAGCGGGATGATGTAAGGGGTTCTACCCCTTGGAAGTGCGGTCATCGCGTCGCGATGGTCTTGGCGAGGACCCGGCTTGGGCCGGGTCCTCGTCGTATGTGGGCGCGAGGCCTGTCGCTCGCGTATCAGGGGTCCGCGGCGCGTCCTCGGAGGGGTCTGCGGCGCGTGCCTTCCGAGCGGCCACGCCGTCAGTCGTCTCCGCATCGGAGCCCCATCGCGCGCCCACCAGGGGACTCGCGACATGGGCTGCGCCCCTTCAGTGTCGCTTATAGGAGAAGGCAAGCAGCCCTGCGTGTTCGGCTGAGTGCAGAGCCTTTTCGCGCAGCGCGTCCACATTGAATCCCGGCTTCACGGCGATTCGGTGCGGCACCGGATACACCAGGAAGGCAAAGAGCGTGCTCTTGCCTTTGGGGGGGCAGATCGAGTATCGCGTCTGCCCGAAGCCGTTGCGCCCGACGATCGCCCCTGCGGGGAGCTGGCCGGCGGAAAGCCCGTGCAGGGAGGGTTTCAGGCCCGCAACGGCCCAGTCGGGGAAGAGTTTGCCGTGGATCGTCAGGAAGTTGAAGACGAACACCTCGATTTCGGCGGTGTGCGGTGGGATTTCGCTCCAGCTGATTGGCGGCGAGGTGTCCGCTCCATCGCAGGTGTAGCGCGCCGAGATTGGTTTCAGCTTCGCCGAGCTCGCCAGCGGCAGGTCGATGGTCGCCACTTTTTCTTCGGCCGTAGACGTGCTTGTGCTGGTGGTGGCGGTGGTGCTCGTGGGGGTGCTGGAAGTGCTGCTGGCCGACGCGGCGCTGGCCGTCTGCGTCGTGGAGGAGGCGGCCGTCGAGCTCGCCCCCGAGCCGCCGCATCCGATGGCCGCCAACATCATCAGCAGCCCGCCGATCCCGACCGTCTTCCTCAGCTGTCCTCTGTGCATGGGTTTCTCCTCTGAACCGGGGCCACTGGCACCAAAGGGCCACGGACACGTTTTGATAGGAGGAACGACCCTTGCAGATGGGCACTGGTCAAGCCAAGCGAATTGGGCAAACTGTTTCTGATGCCCGACCGCCACAAATCGCCATTTATGTCGCCGACCCTTTATTCAACTGCGCTCACCGGCCGGGGCGCCTCGCCGACGTACCTGGCGGTCGGGCGGATCAGGCGCCCCTCGCGCTTCTGCTCGAGGATGTGCGCCGACCAGCCGGCCACGCGCGCACAGGTGAACATCGGGGTGAACAGGTCCGGTGACACCTCGGCCTGGTCGAGGACGACGGCCGACCAGAACTCCACGTTGGTCGCCAGCACGCGGTCGGGCTTGCGCGCGTGCAGCTCCGCAAGCGCCGCCTTCTCCAGTGCCTCGGCTGCCTCCAGGCGTGGTGAGTGCAGTTCGCGGCAGGTACGCCGCAGCACCCGCGCGCGCGGATCTTCGGCACGGTAGACACGGTGGCCGAAGCCCATCAGACGCTCGCCGCGGTCCATCGCGTCCTTGACCCATCGCTCGGCGTCCCCGGTCTCTTCCACTTCATCGAGCATCCTCAACACTCGCGAGGGCGCGCCGCCGTGCAGCGGACCGGAGAGCGCTCCCACCGCGGCGGACAGCGCCGCGGCGACATCGGCGCCCGTCGAGGCCACGACGCGTGCGGTGAAGGTGGAGGCGTTCATGCCGTGCTCGGCGGCGGAGATCCAGTACGCGTCGATCGCCTTGACGTGGTCGGGGTTGGCCTCGCCGCGCCAGCGGATAAGGAAGCGTTCGGCGATCGAGACGCCCCTGTCGACCTGCTCCTGGGAGACAGGCGGCTGGCCGCTCCCGCGTGCCGACTGGGCCACGAAGGAGAGCGCCATCACCGAGGCTCGCGCGAGGTGCTCGCGGGCCTGCTCGTCGGAGATGTCGATCAGCTGCCCGAAACCCCACTCGGGGGCGAGCATCGCCAGCGCCGCCTGCACGTCGACGCGGTGGTCGCCCGAGCGCACCGTTAGCGCGTGCGGTTCGGCGGGCGGGAGACCCGGTTTGAAGTGACCGTCTACGAGCAGACCCCAGACCTGCTCGTAGGGAACAGAGCCCACCAGATCCTCGATGTCCACGCCGCGGTAGCGCAGCGCGCCTCCGGCGCGATCGGGCTCGGCGATCGTCGTGGCGAAGGCGACGACGCCTTCGAGGCCCGACTGGACCTCCGGTGCTTCGGGTGCTGTCTGAACGTCGCTCATGGCACTCGCTTTCATTGACTGGGGATAGGTCCCGCCCTGTCCCGGCTCCCCGGCCTGCCTGTGCCCGAATGGGGTGCGGCGGCCGCGCGCCAACCCCGGCTGCTCGACGGAGTGTCGCCCTGCGGGCGGACCCATATGATGACTGTTTCGGGAACCGGAGGAGGAGCCATGTCCGACAGCGATCTGATGTTCCACTCGGCGATCGAGCTTGCCGGCATGGTGCGAGCAGGGGAGGTGTCCGCGCGTGAGCTCGTGCAGAGCTCGCTGGAGCGCATCGAGGAGCTCAACCCGCGGCTGAACGCGTTCGTGCAGGTCGACGGGGAGCGCGCGCTGGCTGCCGCCGCACAGGTCGCGCCGGGCGACGAGCGCCCCTTTGCGGGGGTGCCGGTGGCGATCAAGAACAATCGCCCCGTCAGCGGTCTGCGGCTCACCTACGGCTGCTCGCTGATGGCCGAGTACGTGGCCGACTACGACCACAATGTCACGCGCCGCTTGAAGGACGCGGGGTTCATCGTCGTGGGCACCACGACGCTACCCGAGTACGGCATCCTGCCGGTGAGCGAGGCACGCGTGTTCGGCCCCACGCGCAACCCCTGGGACCTCGAGCGCACGCCCGGCGGCTCCTCGGGCGGCGCGGCCGCGGCGGTGGCCAGTGGGATGGTGCCGGTGGCGCACGGCAACGACGGCGGCGGCTCGATCCGCATTCCCGCCGCCTGCTGCGGGTTGGTGGGGCTCAAGCCCCAGCGCGGGCGTATCTCTGCTGCGCCCGAACTGGGGGAGTCGCTGCTGGGGATCGACGGGATGCTGACCCGCACCGTCGCGGACACCGCGGCGATCCTCGATGTGCTCGCGGGGTACGAGGTCGGAGACGCGGCCTGGGCGCCGCCGCCGAGCGAACCCTTCGCGACGGCCGCCGCGATGATCGGAGGCCCGCCAGCCCGGCTGCGGATCGCCGCCACGACGTTGCCGCCGATCGCCGATGCCGCCGTCGACCCCATCTGTGCGCGCGCGGTTGGCGAGGCGGCCGAGCTGCTGCGCTCGCTGGGGCACACGGTCGAGGAGGTCGAGCCGCCCTGGCAGGTCGAGGGCATCAGCGAGCTGTTCGGAGGCGTCTTCTCGATCCACATCGCGCTGTCGATCGCTTATTCCGGTGTGGTTGCCGGTCGCGAGCCGGCCGCCGAGGACATGGAGCCGATGAGCTGGGCGATCTACTCGATGAGCCAGCACATCAATGCAATCCAGGGGATGGCGATGACCTTCCAGCTGGAGAGCTTCACGCGCCGTCTGGTGGCCTTCCTGGAGCCCTACGACGTGCTTTTGACGCCGGCGCTGGCCGAGCGTCCGCTTCCTTTGGGCACGCTCGACACGGGGGTGGCCGAGCCGATGCAGACGTTCACCCGCTCGGGGCTGTTCACGCCGTTCACGCCCGTGTTCAACGCCTCGGGTCAGCCCGGGATCTCGGTGCCGCTGTTCGAGGGTGAGGACGGTCTGCCGTTGGGTGTACAGCTTGTGGGGTCGCCTGCGGGCGAGGCCGGGTTGCTGGCGCTGGCCGCCCAGCTCGAAGCCGCACGGCCGTGGGCCGATCGACGGCCGCCTGTGGACTGACTGGCAGGGATCTTCACCCGCTCATACGTTCACAGCGATATGTCTCCTCGACATATCCCCGACGAACCCAGGAGGGCTGGCGTGAGATCCGCTCCAGACCGCGGGTCTGCCTGGCGAGTGTGGCCACGACATGCTGGGCAATGCCGCCGACAGGTGTCTCAGCCTCCTGGTTGCAGCTGAAGAAGAGGCCGGTGACGTTGTCTGCGATCCAGGTGAGATACCCCCGCGCGGCCAGCTCGCTCATCTCTGGCATGCTGTCCTGGTTGAAGACGACATCGGCGAGCACACTGCCCGCTGCCAGCGCCTGCGGAGGCAATATCCGGATCGGCGCGCCGCGATCGTCCTCGCCGAGCAGCTGGATGGCATCGGGACCATGGATCTTGGCCAAGAAATAGGCCTGAAAACTGTTCATGAGCGGTAGATCGACAATTGTGTAGGTTCCGCTCAGCTCGCCCAGCAGGCGCAGATACCACATTGCCGCACCACCGAAACCACCACCGATCTCGAGGACACGGACGCCCTGAACCGAGCGCCGCAGGTGGGTCTCGATCGCCTCTCGCAGGCGTACGACGGTGTGCAGGTGCTTGCCTATATCTGCCGTGACCAATCGACCGCCGATCAGGATGCCGAAGGGGGCGCCCACCCGCGGGTAGTCGATCGAGATACCTAGATTGGCCTCTATCCGTCCAGGCACCAGGTCGATGTCCTCGACGAAGGCTCGCCCTGAGACCCCCTGCTCCGGGCACTCCAGGCCGATCACCCCGATCGCCTCCGCCAGGGATACGAGCCTGTCGTAGGTCATGAGTGCCCAGTGCAGCGGCGCAGCGGGATCTTCATAGTCGATCGGCGTAGTGATACCCACGAGGAAGGGGCGTCTGAACATCCATCGGAACTGCTCGAGCAGCGCCTCCGGATCGTCATCCAGCAATGCTCTCTCAAGGGCGCCGTAATAGCGGTCGATCTGTTTGCTCCAGATCGGTGGCAGGCCGCCGCGGTCATCGCGCGCGAGGCGATAGGCGCGCATGATGCGCGTGCACATCGCCATGTCCTCCCCGCTGGGGTCGGTCGGCTCGGTGAACGTCACTGGCCTCCTGGGGACTCTGGCGGCGGACCCGAAGAGCCACTGCGGATGGGCCAGCATCTTCAAGAGCGGACTGGTGCCCAGGTGCGATCCCAGCCGTAGCCCGCTGCGCATCGCCGCGAAGGCGGGGCCATCGAGCGCGGCGCGCGCCAGAAGCACGCGGAACCTGATGCGCTCGCGGACCGTGCTGGGCTCTGCCTGCGGATCGAGATGCAGCGATCTCAGGGCGAGCTTCGTCTGAAGCTCGCTGCTTGGGTCGGCATTCGACCACGAGCCGTCTCGTCGGCCGTCTCGTCGGCATGGCAAATGCCGATGCACGGCGCCGAGAGCCTCGCCAATTTTAGAGTATTCGGTATTTGTCAATCCCATGGATGTCGGCTGGGCAGCCTACCGGCCTGAGTGTCGACAGCGAGCGAACCTGGTGAGTCTGCCCTCTCCTGGGTCCTGCAGCGGCCCGGATTTGTTTCCAGGTGCCGCCCTCGGGTCTGAGGCCTCCGGCGGCAGCGCTTCTTCCGGTCGGACGGCTGTGCGCGTGGCTCAGTTGCCCGGTGGGGCGTTGCGCTCCACCGGGTGGATCATGGGAGCCAGGATTGCGCGCATCGGCGCTGGCTTGACTCTCAGGCGTTCGGCGTCGGTGGCGCCGCGAGAGGAGATCATCGATATCTCCATCAGCTCTGCCTCGTCCCAGGTCGCAAACGCACGGGGCCCGGTGGCGGACTCGAGCAGGCGCAGGGCGCGCGAGACCAGCGGCGTGGGCAGGTGCAGCAGCGGACGACGGCGCCCCAGCGAGCGCAGCACCAGGCGCACGATGTCGTTGTAGCTGAGGGTCTCGGATCCTGCCAGCTCCAGGCGCTGCGGGGCGTGAGGGTTAGATTCCTCGCCGTTGCCGCCCTCACCGGTCTGGTTGGTCTGCCTACTCACGTCGGCCAGCTCGTCGTCCCCGTGGAGGGCGCCCATCACGCAATCGGCCACGTCCTCGGCCCAGATGGGCTGGTAGAGAGCGCGGCCGCGGCCGGAAACTGGGACCATCGGCAGCAGCGCCAGGCGTTCCAGCAGGGTCAGCCACCGATCGCCGGGTGCGTAGACGATCGAGGGCGCGAAGACCGTGGAGCGCATGTCGCTCTCGCGCACGGCCTGCTCGGCGAGGGCCTTGGCGCGGAAGAAGCGCGCACGGTGGTGTGTGGAGGCGCCCAGTACGGAGAAGAACACGAAGCGCTGTACGCCGGCGCGCTGGGCCGCCTCGACCATCCGCCAGGTGGCGATCCCGTTGAGCTCCTCGATCGATCCCCGGGGCTGGTCGCGGATCGAGGCGGCGAGATGCACGACGGTGTGTACCCCGCGCAGGGCGTTGCGGAAGGAGGGGGGATCGGTGAGGTCGCCCAGCGCGATCTGCACCCGCACGCGCTGGGTGCCCAGACGACGCGGATCGCGCACCAGGCAGCGCACCTGCTCGCCCTCGCCGAGCAGGCGGCCCAGCAGCGCTGAGCCCACTAGTCCCGTGGCGCCGGTCAGCAGAAGCATCGGCCAAACCTAACGGACCTGCCGGGCGGGGGCCTTCGAGCTCCCGGACGGGATGGGCACGTCGCTAATATTCGCTGCTCCCCCCGGGGAAGACGACCAAACCGACAGCAGAAGGAACCGAATGGCCTACGTGATCGCTGAGCCGTGCATCGGCACCAAGGACAACTCCTGTGTCGAGGTGTGCCCTGTGGACTGCATCCACCCGACGCCCGACGAGCCCGGCTACGACGCCGCGGAGATGCTCTACATCGACCCTGAGGAGTGCATCGACTGCGATGCCTGCGTGGAGGCCTGCCCGGTCGACGCCTGCTTCGCCGAGGACCAGCTCCCCGAGGAGTGGCGCAAGTACGCGCCGATCAACGCCGAGTACTTCGCGAACAGCAAGTAACCCGCCGATCGCGAGTAGTCGCGGGTCGATTTGAAGGAGGGCCCCACAAGGGGGCCCGACGAGGGCCGGTCAGTGCGCGGACAGCGCGCGCGCCGGTCCGTATCCGGGAGCTCGCCACAGCACTTACGGCCGAGGCGGTCGAGGGGCGAGGACGCAGCGAGCGGGCGTACTACGTACGTACGCGAGCGAGGGCGACGCCGCCTCGCGAAGGCCATCGGCGCCTCAGGCCATCGGTAGGGACATGCCGGCCGGCTTCGGGCTCTCCGGCGGCGCTGGCGCAACGGGCGCCAGCGGGGTGTCCAAGGTTGGCAGCACTGGCAGCGCCAGCGGCGTCATTGCGACAATGCCCCGTGCCGCCTGGCGGATCGCCTGGGCGGCGGGGTCGTCGGGGTCTTCGATGACCAGCGGCGCGCCACTGTCGGCGTGTTCACGCAGCGGCATCGTGAGCGGCACCTTGCCGAGCAGGGGCACGTCGAGCTCGTCGGCCAGCTCCTGTCCGCCGCCCTCGCCGAAGATCGTGTAGCGCTCGCCGCTGGGGGTCGTGAAGCCGGACATGTTCTCGATCACGCCGCCGATCTGGAGGGAGACCTTGTGCGCCATCTCGGCGGCTCGCCGCGCGACCCTCTGGGCAGTGGGCTGGGGGGTCGTGACGATCACGAACTGGGCCTGCGGCAGCAGCTGGGCGAGTGTCATCGACACGTCGCCCGTGCCCGGCGGGAGGTCGATCAGCAGATAATCCAGCACGCCCCAGTCGACGTCCTTGAGGAACTGCGAGAGGGCCTTGTGCAGCATCGGCCCACGCCACACCACGGCGGCGTCCTCCTCGAGGAAGAAGCCGATCGACATCACCTTCACGCCGTGGGCCTGTAGCGGCAGGATCTTGCGCTCGGCCGACACAGGGGGTCGCGTGGCGCCGAGCCCGAACATGCGCGGGATCGAGTATCCCCAGACGTCGGCGTCGAGCACCCCCACGCGCCTGCCGTCGGCCTGCAGCGCGGCGGCGAGGTTGGAGGTGAGGGTGGACTTGCCCACGCCACCCTTGCCCGAGCCGATGCAGAGCACGTTGGCGACCTGTGCGAGCGAGCCGTCGGGCAGGCTTCCGCCCCCGAGCTTCTGCTGCAGGGCGGCCTTCTGGGTGTCCGTGAGGACGTCGAAGTAGACGTTGACGTGTGCCACCCCGTCCAGGGCCGAGACGGCCTGTGCGACGGAGCTCTGAAAGTGACTGCGCACGGGGCAGCCGGCGGTTGTGAGCGAAACGGTCACGTCCACCACGCCGTTTGCGCCGATCTCGATCGAGCGGACCATGTCGAGCTCGACGATCGAGCGGCGCAGCTCGGGGTCGATCACGGCCTCCAGGGCCTTGAGGATCTGTTCTCTGTCGGTCATCGTCCTTGCATTCTCGCAAACCGGGCCAAAAGCACCGACGAGGTCGGGCAAAAGCACCGACGAGGCGGCTGGGGGGCCGCCTCGTCGGTTGAGGGAGGAGAGGGTCCTTCTTCCGCCGGCGGGATATGAGGCCGGCAGACTTTCCCGCTGACCAGGTCTCCGGCCTGGGCGGGGGAAGATCGGTGAGGCTCAGACCAGGCTCAGCACGCGCTCCTGGAGGCGATCGACGAGCTCGGTGCCATCGCGACGGCGCTGGCGCAGTTCGCGCTCGACGCGCGTGCGGGTCTTGCGCACCTCGCGCTCCAGCCTGTTGCGCGCGGTCACGCCGCGTCGCTCGAACTTGTGCAGCTGGGTCTGGGCCTTGGAGGGGCTCGCGTAGGTCGAGATCGCGTCGTTCACACTGGAAACGACCCGATCGCGCGCGATCAGAGCGGCGCCGACAGGGATCAGGACCGCCCGCTCGGCGTAGCTGGCGGAAGTGGCCTGGCTGGTCGCGCGACGTGCGCGAGTGGTCGAGGCGCTTGCCGAGGCGCTTGCGGTCTTGCGGCTTGTCGCGGCGCGCTTGGCAGCCGGTTTGCCGGTGTTTGGGGAAGTGCTGTTGGCAGTGGGCATGTGGGGCGAATCTCCTTCCTCCTCTCGCGGAGGAGTGGGTACGTGTGTTCTGGTCGTGGGATATCGGCGAGGTCTATCGCCGAACACCTGTTTGTACCCTCTGTTCGGTAGATCGTTACACGGGGACCTTACCAGGAAGTAAATACCCTGTGAAATCTGGCTTTATCCATCCAGAGCTTGTAACAGGAGGAACATGCGTTCGTCTGCATAGGTAAAACGTCGATGAGCAGGACAGCCCATTTATGGGAATCGCGAGCGACTCAGGAGGCCTTGCGGGCTCTAGGCTAGGCAGCGGTGCGGGCGATCCACAACTCTGGCGCCTGCAGCTCGGCGGTTGTGGGCAGCATTTCGGGCCCGCTCCAGGCCCGCGCTAGTGCCGGCGGTCCGCCGGCGGCTACGACAGCGTCGCAAAAGCGCCGTCCGCCCTCGTACTGGCGCAGCTTGAGCTCGAGCCCCAGGAGGCGCTCGAGGACTCGCCACGGCAGTCCACGGGCCTCCCGTCGCTGGGTCATGGCGGTGCGTAGGCGCGGCAGCGAGGGCAGCAGATCGATGCCCACGGCATCCATCACGTGCTCGGCGTGGCCCTCGACGAGCGACATCGTGGCCTGCATGCGCTCCACCAGCTGCCAGCGCTCTTCTCCCAGGGTCAGGCGCAGCAGCTCGCCGTGGCGCAGGCGCTCAAGGAGCTCACGCACATTCGAAGGATCGGGGAGCCGCAGCAGCTGGGCGATCGACACATTGGTCTGCAGTCCGTCGAGCAGCCCCTCCAGAAGACTGGCCAGGTGCTCTCGCAACCAGGGGGCACCCGAGAACTGGATCGCGTGGGTGACCTCATGGATCGTCACCCACGACACCAGCTCGCCCTCGTCCACGCGCAGGCTCTTCGCGGCCTGGGCGAGGTTCGGCGCCACCAGCAGCAGGCGCGGTGTCACGGAGGCGTCTAGCAGCGCGAGGTCGTACTGGCCTAGCACGCGCTGAGAGAGCATGCCGGTGAGCGCTCCCACCTGTGCGCCGAGCGCCAACCCCGAGGCGACGCGCGCGGCCTCCGGCAGGCCCAGCGCCCACCCCTGGCGGCGCTTGGCGGATTTGGAGGAGCCCTCTTCCAGACGTCTGGTCATCCGCTCCATCAGCGGGCGCATGGTGCTGAGGTTGGCGGCGATCCACACCCGTCGGTCGACAGTCTCAAGCGGTGGCAGCGACGCGGGAAGCTCCAGGCCCGTGTAGCGGCTCACGCGCTCGGCGAAGTCCTGGGCCAGCGGTTGCAAGGACTGTGCCTCTATGCCTCCGCGCGGAGGGGAGCCGGCGAGGAACTCTCCCACCCGCTGCGCCGTAGTCCAATCGATCAGATCCATCATCAGAGCGTATCCCTCGGCCGACACGGCCGTAGAGGGCAGGCCGGGAAGGCCGCAGTCGACCGCGCGCCGTGCACGGCTCAACTGGGTTGGTATTCGAGCCGTCGGTCGGGGGCGCATATCCTTTGATATGTGTCTGTCTCGCTCGATCGCCCATCAGGCGTAAGCCTTCGCCCCGCCCCCAAGGACGGCGAGGCGTTCTCTGAACGTGCGGAGGTACGTGACGTCCTGGCCTGGCTGCGTCTGCTGAGCGACCCGCGGGATGCCGCCGCTGTGTCGCGTGCCCTGGTGCGTCCGCCGATCGAGTTGCGCCAGGTCGATCTGGTGCGCGTCATCCAGGTCGCTCGCCGACGCAGCCTCGACATGATTGCGGCCCTGTCGGTGGCGATCGAGTCGCCTCAGATTCCCCCCCAGGCACGCGAGCGCATCCAGCGGTTCCTGCAGCTGCACAAGGGTGCGGTGCTGGCCCTGGAAGCGGGGCGCCCGGATCTGTTCGCACGCGTGGTGCTCGGCGCCGAGCGACAGGACCGCATGCAGGAGTCCGACGCACCCACCGAGCGACTGCAGGCGACGCTGCGCATGTTGCGCGAGGAAGTGCTCGGCGACGTCACGCGCATCGCCGGGCGGCTCTCGGAGATGCGCCTGGACACCGACCTGGATGTCTCTCACGGGGTTGCGCGCTACCTGGAGCTAGTAAAGCTCACGGCGCTGCTGGAGCGCCCCGCCGGACAGACTGTGGCCGAGGCGCTGCCAGACATCAACGCCCGTCTGCTGGCCGCGGCCACCTCGATGCAGCGCGAGATCCTCCAGACCTCGCCTCTGGATGCAGCGCTGCTCGCCTCAGAGCGCGACGATCGCGACGAACGTGAGGACGGCGATCGAGGCGAGCGGGGTGCGCGTCCAGATCGGCCATGCGTGCAGGCGTTCGCGGCCGGTGAGGAGCCATCGCTCCAGCCGTTTCTGCCGCGCATGGGCCAGGGGCTGGTGCTCTCTGCCTCGGACGTCGAGACCTATCGGAGCTGTCCTCTGCGCTACAAGTATGCGCGCGTCCTGCGCATCCCCACCGAGCAGACGCTCAACCAACGCTTCGGCATCGCCGTGCACCAGGTGCTCGAGCGCTACCACGCCTCGCAGGCCGGCACCCTCGCGGAGATGATGGCGCTGCTGCAGACCGCCTGGCGCCGCGGCGGCTTTGGCGAGAGTCCGCTCGAGTGCGAGCTCTACGAGAAGGCGCGTGTCGCGCTCACCCGCTACCAGGAGCGTCTGGGTGGGGACGATGCCGAGCCGGTGTGGTTCGAGCGCTCGTTCTCCTTTACGCTGGGACCGCACCGGGTGCGGGGACGCGTCGACCGCATCGACCGGCTGCAGGACGGGGGGTACGAGCTGATCGACTACAAGACCGGTCGTGCCAAGAGCGCCGAGCAGCTTGGCGAGGATGTCCAGCTCTCGCTCTACGCGCTGGGTGCACGCGAGGACTGGCAGCTGCAGGCGCCCCGTCAGGCTTACTACTACGTGCTCGACGACGAGAAGGTGCCGGTACCCCCCCGCGATGAGAGCGACGCCGAGTGGATCGCCCAGACGGTGCTAGGAGTGGGTGAGGGGATCATGGGCCAGCGCTTCGATCCCACCCCATCGGAAAGTGCTTGCGCGATGTGCGACTACCGAATCCTGTGCCCGGTGGCAGAGCGTTGAGGCCTGCGGTCCGAATGGCCGAGCGCTGAGACCTGCAGTCCGAATGGCCGAGCGTTGAGGCCTGCGGTCCGAATGGCAGAGCGTTGAGGCCTGCGGTCCGAATGGCCGAGCGCTGAGACCTGCAGTCCGAATGGCAGAGCGTTGAGGCCTGCGGTCCGAATGGCCGAGCGCTGAGACCTGCAGTCCGAATGGCAGAGCGTTGAGGTCTACGGTCCGAATGGCCGAGCGCTGAGACCTACGGCCCCTTCGGCCCATCGCGCCCGCGCTGGCGCAGAAAGCGCTGGAACTCGCTCGCGAGCAGCTCGCCGGAGGGGAGATCCTCGGCTGTGAGCGACTCCTCCTCGCTCTCGGCGTCGCGCTCCAGCCGTTCTACGAAGGCCTGTACGTCGGGGTCGCTGCTCACCGCCAGGCCCACCTGGCGCTCATAGGTCTCCGCCGCCTCCTCCAGCTCGGAGGCGTCGACCGACACGCCGACTAGACTTTCCAGACGGCGCACGAGCGCCAGTGCCGCCTTGGGGCTGGGGGCGGCGGCGACGTAGTGGGGGATGCTCGCCCACAGGCTCATCGCGGGCATGCCGGCGTCGCTGGCGATTCCGTGCAGCACGCCCACGATTCCCGTCGGTCCCTCATACGTGCCTGGGCCTGAGGCGCCCATGCGCTCCAGCAGAGCGGGGTCCGAAGCGAGTCCCGTCATCGCCACCGGGCGTGTGTGGGGCACGTCGGCGAGCAGCGCTCCGAGGGTGATCACCATCTGCACGCCCAGCGCCTCGGCGAGCTCTACGATCAGCGAGCTGAAGGCGCGCCAGCGCAGCGAGGGCTCGATGCCCTGCACGAACACCAGGTCGCGCGGGGCGCGGGGGATGATGGCCTCGAAGATCTCCACGCTCGGCCACTCGATCTCGCGCGCGCCCTCCTCGCCCAGTTTGATACGCGGCCTGTTGGCTTGGAAGTCGTAGAACTCCTCGGTGTCCACCTGCGCGAAGCGCCGCGCGCCCAGCGCTGTGCTCATGAAGGCCACGGCGGTTGAGGCGGCGTCGCCTGCGTCGTTCCAGCCCTGAAAGGCACACACCATCGCGGGGGCTCTGAGCCCGGATGGACGATGGTCCCAGATCAAGGGCTGCATCCGGACCACCGTACATCATGGGCGGATGAGCACCCCGTTGCCCGATGAGGCGCCTGCGTGGTCTGTCCCCTTGCGCGGGACGGACGGCGGATCCCAGGTTGCGGAGTCCGGGCGGGCGGGGTTGCCGCCTTCGCCTTCGCCGCTCGTCACGGTCGCCACGCTGCGCGTGGGCGAAGAGGTTGACGGGGTCTTCGCCTGCTCACGCAAGGAACGCCTGCTCTCAAAGGCTGGGAGTCCCTACCTGACGGTCGAGCTGCGCGACCGCACCGGGGCCATCACGGCGCGGGCGTTCCGCGATGCCGACCTGCTCGCCGGGCGCTTCGAGCGGGGCGAGCTGGTGCGCGTGCAGGGACGCGTGGAGAGCTACCGCGAGCAGTTGCAGATCGAGTTGCGCGCGATCGCTCGGCTAGAGGGCCCGCCCGCCCCCCAGGCCGATCCGGCTGCCTTCCTGCCCGTTGCCCACCGCGACCTCGAGGAGCTCGAGGGCTTCCTGGAGCACCTCGCGCGCGAGGTGTACGACCCCGGGCTGCGCGGCCTCCTGGAGCGCATGCTGGGCGAGCGCGAGCTGCGCGCCGAGCTCCGTCGCGCCCCCTGTTCGATCCCGCGCGGCGGCTCTACGGGTGCGGGGTCTGCCGCGCGCGCGGGAGCCGGTGGCGCCCACCACGCCTACCTGGGCGGTCTGCTGGAGCACACGGTGGCAGTGGCCACGATGGCATTGGAGCTGTGCACCGTGCACCAGCGTCTGGATCGCGACCTGTTGCTCACCGCGGCGCTGGTGCACGACGTGGGCAAGACGCGCGAGTTCACCTACGGCGCTGAGATCGCCCGCAGCGAGGAGGGGCGGCTGCTCGGCCATGTCGAGCTCGGCCTGCGGGTGCTCGCTCGGCACACCCCGGCCACCCTCGGCGTGGAGCGGCGACTCGCGCTGGAGCACTGCGTGATCGCTCACCACGGCGCCGAGGGTGGCGGACAGCGTCCGGCGACGGGCGAGGCGATCGCGCTATACAGGCTGAACGCGCTCGACGCGCACCTCAAGGCTGCCTTCGAGCACGGCTTGCCTTCGAGTCGATCGTCCTCGACGCGCACCTGAGGCAGCCTTCAAGCAGAGCTTGCCGTGGGTCGAACGCGCGCGACGTGCCCGCTTGAGGCATTCTGCGCGCATAGCGGCCTTCAAGTGCCTGAGCGGCACTGCCGATTAGAGGTTGATGAGCTGGTTTCGACGCCGACAAGCGCGGGCGCAGGACGCTGAGCAGGCTCCAGCGCCGGAATCTCCCGAGTCCGTCGCGCCCTTGCCCGAGCCGGCCCCCGAGCCGGTGCTTGTGTCTGCGCCGCCGCAGGTAATGGGGTCTGAGGCGTCCGCGCCGCCGGAGATCGTGGCCTCGGCAGCGTCCGAGCCGGCGACGCCGGGGGGCGCCACCGCCACCGCCACCGCCACGCTGGAGCGCCCAACGGCAGGCGAAGATGGGGCGCCGTCGGTGAACGTCGTCGGTGGCGATACCTCTGGCGCGAGCGCCTCTCCGAGTCTGCTCGCCGATTTGCCGGGCGAGGGCGAAGGCCTCCCGGGGGTCCTCAGCACCGGCGGTCTCGACACGGGTCCCGGGGGTGGCGCCGGTCTCGGCGCGCCGATGCGCCCCGTGCGCCCCGGCAGGTTGATCGGCGAGGTCGTCGTCGACCTGGGGTTTGCCGAGCGCGAGGTCGTCGAGGAGGCTGTCAACGTAGCCCGCTCGCAGCGCAAGCCCACGGGGCAGGTGCTCGTGGAGCAGGGCATCCTGCGCCAGGATCAGCTTGCGCGCGTAGTGGCCGAGCGGTTCGGGCTGGACTACGTGGACCTCTCCACGCACGAGCTCGACATGGGCGCCGTCAACCTGCTCAGCGCCGAGGCCATCAAGCGCTATCAGGCGGTCCCGGTGGGCTTCACGGAGGACGGCGCGCTGCTGCTGGCGATGGCCGACCCCACGAACATCCTCACGATCGACGACATCGCGATGATCACCAACCGCCGGGTGCGTCCGGCGGCGGCATCGTCCGAGGACGTAAAGCTGCTGGCCACGCGGCTCGGTCAGATGCAGGTGTCGATCGAGGATCTCGTCGAGGACGAGCAGGACACAACGGCCGAGACGATGGCCGAAGAAGCCGACCAGGACGCGCCCGTCATCAAGCTGGTCCACTCGATCATGGCCCAGGCGGTCCAGCAGGGCGCCTCCGACATCCACGTCAACCCCGAAGAGGGAGACATGCGTGTGCTGTTCCGCATCGACGGCGTGCTCTTCCCGGCGGCCACCATCCGTCGCAAGATGGCGCTCGGGATGGTCTCGCGCATCAAGATCATGGCGGACCTGGACATCTCCGAGCGGCGCGTGCCCCAGGACGGGCGCCTCGCGCTGACGGTCGAAGGCCGGCGCATCGACGTGCGCGTGGTGACCCTGCCGCTCGTGCACGGCGAGGGTGCGGTGATGCGCATCCTCGACAAGGGCGTCGTGGTGCAGGACCTGGAATCGCTGGGCATGCAGCCCGAGGCGCAGGAGCGCTTCTCCCACGCGATCGCTCGGCCCCACGGCGCGGTGCTCGTCACTGGGCCGACGGGATCGGGCAAGTCGACGACGCTGTATGCGGCGGTCAATGTGCTCAACGATGGCGCGCGCTCGATCCTCACGATCGAGGACCCCGTGGAGTCGCGCATCGCGGGGGTCAAGCAGATGCAGGTCTCCACGAAGGCCGGCGTGACCTTCGAGACGGGGCTGCGCTCGATGCTGCGTGCCGATCCCGACGTGATCATGGTCGGCGAGATCCGCGACCGCCAGACCGCACACATCGCGGTCGAGGCGGCGCTCACCGGCCACCTGGTGCTCTCGACGCTGCACACTCGCGACGCGCCGAGCGCGCTGAGCCGCCTGATCGACATGGGCATCGAGCCGTTCCTCGTGTCCTCCTCGGTCGACTGCGTGGTGGCGCAGCGCCTCGTGCGCATGCTCTGCCCGCACTGCAAGCGCCCGGCAAATCTTCCAGAGACCGTGCTCGAGGAGTACGGGCTCTCGGGCATCCAGCCGTATGAGGCGGTGGGGTGCTCGCGCTGCGGCAGCTCCGGCTACCGCGGTCGCGTGGGGCTATATGAGGTGATGAGCGTTTCAGAGCGCATCCGCGCGCAGATCCTGGCGCACGCCTCGGTGGACGAGATCACCGCCACCGCGGTCTCCGAAGGCATGCGCCGCCTGCACGATGATGGTATGGAGAAGGTCCGCGCCGGTCAGACCTCGATTGCCGAGGTCGAGCGCATGACTACGAGCCTGGTGTAGCACTCGACCGACGCACCCAGTGGGGCCGGCCGGACCGGCCGATCCGGTGGGATCGGCACGGCCTCCGGCTTGCAGCCACGCGACCTCGCGCGTCGAGGCCGCGTCCCGGCGGTGTTCTTGCCACTCGCCGGGACATACTCGTTGCGCGGCTCCCCTTCTCCTTACTTCTTACCCTTCTTGCCGCTCTTCCCCTTGCCCTTGCCCTTGCCGTGCGCCTTGTGGGTGCCCTTCTTGTCGCTTGCCTTCGCGGCGGCGGGGCAGTCGTGTGGGCGTCCGAGGTCAAACGGACCCGAGATGGCCTGGGTGATGACCTTCTTTTCGTTTAGGTACGCGTAGGCGACCGTCAGCTTCGGGTCCACGCGCGGTTCGGTGCACAGCTTGGAGCCGATCGCGAACTGACCGGTGATCGTCTCGTAGGCGGCCGTCGTGTTTCCGACGCAGTTGAAGCCGTTGCCAGGAATTTCGCCGTTGCAGGAGAACGAGTCGGTCGTGACCGCTTCGCCCTTGTCGTTGCTGACGAGCGGCGCGCTTTCAAAGCCGGTGGTCTGCACCGTCCCGGGCTGGATCGCATACCCGCTGATCGGACCGCTGCAGGAGATCGTGTACTGCACCTGCTGTTCGGTCGAGGCTTCTTCGGCCTTGCCCGGCGCGATGTGGCCGGCACACTGGTAGTTGTTGGGGTTGCTTTCTTCCGCGTACCCGGTGGCCGGGATCAGCAGCAGTAGGACGATTGGGCCCAGTATCGCCGGGAGCCAGCGGATGGGTCGACGTGGGGCCCTTGGGGCGGACTGGGACATGTGCAACGTGTTCTCCTTATGGGTTGGTGGGTTATCAGCCACGGAAGACCTCTTCGAGGTTCTTCCGGGGTGCGGCGGGGTGAAAGGGGTTCGAGCTCTGGCCGTGGCTGCGCAGGAACGGTGAGAGCAGCAGCACGCCCTGCGGCTGGGTGGCCAGAGTCGTGGTGCTTGCCTGCGCGCCCGTGTCTACCGATGGGGTGCTCGAGGCGGGCCCGCTCGTCCCGGCGCTCGCGGTCGGGGAACTCGCTCCGGTGGGCTGCGCGCCGGAGTCGGGTGCGGCGAAGGCGAGCACCAGCAGCCCGCCTTCGCGATAGGCGGCTGAGGCGGTGATCTGCGGCACCACCTCGCGCAGGTAGTTATCGGCGGTTGCCATGCCCGCGGGGGAGCCGGGCGGGCAGGTGGAGGACCCGGCTTCTTCGTGGCACCCTGGGGCATTGAGCACGCTCGCCTGCGGCGCGCTCTGTCCGGATAGCAGCGCCGCGTCTGCGCCCAGCGCACTGGCCTGCAGGGGGGAGTAGTCGCTCATCAGCGCCCCCTGCCCCACCAGCTGGGCCAGATAGGGGGGAGCCGAGGGCTGTGCCTGGGCGCCTGAAAAGCCTGCGCCGGGGAGCGCGATCAGCCAGACATGGGCGATCGGTGGCAGCGGCGTGGAGGTGGGAGTGCTCGCGGTTCCGGTCGCGTTGGTCCGGGTGCTCCCGCTCAGGTTTGGGCTCGTACTCGTGGGGGCCGGCGTGAGTCCACTCGCGCCGCTTCCCCCGCCTCCCGCACTCGCGGGCGTGGTGGGCGGAGACGGAGACGCCGGTGCCGAGGTCGGGGATGGGGTTGGGGTAGGGGTGGATGAGAGGCCCGCCGCCTGCGGGGATGCGGGAGTGGACGCGGGCGAAGCTGTCGAGGAGCGCGCTCTCAGCAGCGCGGGCAGCACCGAGGACACCAGCGCCTTGCCCGCAATCGGCTCTGCCAGCGAGCTCTGGGGCGCCGGGCCGATGGCGGCGCCCACCGCGATCCCCACGGCGAACAGCACCGCGGCCAGTGCGCAGCTCACCCGCAACGACGGCAGTCGCCGGGTGTTCATGGCTGGTGGGATTGGATTGGGTGGGACGGGATCGGTCATTGCGGTGTGTCGGTCACTGGGACGGGTCGGTCATGCGGCGTGGCGGTCGCTGCCTTTCGATTGCTCGTGCCGGCAATGTAGCGCGAATCTTCACAAATCGTCTAAACCTGATCTTCTTTATGAAGATTATGCTAGCTTGTTTTGCTCGACGCCACTCAACACTCGGAAATGGAGCCATGCCCATGAAGCCAATTCGCCGTCTAACTGCCGCCCTGACTCTGTCGGGCGTGCTCGGGATCGCGATCCCCGCGATCGCCGTGGCGGCGAGCGTGATCACGATCAGCGGTGCCACCGCATCCGCACCGCTGGTGACGCTGCTTGCCCAGAAGTACGTCAAGACACACCCCCATCAGGTCAAGTTCAAGATCGCCCAGGGCGGCACCAACGTCGGCATCGCTGACGTCGCCGCTGGTCGCGTGAGCATGGCCGACGTATCGCGAGACCCCCTGCCCAGCGACCCCTCGGGCCTGAAGTTCAACGCGATCGCCCGCTACTTCGTGTGCGTGGTCACCAACAAGTCCAACCCGCTCGCCAACCTCACCGAGGCCCAGGCGCAGGCGATCTTCACCGGCAAGGTCCGCGAATGGAGCCAGGTGCCGGGCGCGAGCGCCCACGGCACGATCGACCTCATCAGCCGTACCTCGGCAGCCGGGGTGCTGACGACCTTCCAGACGCTTTTGCTGGGCAACAAGACGGTCTCCTCGATCGCCGCCCAGGAGCCCTCCGAGGGTCTGCTCCAGCAGAAGGTCCAGAGTGATCCCAACGCGATCGGCTTCCTCTCGGACTACTTCGCCCTGAAGGGCGTCAACCCGGTCGGCTTCAACGGCGTGGGCTGCTCGCTGGCCAACGCCGAGTCCGGCCAGTACCCGGGCGTGGCCCACTTCTATGAGGTCACCCGCGGGCCGGCCACCGGTGCGGCGAAGGCGTTCATCGGCTGGATCCAGGCCAGTCCGCTGGCGGCCAAGATCATCGACTCGGCCTGGCTGCCGCTGCACTGAGATGCCGGCGCCGGGTGACACCCGCGCGCGGACCCCGCGCATGCCGCCGGCGGAGGCACCCTCCGGCGGCGCGCGTGGGTCCTCCGTGCTCGAGCGCCTGCGCCGGCCCTGGTCGGACCGCCGCGCCGAACTGGTACTCGGCGCGGCGGCCTGCTCGGTAGCGGGCGTGATCGCGCTGATGATCGGCTTCGTCGCCGTCGGCGCGTGGCCGACGTTCGCCCACAACGGGCTCTCATGGCTGGGCGCCGGGGGCAACCCCGAAACCCAGATTGGAAACATGCTTCACACCGGCCCCCATCCGCCCGCGGTGGCCTACCACCTGCGCGCGTGGCCACTGATCTATGGCACGCTGCTGACGGCCGGCCTGGCGCTTGTGTTCGGGCTTGCCTTCGCGCTGCTCGCGGCGGTCTTCCTCGTGGAGTTCGCCCCCACGGCCGTTAGGCGTGTGTTGAGCCCGGTGGTGCGTCTGCTGGCCGGGGTTCCCTCCGTCATCTACGGCCTGCTGGGGGTGCTGGTCTTGGCTCCCTTCGTGGGCAACCACGTGATCAGCCCCGCCGAGAAGCGCTCGGTGGAGTACGTCGTGCAGTTGGACGGCACCGGCCTCTTGGTGGCGGTGGTGGTGCTCACGGTGATGATCACCCCCATCATGGTGGCCCTCATCGCCGACGCCCTGAGCGAGGTTCCCACCGCCTGGCGCGAGGGCGCGGTGGCGCTGGGCGTCAACCCGCTGCGCGCCACCCTCGCGGTATCGCTTCGCGCGATCCGCCCGGCGATCGTGGCCGCCGGGGCGTTCGCCTGCGCGCGTGCGGTGGGCGAGGCAGTGATGCTGGCGATGGTCTCCGGCTCGGACGCCTTCAGCCCCAAGCCGTGGGACGGGGTGCCGTTCCTGTTCGAGCCGCTGCTCACGCTGGCCGCCTCGATCTTCCGCAACGCCGAAGGGTTGAGTGCGCCGGCGGTGCGCTCCAGCGTTGACGCCTTCGCGCTGCTCTTGCTGTTCTCGGCCTTCGTGCTCTCGCTGGGCTCCTACCTGGTGAAGCTGCCGCTGCGCCGCCACCACGCGGGGTTGCGATGAGCGCCTTCCAGCAGGCCCTGCCGGTGAAGGCCCCTCGGCCGCGGCGCTCCTCGCTGCGCTCGTGGCGCTGGAGCGATCGCCTCTTCTATGTGCTCGCGTGGGCGAGTGGGCTGGCACTATGCCTGATCGCCGGCGCGCTCGTGCTCTACATGTTGGTAAAGGGCCTGCAGTACCTCACCCCGTCTTTGATTTTCAGCCGCCCCCGCGCGGAAATCAACCAGGCCCAGATTGGCGGCTTCCTGGACCCGCTGCTTGGCACGCTGCTGCTCGTGTTCATCGGCGTCGTACTGGCCACCCCGGTGGCCGTCGCCAGCGCGGTATGGATCGTCGAGTACGGGCAGGGGCGGGTGGGCCGGCGTTTGGCGCGCGTGGTGGAGTCGAGCGTGGAGATCGTCGCCGGCACCCCCGACATCGTGATTGCAATCTTCGCGCTCACCCTGTTTCAGCTCGGAGCGTTCTCCTTCCTGTCCTTCACCGCCTCCGGCGGTGGGGTCTATGGGCGCTCGTTCCTGACCGCCGGTGTGGCGATCTCGCTGCTGGCGATCCCCCCGGTGTTCCTTGCCACGCGCGACGGTCTGGAGGCTCTGTCTCGCCACCAGCGTGAGGGCGCCTTCGCGCTGGGCAAGACCCGTGTGGCGACCATCCGCCGTGTGCTGCTGCCCGGCATCCGCCCCAACATCGCCACTGGGGTGACGCTCGGGATGGGGCGCATCGTCGGCGACACCGCGATCGTCTTTTTGCTGCTCGGCGTGGGCGCATCTGAGCGGATCGAACCGCAGGGCGGCGTGCCGGGGCTGGGCGTGCTGCGCGGCACCGGCTCGACGCTCACCTCCTACATCTACTCGAATTCTCCCGCGGGCGAGGGCAACGCGCCGCAGAAGGCCTACGCGGCCGCCTTCGTGCTGCTCTTGATGGTGTTGGGGCTGAACGCCGCCGCGGGCTTCATCGCCGGCCGCGGCCGCTCGGGCAAGCTGAGCTTCGGGGACAGGGTGAGGTACGGGGCATGGGCCTGAGCGAGTCGATCCGCTCGCGCGAGCGCCCCGCCGAGGAGGTCCCTCCGGTCAAGCGCATCGTGCTCGACCGGCCCCCCACGGCCGTGCCCCCGTCGGAGCTGAACGGCAATGGGGAGCCGCGCCGCCGACCTTCGGTGGCCGGCCCCGAGCGCCTGCGCTTGGAGGGCGTGAGCGTGCTTTACGGCGGCAAGCCAGCCGTCAAAGACGTTTCGCTGTCGGTCCACCAGGGGGAGGTGCTCGCGCTGATCGGCCCCTCCGGCTGCGGCAAGACGACGCTGCTGCGCACGCTTAACCGCCTCACTGAGTTGACCCCGGGAGCCACGCGCGACGGCAGCGTGCTGCTCGACGGCGCGGAGGTGCACGAGCTGCCCGACACCGACCTGCGCGCGCGGGTGTCGATGGTCTTCCAGCAGCCCAACCCCTTCCCGATGTCGATCTTCGACAACGTGGCGTTCGCCCTGCGCGAGCAGTCGCGCAAGCGCCCGCGCCGGCGTGAGATCGAACCGCAGGTGGTGGACGCGCTGCGGCGCGCCGGGCTGTATGAGGAGGTGCGCGACGATCTGCATCGTCCGGCGTTGCGCCTCTCCGGCGGTCAGCAGCAGCGCCTGTGCATCGCCCGCGCCATCGCGCTGCGCCCGGAGGTGCTGCTGATGGACGAGCCCTGCTCGGCGCTCGACCCCCGCTCCACAGAGACGATCGAGCAGCTGATCGGTGATCTGCGCCGCGAGCTGGCGGTCGTGATCGTCACCCACAACCTCCAGCAGGCCCACCGCGTGGCCGACCGCGTGGCGTTTATGTATCTGGGGGATTTGGTGGAGCACGGCGAGGTGGAGCAGGTCTTCCGTACCCCACGTGCGCCGCGCACGCGCGACTACGTGAAGGGCGTGTTCGGGTGAGCCGCAGGGCGCGCCCCGTGGGTGTTCGCCCGCCCGAGTCGAGGTGCCCGGCGGAGGGCTCTCACGTGCGCGTATGCAGGGAGCCCCGATGAGCGCGACGGGCCTGTTGACGCTCGTGGCGCTCGGCGTGCTGGCGCTCACGCTTAGCGCGTGCGAGAGCACCGAGACTGAAAGCGCACGCCTGGGCCGCGAAGGCGCGAAGCTGATCGCCGGCGCTGGCACGCTCGCCACTGGTGGCGTCAACCCCGATGTGCGTGTCGCGCAGGCGGCGCTCGTGCAGGGCTCCGGACGTACGGCCGCGGCCGTACGTCTCGTCAATACCGGTGCCGGCGCCCAGCTCGACGTGCCGGTGCTGATCGATGTGCGCAGTCCGCAGGGAGCGTCCCTGTATCGCAATGACATCCAGGGCCTCGAGCCCTCGCTGCAGCAGATGGCATTACTCCCGGCGCACGCGTCGGGGTGGTGGGTCGACGATCAGGTGCTGGCCTCGGGCACGCCCTCGTCGGTGAACGTGCGCGTGGGGGTGGCCAAGCTCAGCGCCGCGAAGGCCGTCGTGAGTGGTGGGGTATCTCAGGTGCGGGTGAGCGGCGCCACACTTGGAAGCCAGGAACTCGTCGGCCCGTATGTCGACGCAAACGTGGTCAACCGCTCGGGTGTGGCTCAGCACAACATGCCCATCTTTGCCGTGGCCCTACGCGGTCAGCGCGTGGTGGCCGCGGGCCGCGCGCTGGTTCCCAGCCTCGCCGTTTCCGGCGCCGCGAGTAGGGCAAGCTTCCGCCTCTATCTCGTGGGCTCCCCGGCGGGCGCCCGCATCGAACTCACTCCAGCCCCAGCCGTATAGGTGAACGAAGGAGCAATCTTGAGCAGCGATCCCCCCAACACACAGTCACACAGCCAGCCTGGCGCCGGCGAACACATCAAGCCCTCCGCGCCCTCGGTGGGGTCCCTCCCAGCCACTCACCACGACATCTCGACCGTGCTGGCGCGCGAGCCGTGCGCCGGCTGCGGGGCACCGCTGGGCGCCGATCAGCGCTACTGCCTCTCCTGCGGGATCCCCCGCGCGGGTACGCGGCTGCCGTTCCTCGACGTACTCCACACAGAGGCCGCCGCCGCGGGCATCGTCGAAGCCGGATCCCAGCCCGCCTCGCTGCTGCGCCTGGCGGCGGCCCCAGCAGGAGGGCTGGACGGGGTCAATCCCGGTGGCTGGGGTGGGCAGGGAGGCGGGGTGGCCGGGCGTTTGCGCGAGTACACGCCGCTGTTTGCACTGCTGGGAGTGCTGCTGCTGGCGCTGCTGATTGGGCTGCTGCTTGGCCACTGGGCGAGCGGCGGCGCAAAGTCTGTTGCCGCCGTCCCCGCCAAGCAGGTGGTCGAAATCAAGGGTCTTCCCGCGACCACCGTGGCCTCGGCCAGTGCGCCCGCCGTGAGCACCCCGGCCTCTACGAGCGCCGCTCCTTCCACGCCGGCTCCCTCGTCCTCGGGCGCAACGAGTACGACCCCCACCTCCCATGCCTCCAGCCCGACGGTGAGCAAGCTGGCAAAGAGCACCGGCAAGGAACATGCCCAGGAAGTCGAAAAGGCTCTTGCCAAGGGCGGCGGCGTGTTGAGCACCGGTGGAGCGCCGCCGCCCAAGGAAACGAGCAAGTCCAAGGCCGAAGCCAACAAGCCGATCGGCGGAGGCTCGGAAGTGACGAGCATCGAATGACCTCCACCCGTCGGCGATTCGAAGGTGAGGAGCATCGAATGACCTCCACCCGTCGGCGATTCGAAGGTGAGGAGCATCGAATGACCTCCACCCGTCGGCGATTCGAAGGTGAGGAGCATCGAAGGACCTCCATCCGTCGGCGATTCGAAGGTGAGGAGCATCGAAGGACCGCAACACCGCGGCGGCACGGAGATGACGGGCATCGAACGATCACAACGCCGCTTGACAAAGTCATATTCAGGAGGCGACGATGAGAACCTTGACCGAGCTGCGTCGCCCAACCGACACCCACATCGCGGCGCTGGGCAGCTCCCTCGCGGAGCTGCGCCGCCAGCGCTTGGAGCTGGCCGAAAAGGTCGCCGGTCTCACCTGGGACCTGGGTGGGCTCACCTACGAGATGGCCGTCCGCGACCACTACCGCCTCGATGTGCTCGCCCGCCGCGCCGCGGAGCTGCAGGAGGCCGACGCCCAGCTGGGCGAGGTCGAACGTGTGTTGGCGGGGGCCGAGGAGGGCGTTCATGGCACCTGCCGCGCCTGCGGCTCAGTGCACTCTCGCGGTGCCGCCTTCTGCTGGCACTGCGGTGCGGCGCTGCTGAGCGAGGCGCGTCCGACGGTGCTGCCCGGTGCGGTGGACGGCGACGGAGGCTAGCGGCCGAACGGGTTGGGCTGCTCGGCGGGGGTGGCCTGTGGGGCAGCCTGCTGCGGAGCCTGCGTCGCCACAGGCTGCGCCGTGGGCGGCTGTGGCTGCTGTTCGCCCGCGTTCAGCGTGGGCTTGCTCTCGCCGCTGATCGAATCCTTGAACTCGCGCATACCGCTGCCGAGCGAGCGACCGATCTCCGGCAGACGGCGGGCGCCGAATACCAACAGCAGAACCACCACCAGAACGACGACGTGCAGCGGATTGTCTAGTCCCATTTCGTGTTCCAGTCTAGAGCACGCTGAGGGTGTCTTCGGGTTTGTTCGCGCCGGCCTCACTCGCTGAGTGTTCTGCGCACCAGCTGGGCGGCGATGAACAGCATCAGCAGCGCGAACGCGACGCGCAGCGCCGCGCCGGACAACGCGTTGGCGAGCGCCACGCCAGCCGCGACGCCTGCCGCCGAGAGCACGCCCACCAGCAGCGCGTCGGTGCGCCGCACGTTGCCGTAGCGGTCCTGCTTGTATGCCCCAACGAGCGCGACTGGCACGATTGCGAGCAGCGAGGTGGCCTCAGCCTGGTGCTGTCCGAGGCCGAGGAAGAGCACCAGACCCGGCACGAACAGCACGCCGCCTCCGACGCCCAGCAGGCCTGCCACGACGCCCGCGGCTAGGCCGATTGCAATTGCGCCGATCATTGCAGCAACAGCTCGATCGCGGTCGCCACGAGGACCGCCGCGAACAGCAGCGAGATTGCGCGGGTGGCCAGGCGCTGCTGTAGCCACGTGCCGGCCAGCACGCCGCCTACCGCCGGGATCCCGACCAGCGCGGCATCGGCCACGTTCACGTTGCCATACGTGCCCTGCACAGCCGCGGCGAATGCCGCGATGAAGACGATCGCAGCCAGCGAGGTGCCAGTGGCCTCGCGCTCGCCGTAGCCCAGCCACAGTACGAGCAGCGGCACGATCACCGAGCCGCCCCCGACGCCGAACACGCCGCTGAACAGGCCTGCGGCGGTGCCGATCGCCGCGAGCCTCAGGGCGCGAGCGGTGCCCAGGCCGCTCGCCGGGTGCTCAGCCACGAGCCACCGGGTGCTCAGCCACTGGCGACGGAACGGTCCGCGCTGGTTGCGGGGCGAGTCAGGCTGGTTGGGAGGTGATTGGCGCCGGTCACGGGACGGTCGGCCATCATGCGCGCCATACTAGTGCTCGTGTCCCCGGCCGCCACCCTCGTGGAGGCGCTAGAGCCGCTGCGCTCAGATCCCTCCCACGCCGCTGTACTGCTCGACATCGACGGCACGCTCGCGCCGATCGTCAGACACGCCGACGACGCCCACGTGCCCGAGGCCACGCGCACGCTCCTGATCGAGATATCCAAGCGCTACGGGGTGGTGGGTTGCGTCAGCGGTCGCCGCGCCCACGCCGCGCGGGGGATCGTCTCGATCGGCAGCATCGCCTACATCGGCAATCACGGCAGCGAGCTGCTGCGCCCCGGCTCCACGCACGTGGAGGTCGATCCCGAGGTCGCGGCCTGGGGCGAGCGCGTGCGCGCGTTCGCCGCGCGCGCCTACGGCAGTGAGCATCAGCGCCTGCGCGTGCGTACCGAGGACAAGCACGTGATCGCCGCCTTTCACTGGCGCGGCGCGCCCGACGAGGAGGCCGCGGCGGCGGCGGTCCAGAGCATCGCGGCGCGCGCGCAGGAGGAGGGTTTCGCGGTGCACTGGGGGCGCAAGGTGCTCGAGGTGCGTCCTCCCGTTCCGCTCGACAAGGGCCTGGGGGTGACGGCGCTGCTCAGCGCGCCCTCCAGCGCCGGCACGATCGATGGGCATCTGTTCTCGGCGGCCCTGTACGTGGGCGACGACACGACCGACCTCGACGCCTTCCGTGCCCTGCGCGAGCTCGAGCGCACCGACGTCATCGGGAGCTCGGTGTGCGGGGCGGTCAGCTCCGAGGAAGCGCCACCGGAGCTCGTGCGCGAGGCTGATTTGACGATCGACGGCACGAGCGGCGTGCGCGGGCTGCTCGAGGCCCTGCTGTAGTCGACCGAAGTGCGCTTCGTGGATTTCCTCAAGACGACCGTCCTGCTCAGCGCCGGCGCCGCCACAGCACTGGCCGCGGTTGCCGTGCTGGCCGCCGCGGCAGCCTCCAATTCGCTGCTGGTGGCGCTCGCCGCCGGCTGGTGGGTAGCGGCGGCGCTGATCGGGCTGCGCCTGGGCCGGCGCGCGGAGACGAACCCGCCGATCGCCCGTCTGCTTGCCGGCGCCAAGGCCACGACGACGCTGCCCGAGCTCAATCCGGCGAGCATTCTCGTTAACCGGCTGTGGCCGCTGCTACTCGTCACGATCGTGGCCGGCGGCCTGGCCTTCCTGGCGCCGCAGATCCCCGGCATCGGCGCCGGCTTCGGGATCATCTGGGCGCTAGCCTGGCGTCGCCAGGACGCGGCCGTGGCGGCGATCGAGGAGCGCGACGGCGCGCTCTTCTATGTGCGCCGCACCTCGCCTGTACGCCCGATGACCCTGGAGCGTGCGCCGGGCTTCAAGGCGCTGCACACGACAGGCCACGGAGGGTCGCACTCGACGGGTGGCGCCGCCACTTGATCGATGTCCTGATCGTCTCGCTGGGCTCGACCGGCGGGCTGCGGGCGGCCGACGAGGAGTTGTGTGACTCGCTGCACCGGGCCGGCGCGAGCGTCGAGTTGGTCCGCGCGGCGCCTCCCGGCGAGGTGCGCACGCTGATGCTCACCGACCTGCGCTGGGCCGCGGCGCGCACGTGCCGCGGCCGCAGCACAGCTGGCGCGCACTGAGGCTCGTGCGGTGATCTATTCGAGCACCACCGCCGCCCTGCTGTGGCCGCGGCCGGGGGCGATCCGCTTCGACGCGTCCGCCGCCGGCAACCGTCCTGGGCGCCACGGGCTCTGGCAGCGCCCGCTGGAGCGTCGGCGACTGCGCCAGGCGCCGCTGTTGCTGCCATGGAGTGAGGGAGGGCTCGCCGAGCTTGCCGGATCCTCGAACACTGCTCGTCGGCGCTCGTGCTGCCAGTGCCGGTCGAGCCGTCGGGGGCGCCGTCGGGGGCACGAGATATCGCGGCGATCACCTACGCCGCCAACCCGCTGAAGAAGGGCCTTGACCGCGTGCTCGCCGCGTGGGCGCGTGTACGCCGACCGGGCGAGGAGCTGGTGGTGGCGGGGGCCGAGCACGCTGAACTCGCCGCGGTCGGGCTTGCAAGTGCCGGCGAGGGCGTGCGCGTGACCGGACCTCTGGCGCCTGAGGACTACCGAGCGCTGCTGCGCCGCACGCGCGTCTTCGTGACCGCGCCGCGCCGCGAGGACTACGGCCTGGCCCAGCTGGAGGCGCTCGCCGACGGCTGTCTGCTGGCCACCACACCCGCGCCTGGTCCCTACGCTGCCCTGGCGCTCGCACGACGGCTCGACCGGCGACTGGTGGGCGAGGACCTCGGTCTCGCCCTGCGCGCGGCGCTGGATGATCCATCGCCCGACTACTCCGGTCGTGCCTTGGTAGGCCTGGAGCCTTTCCGCCGTGAGGCTGTCGATCGGGTGGTGGCCGATGAGCTACTGCCTCGGCTGGTTGACGCAGCGAGGCTGACGTTCGCCGTTTGCGCATCTTCGCCAGCTCCCCCCACGGCCGCGTGTTGGCCACGTCCTCCTTGCTCAGCCACGCCCGCCGCGCAGTGGCGATCCCCCAGCGCATGTTCGCGAGCGTGTCGGGGCGGTGGGCATCGGAGTCGATCACGAGGCGCACCCCGGCGCGGGCAGCGGCGCGGGCGTGCACGTCGGAAAGGTCCCGACGCGCGGGGTTGGCGTTGATCTCGAGCACCGTGCCCGTGCGGGCGGCCACGGCGAAGACCGCCTCCAGGTCGAGCTCGTGGGGCTCGCGGCGCTCGATCAGGCGTCCGGTGGGGTGGCCGATTGCGTCGACGAGGGGATGCTCGATCGCGGCGATCATGCGCTCGGTCATCTTCTGCTCGCCCATGCCGAAGGCGGTGTGCACGCTCGCCACCACCCAGTCCAGCTGCGCCAGCAACTCGTCCTCGTAGTCGAGTGAGCCGTCGGGGAGGATGTTGACCTCGCTGCCCGTCAGCAGCTCGATGCCCTCGATCGCCGCATTGGTCTTTGCGACTCGCTCGATCTGGCGGCGCAGCTCATCGGGCGAGACGTCGTTGCCGAAGCCGTGCGAGGCCGAGTGGTCGGTGATCGCCAGGTACTCATAGCCGCGCTCGCGCGCCGCGTGGGCCATCTCAGCGATGCTCGCGCGCCCGTCGGAGGCGACGGTGTGGCAGTGCAGATCGCCGCGCACGTCCCCCTCGAGGATCAGCCGCGGGAGTCCACCCTCACGTACCGCCGCCTCCAGCTCGCCGCGGTTCTCACGCAGCTCGGGCTCGATGTAGGCGAGGCCGAGCAGCTCGTACACCTCTGCCTCGGTCGCGCACGTGCGCGTGGCCCCATCCGAATCGCTGAGCACTCCGTACTCCGATACGTGCAGCCCCCGCCGCACCGTCGCTTCGCGCAGCGCCGCGTTGTGGCGCCCGAGCCGGTGAAGTGCTGCAGCAGGTTGCCGTGCTGCTCGGGCTGGGCGATGCGCAGGTCTACGCTCAGCCCCGAGTGCGTTCGCGCTCGCGCGCCGGCGATGCCGGCGGAGGAGACCGTTTCGATCTGCTCCAGTCCCTCCAGCAGTCCGCTCAGTGCCTCTGGCTCGGCGGTGGTGGCGACCAGGTCGATGTCTTTGACCGCGTCGACCATCCGCCGCGCGCTGCCTGCGAGCTCGACTCGCGCGTCCGTCGGGTGCGCGCTCGCGTAGGCCGGCCGTCAGCGCCTCGCCGAGCTCGATCGCCGCGGGCAACCGCAGCCGCGGCGCGGCTTGGGTGGCGCCTGCCTCGAGCGCAAGCAGCACGCTGGCCTCGAACTTGGGACCCAACCCGCGCACGTCGCGCAGTCGCTGCGCCAGCGCCGCCTCGCGCAGTTGCTCCAGCGTTTCGATGCCCAGCTCCTTGTGCAGCAGGCGCGCCCGCTTGGGACCGATCCCCTGCAGGCGCGTCATTGCAATCAGCCCGGGCGGGAACTGCGCGCGCATGCGCTCGGTAGAGGGGGTGGTGCCGGTGTCGAGGAACGTGACGATCTTCTGCTGCAGCGTCTCCCCGATGCCGGTGAGCTCGGTGGCCTTGCCGGCGCGCGCAAGCGCCGCGACGGAGACAGGCGATTCGCGCACTGCGCGCGCTGCGTTGCGATAGGCGAGCACGCGGTGCACGATCGCGCCGTCCAGCTCGTACAGGTCGCCCAGCTCCTCCAGGGCGTCGGCGATGGTGGCGTTGGAAACGTCTGGCATGGGCTGCTAAGATGTGCAGCGACAGGACAGGACTCGCGCCGCTTTGTGGGAGATGTCGCGCGGCGACTTGTACGCTTCGCCCCCATGCGCGTCCTCGTAACAGGCCATCACGGCTACATCGGAGCGATCCTCGTCCCGCTGCTGCTCGACGCCGGCCACGAGCTGGTCGGTCTCGACACCTTCCTGTATGAGGGGTGCGACTTCGGCGAGGACCGCGCGCCCGGCCGTGCCTGTCATCCGCAAGGACGTCCGCGACGTGAGCGCCGCCAGACCTCGATGGCTTTGATGCGGTCATGCACCTGGCGGCGCTCTCCAACGACCCGATCGGCGATCTCAACCCGGACTGCACCTACGCGATCAACCACCGCGCGTCGGTCTCGCTGGCGCGGGCGGCCAAGCAGGCCGGTGTGGAGCGCTTCCTGTTCTCCTCCTCCTGCAGCCTCTACGGGGCCGCCGACGAGGACTGGATCGATGAGACCGCGGCCTTCAACCCGGTGACCCCTTACGGGGAGTCCAAGGTACTCGCCGAGCGCGACATCGGCGCGCTCGCCGACGACTCCTTCAGCCCGACGTTCCTGCGCAACGCGACCGCCCACGGGCTCTCCCCGCGTCATCGCGGCGACCTGGTCGTCAACAACCTCACCGCCTTCGCCTTCGCCACCGGCGAGGTGCTGATGCAGAGCGACGGCTCGCCGTGGCGTCCGCTGGTGCACATCGAGGACATCTCACGCGCGTTCCTCGGTCTGCTGGAGGCGCCGCGGGAGAAGGTGCACGGCGAGGCATTCAACATCGGCGGCGACGCCGAGAACTACCAGATCCGCGACATCGCGGCGATCGTCGAGGAGGTCGTCGCCGGGCTCGCGGATCGCCTTCGCGGCCGGGGCGGGGCCGGACAAGCGCAGCTACCGCGTCAGCTTCGCCAAGCTGGCGCGAGGCCTTCCCCGAGCTGAGTCCCGCGGTGGAATGTGCGTCGCAGCGCCGAGGACATGCTTGCCGCCTACCGCGCGAACGGCCTGAGCATCGAGGACTTCAAGGGCTCGCGCTTCATGCGAATCGCCCGCCTGAAGGAGCTCATGGGCGAAGGGCGACTGGACGACGAGTTGCGCTGGAAAGCCGCGGCAGTTCCCGCTTATACCACCTGAAGGTCGCCTCCAGCCCCCGCCGCAGATCCCACTCGGGCCTCCAGCCGAGGTGCTCTGAGATCGCGCTGCAATCGAGCCACTGGCGCGAGAGCTCGCCGTGTGGCGTGCCCTGGCCGCGGATGTCCGGCTCGCTGTCCACTCCCGCGATCTCGCATCAGCTGCTCACGACCTCGAGGACGGTTACCGGCTCGCCGATGCTCGCGTTCCACGCCCGGCCATGCAGCTCGGGACGATCGAGCGAATCGGCCACCGCCAGATAGGCCGTGACGGCGTCCTCGGCATACAGGAAGTCGCGCTCCATCAGCCCGCCCGAGCGGATCGTGGGCCGCTCGCCCTCCAGCAGTGCCCTGATGGCGCCGGGGATCAGACGCGAGAAGTTGAAGTCCCCGCCGCCGAAGACATTGCCGAAGCGCGTCACCGCGACGGGCAATCCGAACGTGTGGGCGTAGGAGCGGGCGATGATGTCGGCGCAGCCCTTCGAGGCGTCATAGGGGAAGCGCGGCTGTAGTGCGTGGCTCTCGCGGTAGGGCAGCTCCTCGTGCGCGCCGTAGGCCTTGTCGGTCGAGGCCACGACGATCCGCCGCGGCGGTGCATCCGCGAGACGGCAGGCCTCCAGCAGGTTCCACGTCCCGCGCACATTGACCTCGAATGTTTTCAGCGGCGACGTCGTCGCCGAACCCACGATCGCGGTTGCCGCGAGGTGGAACACGGCCTGCACGTCCTGCTCGTCGAGCGCGCGGCGCAGCGAGTCGGCATCCATCAGGTCGGCTGCCACCGGGGTGCATCGCTCTTCCAGCCCGCGCAGGCGAAAGCGCGAGAGCTCGGCCGGCGGGCGGTCGAGCACGTACACCTGCGCGCCCTCGTCCAGCAGCCGCTCGGCGACCCACGAGCCGATGAAGCCCTGGGCTCCCGTGAAGAGCACGCGCGTGCCCGTCCATGTGCTCACGATGCGTCCACCGCGCGCGAGCTTAGCGTCTGCGACCTGCTGAGCTCACGGCGCGGCGAGCTCATGGCGCCTCGTAGCGCGAACGATCCTCGCGCAGGCTCTAGGGTTTCGGCCATGTCCGGCAAAGCCTGGCTCATCCTGCCCACCTACAACGAGGCCGAGAACATCGAGGCGATCGTGCGCGCCGCCGGTGCGGTGCTCGCCGATGCCGCGCCGGAGGGGTATCGCGTTCTGGTGGTCGACGACGGCTCGCCCGATGGCACCGGGGCGATCGTCGAGGGCCTCGTCGGCGAGTGCGACTGGGTCGAGGTGCTGCACCGCAAGGAGAAGAATGGCATCGGCCCGGCGTACCTGGCTGGCTTTCGCCACGCGCTGGAGCACGGCGCGGGGTACATCATGGAGATGGACTCCGACTTCTCGCACGACCCCGCCGATCTGGCCAGGCTGCTCGAGGCGGTGCACGGGGGCGCCGACCTGGCGCTCGGCTCGCGCTATGTGCCGGGGGGCGGCGTCAGCGACTGGGGTCTGCTCCGGCGTTTCGTCAGCGAGGGCGGCTCGACCTACGCGCGGGTCGTGCTCGGCCTACGCGTGCGCGACCTTACGGGGGGCTTCAAGTGTTTTCGCCGCGAGACGCTCGAAGCGATCCACTTCGACAGCGTGCGCTCGCAGGGGTACGCCTTCCAGGTGGAGCTCACCTACAGGGCCGTGCGCGCGGGCTTTCAGATCGTCGAGGTGCCGATCGTCTTCCGCGACCGCCAGCAGGGTCAGAGCAAGATGTCCTGGCGGATCGCCGCGGAGGCGATGTGGCTCGTGCCGCGGCTGCGCTTCGGGCGCCAACCGCCGGAGCCCAGCGTGGGACCCCACGCGGCACAGCGGGTCCCGACGCTCCGCTGAGAGGTCTTCCAAGCAGGTCTCGACGCTGCGCCGAGAAGGTCTCCTTCTAAGACTCCGTCGCTGAGAGCAGTCGGTCAGAGACGCTCGGGTCCGACCGCGTGGCCGTCCATCGAGGGCACCAAAGGTGACGGCCCGAGATCCCTGATGAGCATGGGGGCGGCGCCTAGGATAGGCCCCGTGTCAGGCTCGCGAAAGACCCCTGGTCCCTGTCTGGTGTATGTGGTCCGCGCTGCCAACGACCCGGACCTTCCGCGCGCATTCGCGACGGCGCTGCGTCGTCACCCGGCCGGCGTCGACTGCGAGCTGGTGCTGGCCGCGAAGGGGTTCGCCTCGGCCGAGGAGGCGCAGCCGCAGCTCCAGGAGCTCGCCGAGTTCGAGCCGCGGACACTGTACTTCTCCGACGTCGGCAGAGACCTGGATGTGTACTTCGCCGCCGCCGTGCGCCTGCGTCGTGAGCGCTACTGCTTCCTGAACTCCTACAGCGTCCCACTCGTCGAGGGCTGGCTGGCGATGCTCGACACGGCGCTTCGAAGGCCAGGAGCAGGCATGATTGGCGCGACGGGATCCTGGATCAGCACTCGATCGTTGATGCTCTACTCGGCGGGGCTGCCCAGCGCTTACCGGGGTCTGCTGCCGCCGCGGCACACGGTGGCTCGGCAGCTGCGACCCATCGAGCACGGGGTGGGCGCCGACGGGAGACCCCCGGCGCGCAGGCCCTCGGCGTGGCAGGCTCTGCGTGCGCGGATGATCGGACTGCGCCTGCTCGTCGGTCAGGAGGGCTTCCCGGCCTACCACCTGCGAACGAACGCCTTCATGATCTCCCACGCCGCCCTCCGGCGCCTACGCGTGCGCCCCATCCGAGGCGTGGTGGACTCCGTCATGCTCGAGAGCGGCCGCGCCAGCATGACCCGTCAGGTGCAGCGTCTTGGGCTGCGCACGCTCGTGGTGAACGGGGAGGGAGCGATCTTCGATCACGAGCACTGGGATCGCAGTTACACATTCTGTCAGGGCAATCAGGAAGGGCTGCTCGTCGCGGACAACCGCACGCGCTCCTACGAGCAGGGCGACGCCGAGTTTCGCGACCTGTTGTCAAGTCTCGCGTGGGGCGCCAAGGCCCATCCGGGTCCGTCGCGCGTGCTGGCGCTCCAGTAACCGCGCCCGCGCGCCGATCAGAGGACGATGGACGCCTCAGCCTACGCGCTCGCCCACGGCGTGCGCCGCACGCGCGTCACGCTGCGCGCCTGGAGCGAGCACCCCTTCGAGGTCGTCGGTCGCTGGGCGCTCGGATCGCTGGTCGCTGCCGTCGGGCTGCTGCTGGCTGTGCTGGCGATCTCCGAGTGCTCAAGCGGCTACACGCAGATCATCGCGCTGCGCCCACCCTTCGCGGTGGGCCGGCCGTCCGATGTGACGAGCGTGCTCGGCCACAACTTGCTCGTGCTCGCGCTGCACGCGATGGCCTGCGTAGCGGGGTTCATCGCCGGCAGCTCCCTGCCCCTGCAGGCCCAGTCGCACACGGGCGTCTCGCGTTGGGTGCACGAACACGGCGGCCGGCTGGCGATCGGCTTCGTGGTGTGCGCGACCACATTCTCGCTCTCCGCGCAGGCATGGGTCCTGGGGCACACGCTTGCGGGAGTGGCCAACTTCCTGGAAATCTCCCCTGCGCTGCTGCTACTTGGGGTGCTCCCCCACGCGCTCCTAGAGCTCGTGGCGCTGTTCCTCCCGCTGGCCGCGTGGATCATGGCGAGCCGCCGCGGCGAGTGGGACCAGTTGCTGGCGGCCACGCTCGTGACGGTGGCCGTGGCCGTGCCCGTGCTGGTCGTGGCGGCCGTGCTCGAGGTCTACGTCTCGCCCCACCTGTTCGTCGCGCTGACCGGCATCCATGGGCCGGTTACGCGATCCTGGTGACCCTTGCTTTACTTTGTATAGTGAAGTGGGACACCAGAGCGAGCGAGACAAGGAGACCCGATGGCAGGCAACCTGAGTGAAGTGACCGACAACAACTTCGACGCCGAGGTGCTGGAGTCTGAGACTCCCGTGCTGGTAGACTTCTGGGCGCCTTGGTGCGGGCCCTGCCGTGTCGTCGCTCCTGTGCTCGAGGAGATCGCCGGCGAACGCGAGGACCTGCGGATCGTCAAGCTGAACATCGACGAGAACCAGCAGACCGCGGCGCGTTTTCAGGTGCTCTCGATCCCTACGATGATCCTCTTCAAGGGCGGCCAGCCGGTGAAGACAGTGATCGGGGCGTATCCCAAGCAGCGCCTGCAGGCGGAGCTGGAGCCTGCGCTGGCGGTCTAGGGGTTCGTCAGCCTGCGCTGGCGGTCTGGGAGGGTTCGTCAGGCCGCGCTGGCGGTCTAGGGAGGGTTCGTCAGGCCGCGGCGGCGATCTGAGGGTCCGTCGCCGGCAGTCGGCGATGGCGCCGGTCGCCGGACGAGCGCGCTTTGCCGGCGCAGCGGTCAATCGGTCATCCGCTGAGCTTCGAACATACGGTGGTCGTCGAGTAAAGCACACGGTGGTGTGAACCGATACAGGCGCCATGGCCAAGGTGCTGCTACCGCTTGCCGCCGGGTTGCCCCGGGGTGAGCGCCGCCTGCTGAGACTGACCACCGCGCTTCTGGTGGCGCTCGTCGCGGCGACCGGCCTGCACGCGGCCACCGGTATCGGCGGCCACGCCGTGGAACTGCCGATCCGCGACTGGGTCACTTCGGCGGTCTACATCCTCGTCGGGGCGATCGTCAGCTGGCGGGCCGTGCGCGTAGCGCAGGCGCGGCGCTCGTGGATGTTCTTTGCCGCCGGCGTGTCTATCTATGGTCTGGGCAATGTGCTGTGGGCGGCGTGGGTCGAACACCTCCCCAACCCGCCGATCCCCTCGGTGTGCGACGGGATGTGGCTGACCCTCTATCCGGCCTGCTATTTGGGCATCGTGGGGCTGGCGCGCGTGCGCGAGCGCCACGTGCCGCCGCGGATCTGGCTCGACGGGGTGATCGCGGGCCTCGGCGTGGCGGCGATCGGCGCGGCGATCGTGCTGCGCCCGGTGCTTGCCTCGGTGTCGGGCAATACCGCCGCCGTCATCACCGAGATGGCCTACCCGATCTGCGACCTGCTGCTGGCGGCGCTCGTCGTCGGCGTGCTCGCGCTGCGCGGCTGGCGGCTGGATCGCATGTGGTCGATGCTCGGCGGCGGCTTCCTCGCGCTGGCGGTGGCCGACTGCATGTACGCGCTGCAGGTCGCCGGCGGCGCCTCGGCTCCCACCACCGCGACGAACCTCGTCTATGACATCGGCGTGCTCGCGCTGGCGCTCGCGGCGTGGCAGCCCGGGGAGGCACTCGAGCGCGACGCCGTGCCGGGCACCGCTGTGCTCGCGATCCCGGCGGCGTTCACGTTCAGCGCGCTGGGTCTGCTCATCTACGACCACTTCAGCCGTCTTGACCCGCTGGCGCTGACGCTGGCGCTGCTCACGATGCTGGCCGCCTTCGCGCGCACCGCGCTCGCGTTCCGCGACGTGCGGGCGCTCGCGGAAACGCGCCGCCAGGCGCTCACCGACGACCTCACCTCGATGCCCAACCGCCGCGACTTCCTCGCGCGCCTGCGTGACGGGATCCTCTCAAGCCAGGCATCGGACACCAGCGTGGCGCTGCTGCTCGTCGACCTCGACCACTTCAAGGAGCTCAACGACACCCTCGGCCACGATGCGGGCGACGAGCTGCTCTGCCAGGTGAGCGACCGCCTGCGCGGAGTGCTGCGCACGAGCGACACCGCCGCGCGGCTCGGGGGCGACGAGTTCGGCGTGCTGCTCTGCGACCCCTGCGACACCGCGGGAGCGGAGGTGGTGGCGGAGAAAATCCTGCGCGCCATCGCCGAGCCCTTCCCGATTAAGGATCTGAACCTGCGTGTGACGGCGAGCATCGGGATCGCGCTCTATCCCGAGCACGCCGAGGACGGCGAGCAGCTGATGCAGCACGCGGACATCGCGATGTACGAGGCCAAGATGGCGCAGTCCGGGCACGCCTGTTACGCGCGCGAGCGCGACAACCACTCGCTAGAGCGCCTCACGCTCGCGGGCGAGCTTTCGCACGCGCTCGAAACGGAGGAGATCGAGGCACACTTCCAACCGAAGGCCGACGCGGTCACGCGCAGGATCGTCGGCGTCGAGGCGCTCGTGCGCTGGCGCCACCCGACGCGCGGGCTGCTCGGGCCGGGCGAGTTCGTTACCGTCGCCGAGCAGGCCGGGCTGGGCCGTGCGTTGACACGCAGGATGCTCGCGCTCGCGCTCGCCCAGGCGAATGAGTGGCGCGCGGCCGGACTGGACCTGCACGTCGCGGTGAACACGACCGTTGCGGATCTCCAGGACACGCGCTTTCCCGCGGAGGTCGCGGCGCTGCTGGCGGCTCACGGTCTCTCGCCCGAGGTGCTCGTGCTGGAGGTGACCGAGAATATGGTGCTCGCCGACCCCGTGCGCGTCGGTGATGTGCTCGCACAACTCGGCGAGCTGGGCCTCGGGCTGTCACTGGACGACTTCGGCACCGGCTACTCCTCGCTCACGCATCTGAAGGCGCTGCCCGTCGGCGAGGTCAAGATCGACCGCTCGTTCGTCGGGCGTATGACGACCGACCCGGTCGACGCGGCGATCGTCACCGCCACGATCCAGCTCGCGCACTCGATCGGCATTCGGGTGGTCGCCGAGGGCATCGAGGACGAGGCGACGTGGGGTCTGCTCGTGGCCAACCACTGTGAGCTCGTGCAGGGCTATGCGCTCTCGCGTCCGCTGCCGGCGCGAGAGCTGGAGGCGCTGCTGCGCGCCGATCCCCTGGCCCAGCCAAAGCCCCGCGCGGGCTCGCCGAACGTAGCCGCGCCGGAGCGTTCGAACGGGCCCGCCGCCAAAAACCTGCCCGAGAACGTCTGAGCTGAAACCGGAGAGGATGGGGCGACCGGGCGGTCAGCCGCGCAGCCGGCGCGCGGTGACTCAGCGCTGCTAGGCCCGGCGCAGGGCGATGGTCAGTTCGAGGTTGTCGATGCTCGCGCGCTCGCTATGCCCCATTTCAGCGGGCTCCTCCTCGCCGAGGAGGAGCCCGACGGCGAGAGTCTCGCCCACGAGGTAGTCGCGATGCGTGGCGGCGGCGCCGATGAGCGTCGCGTCGCCCGAGAGGGCCAGCTCGATGCGGTCCTCCACCTGCAGGCCGGCGCTCTTGCGGGCGCTCTGCACGGCGTGGACGATCTCGCGCGCCTGCCCCTCGCGGCGCAGGTCGGCGTCGATCGCGAGGTCGAGGGCGACCGCGTGGGCGCCCTCGCGCTCGACCGTATAGCCCTCGGGGGCGTGCATCGAGATCAAGAGGTCCTCGGCGCCGAGCGTGTGGTCGCGGCCGTCGATCGCCACGCCCACCTCGGCGCCCTCGCGCACCGCCGCCACCACGTGCGCGGGATCCAGGGCGGCGATCGCCTCGGCTACGCGCGGCATGTCCTTGCCGAAGCGCGGGCCCAGCGTGCGGTAGTTGGCCTTCACGTCATATTCGCCGAGCTCCTCGGCGCCCGCGACGAAGCGCACGCGGCGGACGTTGAGCTCCTCGCGCACGATCCCCTCCAGGCGCGCGATCGCCACGCGCTCGGGGCCCGCCGCGACCACGACGGCCTCGGCGAGCGGCTGGCGCACCTTGATCTTGGCCTGCCCGCGCGCCGCGAGGCCGAGGCGAACGGTCTCGCGCGCGATCGCCATCGCGCGCTCCAGCTCCTCCTCGCGCGGGGGCAGCTCGGCGGCGGTCGGGTAGTCGCACAGGTGCACGCTCTCGAGCGACCCGTCGAGGTTGTCGTAGATCTCATCCGCCACGAACGGACAGAACGGCGCGAGCAGGCGCGCCACCACCAAGAGGCACGTGCGCAGGGTGGCAAACGCCTCTGGCTCACCGTCCCAGAAGCGCCGGCGCGAGCGGCGCACGTACCAGTTGGAGAGCTCGTCCACGAGCTCCGCGATCGCGCGGCCCGCGGTCGTCGCGTCATAGGCGTCCAGGCGCTCGGCCACGAGCTCGGCCACGGCCGCGGTGCGCGACAGCGCCCACACGTCGAGGTCGTGATCGCCTGGCAGGCCGTCGCCGAGGGGGCGGTCGCCGCGCGGGCTCTCGCCGGGCCGGCCCTCGCCGTGCGAGCCCTCGCCGGGCGCGTCCACGCTCGCAGCGCGCTCCGCCGCGGCCGTCCCCGCAGGCTGAAAATCGAGCTCAACCGGCTCCCGGGCCGGCTTGTCCGGCCTCTTCTTATTTTCATAGCTCTCGCCCAACACCTCGGCATTGGCCTGTGCGTAGAGCGTGTAAAAGAAGTACGTCGACCAGAGCTGCTTGAGGAACAGCCGCACGCCCTCGCCGATGGCCTCCTCGGAGAAGCGATAGCCGTCCCAGGGGGCCTTCGAGGTGAAGAAGTACCAGCGGAAGGCGTCGGCGCCGTAGGTGTCGAGCACCTGCCACGGCTCCACCGTGTTGCCGCGCGACTTCGACATCTTCTGGCCCTCGCCGTCGAGGATCAGCCCCAGGCAGACGACGTTGCGGTAGGGCGCGCGGTCGAACAGCAGGGTTGACACCGCGAGCAGCGAATAGAACCAGCCGCGCGTCTGGTCGAGTGCCTCGCAGACGAAGTCCGCCGGGAAGTGGCGCTCGAAGGTCTGCTCGTTCGCGAAGGGCGCGTGGAACTGCGCGAAGGGCATCGCGCCCGAGTCAAACCACACGTCGATCACCTCCGGCACGCGCCGCATCGGCTCGCCGCACTGCGCGCAGGGCCACTGCACGTCGTCGACGAACGGCCGGTGCGGGTCCTCCAGGCGCACCCCCGCGAGCGCGTGAAGTTCCTCGAATTCGCCCACCACGTGCGTGTGCCCGCCCGCGCAGCGCCACACCGGCAGCGGCGTGCCCCAGTAGCGCTCGCGCGAGAGCGCCCAGTCGACGTTGTTCTTCAGCCAGTCCCCGAAGCGCCCCTCGCGGATGTGCCCGGGATGCCAGCCCACCCGCTCGTTCTCCGCGAGCATGCGCTCGCGAACCGCGGTCGTACGGATGTACCAGCTCGCCTTGGCGTAGTAGATCAGCGGCGTGCCGCAGCGCCAGCAGTGAGGGTAGGAGTGCTCGTATTCTTTTTTTGAATAGAGATGGCCGCGTCGCGCGAGGTCCTCTGTGAGCGCCGCACCCACCTCGGGGTCCTTCACGAACTGCCCCTCGTAAGAGCCTCCGTCCCCGCCGCGCACGCGCGCGTCATAGGTGCCGTCGGGGCGGACTGGGTTGTACAGCGTGCCCGGCTGCGTGGGGTCGAACAGCTCGGCGGCGGCCGCCGCGGTGAAGTCGTCCTCGCCGAACGCCGGCGCGATGTGCACGAGGCCCGTGCCGTCGTCCGTTGTGACGAAGTCGCCCGCGATGATCGGGTAGGGCCCGGGCGTGCGGTCGCTCAGGGGGAAGATCGGCCCGGCGTAGTGCCGGTCCACGAGGGCGCTGCCGGGGAAGCGGGCCAGCACCTCCGCGTCCTCCCCAAGCACAGCCTGCACCCGATCCTCGGCCAGCACGAGCACCTCTGAGCCGGCGCCCGTCGAGCCCGCGTCCGCCGAGTCCTTTGCCACACACACGCGCACGTATGTAGCGCCGGGCGCCACCGCCACGGCCACGTTGCCGGGCAGCGTCCACGGGGTGGTCGTCCAGATCAGCAGCGCATCGCCTTCCTGCAAGGGGGAGGCTGGATCGGGCGCCCGCGCGGGCATCCAAACCGGACCCCCCGGCTGCTGCACCAACGAGCCCGATGCCTCTCCCGTGGGGAACCATGCGGGCAGGCGCACATACACCGACGGGTCCACCACGTCGCGGTACCCCAGCGCCACCTCGTGCGAGGACAGCGCGGTGCCGCAGCGCGGGCAGTAGGGCACCACCTTGTGCCCCTCATACAGGAGCCCCCGCCGGTGGATCTCGCGCAGCGCCCACCACACCGACTCCACGTAGTCGGCGTCGAGCGTGCGATAGGCGTCCTCCAGGTCGATCCAGAAGCCGATGCGCTCGGTGAGCGCGTTCCACTCCTCCAGGTACTCCCACACCGACTCGCGGCAGCGCGCATTGAAGCGCTCGATCCCGTACTCCTCGATCTCCGTCTTGCTGGAGAGTCCCAGCTCCTTCTCCACGCCGATCTCCACGGGCAGCCCGTGACAGTCCCAGCCGCCCTTGCGCTGCACCTCGTAGCCGCGCATCGTCTTGTAGCGGGGGTAGATGTCCTTGAACACGCGCGAGAGTACGTGGTGGGCGCCGGGGCGCCCGTTGGCCGTGGGGGGCCCCTCGTAGAACACCCACGGCTCGGCGCCCTCGCGCTGGCGCAGCGACTGCTCGAACACGCCGCGCGCGCGCCAGCGCGCGAGCACCTCGCGCTCCATCGCCGGCAGCTCCTGGCGCGGGTCCACCGCGCGGGCGGGCAGCAGCGGATGGCGTGCGGGAGCGCTCACGGCGGCCCATTCTAGGGGCGCCACTGAGTGGTGCGCGGTCGTCTTGCCGCGCCCGTCGCGTGCCGCGGTGGGCGTCACCGATAGAAACATCGACACCATTTGCTCGAATGTCGGCCGGGCGCTCGTTAGTTTGCCGACGGTGACCCGCCTTCAAATGCTGCCGACGGTTCTCGCGCCGCCGCCAATTCGTTCGATCCGGCGAGAGGGCTGAGATGCGTCCGCCATGGTACTGGCGCCGTAGACCGCTCATGCTCTCACCCCTGGCCGGCGTGGCCGCCGGGGAGCCTCCCTGCGTCGTGCATCTCGTACGCGCGGTGAACGGCATCGAGTTGATGCGTAGGTTCGCGGACGCGATGCGCGCGTACGACCCGGGGATTGAGTGTGAGCTGGTGTTCGCGATGAAGGGCTTCTCCTCGCACGCCGAGGCGGCACCCTATATCGCGGAGGTCGCGGATCTGGCGCCGAAGTTCGAGTTCTTCCCCGACCGGGGATTCGACCTGGGCCTGTACCTGGCCGCCGCCGCGAGGCTGCGGTGCGGGCGCTACTGCTTCGTCAACTCGTACACGCGCCCAGCTGTCGACGGCTGGCTGGCCAAGCTCGATACGGCCCTCTCGCCCGCGGGCGTCGGCATGGTGGGCGCCACCGGCTCGTGGCAGAGCTCCCACTCCTGGCTGACCTACCTGCTCGGACTGCCGAGCTTCTATAGGGGTGTGCTGCCCCCCGTGCGCGCGGTTCGCGAGGAGTTGCGCGAGATCCACATCGAGCACGCCGGTGCCGACAGCCTGTCTGGGCTGGCCTCGCTGCGAAATCGGTTGGGGCTGCTGCCGCGACTACCCGAGGAGCTGCTGGGCTGTGAACCATTCCCGACACCCCACCTGCGCACATCGACCATCATGGTTTCGCACGCGGTGCTCAGCCGGATGCGGCTGTTCGTGGTGCGCAACAAGATGGACGCCTACGCACTCGAGAGCGGACCGTGGAGCTTCACTCGTCAGGTGCAGCTGATGGGGCTGAGCACGCTCGTCGTGGATCGCGCCGGCACGGCATACGAGCCACGTGACTGGCCCCGTAGCCAGACCTACTGCCAGGGCATGCAGGAGGGACTGCTCGCGATCGACAACCGCACGGATTCCTATGCGCTGGGCGGGCCGATGCGGCGGGTGGTGCTGTCAGGGTTCGCCTGGGGCGAGCGCGCCGACCCGCAGCCGCCGCTGGAGTCCCCCGCTGGCTAGGCAGGTGTGGTCCGTGGTCGTGGCGGGACGCGGCGGCTCTCAGGCCGCCCGCCGTCCGTAGACGCCCCGTCGCAGCACGAGCGAATCGAGAAAGCCGATCTTTCTGTCGATCGACTCCGACGGTGGCAGCGAGCGCCCCGCAAGCACCCCCGCGGCGCGCCAGCCGGCGATCCGTCCGCGCAGTGCCGCCAGGTCCCGGGAGATCAGCAGGTCGCCGAGTACGACAACGGCCTCGGTAGCGAACACCCGCGGCATTCTCGCCGATCGCAAGATTCCGTAGCGGCGCAGCATGTAGCCGCGTCCGAAGCCGCCGTGCCGTCGCTGCCAGGCCGAGCGGTGCCCGTGAGTGGCTGAGCCGAGGTGCACACTGACGGCGTCGGTGGCGACGACCGAGCCCCACCCCGCGGCGCGCAGACGCAGCGCGAGGTCGAAGTCCTCCATGTAGGCGCGCAGTCCTTCGTCGAGCCCGCCGATCTGCTCCCAGGCGGTGCGTCTGTAGGCGGCCGCGGCGCCGACCGGACCGGCCAGGACGGGCAGCTTCTCGCCGGCGCGCGCCGCGGGCAGGCCCTGCAGGCGGGGGAATCCAGCGAGGGTGACGTCTGCGGCCAGGCCGACGCAGTCGATCAGCTCGCCGCCGGGCTGAAGCATGAGCGAGCCCACCGATCCAACCGTGGGGTCCTCCAGTGGCTCGATCAGTCGCTCCATGAAGTCGGGGCGGATGTCGACGTCGTTGTTGAGCAGCACCACGATCTCGCCGCTGCCGGCGGCCACGCCCCGATTACAGGCCTCGGGGAAGCCGTGGTTCTCGTCAAAGCACTCCAGGTGCGCCTCGGGCCACTCGGCGTGCAGGCGTGCGCGGGTGTCGTCGGTCGAGCCGTTGTCCACCACGATGAGTCGATAGCCAAGCGGCTGGGCGCGCAGGTGACGCAGGCAGCTGTCGGTGAGCTCGTAGCGGTTGTAGGCGACGATGACGACGTCGATCGACTTGGACACCTCGCCATCGTAGGCATGGTCGGGTTCCGGCGCCAGGAATCAATCCAAATGTTTCCAGCGCCAGTGGGCGACCCGAGGCCGTGGCCTCGGCCAATCGGCGGCGAGATTGAGTGTCCGTAGGACCGATAGAAACATCTGCTCTGATTCGCTCGACTATCAGCCGCGTCCCGTTTAGCTTGACCGCGATGCCCTCCCCAGACACCCGTCGGGTCGCTAGTGTGAGCGCCCTGCCAGTCCTGCCGTGAAGGCCGTGATCCTGGCGGGCGGTCTGGGCTCGCGGCTGAGCGAGGAGACGACCGTTCGACCCAAGCCGATGGTCGAGATTGGCGGCAAGCCGATCCTCTGGCACATCATGAAGATCTACTCGGCCCATGGTGTCAGGGACTTCGTTATCTGCCTCGGCTACAAGGGCTACGTGATCAAGGAGTTCTTCGCCAACTACCACCTGCACACGTGCGACATCTCTTTCGATCTCTCGCGCGGGGACATGCAGGTCCATCGCTCGGCCACCGAGCCGTGGAAAGTGACGCTCGTGGACACTGGCGAGGGAACCATGACCGGCGGGCGGCTCAAGCGGGTGCTCCCGTACGTCGAGGGCGAGGACTTCTGCTTCACCTACGGCGACGGCCTGGCGGACATCGACATCGGCGCACTCCTTGCTCACCATCGCGAGCAGAGCACACTGGCCACACTCACGGTCGTACAGCCGCCCGGCCGCTTCGGCGCGGTCGAGCTTCAGGATACGCGTGTGCGCCGCTTCGAGGAGAAGCCCCGTGGCGACGGCGCTTGGCGGAATGGTGGCTTCTTCGTGCTCTCCCCCGATGTCGGCCGCTACATCGTGGGCGACGACACGACGTGGGAGGCGGACCCTCTGCACCAGCTAGTGCGCGACGAACAGCTGGCCTGCTATCGCCACACTGGCTTCTGGCAGGCGATGGATACGCTGCGCGACCGCCACCTGCTGGAGCAGCTGTGGGATGCCGGCAATCCTCCGTGGATGGTGTGGCTATGAGCAAAACGGCGCTTGCAACTCCGCCTGACGCTCCAAAAACCACTGCACAGGGCGGGGCGGACGCTAGCGCGAGCGCATCGGCTCTCAGGGAGGACATCCTCGAGCGAGTGCGCCTGTACCACGATGCCGCATGGGGCGATCGCTCGTTTGCCCTGGGTATCGATCCCGTTCCCGTGGCAGGGCGGGTGTTCGATGCGCAGGAGGTCGTCTCGCTGGTCGACTCCGCCCTCGACTTCTGGTTGACGACCGGACGCTACGCCGAGCGCTTCAAGCGGGCACTGGCGCGCTATATCGGGGTGCGCCACGCGATCCTGACCAACTCGGGCTCCTCGGCCAATCTGCTTGCCCTCACCGCGCTTACCTCCCCCAAACTGGGTGCTCGGCGGCTACGGCCGGGGGACGAAGTGCTGACGCTCGCGGCCGGATTCCCGACGACGGTGAATCCAATTCTGCAGAACCAGCTGGTGCCGGTCTTCCTGGACATCGATTTGCACACGGGCAACGTCGCCGTGGATCAGCTCGAGGCGGCTGTGGGGGAGCGGACTCGTGCCGTGATGATGGCACACACACTGGGCAACCCATTCGATCTCGATGCGGTGCTCGAGCTGTGCCGAAAGCATCAGCTGTGGCTTGTGGAGGACAACTGCGACGGGCTCGGTTCGACCTACCGCGGGCGCCTGACCGGCACCTTCGGCGATCTCTCGACGCTGAGCCTGTATCCGGCCCACCACATCACCACCGGTGAGGGAGGGTGTGTGTTCACAAACAAGGGTCGCCTGAAGGTGCTCGTCGAGTCCTTCAGGGATTGGGGACGTGACTGCTGGTGTGACCCCGGCAAGGAGAACACGTGTGGCAAACGCTTCGAATGGCAGCTCGGCGATCTGCCGATGGGCTACGACCATAAGTACATCTATTCGCACATTGGCTACAACCTCAAGATGACAGACATGCAGGCGGCCGTCGGCGTGGCACAGCTCCAGAAGTTGCCGCGCTTCATCGACGCCCGGCGTGAGAACTGGGCACTGCTGCGTGAGGCGCTGGCAGTTCACGAGGAGTATCTGGTGATGCCCGAGCCGACGCCGAACAGCGACCCCAGCTGGTTCGGCTTCAAGCTAGTGGTACGGGACGACGCGCCGTTCTCGCGCAACGAGCTGGTCGAGTATCTCGAGAAACGCGGTGTCGCCACCCGCGAGGTCTTCGCCGGGAACCTCCTGCGCCAGCCGGCCTACGCCGGCATACCGCATCGCGTCGTGGGGAGTCTCACCAACACCGACTGGGCGATGAGGGGCGCGTTCTGGGTCGGCGTCTATCCGGGAATCTCACACGAGATGATCCACTATGTAATCGATGTGATGGGCCAGTTCTTCGCCGGTCACACAGGGGCGAATAGGTGACGGAGGTGGGGGCGCCACTGACAATCAAACCGGGCGCTCTGCCTGGGATGGCGATCGTCGAGCCACAGCCCTTTCGCGACGAGCGCGGCGAGTTCATGCGGACCTTCGACGCTGAGCCGTTCGCCGCCAATGGTCTCGACGCGCGCGTAGCGCAGTGCAGCAGCTCGTTCAACCTGCATGCCGGGACGCTGCGGGGACTTCACTACCAGCTCGCCAGCCGGGGCGAGTGCAAGCTGGTTCGCTGTGTGCGCGGGTCAATCTTCGATGTGATCGTCGACCTGCGCCGCGACTCGCCCACCCACTGCCGCTGGGTTGGCATCGAGCTGAGTGCCGAGAATCGACTGGGCGTGTTCATCCCCACCGGTTGTGCTCACGGCTTCCAGACGCTGGTGCCCAACAGCCAGATTCATTACCAGATGAGTGTCGCCTTCGTCGCGGAGGCGGACAGGGGCGTTTGCTGGAACGATCCGGCCTTCGCGATCCGCTGGCCCGCGCCATCAGATGGCGAGCGCACCATAAACGCGCGCGATCGCGCCTTTCCCGCTTACATCCCATGAAGCGCGTGCTCGTCACCGGCGCAAGCGGATTTGTGGGTCGCCAGGTCCTGCGGCCGCTGCTCGACATGGGTTTCGAGGTCGAGGCGCTCACCCTGCACGGCGCGCCGCCGGATGCGCCCGCACAGGTGCGCTGGCACCGTGCCGACCTGCTTGGTGAGGAGGGCGCCGCTCTGGTGGCTGAGCGCAGGCCGAGTTACCTCCTGCACCTTGCGTGGAATGTGCGGCCGGGTGAATACATGACGGGGCTGGACAACCTCGACTGGGTGGCGGCCAGCCTGCGGCTGCTGCGCGCGTTCGGTGAGGCGGGCGGGCGGCGCGCCGTCCTTGCGGGTACCTGTCTGGAGTACATGACCCAGCCACGAATGCGCTGCGACGAGGAGCGCACGCCGGTGCGTCCTGCATCGCTCTACGGGAACGCCAAGCACGCCCTGCACATCCTGGCTGACGCGTGGGGCAGGCAGATCGGTGTGTCGCTTGCGTGGGGCCGAGTCTTCTTTCTCTATGGGCCGCACGAGCACAGTGCGCGCCTGGTGAGCGACCTCGCGCGGGGACTACTGCGCGGCGAGAAGGTCGCTTGCTCGCACGGTCGGCAGGTACGGGATTTCCTCTACGTCGGAGAGCTGGGCCGCGCGTTCGCCGCGCTGCTAGACAGTGAGGTCACGGGTGCCGTCAACATGGCCTCGGGGGTGCCGGTGCGGGTGGCTGACGTGATCTGGGCGGTAGCCGAGGCGACGGGATGTCCGGAGTTCGTGCGCCTCGGCGCCCGGCCAGCGGCCACCGGAGAACCCGAGACGATGACCGCCGAGGTGCGGCGTCTGCGCGAGGAGGTCGGCTGGACCAGCACCGTCGGACTGCGCGAGGGCGTCGCTCAGACCGTCGAGTGGTGGCGTCAGGTACTCGCCGAGGATCGGGCCGGGGCATGGGCATAGATCTGGGCACGAACACCGCTGGCGATCGGCTGGGTCTCGCAGTCGAGTCGGCGCGCTGCCGCTTCTGCGAGGCGCCCCTGGACGCAGTGTTCGCCGATCTGGGCTCCTCGCCACTGGCAAACTCCTACATCGCTCCCGAGCGCACGGGCGCAATGGAGCCGTTCTTTCCGCTGCGCGCGCTGGTATGCGGGCGCTGTTTTCTCGTGCAGCTGGAGGAGTTCGAGCCGCCCGAGCGGATCTTCTCCAACTATGCCTACTTCTCCTCCTACTCCAAAAGCTGGCTGGAGCACTGTCGTCGCTACACCGAGCAGGTGACTCATCGGCTGGGTCTGGACGAGCACAGCCAGGTGGTCGAGGTGGCCTCCAACGACGGCTATCTTCTGCAGTACTTCAGCGTGGCGGGCATCCCCGTGCTGGGGGTCGAGCCGGCGGCCAACGTGGCCACGGTCGCTCAGCGGCGCGGGGTGCCCACGGTGGTGGAGTTCTTCGGCCGCGCCACCGCACGCGAGCTGTCGAGCACCAACGCCGCCGATCTGCTGATCGCCAACAACGTGCTGGCGCACGTACCAGACATCAACGACTTCGTGGCCGGCGTCAAGATCCTGCTGAAGCCAAACGGGGTGGTCAGCATGGAGTTTCCCCACCTGCTGCGCCTGATGGAGGGCAAACAGTGGGACACCATCTACCACGAGCACTTCTCCTATCTGTCCTTCCTCACCGCCAGCCGCCTGTTCGAAGCCCACGGCCTGCGCCTGTTCGACGTGGAAGAGCTCTCCACGCACGGCGGTTCGCTGCGCGTCTATGGTGCCCACCACGATGACGCCGAGCGGCCCGACACAGAGCGCGCGCTGAGGCTGCGCGAGCACGAGCGCTCGGCCGGCTTAGAGGAGCTGGTCCTCTACACCGACTACGCCGCCAACGTTGCCGCCGACAAGCGACAGATCCTGTCCTTCCTGATCGACCTGAAGAACCGGGGCATGCGCCTGGCGGGCTACGGGGCGCCAGCCAAGGGCAACACGCTGCTGAACCACTGTGGAGTGCGCGGCGACTTTCTCGACTACACCGTGGACGTCAGTCCACACAAGCAGGACCATCTTCTGCCGGGCAGTCGCATTCCCGTCCTCTCGCCAGAGATCCTGCGCGAGGATCGCCCCGACGTGGTGATCATCCTGTCGTGGAATCTCAGCGAGGAGATCTCAGCCGAACATGCCTACATCAGCGAGTGGGGTGGGCGCTTCGCCGCGCGCACCACCACGCGCATGGAGCTGATGAAGTAGTTGTTGAAGGCGCTCGCGTAGCGCTTCCGTCGCGGCTTGCGGCTCGCTCGGCAAGCGCGTGACGGTACTCGCACCCGTGTCCGGCAGGGCGCCGCGGTAGTCCAGCACCTCGAGCTGGCCCACCGCTTGGCGGATCGTGTAGACCAGCCGCCCGAGCACATCTAGCGAGGCGTGGGAGCCGCTCAGCACCGCCGCTGTCGGATCGAGCGCGCGAAGTGCACCCGCCAGGCGCGCAGGCTGCAGCTCGACTGGCAGTGTCAGAACGCGCAGGCCGGCGCGGCGCAGGAACAGCTCGAGCGCTTGGATCTGGAGCGCGTCGATGTCCGGCGGGCGGCTGGCGTCGAAGATCACCACGCCCTGTTCGCGTGTCGCCGGCGGCGCGACCCGCTGTGCCGCGGCGAGCCAGCCGGTGGCGTAGCGCCACGCGAAGCCATACTCCGGGGAGACGCTCTGCTCCTCGCTTTGAAGTTCTCTCACGGCCGTCAGCAGCGTTGACTGCACGGTGCGCTCGACCGAGCGCACCGCGAGGCTCTCCTCCAGTAGCCTGTCGGCGCGCTCGGCGTCGAAGGTCTCAAGCGCCGCACGCAGTGAGCGGGGGGAGCCGACGCCCGCGCCGCGCCCGCGCGCGATCGAGATCGCCGAGGAGATGTTGTGCGTCTCCGCGAATGCCTGGCGCAGCGCCTCGATCTCGGCGAGCTCGAACTGGCGGTGCCCGCCCTCACTGCGGCGCGGCGATGGGTAGGCGAAGCGGCGTTCCCAGCTGCGCAGCGTGTTGGGGCTGACGCCCAGCATCGCCGCCGCGGCGTTCGTTCGGATGACGCTCATGCAGAGCAATGTTCAGGATTGCGCCGTTTCGCGCAAGGCGCGCAAGACGCGGTGCACGGTGGCAGCCGGCGTGCAGCGGCAGGAGTGCTCGGGGCGCCTACGACGCGCGCTCCTAGGATTGCGATGAAGGCCCACCCACCCGCGCAGGCCGTCAGGCCCGCTGGTCGAAACGGGGACCTGTTCGGGGGACACTCGCTTCGCTCGCATCCCCGAAAACGGCCAGCGCCGCAGGCGCGTGTCTCCGGGCTTCGGTCGGGCCCCTCTATTTTCTATCTCTTATGAAGCTGCGCCTCTACCACCACCCCGACGGCACGCGCGTGGCCTATCGCGAACGCGGCACCGGCCCGCCGCTGGCGCTGCTGCACTCGGCGATGCTCTCGCACAAGGAGTGGGAGCCGGTCGTCGACCACCTCGCCGACCGTTTCCGCGTGGTGCTCCCCGACCTGCCGCTGCACGGGGACTCCGAGGATCATCCCCGCCACCCCTACACGCTCGACTGGTTCGCCGAGGTGCTCGGCGCCTTCGCCGCCGACGTGCTCGGCCCGCGGCCCCTGATCGGCGGGCACGACGCCGGCGCGGAGATCCTGCTGCACGCCGTGGCCACGCGCCGCCTGGCGCCGCGGCGGCTCGTGCTGATGCCCAACCGCCTGCACCTGGCCCCCCGGCGTTCGCTGCTGCGCTCGGCCTGGCGCACAGCGGCCTGCGCCGGAGCGATCCCGGGGGCCGATCGTCTGTTGAGCCATGCCACGCGCTTGGTCTTCACCCCGGAGCTCGGTCAGCGCCTCACCGCGCGAGGGGACCCCGCCGCGGGCGACCTGCTGCGCCACGCGTTCGCCGACGTGCCCGGCAACTCCAACCTCGCCCGCTCGTGGGCCAAGTGCGCGCGGCACTGGCCGCGTGGTGCCCAGTCGCAGCTGCTCGCGCTGTATCCCGAGCTGCGCATGCCAGTGCTCCTGCTGTGGGCCGATCGCGACCTACTGTATCCGCTCGCCGGCGCCGAAGAGGCGCTGCGGCTGCTGCCCAATGGGCAGCAGCGGGTGCTCGGCACCACGGGCTTCCTGATGGCCTACGACGATCCGGTCGGGCTTGCCAGGGAGCTCGCGGCGTTTTGCGGATAGTCCCGGCTCGGAGGGCGCGAGGTGTCGCCGAGGAGCTCGCCGCGTTTTGCGGATAACGTCCCGGCTTCGACAGGCAGAAGGTGGCGCTCGCCGCGGCACCCTCGGCGGCCGGATGGCCGCCTCCTCCAAAAAATGGCCTCCAAGGAGACGCGATGAGCGATAAGAGCACCGGTACGGACAAGCAGCTGTGGGGCGGGGAGACCGCCAAGGCCGTCGAGAATTTCCCGATCTCCGGCGAGACCGTGCCCGTGTCCGTGGTGCGCTGGCTCGCGCGCGTGAAGGGTGCCGCCGCCGCCGTCAACGGCGAGCTCGGGCTGCTCGACAAGCGCCGCGCCGCGCGCATCGAGAAGGCGGCGAGTGAGATCGCCGCTGGGCGCCACGACGCGCAGTTCCCGATCGACGTGTTTCAGACCGGCTCGGGCACCTCCACGAACACCAACGCCAACGAGGTCATCGCCACGCTGGCGGGCGACTCGGTGCACGCCAACGACCACGTCAACATGGGCCAATCCTCCAACGACGTGTTCCCCTCAGCCGTGCATCTCGCGGCGCTCGACGCCGCTCAGAACGAGCTGCTGCCGGCGCTGAAGTTGCTGGAGCGCGCGTTCGCCAAGAAGGCCCGCTCGTTCGAGAATGTCGTGAAGGCCGGGCGCACACACCTGATGGACGCCGTCCCCGTCACGCTCGGCCAGGAGTTCGGCGGTTACGCCGCGCAGATGACCCTCGGCCAGGAGCGCGTGCGCTCTGCACTCGTGCACGTCGGGCAGATCCCGCTCGGCGGCACCGCCACCGGCACGGGACTCAACACGCACCCCAAGTTCGCCGAGCGGGTGCGCGCGCGCCTGAAGCGCGAGTCGGGGCTCAAGCAGATCGCCGCGCCGCTCGACCACTTCGAGGCGCAGGCCAGCCGCGACGCGCTCGTGGAGCTCTCTGGCGCGCTGAAGGTCGTGGCCGTGTCGCTCACCAAGATCGCCGGTGACCTCGCGCTGATGGGCTCCGGCCCGCGCGCGGGCATCGGCGAGCTGTTCCTGCCCGAGTTGCAGAAGGGCTCCTCGATCATGCCCGGCAAGGTCAACCCGGTGATCCCCGAGGTCGTGCTGCAGGTCTGCGCCCAGGTGATCGGCAACGATATGGCCATCACGGTGGGCGGGTTACAGGGGCAGTTCGAGCTCAACGTGCGCATCCCGCTGCTCGCGCGCAACCTCCTGCAGTCGCTGCACCTGCTCTCGAGCGCCGCGCACGTGTTCGCCGAGAAGTGCGTCGATGGCATTCGCGCCAACCGTGCCGGCACCGACGCCTCCGCGGGGGCCACCCTTGCGGTCGCGACCGCGCTGAACGGGGCGATCGGCTACGACAAGGGCACGCTGATCGTCAAGCGCGCCACCGAGTCCGGGCGCCCGCTGCGCGAGATAGCGCTGGAGGAGGGCGTCGACGCGAAGCTATACGACGAGACGATCGATCTGCGGCGGATCGCGGCGGGCAACCAGCGCAGCTGAGGCACGCACTGTAAGAAACAATTGCGCGGAGCCTCCATCGAGCTGGGGCGGCTCGAGCAGTCGAAAAGGTCGGGCCCATCGGCGGGTGTGTGTGGATTTTTCATGCCGCTGCCGATACGTGGTACCCAAAGGCCTCCTGATAATTGAACAGAGGAGGCACTCTCGATGCGATTGCACCATGGATTCATAGTTTTCACGGTAATGACGATTGCGCTTGTCCTGCCGGGCATTGCAGCCGGAGCGAGCTGGAAAGTGCAGAGCGCTCCCAACCCCAGCGGGGCTGTATGGAGTCGACTGGAATCGGTGTCCTGCACGTCGACCAGCGCGTGTATTGCGGTTGGCGTCTATGCGAACGGCCTGGGCGAACTGAAGCCGCTTGCCGAGGAATGGGAAGGGAAAGCTTGGAACCTGACGACCGTCCCGCTGCCCAAAGGCGCGACGGAAGCGACCCTGCGGTCGGTCTCGTGTACCCAGTCGAACCGGTGCATGGCGGTTGGGAACAGCAACAGCGCTAGCCCTACGCTGGCCGAGCACTGGGAAGGCAAAGCCTGGGCGGTTCAGTCCACCGTCAACCCCTCCGAATCGGTCGGGGCTGTCTTCAACGGTGTTTCGTGCACCAATTTCACCGAATGCTACGCGGTCGGTGGCTATCAGAACGAATCGCTGCTCGATTTGTTCACCCTCGTGGAGCGCTGGAACGGCTCGACGTGGGAAATCGAGACCGCGGCCAGCCCGAGCGAAAGCACGCTGGCGAGCGTGTCCTGCAAGATCCCCGGGGGGGTGTTCTGCATGGCTGTGGGCACCAAGAGCGGCGGCACCTTCTCCGACTATCTGATGAAAGGCTCCAAATGGATCGAAGAGGCGACTCCCAATGCGACCGTCAACTACCAGCAGCTTGAAAGCGTGTCGTGTCTGAGCTCCAACAACGAACTCGAATGCACCACGGTGGGCTACCATCTGAATAGCCTCGGCAAGGACGCTGCCCTGGCCGAGCGCTGGAACCGCACGGAATGGGTGGTGCAGGGCCCCACCAACGGGTCCGGATCCAACACCATCCTGCACGGGGTCTCCTGCCCGTCGCTGACGTCGTGCGTCGCGGTGGGCTTCACGGGCGCCCCCGCCTCGTGGAGCCCCTTTGCCGACGGCTGGAACTCATCGGAATGGCTCAGCCAGACCGTCTCCAGCCCCTCCGGCGCGAGCGAAGCCAGGTTGCAGGGCGTGTCCTGTCCGGTCGCAACCGAATGCGCAGCGGTCGGCGACTATGTCAACAAATCCGGAGTCGAAGTGACGCTCGCGGAGGTCTACGACTGAGCCGGCCGCGGCCAATCGGCTTCCAGCCGTGGTCCCGATGTCCAGCCGTGATCCCGATGGTGGTCGGGGCGGTTTGGTCGAGCGTGCCCGAGGACGGGGAACGCTCGACCGCATCCGTCTCCTCTACACCCCGGCCGGCTCCAGCAGCCCCGCCAGCAGCATCCGCGCGCCCGCCTTCGACAGCGGCTCGTTTAGGTTGCCGCACTTCGGCGACTGCACGCACGAGGGGCAGCCGCCGGCGCTCGTGCAGGGGCACTCGGCGATCAGCGTATGGGCGTCGCGGCAGAGCTCCTCGAAGCGCAGGTAGGCGATGCGCGTGATGCCCACGCCGCCGGGGTGACCGTCGTAGATGAAGATCGTCGGGCCCTGCGTCTGGGGGTGCAGGTTGGTGGACAGCCCGCCGATGTCCCAGCGGTCGCACATCGCCAGCAGCGGCAGCACTGCGATCTGCGCGTGCTCGGCGGCGTGCAGCGCGCCCAACAGTTTCTCCAGCGGCAGCGTCTCGGTGAGGGCAGCGGAGTCGAGCTCATACCACAGTGCCTGCGTGGAGAAGCTCGTTTCGGGGAGGTCCAGCGCGACGAGGTCGACCTGTGCGTGGTCCTGTACGCGCCGGCGCTGGTAGGCGAGCACCGTCTCGGTGACGCTGACCTCGCCGAAGGACAGCCGCACGCCGGCCACCTCGCGTCGGTCGAGCAGGCGCTCGATGGTGGTGTCGGTCTCGCGCTTGGGCTGCGTGTACCAGTCGCCGTCGAAGGCTGCCACCAGTGCCCGGCGGTGCTCGAGGTCGAGTTCGCGCACCTCATACGCGCGGCCCTGGTGGTGGTAGACGGCGCCCTGGTGCACCGTGGAGTGCGCGCGCGCTGCCTCGGTGGTGCCCAGCAGCTCGCCGCTCTGAAGCTCGACGATCGCGAAACTGTCGGGCGAGGCCGAGCGCAGCGAGACGCTCGCCGCGGGGTAGTCGCCGGGGTTGCGCGGGACGTAGGTGCCGTCATCGCGCCGACGCAACCCGCCGGCGCTGACGAGGGTCTCGGCGTACGCCTCCCAGCGAGGTCCCAGTATCTCCGCGTCCTGCCCCGACAGTGGCGGTCGCTCGGCGGCGGCGCACATCAGGTGCGCCAGGTGGATCTGAGAGGACTCATGGTCGAGGATCGCAGCCTCTACGGGCCGCTCCAGGAACTCTTCGGGGTGGCGGCAGAAGAACTGGTCGAGTGCGTCTTCGCCGGCCACGTACACCGCCAGCCCGCGCCCCCGGCGTCCCGCGCGGCCCCACATCTGACGCAGCGATGCGACGGTGCCCGGGAACGTCACCACCACCGCGGCGTCGAGCTCGCCGATGTCGATGCCCAGCTCCAGGGCGGTTGTGGTGATCACCGCGCGCAGCTCCCCGCGCATCAGACGCTCCTCCAAGGCGCGTCGCTGCTGGGGGGTGTAGCCAGCGCGGTAGGGCTCCACGCGCTCGGCCAGCTCGGGGTGCTCGGCGAGCTCTTCGCGGACCATCCGGCTCAGCAGCTCGACGCCCTTGCGCGACTTCATGAAGCAGATCGCCCGCGCGCCCTCGGCCACAAGCTGGGCGAGGAGCTCGGCGGCCTCGGCGAGCGCCGAGCGGCGCGTACCGAGCAGCTCGTCGGTGAGCGGCGGATTCCACATCGCGATGCGCCGATCCGGGGCGGGAGAGCCGTCCTCGTCGATCAGCCGCACATCGTCCAGGCCGGTCAGGCGTTCCGCTAGTTCGAGCGGGTTGGCGATCGTCGCCGAGGCCAGCAGAAAGCGCGGTTCAGAGCCATACGCTGCGGCGGTGCGCCGCAGGCGGCGCAGCACGTTGGCGACGTGCGAGCCGAACACCCCGCGGTACACGTGCGCCTCGTCGATCACGACGACCTTCAGGTGCCGGAACAGTCGTGCCCAGGCGCCGTCGTTGGGCAGGATGCCGACGTGCAGCATGTCCGGGTTGGTCAGCACGATGTTGGCCTGGTTGCGAATCTGGGTGCGCGCCTCACGTGGCGTGTCGCCGTCGTAGATCGCGGGCCTCACCTGCTTCAAGCCGAAGGACGCGATCGCCCGCGCCTGGTCCTGGGCCAGCGCCTTGGTGGGATAGAGGTAGAGAGCCCGAGTGAAGGAGCTGCGGCAGAGCATGTCGAGGGTGGGCAGGTTGAAGCACATCGACTTGCCCGACGCCGTTCCTGTCGTGACGATCGTCGTGCCGGCCCACGCCGAGTGCAGGGCGGCGGCCTGGTGGGAGTAGAGCTGCTCGATGCCCATCCGCTCGAGCGCCGCGAGCACGTCGGGGTGGAGCTCGGGCGGCGGTTCCACCAGCTGGGCTGTCCCGGGGCCCTCGCGCGACTCGCGCACCAGGCGTCCGTCCTGGCGGCCCTCCTCCAGCAGAGCGCTCCACGGCTCGGTCGTGCGGTCGATGGCCATGGCTTGCGATAGTAGACCCGATGGCACTGACGGCGGCCGAGCGCTGGGCTTCAATGCGCACCTTCCATTATTCCGCGTACCCCGCGGCGCGAATCGCGGCCGAGCGCGAGCAGAGCGTCACCGTGTGCCTGCCCGCGCGCGAGTGCGCCGCCACCGTCGGGGAGATAGTGAGCGCGCTTGTGCGGCTGCGCGAGACAGGGGCGATAGACGAGGTGGTCGTCGTCGACGCCGCCTCGCGTGACGGCACCGCGGCGGTGGCGCGCGGCGCGGGGGCGACGGTGCACCAGGAGGCCGACCTGCTACCCCAGTTCGGGGCGGTGCTCGGCAAGGGCGATGCGATGTGGCGCGCTCTCAGCGTGCTCGACGGGGAGCTGGTGTGCTTTCTCGACGCCGACACGCAGGGCTTCTCACCGTCCGCGCACTTCGCGACGGGGCTCCTGGGCCCGCTCGTGTGCGAGCCGGGCGTGAGCTTCGTAAAGGCCTTCTACCGCCGGCCGTTCGAGCACGACGGGGTGTCGCTGCCCGAGGGCGGTGGGCGCGTCAACCACCTGCTGGCGCGCCCCGCGCTCGAACTCTTCTACCCCGAGTTGGCCTGCGTGCGCCAGCCACTGGCGGGCGAGGTAGCGGCGCGGCGCGAGTTGCTGGAATCCGTCCCCTTTACCACCGGCTATGGCGTGGAGATGGCGATGCTGTTGGACGTCTGGGACTTATTAGGAGGAGAGGGGGTCGCGCAGGTCGATTTGGAGGAGCACAGGAACAGCCACCAGCCACTGCAGGCCCTCGCGCCGATGGCGCGCACCGTGCTCGCGACTGTGGCCCGACGCCTTGAGCGAGAAGGGCGGCTCAGCGGGCTGGCGGCGGACGAGTCGCTTGTGGAACGTCCGCCGCTGGCGGGGGTGCCGGCGCGATGAAACCGCGCTGCCTGTACCTCGACCTCGACGGCACACTGCTCGGGCGCGGTGCCTCACTGCTGCACGGCGGCGACGGCGAGGTGTCGCTCGACGGCGTGCGCGCCGTGCAGGCATCTCTGCGGGCGGACGTGGAGGTGGTGCTCATGTCCGGTCGCCGCCGCGCGCAGCTGGCCGAGGACGCGCGGCTCTTGGGCCAGAACTCCTACATCTACGAGGCCGGCGCGTGCGTCGTGTTCGACGGGGAGGAGCACTGGTTGACCGGCGATCTCTTGCCCGGTGAGCTGTCGATCGCCGAGCAGATCGAGCGCTCCGGTGCGCCGACCCTCTTGCTGGAGCGCTACGCCGGGCTGCTCGAGTACCACGAGCCGTGGCATACCGAGCGGGAGGTCTCACACCTATTCCGCGGGCTCGTCGACTCGCTGGAGGTGGACCGCCTGCTCAGCGAGCACGGGCACGGCGACCTGCGCCTGGTGGACAACGGGGTCGTCAACCGCCGCTCGCCGGCGCTCGCGGAGCTGCCGCACGTGCGCGGCTACCACCTCGTGCCCGCCGCCGCATCGAAGGCAGGCGCGGTCGCCTTCCACCGTCAGGTGCGCGGCTACGCGCGCGAGGAGACCTTCGCGGTGGGCGACTCGCGCGAGGATCTGGCCTGCGCCGAGCACGTGCAGACGTTCTGGCTGGTAGCCAACGCCCTCGCCCGCGACCCCAGCATGGGCGAGGCGCTCGCAAGGCACGACAACGTGCGGGTGGCCGAAGCGTCGCATGGCGCTGGGGTCTATGAAGCAGTGGTGCAGACCCTGATCAGGGGTCGATGATGCCCTCGCGCTTCTCCTCCTCGTAGAGGCGCTCGACCAGGAATTCCTTCAGCAGCGTCTGGTAGCCGGTGTTGCGCAGGGCCGCGAGTGTCTTGAGGCGCCTGAGCGTGAACTGATCGAGGCGCACGGCGATCGGAGTGGTGCGGCCGCCGATCCGCTGAGTGTCCTGCATGCGGAGGACCTTTTCCCGCCGCCTCTCCTGCGCGAAGAACTCGTCTGGGTCGTAGGTGACGCCCTGCAGGGCGAGAAATTCCTTGTTGTCCTGGCTGGCTCGCTTGGGTGGGGGCATGTGTCGGGTGTGATCCTTTTTAGAGATTGATAGCCATAGTATATACGCTTACGGAAACAGCCTTCGCCACCCGCGCCGCCATAACCCTGCCTGCGGACGCCGCCAGCGGGCAGGCGGGGGCACGGTGGCACGCACCAGCGCGACCCACTCATGCAGCGGAAGCTCGCCCGCTATCAGCCGCCCCAGCGCGGTCGTGACCGGGGCCTGCACGTCGGCCGCCTGGAGCGCCCGTGCGAGCAGGCCGACGGTCTGCAGCGCCTCGACGGCCTGCCCGATGCGCTTGGGGATCTCCGCCGCGGGGACCCCAGCCGCCAGCAGCTCGCCCGCGCGGCGGTTGCGGCTCTCACGGGCCAGCGCGGTGGCAAGGAGATCGCCCGCGCCGGCGAGGCCGATCATCGACTCCGGGCGCGCGCCGAGCGTCTCGGCGTAGCGCCACACCTCGGCGAAGATGTGCCCTGCCGCGGCGCCGGCAGCATTGAGGCCCTGCGCCTCGGTCGCTCCGGCAGCGAGCGCCGCGGCGTTCTTGGCGGCGCCCGCCAGCTCCACGCCGACGGGGTCGTTGGACTGCTCGCAGACGACCCCCGCGCGCGTGAACATCTGTGCGAGCGCGCCCGCCAGGGACTCGTCGCTGGAGGCCGCCACGAGCGCCGCACCGGAGTGGACCATCTCCTGGGCGTGCGCCGGTCCGCCCAGGCAGGCGACGCGCGCCGCGCCGAACGTGGCGCCGAGGATCACGGTGGGTGGCGTGCCCTGCGGCGGGACGAGTCCCTTGGCGACCGATACGACGGCCGCGCGCGAGCCAAGGCCCGCGGCGCGCAGGCCGGCGATCACCTCCTCCAGCCCACCCGAGGGGACCGCCAGGAACACGTAGTCGGCACGCGCCACGCCGGCGCTGGTGGACTCGATGCGCAGCTGGCCCGGCAGCTCCACGCCCGGCAGATAGCCAGCGTTCTCGCGCTCTGACTCCAGCAGCTGCGCCTGCTCGGCCGTGCGTGCCTGCAGCGTGGTGCGCAGACCGCCCCTGGCCAGCAGCACCGCGAGCGCGGTGCCGAACGAGCCGGCGCCGATCACGGTCGCGCGCTTTGTGCCCGGTACGGGCAGCGAGCGCGCGCGTGTCGGACGGTGGGCAGGGCCGGTGTTCGGCGCGTGGGTCTCCTTCGTGGGAGCCGTTGCAGCACTGGTTGCCGGTGTTTCATCGGCCTCTGTTGCTGGCGCTGGGGGTGGGCTCGGAGTAGGCTCGGGCCGGGTCATCCGGTGAGCGAGCCTACTGACACACCTACTCAATGAGCACCGCCGATCGCGGCGAGTGGCGCAACTGGGCCGGGGATCAGCGCTGTCGGCCGGTGGCGATCGAGTGCCCGGCCACCGTGCAGGAGCTGGCGGATGCAATCGACCGCGCCGGCTCGCTGGAGCGGCCCGTGCGTGTGGCCGGCGCCGGACACTCGTTCAGCGATATCGCCTGCACCGACGGCGTACTGTTGAAGCTCGATCGCATGACCGACGTGCTCGACGTCGATCGCGCCGCAGGACTCGTGCGCGTGCAGGCGGGGATCGCCCTCCACGCGCTCAACCACGACCTAGCCGAGCACGGACTGGCGCTGGAGAACCTCGGCGACATCGACGTGCAGAGCATCGCCGGCGCGATCTCGACCGCCACGCACGGGACGGGGGCGCGGCTGCGAAACATCTCCTCACAGGTGGCGGCGCTGACACTCGTGCTCGCCGACGGCTCGGTGCTGGAGTGCTCGCCCGAGCGCGACCCCGAGGTGTTCCGCGCGGCGCGCGTCGGCCTCGGCGCGCTGGGGGTAGTGGCGGAGGTGACGCTGCGCTGCGTACCCGCCTTTCGGCTGGAGGGGATCGACCGTTCGGCGCCGCTCAAGCAGACGCTCGAGCGCTTCGAGGAGCTGGCAGTCGGTAGCGATCACTTCGAGTTCTTTGTGTTCCCCCACACCGACACGGCGCTGACGCGCACGAACAACCGCACCGAGCTGCCGGCCCGGCCGCGCAGCCGGACCGCTGCGTATGCCAACGACGTGCTGCTGACCAACCACGCCTTCGGGCTGTTCTGCCGGCTCGGGCGGTGCGCGCCGGCCCAGATCCCACGCATCAACCGTCTGGTGACGCGTCTGGCGGGCACCAGCCGGCGCTTGGACCGCTCGGATCTGATCTTCGCCTCGCCGCGCCTCGTGAAGTTCACCGAGATGGAGTACTCGCTGCCGCGCGAGCGCACAGTCGAGGCGGTGCGGCGAGTAATGGAGCTGATCCCGCGGGAGGGCTTCGCCGTGCCGTTCCCGATCGAGGTGCGCACGGTGGCCGGCGACGACGCGCTGCTCTCGACCGCCGCCGGGCGCGACAGCGGGTTCGTGGCGGTGCACATGTTCGAGGGCATGGCGTGGGAGCCCTACTTCCGCGCCGTCGAGGCGGCGATGTACGAGCTGGGCGGCCGGCCGCACTGGGGCAAGCGCCACTTCCAGACCGCCGCGACGCTGCGCGAGCGCTACCCCGAGTGGGAGCGCTTTCAGGCGGTGCGCCGGCGGCTTGACCCGCAGGGGCGCTTTGCCAACGCTTGGACCGACCGAGTCCTCGGCCCTGTTATGCCTGCGGATGACTGAGGATCTCGAGCGCCTGGAGCGGGCTACCGCCGAGTTGGAGGCGCCCTTCGCGCTGGTCGATCTGGACGCCTTCTGGGCCAATGCGGTGGAGATGGAAAGGCGCGCGGCACCCAAGCCGATACGCCTGGCGAGTAAGTCTGTGCGCTGCCGTGCGCTACAGGAACGCGTGCTCGAGCGTCCGGGCTTTGCCGGGACCATGGCCTTCACGCTCCCCGAGGCGCTGTGGCTGGCGGAGCACGGAATAGAGGATATCCTCGTGGCCTATCCCAGCGTCGACCGCGCGGCGCTGCGGACGTTGGCCGCGCTGACGAGCGAGCGCTCCGAGGCGAGGGTGAGCGTGATGGTGGACAGTATGGAGCACCTGGACCTGATAGATGCCGCCACCGGATCGCGGGCGGCGCCGCTGCGGGTGTGTCTGGAGCTCGATGCCGGTTTCCCCCTGCCGCGCGGGCGCAGTCGGGTGGGAGCCAAGCGCTCGCCGATCCATACACCCGAGCAGGCCGCGGCGCTGGCGCGGGCGATCGTGGCGCGCGAGGGGTTCGAGCTCGTGGGGATGATGGCCTACGAGTCGCAGATCGCGGGCCTCGGCGACGCGCCGCCCGGCAGGCCGCTGCGTGCCGCGGCGATCCGGCTGCTGCAGCTGGCCTCGGCGCGCGAGCTGGCGCGTCGCCGCGCCGCCACGGTGCGGGCGGTTAGCGCGGTGGCGCCGCTTGAGTTCGTCAACGGCGGTGGCACGGGCAGCCTGCGGGGCACCGCGCGCGAGGCGGCGGTCACGGAGCTGGCGGCCGGCTCGGGGCTCTACTCACCGACGCTCTTCGACACCTACCGTGCCTTTCGCCTGCGCCCGGGCGCGATGTTCGCGCTACCCGTGGTGCGCCGTCCGGGACCGGGCGTCGTGACGGTGCTGGGGGGCGGCTATCTGGCCTCCGGCCCGGGCGACCGCGCGCGTCTGCCAAGCCCATATCTGCCTCGCGGCCTGCGCCTGGACGTCCAGGAGGGCGCAGGGGAGGTGCAGACGCCGCTGCTAGGCGAGGCCGCGGATGCGCTGCGCATCGGCGAGCGCGCGTACTTCCGCCACACCAAGGCCGGCGAGCTGTGCGAGCGCTTCGATCGGCTGTATCTGGTCGAAGGGGAGCGAGTGGTCGACGAGGTGCCCACGTATCGTGGCGAGGGCAGGTGTTTTCTGTGAGGCTGAAATGAGCCGCGTCGTCTGCTTTTCGGACCGCTCGACCATTTCAGCGCGGTCCCGCTCGACCATTTCAGCCGCGGCCCTATTGGAATAGACCCTGAGATGGACTAAACGATGTCGGCGAGCCGTCTGCCAGCCGCGGTCAGTGCCCGCTCCTTACACGCCTCCAGCACGACCTGCAGGTCGAGGATGCGCGCCTCGAACAGATCTAGCCCGACGCGGGCGGCGACCGCGTAGCAGGGCACTCCCGTCTGGCGCGCCCGCGTGGCAACCTCGCAGGCGTTGTCGCGCCGCAGCAGCGTCTCGTGGTCGAGGTGCCTGGCGGCGATCACCACCGCACGCGCGTGTCGCATGCGTGCGTCCAGCTCTGCGGGCAGCACCGCGATCGGGCACGGGTCGGCTTCGAGTTCTGGACTGGCCGCCACCAGACCGCGCCCGATCGCCTCGGCAACTCGGGCGCCGTCCAATCCGTCGCCGAAGTCCTGTGCGGCGATGAGCACTGTGATCGGGGGCACGGTCGGGCATCCTTACAGGATGCCCGCCAAGACCGAGCACATCACGATGGAGCTGTGCGGCCAGGAGCTGCGCGTGTCGAGCCCCTCCAAGCTGTACTTCCCGGAGCCCGGCTTCACGAAGCTCGACCTAGTCAACTACTACATCGAGTGCGAGCAGGCGGTCGTGCGCCACCTGCACCAGCGGCCCACAGTGATGAAGCGGTGGGTGGACGGTGTGCAGGGCAAGCCGTTCTTTCAGAAGCGCGTCCCCGAGGGTGCGCCGGAGTGGCTGCAGACGGCGACCGTGACGTTCCCCAGTGGGCGCCACGCGCGCGAGCTCGTGCCCAACGACGCGGCCCACCTGGTGTGGGGGACGAACCTCGGCGTGATCGACTGGAACCCGTGGCCGGTTCGGCGCAGCGACCTCAACCACCCCGACGAGCTGCGCGTGGACCTCGACCCCCAGCCCGACATTCCCTTCGCGCAGGTGCGTCGGGTGACGCTTGGGGTCAGGGAAGTGCTCGAGGAGCACGGCCTGCGGGGCTTTCCCAAGACCTCCGGCTCGCGCGGGATGCACGTGTTCGTGCGGGTGGCGCCTGAGCATCCGTTCCAGGAGGTCCGTCGCGCCGCGTTGGCGCTGGCGCGCGAGGTGGAGCGGCGCATGCCCGGGCAGGCGACCACCCGCTGGTGGAAGGAGCAGCGCGAGGGCGTGTTCATCGACTACAACCAGAACGCGCGCGACCGCACCGTCGCCTCCGCCTACTCCGTGCGCGCCGTCGCCGACGCCCGCGTGTCGTGCCCGCTTGAGTGGGACGAGGTGGCCGACGTGGAGCCGGCGGAGCTGCGCCTCGACACCGTCCCCGCGCGCCTGCGCGAGCGCGGCGATCCCTCGGCGGAGATCGACGAGCACGCCGGCTCGCTGGATTTGCTCTTGGAACTGGCCGCGCGCGACGAGCGCGAGGGGCTCGGCGACGCGCCCTGGCCGCCGCACTTTCGCAAGCAGCAGGGCGAGCCCAAGCGCGTTCAGCCGAGCCGCGCGCGCGTCGGCAGTCGTGGTGGGGCGGGCGGCGGCAAAGGCTCGGCGCATGGAAAACGCTCGACGCGCGATGACGGTGCATCTGCGGAGGAGTCCCCGACCTAGCCATGTCGCTCCCCCTTCAGTCTCCGCTCGCCCCTCAGCTCGCGCTCTCGCGCAAGGCGCTGCCCGAGGGCGAGCAGTACGTGTACGAGGTCAAGCTCGACGGCTTTCGCTGTCTGGCGTTCGTCGACGGGGAGGACGTGTTCCTGCAGTCGCGCGGCAGCCGCCCGCTCGGGCGCTACTTCCCAGAGCTCGCCTTCCCGTCGGGTCGCTACGTGCTCGATGGTGAGATAGTCGTGCGTGGCTCAGAGGGTGGCGCAGCCGGCCGCAGGCCGGTGAGCCGGGCCCCTCTTAATCATTGGTCCGGGCGTGAGGATTTCGACGCGCTGCAGCAGCGCCTGCACCCGGCTGCCTCCCGCGTGCAGCGCCTGGCGGGCGAGACGCCCGCCGTGTATGTGGCATTCGATCTGCTCGCGCTGGACGAGGAGTCGTGGCTTGAGCGGCCCTTCGCCGAGCGCCGGGCGGCCCTGGAGAAGCTGCTGGCGGCTGGCGCGTGGGCCGACGTGCCCGTCGAGCTGATGCCGACGACGGACTCCGCGCTGGAGGCCAAACGCTGGCTGGCGGATGCCGAGGGCGCGATGGCCAAGGAGCGCGACGCGATCTACGAGCCGGGTAAGCGCCGGGGCATGGTAAAGGTCAAGCGCGTGCGCACGATCGACGCCGTCGTGGTCGGCTGGCGGCCGGGCAAAGAGCCGGACACGGTCGGGGCGCTGATTCTCGGTCTCTATGACGGTGACGAGTTACGCGTGGTCGGCCACTGCTCGGGTCTCACCGCCCCAGAGAAGCGCCGGCTGGTCGGTTTTCTGGAGCCCTATGAGTCGGGCGAGCGCGGCTCGGCGGACCCCAGCCGCTGGACCGCGGGACGGGACCTCGAGTGGGTGGGTCTGCGCCCCGAGCTTGTAGTCGAGATCGACTTCGACCACGTCAGCGCCGGACGCATCCGTCACGGCGCCAAGCTGCGGCGCTGGCGCGAGGACAAGCCCGCGCGCGAGTGCACCTACGACCAGCTCAGTTAGCCCGTAGGTCCATCAAGGGAGCCTGGAGGGCTCCCGTCGGTGACTGGGAAGGGCGAGGGGCCCGACCGAAGCCGGGAGACACGCGCCTGCGGCGCTGGCCGATTCGGGGATGCGAGCGGAGCGAGTGTCTCCCTGAATCGGTCCCCGTTTCGGCCAGCCGGCCTTCGGCCGACTACGCCACCTCTCACAGGGGCGGTTGGATCCTTCCCGACGTATCATCTCGGGATGGCCCACGAGTCCGCAACGGTCGCCGAGGAGGAGTACCTGCAGATCCTCTTCTGGCTGCAGGAGGCCGGGCTGCCGATGACGGGCGCCAATGTGGCACGCGCGATGCAGCTCTCCCCGCCGACGGTGCACGAGATGGTCGGTCGCCTAGAGCACGACGGCTACATCACGCGCCGTGCAGACAAAACGATCGCGTTCACCGACGAAGGCGTCCTGCAGGCCGAGGGGATCGTACGCCGCCACCGCCTGATCGAGCGCTTTCTGACAGACGTGCTGGGCGTGCCCTGGGACGAGGTCCACGAGGAGGCCGAGCGTCTGGAGCACGCCATGTCACCGGTGCTTGAGGAGCGCATGCTGGCAGCGATCGGCGACGCCAAGACCTGTCCCCACGGACACCCGATCGTCGCGGGCGCCCGCCTCGGCGGCGTGCCCCTGGCCGACGTGGAGGTCGGTGCGAGCGTGCGTGTGCTGCGCTTCGAGAACGAGGCCGAGGATCTGCTCCACTACCTCAAGGCCTCGGGCCTGGAGCCCGGGATGGAGGGCACGCTGGCCGTCCACGACGACGAGCAGGTGGTCGTGCGGGGTGCGGAAGGTCGCAGCTGCGTCGTCACGCCGAGCGTCGCCGAAACGGTCTCGGTGATCGCCGACCCATCGCCCCCGCCGCGCACGGCACTGCCTGAGCAGCTCATCTTGGGTCAGCGCTACGGAAGGTGACGGAATGCCTCGGCGAGGCGTGCCACGCCCTCGTCGATTTCCTCGGGCGTGACGCCCGAGTAGGCCAGGCGAAGTGTGTTCGCGCCGCCCTCCAGCAGGAAGTCGGTGCCCTTCACGAACGCCACCCCGCCCTCGGTGGCAAGCTTGAAGAGGGCGCCCACGTCGGTGCCCTCGGGCAGTGTGACCCACATGAAGTAGCCACCCTGCGGGGCCACGAACTCGGCCTCGGGCAGCTCGCGGTGGAGCGCCGCCTCGAGTGTGCGCAGGCGCTTGGTGAGGGCCGTCTTGACGGTCTCGATCGAACGCTCGATCGCGCCCGAGGCGCAGAACTCGTACACGATCGCCTGCGAGACCATGCTGGGCGATATGTAGGTACCGGTGGCCAGCTTGGCGATCTGCGCGATTAGCTCGGTCGGTCCGATGAGGTAGCCCACGCGAATGCCGGGGCACACGGTCTTGGAGAACGACGAGGCATACACCACGCGCTCGTGGTCAAGCGAGAGCATCGTCGGCAGCGTCTCGCCGCTGAAGCGCAGCTCCACGTAGGGGTCGTCCTCGAACACCATGAAGTCATGCTTGTTTGCGAGCTCCAGCAGTGCCCGGCGCTTGGCCAGCGACAGCGTGTAGCCGGCGGGGTTCTGGAAGTTGGGGATGATGTGGGCGAGCTTTGGGCGCACCCCCTCGGCGCCGTTTCCGGCGAGCAGCCGGGCGAGCGCGTCGGTGTCGATGCCGTCTGGTTCGAGCTCCACCGGATGCACGCGCGCTCCGCGGGAGCGCAGCGAGAGCAGAGTGCGGTCGTAGGTGGGGCGCTCCACCACCACGTCGTCTCCATCTCCCACGAGCTGCTCGAACAGGAACGCGTCGGCCTGCATCGAGCCGTTGGTCACGAGCACCTGCTCGGGCTCGACACCATGGCGCTCGGCGACCCACGAGCGCAGGCGGGGATAGCCGACCGAAGTGCCATAGGCGGTGGCCCCGGCAGGATCGTTTGCGAATGCGCGCGTGGCGGCGTCGCTGAGCCCCTCCACATCGATGATGTCCAGCGAGGGGGCTCCTCGCGCGAATGAGATGGTCGAACCTGGCATGCCGAGTAGCTTACGGCTCAGGCGTCGTCGAATGTCAGCAGCATGCGGCCCTCGGCCACCTGGCGGATGCTGAAGCCCGTGTGCAGCGCGCGGCGCAGCTCGCCCACAAGTGCCACGGGCGTCGCCAAGCGCAGGTCCACGACGGCGTGGCTGGCCTCAAAGCGACGCACCGCCACCTCGCTCACGCCCGGCAGTGCCGCTACGTCCTGTTCGAAGGCGCCGAGTGAGGCGATGTCGTAGAACGGTCCGACGCCCAGCTCTACGCGACCCTCGAAGAGAGCCTCCTCCGGGCCGGGCTCCGCGCGAGCTGAAGTGGGCCGATCTCCTGAACCTGCCCCCGCCGCGACGGATGCGCCGCCGGGCTCGAAAGGCAACTCGCCCAGCCCGCGTCCCGAGAAGGCGGCCATCATGCGGCTCAGCATCGCGTCGTAGTCGGCGGTCAGCTCGGCTGCGAAACGCTCGACGCGGTCGCGGAAGCGTCGCAGCTCGGCCAGGCCGGCCAATTGCGCGTCGCTCCCCGCTTCTCGCTCCGGGGCGGGTGCGAACTCCTGTACGGGCGTGGCCCGTTCGGCCGGTGTCGCCCACTCCACCGCCGCGTGCTCGACGGGAGGTTCGGGCCGTGCGCCCTCGTCGATCAGCCGGCCCGTCGGCTGCGCGTAGGCGCCCGCCGGGGACATCGCTGCTGGGGAGGTTGCGGCAGCGGGCGTCGCCGAGGGGGAGGGCGTCGCGGCAGGTGTCGCTGCGGGGGGTGTCGCTGCGGGGGAGGGCGCTGCGGCAGGTGTCGCTGCGGAAGAGGCCTCTGCCCCGGTCGACTCCGGGCGCAGGCGTCGCCGGCCGATCGACGTCAACTCCTGTTCGAGCTCGCGCAGCTTGCGCTCCAGCTCGGCCAGTGCGCTCGTGACATCGCGAGCCGGCTCGCCGGCTGGCTGGGCGCCTCCGAGGGGCGCGCTGGATCCACTGGAGAACGTGTCTGTCATGAGCATCAGCCCACGAGGCTGGGCACTCATCTTACTCGGGCTCTCTTTTTGCCGGCACGAGTAATGGTCGGACTATTGCGCGGCTCTCGCGTGCCATTGCGAGGGCGGCCGGCGCCGGAAGACGATCTCGGTCTCCGCTATTTGTAAAACTGTGGTTTGAACGATGGGCAGAAGTCCTGGGCGTCGCGTGCGTAGGGATTGCCGAGGCGGATCCACACGCCCGTGCCGTCGGGTAGCTTGATGCAGGGGCGAGCGTTTTCGTTGCTGAGTTTTTCGCGCTCGAACACGGCCACGCTGTCGCTCAGGCCGTTGACGGAGCTGATTTCGCCGATCTGAAGGCCCGCGATTGTGGCGAGTGGCAGGAGGCCTTCCAGGAAAGCGGCCTCGATGGGAGCTTCCGTCGGGAGTACCGCAACGCCTTCCACCCCTCTCGCCTTGAGGGCTTCCAGCGTTCCCAGCATATTGTCGCCCCGGTGGGGCGCGCTTGTCACGAGATAGCCTTCGTTGGAGTAGATCGTCGCCGAGTTCGTCAGCGCTTTTTCCTCCTGCAGGGTGTGGGGCACCGACACCGTGACGATCCCTCCGACGCCGAAGGTGCTGGCGAGCGTGTTGGCGAACGCCACCGCCACCAGCGCCACAGTGGCCGCAATGCGCCCGGGACGTGGCAGCCGCACGATCCAGAAGCTCCCGAACACCGCGAAATAGACGAGCATTGGCACGCCGTAGCGGTTGTCGTGGACGAACGTCTCCGTGAGACCCAGCCACGCCACGAACGCTCCGACGAAGAGCTCCGGCGCCAGCGGGCTGACCCAGCGACGGCGTATGAAGCCGACGATAGTCCACACTCCGCCGACGAGCGCGAACAGGAACAGGGGCAGGTAGATTTGCAGATTGAGAAAGCTCCACATGTACCACTGCAGGTTCGCGCTGGACAGGCGTGGTGGGGCGAGCGGGTTGTTGGCGGATGTGCCCGAGATGGTGACCCCCGAACCGATCGCCTGGACCTGCGACAGGTCGCTGATGTACCACGGACCGGCGACGACGAGCACCGCCAGCGCGAACACCGCCAGCCCTCGCCAAGAGCGCCATCCGCCGCGCACGAACGTAACAGCGAGTGGCCCCGCGACGAACAGCGCAAGCGGCTCCTTGGTCAACATGCCGAGGCCGACCGCGACGCCCGCCGCGGCGCACCAGCGCAGACGCCTAAAGTACCGCGTCTCGAGGATCAGCCAGATCGAGACCGCGGCCATCGCGCCCAGCGGGGCGTCGAGCATCGTCAGGTGGAACAGCTTTGCCACCAGCGGCGAGCCGAGCGCGAAGACCACAGCCAGCAGACCAGCCGCCGGCCCAAATGCAAGCCTTCCCACCTGATAGCAGCCGAGCGCCAGCAGGGGCACGAAGAAGAGGTTCTCGGCGATCACCATCGAGGTCACGTGGAGGCCGCCGATGTAGTCGCCCAATGCGCCCACGAGGTACACGAGCGGCGGATACTGGAGATGCGGTTCGACTGCCGCCGACCAGTTCCCCGCCTGCAGATCCTTGAAGACTTTGATCGTGACCTCCAGATGGAAGCCGGCGTCGGAGATCGGGATGCTGTGATCCACCACCACCCACCAGCACCCGAGCGAGAGGAACAGCAGGGTTACACCGATGGCTCCCCACGCCTCGTTGGGCCACTCGCGCCAGCGCTCGAGCAGGGGGGCGCTCGTCGGGCGAGCACGCGCTCCGGTCCGGCGGCTGCGGACATTGACTGCCACCGCGCCACCGTAGCCCGAAAGGCCGGCCACTGCAAAAAGTCAGAACTTTTCGTTTCTATCGTCGACGGGGAGGCCTGCGTCGGGGTGTCTCAGCTGCGCAGGATCTGCACGGCTAGCTCGGCCACCTCGGTGGGTGTGCGCCCGACGCGCACGCCCTTCTCCTCCAGCGCTTGCGCCTTCGCTGCGGCGGTGCCCGCCGAGCCGGAGACGATCGCACCGGCGTGGCCCATCTGCTTGCCCGCCGGCGCGGTGAAGCCCGCGATGTAGGCCACCACGGGCTTGGTGACGTTGGCAGCGATGTACTCCGCCGCCTCCTCCTCGGCACTGCCGCCGATCTCACCGGAGAGCACGATCAGCTCGGTCTGGTCGTCATTCTGGAAGAGCCCCAGCACATCTACGAAAGAGGAGCCCGGCACCGGGTCGCCGCCGATGCCCACGATCGAGCTGCAGCCGAATCCGGCCTGGGCGATCTCGTTGCCGATCTGGTAGGTGAGCGTGCCTGAGCGCGAGACCACGCCGACGTTGCCCTCCTTGAAGAACGACGCTGGGATGATGCCGACGTTGGCCCTTCCCGGCGAGAGGATGCCCGGGCAGTTGGGGCCGACCAGGCGCGTGCCCGGATGATCTCGCTTGAGCGTGTTGTAGACGCGCAGCTCGTCGTGCGCGGGGATCCCCTCGGTGATCGCGATCACCAGTCGCACTCCCGCTGTGGCGGCCTCGAGGATCGCGTCGGCGGCGAAGCGCGGCGGCACGAAGATCATCGCGGTGTTGGGCTGCGCCTGCTCCATCGCCTGAGCCCAGTCGTCGAACACGGGGATGCCCTCGACGTCCTGGCCGCCCTTGCCGGGCGTGACTCCGCCGACGACCGTGGTGCCGTAGGAGCGGTTGTTGAGCGTGTGGAAGCTGCCCTCGCGGCCGGTTACGCCCGCCACGGCTAGGCGTGTGTCGTTGTCGACCAGGACAGCCATCAGACGGTCGCCCCCACGCCCTCGCCCGCGGCCAGCGCAACGACCATCTCGGCTGCCTCGTTCATGGTCTTGGCGGGGTGCACGTTGGGGAGCGCCGCCTGCGCGAGCAGCTCGCGGCCGGCGACGTCGTTGGTGCCGTCCAGGCGCACGACGAACGGAATACCGTGCCCGCCCACCCCGATCTCCTCGAATGCGGCGATCAATCCCTTGGCGACCTCGTCGCAGCGGGTGATGCCGCCGAAGATGTTGAACAGCACGGCCTTGACCGAGTCGTTCTCGAGGATCAGCTCCACCGCCTGCTTGATCTTCGCGGCGTCTGAGCCCCCGCCGGCGTCGAGGAAGTTGGCCGGATGGCCTCCCGCCAGAGCGACGACATCGAGCGTTGCCATCACAAGTCCCGCGCCGTTGCCAAGGATGCCGATGTCGCCGTCGAGCTTGACGTACTGCACGCCCTGCTCGCGTGCGCGGCGCTCGATCGGGTCTTCGTTCTCGGCGTCGGACAGTCCCTGGTTCTCCGGGTGACGGTAGAGCGCGTTGCCATCGAGGGACACCTTCGCGTCCAGAGCCTTGACCTCGCGCTCGGGCGTGACGATCAGCGGGTTGATCTCGGCCAGCGTGGCGTCCTCCTTGAGCCACACCTCATACAGGGCCAGCAGCGCGTCGGCGACCCCCTCGATCACATCGACATCGGCGCCGCCCCGGCCGGCGATCTCGATCGCTTCCTCGCGGCTGAGGCCCTCCAAGGCGTCGACGTGGTGGCGGATCAGCTTCTCCGGGGTCCGCTCCGCGACCTCTTCGATGTCCACGCCGCCCTCCACGCTGAACATCACAAGCGGCGCCTTGGCCGAGCGGTCGAGCAGCACCGAGGCGTAGTACTCGGTGGCGATATCGCTCGCGTGCTCGATCCACAGCGTGCGCACCGTGTGCCCGTGGATGTCCATCCCGAGGATGTTGCTCGCGTGCTCGCGCGCCTCGGCTTCGTCGCCGGCCAGCTTCACGCCACCGGCCTTGCCGCGCCCGCCGATCAGCACCTGGGCCTTGACGACGACCGGGTAGCCGATCTCGTTCGCGGCGGCCACCGCGTCCTCGACGGTCGTGACGGGCTTGCCGTCGGACACCTTCAGGCCGTGGCGGGCAAACAGCTGCTTGCCCTGATACTCGAGCAGGTCCATGACGGCGCGGGACTCTAGCTGAATCTACTCGCACCCGCCCCGCACCGCGCGCGAAGAGGCAGCAGGTCATAATGGCGCCCCGATGCCTATTCCAAAGAACGTCACCTTCGTCACATTCGATGTCTACGGCACCCTGATCGACTGGGAGACCGGAATTCTCGACGCATTCGCCAAAGAGGCCGAGCGTGAGGGCTTCGAGCTCGATCGCAGTCTCGTGATGCCGCTCTTCCACGAGATCTCTCGCGAAGTGGAGAGCGGCTCCTACGAGCTCTACGCGGAGGTGCTGCGACGCACCGCCGTGGAGATCGCCAAGCGCATCGACTGGCCGCTTGAGCCCTCGCGCTCGGGTTTCCTGCCCGACTCGGTGCAGAGCTGGAGGCCGTTCAAGGAAGCCACGACCCAACTGCCCAAGCTGGCCAAGAAGTATCAACTGGGGCTGCTCTCCAACATCGACGACAAGCTGCTCGGACAGACGCGCCGCCACATACCGATCGACTTCGACCTCGTCGTGACCGCCCAGCAGGTCCGCTCCTACAAGCCCGACCCCGCCCACTTCACGGAGTGCGCGCGGCGCATGGGCACCAAGAAGGGCTGGGTCCACGTCGCCTCCAGCTACTACCACGATGTGGCGCCCTGCCTGAAGGCGCGTGTGCCTGTCATCTGGGTCAACCGCCACAAGGAGGCCCTGGAGTCAAGCCAGAAAAAGCCAACCGCCGAAGTCGCGACCCTGCGCGAGGCGGCCAAGCTGCTCGGCATCGCCTGACCGCGACGAAGGCACGGCAGGTAGGCCCACGTGCGCGTCGTCTCCCTGCACCCCGACGTGATCCTCCTCACGAGTCGGATCTGGCAGACCAACTGCACGATCGTTCGTGCCGGCGAGGAGTGCTTCGTGATCGACTCGCCGATCCTGCCCGAGGAGCTGCAGGCGTTGGCGCCCCTGCTGGAGCAGTCCGGCCTGCGTCTCAGTGGCCTGCTGGCAACGCACGGGGACTGGGACCATCTACTTGGTCGCCTCGCCTTTCCACAGGCGGCACTGGGTTGTGCCGAGAGCACCGCCGCGCGCCTGTACGGCTCGCCCGGCGAGGCCCAGCGTGAGCTGCGCGCCTTCGACCAGCAGTTCTATGTGGAGCGCACGGGCCCGCTCGCGCTGGGGCCGCTGCGGGCGCTCCCTAGCCCGCCGCAGGCGCTCCCTAGCCCGCCGCAGGCGCTCCCTAGCCCGCCGCAGGCGCTCCCTAGCCCGCCGCAGGCGCTCCCCAGCCCGCCGCAGGCGCTCCCCAGCCCGCCGCAGGCGCTCCCAGTCCCCGGGCGCTGTGGGATCGGCGAGCGGGAGCTCGAGCTGCACCCGGCTGAGGGCCACACGGCAGATGGCATGGCCGTGTGGGTTCCGTGGGCGCGGGTTCTGGTCGCAGGTGACTACCTCTGGAGTGGACCCGGTTTCGCGGACAGTCGCGGGCTTGGCTGGCTAGGTTTTGTTTGTGGGGGTGATTATCTCTCTCTCGTATGCCTCTGGGGAGAGGTAGCCGAGGGTGGAGTGTCGTCGTTGTCTGTTGTAGAACGCCTCGATGTACTCGAAGACGGCGGAGCTGAGGTCGCGTCTGGTGGGCCAGGGTTGGCGGTGCACGAGCTCTTTCTTGATGGTGGCGAAGAAGCTCTCGGCGACGGCGTTGTCGTAGGCGTCGCCCTTGGAGCCCATCGAGACGGCGATCCCGGCGTCGCGGGCTTGCTGCCCGAACGCAAGACTGACGTATTGCGAGCCCATATCGCTGTGATGCACGAGACCGGGCGCGGGGCGCCGGCGGGCGAGCGCCATCTGCAGCGCCTCGACGACGAGCTCTGAGCGCATGTGCTCGGCCATCGCCCACCCCACGATCATCCGCGAGAACGTGTCTTGGACGGCGGCGAGGTAGAGCCAGCCCTCCCACGTTCGCAGATACGTAAGGTCCGCGACCCACAGCACGTTCGGGGCGGCCGGGGTGAACTGCCGGTCGACCAGATCATCGGCGACCCTGACACCTGGCACCCTGATCGTCGTCTTCCCGCGTTTGACCCGCACCAGCCCTGAGATCCCGGCCCGGCGCATAAGGCGCCGCACCCGCTTGCGCGAGACCTGGATGCCATCTCCCAGGCGCAGCTCGGCCGCTACCCGCCGGGAGCCGTAGACGCCCCTGGCCTGCTCGTGGATCTCCTTGATCCTCGAGGTCAGCCACGCATCGGAGAGCGCCCTGTCGCTTGGGACCCTGCGCTCCCACCCGTGGTAGCCAGAACGGCTCACACCGAGGACCTCGCACATCACAGAGACTGGGAAACTGGCCCTCTCCGCCGAGATGATCCGGTAGGCGCTCACCGGGTCTCGGTCTCCGCTGCGAAAAGGACCGCGGCTCGCTTGAGGATCTCGCGCTCCTGCTCCAAGCGTTTGACCCGCTTGCGCAGCTCACGGAGCTCTTCGCGCTCCGCGCTCGTCAGCCCGTCATCGCGCTCCCGATGATCGAGCTGGCGCTGCTTGACCCAGTTATGCAGCGACTGATCGCTGCAACCCAGGCTCTCAGCCACATCCTTCACCGCCCGGCCAGCGAGCACCAGCTCGACAGCCTGGCGGCGGAACTCCGGCGGATACGGCGGCTTCGTTCGCGGCATGAACACATCCTTTCGCGTCCAAGCCAATCAAGCGCTCAACTGTCCGTCAGACGGGATCCACTCCACTCTCCGACGTGGAGATCCCCTTCTTTGCCGAAGGCGGCGGAGCACTCGCCGCATACCGCGAGACGCTCGAGCGTCTACGTGGGCTTGTCGCCGACGCCGAGTACGTCGTGCCCGGCCATGGCCACGCGCTCGACTCCGCCACCGCCATGCGCGTACTGGAGGAGGACATCGCCTACCTGGACGCCATGGAGGAGATGGGTGCCCAGGCATCGTTGCCGCCGGGCCGGCGAACCAAGGCGCAGCGTGGGCTTCACCTGCAAAACGTCTCCCGTGAGCCCCGATAGGGCAGGCTCTATGAGTGGTAGTAGCGGGATATCTCCAGCAGCTGGCTGAGGATGTTGTGGGTGAGGATCAGCACGACGATGGCGACCCCCGCCACCGGTCCCCAGCGTCGGCCCGCCCCGCGTGCGGCCAACGCCAGCAGGGCGCTGCCGACTGCCAGCAAGGGCAGGAGGTAGCGCGGCTCTGAGTCGCCGGCGTTGAGTATCGGGAAGCTCAGGAAGGAGGCTCCCGCCAGCAGCAGCATCAGCCCAAGACACATGACCAAATACACGGCGAGCTCGCTGGCACGGCTCCGCAGCTCGGCGCGGCTGAGGTAGAGCTCGCGAGCGCACAGTCCGGCGATCAGCGCCGCTGGAATTAGGGCGACCGTGTACACCCAGCCCGGGAAGACCGTCTCGAGCCAGTTGTAGCGGCCTACGATCCCTTTGAACCAGATCTGCAGGGGAGTGAAGATGCCGGGGAAGTCATTGGTCATCCCCGGCAGCCTGGGCAAATAGAACTGCCACATGTAGGTGAGCTCGGCGGAGGTCGAGTGATGTCCCAGCGACCGGATCGAGCCCGAGACGATTCCCAGCAGCGATTTGTGGGTGGTGATGTTTCGCAGGGCGTATAGGACGACGGGTGCGCCGCCAATCCCGCTGGCGAGCGCCAGGCTCCGATACGCCTGGCCCCGGGATACGCGTGCCTCGCGGACGGCGAGCACGACCAGGCCGACGGCGATGCCCGGAATCAGCCCGACGAAGTTGACCTTCGTCAGCAGGCCGGTGGCGATGACCGCGCCGATGCACGCCGCCAGTCGCGGCGTCAGCCCGCGGCGAAAGGCGCGCGCGTAGCAGTAGAACAGCGCGGCGCACACGATGAAGAGCAGCCCGTCCGGGTCGATCGAGCCTCCCACGAACCCCAGCAGCGGGGACAGCGCGGCACACAGGCCGCCCACCGTCCAGGCCCACGGAACCGCCGGCAGCGCCTCGCGCAGGAACATGAATACGAATAGCACGGTCACGCCCGCCATCAGCGCCGAAAGCAGCCGCATCAGCTCGAGCCGGGTGAGCAGGTTGCTCCCCGAGCCGAGCTCGTAGGGGATCGTCTGCAGCGCGTAGTAGAGCGGCGGCTCCGATGCCGCCACCCCCACGCTGCCGTTGCCTTTGCGCGACATTGGCTGAGAGAGGTCGTGCAGGAGCGTTTCGCGCGCCGCCCGCGAGGGTACGGAGGGCGTGGCCGGATTGAGGACCGTTTCCCCGAATTCCAAGTCGCGCAGCGCCGTGAACTCCTCGCGCGAGAAGTTTTCTTCATGGGATCCATTCGGCAGGCTCCCGTTCTCCGCGAGCTGCTGCACGTAGGCGAAGTGCGCCTGCTCGTCCGGTCCCTGCAGCGGGGGTATCAGGATCGACCAGCACGTCGCATTCAGGATCGCGACGATGGCGCACACCCATGCGGCTCTCGGAACGCGACGGAGCTTCCCCGCCAGAACGGCTGAGTGCGTCGGCCGCCCGTGCGTGGGGCGCTTGCGCGCGGGCCTGAGCTGAGGACTGCGTGCCCTCCTCTTTCCTGGCGCGCGCGCCGGCTTGGGCGCGCGCGGCGGTTTGGGTGCAGGCGAGCGCGTCGGATTGGGCAGCGCCGAGCCCGCCGACTTGGACTTCGCCGTCTTGCCGTTTCCCTTGCCGGGTTCCGCAGCGGGCGTGTCCCTGGGCGTCTTCGTCGAGGCGCGCTTGCTCATCCCAACCGCCCTCGCCCTGCGCCCGGGCGCAGGGCGTACAACGGCCCTCGCGTTGCGCTCACCGTCGCCCCGCTGCTCATCCCAGCTCCCGCACGACGAGCCACGACGAGAGCCCGGCCATGGTGAGCACGAGCGCGAACAGCACGATCACGATCCCGCCGCCCCCACCCACCGTCAGCCCGATGCGCCGCGCGGTCGGTAGCGCCATGGCCAGCCACGTTTCTTTTCCGGGCCGCAGGTATTCGATCAGGATGCGCCCGGGCAGCACCTGCGTGCCGTTGCTTACCGCCGGCGAGCGAGTGGTGTCCTCCCCACGGTAGTTCACCAATTGCTCGCGCTTGGCGAGCGTGAAGCAGATCGTCGCGTGCGTGTAGGTACGGGTTACCGGCCGTACCGGGATCGACACGATGGTGGTCGTCCAGCCCGAGCTCCTGACTCCAGTGGTGATGACCTGTCCGCCGGCGGTAGCTCGCAATTTGATCTTCGGACCCAGCAGCGAGAGCAGCGACATGCGCACGATTGTCGTGCCCTTCGGAACCACCTCTTCGCCCTGGCAGACCGTGTCGGGTGTGGACGAAGCGCCCACTTCGGTGGACAGCGGAGTACCGTCCGTCCCAGCCCGCACGGGCGGCGTGCGGGCCAGGCTCACGCCGATGGCGATCAGGGTGAGCGTGAGGCAGACGGCGAGTGCGACCCGTACGCGCACTATCTGCGCCTCAGTCCGAGAATGCTGAGCAGAAACGAGGCGAAGGCGATTTGCAAGCCCAGCACAACCAGCGTGGCGGCGGCGATCGCCACGCGCTCCTGGGCGAGGCTGCCGAGACCCGCCTGGATCCACTCGATCACGACGATCACCAGCATCGCCAGTCCCAGTAGCACGACCCCGCTGCCCAGCATCAGCCCGTGCTCGAGTGAAAAGCGCGCGCGCATACGATCGAACCAGGGGTCTTCCTCGCCCATGAAGTATGTCGCGTAGGCCAGGGCGCAAAGACCCAGGCCCACGATCTGGGCGCCGACGATCATCAGCAGCGAGCCGGTGATCAGCGTGTGGACTTCCCACTGGCGCCCGAGCACTTCGACGTGGGCCGCCACCGTCACGCAGATCAATGCGCCCACGGCGAAGATCGCGGCACCGGGGAGAATGAACAGGTGTTTGGGCGAGTGCAGCACCAGGAAGCGCAGGTGCCGCCAGCCGTCGCGGAAGCTCGACAGCTTGGACTCCCCACCGCGAGGGTGGTATTCGATCGGCAGCTGGCGGATGTCGAGCTTCGCCTTGGCCGCACGCACGACCATCTCTGAGGCGAACTCCATCCCGGTGGTACGCAGGTCCAGGCGGTCCAGGTGCTCGCGGCGGAAGGCCCGCATGCCGCAGTGGGCGTCGCTCACCCCGGTATGGAAGAGCAGGTTGAGGAAGCTCGACAGCAGCGGATTGCCGATGTAGCGGTGGTGCCAAGGCATCGCACCCGGGTGGATGTTGCTCATGCGGTTGCCGATCACCATGTCCCCGCCCTCCTCCAGCTCGGCGAGGAAACGCGGGATCTCGTTGAAGTCGTAGGTGAGATCGGCATCGGCCATCACGATGTACTCGCCGTGCGCCGCGGCGAACCCGGCGAGATAGGCACTGCCGTAGCCGCGCACCGGCTCGCGTACTATGCGCGCACCGGCCATCTCGGCCAGCTCGGCGCTCGTGTCTTCAGAGCCGTTGTCGGCGACGACCACCTCACCGGGGATCTCGGCCAGCTCCATCGCCCGCAGTGCGGTGATGACGCACTGCTCGATGTTCTCCGCCTCGTTCAGGCACGGGATCACGACCGAGACAAGGCAGACGGGGCTGCCTCGATCGTCGGTCGCGAAGGTGCTCTGGGTGGTTGTGCTCATCCGTTCGGCGCTCGTACGTGCAGGGGTCTATGGTCCTCCGGCGAGGGCTATGCGTCCAAATAACTGAACAACGGACACTCTGGCCGATGGTCAAATGGGCGTCAAGCAGATGGAAACAAAGAGTTCCGACTGCCTCTCGCGCGGCCGAAATCGGGTAGGAGTCAGAGACAGATTCAGGCGATTCGCGCGCATCGATGTGCGATGACGAGCGTTCGACTTGAAGTCCTTCAAGTGCGCGAGGCCGGGCCGTGCTCCCCCGCGCTGTCTCCTACTTCACTACTCGGCGACGGCGCTCTTGATCGTCGCGATCGGGGCGCCCGCGGCGATCGGCGCACCCTCCGAGATCGGCAGCTCGGCGATGACGCCCGCCTTGTGGGCGGTGATCTCGTTCTCCATCTTCATCGCCTCGATGATGCACAGCAGCTGGCCCTCGGCCACGGTGTCGCCCTGCTTGACAAGCACCTTCCACATATTGCCCTGCAGCGGCGAGGGCAGCGTGTCCGGCCCGCCACCGGAGGAGGACCCGCTGGCCGATCTTCGATCGGTGCCGCGCTTGGGAGCCTTGCGTGCCGCGGGCGCGCCGCCGTTCACAGCGCCGCCGCCGAGCCCACCGGCGCTGCCGGCCGGCGGTTCGCCCACCACGCGCACGTCGAAGCGCCGGCCAGACACCTCCACGGTATAGATCTGCTCGACCTTCTCGCCCTCTCCGTCTTCGTCGACCGGCGGGAGTGGAGTCTCGAAGGCGAGCGTCTTCAGCCACTTGCGGTCCTCCAGCAGGTCGCGGCAGGTCTCTCCGCGCGCCCACTGCTCGGTGGCCAGCAGCGCCTGGTGGAAGGGGATCAGCGTCTTCAGGCCCTCGATTTCGTATTCGGAGAGCGCGCGCAGCATTCGCCTGGTGGCCTGCTCGCGGTCTGAGTCCCACACGATCAGCTTGGCCACCATCGGGTCGTACATCGGCGAGACTTCCCCGCCCGCGCCGACGCCCGAGTCCACGCGCACGCCCGGCCCGGTGGGCTCGAGGTAGGCGCCGATCTTTCCCGGCGCCGGCGCGAAGTTCTTGGAGGCATCCTCCGCATTGATGCGGCACTCGATCGCGTGCCCACGCAGCTGGATGTCCTCCTGCCTGTAGGCCAACGGCTCGCCTGCGGCGGCGCGGATGCCCTCCTTGACGATGTCCACGCCCGTGGTCATCTCGGTCACGCAGTGCTCGACCTGCACGCGGGTGTTCATCTCCAGGAAGAAGTATTCGGCCTCTCCGTCCTCTCTCGGGGAGAGTAGCCCCTCGATCGTGCCCGCACCCACGTAGTCCACCGCGTGTGCGGCCTCCACGCCGATCTGTCCGATGCGCGCGCGCATCTCCTCGTCGACGACCCACTCCGGTGCGGGCGACTCCTCGATCACCTTCTGGTGGCGACGCTGGATCGAGCAGTCGCGCTCGCCGAGGTGGATCACGTTGCCGTGGCGGTCGGCCAGCACCTGCACCTCGACGTGGCGCGGATCGGGCAGGTAGCGCTCCAGGTAGACGGTGGGGTCGGAGAAGAACTTCTCGCCCTCGCGGCTGGCGCCCTCAAAGGCGCCCTCGAGCTCCTCCTCGACGAGCGCCACGCGAAAGCCCTTGCCGCCGCCCCCGCCGGCGGCCTTCACGGCGACCGGGAACCCGATCTCGCCCTTGGCGATCTCCAGGGCGTCGGCGACGCTCGCCACCGGCTCGGTCGTGCCCGGCACGATCGGCACCCCCGCGGCCTGCATCAGCTCCCGCGCCCGTGTCTTGGAACCCATCGCTTCGATCGCGCTCGCGGGCGGGCCGATGAAGACGATGCCTGCCTCCTCGCATGCCTGCGCGAACGGCGCGTTCTCGGCCAGGAACCCGTACCCCGGGTGGATCGCCTCGGCGCCGCTGCGCCGCGCCACATCGAGGATCTTCTCGATGCTCAGGTAGTTCTCCGCCGCGGGCCCCTCGCCGAGGTTGTAGGCCTCCGCGGCCCGCTTTGCGTGCAGCGCCTCACGATCGAGCTCGGAGTACACGGCGACCGAGGCGATCCCCATCTCCTCCAGAGCCCTCATGATGCGCACGGCGATCTCGCCGCGATTGGCTACCAGGACCTTCGTGAACACGAGGGCGGCAGATTAGTGGTTTGCGCCCGCCCCGTGCGTCGTGCCCGGGGGTCCGCATCCAGCCGAACTCGGCTCTGTGGCGCGGAATTCCGGAGGGTCTAACAGACGGCAGGCACTCGCGTCCGGGATAAGCGCTCCACAAACCCCGGACGCGAGCTTTGGGAGTGCCGCCCTGGCACGCTTTCGCGTTCGGCGCTCCTGCCTGCCTGGGTGGGACGACACTGGGGGGCCGTCGCACCAGCTTGGCTCGCAGTACCCTCCTGACCGGATTCCTAACTGGACGTTCGGTCATTTAGAATACAGCTAACTAGTATCCGTTCTGGGCGGCTACGTCAATGTTCAATCGCACGAATTTTCGTGAGATTTTGTACGTTTGCACAAAAGGGGCTCGTTTTTGGCTCTGTCATCGTTGTTCCGCAGGCGGACTATCGGCCAAGTTCTTCGTGAAGAAATCGCGAACGAGCCCCTCAACCCTCGTCGCTCACGACCAATCCGGCGCCGACGGTCTCGTTCGTCGCCTCGTCGATCAGGATGAAGCTGCCCGTGCGGCGGTTGCCTCGGTAGGGATCGAACGCCAGTGGCACGCTCGTGCGCAGGCGTACCCTGCCGATGTCGTTGAGCGCCAGCTCCCGTGGGCCGCCTGAGCGCTCCAGCGTGTGCACGTCTACGCGGTCGTACAGCTCTTCCACGACGGCCGTTGCGTGTCGCGAGGTGTGCTTAATCAGATAGCGCCCCCCGGGCTGCAGCGGTCGCTCGTTCAGCCAGCACACGTCGGCCCGCAGCTCGCGCGCCACCGCCGGCGCCTGCTCGGGGTGGCAGATCAACTCGCCGCGCGAGACGTCCAGCTCGTCCTCCAGGCGCAGCGTCAGCGACATCGGCGCCACCGCCTCTTCCAGCGGGCCGTCGAAGGTGTCGATCGCCGCGATCCTCGTGCGCTGGCCCCCCGGCAGCACCATGACCTCCTCGCCGGCTCGCAGCGCGCCGCTGGCTAGCTGGCCAGCGTAGCCGCGGTAGTCCTCACCGCTCTGCGTGGTGGCCGCTGGGCGGATCACCCACTGCACAGGGAAGCGCGCCGGCGTGTCGTTGGGGTGGTCGTAGGCGACCTCCACCTGCTCCAGCATCTCCAGCAGCGGCGGACCGTCGTACCAGTCCATTCGTGGCGAGCGCTCCACCACGTTGTCGCCCTCCAGCGCCGAGATCGGGATGTACACGAGTTTGGCTCGTCCACCCAGCTTCGCCGCGAAACCGGCGAACTCCACCGCCAGCTCGTCGAAGCGCTCCTGGGAATACTCCACCAGGTCCATCTTGTTGACCGCCACCACCACGTGCGGGATGCCCAAGAGCGCGCTGATGAAGGCGTGGCGCTTTGACTGCTCCAGCACGCCCTTGCGCGCGTCGAGCAGGATGATCGACAGGTCGGCCGTGGAGGCGCCCGTCACCATATTGCGCGTGTACTGCTGGTGGCCGGGACAGTCGGCGATGATGAACCTTCGCTTGGCGGTCGCGAAGTAGCGGTACGCCACGTCGATCGTGATCCCCTGCTCGCGCTCCGCGCGCAGCCCATCGGTTAGGAGCGCCAGGTCGAGCGCTCCCTCCCCGCCGCGGCGCACGCTCGCCTGGGCGACGTGTTCGAGCTGGTCCTCGAACACCTGCTTTGAGTCGTACAGCAGGCGGCCGATCAGCGTGCTCTTGCCGTCATCGACCGAGCCGGCTGTCGTGAAGCGCAGCAGGTCGAGCGTCATCGCCGGGCTCCTCGCGTCAAGGCCGCAAGCCCACTTCGCGGCTCTCTCGGCCCCCCTTGTGGGCGCCTAATAAAATGCTCGCCGGCATATGAACGCTCGTCAGCACTAGAAGTATCCGGCCTTCTTACGATCCTCCATGGCCGCCTCCGAGACGCGGTCGTCCGCGCGGGTCTCGCCGCGCTCGGTGATTCGCGTGGCGGTGATCTCCAGCACCACCTCCTCCAGAGTGGCCGCCTGCGAACGCACCCCGCCCGTGCAGCTCATGTCGCCCACCGTGCGGTAGCGCACCGTCTCGGAGACGATCTCCTCGCCGTCGATCAGCTCGGCGCCCTCGCGCCAGGCGTAGAGCATGCCGTCGCGCTTGAACACCTCGCGCTCGTGCGCGAAGTAGATCGATGGCACCTCGAGCTCCTCCTGGTCGATGTACTCCCATACGTCGAGCTCCGTCCAGTTGGAGAGGGGGAACACGCGTACGTTCTCGCCCTTGCAGATACGCCCGTTGTAGAGGTTCCACAGCTCCGGGCGCTGGTTCTTGGGGTCCCACTGGCCGAAGTCGTCGCGGAAGGAGAAGATCCGCTCCTTCGCTCGTGCGCGCTCCTCATCGCGTCGCGCGCCGCCGAACGCCGCGTCGAAGTCGTGCTCGGCGATCGCGTCGAGCAGCGTCACCGTCTGCAGGCGGTTGCGGGAAGCGCGCGGGCCCGTCTCCTCGACGACGCGCCCCCTGTCGATCGACTCCTGCACGCTCGCCACGATCAGCCGCTCGCCCATTTCAGCCACCCGGCGGTCGCGGAACTCGATCACCTCGGGGAAGTTGTGGCCGGTGTCGACGTGCATCAGCGGGAAGGGGAAGGGCGCCGGGCGGAACGCCTTCTCGGCCAGGCGCAGCAGCACGATCGAGTCCTTGCCGCCGCTGAACAGCAGCACGGGCCGCTCGAATTCGGCGGCCACCTCGCGCATCACGTGGATGCCCTCGCTCTCGAGCGCGCGCAGGTGGCTCAGCTGGGGTCGGGCTGCGACGCTCATTTGCTCAGGCCCTCAACGCCGCGGGCTCGACGTGGAGTCCGCACTCGGTCTTCTCGCTGCCTGCCCAACGGCCCTCGCGGCCGCTGCCCGGCAGGGTGCACGGCGCGCAGCCGATCGAGGCGTATCCCTGGTCGTGCAGCGGGTTGTAGGGCAGCCCGCGCTCGTGAATGCGCCGCCACAGGTCCTTCTCGGTCCACTGCGCCAGCGGGTTGTACTTCCACAGGTCGCGCTTGTCGTCGTGCTCGATGAGCTCAGTCTCCGCGCGCGTGGGCCCCTGCTCGCGGCGGATCCCCGTGATCCAGCCCTCCGCGCCGTGCAGCGCGCACTCCAGCGCGGCCACCTTGGCCACCGAGCAGCAGTCCTCGGGTCCCGTCCAGGCGCCGCCCTCGGCATCTGTCCGGCTGGCGTCGTACACCTCGATCGCCACGCCGAAGCGCTCCTCAAACGCCCTCCACGTCGCGAGCGTCTCGGGAAACAGCACCCCGGTGTCGATCGTCACGATCTTCGCCGCGGTGGAGCCGTCGCCGATGCGCAGCAGCTCGTCCAGCAGCACCGACTCCTCCTTCTGAAACGAGCACAGCAGCACCACGCGCTCGCCGTGGCGCTCGACAGCCTCGCGCAGGGTTTCCTCTAAACCGCGCACTCGCCCTCTCCCCGGATCACCTGGAAGGGCACGTTGCGGTTCCAGTCGATGAACTCGTTCATCGACTCCAGGCCGAACTCGACCGGCATCGAGAGCTCCTTGACCAGTCCTTCCAGCTCGGGCGCGCCCACGCGCGCGACGAAGTCATTCCAGACCTCGTCCTCGTTGCGGGTGGCCTCGTAGTGGCGGATCCAGCGCTCGATTGCCTCAGGCACGCGCTTGGAGGGCAGGCGCAGCTTCAAGCGCTGGCCGAACTTGACCTCGCCGCCTTCATATACCCCGCCCACGTGGGGGATGTATGCGGGGATCGTGTGCTCCCCCACCTTGATCGACGCACCCGTGAACCCGATGCTGCCGACGTGATGCTGCCCGCAGCCGTTGGGACAGCCGCTGATCTTGATGTGGATCTGGCGCGTCAGAGGGTCGCTCAAGGTCATCGCTTCGATGCGCTCCTGCACCGCCTGGTTGACTCCCATCGAGCTGGTGATCCCGAGCTTGCAGGAGTCCGTGCCTGGACACGACACGACGTCGTCGACTTCCCGCGCCCCCGCGTCGCCCAAGCCCAGCTTGGAGAGGGCCTGCCAGACGTCGTACACGCTCTCCTCGCGCACCCACCGCAACACGAGGTTCTGCTGCACGGTCGTGCGCGCGTAGCCGCCCGAGTACTCGCGCATGATCTCGGCCAGCCCCCGGAACTGCTCGGGCGTGAGGTCGCCGCGCGTGATCTTCACCTCGACCGTGACAAAGCCCTCCTGCTTCTGCTCGGCCACGTTGGCCCGGCGGAAGCGCTCGAACTCCGATAGGTCGCCATTGGGGCTCCCGTATGTGGCGGGCGGCGCTGGCGCGCCAAGCTCCTCGTCATCGAGGAACAGACGGTGCTCGACGCTGAAGTCGCGTTCGCTCACCCACTCGCCCTTCAGCTCCTCCTCAACCTGCTTACGCAGCTCATCGATGCCGTACTTGTCCACGAATACCTTGATGCGCGCCCGGGCGCGATTCGCGCGCAGCCACTCCTGGCGGTCGAAGATGCGAAAGACGGCCTCGGCGACGCGCAGGTAGTCGCCGTTGTCGAGCTCCACGAACTCGTAGAGCACAGGTGCCACGCGCGGCATGATCGAGGTGCCCCCGCCGACCAGTACCTGCACGCCGCGCACCTCGGGGCTGGTGGTGTCGCCAGACTCGGGGTCATCGGACTGCTTTACGCGGGCGCGGAAGGCGATGTCGTGGATACCGCTGATCGCGCGGTCGCGCGGGCTGCCGTCGAATGAGGTCTTGATCTTGCGCGGCATCGCCTGCGTGGTGGGGTGGCGCACGAAGTAGCGCACGTACGCGCCCGCGTAGGGCGTCAGATCGAACAGCTCGTCCGCGGCCACGCCCGCCCAGGGGTCGCCGGTGACGTTGCGCACCGTGTTGCCGCAGCCCTCGCGGCTGGAGAGCCCCGACTCGCCCAGCTCGCGGATCGCCTTCTCGGCGTCGGGCAGCGGGATATGGTGCATCTGGATGTTCTGGCGGGTGGTGATGTGCCCCTTGCGCAGCGGCACGTACTTCTCGATCACCCCGGCGAAGCTCTCCAGCTGCTCGGGCGTGACCCCGCCGAAGGGCAGCTTCACGCGGATCATCTGCACGTCGGGCTGGCGCTGGCCGTAGACGCCCTGCTTGAGGCGGAACTTGATGAACTCGTCCTCGGGCGTGTCTCCGGCCAGGTACTTGCCGGCCTCGGTCTTGAAGTCCTCGTACTCGCGCTGCAGGATCGGGATGATGTGGCCGGGGACGTTCTCGTAGACCTCCGGGTCGGCCAGGGTGCCCTTGCCGTTGCTGCTCGCGCCGTTGCCGCTCGCGGCGCCGTTGCTCTGCGCGGCCGTCGCGGTGGGTTCGTCGATCTGGGTGCTGGCGGAACCGGGCTCCATGGGCTAGCGGTCTCCTTGCAGGGTCACGTTTACGCTGAACACGACAATATACATAAAGCCTAGTGCCTTTCAGGTATTTTCCGTATCGACAAGTGCGGGCTCCCGCTCGACTCCCTCGTACAGCGCCGCGCGGCGCCACGGATCGGGCGGCGAAGCCTGCGGCGCCCGCGGCGGCGCGGTGTCGCGCATGAAGCGCTCCAGCGCCGCCACGATTGCGGCAGCTTCCTCGGGCGAGGCGTTCGGGGCGATGAGCTCGAGCTGCGGGCGGCGGTTGGGCATCGCCATAGTTTGACGCAAGTTGGCGGCGAGCCCGAGGACCGAATCTCGATACGCCCCTAAACTGGCTGTGTGGACAGTCCGCTAGATGAGTTCGTCGCGGCTGCCCCGCAGCCCCAGCGTGTGGGCCTGCGTGTCGTGCTCGCGCTGGCTGCCCGCCCCCGCGGCGCGGCGTTGCTGGAGCACATCCCCCCGCTGGCCCAGGTGGGTCGCTCGCTGCTGGCGATGGGCCGCTATGAAGAGTCCGCGGTGGCGCGCGCGCTCGGCTGGGACGCGGAGGCTGTGGTCGCGCGAGGACGGGCGTTGCGGCGTGCCGAGGGTCGTCCGTGAGCGATTACGAGGCAGACGTCTGTGTGATCGGAGCCGGCTCCGGCGGTGCTGTGGTGGCGGCCGAGCTGGCCGAGGGGGGCGCCAAGGTGGTGCTGTTGGAGCAAGGTCCGTGGCACGACCCCGATGGCTTCACCGCACGCCCTGCGCAGATGCTCGGGCAGCTCTACCGCGACGGCGCGCAGACGCTCACGCTTGGCACGCCGCCGATCGTGCTGCCGCTTGGCAGTGGCTTGGGGGGCACCACGCTCGTCAACTCGGGCACCTGCTTTCGCACGCCGCCGCACGTGCTGGAGCGCTGGCGCGAGGACTTCGGGCTGGAGCTCGACGCGGAAACGCTGGAGCGCTGTTTCCAGCGCGTCGAAGACGCGCTGTCGGTCGGGGAGGTCACCCCCGAGCTGGCCGGGGGCAATGCCGAGGTCGCGCGCCGGGGCGCCGAGGCGCTCGGCTGGTCGCACGGCTATCTGCGGCGCAACGCGCGCGGCTGCGTCGGCTCGGGCGTGTGCGCCTTCGGGTGTCCCACTTCGGCCAAGCAGCACACCGGTATCACCTACGTGCCGCGCGCAGAGCACGCGGGCGCGCGGATCCTGACCGGGGCGACGGTGCAGCGGATCGACTTGCGCGGCGGGCGCGTGCACAGCGTGCAGGCGCGGCTCAACGGCGGTCGGCCAGGGATGGCCGGCGCGGGCGCCGTCGACGTGAAGGCCCCGCGCGTGGTGGTGGCCGCGGGCACGATCCACACGCCGCTGCTGCTCGCGGCCAACGGCATCGGCCGGGCCTCGGGCCAGCTTGGGCGCAACCTCTCCGTGCACCCCGCCACGGCCGGCTTTGCGCTGATGGACGAGGTCGTGGACATGGCGCGCGGCGTGCCGCAGAGCTTCTACGTGGACGAGTGGGCGGACGAGGGCATCGTGTTCGAGACCATCGCCGGGCCGCCCTCCTACGCGGCGGCGGCGCTGCCCCTGCAGGGCGAGCACCACGCGCGGGCGATGCGCTCCTACCGGCATCTGGCGCAGATGGGCGTGATGGTCAGCGACTCTTCGCGCGGGCGCGTCCGCGGCTTGGGTGGCAGGGTGCTGGGACGCGGGCGGGTCGGTCGACCGCTCGTCACCTACGACCTCAACGAGCGCGACGTCGCGTGTTTTCGCAGCGGCCTGCGCCACGTGCAGGAGCTGTTTGAGAGCGCCGGCGCGCGCGAGGTGTACCTGCCGCTGCCCCCCGGCGTCTCGCCCGAGCGCGCCTGCGCAACGGACCTGCGCCTGTTCGCCTTCCACCCCCTGGGCACCGCGCGCGCGGACGCCGACTCCGCGTGCGGCGTGGTCGACTCGGATCTTCAGGTGCACGGCGTGGGGGGGCTGTATGTGGCGGACGGCGCCGTCGTGCCCTCATCCCTCGGCGTGAACCCGCAGATCACGATCATGGCGCTCGCCACGCGTCTGGCATACCATCTGCTGGAGCGTCCATGTCCTTCCTGATCGACCCACCCTGGTTGTATGCAGCCGGACGTGCCTATGGGCGCTTGCTGCCCGACGAGCGCTCTCCGGTGGCGCGTACGTTGCACCTCGGCACCGCCACGGCGTTTCTCGCGACGAGCGTTTCTCTCTACCTGGATCGTCCCTGGACGCGGCCCATCTGGCAGGCCTGTCGTGCGCAGAGTGGACGCGATTGGATGCTCCGCTCCGGGGTCTTGCCGATCGACTATCGCCGTGCAGGACGGCGCACGCACATAGTTTCCTCGTTCATCTTCCTCACCTATCCCTGGTGGCTGCGGCTGGGCGAAAGGCGCGCGCGCCGCGACCGCTGAGAGCTGTCCGTGGTTGCGCCGGCAGGGCTGGAGGGGTTCTATGTGTGTGTCTGTTTTTTCTTGCGTATAACTATGGTTATACGCAGTTAAAAAGTGAGCACAACATGCCCAAGCTCCTTTAGGTTCGCTTAAGGAAGGCGACGTGGTGCGCAAGCGTTGTAAGTGGCACAGCGAGGGCGGACCTCGTGACGCGGCCCATAGCCGGCCCCCCTTGTGGGGGCCTTCTCAAAAATCCAACCTACAGCGGGATGTTCCCGTGCTTGCGCTTGGGGCCCGGCTCGCGCTTGGTCTGCAACGTCTGTAGTGCGGTGATCAGGCGCGGGCGCGTCTCGTGGGGCACGATCACGTCATCGATGTACCCCCGCTCGGCGGCGGTATACGGGTTGGCGAAGCGCGCCTTGTAGTCGGCCATCAGCGCCTGGCGGCGCTCGTCAGGCGTCGGCGACGCGGCGATGTCGCGGCGGTAGATGATGTTGACCGCGCCCTCGGGGCCCATCACGGCCACCTCCGAGGTCGGCCAGGCGAAGTTGAAGTCCGCCCCCAGATGCTTCGAGGACATCACGTCGTACGCGCCCCCGTAGGCCTTGCGCGTGATGATCGTGACCTTCGGCACGGTGGCCTCGGCGAACGCGTACAGCAGCTTGGCGCCGTGACGGATGATGCCGCCCCACTCCTGGGCGGTGCCGGGCAGGAACCCGGGCACGTCGCAGAACGTCAGGAGCGGGATATTGAAGGCGTCGCAGGTGCGCACGAACCGCGCGGCCTTCGCGGAGGCGTCGATGTCGAGCACGCCTGCGAGCTGCGCGGGCTGGTTGCCGACGACGCCGACGGTCCAGCCGTCGAGGCGGGCGAAGCCGCAGATAATGTTCTTGGCGTGGTGCTCGTGCACCTCGTAGAACTCGCCGCCGTCGACGATCAGGCGCACCACGTCGCGCATGTCGTAGGGCTTGTTGGGGTTGTCCGGCACGACATGGTCGAGCTCGGGGTCCATGCGCAGCGGATCGTCGCTGGGCTGTACGCGCGGCGTCGTGGAGAGGTTGTTCGAGGGCAGGAACGAGAGCAGGTAGCGGCAGTCCTCCAGGCATGCGTCCTCGTCGTCGCTCGCGAACTGCGCCACGCCGGACTTGGTGTTGTGCGACATCGCGCCGCCCAGCTCCTCGAAGCCGACTTCCTCGCCGGTGACGGTCTTGATCACGTCGGGCCCGGTGATGAACATGTGCGAGGTCTCCTTGACCATGAAGATGAAGTCGGTGATCGCCGGCGAGTACACGGCCCCACCGGCGCACGGCCCCATCACGAGGCTGATCTGGGGGATCACGCCCGAACAGCGCACGTTGCGCAGGAACACGTCGCCATAGCTGCCCAGCGAGACGACGCCCTCCTGGATGCGCGCGCCGCCCGAGTCGTTGATGCCGATCATCGGGCAGCCGATCTTGGCCGCGAGGTCCATGATCTTGCACATCTTCTCGCCCATCACCTCGCCGAGCGAGCCGCCGAAGACGGTGAAGTCCTGGCTGAAGACGCACACCGTGCGCCCGTCGATCGTGCCGTGCCCGGTCACCACCGCGTCGCCCCACGGCCGGTTCTTCTGCATGTCGAAGTCGTAGGTGCGGTGGCGCACGAACGTGTCGAGCTCCTGGAAGGAGCCTGGGTCGAGCAGCTTTTCCACGCGCTCGCGCGCCGTGTACTTACCGCGAGCGTGCTGCTTCTCCTCGGCCTCGGGCGCGCTGTGTAGCGCGGCCGTGCGCAGCTCCTGCAGCTGGGCCAGCTTCTCCTCGTAGGTCTCAGGGGCTTTCTCGCGCATCGGCGCGGATCTTATCCACCGTCGGTCAAGCGCTGTTTCTAGGCCGCCCGTCAGGCGCGCGAGAAAGGCCGGTGGTGCGCCGCGCCGAGGCGATCGAGCACGGCCGTGAGCACGGCGGTGGTCTCCGCGGCAAGCGACTCTTCGAGCGCCTGCAGTTCGGCCGCGAGGTTCGGCTGCTCCGGCTCGGGGGCCTCAGGCTCGGGCTCGACGACCGGCTCGGGCTCGACCACCGCTTCCGACTCGACCACGGGGTTCGGCTCGACCATGGGCTTCGGCTTGCGGCGACGGAAGAGGCGGGCGAAGAACCCGACCTTGGGCTCTGCCGCGACCGGCGGGGATTGGTCGAGTTCGGGCTCGGTCGGCGTCTCGACGACCGGCTCGGGCTCGATGATCGCCTTGGCGACTAGCTCGGGGTCGACGATCGCCTCGGCGACTGGCTCGGGCTCGACCACCGGCTCGGGCTCAGGCTCCGGGGGCGCAGGCGGTTGGCGAGCGACGGTCAACGTGACCTTTGTACCCCAGCCCGAGGCCTTCAGCTGAACCGTGCCCGTCACATCCTCGCCCTCCCAGGCAACGGCGCTCTCCGGCTCGGTGCTCACGATGCGGATCTCGCCGAACTCGACAAGGTGGCGTCCGAGCGACTCGGCGTCACTGACCAGCGCCCACAGCTCGGGCGGGGACTTCACAAGGGTGCGCTGGGCCTCGACGTCCATCGTCGATCTGTTCGCGCGATCGGCCGGGACTCCTCCTCCCGCCGTTGCGGGGGGAGGTCCGAGTCTTGTCTCGCGGCCCCTACACCACCGTCTGCGCACCGCGCGGTGCGATCAACCCGCGTGCATCGAGCAGCTCGGCCAGCTGGATGGCGTTGGTGGCGGCGCCCTTGCGCAGGTTGTCGGCGACGATCCACATGTCCAGCGCGCGCTCGTGGCCGGGGTCGCGGCGGATGCGCCCGACGAACACGTCGTCCTGTTCGGCGGCCTCGATCGCGAGCGGGTAGCGCGCGGCGGGTGGGTCGTCGATCACGACCACGCCAGGCGCTTCGGCGAGCAGCTGGCGCGCGCGCGCCGGCGAGAGGGGCTCGCGTGTCTGCACGTTAACGGCCTCGGAGTGACCGGTGAGCACAGGGACGCGCACGCAGGTGGCGGAGATGCGAATCGCGGAGTCGTCGAGGATCTTGCGGGTCTCGTCGATTAGCTTGCGCTCCTCGTCGGTGTGGTCGTCGCCCTCGGCGAAGCTGCCCGCATGGGGGAGCGCGTTGAAGGCGATCTGGTGGGCGTAGGAGTGCGGAGCCGGGATCGCCTGGCCGTGCAGCAGCGCGTGGGTCTGGTCGAGTAGCTCGTCCACGGCGCGCTTGCCGGTGCCCGAGACGGCCTGGTAGGTGCTGATCACGAGGCGCTCGATGCCGGCGGCGTCATACAGGGGCTTGAGCGCGACGACCATCTGCATGGTGGAACAGTTGGGGTTGGCGACGATGCCCCGGTGGCGCGTGAGCGCATCGGGGTTGACCTCGCTGACGACCAGCGGCACGTCCTCGTGCATGCGCCAGCGCGAGGAGTTGTCGATTACGGTCGCGCCGGCGGCCACGAAGCGCGGCGCCCACTCGCCCGAGGTGGCGCCGCCGGCGGAGAAGATCGCCAGGTCGAAGCCCTGGATGGTCTCCTCGGTGAGCGGCTGGACGGCGCCGAAGCCCTCGAGCTCGCGCCCGGCGGAGCGCTCGGAGGCGAAGGGCACGATCTCGCGCGCGGGGAAGGAGCGCTCGTCGAGCAGGCGCAGCATCAGCGTGCCGACCTGGCCGGTGGCGCCGACCACGGCGACGCGATAGCCACCACCGCTTGTCCTGCCGTTCGCTCCATACCCGTCGTTCATGATTTCTCAGGGTATCGCGGTATGGTTCGGTCCAACAGCTGGAATGGACAGGGTGACTAAATTGTGTCTGTCTACTAGATGTGATGGGACGGGTGCACCACGGACAGTCCCATCAAGAGCCCAGCTGGGTGGCCATGAAGAAAATGGTCATCACCACGAGCAGATCGAGCAGCGCGCCCAGCATCCCCACACGGCGAAACAGCGCATCGTGCTCGGCGCTGAGCGTCACCGCACCCGTTCCGGCTGCCGCCACGTCCCGGTCGGTCTGCTCGATCAGGCGCCGCTCGGCGGGCGACACCAGCGCGCCCTCGATGGCGCCAATCACGATCGCCACGGCAAGGCCCCACTGCACATAGAAGTCGCCCCAGACGTGCAGCTTCGAGGCGAGGTAGATACCGCAGATCACAACCACGGCGAGCCCCGGGGTGATGACCTTGCGGCTGACCTCGTGCGCGGCGCGGTAGAGCGCGGGCAGCGCGCGCGGGTCGGCACGTGTGACGGCGGCGAAGATCACCGGGTAGGCGAATGTCGCGCCGAAGGCGACGACGACGGCGAGTATGTGTACAGCGAGAACGACTTCGAAGAAGGCGACGGCGGCAAGAGGCACGGCATGGACCTTAACCGGTGCCCCGGGCGGAGCGCCACGCGCCTACAGTGTTGGTGGCTGGAGTACGTCGAGGGTGTGGCGTCGGAACGTCGAGGGTGTGGCCTCAGAAGGTCGGCGCGTAGCGCCCGAAGACGTCCTGCATGGCGCCGCAGGCCTCGCCTAGGGAGCAGCGGTCCTTGAGCGCCTGGCGGATGGCGGGCAGCAGGTTCTCCGATCCGCGCGCCACGCCGCGCAGCTCCTCCAGGCGCCGCTCCACGAGCTGCTGGTCGCGGTCGGCCTTGAAGGCGGTCAACCGAGCGACCTGTTCGCGCTCTGACTCGGGGTCCACGCGCAAAAGGTCGGGGACCTCGATGTCGTCCTCCTCGTACTTGTTGACGCCCACGACGATGTCCTGGCCGATGCGGTAGCGCTCCTGATAGCCCCAGGCTGACTCGTCGATCTCGCCGGTGATGAACTCGATCGCGTTGACCGAGCCGCCGAGCTCGTCGACGCGGCCGATCAGCTCCTGCGCGCGCGCTTCGATCTCATCCGTAAGGGCCTCGACGAAATAGGAGCCCGCGAAGGGGTCGACGGTGTCGGTGGCGCCGGACTCGTGCGCGAGGATCTGCTGGGTGCGCAGCGCGATCTTGGCGGCGCGCTCGGTGGGCAGCGCGAGCGCCTCGTCGAAGCCGTTGGTGTGCAGCGACTGGGTGCCGCCGCAGACGGCCGCGAAGCCCTGCAGGGCGACGCGCACGATGTTGTTCTCGGGCTGCTGCGCCGTCAGCGTGACGCCGCCGGTCTGCGTGTGGAAGCGCAGCATCGTCGCCTTCGGGTTCTGTGCGCCAAAGCGCTCGCGCATGATGTGCGCCCACATGCGCCTGGCGGCCCTGAACTTGGCGACCTCCTGAAAGACGTTGTTATGGCCGTTGAAGAAGAACGCCAGGCGCGGCGCGAAGTCGTCGACGTCGAGGCCCTTCTCGATCGCGGCCTGCACGTAGGCGATGCCCGAGGAGAGCGTGAAGGCGACCTCCTGCACGGCCGAGCAGCCCTTCTCACGGAAGTGGTAGCCGCTGATCGAGATGGTGTTCCAGCGCGGCACGCGCTCGTGGCAGTACTGGAACAGGTCGGTCGTCAGGCGCATCGTGGGGACGGGCGGGTAGATGTAGTTGCCGCGCGCGATGTACTCCTTGAGCACGTCGTTCTGGGTGGTGCCGCGGAGCTTCTCGCTCGGCACGCCCTGCTCCTCGCCGACGAGCTCATACAGCAGCAGCAGGCAGGCGGCGGGGGCGTTGATCGTCATCGACGTCGACACCTGGTCGAGTGGGATGCCCTCGAAGGCCGTGCGCATGTCGTCGATCGTGTCGATCGCCACGCCCGTGCGCCCCACCTCGCCCAGGCAGCGCGGATTGTCGGAGTCCAGGCCCAGCTGCGTGGGCAGGTCGAACGCCATCGAGAGGCCCGTGGAGCCCTTGGAGAGCAGGTAGCGGTAGCGCTCGTTGGACTCCTTCGCGGAGGCATAGCCGGCGTACTGGCGCATCGTCCAGGTCTGCTTGCGATACATCTCGCGGTGCACCCCGCGCGTGTAGGGGAACTCGCCGGGCTCGCCCAGCTCCAGCTCCTGGGGAAGGTCGGCCTCGGTGTACAGATCCGCGATCTCGATGCCCGAGTCCGTGAAGTGGCGCGGGTCATCGGGGCCGACGATCGGCGCGACGGTGAGGTGGTCTTCGGACTCGGACATGGCTTGAGAGGGTATCCTCCGCGCGTGGCAACGTGCCTGGTCACCGGCGGCGCCGGCTTCCCCAGGCGCACGGTCGCTGCTGCGCCATACGCCGACCACGTATTCTGCGGTCCATGTCCACTTGCCTAGTAACTGGCGGCGCGGGCTTCCTCGGGTCGCATCTGTGCGACGAGCTGCTCGCGCGCGGGCACCGCGTGATCTGCGTGGACAACTTCGAGACGGGGTCGCTGGCGAACATCGAGCACATTCGCGACCCCGAGCGGTTCCTGCACCTGGGGACGGACATCATCGAGCCCTACTACGTGGAGGAGCCGGTGGACTTCGTCTACCACCTGGCCTCGCCGGCCTCGCCGATCGATTACCTGCGCCTGCCGCTGCACACGCTCAAGGTGGGCTCCTATGGCACGCATCACACGCTCGGCCTCGCGAAGGCCAAGCGCGCACGCTTTCTGATCGCCTCCACGAGCGAGGTCTACGGCGATCCCAAGGAGCACCCGCAGCGCGAGAGCTACTGGGGGCACGTGAACCCGATCGGCCCGCGCGGGGTCTACGACGAGGCCAAGCGCTACGCGGAGGCGCTGACGATGGCCTACCACCGCCAGCAGGGTGTGGACACGGCGATCGTGCGAATCTTCAACACCTATGGCAGCCGCATGCGCCCGCACGACGGGCGCGCGATCCCGACGTTCCTACGCCAGGCGCTCGCCGACCGGCCGCTGACGATCTTCGGCGACGGCAATCAGACGCGGAGCTTCTGCTACGTGAGCGACCTGATCCGCGGGATCATCGCCCTGGCGGAGTCCGGCTGCCACGACCCGGTGAACGTGGGCAACCCCGACGAGTACACGCTGCTCGAGCTGGCGGAGACGATCAGGGAGCTGACGGGGTCGAGCAGCGAGATCGTGTATGAGGCGCTGCCCGAGGACGACCCCAAGCAGCGCAAGCCCGACATAGCGCGCGCGCGGGAGCTGCTGGGCTGGCAGCCGGAGGTGGGGCTGCGCGACGGGCTGCAGCGCACCATCGACGCCTCAGGCGCGAAGGTTTTGATCGGCTGAGCCCGCGCCCCGACCGCTACATCTGCGACTCTGAGGCGTTGTGAGAAGCGAGATGGCACGCTCATCGGCGACTCCCGCTGCCCCCACCGCCCACAGGGTCCCCACGGCGCCGGCCGCTCCCCGCGTCTCCGCCGACACCCTGCCGGCGGAGATACCGGTGCTCTCGGAGGCGACCGCGCGGCTGCAGCCCGGCCGAACACGACATGCGCCGCAAGCGCCCGCCGGCGGTGTCGTTCCTGCTGCGGATGGAGACGGCCAGGCGCGTGGTGCGCGTCCTCTCGCTGCTGGCGCTGGACTTGCTCGGCGTGGCGTTGGCGATCTTCACGGCGCTGGCGAGCAAGGAACTGGTGCACGGTCAGGCCAACCCGGCCCACGCGTTCGAAGAGATGAAGCAGTCGGTGTCGTTCGCGTACCTGCTGACGGCGCTCCTGTTCGCGCGCTCGGGGCTGTATGCCGAACGGGCGCAGCGGCCGGGTCCCACGCGGATCGTGGCGGCGCTATTCCAGGTGGCGTTCGTGGCGCTGCTGTTCGCGGTGGTGAGTGGCGAACATTTCCAGAGCTTCTACATCTTCTGGGGCTCGCTGGCGTTCGCGCTGGTGTACGTCTCCTCGTTTCGTGCGCTCTACGACGTGGTGGCCGGGAGGCTGATGCGCACAGCGGGTCAGCGCCGACGGGCGGTGCTGGTCGGCACGGGGGCGCACATCGGCGACGTGGCGCACGCGCTGCGCGACGCGCCGCACTCGCCGATCGCGGTGGTGGGGTTCGTCTCGCTGGCACCGCTGCCTGAGAACGGGCTGCGCTCTTTGGGGACGCTCGCGGACCTCGACGGGGTGCTGGCGGCCGAGCGGATCGACGAGGTGATCATTGCCGACCCCGATTTCCCTCAGGTGGAGGCGGTGGAGCTGGTCGACCGCTGCCACGAACGGGGCGTGCGCGTGCGCATCGCGCCCTCGACGATGGAGATCCTGATCCACCGCGCGGAGTTCGTGCCGGGCGAGTCGGTGCCGCTGTTCGAGCTCAAACCACCGGTCTTCGAAGGCATCGACTTCGTGCTCAAGCGCACCTTCGACGTGGTCGGGGCGAGCGTGCTGCTCGTGCTGCTGAGCCCGCTGCTGGGGGCGATCTGGCTCGCGGTGCGACTCAGCTCGCGCGGCCCGGCGGTGTATCGCTCCCGGCGGCCGGGGATCGGGTTGCGGCCGTTCGAATGCCTGAAGTTCCGCACGATGCACTACGGAGCCGAGCAGGATCAGGCCGACCTGGAAGCGCTGAACGAGGCGTCGGGGCCGCTCTTCAAGATCCGCGAGGACCCGCGCATGACGACCGTCGGTCGCCTGCTGCGGCGCTTCTCGCTGGACGAGCTGCCCCAGCTCGTGAACGTGCTGCGCGGTGAGATGTCGCTCGTCGGCCCGCGACCGCTGCCCGAGCGCGACTTCGAGATGCTCGAGGAGTGGCACCGCAAGCGCTACCTCGTGCTGCCGGGACTGACGGGGCTATGGCAGGTCTCGGGCCGCTCAGAGCTCGACTTCGACGACCTCGTGCACCTCGATTTCCTCTACCTGGAGCACTGGTCGCTGGCGCTGGACTTGACGATCCTCTTCAAGACGATTCCCGCCGTGCTCTCGCGGCGCGGAGCCTACTGATCATGCCTCTGCCGGGGGGAGGTCGGGAGGGGGACCTGCCCGCTTCCCGTTCATGGATCCCCGCTGTGATCTCGCGGCGCGGGGCGTATTGAGCGACTTCCACGAAAGCCTCTGGGAGGGGATCCCAGAGGGGCTGAAGCCGGTCGACTTCCCCAGGCGCCTGGATTTCCTCCTGGGTCACGTCTCGCCTGGGGAGCGCGTGCTCGACGTCGGCTGCGGCGAGGGGCATTTCGCGGTCCCGCTGGCGGACGCGGGCACGCGAGTGGTGGCGATCGACGTGGCCGAGGAGCCGCTGCGCCGCGCCCGCGCGCGGCGCGCGGATCTCGATCTGCGCCTGGTGGAGCCCGAGGGTCCCTGGCCTTCGGAGGACTCGAGCTTCGACGTGGTGTGGGCGGGGGAGGTGATAGAGCACATCCTCGACACGGCGGCGTGGTTATCGGAGGTGCGCCGCGTGCTGCGATCGGGCGGGTCGCTGCTCGTGAGCACCCCGGCGCACGATCGCCTCACGTTGCTGCGCCTGGCCGTCTCGCGGCGGGCGTTCGCGGCTCATTTCGACCCGCGCTCAGACCATCTGCGCTTCTATTCCCGCTCGACTCTCGCGGGTCTGTTCGCGGACTTCGGCTTCGAGCAGATCGAGGTGCGCGGGCGTGGCGGTGTACCCGGTTTCCGGCGAACGCTGCTTGCGTGCGCGCGACGAACGCGATTCTGAGCGTGTCGCTGGTATGTACGCGGCAGTGTGCCGCTGAGGTGCCGCTTGCGCAAGCGCGGCGGATGCGCTACTGAGATCGCGTACGCCGATTTGCCCCGACATCTGGCGCAAAAATCGTAAATAGCAGGGACAATGCATTCCGCTGAGCCCTGGTTCTTCCGATATCAGAAACATTCCTTGTGAGCTCCGCAACGAATCCATAGCCTCGCCGACGCAGTAGATCCTGTACTCAAGCGAAAGAGGAGCAGCATGATCAGAGATGGTATGCAGCGACTTACGGGTCTGCGTCGGTCCCTCCTGATGGGTGTGGCGGCCCTCGCGTTGGTGGCGGTCTGTGCCGCGCCGGCGCTGGCGAAGGAACCGACGGGCGAATTCGCCGTGTTCAAGCACTGTCCGACGAGCAATCCGTCGGTGGCCCTGTGCTTCTATGCGGTGAGCAGCGGTGGTGAATTCCACGTGGGCACGACGACGGTGCCGATCAACAAGCCGATCATCCTCCAGGGCGGCAGCAGCATCAACGAAGAAACCGGCGCGGAAACGTTCGTGGGCGCGAACAACGGCGAATCGTTGTCGAAGACGGCGTTGAATGTCCCCGGCGGCCTGCTCGGCATCATGGCCCCGACCGGTTGGCCGACGTGGCTGCAGGAAATATTCAATGAATTCATCAATAAGGGCATCACCGGCGTGACCGCGACGACCGAACTGGTGGCCAACCCCGGCATCAGCCGGAGCAACCTGCTGTCGGCCGAAGGCACCGCGCTGGAACTGCCTGTCCGGGTGAAGCTCGGCAATGTGTTCCTGGGCGAAAGCTGCTACATCGGCTCAGCCGCGCATCCGATCATCCAGCACCTCACGACGGGAAAGACCAGCCCGCCGCCGCCGAACACCCCGATCTCTGGGACCGTCGGCGAACTGTCGTTCAACGAAGCATTCACCAAGGTCACGGTCAAGAACAACTCGCTGGTCGACAACGCCTACGCTGCTCCGGCGGCCGAAGGCTGCGGTGGGATCTTCTCCTTCCTGATCGACCCCGCGGTTGACGCAAAGCTCGGTCTGCCCGCCGCGGCCGGCCACAACACGACGCGCCTTAACGGCACGCTCGAAAACGCCACGGCGGCAGCTGTGGTGGCAAGCGAACACTAGTACCGCCCTCCAGGGCATTGGGATAAAACCCCCCACACCCGGGGCCCCGCCTCCTCAGGAGGCGGGGCCCTCTTTTCGGGTCTTTCGAGTCTGGTTCGCCCCACGCTCCGCATGGCGATCCGCGGTGCCGGCCCTTTCACCACGGCTCATGCCATCGGCCTTTGGTGGCGCTATCGGGCGCCCGCCTCGCGCAGCGCCGTCAGGTAGGCGTTGCGGACTTCGATCAGCTCGGGGTCTTCGGCGATGACCGATTCGGGAGCGACCGTCTCGGGGTTCAGGTAGACAGCAGCGCGGAGCTCCTTGAGGGCTTCCTTGGGGTCTTTGCTCTGCAGGTCATACTCGCCCAACGCCACCCAGGCCTGCGGGTTGGAGGGCTGCAGGCGCACTGCCCGCTGCAACGTAGCCCGCGCCTGTGCGGCTTCCCCGGCACGCTGCTGGACAGCGGATAGTGTGAACAGGGCCTGCACCGACAGCGGATCGCGGTTCACTGCCGACTCTGCGGCGGCGCGCGCGGCGGCTGGATGTTCACGAATCAGGGCCAGTGCCTGGTCGGCGGCGTCGACGGAGCGCAGCGGCTGCCACTGCGCCCATGCTGCCACGAGCACGCCGAGCACGACGGCCGCGGCGAGGATGGCGCGCGTGTGGCTGACCTCGCGCAGCGAGGGCCGCCGGCTTTGCTTCGGTGTATCGCTCAGCGGTCCGCGCCCCGCCAGCCAGCCAGCGCAAAGCAGCGCCACGCAGGCGTCGCCGGGCACATACCAGGTCCAGTCGACGAGCGAATGAACGCCGAAGGCGACCACGACGCAGAGCATCGTCAACAGCCCGATGCGCTCGGCGGTGTAAGGGGCGGCAAATGCTCGCCACCGGCCCTCTCGCCAGCGGCGATTCCACGGGTGGGTGGCGCGCCCGGCGGCGGCCAGCCAGGCGGCCAGCAGCGCGAGGGTGAGTGCGAGTCCCACGAGTCCCAGGTCGGCGAGCGTCTGCACCAGGAAGCCGTGCGCGTGGGTGACGTCGAGCGTCTCGGTACGGTGGCGCAGGCGTGCGATCACGTACCCTCCCGCGCCGGCGCCGAGGGCTGGGTGTTCGGAGAACACCTCCAGCGCCTCGTTCCAGTAGCGCGCGCGCACGCTGCCCACAGAGGTGAGTCGGCCTGGCGTGTTCGCCGGCAGGGGGGCATTGGGGTTGGTGAGAGCGCTGACGTCGTGCGAGACGCTGCCCGTGAGGCCGCGATGGCTGTGCGCCAAGAGTCCCATGAGCGCCACCACGGCGATCACGGGTAGGCTCAGCAGGAGCGCGCCGATGCGGCGCCGCGTCGCTTCTCGCGGCGCGTGGCGCCCGGTGGCGAAGCCGATCGCGACGCCCGCGAGCGCGAGGCCCACCAGTACCGCCGCGAGCAGCACGCCCAGCTGGTCGCCGGCGTTCGCGCGTTCACCGAGTGCGACGCTTTCGCTGGAGAGGGCGTGCTGGGAGAAGTCCCACCCGACGACCACCATCGCGCCTAGCCCACCCACGAGCAGCACTGCCGCGCCGCGCAGGCGCAGCGGCACGAGCCAGAGCCAGAGCACCACGCCGACGGCCACCGCCACGAGCGAGCCGCGCGAGTAGGACAGCATCAGCGTCACCACCAGCAGCCCCATCGCGGGGTAGGAGAGCGCTCCTAACGCCGCATGGCCGGTGCGACGCGCACCCAGCCACAGGCAGCTCATCACTCCCATCGCGGCGCTGAGGCCGATCGCGTTCCAGTAGTCATACGGGGCGCGCAGGCGCGCGTACTGGTCGCCGGGATCGAGCTGGCGGGGGAAGACCTTGGTGGCCAGCGCGTAGGCGCACACCACGACCGACGCCAGCAGCACGCCGCCCAGCACCGAGGACCACCGGGCGGGCGCCACGCGCACGAGCGCCACGGCGACGCCGAACAGGGCGCTGTAGGCGAGCATCCTGGCGGTTTCCTGCCAGCTTTCGTCGGGCTGCACCGACCACACGACCGACAGCGCGGTGAGGGCGGTGAACGCGAGCAGCAGCCCGATCGCCCAACCACCGTAGAGCGGCCGGCCGGGCGCGGCGAACAGCACCACCCCTGCGATCGCCGCGCCACCAGCGAGCGTCAGCGTCATCTCCAGCACCGTCATCGGCCGCGGATTGATCGGGTTCCAGCCGCCCTTGGCGTAGAAGACCAGCGCGCACAACCCCGCCGCCACACCCAGCGTCGTGAGTAGAGGAGCAAGCCGCGCGGCGCCGGTCAGCTTCGCGGCTCGGTCGTACTCCGACGCGGGCCGAGGGCGGACGGGATCGGAGACGCCGGCGGGAGCGTGCTCGGCGGTCGCGGCGTGCGCCGACATGAGCCCTTCAGCCGTCGTGGCGGTCGCGGACACGGCCCCGGATCGTGCGGGTGACGAGCACCGCGCCGCCGGCCACGAGCAACGCGAGCACCGCCAGCAGCGGGGCGGGCAGCGAGGTGACCGCGGAGGCGATGTCGGCGTGCACCACGCCCGGCACGACCGCCTGGCCGCCGACATTCACCGGCGCGGCGCCGGCTGGGCTGTGGGCTGCCTGCAGCGTTTGCTGTTCGGCCGGCGTGGGAGGCGTGACCGGGGCCGCCAGAGCGCCTACCCCCCCGCTGCTGCCACCACCACCTGGGCCGCTCTGCCCCGCCGCAGCGAGCTCGGCCTTGCGGATGCGGGCGGCGCATTCGGAGTACTCGTTGACTTCCGCGGGCATCTCCGCCAGCGCCTGGCGATAGGCCTGCTGGCTGAAACCGCTGAGCGACTGGCCGTGGGTGCAGCGTTCGATGATCGTGGCTCCGGTGTCGGCGCTTGCGGGTGCGACCGTCGCTCCAGCCAGCGCCAGCACCGCCGCGGCTGCCACGGCGGTTCGCCTCGCGCGTGGTGCCCGTGTGGCCGCTGGGGCGGTTCGCCGCGCGCGTGTGGCCGCCGGGGCGGCGTGTCGCGTGTGTGTTGTCTCCGTACTCGCGCTAGCCGCCGGACTCGAGTCTGCTGCGCACGCTCGCGTCTTCTTGGCTCTCCACAGCACTTTCATGACCGCCGCACGCTACCAGCGCCCCCGGAGGACGACGCGAAACTGGAGACGCCGACGCTGGCCAACGCCCTCGAGAACCCCTCGGCCCACGCGTCGTGGCTGTAGGCGAGCACGTCGCTCGAGCCGGCCGCGCCGAGGCGGACACGCAGGGCGCCGTCGCCGGCGAGCGTGCGCATCGCGCTGGCCAGCGCGGCGGGGTCTTCGGCGGGGACGACAACACCGTTGCGGCCGTCGCGCACGAGGCCACCTGCCGCCGCTCCCACGGCGTCACTCACGATCACTGGCAGATGTCTGTTCATGGCCTCGTTCACGACCAGTCCCCACGGCTCGCGGAAGGTGCGAGTGCGAATCGAAGGCAACACCAGAACATCGCTGGCGGCATAGAAGTTGCGCATCTGCACCGCATCGACCGGGTCCAGGCAAGTCACACCGTCCATGCCATTCCCCGCGTTCATGTCGCTTACACCATTTACGTCGCTGACCGCGTTCCTAGCACTCACCGCGCCGCCGGCGGGGACCCAAGGGGGGCTGGATCCCACGCCGACGAGGACGAGCGCGGCGGCAGGCGCCCCGAAGCCCGATGCACTCCAGGCCTCCAATAGCACCCTTAGGCCCTTTTCCCGTGCGGCGCGGCCGCCAAACATGAACACCACCTCGGCGTCCGCCGGCCAGCGCGGCTCGACCTGGGCAGCTACCCGCGGATCGACGTCGTCCGCGCGCCAGAAGTCGTTGTCGACCGACTGCGACGCCACGTGGACGTTGCGCGCGCCGCGCGCGCGCACATAGGCGCTGACGTGTGGACCGTAAGTCACGACCGCGTCGGCGGAGCGGTAGAGCCGCCGCAGCGGCAGATAGCTGAGCGCGTGGGTGGCGCTGCGCGGATGCGCCCACAGCGAGGCCCACAGGATCAGCGGTACACCCGCCCGACGTGCGCCGACCCACGTCAGCGGCAGCGCCAGGCGCCCGCCGGTCGAGGCAACGACCGCGCGGTAGCGCCCGCTTGCCGCCAGGCGCCCCAGCTCACGCTGGTCGACGTGGCGGTGGGGGACGGCGAGGATGTGCTCAGACTGGTTACCCCCGGACACACGTGTTCCTTCACCGGGGTCGGGCGACCCGTCAGCTGGACGGCGGGCGCTGCCAGCGGTTGCGTGGGCCCTGCCTTGCGCATCGCCGCCCGGACCGTGCAGCAGGCGCCCGCCGAACAGCGCCAGCTCGATGCCCTCGCGCTCGTGCAGCGCCTGAAAAGCGCCGACGCGGTCGGGGGGCGCGTAGGAGGTGACGAACAGGACGGGCCGCATCGCGTGTTGCCTCGTCGCTACGCCACGTGGGCGCCGGGTCGATCGAGCACAGAGCGGTATGCCTCGAGCGTCAGCTCGCCGCAGCGCCCCCAGGTGAAGTGGGCGGCGACGGTGGCGCGCGCGCGGCGACTGGCCTCGCGCAGCCGGTCTGGGTCGCTGAGCAGCTCGTCGATGCGCTGGCTGAGGCGCTCGATGTCGCCGGGTGGCACGAGCACGAAGCCGTCACCTGCCATCGCGATCTCCTCCGGGCCGGGCTCGCCACGACAGCCAATCGCGGGCGTCCCGCCGGCCATCGCCTCGATATAGGCCACACCGAAGGCCTCCTCGGTGGAGGGCATCGCGAACAGCGTCGCCCGCCGCGCGCGAGCGAGCGCCGCCGTGGGCTCGAGCTGACCGCAGAACTCCACCCGCTCTGCGACGCCAAGGCGAGCGGCGAGCGCTTCCAGGGAGGCGCGCTCGGGGCCGTCCCCGACGATTGCGTAGCGCAGCGTGGGGTGTCGCTCGGAGAGCACCGCCAGCGCGCGGATGACGTCGGCGTGGCGCTTGCGCGCGACTAGGTGGCCGACGGTCACCAGTTCAGGCGGCGTGCCACGAACGAGGCTCGGCGCGGGCAGATCCGCGCCCAGGTGCACCACGCGCGTCTCGCGGGCGCCGTGCGTGCGAGCGAGGTCGGCGATGCCCTGGCTGTTGGCCAACACCAGGTCGGCGGCGCCGAAACCGCGTGCCACCGTCTCGCGTCCGCCGGGGATGCGCGTGGCCGTGTAGAGCACGTCGCCGCCATGCACCGAGACCACCAGTGGCATGCCCAGTCGTGCGCGTCGCACCGCGTCGCCCGCGGGCACGGCGTTGTGGGCGTGGATCAGCTCGAAGGGAAAGCGCCGGCGCAGCCGGCGCAGAGCCAAGGACAGCGCCGGCGCCGCCCAGGCGCCCCACGCGGCGTAGGAGCGGGCGCGCGGCGGCGAGACGTAGGGCACGTAGGCGACGGCCAGCCCGTCCCGCGATTCGCGGTGCGGCTGGCGCAGCTGTGTGCTCAGCGCGCGTACAGCGGCCGTCGACCCGCGGGCGAGCGTCGCGCGCGGAGGGACAAGACGGTGCAGGACGAGCACCTGCACGTCCGCGCCGGCCGCGTGGGCGGCGAGCGCCTGGCGGTGCGCCCAGACCCCCAGCACGGGGTCCGCGCGGGAGGGATAGAACTCGCTGACCACCACCACCCTGGGCGTGCGCAAGACCGTCACGGCGACCTCGGGGATACGCGAAATGTTCATATCACGGCCACCCGGGGGATGGGGGGCGCGATGCGCTCACGCCACCTGGGGGTGTGTGAAGCCATTACCAGCGTCTGTGGTTCGTCAATGTCACCTGGGCCTCGTCCGCACTTAAGTAGGGGCGCTCCCCCAGGAAGGTACGCGCCTCGGCGATCGCCTGCTCGCGCGAGTAGGCGCTGGCGGCTGGCGCGGCCGCGTGAGCGATCGCCACGGCATCCACAACGCCCAGGCGCCAGCCGTGCTCGTGCGCGAGGGCGCCCCAGTGCAGGTCGAGGCCCCAGCCCATGCGCAGCGGGGGGAAGGGCAGCAGCGTGGAGAAGGTGGAGCGCGAGAACAGCGTGACCGGACCGATCTCCACGAAGCGCGTCTCGCGCAACAGTGAGCCGGGCCGGCGGCGCGTGAGCTCCCAGGCGGCGTGCGAGTGCAGACGATGCGCCGGCTGGGCGAGATCGAGGCGGAAGCGCTCGGCGAGGAACAGCAGCCGGTCAAGGAACCCGTGTGGAAGGCGCACGTCGTCGTCGATCACGAGTAGCCAGTCGTGCTCCTGGGGTGGGTGTTGGGCAAGCAGTGCGTCGAGGTTCTCGAAGCGGCCCAGGTCCCCGGGTGGGCGGGTGTGCAACTGCACCGCGTGACGCGAGTGGCGCAGCTCGGCGTGCGCGGCAGCGGCGAGCGCGCGGTGGACGGGGCGCTCGACGCCCAGCACCAGCACGCTGCGCGTGGGGGGTGAGTGGCGCGCGGCACGTCCCAGGCGGGCGCTGCGGCCGGTGAGCGCCTCACGGGCGTCGGTGAGCCGGTCCAGAAGCGCCCGGCGCACGGCGTCTCGCCCGCCAACGGTGCCGCTTGCGCCCGAAAGGAAGTCGTCTGTCGGGGAAGCCGTCGGCACATGGGCAGCGGGGGCGGCGGAGCGCCATTCAGCGATGCTTTCAAGCAGGCGCCCAAGGCTGTGGGCGACCGTCGTCAGGCCCGCGGGGCAGCGACGCCGCACGACGTGGCCCATGCATCCGGTGAGCGTCAAAAGCTCACGCGAGCGGCTGGGAGCCTCACCGCGCCGAGCGTCGAACCGCCTGGCGGCGCGTCCGCGGGTGTAGGCGGTGCGCGTCAGCACGCGCAGCCGCGCATCGGAGCCGACGCGACGGTGCTCGAGTGCCGCTCCCGCGACATAGAGGATGCTCGGCTCTCCATCGGCGGCCAGCCGTTCCTGCCACTCCTGCTCGTCGCCGCCGTGCTCCAGGGTGACGTCGAACAGGCCGATGCGCTCGAAGGCCTCGCGACGCACTGCCATGTTGGCACCCCACGCGAAGCGCACGGCGCGGGTGTCGCGCGGGCCGAGGTCGAGCGTGGTTACGGGCGGCGCCTCGCGCCCGCAGGAGTGCTGGCCCCACCCGCCCTGGCCCTCCAGGCGCGCGCGGATGCGCCCGGCGAAGACCTGCGTGTCGGGGTGCTCGCGAGCGGCCCGCAGCAGTGCGGCGAGCCAGCCGGGGTTGACGGCGACGTCGTCGTCGACGAACACCACCAACGCGCCGGTGGAGTGCTCGATGCCTGTGTTGCGCGCGACGTTCAGCCCCAAAGGCGCTGGGTGGGGCTCGTAGCGTGCGCCGAAGCGCTCTACGAGTGTGCGCATCTCCTGGGAGGGTCCGGCGTCGTCGACGACCAGCACCTCCGCGCCGGCGCCGGCCGCCTGGGCGGCGATCGAGGCTAGTGCCACACGCAGGTAGTCCGGGCGCCCACGCGTTGGAAGGACGATCGACGCGGAGGGGCACGGGGAAGCACACACAGGCGGAGCATTCTAGGTTTGCAGCATCGTGGTCCTGTTCCTGCACAGTCGCTATCGCACCACCGGGGGCGAGGAGCGCGTGGTCGAGGACCTGGTGTGGCTCGTGGGCAAGCACATGCACGAGCCGGTGCGGCTGCTGACGCGCCAGTCGATCGGGGGCGCTGCGTCGCGCGCTCGTGGCCGCGCCGCGGCGGGGCTGCTGTACGGAGGGCTGGCGCCCACGGAGGTGGCACGAGTCGTGCGCGAGTCGAGAGCCCGCGTGGTGCACGCGCACAACCTCCTGCCGACGCTCGGCTGGCGCGCGCTGGCGGCCGCGCGGGCTGAGGGCGCGCGCGTGGTGCTGCACCTGCACCAGTATCGCCTGGTATGTGCCACGGGGGTGTGCTTCACCGAGGGCAGCGAGTGCACGCGCTGCCACGGGCGCAACACGCTGCCGGGCGTGTGGCACAACTGCCGCGGCAGCCGCGCCGAGGCGCTTGCCTACGGCGCGGGGCTGGCGCTGTGGCAGCGGCGCACGCTCGCGCAGGTGGACGCGGTGATCGTGCCGAGCGAGTTTGCGCGCGAGCGGCTGCGTGCGCTCGGGGCGCCGCTGCCGTGGGAGCGCGTGCACGTGCTGGCACCACCCCTGCGCACCTTCGCGTCGTGCTCTGAGGCGGCGAGCGGAAGCTACGCGCTCATCGTCTCGCGCCTGGCGCCCGAGAAGGGCGTAGAGGTGGCGATCGACGCCTGCCGCCAGGCGGGCGTGCCGCTCGTGATCGCGGGAGAGGGCCCCGAGCTCGAGACCCTGCGCGCCCGCGCGCGCGGCGCCGAGGTGCGCTTCGCCGGGCGCGTCGAGGGAGAGCGGCTGGCCGAGCTGCGGCGCGGCGCGGCGCTGGCGCTCGTGCCCTCACGCTCGGGCGAGACCTTCGGGATGGCGGCGGCCGAGGCGATGGCAGCGGGTGTGCCGGTCGCCGGGAGCGACGTGGGGGCCCTGGGCGAGCTGTTGGGAGAGGAGGGAGCCGCGCCGCCCGGTGACGTCGCGGGGCTGGCCAGGGCCATCGGGCTGCTGTGGGGCGACGAGCGCGCAGGAGAGCGCGGGTTGGCGCGCGTGCGGGGACAGTGCGCCCCCGAGACCGTGGCCGCTGGGCTGGCGGCGGTGTACGCGGTCCCACGGGGCGGGCCCTGACGCGTACGCCACTGCATGGGGCAGCACGCCGTCCCACGGGGCGGGCCCTGACGCGTACGCCACTGCATGGGGCAGCACGCCGTCGCACGGGGCGGGCCCTGACGCGTACGCCGCCGTACAGGGCTCGAAGGGGTGGGGCGCCGAGCGTTCGCCGAAGGCAGGCAGGCCATAAGCTCCGCCGATGAGCTCGCCGCAGGACATGCCGCAACAGCCCACGCCTCGGCATCCGCGCTCCGAAGCGGAGGAGCGGTTGCAGGGGCGCTATGAGGTGCGGGTGCTCGAGCCCTCGCCCCCGGCGGTCGCGCAGGCGCCGTGGTTCGCGGACGATCCAGTTGAGATCGGTGAGCATCGCTACCACCGTCCGCTGGTGTCGCCCGTGAGCGGCGGGGACTTGCTCTGGGATGAGCTCGCGCGCGAGGACGCGGAGCTCGCGCAGTGGTGCGCTGAGCGCTGGCTGGGCGCCTACAGGCGCCTGGCCGAGCCGCCCGCGAGCCTTGCGGTGGCGCGGCGCGCGCTGCACGGCGTAGCCGAGCACGCGATCTCGCCGACGCGGCGACGCGCGAACGGCAAGATCGGGCTGCGCTACACGCTCGGAGGGTTCGGGACGCCGTTCTTCGGCAACGACGTGCAGGTGCGGGTTGCCGGCGAGACGCTGATCGTTCAGGTTGCCGGGCGGGTGCAGCACGGGCGCCTGACGACGCTGGCCGACGCGGCGGAGTTCATCGGCTTCGACCTCACGCGCCACGATCTGGCGGGGGCCGACCAGCCGCTGGAGGTGGACGCCGAGTCTTCATCGTTCCTCGGCGACTGGTTCGGGTTCGCGGCGTCGGTGCTGCAGCAGCTACGCGCGGAGGCGCCGGACGGGAAGGACAGCCAGGTGCAGCTGTGGCCCGAGCACTTCGACATGGCCGTCGAGCTGGGCTCCCAGCAGGAGGGTCGCCGCGCCGCCTATGGACTCTCGCCGGGAGATGACGCGCATGCGCAGCCCTACGTGTATGTGACCCCGTGGGAGGGGGTGCCCGACAACGAGCTGTGGAATGCGAGGGGGTTCCGCGGTGCGGAGCTGACCTACGGGGAGCTGCTCGAGGCCGACGATCAGCGCGAGGCGGTGCTGAGCTTCCTCCGCGCCCGTCGCGACGCGCTCGCCGCGAGCCGCCCGGCGCAATGAATGGCGAGACGGCCCTCATAACCGGCCTCACCGGCCAGGACGGCTCGTTCCTCGCCGAGCTGCTGCTGGAGGAGGACTACGCCGTCACCGCGCTCGTGCGCGGCGACCCAGACCGCGATCTCGGCTGCTCAGAGCACCTGCGCGGGCGGGTTGGTCTGGTGCAGGGCGATCTGCTCGACCCGCCCAGTCTGCTGTCCGCCTTGCGCCAGAGCGAGCCGCGCGAGGTCTATCACCTGGCCTCTCCTTCGTTTGTGCCCGATTCATGGGTCCACCCCGAGCGCACGGTGCGCGCGATCGTGGGTTCCACGGCCGCGTTATTGGAGGCCGTGCGCGGCCTCGACCCCACGACGCGTGTGTTCGTCGCCGCCTCGGGTGCGATGTTCGGGGACGCGGGGGAGTGCCCCCAGAACGAGGACACGTCGTGCCGTCCGCTGACGCCCTACGCGGTGGCCAAGCTAGCGGCGCATCAGCTGGTGGGGGTGCTGCGCGCGCGTGACGGACTGTGGGCGTGCTCGGGAATCGTGTTCAACCACGAGTCAGAGCGCCGCCCCGAGCAGTTCGTCACGCGCAGGATCACACGGGGCGTCGCGGAAATCGCAACGGGGCGGCTCACCGAGCTGACCGTGGGAGACCTGCAGGCGGTGCGCGACTGGTCGTTCGCGGGGGACATCATGCGCGGTGCCTGGACGATGCTGCAGCAGGAGCGGCCCGAAGATTATGTGCTCGCGAGCGGAGTGGCCCGCACCGTGGGTGAGCTGGCGCAGACGGCGTTCGCCTGCGTGGGGCTCGAGGCAGAGCCGTATCTGCGCGTGGACCCCGCGCTCGTGCGCGCTCCCGAGAGCACCCCCAGCGTGGGCGACCCGAGTCGGGCCCGTGCCCAGCTCGGGTGGGAGCCGTCGATCACCTTCGAGCAGCTGGTGGAGCGAATGGTCCAGGCCGATCTGCGCGCGCTGGAAGCGTAGACTTCGCGGCTGTGAGACCCGACCCCCGCGCGCCCGGCCTGCTGCTCGGCGAGGGCGTTCAGGTTGGCGCTGGTGTGTCGTTCGAGCCCCACGCAGTCGTACACGCAGGAGCCACCCTCGGTGAGGGAGCCTCTTTGGGCGCCGGGGCGGTCGTGCACGCCGCTGCCCGCATTGGAGCCGGCACGGTGCTGGGCGCTCACGTGGTGGTGCACGCCGGCACCTCACTCGGCGAGAGCTGCGCGATCGAGGACCATGCCGTGCTCGGCAAGCGCCCGCGATTGGCCGCCGGTTCCTCGGCCAGGGGGGACGTCGGCGATCTCGAGCTCGGGGCGCGCGTGACTGTCTGCGCCGGAGCCGTCGTCTTCGCCGGCAGCCACATCGGCGAAGGCGCGATCCTCGGCGACCAGTCCTTCGTGCGCGAGCGCTCCCGCGTCGGCTCTGGCACGGTCATCGGGCGGGGCAGCGTGGTGGACAACGACGTGCAGGTCGGCGCGCGCGTACGGGTGCAGACGAGTGTCTACCTGACGGCCTTTACGCTCGTCGAGGACGACGTGTTCGTTGGCCCGGGCGCGCTCACCACCAACGACGACACGATGTCTCGCCACGGGCCGGAGATGGCCCTGCGCGGCGCTATCCTGCGGCGCGCGTGTCGCATCGGGGGTGGCGTGGTGCTGACCCCTGGCGTGGAGGTCGGCGAGGAGGCGTTCGTCGCCGCCGGCGCCCTCGTCACGCGCGACATCCCCCCCCGGGGGGTCGCGATGGGGGTCCCCGCGAAGGTGGTGCGCGAAGTGGGTCAAGAGGACCTGCTCGTGCGCTGGCGCTAGCAGCCCCGCGGCGTCGATCTGGAGCGGGTCACGTCGGCGGGGCGCATGCAGCTTGCGGAAATATCTGCGACGTCCGCCGTCGCCCGCCAGGCCGAGTCTCGGCTTTTTGCCGGTTGGAGTCGGAAACAATTCGTGTGACCGCAGAAGAAATCGACGGACGGCACCAACTATCGCAAAAAATAGATCTATCGGAAACAGTTGTTGTAAAGCATCTGTGGCATACATACGCTCGTAAACGTAGCTACTGGCATCCACAACTCAAGGAGCAACATGATCACAGATCATCTGCGGCGTCTCGTGAGTCTCCGCAAGGGCGCGCTCGTCCTGATGTCCGCATCGATACTGGTTCTTGCCGTGGTGGCCCCGGCGATGGCGAACTCCAAAGAATTTGCCGTCTTCGCACAGTGCCCCACGAAAAATCCGTCAGTCGCTCTGTGCTTCTACGTGCAGAGCACCGGTGGTGAATTCATCATCGGCAACAAGACAGTGCCGGTCAACAAAACGATCACCCTCCAGGGTGGTAGCATCATCAACGAAGAAACCGGCGCGGAAACATTCGTCGCCGCGGCTAACGGCGAATCGCTGTCGAAAACGCCGCTCACGGTTCCTGGTGGCCTGACGGGGATCAAAGCCCCCACCTGGTGGCCGAAAGAACTGCAGGAATGGTTCAACAAACAGATCAACGAAGGTTTCACCGGTGTCACGGCGACTGCCGAACTGGTCGGCAACCCCGGCATCAGTAGGGCGAACCTGCTGAACGCCGAAGGCGTCGCCCTCTCCCTGCCGCTGCGACTGCACCTGAACAACGCGATCCTTGGCAGCTCCTGCTACCTCGGCTCGAAATCGCACCCGGTGACGTTCGACCTGACGACGGGTACGACCAGTCCCCCGGCGCCGAATAAACCGATCACAGGCACCGTTGGTGAACTCTCGTTCAACGAAGCGTTCACGAAGGTGACGGTCAAAGGCAACAAGGTCGTCGATAACGCCTTCTCGGCGCCCGGCACCGAAGGATGTGGAGGACTCTTCTCGTTCTTCCTCAACCCGCTGGTCGAAGGAATCCTGGGTGTACCGGCAGCTGCCGGCCACAACACCGCGATTCTCACGGGTTCGCTGGAAAATGGGACGGCTAAAGCAGTGGTCGAAGCTGGCTACTAGTCGCTGAGCAGCAAAGAGTACGGATCGGTCAGGACCCTGTCTCCTCGGAGATGGGGTCCTGACTTTTTTGGGAGATCGGGCTCGTGGTCGCTGGGCGCTCTTAGCGCGTATTCCAGAAGATCGTCCCGAAAGCGAGTAAAGACAGCGAAAAATAGTCCCGTCAGAGAGCAGCCGCAATGGCCGCCGTCACCTCGGCCGCCTGCTCCGCACTCAGCACCGGACTCATTGGTATCGCCAGATGCCTGCCGGCCGCCTCCTCGGTGGCCGCCAGCTCCACCCCCGCCCCCCACTTGCGCATCGCGGCCTGGCGGTGCACGGGGGTGCGGTAGTAGCCGCGACATCCCACCCCCGCCGCGTTCAGGGAGCCTTCCAGGCGACTTGCCTGTGGGTGGCCGATGACGTATAGGTGCCACGCGGGTTCGGCGCCCGCGACGGGTGTCGGCAGCGCGGCCCCCTCTATTCCTTCCAAGCCTGCGCGCACATAGTGCTCGGCGGCCTCGCGCCTGCCGCGCGCCCAGTCATCGAGGTGGGGCAGCTGCACGCGCAGCACCGCCGCCTGCAGCTCGTCCAGGCGGGAGTTGTAGCCGACCTGCTCGTAGGTCACCTTGTCATGGGAGCCGTGGAAGCGCAGCACGCGCACGCGCTCGGCCAGCTCGGGGTCCGAGGTGGTGACCGCGCCGCCGTCGCCGAAGGCCCCCAGGTTCTTGGAGGGAAAGAAGGAGAAAGTGGCGGCCGTGCCGAGCGCGCCCGGGCGCCCCGCGGCGCAGCGTGAGCCGGCGGCCTGTGCGGCGTCCTCGAGCACCGGCACGCCCAGCGCCTCGATCTCCGCGACCGGCGCCACGTTGCCGAACAGGTGCACCGCGATAACCGCCTTCGTGCGCGGGGTGAGGGCGGCGCGGACTGTCTCTGCGGTCACGCAGTACGTGTCGGGGTCGATGTCGCAGAACACCGGCCTTGCCCCTGTGGGGGGAATCGCCTCGACCGAGGCGTAGAAGGTGAACGACGGCACCACCACCTCATCACCAGGCCCCACGCCCATCGCGCGCAGGGCGATCGTGATCGCCTCGGTCCCGTTGGCCACGCCCACCGCGTGATCGGCGCCGCAGTAGGCGGCCCACTCGCGCTCGAAGCACTCCACCTCGGGGCCGAGGATGTAGCGCTCCGAGTCCAGCACCCGCGCGAGCGCTGCGCGCAGCTCCTCGCGCAGGGGCGCGAGCGCCGTGGAGGTATCGAACAGCGGGACGCTCACGATGCGTCCGCCGCGAGCGGGGTCAGGAGCGGTCTGGCGCTCGGGTCCAGGCGCGCGAGCGGCAGTCCCTTCTCAAGGGTCGGCGTCCGCGCCACGGCTCTCACCCCGGCTTGAGCAGCTCGAGGTCGGCGCGCGTCATCAGGCGGATCAGCTCCTCGAAGCTGGTGTGTGGCTTCCAGCCAAGGTCCTGTTCGGCCTTCGCGGGGCTGCCGATCAGGTGGTCCACCTCCGCCGGTCGCACGAACGCGGGGTCGATCTTGACGTAGCGCTCGAACTCGCCCAGCCCGGCCTCGTCGAAGGCCACCTGGCAGCACTCGCGCACCGAGTGCGCCTCGCCGGTGGCGATCACGTAGTCCTCGGCCTGGTCGCGCTGGAGCATCAGCCACATCGCTTCGACATAGTCCTTGGCGTAGCCCCAGTCGCGTTCGGCGTCGAGGTTGCCGAGGTGCAGATCCTCCTTCAGTCCGTGACGGATCGCGGCTGCATGCCAGGTAATCTTTCGTGTAACAAACTCAAGCCCGCGGCGGGGGCCCTCGTGGTTGAAAAGTATCCCCGAGGTCGCGTGCAGGTCGTATGACTCGCGGTAGTTGACCGTGATGAAATGCCCATACGCCTTCGCCACGCCATAGGGCGAGCGCGGGTAGAACGGCGTCGTCTCCGTCTGGGGCACCTCCAGCACCTTGCCGAACATCTCGCTGCTGGATGCCTGATAGAAGCGGGCCTCGGGGCACACTTCGCGCATCGCCTCGAGGATGCGCGTGACGCCCACGCCCGTGAACTCCGCCGTGAGCGTCGGCTGGATCCAGGACACCGCCACGAAGGACATCGCCGCGAGGTTGTAGATCTCATCCGGCTCTGACGCCCGCAGGGCGTCCACCAGCGAGCGCTGGTCGAGCAGGTCGCCCTGGTGCAGCGTGATGCGATCGCGCAGATGCTCGATGCGCTCGAATTTCTCGGTCGACGCGCGGCGCACCATGCCGTGCACGTCGTAGCCCTTCTCGAGCAGCAGCTCGGCGAGGTAGGAGCCGTCCTGGCCGGTGATTCCGGTGATGAGCGCTGAGCGTTTATCGGTCATGGGCGGGACCCTATCGTGCCGTGCGGTTTGCGCGGCTCACGCCCCGGCAGGACCCTCAGGCGGTGCCGCGACCGGCGTGTGCAGCGTATGTTCTTCGCGCTCGCGCAGCCACCGCACGGTCGCGGCCACCCCCTCCTCGACGCCGATCCTCGCCTGCCAGCCGAGCATCACCCGGGCCTTCTCAACCGAGGGCCAGCGGCGCGGCACGTCGACGGTGAAGCTCGGCAGGTGCTCCAGCTCGAAGGCGGCGGGGTCCTCGCCGCATGCCTCCCACACCACGCGCGCGATCTCCGCCACCGTCATCTCGCGTGAGGCGGAGATGTTGAAGTCCTCGTTCAGACCCGCCGGCGAGCCCATCGCCGTCACGACGCCGTCGGCGATGTCGTCCACGTGGGTCAGCGTGCGCGTCTGCTCGCCGCTGCCGAAGATCTCAAGTGGACGCTGGCCGGAGAGCACCTTCTTGATCAGATCGGGCACCGCGTGGGCGATCCCCGGCTCGGCGTCGGGCACCTCGCCGGGACCGTACGCGTTGAAGGGGCGGCAGATGGTGTAGGGCAGCCCGTGCTCGTCGTGTGCCGCACGGCAGTACACCTCGCCGGTGAGCTTTGAGAAGCCATACGCCGACTGCGGTGTGGGGCAGTCGGGCAGGTGCGCCTCGGTCGTCGGGAACTCGGTCGCGCGCTCGAACACCATCGAGGAGGACACATACGTGAAGCGCTCCACCTCCTCCTCCAGGGCCGCGCGGACGATCGCGTTGTAGAGCGCGTTGTTGACCTCCGTCAGCGTGTGCGGCAGGCGGTGGAAGTTCGCGATCCCACCCACGATCGCGGCCAAGTGGATGACATGCGTGCAGCCGCGGGTCGCCGTCCTGGCCTCGTCCAGCTCGCGCAGGTCGCCCGTGTGCACCTCACAGCCCTCACGCATCCACTGCGGCGCGCGGCGCTGGTCTGAGACGCGCACCTCATACGCCGGGTCTGCGAGCAGCCGCCGCACCACGGCGGCGCCGATCGTGCCGGCGCCGCCGGTGACGAGCACACGGCTCACGCGTTGGTCCCCAGGGCGGCAAGCTCCGATGCATACCCGAACACCTGTCCCGCCCCCCAGCAGTTCCATGGGTCGACCACCAGGCAGTCGCTCTGCGCACGCTGCGCGATCGCGGCGAGCGTCCGCGGGTCGCGGAACTCCGCGTGGTCGGTCGCCACGACCACCACGTCGGCGCCGTCGAGTGCCTGCTCGAAGGAGGCCGTCGGCGTGGGCACGTGCGGGTCGTGCGCCACGACGTCTGCCAGCTCGCGTTCGAGCAGGCGCACCAGCTTGTGCGCGAGCGAGTCGCGCTCGTCGTCGGTGTCGGCCTTGAAGGCAAGTCCGAGCACGGCGACCTTGCGAGCAGACAGCGCGCCCACGCGGCGCTTGATGCCTTCCACCAGGAACAGCGGCACCGACTCGTTCACGCGCGACACCGCCAGAAGCATGCCGGGCGCGGCGGAGCGCTCCTCGGAGAAAGTGAAGTCCTTGCGCAGGCACGTCCCCGCGGTGAACCCGGGCAGTGCGATCCCTCCGCGCGGATAGTCGCGGTTAATCGAGGTCGATCGTCTCGAACACGTTCGCCCCATAGCGCTCGCAGTCCATCATCAGCAGGTTGGGCAGCGCGAAGTTCGTGTAGCGCAGGATGTTCGCCCAGATCTTCGCCAGCTCCGCCTGCACGGGCGTGGTCTGTACGATCGGCGCGCCGAACACTCCGAACAGCTCGGCCACAACCTCGCCCGAGCGGTCGCCCACGCCGCCCACGATGCACGGCAGCGTGTCGATCTCCTCCAGGAAGCGTCCCGCCGCGATGCGCTCGGGGGCGTGCGCGACGAACACCTCCTCGCCAACGTCGAAGTCGCGGTGCTTGGCGAGGTACCCGGCGACGAACTCGGTCGTGCCCGGCGCCACGGTCGAGCGCAGCGTCAGCGCATGTCCCGGCGCCAGCACCGGCAGCAGGTCATCAAGCGCCGAGCGGATGTCGCGCATGTCGATCTCGATGTGCGAGAACGACGGTGTGCCGAGCGTGATCACGATATGCCGCGCCGCGGCCGCGTCGACCACGCGCTCTGAGAGCTTTAGTCGCCCCGAGGCGTGCACCCGCCCCAACAGCTCCTGCGCACCGGTCTCCTGGAAGGGCATCCTCCCTTCCCGCACCGCCCCCAGGCGCGCTGGGTCCTTATCGACGCCGATCGTCACCAGCCCGCGGTCGGCGAACGACAGCGCCAGCGGCAGCCCCACGCGGCCGAGGCCGACGACGGCTACGTCGGCGGTGTGCTGGGGGTTTGCCATCGCGCCCAGAGATTAGCGGCGCCTGTCCGCTCTCAGCGGCGCTCGCGGTCCAGCCTGATGTTGCCTGCCGTGGGTTGGGGCATGGCGGCCTGCACCGGAGCTCCTCAGCGGCGCTCGCGCAGGTACTGCCGCGCGAAGCCGGCCACGAACGCCGGGTTGTAGCGCGCGTAGCGCCGCCACAGCCGCCGCGGCTCGCGCGCCAGGCGGTAGCTCCACTCCAGGCCGTTGCGCTGCATCCAGCGCGGCGCCTGCGGCACGAGCCCGGCGTGGAAGTCGAACGCCGCGCCGACTCCCACCAGCAGCGGGGCCTGCAGAAGCGGGCGCATGTGGTGCATCCAGAGCTCCTGTTTGGGCTGGCCCGTGCCCACCCACACCACCTGGGCGCCCGAGCCGTCGATGTTGGCCACCACCTGGCGCTCCTCGTCCGCGGTGAGCGCGCGGAAGGGGGGCGAGAAGCCGCCGGCTATGCACAGGCCCGGGAAGCGCTCGCGTAGGCGCTCGGTCAGCAGCTGCAGGGCTGTCTCGTCGCGCCCGCCGTACAGATACATCGGCGTGCCGACCGCGGCGGCGTGCGCACAGAAGCCGAGCATCAGATCCGGCCCATATACGCGCGTGGCGTCCGCGTGGCCGAGCGCGCGCAGCGCCCACACCAGTGGCATCCCGTCGGGTACCGCCAGCGTGGCGCCCCTTACGGCGGCCATCGTCTCCGGACTCTCGCGCGCGCTCATCACGAGGTTGACTGCCGCGGCGGTCAGGTACCCGCGCTCCCCGGCGGTGACCATCGCGTCCATCCAGTCGATCACCTGCTCGTAGTCCGAGACGGCAAGCGGTACGTCGAGGATCTCTGCGCGCGGCGGTGGCACTGGAGTGGAGTCCGGGGGCGAGGCGATGGCGTGAAGATATCGCCGCGTCGACGGGCGCGATTCCCTAGCGCTTTCGACCAGCTCGCAGCATTCCTCTGGCTCGTAGTCTTTAAGGCCATGAGCCCCCTGCCGCTGCGTCGCTACCGCGCCGAACGCGTGCTGCGCAAGGAGTTCGAGGCCCAGCGCGAGCGGGTGCTCGGCGTCGTGCGCGAACGGTTGCGCTCGCGCGGGGTCGTCTTCGACGATGGCGACCTGGAAGGGTGCTACGCGCAGGCCTGGCAGGGGCTGTACGCGGCGCTGCTGGAGGGTCAGGAGATCGAGAACCCCACCGGCTGGCTCGTGGAGGTCTGCTTTCGCCGGGCGATCGACGAGTCCCGTGCGCCGGCCCGCCGTGCGCAGCTCGCGGGCGTCGAGGGCGATCTGGCCGAGCTGCGGGGCGCGGCTGAGCCGGATCTGGCGGGCGCACTCGACGACCGTCAACGCCTGCGCCATGCCTTCGAGGGTCTGCGCGGTCGCATGAGTGCCCGCGAGCAGCAGGCCGCGAGTCTCTGCTACCTGCAGGGTCTCAGCCGCGCCGAGGCGGCCGCCCAGCTGGGCGTCAGCGAGGCGCGCATGCGCAAACTGATGGAGGGCAGCGGGCCTGAACGTCCGGGTGTGGCGGCGAAGATGAACGAGCTCGTGCGCACGATCGGCGGCGGTGGCTGGTGCGAGCAGCAGGGCTCGCTGATGCGCGCGCTGGCCTTCGGCATCCTCGACCCCGCCGGCGAGCGCTACCAGCTGGCGCAGATGCACCGTCGTGAGTGTCCGGCGTGTCGCGCCTACGTCCTCTCGCTGCGCGGGCTCGCCGCGGTGCTGCCGCCGCTGCCTTTGCCGTGGGCATCGGGCGCGGTCGGGTTCGGCGCTGGGGCTGCCACTGGCGCGAGCGCTGGAACGGGTGCCGGCGCCGGGGCGAGCGGCTCGATGTTTGCAGGCGGCTCGCTCGGGGCCAAACTGGCCGCCGGGTGTCTGCTTGTTGCTGGCGTGGGAGGTGGCTGTGTGGCGATCGTCGCCGGCGGCCACAGCACGCGCATGGTCCATCGCGTTCATGCCTCCACCGCGATCGTCCGGAGCGCGCCGCAAGGTGTGTTCAGCCTGATACGAACCCCGTCGCCGCCCAGCGTCCCGCACAAGCCAGCAGCTCGGTCGACCGCACACATTCGTCATGCTCCTTCTGCGCTCTCCACCGCGACGGCCGCCCTGCGGGCCCAGCGTGAGCTTGGCTTCGAGCGCGCCCCGGCCCCCCGGCTTTCGGCAGCGCCTGCGACTCCCAACGCGCGGCTCCCTTCTTCCTCCTCGTCTTCAACAGGCCACGCTGCCACGACCGGTGCCGCGAGCGCCGCGCACGAGTTCGGGATCGAATAGCGCCCGGCGCTGCGTAGGCTCAGCCCCGCGGAAACACTCTCGTAAGGCGCTGCAGCGCGAGCGGGTTACCCCGCGGGCGCATGCGTCCGGTGGCCATCGCGCGCAGCGGGTTCAGGCGGGCGCCGATGATGTCGACGAAGTCCTGGTAGCTCACGCGCAGGCGCAGATCCGGCTTTGCGGCCTCGCCCTGGGCGACGGCGCTCGAACCGTTGTTCACCGTGAGGTGCCACGTGGGCACGTCGGGGTCGGTGAACTCCCACTGAAACACCGTCGGGCGGCGCAGCCCGTGGTTGGGATTGACGTTGCGGGCGATCATGTCGAACAGCAGCGCCTGCGTCTCGGGGTCGCGGCTCGATGGCCCCTCGCGCACGCCGATGATGCCGGCCATCGACAGTTCGCGTCCCTGGCGCGAGATCTCCTCGGGGGTCAGTCCTGGCGGGACCACCGGCGGGCCGGGCAGCGTCTCGTGGGCGAGGCCGGCGGAGCGCAGCTTGGTCTGCAGCGAGACCACGCCCTCGCCGCCGATACGCTCGTAGGTGTAGCCGAAGCACGTCAAATACCGTTCGTCCCAGCCGGGCGGCTGCAGCACCTGGGCGGTGTAGGGGAGCACTTCGCGCAGCAGCTTCGCCACCGCGGCGGGCACGCGCGTGTCTTCGCGGTTCAGATCGGCCAGCAGCTTCACGCCGAAGCCGATGTGGCGCTGCTCGTCGGCCGCCACGTTTTCCATGCCCTGGCGGAAGGCGGGCAGCAGGTTGCGCTCCTCCAGGTAGCTGGTGATCATGTGCTGGCCGGTCTGCGCGAGGCCCGCCTCGATCACGATGTGGTAGAGGGCCACGCCCGCCGCCAGCTTGGCGCGCGAGCGGTCGGCGCGCAGCTCCACGGCCATCGAGTCCAGGCGGTCGAACACCTTGCGGAAACCGGGCGTCAGTTCGTGCTCGATCCCACTCAGCCCGCTGGCCATCGAGCCGTCGCCGATGCCGCAGACCTCGTGCATGAAGCGCTTGAAGAACACCGCGTGGCGCGCCTCGTCGACCTGCTGGGTGGCGAGGAAGTACTTCTGCTCCTCGCGCGGCGCCGCGTCGATGTAGGGGCTCAGGTTGTCGGCGACGGCGTCCTCGCCCCAGAAGAACAGCGCGTAGTTCCACAGCGCGGCCTTGCGCTCGAAGTCGGTGAACTCCTCGCGCCACTGGCGCGCGTCCTCGGTGAAGTCGAGCTCGGTGGCGCTCCAGTTGCCGCGCTCCCAGCGCGCGTACAGGTCCTCGTAGGAGATCGCGTCGGCCGGCAGGCTCGCGAGACCGTCCGCTCCGTTGGGGCTGGTGGGGGTGCTGCCGACGGTGGTCGTGGCCATGTTCTGCTCCTCTTCGGGCTCGGTGTTTGGCTGGCTGGCCAGTCGCGAAGACTACAGCACCGTGGGGCGCGCGTCCATCGGCAGGCAGAGGCAGGCGTAGTGCAACGTAAACGCCCGCCGCGCCAGCGGGGGCGCAAGACTGTGCAGTCCCTCACGCAATCCCCACTTGACGCTCGCCAGCGCCCGTGCGCGCCGCGAGCGCGCGCCGAAGCGGTGCACCTCCAGCGGCAGCGGGTCCTCGAGCTCGCCCGCCACCTGCAGGCCAGCCTGTGCCACGAGCTCGTGGACCGCCGCGCGCGAGAAGCGCTGCAGGTGCCCAACCTCGGCTGAGTGCTCGCGCCCGGCGGGGCGCCGCGCGGAGAGGTTGTCCTCCAGCGGCACCTCCACGACCACCGCGCCGCACACCCTGGACGTCTCGGCCAGCAGCCGCGCGGGTGCGTTGACGTGCTCGAGCACGTGGCAGAGAATCCCCAGCTCAAAGGTGCCGTCGCCCAGTGCCAGGTGCTCCCCGTCATACAGCTCAACCGTGTCTATCTCCGCCCGTCTTCGTGCAATCTCGACGGCGCCCTGCGCGATCTCGACCCCCGCGAGGCGTCCTCCGAAGCCGCAGGCGTGCAGCGCCGAGAGGACGGCGCCGTCGCCGCAGCCGACCTCCAGCGTGCTCCGCGGCGCTAGGCCCGCCCGTGCGCAGAGAGCGAGGATGTGCTCGGCCTTGCCCACCGCGCCGAGCGCCCGCCAGCTGGCGCCCTGCGCGGAGGAGGCGGGATCCCTGGTGTAGGTCCCTTCGTAGAAGGGCGCCAGTGGGTCGGCGTTGGCCATGGGCACGATTATCGAGGATGAAAGGGGCCGCGCAGGGGGTAGCCGCCTGTCTGAGGGACTGCCGGCGGTGCTTGCTGGGCGCCGCCGGCGGTCTGGGCGCCCAGGTAGCCTCGCTTGGGATGCCGGTCGCCGATACGCCAGTCCGCACCACGCTCGGGGAGGTCACCGCGTCGTTGCGCGAGGCTCCCGCCACGGTCCCGGCGCTCGCGGTGCTCGCACTGTTCGTGGTGTGGGCGACCGACCAGGCGGGATATCCGCTGACGCACTGGGCGCCGGGTGGGCTGATCGTGCTGGCGCTGCTGGCGATCGCTGTACTGACTGTGCCGCTGCGCCTCGCCGAAATCCCCCTGTCGGTGCGCATGGCGGTGGGGTGTCTGGCGGCCTACACGGCGCTCAGCTTCCTCTCGATCCTGTGGGCGGGTGTGCCGGGGGACGCGTGGGAAGGCGCCGACCGCACGCTGCTCTACCTGCTCGTGTTCGTGCTGTTCGCCGCCTGGCCCCAGAGCGGCGCGAGCGCGGCGCTAATGCTCGTGGCGTGGACGCTCGCGATAATCGGCCTGGCTGGCTTCACGGCGCTGCACGTGGCGAGCGGCGACATCGCGAAGCTGGTGCCCGAAGGGCGGCTGACTTACCCCACGGGCTATCCCAACGCGAATGCGGCGCAGTGGCTGATGGCGTTCTGGCCGGCGCTGCTGCTGGCGCGCAGCGAGCGCCTGTGGTGGGGTCTGCGCGGGCTCCTGGCCGGGGGTGCGGTGCTGCTGGCGAGCGTTGCGTTGCTCAGCCAGAGCCGCGGTTCGCTGTATGCGACGCCGGTGATGCTCGTGCTCGTATTCGCGCTCCTACCGGGGCGGGTGCGCACGTTCGCGGTGCTCGTGCCCGTGGCCGCCGCAATCGGCGCCGTGACGCCGGCGGTGCTGAATGTGGGCGACCGCATCAACGAAGGCCACGGGGCACGGGCCGCGCTGCACAGTGCCACCGTCGCGATGTTCGCCGCCTCGCTGGCGGCGGGACTCATCGTGGCGGGTGCTGCGGCGCTCGAGAGCCGCCGCCCGCTCTCCGCCGGGGGAGCCGCGCGCGTGCGCAGGGGTGTGGGTGCGCTGACGATCCTCACCCTGCTGGCGCTCCTCGCCGCCGGCTGGGTGGCCGCCGGCGACCCGCTCACGCGCCTGGAACACGGCTGGCGGAGCTTCAAGGGCGGCTACTCGACGACCACCACCGGTGGCAGCCGGCTGGTTAGCGGGTTGGGCAGCAACCGCTACGACTTCTACCGAGTGGCGCTCGACGAATTCGTCGCCCACCCCGTGGTGGGGATCGGCGCTGACAACTACGCCCAGCAGTATCTGCTCCACGGTCGCAGCACGGAGACGCCCCACTATCCGCACAGCGTGGAGCTGCGCACGCTCGTCCAGACGGGGCTCGTGGGCGCCCTGCTTGCGCTTGTCGGCCTGGGGGCGGCACTGCTCGCGGGGGCGCGGGCGGTGCGTGGCTCGGACCCCCTTGCCCGCGCTGTTGCGGCGGCCGCGCTGGCGGGCTTCGCCTACTGGGCGGTGCACGGATCGGTGGACTGGTTCTGGGAGTTCGCCGGCCTGGGTGCTCCTGCATTTGCGATGCTCGGTCTGAGTTGCGCGCTGGCGCCGCGGCGGGCCTTGGTGGCGGCGCGTCCCCTCGCCAGCGCGGTGAGCGGATCGCTGGAGCTCACGCGACCGGGGCCGGTGCAGTCCGGGCCGCCGATGTCGGTAAGACCGGCGCGGCCTGAGGGAAGTAAGCGTCCGTGGCATGTGGCCATGACGGCGGTGGCGCTCGTGGCCGCGCTTGCCGCCGCCGCAGCCCTCACCGCGCCGTGGCTGAGCCAGCGCGAGGTGCAGAGCGCGGCGGACATATGGCCAAAGGCCCCGGCGACGGCCTACGCAAGCCTGAACGACGCCGCACGGCTGAACCCGCTGAGCGACGAGCCCTATCTGGTGGCGGGCAGCATCGCACTGCGCTTCGACGAGCTCGACCGCGCCGACCACGAGTTCGCGCTGGCGCTCGAACGCGTTCCCGGCGATGCGTACGCAACGCTGGAGCGCGGGGCGATCGCGTCGACGCGCGGCGAACGCGCGACGGCGCTCGCGCTGCTGGCCCGTGCCGTCCAGCTCGACCCCCGCGACCCGCTCGCCAGACAGGCGCTTGTCCTGGCGCGGCATGGAGAACGAGTCGACGTGACTGAACTGAACCGCTCAATCCTCGGCGAAGCTCAGCAACTCTCCTAAAGGCGTCATGCCGATCGGGCAATTCGCGCATATTCGCGGTCAAATACGTATACAGTTAGCGAAACCTTCGCTAGCGTGTGAAAGGAAGGCCTGGTTGATTCGCTGGTCCCGGCGAGGGATTCGGGACTCCGACATAGGACGGCGGCGATGACGGGCACGGCATGGAGAGCGGTCCGACACACCGCTCACGCCAAAGAACGACCCCCAAGGTAGGGACCAATGACACGCCATCGCACGATCTTCTCGACGCTGCTCCTCGCGGCCTTCATGGCCGGGCCGGCCAGCGCGCAGGCAGGGTCGCTGCTCAGCGGTTACGGCGGTCCCGGCGGAGGAGCCCAGGCGATCGTCGGCTCGGCGCTCGTGAACGGCGCCGGCAGCGGCACAGGCGGTTCTGGGGGGGCCGGCGGTGGCGGTGGCTCCTCGCCGAGCGCTGGCGGCGGCGCCGCGAGCACGGGGACACCCTCAGGGGGGCAGGCGGGAGGGGCGGTGCTCGGGCAGGCCGGCGGGGCGGCGGGCACCCGCTCAGGGGCGCAGACAGGCAGCGGGGGCGCTAGGCATGCCTCGGGCATCCAGCAGAGGCGCGCAACACACGATGGCGCAAACGTGGGGACATCCGGGGGAGCCTCTTCTACGTATCCCTCGTCGGGATCCCCACGGATCGTGGCAGGGGCCGCGGCTGCCGATGACATGGGTGTGTTGAGCTTTACAGGATCTGACCTGCTGCTCTTGGCGCTCGTGCTAGGTGTGTTAGCGGCGATCGCTGCCCTCACACGACGCCTGGCAGGGACGCAGCACTACAGCTAAAAGACGAGCACAATCAAGCCACCCCAGGGACAAGGATGCCCGCCCCCCCACCGACAGACACCATGCGCATCACCCAGCAGACTACGACCAGCGTGCCCCTCAACGGAGCCCTCGCTCCCCTGCGCGACGCCCCGTGGCACGAGTCGGCCCAGGCCGAAAGCTTCCGCGGACCGCTGCAGTGGCTGCTGGAGGGTCCCGGTTGGGACTTGCTGCGTCCAGCTGTCGACTTCGTGCTGCTGTGCCTGGCGGTCGTGGCGGCACTTGGCGGTGTGCAGGCCGCACTGAACGTCTCCTCGATGGAGGCGCCGCTGCTGGCGATGCCACCACTGGTGATGGGGCTGCTGTATCTGCGCGGCCTCTACCGCACGCGCCTGCGCGCGATGGTGCTCGACGGCGTGGTGCCCGTGATGAGCGCCGTCTCGGTGGCGGCGATGGGCGTCGCGATGATCGGCATCTTCCTCAACGGGAGAGTGCCCAGCCAATCGGAGTGGGTGCGCGCGTGGGCCTTCGCGCTCGTGGCGGTCGGCCTCGGGCGCATGACGTTGACGCTGACCCAGCGCTGGGCACGCGGTCGACGGCGGGTGGGCAAGCCGGTGCTGATCATGGGCGCGGGGCTCGTGGGCTCGCAGGTGGCGCGACGCCTGGACAGCCACCCCGAGTACGGGCTGCGGCCGGTGGGCTTCCTCGACGACGACCCCCGCTCGATCGCCGAGGTGGGTGGGCGCGATGTGCCGGTGCTGGGCACGGTGGAGGATCTGGACGAGATCGTGTGGCGCACCCACGTGGGCAATCTGATCGTGGCGTTCTCCTCGGTCGCCGACGCACGCGTGAGCCGGCTGATCCAGCGCTGCCAGGAGCTCGGCATCGAGGTGTCGGTGGTGCCGCGCATGTTCGACACGATCAACAATCGCGTCGGCTACGACACCGTGGGCGGGCTGCCGCTGATGTCGTTCTCGAGCGTCAACCCCAAAGGCCTGCAGTTCGCGCTCAAGCACGCGTTCGATCGCGTCTTCGCGGTGGCGCTGCTGGTGGTGCTGTCCCCGGTGATCGGCCTAACGGCGCTGATAGTGCGCCTGAGCTCTCCCGGCCCCGCGCTGTTCCGCCAGCGCCGCGTGGGCCGCGACGGGACCGTGTTCGACCTCTACAAGTTCCGCTCGATGCGGATGGAGCCGGCGCCCGCGCCGGTAGCTGCGGGGGCATCCGGATTCGTGCCGGATGCCGGCACCGCGCCGGGCGGCGTCGAGGGCGACGATCGGCGGACGCTCGTGGGGCGCATTTTGCGGCGCACGTCGCTGGATGAGCTACCGCAACTGTTCAACGTGCTGCGCGGCGAGATGAGCATCATCGGCCCCCGCCCGGAGCGCCCCGAGTTCGTGGAACTGTTCGGGCGCGACATCGCCCGCTACGGCGACCGCCACCGCGTGAAGTCGGGTATCACCGGCTGGGCGCAGGTGCACGGCCTGCGCGGCCAGACCTCGCTGGCCGAGAGGGTGGAGTGGGACAACTACTACATCGCCCACTGGTCGCTGAGCCTGGACATGAAGATCCTCGTGCTGACGGCCGTCGCGCTGTTCCGCAACGCGGAGTAGGCGGGGGGAAGGAAAGCTCCGCCCCACAGGGGGGCTCCGCAATGGGCCGCGGCGAGCGCTCCGTCCTCCATGTGCGGTGCCGCGGCGCGTGCTCAGACGCCGCGCCACCACCTGCCCACGATCTGTCTTGCGTCCTCCCCGTCCCGCCGACGCTGAGCCGGCTTAGATAGCGCGCTGGGCGCCCGCGCCCACGCCGGCCCAGTATTGGAAGACGCGCACGCGCAGGCCATGCGTGCCGAGTACCAGCGGCAGCGCCAGCGAGTAGCGGTTGAAGCGGTCGAGCACGAACAGGGCTCTGTAGCGCAGCCTGCTGCCCTGGAAGGCTTCGAGCCCCATGTAGTCGCCGGCCGGGCCGGAGCCGCTCGCCTGCACCCTCCCGCCCCGGACGCGCAGGCGCAGGACCACAGGAGCGGGGCGGCCCAAGAGGGGCGCGGCCAGCACCTGCGTCAGCGCGGCGAAGGCGGGCTTGTGGGTACCATTGGCGTTCAGCACGCCGAAGTTTTCGGCGGTGGTGCCCTGCAGCTTGTAGATGACCTCGGCGGCGACATATGGGGTGCGCGCGAGCGAGCGGAAGATGTCGGTGAGGTTGGCTCCCTGCTGGTGTGGAGTGACGCAGGGCTGTTCCTGCTGGGTGCGGTAGCGCGGCCAGCAGGAGCTCCAGCCGAACTCGTCCAGCCACAGCGGCTTGGTGTCGCCGTTGGCCAGTTGGACTTCGTGGATCGCGCGCAGCGAGCCCAGCGCGAGCGTGTAGAAGTGCACGGCCAGCCCGTCGTAGTAGCCCTTGATTCCGGCGCGGTACAGTTCGCGCAGGAACACGCCGTTGGAGCCCACCAGCGAGCCGCCCAGTACGAGCACCGCCGGGTTGGCCTGCTTGATCGCGGGGTAGGCGGCGCGCAGGATGGCGGCGTAGTGCTGGGGCTTTTCGGGTCCGGCGAGGTAGTCCTGATTGGCCTGGTCGGGCTCGTTCCAGACCTCGATCGCCGCCAGGCGGGAACCGTAGCGCTGGGCGAGGAAGCCGACGAAGGCTGCATAGGCGGAGGGGTCGCGCGGGGGCCAGGCATTGGCCTGGGTGCCTCGTGCCGGTGTGCAGCCGCGCAGCAGCGAGGCCGGCGCCGAGGAGTCCCAGCAGGGCGTGCTGTCGACCGTGGCGATCACGCGTATATGAGCAGCGGCCGCGTCGCTGATGAGACGGTCGGCGAGCGCCAGCTGCCCCGGATCGATCGAGCCCTGCGCGCGTGGTTCCAGGGCCGACCAGGGAATCTCCGCGCGCACGACGCCGGCGTGCAGCGCCTGTGCAGTGGCGATCGCGCCGTCGATCTTGGCAGCGGTGGTGCCGGAGCCAAGGCCGACCACGTTGACGCCGCCCAGGGGCGCAGCAGGGGCGCTGGAGACGCTCAGGGCGAAGGCGGCGAGGAAGCCTATCGCGGCGAGGCGCATGGGCTGCACCAGGGGTCCGAGGCAGGTTGGCATGTTGAAGCGCATGGTCTACACAGTAGGCTGTGAGGCGGCCATGTCCCCCACCTGGATCTGGATGCAGGCGGCAATCGTCGTGTTCGTGCTCATCGGGATGGCCATCGCCATCGTGAAGCTCGCCTGACTGGCAGGGCCACTTCCGGCCGCGGTGGGATCTCGCCGCCGTCGAGGACGGCGTTGGGCACCTGCACCGTCAACCAGTCGGCAAGCTCGCCAAGTCCCGCCTGCTCCAGCTCGCCGGCGATGCTCGGCGGGCGGCGCATTGGATCGTGCGTGTCGGAGGTGACGTTGTGGACCAGCTCGTCATCCACCAGTTGGAGCGCGAAGCCGCGCACGGTGCTCCCGAAGCTGCCCACGAGCGAGCCCGCGGTGATCGAGGTGAGGACGCCGCTGCGCACCAGCGCCTCCAGCATCTGCCGGTCGCGGTGAAAGGCCGGGCAGCGCTCGGGGTGGGCGAGCACGATGCGGTGGCCCTGGCGCTGGAGGTCGAGCACGAGGGCGTCCAGACCGGTGACCACGGGCGTGAAGGGCGGCTCGACGAGCAGCCAGGGGCCGCCCCCCAGCCTCAGGCGAGCCAGCTGCTCTGCTCCGATCTCGGCGGCGCGGGTCATCGCGATCTCGGCCCCCGGGCGGACCTCCAACAGCGTTCCCTCCGCTCGTAGGCGCTCGTTCAGCTCCCTGACCAGGCGGGCGATGGTGTCGGCGTCGTTGGGGTAGTGCCAACTCACGTGGGGCGTGGCCACGATCGTGCGCGTGCCTGCTGCCGCGGCGGCGCGTGCGAGGACCAGCGACTCCTCGATTGTCTCGGGGCCGTCGTCGATTCCAGGCAGCACGTGGGAGTGCAGGTCGATCACGGTGCTCCGCAGAGGTCGCTCATGGTGTCCGGAACGTTACGGCCTATCCCGTCATGCCCGCACGTCTGGATGCGGCCGATGGCCTTCGCGGGCCTTCGTCCTCGGGCTCGGCGTGGGCCCACCACGCCTTCGCCCTTGCGTCCTCGGCCCCCTCGACCTCGACCACCCCACCGATCGAAGATCGGCCAGCACGCCCCTGGCGGGATAGGCCCTGGGCGAGCGCTACATCGACGTAGCGGTGTGCCGTGACCGCGGCTGCCGGCACTGTGCTCAGCCGGCAGCGCGCTCGGCCAGGCCGAGCGCGTATTCGGGCCACCACTGGCCCGCGGACGGGCCGCCATTGCAGGTACCGTCGGAGGCGCCGGGCGTCTTGACCCAGAGGTAGGCGTCGATCAGGGAGTTGCCGGTGTCGGCGGTGGGTGTCTCGCCGAGCCCGCGACCGGGGGGGTTGCACCAGGCGCCTTCCGGTGCGGGACCCTGGCCGTTGCGGCTGGTGTCGATCATGAAGTGTGCGCCAGTGCCCAGCGACTTGGCGATCGCTTCGCCGTAGGCGGCCTCCGAGGAGTTGGTGTCGAAGTTCGAGACGTTCAACGAGAATCCGCGCGCCTGGGCGATGTCGGCCTTACGCAGGCGCGTGGCCATCGTGGCGGCGGACTGCCAGTGGGCGTTGCCCGCGTCGAGGTACACTGAGGTCGAGGGGCTCTTGCCGAGGCGGCTGACGGCGAAGCTGAGCAGGGAGTAGTAGGTGGCCTGCTTTTCGGCGGACAGGCATTCCAGCTCGGCGAGGGCGTCGGGCTCGACGATCACGGCCGCGCGCCGTCCGTCAATGCCGCTGACCACCGCTTCGATGAACTGTTCGTAGGCAGATGCACTGGTGGCGCCGCCCGAGGAGTACTGGCTGCAGTCGCGCCAGGGGATGTCATAGACGACCAGCACGGGCAGCGCGCCGGCGCTCGTGGCGGCGCTGACCCACCAGTTGACGTCTCCGGCGGTGCCGCCATGACCATAGGACCAGTTGCCGAACCACTTGGCGACCGGCTGGGAGGCGATCTTTCCGATCTGCGCGGCTTCGGTCGAGCGTCCCGCCTTCGACCATTCGCTCTCGGTGGTGTCGGCTGGGGAGTTCGGTTCGACGTAGAGCCGCTCCCCGGCGAACGGATCTGAGGAGGGCGACGGCGCGGAGGTGGTGGTCGTGGTGGATTGCGTCGTGGTCGCGGCCTGCGTCGTGGTCTGCGCAGCCGTGGTTGTAGTGGTGGTCGTGGGCTGCGTGGTAGTCGTCGTAGTGGTTGTCGTGACGGTCGGGGTCTGCGTCGCAGTCGTAGTGCTCGTGGTCGTCGACTGTGTGGTGCTCGGCGGTTCGCCGCTGGGTTGGGGTTCAGAGGGGGACGCCGGTTCGCTCGGAGGGGTCTTGGGCAGCACGGCGGACGAGGCGCCACTGGGCGGTGTTTCCGCCAGGGGCGCCCGCAGGCTGAGGGCATTCGCGGAAGGAACGGCGGCTGGCCCGCGCGCCGACTGGGCTGGACGACCGTCGCGCTTCCTCGGATGCGCGTGACGGCGGCGCGGGTGCTTGCGGGCAGCCTGGCGTGCGGTCTGTCGATGGGAGTGCCGCGCGGGTGCGGCGTTGCCGACGGCCGGCTGTGGCCCGAGCGATGCGAGCGCACAGGTGAGCGTCAGGGCGAGCGTACGAAGGCACACGGTGCGCATATGAAGGATGGGAAGCGGGCGCAACACCGCTACCTGGATCGACGCTCACCTGCTGATGCTTGAGCCTGGGCGGATGTCTGCGGACGGGCCGCGGCGAGACCGCATGAAGTCCACGCGTGCGGTGCGGGAAAGGGCGCACTGGCATGTGCGTTTTGAGACGCAATTCGTGATTGCGAAGTATTGAGAGGTTTGACATCATCTGCGGCGCGTTGATGACGTATAGTTCCTTTCCACGACGCACGGATGACGATCGATGGGTGGGCACATGGATGTGTGTACGGCGGCGACTGCCGAGTTGAACGAGCAGGCGCGTGGGCGTTTGAAGCACACGATGTTGGCTGGCGAGCTGACCGAGCCGCCGGCTGGGGATGGCCCCTACCGGGTGGGCTATCGCAGCCTGCTGGGGCAGGAGCGCAGGCATCCGCTGCGGACCTTTCTGATCACCGGGCTGTGCATGCTCGTGGAGGTCGCCTTCGTGGTGTGGCTGCTGCAGCCCGGGCACTTCCCGGTGCTCGACGGCCCGCCGCTGCTCAACGTGGCCAACATCTTCGTGGTCGCCTCGATCGGCCTGATGGAGGTGATGCGGATGATCAACGTCATCTCCCTGGGCCTGGCGTCGCTGGCGGTGCGAAATCCGGTGCCCGTTCGTGCGCCCTCCGGGCTGCGAGTCGCGTTCGCGACGACGATCGTGCCCAGCAAGGAGCCCCTGCAAGTGGTTCGTCGCACGCTCGAAGCGGCTCGGGCGATGCGCCACGAGGGCACACTGCACGTGTGGCTGCTCGACGAGGGCGACGATCCATCTGTCAAGCAGGTGTGCGCGGAACTCGGAGTCAGGCACTTCACGCGCAAGGACGTGGAGGAGTGGAATCGACCGTCCGGCCCGTACAAGGCTCGCTCTAAGCACGGCAACTACAACGCCTGGCTGGTGGCCCACGGCGACGAGTACGACGTTCTCGCCTCGGTCGATCCCGACCATGTGCCGATGCCCAACTTCCTGGAGCGGATGCTCGGCTACTTCCGCGATCCGGACGTCGCCTATGTGGTCGGCCCACAGAACTACGCCAACTGCGACAACTTCGTCACGATGGGGGCGGAGTCACAGCAGTTCCCCTTCCACAGCGTCATCCAGCGCGCCGCCAACTTCCACGACTGCGCGATGCTGGTGGGCACGAACAACACACTGCGGATCTCCGCGCTGAAGGCGATCGGCGGTCTGCGGGACTCGGTGACCGAGGACATGGCGACCGGCCTGCGCTTCCACACGGCGCGTAATTCGCGCAGCGGCAAGCGCTGGAAGTCGGTCTACACCCCCGACGTGCTGGCTCACGGCGAGGGGCCCAACACGTGGACCGACTACTTCAGCCAGCAGATGCGCTGGTCGCGAGGCACGTTCGAAGTCCTGCGGCGCGACTTCTGGCGCTGCTTCTGGCGCCTGCGTCCCCGTCAGTTCATGCATTACGGGTTGATCATGACCTTCTACCCCACGATGGCGCTGGCGTGGATCCTCGGGGCGGTCAACGCCGTGCTGTACCTGTGTGTGGGGGCGAGCGGCATCCATGTGCCGATCAATGTGTGGCTGGCCCTGTATGTGGACACCGTGGTGCTGCAGTTCGGGCTGTATGTGTGGAATCGGCGCTACAACGTCAGCCCCTACGAGGTCGAAGGTTCCTTCGGGGTGGTGGGCATGTTGATGTCGGTACTGTCCTCGCCGCTGTACGCCTCCTCGCTGATCAGCACCGTGCTGCGGCGCCCGGCGCGCTTCGTGGTCACGCCCAAGGGCACCGCCGCCAACGCGGATCGGCTGGCGACCTTCCGGCGCCACCTGCAGTGGGGGGCGCTGCTCGGCGCCGCGCTTGTGGCCGCGGTGGTGCTCCACCATGCCAGCATCGCGGCCTGCTTCTGGCCGCTGCTGGCGTTCTCGGTGTGCATGACACCGCTGCTGTTGTGGCGAGGTGGCCTGCGGCGTGCGCGTGTGGCCGAGCGCAGGGACGGCGCCGAGCCCGGTGTGGCTCTCGGGCCCACGGCTGCGCCCGCGGGCGGCATGGCCTCTGTGGGAGGCCTGTCTCCCGCAGGCGGTCTTGCCCCCGCCGGCGGCGTGTCTGCAGCGGGAGCCCTGTCCCCCGCGCAGGCCGCGCTGTCGGCCAATCTCGTCGCGCTGGCGGCCGACGCCCAAAGGCACGCTGGCGCTCCACGGGCGGACGCTTCCCCGCGATTTGATCTGAGGCGCTCGGCATGAGGCTCAGGCGGCGTACTACGCCTGGGGAGGGGCCTGGGCACAGGCGCCCGCGCCGGGCACGCCTGTCAGTGATGGCGGTGGTGGTTGTGGTGCTGGCGGCCGGTAACGGTCCGGTCGCGGCGCAGTTCATCTCCAACAAGATCCATCGGTACGAAATCACCCGGCCCGCCTACAAGGCCAAGTACGGGTACTGGCAGACGATCGAACTGCCCTCGAATCTGCGGGTGAATGCCGTTCACACCGCGCTGCTGCAGACCGGCAAGCTGCTGATCATCGCGGGCAGCGGCAACGACCAGCAGTACTTCGAAGCGGGCACCTTCAAGACGCTCGTGTGGGATCCGGCGACAGGCAAGGGCAAGCTGATCCCGACGCCGTCGGACATGTTCTGCGGCGGCCACGCCTTCCTGCCCGACGGCAAGCTGCTGGTGGCCGGGGGGACGGCGCGCTACGAGAAGCTTGCCAGCGCGGTCAAGAATGCCGCAGGGCCGATGGAGATCAAGAACGACTCGCTGACGAGCGCCCGCACTCTCCCTCAGGGCACCGTCTTCGTGTCGCCCGCCGGCCAGCAGTACAAGAGCGACATCGTCATCACCGTCCCCCGCGCGCGCCGGGGGCCTCGCGCGGGACCTCACGCGACGGTAATCCCCGGCGAGGCCGAAGTGTGGGTCGAAGACGTCAGCACCGGGCGTGTCGGCCTGGCATATGGAGGCACTCCCTACAGCATTGCCGGCCTGCCGAGCAGCGATGTCGAGGACCTGGACGCGGTCGGGCGGGCGATGTCGCTGGCCAAGGAGCAGTTTCAGGGAACAAATGTCGCCTATCTGTTCAATCCCTATGCCGAACGCTACGAATTCCTGCCGCCGATGCCTCACAAACGCTGGTATCCGACGGTGGCAACGCTCAAGAACGGCAACCTCTTGGCAGTGTCGGGTCTCAACGGCGTGGGTCAGGTCGTGCCGGGCGAAACGGACCTCTTCAATGTCAGCAAGCTGAAGTGGAGCGCGGGACCATTCCGTTACTTCCCCACCTACCCGGCGCTTTTCCTGACCGAGAGTGGCAAGCTCTTCTTCACCGGTTCGAGCACGGGCTACGGCCCTGCCACCAAGGGACGTCAGCCTGGGCTGTGGGACGTGCAGAACAACACCTTCCAGTCGGTCCCCGGCCTGCCCGAACCGCAGGACGCGGAGACGAGTGGATCGGTCCTGCTCCCGCCCGCACAGGCACAGAAGGTGATGATCCTCGGCGGCGGCGGCGTCGGCGAGTCGAAGCTGGTGACTTCGCGTACGGCGATCGCCGACCTGGCCTCACCGCATCCCACCTATGTCAGAGGCCCAAACCTCGCGTTGCCCACCCGCTATCCGGAGTCGGTGATCCTGCCCGATGACTCCGTGCTCGTCACGGGCGGCGCCAGTCAGTATCGCGGCGAACACTCAAGCGACAACCACGTAGCGCGCATCTACCATCCCGAAAGCAACACCTTCACCAAGGCCGCCTCGCCGGAAATCGGGCGCGATTACCATTCCGAGGCCGTGTTGCTGCCCGATGGGCGCGTGGTAACGCTGGGCTCCAATCCGCTATACGGCAACTCCGAAGACTCGAGTCCCGGATTCTTCGAGCAGCGCATCGAGGTCTATTCGCCGCCCTACCTGTTCCATGGTCCGCGCCCACGCGTGACCGGTGGCCCCCAAGCCGTGGCGCTGGGCGGCGCCGCGAGCTTCACTACGTCCAATCCGGCGGCCATCGCGAAGGTGCGCCTGATACACCCGAGCGCCGCCACGCACGTGACCGATTTGCAGCAGCGGTCGATCGCGCTCGTCTTCACGCGCACTGCCACTGGCATTCACGTGAAGATCCCGCCCCAGCAGGGTCTTGTGCCACTGGGGTGGTACATGCTATTCGTGGACAACACCAAGGGTGTGCCCTCGATCGCGCGGTGGGTGCAGGTCACCCGTTGAGCAGGAGGCTCTAAAGTCCCTTCGACATGAGGAACCTGCTTGGCCAGGTGGCGGCCGCCTTCCTCGCGCTCGCGGTCGCGGCGCTGCTCACAGTCTCGTTGGGGGCATGCGGCGCCGGCTCGGCTCAGAGCGCGACGGCCCCAGCGCTCACACCCGCCACACAGAGCGCTCTGCGCCACGACGCCCTGCACCACGGGGCCGACCCGCTCGCCGGACAGACACTCTATGTCGACCCCAATTCCCCCGCAGCCGTCGAAGCGCGGCAGCTGCAGGCCCAGGGAGACTCGCACGACGCCCAGCTGCTGGGGCGGATCGCGGCCGAGCCCACCGCGACGTGGTTTGCCGACAGCTCGTCCTCAGTGCAGACACATGCGAGCGCGCTCGTCGCTGCGGCCGGTACTCAGACTCCCGTGGTTGTGGCCTATGACATCCCCGAGCGCGACTGCGCCGGCGGATACTCCGCCGGCGGCGCGCCCTCGCCGGCGGCCTATGGCGAATGGGTGGCGCAGCTCGCGGCCGGTCTCGGGGCGCACTCGGCAGTGGTGATCCTCGAGCCCGACGCGCTGCCCGACGCGCTGAGCGGCTGTCTCGGTGCAGGGGGCGCGCAGGCGCGGCTTGCGCTCCTCGCCCAGGCCGTGGGGGTGCTCCGGCACGACCCGCGCGCGGCGGTGTATATCGATGCCGGCAACTCCGCCTGGATCAGCCAGCTGCACCGGCTGGCAGCTGCGCTGAGTGCAGCGGGCATCGCACACGCCGCAGGCTTTGCGCTGAACGTCGCCAACTTCCAGACCACCGCTGCGAGTGTGGCCTACGGCCGGCGGCTCTCGCGCTTGCTGCACGGCGCCCACTTCGTGGTTGATACCGGGCGCAACGGCAACGGGCCCGACACCAACCCGGCCGATGCGCCCAACTGGTGCAACCCGCCGGGGCGAGCCTTGGGGCGGGCGCCCTCGACCGTGACGGGCCAGCCATTGGTGGACGCCTATCTGTGGGTCAAGGCGCCGGGCGAGTCTGACGGCAGCTGTCGCGCCGGCGCGCCGCCTGCGGGCCAGTGGTGGTCGCAGTACGCCCTGCAGCTGGCGGCGGCGACTCCCTGAGCTTGCCCTGTGGTACTGCGGGGCTCATCGGGTGTTGTTCGTCACATTGACGGACGACGGCTGCGGTTATCATCTGCGCCCCGGCCGTCACAGCCGGCCTGACCACGCTGCCAAGGGAGGATCATGTTCAGATCGATCGTTGTGGGGACAGACGGGTCGGATACCGCCACCCAGGCCGTCAGCCAGGCGGCCGACCTCGCGGGTGCCGTCGGGGCGACGCTCGAGATCGTCAGCGCGTATGAGCCTGTGCCGGTGCAGCGCCTGCGCGCGGAGCGCCGCGACACGCCCGAGGAACTGGAATGGGCGATCAACCCCCGCGAGGACGTCGACAGCACTCTGGAAGTCGCCGCCGAGCTGGCGCGCAAGTCGGGTGTGAGCGTCAACACCTATCCGCGCCAGGGCGACCCGGCCGATGCGATCCTCGACGTCGCCGAGGAGCGCGAGGCCGATCTGATCGTGGTCGGCAACAAGGGCATGACGGGCGCCAAGCGCTTCCTGCTGGGGTCGGTGCCCAACAAGGTGTCACATCACGCGCCCTGTTCGGTGCTGATCATCCGCACTACCTGAGGGACTTCACCTGCGAGGGGCCTGCCGGGCTCGGACACTTCGGTGCAGTCACAGCGCTCGCGCTCACCCGATCATCCGCTCGGCTCGACCGCTGCTCGCTCAGGTGGCCATCCACCACTGCCCGTCGAGGTGGGTCAGCAGCGCGTGCCCGGAGGTGACCGCCCCGAGCAGTTCGCTGTTGGTGCTGTGTATGAGCGAGCGCGGGCTGAAGCGGAACACCGCTCTGTGGTTGGCCAGCGCCGCGAGCACGTGCGCCTCGACCCGGCCCTGGACGGCTCCGCCACCGTGTCGGGCTGCATGTGCGAAGAGGTTCTCGAGGACCGCCCCGGCGTGGCGGTCGCGCGTGGCGATCTGCATGACGTGGCAGCCCTCGCCGGGCTTTAGGTAGTACACGTACCAGCCGAGGACGCGCCCGTCGCCGTCGCGCACCAGCCGCTGCTGCGGTGCTCCCCAGGTGCGGCTCTGTCCCAGCTCGGCCAGCAGCCAGCGCAGGAACGACAGGTCGTAGTCGGGGACGAGCCGCAGCGAGCGTGTGACCAGTGGCAGGTGCTCCAGCATCAGCTCCGCCGTCAGCGGCTCATCGGTGCTGTCCAGCGGCTCCGGCGTGCGGAAGTAGCGAATCGCTCGCTCCGTCGGAGGGTCCAGCAGCGGCAGCGCTCTACGTGCCCAGGGCTTGACACGGTGGCGCACGTGCGCGTTGGCGTGCAGCGCGCGGTTGCCCAAATAGCTCCAGGGGTGCAGCACGCGCGCCCAGACGATGCTGCTCGGGTGCATCATCTGCCCGCCGATCAGCTCGTAGATCTGGCGCATCTCTTCGGAGGCGCTATCGGTCGTGGTCAGATCCTGCGCGCCCGCGAAGTGGTGGCGGCAAAGCAGCGCTCCGACGCCGCGACCGCGGGCCCGGGGGTGGGCGGCGAGCGGACCGGTGACGGCCATCCGCACGGGCTCTCCGTCGAAGCGCATGCGCCGCACGTGCGAGGCGATGAAGCCCATGATCTCTCCACCGTCGTCCACGTAGATGAGGCTTGGGATCTCCGGGTCGACCCAGGGATGCTCGAACAGCATGCGCCTCAGCCATGAAGGCACCTCGGCCGCGGGGATGAGCCAGTCGGTGTTGTTCACCAAGCGATAGAGCTCGGCCACCTCGTCGATGTCCTGCAGGCGTAACGGCCTAATCTCGCTCATGGCGTGGATGCCTGCATGAGCCTGTGCGTGGACGTGCTTCTCACGGTGTGGCCGCCTTGGTCAACAGCCGCGCGATGCCGGCAAGGCTGCGGAAGTCGTCGATGTCCAGTGACTCGAGCGGGATCTGCAGGCCGAACTCCTGCTCGATCTCGAACAGCAGCGTGACGAGCGCCAGCGAGTCGAGCAGGCCCGTATCGATGATGTCCTGCTCCGGCGGCGGCACGGGCAGGCTGAGCGTCTCTTCGAAGATGCGCCCAAGGCGTGCCAGGATCTCTTGGTCGAGCTCCTGCGAGCCCTCCAACACGAGCGCGTCGGAGCCCTCTTGGTCGGAACCCTCTGAGTCCTCTTCGCGGTCGGACACGACCTCACTGCTCCGTAAAAGTCTCTTTGAGTAGGCGTCGGTCGATCTTGCCGCTCACGTTCTTGGGCAGCTGTTGGAAGCGCTGCCAGCGCGCTGGCAGCATGTACGAGGGAAGCACCTCGGTGAGCGCGCGACGGAGCTTGGGAGGGTCGAGCTCATCCGCATCCAGCCGCGCGGTCCAGGCGCAGCAGATCGTCATGCCCTCGAAGCCGTCGCTTGGGACGGCGAGCACTGCGCATTCGGCGACGCCTTCGATGGCGCTCAGTGCCGTCTCGATCTCGCCCAGCTCGATGCGGTAGCCGCGACTCTTGATCTGCGAGTCCACGCGCCCGACGTAGTGCAGAACCCCGTGCTCGTCGCGGCGGGCGAGATCTCCCGTGCGATACAGGCGCGCTCCCGTGCGGGGGTGGACTATGAATACCGCCCGGGTCTTCTCCTCGTCGCGCCAGTAGCCGGGGCTCAGCCCGGCGCCCAGGATGTAGAGCTCTCCGATCTCATCTGCGGCGAGGGGCTCCAGTTGCTCGTCGAGCACCGCGAGCTCCTCGCCTGCACAGGCAACGCCGATCGGTATTGGCACGCTCGTGTCGCTTGGAGGCTCCTTCACCGTGTGGAAGCTCGAGGCGATCGTCGCCTCCGTCGGCCCGTAGAGATTTGTGTAGCTGGGCTGGCGCACGCGCGTCATCCAGTGCAGCAACACGGAGGGGGGTAGCACCTCGCCGCACCAGATGATGCGCTCGAGTGTCGGGAAGTCGTCCTCCTCGATCGCGTTGCCACGGACCATGTAGGCGAACGTGGAGGGCACCGAGAACCACTGCGTGAGCTCGGCCTCGCGGATGAACCGCGCGAGGTGAGCCGGCAGCAGCACGTCGGGGCCGACGAGGTGCAGCTCGCCGCCGCTGGAGAGCGTGCCGTAGATGTCGAACGTCGAGAGGTCGAAGTGCAGCGGGGGGTGTCCGGAGATGCGGTCCCCGGGTCGATGGCCGAAGTAGGGCAGCGCCCAGTCCAGGAAGGCGGTGACCATCGCGTGCGTGATCACGACCCCCTTGGGGGTCCCGGTCGAGCCGGAGGTGAAGAGGATGTGCGCGGGATCCTGCGGTGAGCTGACTCGCACGAGCGGGCCCTCGTCGAGTGTCTGCGTGTCCGCGGGGTGGAAGGCGGCGCGCTCGAGTGCGCCTTCGACCGATCCGAGCTTGGAGCCGGCCTGGACGGTTCCAAGCCTTGCGCCTCCCACGCTCAGGCTCTGCGCGAGCGCATCGGCTGCCTCGCATGCGAGCACCACGCTCGGCTGCGCGGAGTCGAGGATCATCTGCACGCGTGCCGCCGGGCTGGCGACGTCGAGCGGCACGTATACGGCTCCGGCCTTCAGGGTGCCCAGCATGCTCACGATCGCGGCCGGCGTCTTGGGCTGGAGCAGGCAGACGCGCTCGCCGGGCTTCACCCCTTGTGCGATCAGCATGCGGGCAAGGCGATTGCTCGCATGCTCGACCTCTTCGTAGGTGAGCCGCTGCGATCCCATCGCCACGGCCGTCTCGGTCGCCCACGATTCACAGGCGCAGGAGACCCGCTCGTGCAGCAGCGGCGCCTTGCCCGGCGTTGCGCTCGGGCGCGCTCGGGTGCGGACGGTTGTACCTGTTGGATTGGGAGTGTTCATGGTTGTGCTCGTCGCATCGGGAGTGCTCATGGTTGTGGCCGTCGGAGCGGAAGCGCTCATGAGACAGCCGCGCGGGCGCGGTCGAAGACGAGGCGGATGTGCTCGAGCTCCTCCTCGGAGGGCGGGATATCGAGGATGAAGCAGCGAAAGCCAAGATCGACGTAGCGCCTGAGCTCCTGCGCGACACGCTCGTAACTGCCCACCAGGTAGGGGCAGAAGGTCGCATAGTTCTCAAACGGCCACAGCCAATAGGGATCTGTGTCGGGCTCTTTGGGGCGCTCCTGTCCGTCCTCCTCCTTGGCCATGTCCGCGAGCTGTCGATGCCAGTGCGAGTCTGAGACCTTCATCGCGAGCTTTTGGGTGAGCTGACCCTTGCGGTCCTCGGGGAAGCGCTCGCGCGCCACCGCCCAGGCCTCATCGCTGCTCTCGCGCGTGACGATCCCCACGCGGATACCCGAGCCCTCGTCCGCCTGGTCCTGCTCTTCGGCGGTGCGCTTCGGGTACTTCACCGCGGTGGCGCCTGTCCGCCGCGCGGCATCCAGGCCGGCGGGTGAGGAGCCGGAGATCAAAAAGCCGGGACGCAGCTCCTCGGGCAGTGCTGGCGCGAGGCTGAGATTGGAGACCGAGTAGTGGTGGCCCTTGTGTGTGACCGGCTCGCCCGCCACCAGTCCGGAGATGATCTGCGTGTACTCGATCGTGCGCTCGTAGCGCTCGTCGTGCGGTGTGGGATCGTCGAGCGCGAGCAGGTCGGTGCGAAAGCCGCCGGCGAGCATGTTCAGATAGAGCCGTCGTCCGTGCAGGTAGGCGAGTGTGGCCACCTGCTTGGCAACCCAGTAGGGGTGCATATAGGCGGGTTGGACCGCGACCAGCGGCGCGAGGCGCTCGGTGCTCTGGAGGATCAGCTGCGAGACAAGCCAGGGGTCAACGATGCCGTTGTCGGTGTAGACGAGGATCCCCTCGCAGCCGGCCGCCTCGCTCCAGCGCGCCACGTCGGCGACTCTGCCCGGATACTCGTCGCTCGACATGTTCCGCGATTGCGGACACGTCGCGAAGATGACGAATCGATCGTCTGGCATCATACCTCCCGTCCCTGGGCTCCACCCCATCCGTGGGGTCGTCGTTGGGGGAGTGTACCTGTATTCATCGCTTGCGCACAAGGGTGTTCTCGAGGAACAGCGCCTCGATGCCCGTGGTGAGGAATGTGTCGATCGCCTCGCCGGGCGTGTTGACGATGGCTTGACCCTTGACGTTGAAGCTCGTGTTGAGCACCATCTCCCGGCCCGTGTGCCGTCCCACTGCGCCAAGCAGCTCGTGGAATTCGGCGTTGTCTTGCCTTGAGACCGTCTGCACGCGTGCAGAGCCGTTGACGTGGGTGATCGCCGGCAGGCTCGCGCGATGCTCGGGGCGCACATCGACGTTGACGGTCATGTAGGGAAGTTCGGTGGCGGGGGCCACCTCGAACCAGCGGTCGAGCTGCTCCAGCGACACCGCCGGGGCGAACGGCCGGAACGCCTCGCGCATCTTCACGAGCGCGTTGACGCGGTCGCGCATCTCGGGCAGTCCGGGGTCGGCGAGGATGCTGCGGTGCCCCAGCGCGCGGGGGCCGAACTCCATGCGCCCGCGATACCAGGCGATGACAGCGCCGGCGCCGATCAGCTCGGCGGCGGCCTCGCATGCCTCGGCCAGCGAGCCCAGGCGCGTCGCCGAAACACGGTCCTCGTACTCGCTCAGCGCCTGCTCGATCCGCGCCGGCGGATGCGACGGCCCGTAGAAGGGCGTGGGCGAGCGGCGGTTGGCGATCTCGCCGGCGAGCGCCGCTCGATGCAGGGCGGCGCCGAGCGCCGACCCGTCGTCGGCAGCCGCGGGCTGCACGTAGATCTCCTCGAATGCGCCCGAGGCGAGTAGCTTGCCGTTGGCGGTGGTATTGAGCGCGACACCGCCCGCAAGCGCTAGGCGGCGCATCCCCAGCTGCTCGCCGAAGTGCGTGCACAGATGCAGGATCGAGCGGTCCAGACAGGCCTGCAGGCTGGCTGCCACATCCTGGTGCACCGTGGAGATCTCGCTGTCGGGCTCCCGTGGCGCGATCAGGTGCCCGCTCAGGTAGCGGCGGGTGAGGAGGTGATTCTCGCGCTCCTCCCGCGTGCCGCCCAGGCGCAGCGGCGGAATCTCCCAGCCGCCGTCGGGGCGCAATCTCACTGCCTCCTCGAAGAAGCTCTGAAAGCTCTCTGGGTCGCCATAGGGCGCGAGCCCCATGATCTTGTACTCGTCGGAGTTGAAGTCGAACCCGAGGTGCAGCGTGAGCACCGAGTAAAAGATCCCGATCGAATCGGCCGCGGAGATGCGATGAACAGGCTCGAGCATTCCTCCGCTCGCGCGGTAGACGCTCGCGCCGTGCGCCTCTCCCATGCCGTCGATCACCACAACCATGCAGTCGTCCCAGCCCGACGTGAGATAGGCCGAGGCAGCGTGAGCGAGGTGGTGCTCGACGTGGTGGACGTTTGCGCTCGCGAACGCGGGCAGCGCCGTGCCGACACGTGCGCGGAATGCCTCGGGCGAAAGCACCTCGCTGTAGAGCTCGACCGAGATCGGATCGAGTGCGTAGAGCGCCCTGTATGGCGCATAGTCAAAGGCGTGGACGATCTCGTCGATGTCGCCCAGCTCCAGGCCGGTCTCGGCCAGGCAGGCTTCGATGGCGCCGAGCGGGAAGTCGCCGGTGTGCTTGCGCCTGCTGATCCGCTCCTCGGCCACCCCGGCGACGAACTCGCCGTCGACCACCAGGGCGGCGGCGGAGTCGTGGCCCTGGGAGATGCGGTATTCGCGCTCTTCCAGGGCGGGCCAGTGGCGGCGCTTGAAGGGGATCGTGCCCTCGATGCCGCTGACGCCGATGACCTTCATGACGCGCCGCGACCGGTGCGTTCGCGGATCGTGCCGCTGAGCTTCTGCATGACGATCCAGCTGTCGTCCCGGATGCGGCGCGCGAGCCCTGTGCCGGCGACGTTGAAGCGTCGTGCGAACCTGGCCGGCTCGGCTAGGTCCCTGCGCAGGCGGCGTACGCGGCCGCGCCGGACCTCTCGTGCGGTGCGACGTAGGCTCAGGCCCTTCTCGGCTGGCAGGTGCCACAAGCCGAGCGAAAGCGGGTGCTCCACCTTGGCAGCCTGATCGCGTGCGCCTGTCCCAACCCTTCGCGCCACCCCCGAGAGCTCCCGAAAGTTGGCTTTACCCATCGCTCCGACGAGTGTCAGGATCTGCTCCTCTGTCGCCAGCGTCTTGCCTTCCGCGCCCAGCGCGGCATCGAACTGCTCACAGGCGGTCACCAACTCGCGTAGGGTACTCGCGCTGCCACACAAGAGCTCTCCGCCCACCCACTGAGGCGGATCCTCGGGGGCGAACGTGTCGATGCCGGTGTCGGCGTTGCTCGGGGATTCACGCAGGTTTGCCGCCAGTGCTCCGATTGCCCTGCGCGTGAGGCCGTCGGTTCCGATGCCCACGGTATCCCAGTCCGGCCCGTAGCCGATGTACACGCAGCCCACCTCCGATGGAGCGGGGCCGTGTGCGAACGCAAGCTCCGGATCGACCCACACGCAATCGAGGTCGGTCAGCCAGAGCTGGCGCTCAGGCGGTTGATTCTCAGTGGCCGAGAGGATCGCGTCGAGGACGTAGCGCGAGGACACGTAGGCCCTCGTGCCCGCAGCGGGGCGATGGCGGTACTCGGTCGGGAGCATCCGCACGCCGAGCTCCTCGAGTCTGTCCATCAGCTCGGCACCGATGTGCCCGAGGGCTTGCCGGTCGCGAATGTTTGTCGCGAACACCAACTCGCAGCGAGCCCTTCTCAGCCGCAGTGTGGCGGCTTGGGTGAGCGCGCACTCCAGGTAACGCACGGCCACAGCCTCGACCGATGAGGTGGCGCGAACCTGTGGGTAGTAGAAGTCCTCCCCCTGTCCGTGCACGTACAGGTACTGGACAACCATGGGGGCCGGAGCGGTGTCCACGGCGGAATATTCTGTCACGTGGGCGTGTTATGGACACGCTGCTAACTTGCGTCATCCTCATGACGGCCTCCGCGGACCTCTCGCGCAACCTAAGGCTGCACCTCGGCGAGACCTCAGCGCCGGATGCCCACGCCCGTGTGCCGAAGGTGTTCGTACCCTCCTCTGTGCCGTCCAAGGCAGTCCGCTCAGCACAGCGGTTGGCGATGAAAATCGGGCGACTGGAGTGGGAGCACGCCTGGCTGCAGCCGCTGATCGCCGCCCGGAGAGAAGTGTTGGGCGACGATCAGTCCGGCCCGCCGCGGTTCCTCGTGCGGGTGGACGAGTTCCCCTACTACACGGCATTTGATCAGCCCGATTCGCGAGACATCGACATGTCGTGGAGGTTTCACGAGGTCATGGCGAGTGCCGGGGTGCCCCATCTGATGGCGATACTCCCCCAACTGACGCACGCGCCGCTCGTGGTGGGCTCGACTGGAGGACGGCCGCTCGGCGAGGCCGAGATCGAGTTGATCGAGCAGATGCGCCGCGACCACGTCACCTTTGCCCAACACGGAACCACCCATCGCACGCGCTTTGAGAGTCCGCGCCGGCGCTCTGAGTTCTGCGGCCTCTCGCCCGCACAGGTGCAGGAGGTGCTCGAGGATGGACGTCGCCGCTTGGCCGAGGTGGGCGTGTATCCGCGCGTGTTCGTGCCGCCCTTCAACCGCTTTGACTCCGGCCATTGGGCGGTGCTGGCCGATCGCTTCGAGGTCGTCTGCGGCGGTCCGGAGAGCGTGGCGCTGATGGGCTTTCACGGGGGGCCACTGTGGCGCGAAGGCGCCGTCTATCTCCCTTGCTACGAGCCGCTCTACGCCGACGCGCAGACGATCCTGCCAGCGGTCGAGCGGCTGATCGATCTAGCCCCTGGGACGTGGATTCCGATCGTGCTGCACACATCCTGGGAGTTGCCGGATGACTTCAGCGCGCTGAAGCGGCTGGCCGAGCGCATCGCGCCGTTTGCCGCTGACTGGGAGGACTTTCTGTCCGAGCTGGACCGCAGCGCGCTCGCGGATTCCGCGGCGCGCCGATGAGAGTGTGCCTGAGCGCGGCGACTCGTGTGGCGCACCGCGTAGCGTGCCGGTGAGTCTCGCCCGCGCGGCGAAATGATCAAGACTTGTGTGGCGCCGGTGAGACGCGCCCGCGCGGCGAAATGATCAAGACTCGTGTGGCGCGCCGGTGAGACGCGCCCGCGCGCGGCGAAATCCCTCGGGCAGCAGATAGCGCAGACCGGGGAGCGGATCGCGCGGGCTCCACATCGAATGGGCGCTGCGTGGCGCGAGCGCGAGGGCCACAGCCATACCCCTCGGTCCATCGGCGTGAAGCGAGGCTGCGAGATCGCGATTGAGCCATTGGAAGCGCGCGCCGACGCGCTGGGGCGCCTGGGGCGAGAGCTGGTGTCCGGTGGCCAGGAGCGCCCAGGTGCCCGCCACGTTGACCCCGGCACGACCGGCCAACGCGATGCCGCCATAGAAGCGACCGTTGAAGTCCGTGAAGCGTGGAGCTCCCCGATCGTCGAGCAGGTACTCGATCTCGGCGAGCCCGAACCACTCCATCCGGCGGACGAGGTCGTGAATCCGTGCGGAAAGCTCTGCGTCGGGGGCGATCGTACGTGCGCGCGCCGTGATGCCAGCTCCCGCGGGCCACGACCTGTCGCAGCGCTGCTGCACTTCGGCGACGACTTCTCCCTGGCGGTCGACGACGACGACGACGGCGCCGAGCTGGCCATCGATGCACTCCTGCAGCAGGGGCTGGGCACCCTGGCCGCGGAGTTCGGCGACGAACGGCGCGGCCTGCTCGGGGTCTGCGAAGCGCCGTGTGTCATAGCGCGTCGGGGCATGGATCCGCGCCTTGACGACGACCGGTCCGCGCCAGGCCGCAAGCGCCTCATCGCTCGCCTCCTCGGTGCGCGGGACCGCTAGGTCCGCCGACTCGACGGCGCGGCTGAACGCCAGCTTGTCAAACGACCGCTCGACGATCTCGTGCGCGGCGTAGGGGACGACGGCGGGGGCGATCTCGGCGCGGCGTCGTGAGAGCACGAGCAGGCCGACGTCGTAGGTGCAGAAGACGACTTCGTAGCCGCCCGCACGCACCGCGGCGGCGATGTCGGCGATGAAGCGGTCCTCGTCGTCCTCGCATTCGTGCACCTCGTGGTGGCGGTGCACGAAGCGCGAGGTGCTGGCGAGGCTTGGTTTCCAGGCGCCGGTGCCAACCTCGAACCCCACGGCGGTGAGTTCGCGGACGGCTACGAGGGTCGCCCGGTCACGGGACTGGTCGACCAGCAGGGCGCGCACTCGGCTAGCTTATTGGACGGTGGGCTTGTGCACGGTGGGCCCTGTGCACAGCGCAGCGTACGTCTGCCCGATGGGCTCGCTCAACGTCCCAGTGTGTCGCGATCGGCGAAGGTCATCCTGATGGGCTCGAGCTTGGCCACCAGCTCATAGCCCTGTGCATCCAATTCTGCGATCAGGGCCCGCGCGGTCCCGACGCTGCGGTTGTGGTGCAGCTGGATCGCAAACACCTTCACGCCGAGTGCACGCAGGTCGAGCGTTGGCATGACCTCGTACTCGCCGCCCTCGATGTCGAGTTTGAGCAGGTCGATCCGCTCGTCGCCCAGCTCGGCCATCAGCGAAGGGAGCGTGCGACCCGGGATCTCGACGAAGTCGTGTGTATCGTAGAGCTCCGCTGAAGAGAGCGAGCGGCTGCCCGGATGATGCGTCTGCTGCATGCGCAGGGGTCCGTCGTGGACGGCGATAGCGGCGTGGTAGGCCGAGAAACGAGGCTCGCCGGCGGCGCTCGCAATGGCGGCATCGATGTACTCCCGCACCGGGTCGACACACCGCACACGCATGTCCAGGCGCCGGATCAGCTCGAGATCGAACGAGACGTCGGCGCCGGCACCGACGCAGTAGCCCGTCCCCCCGGGCGCAAGCGGCGCGCACGGAAGCATCCACGTGCCGGGGGCTCCGAGTGGGATGGGATCGCCCCGTCCGCTGACTGGCGTACGTTCGAGTTGGCGTTCGAACCAGCGTCGACGCAGGGCCGAGTTCAGCTTCGCGGGGCGAAGCTTGGCTGTGGCGGGGGTCGATCGAGCGCTCATACAGTCCTCTTTCCCACTATTCGGGTTTTCTATCAGACAGGAATGCTTGCCGCGGCCGCCTGCCGTCCTCGACAGCGACGATAATGCAACCGATGAAGATCGTAAGTGTCATGACAACCGACTCGAGTGGCGGAGCCGAGTTCGCAGCGGTGGAGATGCTCGAGGCCCTGCGCCAGCGCGGTCACGACACGGTGATGCTCACCGACATGCCCAATATCGGACGGGATACCCAGGTGCGGGTGGACCCGGTCGAGCTCGGTCCAAAGCTCTCCAAGCGGAGCTGGATGGGCCTAGCGCTGCGCTGGCCGCTGCTGGTTATGCGGCTGCGGCGAGCACTGCGGGCGCAGGCCCCCTACGACGTCCTGATGGTGCACTACAAGAAAGAGCAGCTGCTGGCCCTCATGCTCCCCGCCAGCCTGCGAGCGACGCTGGTCTGGGCCGAGTGGGGTCCGGTCCCCTTCCCGCTGCGCAAGGGCTTTCCCCGCCGCGCCTACCTCGCGGCCGCCGAGCAGGCAGCGCTGGTCCTCGCGATCTCACAGGGCACGCGCCAATCGGTGACCGAGGTGGGTGTCGAGCCGGCCAAGGTGGTCGTGGTCCCGAACGTGCTGCGAGCGGATGAAATTCGCTTCACCGAGGATGGCAGGGCACGTGTGCGCGGCGAGCTCGGCATTCCGGCCGACGCGTTCGTGGTCGGCTGCATCTCGCGCTTTCATCCGAAGAAGCGCAACGACGTGGTGGTGCAGGCTGTCCGCGCGCTCGATGATTCGCGTGTCCACCTGATCCTCGCCGGCGACGGTGAGACCGAGCCCCAGTTGCGCGAGCTGGCCACGCCGCTGGGGGAGCGCGCTCACTTCATCTCCACTCCGGGCACGGAGGTGCCTGACGTGCTGTCGGCGTTCGACGTGTCGGTGTTCTGCCCCAGCCCGACCGAGGGGGCGCCGCGGGCGGTGATCCTCGGGATGCTCGCCTCGCGCCCATGCCTGTCGACCGGCACGGAGGGCGTCGCGGATCTGATCACGCCGGAGGTCGGCGATATCACCTCACCTGAGAACGACCCTGCTTCGCTGCGCGAGCTGCTCGTGGGCTACATCGACGATCCGCGGCGAGTCGCGCGTGAGGGCGCGGCGGCGCGAGCCTATGCCGAGCGCACCTACGCGGCGCCCGTCGTCGCGCAGGAGATCGAGGGTCTGCTGAACACTGCGCTTACAGCCGTTGGGTCGCGGGCGCATACGGCCGCATGAGCGGCCCGCGGGGCAGGCGCCTGCTGATGATCGAGGTCGGCGGCCGCGGCGGCGTGGCCGACTACACGGCCGAGCTCGCTCGTGCGCTTGCCGAACAGGGATGGTCGATCACGCTGGCAACCGCCACCGATCATCGCTATCCGGCGATCGAGGACGTGGAGGTGCGGCCGGTCTTCCACTACCTGCGCGATGACACTCCGGTTGGGCGCACCCTCCGTAGACGCGGGCTTGGACGGATCGTCAACGGGGTGCGCTTCCTGCTCACCCTGCCGCGCCTGATGTGGCTGGCGGCACGGGCCGACATCGTGCATACGCAGGGCTGGGAGAATCCCCAGATCGGATTGGTGGCTGTCGCCTGTCTGCGCATGACGGGCACCCCGATGGTGCAAACCACGCACAACGTGTTCGAGCGTGCGACCACGTCTGCTCGCACGCGCAGGGTCGTCCGGCGACTGACCGGTCGCCTGGTGACACGCACGATCGTGCACACCCAGGCCGACCTGGGTCGCGTCACGGGGTGGGTGGGCGGTCGAGCAGTCGTGATTCCGCACGGCGAGTACGGCGGTCTGGCAAGCACGGGCGGACACGCGGAGCGTCCCGCCGCCCGCGCCGCGCTGGGCATCGCCGCGCAGGCACCGGTGACGCTGATGTTCGGACAACTGCGCGCCGACAAGGGCCTGGGCGACCTGGCAGAGGCCGTGCGCAGCACGCCGTCTGTGCACCTGCTGATCGGCGGCCAGGATGCGGGGGGTCTTGCCGTCGTCCGTCCGCTGCTCGACAGTCCCGAGTTGCGCGAGCGGGTGACGGTACGCGAGGGTTTCCTGGAGATGGACGAGGTGGCTGAGCTGTTTGCGGCTGCCGACACTGTCGCGTTGCCGTATCGGACGGCCAGTCAGAGCGGTGTGCTGTTGCTCTCCTACGGCTTCGCCCGGCCCGTGATCGTGTACCCGACCGGCGGTCTGCTCGAGTCGGTGATCGACGGCGAGACGGGGTGGATCTGCTCCTCCTGCGACGTGGGCGCGCTCGCGGGTGCGCTCGCCTCGAGCGTCGCTGCCGGTGCGGTGGAGTGCCTGCGTCGCGGCGAGGCCGGTCGCCTGCTGGCGCACGAGCGCTTTGCCTGGCCGGCGATCGCCGAGCGCACGGCTCGGCTCTACGACGAAGTGTTGAGCTGATGCTTATCCCGCAGTCCGTGTGATGCCAGGGCGGGTAGCGTTCACGAGCCGGCAGCGCGAGGTATCCGGCCGATGTTCAGGCGCGCACGTCCTGACCAGCGCGAGGTATCCGGCCGATGTTTAGGCGCGCGCGAAGGTCGAGCGTGCGACGTCGACGACGGTTTCCACGTCGTCCTCGTCCATCCTCGCGCTGAGCGGCAGCGCGCAGTGACGGTCTGAGACTTCCAGGGCGCGGGGGAGGCCCTCGGGCGGCGAGGCGTTGCGATACTCGCTGAAGGTGTGCAGGGCGGGGTACCAGGTGGTTTGTATGCCGGCCGCCTTCAGCTCCTCGCGAAAGCGGTCACGCGTCTCGCGATCCTCCAGCAGCACCGCGAAGGCGAAGTGGGTGGAGAGCTCGACGGCGCGCTCGTCGAAGGGGATCTGCAGGTCGGGGATCTCGGCGAGGCGCTCGCGATAGGCGCGGACGACCGCCCGTCGCGCCGCGATCTCCTCATCGAGTCGCGGCAGGCGACTGAGGCCCAACGCCGCCCGCGGCTCGTCGATGCGGTAGTTGAAGCCGATGTCCACGATGTCGTAGGCGGGGTCGTGGCCGCGGTGGCGGTCCCAGGTGCCGCTCGTCAGCGCGTGCGAGCGCAGCAGACGCACGCGCTCGGCCAGCTCGTCATCAGCGGTGCTCACCATCCCGCCCTCGCCGACGCAGAGCTGGTTCTTGGAGAAGAAGCTGAAGGCGCCCAGGTCTCCGACGGTGCCCACCTGAGGGCCGCCCTCGGCCACGTGCGCCATGATCGCCTCTGCGCAGTCTTCGATCAGGATCAGCCCGCGCGCGTCGCACAGCTCTCTTAGCGTCAGCACGTCGGCGGGGTAGCCGAAGAAGTGCACCGCCATGACCGCGCGCGTGCGGGGCGTGATCCGACGCTCGACGTCGTGCACGTCGATGTTGACGTCGTGCGGGCCGAGGATGTCGCACAGCACCGGCTCGGCTCCCACGAAGCGGGTGGCGCTGGCGCTGGCCACGAAGGTGAAGGCGGGCACGATCACCTCATCGCCCGGACCGAGGCCGGCGGCGCGGCAGGCGAGGTGCAGCGCGGCCGTGCCGCTCGAGACCGCCAGTGCGTGGGGTGTCCCGACCCGTGCGGCCAGCGCCTGCTCGAAGACCTTCGTGCGGGGCCCCATCGTCAGCCAGCCCGAGCGCAGGCAGTCGAGCACGGCCTCCACATCGCCCTCGGTCACCTGCACGTCGGTCAGCGGTACGCGCCAGTCGTTCATGCGGCGACCGCCTCGGCGAGCTCTGACACGACGCGCACCTGGTCCTCGTCGGTCATGTGCGGGAAGAGCGGCAACGTCAGCTCGGTGCGGGACGCCAGCTCGGTGATCGGCAGCGACACGTCCGGGAAGCGCTCGCGGTAGGCGCTGAAGCGGTGAACTGCCGGATAGAAGATGCTGGTCTGCACGCCGTGCTCTCGCATCCGCCTGGCGACCTCGGACTGCGCCCCATCGCGCTCGAGCATCACCGGGAGCACATAGCAGGAGGAGCCCGGCACGTCGGCGTCCTCGAATGGCACGATCACCCTGGGCACCTGAGCCAGGAGCTCGCGGTAGCGGAGCGTCAATTCGCGCCGGCGCGCGATGTCGGCCTCGAGGCCCTCCAAGCGGGAGAGTAGCAACGCCGCGCGGGGCTCGTCGAGGCGGTAGTTGTAGCCGAGCTGCACCACGTCGTAGGTGTCGGTGCGCCCGCGATGGCGATCCCACGTGCCGCTCGTCATCGCGTGTGAGCGGCGCGAGCGGGCGAGTGCGGCGACGTCGTCGTCGTCGGTACACAGCAGTCCGCCCTCGCCCACGGAGAGGATCTTGTTGGAGAAGAAGCTGAACGCTCCCGCCAGGCCCCAGGTTCCGAGCTTGCGCCCGGCGAGGGTCGCGCTCGGGGCGTGGGCGACATCCTCGACCAGCGCCACGCCGTGCGCGTCGCAGCACTCGAGCAGACGGTCCACGGTCGCGGGGTAGCCCGCGTAGTGCACCACGCAGACCGCCTTCGTGCGGGGCGTGATACGCCGCTCGACGTCCTCGACATCCAGGTAGGGCCGCTCGCGCGAGACTATCTCGGCGAACACCGGGGTCGCGCCGCAGTACAGCACTGCATTGGCGGTCGCCGCGAATGTGAAGGAGGGCACGATCACCTCATCGCCAGGCCCCACGCCGGCTCCCAGGTAGGCCAGGTGCAGGGCCGCGGTACAGCTCGAGACGGCCACCGCGTGGCGCGCGCCGAGCTGTGCGGCGAATGCCTCCTCGAAGGCGGCGGTGCGGGGGCCCATCGTCAGCCAGCCGGAGCGCAGCACCTCGCCGACCGCCTGCAGATCCTCCTCGCGCAGGCGCAGGTCGAACAGGGGGAGCTCGGGGAAGGTTTCGGTGGCTGCCATCGGGGGCGGGGGTCGGGTTCAGGGTGCGCCGCGACCGCTACACAGCGATGGTACCCGCCGGGGCGGGTTGACTCGCATTCGCCCGCGCGCTTTTGTGCGTAATCTCCTGCGATGGTTTCAGGCGGTCCGTCTCGGAGCAAGCATGGCTGAGGGTTGGCGCCAGCCGGTGTTGAGTGCGAGCAGGCGGTTGGGCATAGAGCCCGCATTGCGCTGGGCGCAGCACAGGTCCGCTGGCCCGATGCAACGACGCGATCAGCGCGATATCGAGCATATGCGTCTGTTGATGAGGCTCTCGCTCTCGCATGACGCGAACTGCATCGACATCGGCGCGAATGTGGGCGATGTGCTGCGCGAGATGGTTGCCATCGCTCCACACGGGCGACACGTGGCCTACGAGCCCCTGTCCGACCTCGCGGCTGGCCTGGCCCGCCGATTCCCCGAGGTCGATGTCCGCAACGCGGCGGTTGCCGAGGTACCCGGCGAGGCGACGTTCTACCGCGTGAGGAGCGCCCCTACGCGCAGCAGCCTCGCCGCCGAGGGACTGGATACCCGCGATCTTCGAGCCTTTGCGCGTGCGCGTCGACGCCCTGGACGATGCGCTCGATCGAGACTACGCCCCGGCGTTCATCAAAATCGACGTCGAGGGGGCTGAGCGTGAGGTGTTTGCCGGGGCGCAGCGGATCCTGGCGGACCACAGCCCGATCGTCGTCTTCGAGCACGGTGCAGCCGCCGTTGGGCATGGCGGCACGCCCACCAGGGACATCCACGGACTGTTGAGCGCTTCGGGCCATCGCATCTTCGATATCGACGGCGCGGGTCCGTTCGATGCGTTCGAGTTCGAGGCAATCACCGAGGCGGGAAAGGTTTGGACCTTCGTCGCCCACAGCTGATGGCTGATGGGTAACAGGTGCGCCGCAGCTTGGGGTCCGATGGACAGTCGGTGTCGGAGGCAATGGACGGCCGGCGTCAGGGGCAACTCAGCCTGGCGGCAGCTCTTCATCTACCGACAGAGTCGCCTGACGACGCATTGCCGCCTCGCGCGTCCCGGGACTCGCGCGGGATGATCCGGCTGGGCTCGGCCATGACGACTGCTCCGTCGGGTACGTCGCTTACAACGATCGCGCCGGCGCCGATGACCGCCTCCTCGCCGATCGTAAGGGTCTTTCCGTGTCCGCAGAGCACAATTGCGTGTGCGCCGATCACGGCGCCACGACCTACGCGGACCCCCGTGTGCTCGTATGTGGTCTTGTCATTGTTTGAGGCAATTGTTGCGTACTGCCATATCTGAACCCAATCCCCAAGCACCGTCGAGCCGTGGATCGTTACCCCGAGTCCACGGTGGGCGAAGTTCACGTGACCCTCTAGCTGGACCTCTGGCTCGAGTAGCGCTCCAAAGCCAAGAAAGATCAAGGTCTTTAGAAAACGGGCCGTGAGCCGATGGCCGTGGTGATGGCACCACATACTCATCTTCCACAGGCGGAAGGCGATCATTGTGTCGCGAGCCTAGCGCAGAGTGGGAAGGCGTCGATCTCGATGTCGTGCCCGGCTCCTGGACCTTCCATCGTCCGACTGGTCTGCCGGACTACCGACCATTCCTACCGGGAAGCGCCCGTCTCGACGCGGCGAGCACCGTCTCTGGCGTCGGATGGATACAGCTCCTCGATCAGCTCATGCCAGCGTCGGGCCCAGTGCTCCAGACTGTTGTTCTCCAGTACATATGCCCGAGCGTTCGCAAGGAGGCCGGCACTCTCGATGTCAGTGAGAGCGCTTAGGCGCGTTGAGATGTCTCCGATACTGGGCTCGATGCAGAGTCTCTCGTACTCCGGTATCGCGCCCAAAAATGTCCTCATCCAGCCCACTCGGGTACTCAGCAGCGGCCGCCCGCAGGCCAGGGCCTCCAAGACCACCAGGCTGCACGCCTCATAGCGGCTGGGGAAGAGCACGCAGTCACTCGCCGCGTAGGCGTCGCTCAGCGCCTCGGGCGCAAGGATGCCCAGGTGTCGTGTGCCGGGCGCGCCGGTCGGGCCGGCGACCAGGAGCTCATAACCGCCTCGGGCGGCGCCCTCGACGAGAAGATCACTGCCCTTGCCGTGTTCAAGGCGACCTACGAACAGGGCATAGCGACCTGCCCTGGCCAGTCCCAGGCGGTCACGGGCCTCGGTCCTGTCGCGGGGCGCGAAGATTTCGGTGTCGATACCGTTGGGAATGATCGCGTCGGGCCTCAGACGGTAGTAGCGGTGCACCTCCTCCGCAACAGTCTCAGACACGCACACGGCGCGCGAGGCGCTGCGCCCCGCGAGCGCCTCTGTGAAACCAGCGCTCCCTGCCCGCCGCAGACGCTCGCGCATCGGTGTCTCGCGGCTCTGCGCGCGGGTGCTTGCTACCATCGTGCCGTGATAAAGGTGGATTCTCGGTATCGATCGGGGACAGCCAATCCCGAGAAACCCATTGGTGACGATCAGGTCAAGGTCATTCCTATCACGAGTGGTCTTGGTCGCCGACCACGACAGCGCGGGATAGTTGAGACCCAGCCGGAACTGCAGCCTCGTCAACCGGCACGTGGGGCCAACGATGCTCACATCCCATCCCTGGCGCTCGAAAACGTCGCCGAGTAGCGCACATACACGCTCCACGCCCCCGGCACGATTGGAAGGGGCAGGGGAGATGATCGCGACGCGACGCACCGGCTCAACCCGTTGCGCGAGGTTCGCTCGGTCCCGTGCGGAGCGCCGCACGCAACCTCTGCAGACGCGCCCGAGAGGCGCCCAGGAGGACCGACTTGACCCGCGTCGATGCGAATCGGAGTTGGGCGTTGACTGATCCTGAAATGTAGTCGTGCTCGGCCAGCCACTCACCATGCCTGCTCAGGAATCGCCAGTTGTTGCGAAGGGTCCAATACTCATAACGGAGGGTCGACGAGTGATGCTGACCGCCGCGCCACGTCTGCAACTGGTAGCAATATGTCGCCGGGGTCAGAAGACAACGGAAGCCCGCGCGAGCAGCCTGTACGAAGAAATCGGTCTCCTCGCGATATCCGTTTACGGGAAAATTTTCGTAGAAGCGCACGCGATCGAAGACCGCTTTGCGCACCAAGACGCGCGCTGGAAGGAAGGGAGTCTCGATCGCCGCATAAGGGAAGACTCCGACGTCCTCCATGGAGGGCTTCGCCTGACGGGGGGCCGCCGCAGCGACCTCCGGCATTTCGGCCTCATCGGCGTGAGTGTGAAGCAGAGGCGCCCCGACGATATCGGCTCCGTGGCTTTCTGCCTCGGCCCGAAGGATTCTGGCGTAATCTGCTGGAAAGCGGCAGTCATCCTCGCCAAACAGCACCCATCTGCCGGTGGCCGCCTCGATGCCGGTGTTGCGGGCCGTCGCGACACCCCGGTTCACCGGATGACTGATGACCCGCAATCGCCTATCGTTGAATTCATCGCACGTTTGCAGCGTATCGTCGGTCGAGCCGTCGTCGATGACGAGGATCTCTGCGACGTCGTGCACCGCCAGCATCGAGTCAAGGTTGGCACGCAGCGCCCCGGCGCGGTTGTAGGTCGGGATCACCAGGGAGATCTCGTTTGGTTGGGGTTCATCCATGCTGGCGACAGTCTAGCCAAGCGGATGAAAGCGACGGCCAGGCGCTTGGTCGAGCGGAGGAAAGCGACGGCGATCGAGGGTCTGGTCAAGCGAACGAAAGCAACGGAGACCTGGCTGGGCTTGGTAAATCGCTGGGGCCTCTACTATCCATCCGTGCTCGCGCCCCGCAACCGAGGTATCAGCGTCCCTTTCTGCCCATGACCAACACCATCGAGGTCGGCACAAGACGAATGACGATTGACGTGACCGTCCAGATCGTCGCGCGCATACTCAACCTCGCGCTGGGGGTGGTTGTGACGTTCGTCTTGGCGCGCGGACTCGGGTCGAGCAGTTTCGGTATCTGGTCGACGCTGTTCGCTGCCTGTCAGATCGCAGGCAGCTTCGGCGAACTTGGTCTCACCCAGGTGACCGTCAGTCGCGCTGCCGCGGAACCCGATCGCGAGCCGCAGTGGCTTGGCGCACTGCTCATGTTGAGACTGCTGGTCGTGGTCCCGATCACGCTCGCATCGCTGATAGCCGTGCTGTTGATTGCGCCCTCCTCTGAGGACAAGATCGCGGGCGTGTTGATCGCATGTCTCGCGCTGATCGGCGCTCCCGGAGTGATCGGCGCGGTGTTCCAGCTACGTGTCCGCAACGACATATCGATGGCGATCATGACGATCAACAGCATCGTCTGGGCGGTCGCGGTATTTGTTGTTGCTGCCGCCTCGGGGGGGATCGTCGCATTTGCCACTGCTTTTCTTCTGTCAACCGCGCTGATGACCGTGCTGAGTGTGGTGTGGGCATTGAGATTCACCTCGGTGCGCCTGCAGGGCGCACGTGAGTTGTGGCGCCCGCTACTGCGCGTCGGTGTTGGGGTTGGGATCGCCGGCATCTTTGTCACCTCATACGTGAGGCTTGATCAGATCCTGGTGCTGGAGTTTGCGGGTGCGCATGAGGCGGGTCTCTATGCCGCCGCCTACCGGCTACTCGACCAGGTGCAGTTCATCCCGATGTCGATGATGACCACCCTATTTCCGCTGATCGCTGCCGCCTACGCAACCCGCCGTGACCGTGTGCGGGATCTGCTGCAGGCCTCTGGCGAGTACCTTTCGATGGCGTCGATGCCTATCCTGGCGTTCACGATCGTCGCCGCGCAGCCGATCATGGCCCTTCTGTTTGGCCCCCAGTATGTTGCGGCGGCACCCGCGCTGCCCGTCCTCGCCGGCGCCTTCGTCTCTATCTCCTTCGGATATCTGGTGGGCAATATGGTGGTGGTCCTCGAACTCCAGCGTAGGTTTGCCATATATGCGGCTCTCGGTCTATTTCTCAACGCTGCGCTGAACGTTGTATTGATCCCCCGCTACGGGTTCCTGGCTGCCGCGTGGGTGACCCTGCTCACCGAGGTAACGGTGATGTCCCTGTCGGCACGCAGCGTGCTGCGGGCGTTGCACATGAGGCCACGAATCAATCGCCTGCTGCGCACTCTCGCGGCGGCGGTGATCATGGGACTTGCCACGTGGCTTGCTCGGTTGGGAGGGGTCCCGCTCGCCGGCCTCGCCGCCGTCGCGGCGCTCAGCTACTTTCCCTCGCTGCTGGCGCTGCGTGTGGTCACCGTGGGCGAGGTCCGCTCAGTGCTGCGCAAGGAACCACCCGCGGCGGCGGACGAACCAATGTCCTCGACCTCTTCGATGCCGTAGTAGTCATAGCCGTTCGCGGCTTCGGCGAGCGTGTTGACGACTAGTCCGATGTCTTTCATGTGCCGCCGTTCGAACACGAGACGCGCGCGGCGGACCTGATCGCGGGTCGTGACGCCGGCTCGGGCCACGACAAGGCAGGCCTCCAGATTGAGAGCGTCGAGTAGCACGCGCGTGTCGGCGACCGGTAGCAGCGGTGCTGAGTCGATCACGACAAGATCGGCATGGGCTGCCAGCACATCGAATATCTCGGCCAGCTTTCCTGGGTCCATCAAGCTGGTGACATTCAGCGGGATCGGCCCACTTGGCAGCAGCATCACCTGCTCCAAGCCGCGAATCCGTCCGCGCGTCAGCTGCAGGGGGTCAGCATCGCTGTGCAGCGCTGATGTGAGGCCGAGTGGACTGCGATCGAGTCCCAGGCGCTGCTCTAGGCTCGGGCGGCGAAGGTCCGCCTCGACGAGGATGACCTTCCGTTCGGACTGGGCCGCGGCGCGCGCCAAGCCGAGCGCCACGCTCGTCTTGCCCTCGCCCGATACCGCGCTCGTCACCAGCACCGTCTTTATCGGGTGGGTGTGCGGCAACAGTGACAAGCCGTTGTGCAATATGCGAAACGGCTCCAGCGTGAGCTCGATATCTCTGGGGGTGCGTGGCTTGCGCGGAAGCTGTGGGATGCTGGCAAGCGCGGGGACGCCGTACAGTTCTTCGAACTCCTCCCACGACTTCACTCGACGATCGATCAGGTTGAGTACGAACGCGATGCCGATGCCGAGCAGTAGCCCCACGACAATTGCGATCAGGGCCGTGGACTTCTTCTTTGGCGAGCTCGGCGAAGTCGGTTCGGTAGCTGTGCTCACAACATGTGCATTGCCCGTCTGCACCGACTGGAGCAGCAGAAGCTTCTGATAGAGGGCGCGCAGATTGGCCCGATCGACGGTGTCTGTCGGTGGAAGTTCTTCAGTCTTATGGGTGATGAGCTGCTCGCCGCTGACCAGCTGGCCGACATTTTGCGCCTCGCTGTAGTTGACGTACTGTTCCGCGAAGGCGTTCGCGATGAGGGCGGACTTGCCTGGATCTTGATTTGTCGCGGTGACATCGACGATATAGTCGTTCTGCGGGTTGCTTGCGCTGACTTCATCGAGCAGTTCGGCCGGAGTGATGTCGAGCTTCAGCGCCTTTATGACGAGCGCGGCGACCGGTGGAGTTGTCACCAGCTGCACGTTGGTCGCCTTGACACCTTCGGGGTCGATCTGCTGTTCCCCAGCCACGCCGGCGACCTGACTTGGGAGCGAATTGCTCACGAACTGGAGCTTCGCGGTGGCCGTGTACTGCTTCGGCTGACGCTCGACGTAGACAAGCGCCACGGCAAGCGTCACGATCGGGCACAGCACGACCACCCACCAACGCTCCCGTAGTACCCTGAGGGCTCGTACGAGACCTGGGGTCTCAGGCAGCGTAGATGTCTCTTGTACGGGTATTGCCATATCGGGTCTGGCTGACGACGGCCACGGAGGCAGACGGTTCCTCCGCGACGCGGCTCCTGCCACGAATCATAGCCGGACCACCGGCGCTGGGGCCGCGTCGGTGGCTGGTCGCCGACGGGCGGCGCGTTCGTCCCGCCCGCCGCTAAGCTCCGCAGTTGGCATGGCAAGCCGTCTTCGCTTCGTGGCCACCCCGACTTCTGCCCGCTCCACGGTTCTTACGGCCCTGGTTGCAGTGATCCTGTCCGCCTTGGCGGGAGTCGCGATGGTCAAGCTCGGGAGCGTCCAGCGCGAGCTCAAGGCGCTGTTGATCATGGCGGGGGGAATCGCGATGGTGGTGGCCGCACTGCGGCCGGAAGTCGGCCTCGCGATGCTGTTGATTCTGATGCCATTCGAGTTTCGTTTCTCGGGCACCGGGACGAACGAGGTCGTGATCGTCGCGATGGCGTTGGTATTGGTGTGGAGAATCCGGGGAAGCCTGATTCCTCCGTGGATCTCCGCGGGTGGGATCGCACTTGTGCTCGGCAGTTTTGCCGCGGCGAATGGCGCTCAAAACCAGACCAGCGCTCTGTGGGGGGGAGTACGCTGGCTTGCGGCCATCATCATCCTGTTCGCCGCGATCAGCATCCTGCGTGATAACCGCGATGCATCACGGCGTATGGTCGACATCTTCACGGCCTCGGCGGTGGTGGTAGTGATTTTCGCGATCACTCAGAAGGCGGGGATCTACGTTCTGGTCGGGCCGCCTTATTTCGCTGGACATCCCAACTCGTTCTTTGGCATCTATACGGTTTATGCTGGATATACGGCGATGGCGGCCGTGCTGGCGACAGGCGAGATCTTGATTGCCGTCAATTCCCGTCGAATGTATCGCGCGAGCGTCTATGGGGCGGCTTTGATCCTTATACTCCTTGGTATCGCGATCTCGACGTCGCGGGGAGGGCTTTTGGCGTTGGGTAGTGGATGGCTGCTGTTGCTCGTCCTGAATGCCCGCCGTGGGACGGTGCTCATCCAGGCTTGTGTTGTCTTTGCGATCTTTCTCGGGGCCGGCTATCTGGCGACACCCCATTCGACGATCACTGAGATTCAGCGGCGCTTTTCGACCCAGCGCAGCGCAAATACGGAGGATAAGACGCGCTTTGCCTTGCAGAGGGCGGGAGAGCAGGCGTTGGGCAGCTATCCCTTTGGCCTTGGATACGAAAACTTCCCTTATTATTTGCGGGGTCACGTACACAATGAGTTCATTCAGATGGCTTTCGATCACGCCCACGAGACGCCGGTCGAGATCGGTCTGGACGCTGGGTGGCTTGGTCTTGCGGGCTTCCTGATCCTCTGGGGGTGGCCGATCGGCAAGGTGCTGAGAGACGGTCGCCGCGGAGCCTCAGCCGTCAGGGCGACGGCATTTGCCGCTGCGTTGGGGGGGTTCATGGCGCAGGGTCTGTTTGACTATCTGTTTTATGAGATAGACGTCCTCATCTTCTTTCTGGCGATGGTCTGGGGCGTGATCCATGCTCTGTCGGTAGATGACGGCCGAGTGGCTGTCAGGCGATGACACATTGTTTTCGTGATGTATGTGTGGCTGTGTTCGGCCCGCGCCTACTGGCCTTGTTCGGTTGCGATTGTGGCGAGTGTGTTGAATGCGGGGCGGGTGGTGTTGTTGTTGTTCATGTAGCCGAAGTGGCCGGTGCTGTCGTCGTGTGACTGGTACCACCAGATCCCGGCGACGTGGGGGTCGGCGAGGAGGGCCTTGTAGGCGGCGCTCATCTTGGTTGCCTGTTCGGTTTCTGAGCATGCGCCGTCGGATTCGCCGCAGTTGCTGAGGCTGTACCCGAACTCGGTGATGTAGATGGGGGGTGTGCTGCCGAGGAGGGTCTTCGCGATGGCTTCCTGTGCGGCGACGGCCTTGACGCCGTTGGTGTCGTAGCTGTTTTCTTCCAGTGCGCCGTAGGGGTGGGTGCTGAGGCCGTTGGCGAGGATCGCGGAGGCGAGGCCGGGTACTGCGGCGATGGCGTCGTGTAGCCATCCGCCTCCCTTGGCGTCCCAGGAGAAGCTGGTTGGGGAGGACCAGCTGCCGAGTGGGTAGTCGCCGAGCATGTTGAATAGCAGTGGCGTGTGGATGCCGGCGGCCTTCATGTCGTTGACGGTGTCGAGGTACATCTGCCCGTACTGGGCGGGGTTGGCGATGCCGCCCTTGAGGTACATCTCGTTGCCTGCTTCGGCGATCGAGATGCCGGGGTTGGACTGTAGCTGGGAGACGACTGTGGTTGCCCAGGTGCTGGGGTTGATCTGGCTGAGGGGGGTGCCGTCGTCGACGTTGCCGAGGATCGCGAGGTTATGGAAGCCGTCGCTGTTGGATTCGGCGATGGTGTTGGAGTCCTGGCCGATTTCCACGCGGTTCCAGGTGATGTGGCCCGCGAGGATCGTCTGCGCGGCGACTGTTCCCCAGCCGGCCCCGTCGTTGGTGCCGATGATCTTGCCCGTCGTGGCTGGCGGCGTGGGTTCTTCGACCGGAGGAGACGGTTCACTGGTAGGCGGCGGTTCACTCGGCAGCCGCGGATAACTAACCGAGACTTCTGAGGCCCACGAGCTGCCTTCGACGTTGGTCCGCACGCTGTAGTAGGCGGTTGCACCAGGTGCGGCGGCGGGGATGGTGGAGGTGCCGCTGACGGTCGAATACTGGTCTTCCTGGCCAGGCACCTTGCGCACGAACACGTAGCTGCCGACGCCGCTGACCGCATTCCAGCTGACTGTCTGCCCGGAGACGGTGAGCACTGGTGCTTCCTGTGTATTGACGGGCGGTGTGGGTGTGGTCGTGGGCGGCGTGGTCGCTGGATAGCTGATTGTTGCTTCAGGCGCCCATGCGCTTCCTTGCACTGCGGTGCGGGCGCTGTAGTGGACGGTCGCTCCAGCCACGACGGGTGGAGTGGTCGAGGTGCCGCTGACGACGGAGTATTCGTCTTCCTGCCCGGGCACCTTGCGCACGAGCACGTAGGTGTTGACGTTGCCGATCTGGGTCCAGGTCAGTGTCTGGCCGGAAACGGCGATTATCGGGGCGCTCTGCAGGTCCGGCGGGGTCGTAATGGGGGGTGTCGTGACCGGCGGCGTTGTCGTGGGGGGTGGTGTCGTTGTCGGGGGAGGTGGTGTCGTGACCGGCTGGATGGTCGCGGGTGGTGTCGTGATCGGAGGTGTGCCTGGGGAGGGGGCTGGATATGTGATGGACTGCGGTGCAGCCCATACCGAACCGCCTACATTCGTACGGATGCCGTAAGTGACGGTATAGCCGGGCACAGGCGGCGGCGTCATCGCGGTGCCCCTGATGACCGAGTACTGGGCGGCCTGTCCGGGAACCTTCTGCACGAATACGAAGCTGCTCACATTGCCGGGTCGGCTCCAGGACAACGTCTGTCCTGATACGGCGAGGCGGGGGGGGCGGAGTGCGCTCGATGCAGCGGTCGCGTTGCCGGCACTGCCTTGAGCCAAACGGGCGAGACGACGCTCACTGAGCGCCAGTCTGTGACCGGCGCGCTGGACGGCGCTGCGCCGGGTGTCGCAGTGTCTGGGGTGCTTGAGCTGGCATGCCTTCAGCGCCTTGGCGTCAGACACCAGCGCGCGGTCGTCCGCAGTGCTGGCCGCGGCAGCAGCATCGAGTGTGTGGGATACTGCCGAGGCGCGCGCGCGGGGGGGCCTGCCGGCTGAGGCAGTGGCGGAAACGGCGATGGAGGTAACTGCCAGACATACGACGAAGAGCAGGATGAATAGCTTGCTCCACGTCCGCTTCGTCGCCCGCTTCGGATGACGTTGGGCGGTGCTCATGGCTTCTCCTTCGGAGGCCGGGCTGTCTCGGAGAGACCCCTGGCTTTGCGAGCCCGCCTCGCGGCGGGGGTGCCTTTATCGGGATTTGTCAGGGCAGCTTCTCCGGGCGAACCCGGGAGAGGGGCTAGCGCGCCCTCTTTCTTGAGGTCTGCACGAAATCTTTCGACCCGGCTGGAGGCATCCTTGAGCGTTCAGGCGCCTAATCGAACACTTGGTCGGCATAGCCGCAGGAAGGTGTGGTCATTCCGCGCCAACACCGCGAAAACCCGCACGGGCATTGAGGATTTCATGCGACAGACGTCCAGCTGCGACGGATCATCCGTCGTGATCCTCTGGACGTATGGTTGGTTGGCCGAGCGCGATGCTCACCAGCTGCCGGCCAAGCCGCCGGGTCGCTGCGGCCCCACTTGGCGGGCGCTCGGCCGGTCTATGCCCGCCGCGGGGCGCCTACTGGCCTTGTTCGGTTGCGATTGTGGCGAGTGTGTTGAATGCGGGGCGGGTGGTGTTGTTGTTGTTCATGTAGCCGAAGTGGCCGGTGCTGTCGTCGTGTGACTGGTACCACCAGATCCCGGCGACGTGGGGGTCGGCGAGGAGGGCCTTGTAGGCGGCGCTCATCTTGGTTGCCTGTTCGGTTTCTGAGCATGCGCCGTCGGATTCGCCGCAGTTGCTGAGGCTGTACCCGAACTCGGTGATGTAGATGGGGGGTGTGCTGCCGAGGAGGGTCTTCGCGATGGCTTCCTGTGCGGCGACGGCCTTGACGCCGTTGGTGTCGTAGCTGTTTTCTTCCAGTGCGCCGTAGGGGTGGGTGCTGAGGCCGTTGGCGAGGATCGCGGAGGCGAGGCCGGGTACTGCGGCGATGGCGTCGTGTAGCCATCCGCCTCCCTTGGCGTCCCAGGAGAAGCTGGTTGGGGAGGACCAGCTGCCGAGTGGGTAGTCGCCGAGCATGTTGAATAGCAGTGGCGTGTGGATGCCGGCGGCCTTCATGTCGTTGACGGTGTCGAGGTACATCTGCCCGTACTGGGCGGGGTTGGCGATGCCGCCCTTGAGGTACATCTCGTTGCCTGCTTCGGCGATCGAGATGCCGGGGTTGGACTGTAGCTGGGAGACGACTGTGGTTGCCCAGGTGCTGGGGTTGATCTGGCTGAGGGGGGTGCCGTCGTCGACGTTGCCGAGGATCGCGAGGTTATGGAAGCCGTCGCTGTTGGATTCGGCGATGGTGTTGGAGTCCTGGCCGATTTCCACGCGGTTCCAGGTGATGTGGCCCGCGAGGATCGTCTGCGCGGCGACTGTTCCCCAGCCGGCCCCGTCGTTGGTGCCGATGATCTTGCCCGTCGTGGCTGGCGGCGTGGGTTCTTCGACCGGAGGAGACGGTTCACTGGTAGGCGGCGGTTCACTCGGCAGCCGCGGATAACTAACCGACACTTCGTGCGCCCAGGGTCCCTGGATGAGCCCGGAGTTGGCTGCCAGCCCATAGCTGACGGTCTCCCCCGGGACCGCGGGCGGGGTAACGGTCGTGCCCGTGACCACCGAATAAGTGGTGTTGTGCGTGGTGGTCGGATTGAGGATCGTCGCCAGCTCATAGCTTTTGGCGCCCGGAATGGCCGGCCAGGAGAGCGTGTCTCCCTTCACGCTCAGAACCGGCGCAGCGAGGTTGAGGATGGGTTCCGGTTCGGGTTCAGGCTTGGGTTCCGGTTCGGACTTGGGTTCTGGTTCTGGTTCGGGCCCTGATACGCGGCCGGTGACGGCTGCCTCCTGTTCGGACCAGGTCACGCCGCCGTTGGCGCTGACCCCGACGTAGACGGTGTCTCCGGGGGAGACGGTGGGTGTGTAGGACTGGGTTTCGCCTGGTGTGCGCCCTACCCAGAGGTATGTCGTGATGCGGTCGGTGGTGCCGCGCACGGCGTTGGAGACCGCCACCTGGTAGCCACTCTCATCGTCCACCGGGTTCCAGTGGACCGTGCCTCCCGAGACGCTCAGTGTCGGGGCGGGAGAGCTAGATGTCGATCCCGGTTCCTGTTCAGGCGGCACCGAGCCGGTGACGGTGGCCTCCTGTTCGGACCAGGTCACGCCGCCGTTGGCGCTGACCCCGACGTAGACGGTGTCTCCGGGGGAGACGGTGGGTGTGTAGGACTGGGTTTCGCCTGGTGTGCGCCCTACCCAGAGGTATGTCGTGATGCGGTCGGTGGTGCCGCGCACGGCGTTGGAGACCGCCACGCGGTACTCGCTCTCCAGTGCGATGGGGCTCCATCGGACGGTGTCCCCCGAGACGGTCAGCACCGGAGCGCCGATGGTCGCGAGGGGGGTGGCGCTATCGGCGAGAGCGCTCGGGGCGCCCAGAAAGCCGGAAAGGCACGCCAAGCCTATGACCATGGCCACGAGCTTGGGCCGTACCCAGCGCGCGGTCGCCGCTCGAATCGTGCCAACTGCTCTTCGCCCTGTATCCGGTCCGGTGATGAGGTCCTTCATATCTGGTTCGCGCGACGATCGTGTGTACATCTCGTGGTCCACTCCCTCCCCGATGCTGAGCCTGGACGAAACGCAGCAGCTCGCATATCCCTGTCGGCCTTCCAACCCCTGCCACCTTCGGTGTGCACGAGATGGCCCATTGTCCCCCGAAGTCGGCAGAGAGTACCAGCCAAAGGAGTTATGTCAACCGCGTAGTTTCTACTATTCTGGGTCAGTCAGCTGACCTCGGGTGCCAGTAGAGCGCTGAGGGCCTCGATCGAGTAGCGCTCCTCTGTCAGCCGTCGTCCTCGCCGGCCCAGTTCGGGCGCCTCGTCGCGCAGTACGCCGATGATTGCACGGGCAAATGCCTCCCCGTCGTCGGCGAGCAGGCAGTGCTCTCCGTCGCGCAGCTCTAGTCCGGCTGCCGCGCGGGGAGTGGCAACGACCGGGAGTGCATATGCCAGTGCCTCGATCAGCTTCAGGGGAGTACCGCCTCCCTGCAGCAGCGGCACCACCGCACAGCGAGCGCTTGCGTAGGCCGAAGCGAGTGAGTCGACGAAGCCGAGCGCCTCCACACGCGGATCTGTGGACGGGGACTCCTCGAGTCCCGCGCCCACGAGCGTAAGGCGGGCGTCGGGCAGCTCAGCCCATACTCTCGGAAAGACCTCTTCGAGCAGGAATCTCAGTCCACGGCGGTTTGGCTCGTAGTAGAAGCTGGCCACGAATATCGCCCGTGGCTCGGAGGCGAGCGTCGCGATGGGGTTGATCGCGGCAACGTCGACGACGTTGGGCACATAGCGCAGGCGGGCCGTGGGGCATAGTTCGTGAGCCCCGGCCATGTCGGCCGCGCTGACCATCCACGACTCGGCCGCATCGCGCAGGAGTCTGCGCTCGAAGGAGCGCAGCGCTTGTCTGCCGAGCGGGCGCAGAGGGCCACGTGGGTCGAGCTCGTGGCGGAATCCTGACTCCAGGTTGTGGGCATTGTAGATAACAGCACGCCGTTTCGCCAAGCCGGCAAGGGCCGCGGCGGCGATCGGGCCGTCGGCGATCACGCGACCCAGCGTGGTGTCTTCGCTCAGGCTCGTTGCCCGTGCAATCATCTCGGGCGAGATGCCACGCGCGATCGCCGCGGGCACGCCACGCAGGCGAGCGCTGGCATATGACTCGGCACGGCGGGCGCCGCGGGAGGGGACGACCTCGTGCAGCTCGATCCCCGGGATCGACCGGAAGGCCGTGTCCGGCTGCTCGGCGCCGAAGCGCACGTACAGCAGGTCCAGCTTCGTGTGTGTCGCCAGCGCTCGCGCCACACCGTAGGTGCGCATCGCCTGGCCGGAGCCCAGCACCGGGGTATGGGTTGTGACGAGCAGATCACCCATAGGGGAGGCCGGCGCCCAGGGGCCGGGCGCATATGCTTACACGCGATGACCTCGGCCACCCCGTGGGGACGCAGGACATGAAGCGGGCGGTGATCCTAGCCGGCGGCGAAGGCACTCGTCTGCGCCCCTACACCACAGTACTGCCCAAACCGCTGATGCCGATCGGCGAACGCCCGGTGCTGGACATCGTCATGCGCCAGCTCAAGGCTCACGGCTTCGAGCGGGTCACGATCGCCACGGGCTATCTGGCGGAGCTGATCGAGGCCTTCTTCCGCGACGGCACGGCGTACGGTATTCCGATTGACTACTACCGCGAGCGCGAGCCGTTGGGCACCGTCGGAGCTCTCGCGCTGATCGATGGCCTGGACGAAGACGACCTGCTCGTGATGAACGGCGACGTGCTGACCGATATCGACTACGGCGCGCTGCTCGAGCGCCATCGCGCCGGCGACGCGGCGGCGACGATCGCGACGAAGGTGCGCCACATTCAGGTCTCACTCGGCGTGCTGCGCTTCGACGACGACGGCGATCCAACGCGTCTGACCGGCTACGACGAGAAGCCGGCGATCGACTTCACGGCCAGCATGGGCGTCTACTGCTTCGCGCCTCGCGCGCTCGCCCACATCGAGCCGGGCGAGCGCCTTGACTTCCCCGACCTTGTGCTGCGACTGATCGCGGCGGGGGAGACGGTCAGGGCGTGGCCGAGCGAGGACTACTGGCTGGACATCGGACGGCACGACGACTACGAGCAGGCGCAGGAGGAGTTCGAGGCGGTGCGCGACAGGCTGATACCGCCCGACTGACGACAGGCTCGTAGGGATCGTCGTTTCCCGACTATTGACGACCGGGTTGGCGTGCTTTTCTGTGAAGCCCACGTCCTCTCGCAACACAAAGTGTTGCGCTAAAATGGCCGCGATGCCCGTTACGACAGCAGCCAAGGTGATGGCCCTGAGCGAGGACTTCCACTCCCAGCGGCGACTCGCCGAGCTGCTCGGGGTGAGCCCGGCTCAGCTCACCCGCTGGCGGCGTGGGCAGGGCATCGACGAGGCAAACGCCCAGCGGGTCGATCTGCTCGAGCTCGTCATGTCGAGTCTGCTGCGCCTGTATTCCCCCGAGGCCGCCGAGCTATGGCTGAAAGGGGTCAACCCGCATCTTGGCGGACGCCGACCGATCGACCTCGTGCGGGCAGGGCGCTCGCACGAGCTCCTGGAGGCGCTCGCTCAGGAGCGCGCCGGCAGCTTCGCGTGATCCTCTGGAGGCTGCTGCCGTGGCGGGCCGGCGCTTCACCCACACAGCCGGGAGGGGCGCTTTGGTTCCCGCGCGAGCTACAGGGAGCCGGACGTCACGACAACCCTGACCGCTATGGCTGTCTGTACACGTCCGAGGCGCCACTGTCGGCGGTGGCGGAGACGCTCGCCCCCTTTCGCGGCACCGGGACGCTCTCTCCGGCGATGTTCCTCCGTGCGGGTCTCCCGCTCGCCCTGGCATCGCTCGAGCTCGATGGAGACGGCGGACAGCTGGAGGACGGACTGCTCGACCTCGACGATCCCAACGTCCTCGTGCGCACTCGGTTGCGCCCCTCGCAGGTCGCGACCAACGTGCGGGCCGTCACCCAAGACTACGCTCGGCGTATCTTCGACGAGACACCCGCGGCGATGGGTCTGCGTTGGTGGTCGACATTGGAGGCGAGTCTTGCCAACGTCACGCTCTACGACCGCGTTCTCCCACGCCTCAGCTGCTCGCGAGTCGAGCTACTATCGCTCGAGCACCCTGCTACCCGGGAGGCAGCTGAGATGCTTGGTCTCGAGCTCGCTCCGCGCGTGAGCGCGCGGCGTAGCCGCTGAGCTGCCTATCTCGGCCTCTGCTCAACTGCCGCCACCGCCGCCGCGATCTCCTCCAGCCGCCGCTCCCACGAGTGCGAGGCGGCGGCGCGCGAGCGCTCGACCCTCCGCTCCGGGCTGTTCTCCGCCAGGGCCTCATCCAGCAGCGCGGCGATGCCCTCAGCGTCGGGCGCCGTGCGCACCTCCGCCACCTCGGCGAGGGCGGGCAGCGGTGTGGCCACGACCGGCAGCCCCGCGGCGAGGTACTCGTAGACCTTCATCGGGAAGATGCTCTCGGTGAGGTCGTTGCGCGCGTAGGGGATCAGGCCGGCGTCACTGCCGCGCAGCACGGCAGGCAGCCCGGCGTAGGAGCGCGCGCCGAGCAGGTGCACGTTGGGCTCGCCGTGCAGCGCCGAGACGTCCGTGCGCGGATCGCCCGGGCCGACCGGTCCGACGAGCGAAAACGACCACTGCGGACGCGCGCGGGCGAGCTCCACGAGCAGCGCCACGTCCAGCTTGGTGGCGACGATCGCGCCCGTGAACACCACCCGCGGATGGGGTAATGCGGCGAGCGCAGCATCCACTGGCCCAGGCTCGAGCGCGGTGGCGAACAGCGCGGTATCGGCCACATTGGGGGCTTCGAGCACGGTGGCGCGCCCATGGGGAACCTTGGGTAGACCGATCTGTGGCAGATGGCCCTGTCTCGCCATAGTCGGTGCTAAGGAGGGCGCGGCCGTTTCCTCCACCAGCTCGCGCATCCGCGTGGCGAGCGCGGGCGCGCTGGCCAATACCAGATCCGCTCGCGCGAGGAAGCGCCGCTCGGCGGCGCGGAAGCTCTCTCCGTCGATGCCGGCCTGCGCGGCAATGTCGTCGACGCAGTGGTACACGACCAGCGACGGATCGAGTACGTCGAGCAGCACCTCCGCTTGGGGCACATAGGCCCACAGGATCGGCCGGCGCATGCCCAGGCGCCCCGCGGCGCGGCGCACGAGCGCCGGCAGCAGTCGTCCATTGAGCGCCCGCGCCAGGGCAATGCCATGCAATGGCATTACAAGCGGCGAAAGCACGTGCAGCCCATCCACCTCGCGCGGGGGCGCGACCCCGCGGCGCAGTCGCCGCGCTATGCGCGCCAGGTCGCGCCCGGCGAGTTGCGGGCGGCGCAGGCCGAGCGACTCGACGAACAGCACGTTGTTGTCCTTTGCCAGGCGGGACATCAGATGGTGCTGGTTGGTCCACAGGTCGGTGTCCCAGTCGGCGAAGCCCACGCACACGATGTCCTTGCCGGTCATCATCATCTCTGTCCATGATCCTGGAAGACCTGCGTGAGCGCTACCCCCGCGTGGCCGTCGTGCACGACTGGCTCACGATCCCGGGGGGCTCGGAGCAAGTGGTGATGGAGCTGCTGGAGATGTTTCCCTCCGCGGTGCTCTACACGTCGATCTACGAGGCTACGGCGTGGCCGCCAATCATCACCGACCGGCCCGTCCATTCTTCCTTTCTTCAACGCGTCCCGGGCGCCAAGCGCCACTACCCCAAGCTGCTGCCGCTGATGACGCGGGCCTTTCGCGCCTTTGACCTCTCTGGCTATGACCTGGTGCTCTCGTCGAACCACGCGTGCGCGAAGAACGTGCGCGTGCCGCCGGGGACGCTGCATGTCTGCTACTGCCACACGCCGATGCGCTACGCCTGGGAGGAGGGCTTTCTGGAGGGCGAGGTGGGGCGCGCGGCGCGGCTGGCGGCGGCGCCGCTGCTGGCGCACCTGCGCCGCCAGGATCTCGCGGGCGCCGCCGGGCCCGACCTGTTCGTCGCCAACTCCCAGCACGTGGCGGCGCGCATCGAGCGCTTCTACGGGCGCGGTGCCACGGTCGTGCACCCGCCCGTCGACGTGAAGCGCTTCCTGGGGCTCGAGCACGAGGCGAGCGACTACTACCTGGTGTTCGGGCGGGTCGTGCCCTACAAGCGTGTCGACCTCGCGGTGCAGGCCTGCGCGCATGCCGGGCGGCGTCTAAAGGTGGCGGGTGATGGACGCGCGATGGACGCCGTGCGCGCCCTCGCACAGGGTCACGAGGGCACCATCGAGCTGCTCGGTCGTGTGGACGACGCGCAGCGCGACGCCCTGCTGCATGGAGCCCGCGCGCTGCTGTTCCCCGGCGAGGAGGACTTCGGGATCGTCCCCGTCGAGGCGCAGGCCGCCGGCGTGCCGGTGGTCGCCTACAGTGTGGGCGGTGCGCGCGAGTCGGTGCGCGACGGGGTCACGGGGGTGCTGTTCGACGAGCAGTCGCCCGCCTCGCTGGCCGCCGCGATCGAGCGCTTCGAGGGGCTCACCCTGGACGAGGCCGCGCCGCGCGCCAACGCCGCCGACTTCGGCCGCGAGCGCTTCCGTGAGGAGATGGCCGCGGCGATCGCCGGCGCCGCCCGCGCGAAGGCCGACGCGGCACCCGCGCCGCGCCAGCCTGCCGCGCGCTGAGCTGAGGGTGGCGTGTCGGGCCCGGGCGTCGCGCGAGGGCAGCGGGTCGCGTGGCCTGGCGCCAGGGGCGCCAGGCTCAGGGAATGTTGCGGTAGCGACCGTCGAAGGGGTCGCCGAACTGCTCGTCGCCGAGCGCGGCGATGATCTCGGCGATGCCGTCGGGCACGGTCATCCGCGTCTCGAAGCCCAGCTCCGCGCGGATCTTGTCGAAGGAGACCTTGTAGTCGCGGGGGTCCTCGTCGCGATGCACGTAGCTGACGTGGCCAGTCGGGATCTGCTTGCCGATCTCCTCAACGAGATCGAGTTTGCGGTAGTTCTCGCCGGAGCGCCCCGCGTTGAAGACCCTGCCGGCGACCTTCTCGGCGGGGGCGTCTAGGACGGTGCGCACCGCACGGCCGGCGTCGCGCACGTGGATGTAGGGGCGCCAGAACTGCTCGCCGAAGACTTCGAGCTCGCGGTCGGCCCACAGTTCGCGCGTGAACTCGTTGACGGTGAGGTCGAAGCGCATGCGCCGGCCCACGCCGTAGACCGTCGCGAAGCGCAGGCATGTGGGCTGGGTGGGTCCATCGATGCCACTCGCCGCACCGTTTGCGCCGCCGTCGCCGTTGGCGCTGGCCAGGATCAGCCGCTCCATGCTCACCTTCTGCTCGGCATACAGCGACACAGGCCGCAGCTCGCCCTCCTCGGTGATCGGCACATTGGGATCGGCCATACGCCCGTAGTTGGAGCAGGTTGAGGCGAACACGAGCCTCTCTACCCCTGCGGCCTGGGCGTCCGCTACAAGCGCGCGCGTGGCCTGCACATTCACGTCGTCGGACACGGCCGGGTCAAGCGCACAGGCGGGGTCGCCGACGATCGCGGCCAGATGCACCACGGCCTCGGCGCCCTCCAGGGCACGGCCGCGGGCCGTGGCGTCGCGCACGTCGCCGCGGATGACCTCTACGCCTGAGGCCTCCTGCTCGGAGGCGATGTCCTCCTGGCCGTGCAGCAGCGAGTCGAGCACGCGCACCTCGCGGCCAGCCTGCTGGAGCTCTTTGACGAGCAGCGCGCCGATGTAGCCGCTGCCTCCGGTGACCAACGTGGGCTTGCTCACAGCATGTGTCCTTCCGTACGGGGCTTGAAGCGATTGGGGGAGCTAAAAGCGATGGGGGCTTGAAGCGATGGTAGTCGCTGGCATCGGCAGGCCCGGCGAGCGACTTGAGGGGGCGGCGGCCCGCGGCGGGCGCGGACGCGGCTGCGGCCTGCGCCGGATGCCCCGCTGCGCTGCGTGGCCGACCTCGCGTGGCGGGCTCTCGCCCTCAGCGCGCCGCCCCCGGCCCACCCGGGGCGGTGGCGGCGCCGGCATCGACCAGGCCGGCCCCATAGAGCAAGCGGTCCTTCGGCCCGCCGAGCGGCCGCGCGGTGGCGCGCAGGCGCGTGAGGATCTGCGCGGGCGTCGGGTGTGCACCGAGGACGCGGCTGGCGATGATCAGCGCCACCGTGGCGGAGACATGGGGGGTGGCCATCGAGGTGCCCTCATAGCCCGAGGGGAAGCCGAAGCGCCGCGGCGAGGCACCGGTGAAGGTCTCCTGGTAGATGTCGTTGCCGGCGGGTTCTTCGGGGCGGCAGTTGGGGTCGCCGGGCAGATCGGCGTCGGGTCCGCCGCCGGGCGCCACGAGCGTGAGGCCCGAGCCGTCATTGGAATAGGAGGCCAGGCAGCCGTGTTCGGTGGTGGCGCCCACCGAGATCACGCGGCGCGCGCGCGCGGGGTAGGCGATCGCGCGCGTGCCCTCGTTGCCGGAGGCGGCCACGACGACGACGTCGTGGCGGTAGGCGTAGTGCAGCGCTTCGAGCAGCTCGGGGATGTCCCCGGCGGTGACGTCGCTTGAGAACTCGAGGCTCAGGTTGATCACCCGAGCGCCGTGGCTGACTGCGAAGCGGATGCCCTGCGAGATGACCGAGGCGTCGCCTTCGCCTTCGGCGTTGAGCACGCGCACGGGCATCAGGCGCACGCCGTAGGCCAGGCCGGTGAGGCCATAGTGGTTGCCGGTGGCCTCGGCGATCGTGCCGGCGACCTGCGTGCCGTGGCCGTTGCGGTCGTTGGCGTAGGGCGAGTGCGCGACGAAGTCGTAGCCCGCGACGAACTGTGAGGCGGTGAAGTCGGGCGAGCGCCGGAAGGGGCCGCGGTTGGCGTAGGCGATGCCGGTGTCGAGCACGGCCACCACGACGCCACGCCCGGCGCCGCCGGGGGCGCCGTCGGCGAGCAGGTTGCCCCACGCCTGGGGGGCGTTCACGCCGAAGGGGCCCACGAAGTTCCACTGCACGAGGCGCCAGTCGCCGGGCATGCCGGCAAAGCCGGGGTCGTTGGGGACGAGCGGTGGCGGCAGTGGCGCGACTTCGGCTGTGCGCGCGATGTAGTCGGGCACGGCCCACACGACGTCGTGCAGGCGACGCAGATGGGTGATCGCCACCGGGACGGGCACGCCGGCGGCCAGACGCAAGAGGCGCGTGTGCGAGGCGATTGCGACAGGGTCCCTCGCGTCGGCGGTGCGCGCGGCGGCCAGGCGCGCGCGGGGCGCCGTGGCGGGCGCGTACTTGACCAGCACCACGCCCGGCGCGTAGGCGGCGGGGCCGGTGGCGAAGCGCGCCCCCAAGGGGATGGAAGAGGAGGAGAGGGAGGGGTTCGCAGTGGCCACCCCACTGTGGGCGACCGCAAGGGACCGGGGTGCGATGGCGCCGGCCGTCGCGTGGGCGCCCGGGGTGGCAGGGCGCAGTGCGGCAAGCCCGAGCAGCACCGGCACGAGCCCCAGCACGCATGCCGCACAGGCCACCGCCAGCAGGGCGCCTCGCCGCAGCGAGAGCAGCAGGGCGAGGGGGGCGGGGAGGATGGAGGGCATGAGGGTGGGTAATGATGGTGTGCCCGGATGACGGGCGCGGCACATGCGCCCCTCAAACGCAGAACATGAGCGAGCGCTTCTTTCCACGCGACGAGTACTTCATGCGCCTGGCGCTGCGCGAGGCCGAGCATGCACTAAAACACGACGACGTGCCGATCGGCGCGGTGGTGGTGCACGAGGGCGAGGTGCTCGCGGGCGGCCACAACGAGCGCGAAGTGCGCCAGGACCCCACCGCGCACGCCGAGGTGCTGGCCTTGCGCGAGGCCGCGCACGCGCTCGGCAGCTGGCGGGTGCTCGATGCGGTGCTGTACGTGACGCTCGAGCCCTGCGCGATGTGCGCCGGCGCGATCGTGCTCGCGCGCGTGAAACGCGTGGTGTTCGGTGCGTACGACCCCAAGGCGGGCGCCGCCGGGAGCGTGCTCGACGTGACGGGCGAGCCGCGCCTGAACCACCGCCCCGAGGTCGCCGGCGGGCTGCTGGCGGCGGAGTGCGGGGCGCTGCTCGGCGAGTTCTTCGCGGCGCGACGGTAGGCCGATCGTCTAGCCTTTGGGCGTCCCCCTGGAGGGGTGGCAGAGTGGTTGAATGCGGCGCTCTCGAAAAGCGTTGTGCGTCTGATTGGCGTACCGGGAGTTCGAATCTCCCCCCCTCCGCTGTTTGATCGAAGCTCGAACCCTCAAGCGAGTTCGAGCTTCGTCTCTGGCGTACCGGCGACCCGCGGGTCGGCCCATCGGCCACGTACGATTGGCTGCCTGGCGTACATGCACGGCAACTCCAGCGCCTCCCCCAAAGAAGCGAGCACGACGGGACGCCCGGCTAGCGATCGGTGTGCGATCCAGTGCCAAGATGGAGGACTGACTCCGATAATCAGTAGCTACTTGCTGTCGGGTCAGGTTGCCTACGCGATAGCAGCCAGAAAATGACGAAGTAGATGATACCCGGGCTCATAGGTCCGGTTCGCGGGTGGGTCCGGCATAAGCTCGCCGTGAAAGAGCAGATTGCGCATGCCGTAGAGAACGTCTACCAGTCCGGCGAATATCGCCGAGCAATCATTGACAAATCGGTAACCGTCCATGTCGATCGAGGATCGCTCGCTCGACCCAGCTAGAAGGCTCCGAAAGGCATAAGGGTTAACCTTATTGTAACAAGCAACCAATATCGCCCGTTTGTTAATTGGGAGTTGCTGGAACTCGGGCAGTTGGGTCAGTAAATCTACATCCCAACCGCCGGCGTGGGGAATCGTGATTACGTTGCCGGCTTTGTTCGTGATGGTGCAGATGACATCATTTTTTGGCCGGCTATTGCGTTCAACCGCGTACACCGAACCGTACCATTGTTGGGAGACGCTCGTGGTGCTGTTGCGACCAACACAGACCGAATCAAAAGCGATTCGCCGCTTCTGTCTATCCTCAAGTGGGTCCGCAGACAATCGGCGATGCAGCGAGGCGATATGGTTCCGAAGCTGCTCGGCATCGGCCCCGTCAGCCGCGAGCTGAGCGATAATGCGCGTACGCATCCGATTGCCATCAGCCTTTACGCGCTCAAGAATGTCGTGCTCGCTCTCAATGGTTCCATAGACGTGTCGGTACCAGGCATTAAACGGAATCCACGCCTTCACAAAATGCGTGAAGTAGTCTATGTCGGACTGCTCAAGCCACTGCCTGACGTTGCCAAACGGCATCCCTCTACCCACCAGACCCGAGCCATGCTAGCGCTGCACTCTCGGACTCCTCTATTGCGATCTCTACAGCGCGGCGGGCCGCCTTCAGTAGGCTTAGTGCCCGTGCCCTGGCATCAAGCGCGTCCTTCACATGGGCGCTAATAGCGTCGGACGCGACACACACAGCGTCGGGGACGGGAATCGCAAGAAGATCATTCTCGCTGTAACGCGGATGATGCGACCCATCCTGCGACCATCGAAGAATGGTCTGGACTGGTGCGGAGCGTAGTACGGCCAGAAGCGCAGCTTCAGATAGCGGTGAATCGACCTCCTTGCGAAGGACTAGAAACTCCGTCGAGCCGACGTTGGGAACTGCGTCGCTTGTTTGCACCAGCGCCGTCTCGCGGAGGTACGCTCTCAAGCGCGACGTTACTACGTCTCCCCTTTCGAAGCGCTTCTTGAGGCTTCCCACGCCGGCAGCATCAACGAGAGCCTTCTCGTCGTCGAGCACGGGCTCCAAGGCGTCGGCGAGGTCAAAATTGCGTACCCGGGCGCCTGTCGCTGCCCGCGCGGGATTGAAGATTTCGCGGACGTTGAGGTAGTGCTGTCCGAGCGGCTTTCCCGGCTTGGCGCCGAGCAACTCGAGACAGATGCGCCTGGCGGGATGGTGATACTCGGCGTCGAGACGGTTACCGGCTCGTACCATGGAAATTGAGTGCGAGTAGGAGAGCGTTGCAGGCGGGTCCCAGTGATCGAGCCCCATCGCAGCGGCCACGGCGAGGTCGGCGCGCGCGAGTCTACTTGCCGTGACCTCCCGTGCTTCGTGCGCCGCAAGCATCGTCGCGTGAACGGTCTCCTGAAAGAGTGGGCCAAGAGTCGGGACGAGTAGCGACTTGCCATCCTCAAGCGCCAGATGCTCTTGGACGTTGCCTTGAAACTGCCGCTGCATGAGCGCCCTTCCGTAGCGCGAAGTCAGATACGCGACCACGAACCCGCTACGAAACTCCCGCCCCGTCGGGTCCGAGAGGCGCGCGGCGATGATGTCTTGGCTCACATTGCACTCAGGTACGGTCACGAGCGCCGCACTCGCATACGCTGTCTTCGATAGGACAAAGTCGCCAAAGCGGAGAGCCGTACTCGCGGCAGCTCGATGCGCTTCGTTCGAGATATGTGCCATCCCGCGAGGGTCGAGCAGCCCATCTCCCAAATTGCCGATACGCACAAATGGGACGCCGGAGTCCGTGTACGTATCGGCCTTGATGTCAAATATGCCCTTCCGGAACACCCCACAGATCTGTCCAAGGCGGGCATGTGGCAGCGCCTCGATCCGGCGATGGGTCTCGATGGCGAGCCGAGAGAAGAAGGACGCGTCTAGCCGGGCCCGCGCATTGTCCGCCTGGACTTCGGACAGGCTGAGAATACTTACGTCGGGGGTCGCGTTCATTGAAACTCAAGCATCTCTAGGCGAGCGAAGTCAATAAACGCCTCTGCCACTCCGTCCGCCGTGAGGCCATCGTGGTTGAAGAGGTCATGCTGCACAAGCCAATGGCCATAATCATCGCGGAGGAGTTCACCGTCCGGGCCGCTAGCAATGATCTTGTCACCGCTGTTATCCTTCGCAGCTAGCCGCTGGGTCGCGAAGAATACGTTGTAGTCATCGACGCGCGGACAGAGTTGCCCAAGTGTTGGGTCGTCGTTCCACTTTTGCACGCAGAGAACGCTAGTCTTAGTTCCGGTATGTGGCTTGAAGGTATTAGGGTGGAGGCTTACTACAGCGAGAATACGGCAGTGCGCCATAATGAACGCACGAACGCGGGTATCGCTCGCATTGTTGAGCCGCCCTTGCGGAAGTACGATCGCCATGCGTCCGCCGGGTCGTAGGAAGTCGAGATTTCGCTCGACAAACAGTAGATCGCGTCCAATCTTGTCGACGGGGCGCCCGTTTGGCTTGTGGCCGAGCTCATATAGCGAAATCATATCTGGCTGTTTGACATCTCCAGCAAAAGGTGGGTTAGCCATCAGTACGTCAAAGGTAAACGCGCGATCGTCGTCTTGTCGAGCGCGGAGTCTCCTCAGCCGCTTCCAGCCCTCCCCATACGTGTCGCGCCAGTCGTCCTGCTGGACCGTTTCCGACCATCGCATCCAGTCCAGAGTATTGAGATGCAGAATATTGGTCTGCCCATCACCGGCGATCAGGTTTAGGCACCGCGCCACCCTAACGCTCTTCTCGTCGAAGTCGAACCCGAAGACGTTGTTCACGACGTAGTCGTAACAGCGCTGTGGCTTGACTGCCATCGTAAAGGGGTTTGATTGTTCTAGGCCTTCGTCTGCTAAAATATTCCGCCACACATGGAACATCGCGTGCACGGTAAAGCCGGCCGAGCCACACGCGGTATCGATAAGCGTCTCGGTCTCGGTGGGGTTGAGCATCCGAACGCACATATCGATAACCCAGCGCGGTGTGAAGTATTGACCCTTCTCTCCCTTGGATGACTTCGTTACGAGATACTCGAAAGCGTCATCGATGACGTCGAGATTCGAGTTGAACAGCTTCCAATCTTCGAGAGACCCTACGCACACCTGGAGATGCTCGGGCGTCAACTTGATCCGCTCGCCAGGCGGAAAGACTCCCTCCCACTTTGCGTTCGCCTCATCAAAGAGCGCTTGTATCGCCATCTTAAGCTGGGCCGCGGTGTTCTTATTGCGGAACCGCAGATACTTCTGCCCTTTCCATTCCTCGTGGGTGGCCATCTCGTCGAAGAGCTTGGTCAGGATGAGCTTGAAGACCTCCTCAAACACATCGACGCCCGCGTTCGCGAGGACCTCGTCCTCGAGATCTTCAATCAGGTCCCTGAGAGAGCGTGCGCGCCGCCCTTCTCTCTCGCGCTGCGCCTCCTTTTCGATCAAGGTCGCGACGGTCCACGGCTCGTCAGCGATGTCCGCGATGTTTTGCGAGCTCGTGGGGAGCTCGGGGATCTCGATGAAGTAGTTTGGATTCTGGCGGTGCCAGACGACCATGCTGGTGCCGTCGGTCCATAGCGCCAACGGTGCGCCCGTCGCGTGCGTGTAGCTCTTGAGCTGGTCCTTGCCTCCTTTGAGGGTGGGCTGCTTTACCTCGACCACGATATACGGCACTGTGGGACGGTCGGCGTCAAACACGACGATGTCCGCCCGCTTGGAGGTGTCGCGACCGAATGTCACGGGATACTCGAGCGCAATGCGCGACGTCGGATATCCGTAGTGCTCTTCTAGGCGTCGGATCCAGAGTTGGCGCACGATCTCCTCGGGTTTGGCGACCACCTCCTGGCCCCGGACGCGACAGCGGATGTATTTTTTGCCCTTGCGCTCGGAAACCGCGGCGGTGACAACAGCTATCTCGGAGTCCGCAAAGAGAGCGAGGCCAGCGCCGGGTCGTGGTGTATTTGGGTTCGGGTTCATCCGTCGGGGTATATCGTGACGCGCATCCGCGAGATGTGGCGATCAGCGCGCCATCCTAAGCGCTCCCGACCCTGATTGCCCTGCGCCAGTCGATAGGGACTTGGCGAGCTGGCAGGCGCTAACGATCGAGGGCCACAGCAGCCAACGTTGCCCGCAGCCTCGATGACCTCCTGGGCGACCATGGCGGCACGGTGGCGAAGCCCGGCCGGGCGAGGCACGCGTCCCACGTGGGCTCGGTCAGCCCGTGAACGTCGCAGCAATCGAGGGCCGCTATGGAGCGGGACCAGCTGGGCCGAGCAGACGTGGGCCGCGTTCCTCGTCTTACGCGAGCGCTACCCCTGCGAGCGCTACCCTTCTTCTTCTCCTCCTCCTCCTTCCCGCTGGCGAAGCTCGGGCACGATTGGGACGAGCTTCCCGCTGGCGAAGCTCGGGCACGATTGGCCGAGCATCGAACGAGCCGAGACCAGGGCCCTCGCCGGGGGCGCGCAGACGGCGACGCCGCAGCCGGAAACCTTCGTGAAGAGCTAGCCTTCCAAACCCCCCACCACCCGCGCTCACAACCTCACCAGGCAGGACAACTAGCCCGCTGGGATGCACCCTCGACCAAACGCCAGGGCTCGGATGACCCTTCAAGTAGACATCACGAGCACGTTTCTTGGTCCAGGCGGAGGGCAACCGTGCGGTGATCGCTTCGACTCGGCACGCCGGATTTCAGATAGTTATGCTGCGCGACTGTGCTGACGAGCGTGATTACGGCGGTGACCGCCAGGCCACGAAAGATCAGTGACGCAGGAAAGGTGTTGAAGAAGTATGGCTGGGCGGCACCGCTGGTGCTTGCGGCTGTGTATCTCGTGACGTTGGCAGTGCAGTTCAGCCAGCTGTTGGCAGACGTGTATCTCAGTGCTGACGACGCGGCTGGGCCGGTGCTTGGTGAGCTCTATGACGGCACCGGCCATCATCTGGTGATACTTGGGCATTCGAGCTGGTTCTCGACCGTGTTGTTTGAGCGCTGGACGCTATGGCTGCCTGCTCACAGACAGCTATGGGAGCTGGCGCCATATGCGATGGCGCTCAGCTCGGTTGCATTCGTGAGTTGGGGCGTCTGGCGGATTGCGGGGCGCTGGGCGGGAGCGGCCACGCTGGCGGTGATGGCTTGCGCCGGGCCGAGCCTGCTGACGATTCTCATGGTGGCCGATGATCATGCGCCGACGTGGTTCACGCTCGCATTGATCGGCGGGTTCCTTGCGGTGCTCGAGCTGGGAGTGGTCTCCTCGAGTGGCTGGCTTGCCGTTCTCGCGGTGGTTGTCGGTGTGCTCCTGGGGGCCAACGCGGAGTCGGATGTGCTCCTGACGATTTCCGGAGCTGTGCCGCTTCTAATCGCCGTGCTCTGCACCCGGGCTCTTTATCCGAGCCGGCGCACCACGCGGGCTGTGTGGTTCGCTGTGGCGAGCTTGATCGTCGCGTTGGTGGCTGGCTTGATCGTTCATGGGATCATGCGTCATGACGACGTGATCAGCGCTCATGACCCAAAGATTTCGATGCTGGTTGGGACGGAAGCAGTCGGCACGAATTTCAAGCTTTGGTGGCAGTCGCTCGCTGTGCTCGGCAATGGTGACTTCTTCGGCCTGAGCGTTGGCTTCTCGGCGTTGATCGCATTTGCGTGTGCGGCGATAACACTTACCTCGATCTTCTTCGTTCCTCGCATCGCGCACAGCCAGCTCGCATACGCTATCGAGGAGCGACGCAGAAGTCCACGCACTGCCGATCAAGCTGCACGCACTGCCGATCAGGCTGCACGGTCAGCCTGGTGTCTTTTCTGGGCTTTATCCGCAGTGCTGCTTTCCGTCGCCTTCGTGTTCAGCGCCGGCCCTGAAGACCTCACGTCAAACCGCTACCTGGTTGGCGTGATTTACGCGGCGGCGGCGCTTGTGCCGATGCTGGGGCTCCGCAATTTACTGATGCGTGCGACGGTAACGGCCGGCGCGACGCTGTATGCATTCGCTGGCTGTCTCGCGCTCGCCCAGGAACGAATCGAGCCACCGGTCTCACCCACCGACCCGATCGCCGCGGCTGTCGCTAACGTCGCTAAAGCTGAACACATGAGTATCGGATATGCCGGATACTGGGACGCCAGTCCCATCACGTGGGCGACCCATTTTCGCGTCGAGGTGTTCCCCGTCGGTAACTGCGGCAACCAGCGTCTCTGCGGGTTTGAACTGGCGATCGACACGGCGTGGTACACCCCACGCCCCCGAATCCACACCTTCCTGCTCGTCGACCCGGCGTATTCGACGGCGTATCCATTAAGCCCAACCCCTGACCTTGGGCAGCCGATAGCCGTACATCAGATCGGGAACCTAACTATGTACGTATATCCCTACGACATAGCATCACGGCTGTACGCGCTCTAGATGCAGTCCTCCCCGAGCCGCGCGGGAGGGCCTTGACTTCTGCTCGGATGAGAGGAAAGTATGCGCGAACCGACCGTGGAGGCGATATGAGCAGTATCGAGGCTGGTCAGTTCAAGCTTGAGGTCGTGGTCGTGCCGGTTTCGAACGTCGACCGGGCGAAGGAGTTCTACGGAGGCCTCGGCTGGAGGCTCGACGCCGACGTTGCCCGCGACGAGGGCTTCCGTTTGGTTCAGTTCACGCCGCCGGGCTCCGGGTGCTCGATCCAGTTTGGAACGGACATCGCGTCGGCCGCGCCCGGCTCGGCCCAGAGCCTGTACCTGGTCGTCCCCGACATCGAGGCTGCGCGTAGCGAGCTGCTCGCCCACGGTGTGGAGGTGGGCGAGGTGTTCCACGAGGAGGCGCTGGGCGCTCGCTTCCACGACCCCGGCCGTCTCCCCGGGCCGGCGCCCGACCGCGACAGCTACGGCTCGTTCGCCGCGTTCAGCGACCCGGACGGCAACGGCTGGCTGCTCCAGGAGATCACGACGCGGCTGCCGGGTCGCTGAGAGGAGAAGCAGATGGCCACGACATACGAGTCCGCGGAAGATCTGGCGGACGCGCTCAGGCGGGCGTCAGAGGCGCACGGCAAGCACGAGGAGCGAACGGGCCAGGCGGACGAGGACTGGCCTGACTGGTACGCGCTCTACATGGTGCGCGAGCGCGCCGGCGAGGAGCTGCCGACATGAGCAGCGACTATGACGTGATCGTCCTCGGTGGTGGCTCGCCGGGCGAGCACTGTGCGGGCGCTCTGGCGGAGGGGGGTCTGCGCGTGGCGGTCGTGGAGCGGGAGCTCGTGGGAGGGGAGTGCTCCTACTGGGCCTGCATTCCGTCGAAGACGCTGCTGCGACCGGGCGAGGCGGTCCACGGAGCGCGCGAGGCCGCCGCGAGCGCCGAGGTCGATGTGCAGGAGGCGCTTGCCTGGCGTGACTTCATGGTCTCCGATCACTCCGACGCCGGACAGGAGCGCTGGCTGGCCGATCACGGCATCGAGCTGCTGCGCGGCAGCGGGCGGCTCGCCGGTCCTGGCGTCGTAGAGGTAGACGGCGTGCGGCACACCGCGGACCATGTCGTCCTCGCCAACGGTGCCGATCCCGTCGTGCCGCCCGTGCCGGGCTTGCGCGAGCTCGACGGCGTTTGGAGCAACCGCGAGGTGACGTCCATGAAGGCCATCCCGCGCCGTCTGCTGATCCTCGGTGGCGGGCCGGTCGGCGTGGAGATGGCGCAGGCCGTTCGTCGACTCGGCGGCGAGGTGGCGGTCCTCGACATGGCCGAGCACGTACTCGGGCGGGAGCCGGCGCCGCTGGGCGAGGCGCTCGGAGAGGTGCTGCGCCGCGAGGGTATCGAGCTCGTCCTATCCGCGAACGTGCGCGCCGCGCGACGCGAGGGCGAGGACTACGTTCTCGAGCTCGACGAGGGACGCGAACTGCGCGGTGAGAAGCTGCTCGTCGCCACCGGCCGGCGTCCGCGGGTGCTCGGGCTCGGCCTCGAGACCGTCGGCGTCGAGGCGGACGCTCACGGAGTTCCGGTCGACGCGCACCTGCGCGCGGCCGAGCATCTGTGGGCGATCGGCGACGTTAACGGCCTCTGGCCTCTGACCCACGTCGGCAAGTATCAGGGCGAAGTGGTCGCCGCGAACATCCTCGGCGAGCCCCGGAAGGCCAACTACGAGGCCGTTCCACGCGTCGTCTACACCGACCCGCAAGCCGCGGCGGTGGGCGCCTCCGCCGGCCGTTTCAGCGCCACGGTCCCGGTGTCGGAGGTGACGAAGACCGCGACCTACACGCGCGAGTACGCCGACAGCAATGGCTTCCTGACGCTGCTCAGCGATGGCGAGCGGTTGACGGGTGCCTACGCGCTCGGCCCCGAGGCGGGCGAGTGGCTGCAGCAGGCCACGCTCGCGATCCGCGCCCACATCCCACTCGACGTGCTCGCCGACACGATCCAGCCATTCCCGACGTTCTCGGAGATCTACGTCGCCGCGCTGAAGGCGCTCCGTGGCGAGATCACCGCGGCGTCCAAGGCTGTCGGCGCGGTACCGCCGGCGGGCCTCATCGAGTGAGCGTGGCGCGTGCCGTGTACTTCGTCTGTGAGGCGTTGCCGAGCGCCCACGACAGGGCGAGGAGCGTGACGCGGGTGTGCGGATGGCGGCGCAGGTAGGCGCGCTGGCGAGGGGATAGATGGATCGACTCGGCTCTCGCCTTCGGGGACGCGGACAGTGAGATGTCTGTGGAGCCAGTCTGCAGCGCGCGGGGCTGGGCGATGGACAGTTCGACGTCGGGGCAGCCCTGCGGACATGAGACGGCTACGCGCACGGCGCCCTTAGCGGTGGGGCGCAGGGGGCCGTGCACGGGGAACACAACGGGACAGCGCGCCGAGGGCGGTGGACTTGGGGACATCGTGCCCACGTCTGGTGTGAGCTCCACCAATGTGCCGGCGCACGTCTGCTGGGTCCAGGCGAGCCGCGTGCCGTCGAAGTCCGCGCCGGGGCCGAGTGGCTGCTGCTGAGGCTCGAACACCCCCGCGTTGGGAAAGACCGCGAGCGTTCGACTCGCGCCGGAGGCGAGGCTCAGGAGCACGAGCGATGCCTCGGTGCCGAGTGGGCCGGAGCGCAGCGCCACCCACTGTCCGCCCACGGGGCGCAGTGAGCCGTCGTAGAAACAGCCCAGCTGGTGGGCGGCCGGGCTGGCCGGCGAGAACCACTCGGCCGGATATGTCTCCCCCGAGCGCGCGCCTGGCGGTGTGCAGGCCGAGGTGCCCGCCCCAAGCAGCACCAGCGTGCCGTCTTCCTGCAGCGAGATTGTGGCCTGTGTCGAGAGGGACACTTCGTAGCTAACGATCCCCGTTTGGCGGCTCTCCACGACGACGCGCCCGGACCCGGCCGGCTTGCCGGCGGCATAGTAGGCGAGGTAGCCCCCCGAGATTTGAGCCGCGCCTGCTTCAGCGATCGTGCGCGTCGGGCTCGACGGCGTGGCGATTTCGCCCAGCGCGAGATAGGTCTGCTGGAGCGGGCTCGCCGGCGCGGGTGCACCCGGCGTTGTGCCCTCGCAGCGATAGGCGACGGTGGTGCCCGCCAGCGACACGCCGTAGGCGCCGAAGTCGATCGGCACGTCTTCGGTTCCACAGACGGGCAGTCGCGTGACGCTGCCGTTGGCGCCGATCACGCCGCGGCGCACGATCGACGTTTCGTAGGGCAGCGACGGCGTCGGGACGCTGGTGTCGCCGGGGCCCATCGGCGGCGTCATTTCGTTGGCCTCCTCCCAACCGTAGGCGAGCGCTCCCCCAGAGCTGCCGGCGCCGCTGGCGCTGTCCAGCGCGAAGGCGAAGGTGTACCCGAGCGGGTGAAAGGAAACGAGTGTCCGTGGCGGCGCGCCGGGCGCGCCGGCGTGGACACCGGTGAGATCCTGCCAGGCGACGCCGCCGCTCCACAGCACCGGCGCGCTGACGGGGTAGCGGTCCAACGCCACGACGGTGGCCTGCGCGTTGGCGATCGAGAGCACCGCGAGCGCCGTTGCGAGAGCTACGGCGACCAGCGTCCGCGGCAAAACCGGGACAAGCCGCTCAGGGAAGACGCTGCGCACCAAGCTCATTCTAGGGTGAGCTCGTAGCCCAGGATCGGCGAAGCCTACAACACATCTTTCGGACTACGAGCCGTGTCGGAGGGCGGGGGCCTTCTAAAGTTTGCGAGACGTACCGAGAGTTCGAACCTTTCCCCGTCCGCTATAAGCCAAGCCGGCCCGACTGTCTGTGTGCGCATCGCGGCGCCGCTCGCCGGCCGACGCCGGCGGTAGGCTGCCGGCTATGGCAACGGAGGTAGCTAGCGCCTCGGACGCGCAGAGCGAGCGCATCCGCAACCACGCGGCGTTCATCTGGAGCGTCGCGGACCTGCTGCGGGGCGACTACAAGCAGTCCGAGTACGGCAAGGTGATCCTGCCCTTGACCGTGATCCGACGGCTGGACTGCGTGCTCGAGCCCACCAAGCAGGCCGTGTTGAAGAAGTATGGGGAGCTGTCGGGCAGGATCGAGAACATCGAGCCCGTGCTGCAGGCCGTCGCGGACGAGCAGTTCTTCAACACGAGCCCGCTCACGTTCACGAAGCTGCTCGACGACCCGGACACGATTGCGGACTCGCTGAGCCTCTATGTCGGCGGCTTCTCCGAGGCGGCCCGTGACATCATCGACAAGTTCGATTTCCCCGTCCAGATCGAGCGCCTGCACCGCGCCAACGTGCTCTACCAGGTGGTGGGCAAGTTCGCCGAGATTGACATGCACCCGGAGGTGGTGTCGAACATCGAGATGGGCTACCTCTATGAGGAGCTGATTCGCAGGTTCTCCGAGCTCTCCAACGAGACCGCTGGCGAGCACTTCACGCCGCGCGAGGTGATCCGGCTGATGGTGAACCTCTTGTTTATTGACGACGCCGATGACATCCTCACCAAGCGCGGGATCGTCAAGACGCTGTGCGACCCCGCATGCGGCACCGGCGGGATGCTGTCGGTCGCCGAGGATCACCTGCGTGCCCTGAACCCGCAGGCGCGGCTTGAGGTGTATGGCCAGGAGCTGAACGCGGAGACCTACGCGGTGTGCCGCTCGGACATGATGCTCAAGGAGCAGGACGCATCGCACATCGCCTTTGGCAACTCCTTCTCCGAAGACCATTTCGAAGGCGAGCGCTTCGATTATCTCTTAGCCAACCCTCCCTTCGGCGTCGAGTGGAAGAAGGTCGAAGCCGAGGTGCGCAGCGAGGCTGAAACGCGCGGCTTCGCCGGGCGCTTCGGCGCGGGACTGCCCCGTATAAACGACGGGTCGTTCCTCTTCCTACAACACATGATCTCGAAGATGAAGCATCCCGAGGAAGGTGGGTCGCGCGTGGCGATCGTGTTCAACGGCTCTCCCCTATTCACGGGGGTAGCTGGGTCGGGCGAGTCGGAGATCCGCCGCTGGATCATCGAGAACGACTGGCTGGAGGCGGTCGTCGCGCTGCCCGATCAGCTCTTCTACAACACGGGCATCTCCACGTACTTTTGGATCGTCACGAACCGCAAGTCGCCCGGACGGCGGGGGAAGGTGCAATTGGTGGACGCGCGAGAGAGCTTCGTGAAGATGCGCAAGTCGCTCGGGGAGAAGCGCAAGGAGATATCCGCGGAGCAGATCAAGGAGATCACGCGACTCTACGGCGACTTCGCCGAGGGCGATCGGGTCAAGATCTTCCTCAACGAGGAGTTCGGCTTACTGCGCGTCACCGTCGAGCGACCGCTGCGGCTGCGCTGGGAGGTGACCGATGAGACGATCGCTGCCGCATTTGCGGCCAAGGCGATCCAGAAGTCGCCTTCGGACACGCAGACGGCACTCAAAGAGCTGCTTGAAGATGAACGAGGAGAGGGCTTTGCGACCGAACGGGAGCTGGTGCAGAGGTTCAAGGCTGCGGTCAGCGTGCTCGAAATTGGGGCGCCCGCACAGAAGGCCCTCCGGGCGGCGCTGGCCGTGCGTGACGCAGAGGCTCCGGTCGTCATCGACCGCAAGGGGAATCCAGAGCCGGATCGCGGGCTGCGGGACAGCGAGAATGTGCCGCTGCCTCCGGTTGCCGTTTCATTCGAGGAGGATCCAGCCGAGCGCCTTGCGACGCTTGCGTATCGGACCGCGGTGGATGACTACATGCGTGAGGAGGTGTTGCCGTACGCGCCGGATGCGTGGGTTGATTACGAGAAGACGAAGATCGGGTACGAGGTGCCGTTGACACGCTATTTCTACAAGTACATTCCACCGCGGTCGTTGGAGGAGATCGATGTCGAGCTAAAGGCGTTGGAGGATGAGATCCAGGGGTTATTGGCAGAGGTCACAGGATGATCGAGGCTCGGCTAAAGCGCATAGCACGCCTGATGACTGATGTCTCGGATTGTGGGCCGCGTCCCCTGATCGCGCTAGAGCACTTGGAATCCGGAACAGGAAAACTCCTTCCCGGCGTTGACGTCAAAGAAATTCATTCTCCTGGGCCGGGTGTGGCCGATATCGCAGTCGGAGATGTCCTTTTCGGAAAGCTCCGCCCATATCTTGCCAAGACGTGGGTCGCGGATCGGCCGTCTTTCGCGTCCACCGAGCTACTATGCCTACGCCCTCGGGATGGTGTCGACTCACGGTGGTTTGGGTATGTAGTGGCCAGTTCCCCGTTTATTGACTGGGCTGTTGCCACGTCCGATGGGGCAAAGATGCCGAGAACGAACTGGGAGAAGCTGGGAGAGTTTCGGATGACCATACCGTCGCTGACTGCCCAGGTCTTGATCGCTGACTATCTCGACCTAGAGACGGCGCGGATCGATTCTCTCATTGCGGCGAAGCGGCGAATGGTGGAGTTGCTGGAGGAGCGTAACATCACGCTCATTCATGAACTCACAAGCCGGGGGGCACGTGAATGTATCACCGTTGACACGCAAGTCCACTGGCTGGGTGCAATCCCTGCACACTGGCAAACTATGCAGATACGCCGAGTTGGACGCGTCAGGCGTGGCGCCTCCCCACGTCCTATCGACGATCCCATCTACTTCGACGACGATGGTGAATATGCGTGGGTGCGGATTGCCGATGTTACTGATTCGGGACGTTACCTAACAGATACTACGCAGCGGCTTTCGCAACTTGGCAGCAGTCTAAGAGCGCCTAACAGAATGAGCGTTGGAGTTGTTGGTGGCAGATGAGTGCGCAGCCGATGGTGAGGAAGGCTTCGTGGATGTCGGCGCGTCGGTCGTAGCGACGCTCGAGGCGGCGATGCTGGTGCAACCAGGAGATCGTGCGCTCGATTACCCATCGTTCTCTGCCGAGCCCTGAGCCGTGGCCGGTTTGCGCTTGGCGATACGCGGCGTGATGCCGCGCTCACGGAGCGCCTTGCGATGCTTGCGGCTGTCATACGCCCGGTCAGCGAGTAGAGCTTTCGGCTTGAACTTGCCGTGAGCGCCGGTCGGCGGGACGCGATCGACGAGCGGCAGGAGCTCGGTGATGTCGTTGCGATTCGCGGCGGTGAGAGTCACGGCCAGAGGGGTTCCCCGACCGTCGCAGATCACGTGGTGCTTGGAGCCCGGCCGGCGCCGATCGACGGGCGAGGGGCCAGTTTTCTCGCCCCCCCTTTGGCCCGAACATGCGAGCTGTCCACCACCGCCCTTGACCAATCCAACTGCCCCGCGTCTTGCAACTCGTCCAGGAGCACCTGATGCAGACGTTCCCAGACCCCCGCCTCGTTCCAGTCCCGCAGTCGCCGCCAGCACGTCATCCCTGACCCACAGCCCATCTCTTGGGGCAGATCCTCCCAAGGGATACCCGTCTTCAGTACGAACAGGATGCCCGTCAAAGCCTCCCGGTCGGGCACCCGCTTGCGGCCCGGATACCGATAGCGCCGCTCCACCCGCGGCAACAACGGCTCGACACGAGCCCACAACCCATCACCGACCAAAGGTTTCGCCATAGACACCGTTTACGACAACAGCATCCCAAAACCTCTTTTTGTTAGGCGCTCTAAGTGCCAAGCTAGCCCCAGGCTCTTTGTTTATCAGCATTGCTGGGACTGTAGGTAAGCCGATAATCACCAAGATCAAGTGTTGCGTTCACGATGGATTTGTATATTTTGAGCACTTGCGTGTTCGACCAGATTATCTATATTACTTGTTCAAGGCATCTCAGCTCTTCCGGGGGCTTGGCAAACTAGGTACACAGTTGAATCTAAACACCGAAACGATTGGGAGTATCGTGATACCCGTTCCTCCTCTGGATGAGCAGGATGAAATCGTAACGGAGCTTGATCGTCGTCTGAGCCGAGCTAACGAGCTTAGGCAAATAGGCCTCCATCACGTCAAGTGTCTTCAAGAGCGGCGGCGGGCCATTATCACCGCTGCCGTGACGGGCCAGATCGACATCCCGGAAGCAGCATGAGTAGCGTCACCGAGAAGCTGCTTGAGGATGAGGTCACAGCCCATCTTGTTGCCCACGGCGGCTACCGCACCTGCAAGGTCGGTACCGATTCGCGATGGGGGTCCGACTTCGACGCGGCGCTCGGTCTCGACGCCCGCGAGCTGTTCACCTTCATCGAAGAGACTCAGAGAGGGGAGTGGGAGAAGCTGGTGAAGGCGCACGGCGGCGAGGACGCCTACGCGCGCGAGCGCTTCTTGCAGCGCCTCGCGAAGCAGATCGATGAGCGTGGCACACTGGACGTGATACGGCACGGCGTGCGTGACCAGAACGTCGAGATTCGACTCTCCTACCGCAAGCCTGCGTTTGAACTCGCGCCGGAGCTTACGGCGCACTACGACGCCAATCGCCTGACCGTGACCCGGCAGCTGCCCTTCGACTCCGACTCCAACAAGACGGTGGACCTGTGCCTGTTCCTCAACGGCATCCCGATGGCGACGGCGGAGCTGAAGAACCATCTCACTGGCCAGAGCGTCGAACAGGCGATCGCGCAGTACCGCAACGACCGCGACCCAAAGAACGTCACGCTGGCCCGCCGCGCGCTCGTGCACTTCGCGGTGGACCCGGACTCCGTCGCGATGACGACTCGGCTCGACGGGAAGTCCACGCGCTTCCTGCCGTTCAACATGGGCCACGACTACGGTAAGGGCAACCCGCCCAACCCCGACGGCCACAGGACGTCCTACCTGTGGCAGCACGTGTGGAGCAGGGATGCGTGGCTCGACGTCCTGCACCGCTTCATCCACGTCGAGCGCCCCGAGAAGGGGTCGCAGGCGGCGAGGCGCGCGGCGGAGCGGGTGATCTTCCCCCGCTACCACCAGTGGGATGCGGTGAAGAAGCTTGAGGCCGACACGGCCGCGAACGGCGCGGGGCAGGCCTACCTGATCCAGCACTCCGCGGGGTCTGGCAAGTCGAACACGATTGCCTGGGCCGCGCACCGCCTCTCAACGCTGCACATGGCGGATGATCGCAAGGTGTTCGACAAGGTGATCGTCATCACCGATCGCGTTGTGCTCGACCGCCAACTGCAGGACACCATCTTCCAGTTCGAGCACGCGCGCGGCGTGGTCGTGAAGATAGACAAGGACTCCGACCAGCTCGTTGCGGCGCTTGAGGGTGAGCGAGCGCGCATCATCATCACGACGCTGCAGAAGTTCCCGTTCGTGGTCGAGAAGATCGGCGACCTCCCCGCGCGCAGCTATGCGATCGTGATCGACGAGGCCCACTCCTCGCAGACGGGCGAGACCGCTAAGGATCTGCGCCTCGCACTGGGGGGCGGCGAGGAGCAGGAGTTGACCGCCGCAGAGGCCGAGGACGCCGGGCTGCTCGCGGCCGCGATCGACCCCGTCAAGGAGGCGCTCGCCAAATCAATAAGCGCGCGTAGCGGACGCCAGTCCAACCTCTCCTACTTCGCCTTTACCGCCACTCCCAAGGGGCGCACGCTGGAGATGTTCGGGCGCTTGAACCCGCAGACGCAGCTGTACGAACCGTTTCACCTCTACTCGATGCGTCAGGCGATCGAGGAGCGCTTCATCATGGACGTACTCGCGAGCTACACGACCTACCAGACGTTCTGGAAGATCGAGAAGGCGCACGCAGGAAGACCCGGAGTACGACGCCAAGAAGGCGCGTCGGGCGATCGCGCGCTTCGTGAGTCTGCACTCCCATCACCTCGCCCAGAAGGCCGAGATCATCGTCGAGCACTTCCGCCAGCACACCGCGAAAGAGATCGGCGGGCTGGCCAAGGCGATGGTCGTGACCTCCTCGCGGCTGCACGCCGTCCGCTACAAGCAGAGCATCGACAAGTACATCAACGCCAGTGGCTACAGCGACGTCAGGACGCTCGTCGCCTTCTCCGGCAAGATCGACGACGGCACAGGGATGCCGCTCACCGAGACGAATATGAACGGCTTTCCGGAGTCGCGCACCGCCGAGGAATTCGCGACGCCCGAGTACGGTGTGCTGATAGTCGCGGAGAAGTTCCAGACCGGCTTCGATCAGCCGCTGCTGCACACGATGTACGTCGACAAGCCGTTGGTCGGGCTCGCGGCGGTCCAGACGCTTTCGCGTCTGAATCGCATCCATCCGCTGAAGGAGAGTACCTTCGTGCTCGATTTCCGCAACGACACCGAGGACATCGTTGATGCGTTCGAGCAGTTCCACGGTGTCACCGTCGCGCCGCCGACCGACCCCAACATCCTGTGGGACACCCGCCGGCGCCTCGACGACTTCGACGTGCTCGACCCGAAGGAGGTCGAGGCGGCGGTCGCGGTGCTGCTCGGAGCGGGCACGCCGGAGTCCAAGCGCTCGGCCGAGACCTATGCCGCTCTCGGTCCGGCCAAGGGCCGCTTCGAAGCGATGGGCGACGAGCGGCGCCTGGAGTTCCGCGACGCGCTGCGCCGCTTCGTGCGGACGTATGCGTTCGTGTCGCAGATCGCGGCCTTCACGGACCCCTTGCTGGAGCGCGACTACGTCTTCTGTCGCGCACTTTCGCTGTATCTGCGCGACACCGGCGCCGTCGAGCGCCTGGACCTCGGCACCGAGGTCGAGCTGACCCATCTGCGCCACCAGATGACCTTCAGTGGCCCGCTCTCACTGACCAACGAGGTGGGCGAGGTGCGCTCGTTCTCCGGCGATGGAGGCGGCGGCCAGCAGGAACTCGAGCTCGAGCACCTCTCCAGCATCGTCGAGGTGCTAAACGATCGCTTCGGCATGAACCTCACCGACGTCGACAAGCTCCTGTTCGACCAGTTCGAGGAGAGCTGGGTCGCGGACGGTGAACTCTCCGACCAGGCCAGGAACAACACCCTCGACAACTTCCGCCTGGTGTTCGACCGCAAGTTCCTGCAGACGGTGATAACGCGCATCGATGCCAACGATGAGATCTACAAGAAGATCCTTGACAACGACGACTTCCGGGCGACGGTCGGAGAGTTCTACCTGCGCAAGGTCTATGAGCGACTGCGCGAAGCACCCGACGACGAGGCCTGAGATGCGCCGGCGAACCGGCGCCTCACTTCACCGGCTGAGCCCAAACCCGCGCGCAAATCGTCAAGCTTCGCCCCATCGCGGATCGACCGACATCCGGTGACACAGAGATAGTGGTGGCCCCCGGTAAAGCCTCCGGCGCTGGGCGCGAGGATCTGCGCGCGGTGCGCGAGCGCCACGCGCTCGGTCTCGACGCCGCACGCGAGGAGGCCGTGGGCCGCCGGCACGCGAGCGGCCGGCGTACGGCGCGCGAGAACCTGGCCGAGCTGGTGGACGAGGGCACGTTCGTGGAGTACGGCCCGCTCGTGTTCGCCGCCCAGGAGCGTCGGCGCCCCCGCGAGGAGCTGATCGCGCGTACGCCCGCGGACGGGTTGGTGGGCGGCGTGGGGGACGTCGAGGGCCGGCGCTGTGTGGTGGCGTCCTACGACTACATGGTTCTGGCGGGCACGCAGGGGATGCGCGGCCACCAGAAGAAGGACCGTCTGTTCGAGATCGCCGAGCGCAGCCGGCTGCCGGTGGTGCTGCTCGCCGAGGGCGGCGGGGGACGCCCGGGGGACGTCGACTGGCCGATGGTCGCGGGGCTCGACTGCCGCGCCTTCGGCCTCTTCGCGCGCCTCAGCGGGCTTGTGCCGCTCCTGGGCGTGGCGGCCGGGTACTGTTTTGCCGGCAACGCCGCGCTGCTGGGGTGCTGCGACGTGGTGATCGCCACCGAGGATTCAAACATCGGGATGGGTGGACCGGCGATGATCGAGGGCGGCGGGCTGGGCGTGTACGCGCCCACCGAGGTGGGGCCGATCGAGGTTCAGGACGCCAACGGCGTCGTGGACATGAGGGTGGCCGACGAGCGCGAGGCGGTGGCGGCAGCCAAGCGCTACCTCTCCTACTTCAACGGCGCGGTGGAGGAGTTCGCCGTGCCAGACCAGACCGCGCTGGCGCAGCTGATCCCCACCCAGCGCAGGCGCGTGTACGACGTGCGCCGGGTGCTGTGCGGGCTCTGCGACGAGGGCTCGGTGCTCGAGCTGCGCGCGGGGTGGGCTCCGGGGATGCTCACCGCGCTGGCCCGCGTCGAGGGTCAGCCGCTGGGGGTGGTGGCGAACAGCCCCACCCACCTGGGCGGGGCGATCGACGCTGAGGGCGCCGACAAGGCCGCGCGGTTCATGCAGCTATGTGACGCCTTCGAGCTGCCGCTCCTGTTTCTGTGTGACACGCCCGGCTTCATGGTGGGACCGGCGGCGGAGCGCACCGCCACGGTGCGCCACTTCGCGCGGATGTTTGTGACGGGCGCCAACCTCACGGTGCCCACTGGGACGATCGTGCTGCGCAAGGGCTATGGGCTCGGCGCCCAGGCGATGGCGGGCGGCGGCTTCAAGGCACCGCTGTTCACGGTCGGCTGGCCGACGTCCGAGTTCGGCGGCATGGGCCTGGAGGGCGCTGTGCGTCTGGGTATGCGCCGGGAGCTCGAGGCGATCGAGGACGAGGAGGAGCGCGAGCGCGTGTTCGCGGTCACCGTGGCAGCCGCCTACGAGCACGGCCGCGGCCTGAATATGGCGGCCTACGGCGAGATCGACGACGTCATCGATCCGGCCGACTCGCGGCGCTGGATTGCGACGCTGTTCGACCGGGACGCCGGGACGTGGCGGGAGCGGCCGGGCAAGAAGCGTCCGTTCGTGGACACATGGTGAGGTACTGAAGGCCGGCGCGGCGGGGCTCTCAGATGGGCGGGGAAGTAGACTGGGTCGCCTGCGCCCTTAGCTCAGCTGGATAGAGCGTCGGTCTACGGAACCGAAGGTCGGGAGTTCGAATCTCTCAGGGCGCGTGCTTTGTCGAAGGTCAAACTTTGATCGGCGGGAGTTTGGATAGCGTCTCCGCGAGCGTGTCCCGTCCCAGTCAGTCGTTTCAGGGCGGTTCACCCGGGTATCACCAGCTCAATGCCGAGATACGTGACCATCGGGTATGGCGATCGGGAAGGGTATGACCGGACCGATCCGGCCGTTCGCGATGCGGCCCATGCGCACGACAAGCGCCTGCTCGAGGAAGGTGCCACGATGGGTATCGCGGGCCGGCCTCTGCAGGTACGCAATCACGATGGGGCGGGTGTGGACGTCAGCGAGGGTCCGTTCCTGCGCTCGGATCTTCCGATCGCGGGGTTCGGGGTAATCGAGGCCGCCACTCTCGAGGATGCGGCGCGCCTTGCCTCAGGGAGTCCTTGTGCAGTCGCACACGGTGTCATTGAGGTGTGGCCACTCATGACGACGCCGTAGGACTTGGTTCTACGGCGAGCGCCAGGCGCCGGGCTTGGAGCTAGCCCTCTTCTTCGACCGCCCGCCCCAGCTCCTCTAGGGTGACCCCGAGTGCGACGGCGATGCGACGTGTGGTGGTCCAGGTCGGGTTCGCCTTGCCGCGCTCGATGCGCGCAAGGGCGGAGGTGGTCAGGGCGGCGTGGTGGGCGAGGTCTTCCTGCGTCTGTCCGACGCGCTGGCGTAGGCGACGCACGGTCGCCGCGAATGCCGGGTCTGGCTGGGCGGGAGCAGTCATAGGATGAACCCTGCTAACTGCCAGTGCATATGTCCAGGTAGGTAGCTGCCTAATTCGATCCAGGCGTCATGTTCCGCTAGTCTCAGGGACTGCGGCCCTGGACTCAGGCGTCCTCGGCCTCGATGTGTCCGGAGGCGATGGCTCCCACCAGCGCCTTGTAGTCGAGCTCGTTCTGGTCGGCGTAGGCGATCGAGAAGTCAGCGAGGGCCTCCTCGAAGACGCCGCCCTTGCCGAGGTAGCCGGCGATCGCGATGCGATCCCCGGTGCGCGCGTGCGCGCGTGCGAGCGTCCAGCCGCAGAGGCGCCCGTAGTTGCGCAGCTGCTCGTAGCCCATCGTTTCGATGTCGACCGAGAGCTTGCCGTCCCAGAGCTGGCGCACGTAGAAGTCGCGCGTCTGGTCGTCGACCCCGACGGCGGGGAGCCAGCCGAGGAAGATGTCCGAGGCGGCCTGCATCAGGCGCTGGCCCTCCACGACGCGCTGTCCGGAGTTCTCGTAGGCCGACGCGCCGGCGTAGGGCTCGAGCACCGAGGCCTGGGCTTCCTTGCACTGCAGCACGAGCGGGTCCTGCTCGTCGCGGCCGACCATCAGCACGACCCACGCGCGCGTCCCCACGGAGCCGACGCCGACGACCTTGCGGGCGATGCCCTGGAAGCGGTAGCCGTCGATCAGGCGGTGGCGGTCGTCGGCGAGGCTCGCGCGGTAGGCGTCGAGCAGGTCGGCCATGCGGCTTTCGAATTCCTGACGGGGCACGTCGGCGAGCAGCTCCTGCAGAGGCACGACGAGCGGCGGGGCGCTGATGAAGCGCAGCTGGCCGTCGACGACTTCGGTGAGCTTGGAGACGGCGCGCTCGGAGTCCTTGGCGCGCGCCTTGTCGATGTTGCGCTGCAGGCTCTTCAGGCGCTTCGCGGGGGCGCCCATTTCGCTGGCCAGCTTGACGATCTCCTCGGCCTCCAGGCGCGCGTACCAGACCTGGAGATTGGTGCGCTCGGCGAAAGTACGCATCGCTTCGCGATAGGTGCGCATCGACCAGACGACCACCTCGCGGCAGTGCAGGCGCTCGAGCTCGAGGTCGCGCCCGGCAATCAGGAGGCTGGCGGCGAGGCGCTTGACGTCCCACTCCCACGGCCCCGGGAGGGTCTCGTCGAAGTCGTTGATGTCGAACAGCATGTCCCGGTCGGGCGAGGCGAAGCCGCCGAAGTTGGAGAGATGCGCGTCGCCGCACAGCTGCACGCGCAGGCCGGACACCGGAGTGGACGCCAGGTCCGCGGCCATGATGGCGGCGGCGCCGCGAAAGAAGGCGAAGGGCGAGCGCGCCATGCGCCCGTAGCGGATCGGCACGAGCTCCGGGACGCGGTTCTCGGCCTGGCGCTCCAGCTGCACGACGGGGTCCTCGCGGTCCTTCGCCGGAGCCCAGTCGGCGTGGCTCGAGCGCGGCGCCTGGGTGCGCGCGGCCTTGCCGACGGCGACGCGCTCGGCAGGGGTCATCGATTCGGCGAGCGCCGTGGCGCCGCTTGCGGACGCCGTGCCGCTGCCCGCGGCTCTCTTGGCGACCTTCGTGGAGGCTTTTTTCGTGGTGCGCTCAGAGGTAGCCATACGTTGTCTCCATCCTTGGGGGGCCTACCTACTACACCACACTAAACCCCCACAGCGAACCCGAGACGCCAATCAGGCCGGCCGGCCCCTGTCTCTCGGCCACAGCGGGGTCGCTCCCGGGAATTCCCTGAGGGTCTGGCGGCGCAGCACGTAGGTCCCGAGCAGAGCAAGCGCGGTGATTATCAGGACGCCGGTGAGCGTGCGAGTGGCGGCGATCGGACCCCAGACGAACAGCAGCAGCAGCAGGAAGACAACCGCGCCGAAGGCGAGGTCGGCGCGCTCGTTCAGGTAGGGCGCGAGCGCGTGGCGGATGAACGTGGCCGCCTGCGTAGGTCCGGCGAGCAGTCCGGCGAGGATCAGGACGATGCCGATGTAGACGGTGGCCCAGGCGATTTCGACCAGCACGGAGGTGCCGATCGACCAGGCGGCTTGCGCAGCGGGTTTGACCGCGGAGGTGGACGCGAGCGAGTTCACCACCGAGTGCCCGGCCAACGAGCGCACGACGAACACGACAAGGGCGGCAGCGACGAAGGCCCCACCGACCTCCATCAGCGTCTGGCGGCGGCGTCCGCGTGCTAGGTAGACGGCGAGCGCGTACATCAGGTAGACGAGCAGCGGCAGTATCACGGCGAGCCCGCGCAGCGCATTCACGGCGTTCTGTGCCGTCTTGAGATTGTTGGAGTGGATCACCTTCAGTTCGGCGACGTTTGGGGGGATCTTTTCCACCACCGAGGTCGGCGCGCCGACGCGCCCTGCTACTTCGCCGAGTAGCGGGCGCAGGTCGATCACCACGTTGCCGCCCCCGGGCGTGCGCACGACCGAGCCGCGGTTCTCGATCAGCTTGACGAACTGGGCGTGGGCGATTTCGTTGGCGGTGCGCCAGGCGGACTGGATACGCGGCTGTTCCAGCGCGAAGTTGATGCCCTTTTCGACCAGATCGCGCAGTGCGCCGGCGGCCGGGGAGGCCAGCGGCTTGAGTTCTTCGGGCAGCTCGCCACGCAGTTCACCGGCGACGTCGACGTGGTTGTAGAGCTGTTCGGTGAGATACCCGGCCAGCTCACCGCGGATCGGCGCGCTTTCGAGCATCGCGCTGCTGGTGTTGGTCCAGTAGCCGGTGTCGAGCAACTGGCGGTTGGCCCAGACGGCGAAGATCGCGACGATCCCGAGCACGGTGGCGAGGCCGATCAGCGTGCGCACCAGCCAACGATGTGGGGTGCCGACCGAGGGGCCGCCGGCATCGCCGGGGGGCCGCGCGGCGTGCGGCTCGGTGGGCGGGGGAGGAGAGGAGGAAGGGAGGGGCCGGTTGAGCGGAGGCTGCTCATCGGGCATGCCCGATTGCGGCTGCGCGCCGCCCTCGCCGGGAACAGAGTGCATGCCGCTCTCGCCCGAAGAGAACTGCGCGCCGCTCTGGCTTTCAGGCGATTGGTCGGGTGAGGATGACATGGTCCCTCTCGTCGATGAGTGATGACGCTAGCACTCGGAGCGGCGGGTCGAAAGCGTGGTGCTCATCCAAACGGAGTCCACATGGCGCCGATTGGCAGAGTTCCCGCAGCGTGAATAGCCAATCGGAGGGCGTGCTGGCGAGCTGGTCGCCCATCCGCGGGCCCTGCGTCTGGCGGACGTCGGCGTCCACCCGCGCTCCTTCGGCTTCCCGCCGACTCCGAGCCGGGCACGGGACGGTCATGCAGGCCACGATCCTGGCTGGCGTCGAGCGTCGGAGTCAGGTCTTCAGCAGCCCGCGGCCCAGGGCGTAGCGGACCAGCTCGGCTCGTGAGGTGAGCCCCAGCTTGCGGTGAATGCGAGTGCGGTGCGTCTCGATCGTGCGCGGCGAGAGGTGGAGCTTGCGCGCGATCTCGACGCTCGTGTGGCCGAGTGCGATCAGGCGCAGCACCTCGATCTCGCGTGCGCTCAGCTTGTCGGCCACGAGCGAGCTCTGCAGCCCGCGCAGGCGGCCGACCACAGAGGGGCTGATGTATTCCTCGCCGCGCGCGGCGGCGCGCACGGCGTCCGCCAGCTCCCCCTCGGCGGAGGACTTCAGAACATAGCCAAGCGCCCCCGCGTCGAGTGCGCGCTGGGCGAACAGCGGGTTTTCCTCCATCGTCACCACCACCACCTGGGTCTCGGGTGCGCTCTCGCGCAACCCCGAGATCGCCTCTACGCTCGAAGTGCCTGAGAGGTTCAGGTCCAGCACGAGCACGTTGGGGCGATGGCCCTGGACGTGGCTCACCACAAGAGGCAGGTCGTCGGCTTCGGCGATCACCTCGAGGTCATTCTCGCCATCGAGCAGCAGCCTCAGGCTGCGGCGCATGAGGTCGTGGTCGTCGGCCAAAATCACCCGGATCGCCGGCGAAGCGGAGGTTTGGGTGCCTTGCGGCGAATCGGCGACGGCGCTGGATGCCAGCCTGAGATGGGGAGCCATCGTCCCAGACTATTTGTGCCAATCCTCTCCAACCACCGGATTAACGCCCCAATCGGTTGCGGCAAACCACTGATTCGGTCAGTGCTTGGCCAGCGAGGGCTCCGCGATGGGTGAGCGCCCGGCTGTGCCGAGGACTGTCGTGAAGCGGGGGATTTCGAGCTCGATCCGGGCACCTCGCTGGGCGCTCTCGGCGGCGCGCACCCAGCCGCCGTGTGCCACGACGATCGCCTGCACGATCGCGAGCCCGAGCCCCGTGCCGCCGGAGGCGCGGTCGCGTGCGCCGTCGGTTCGGTGGAAGCGGTCGAACACTCGCTCGCGCTGGTCGGGCGGGATGCCCGGGCCGTCATCGCTCACCGTGAAGCGCACGCGGCGTCCCGGACGGTGTTCCACCTCCAGGCGCACCAGTCCCTGCTCGGACGCTGTGTGCTCAATCGCGTTGCTGAGAAGGTTGCGCAGTGCCTGTGCAAGACGGTCGGGGTCGGCCGTGATGGTCCCCTGCGGTATCGGACCAAGCTCGAAGCGGCGCGCCGCGAGCAGGCTGACTCCGTCCCACAGCTCCTGAATGAAGGGAGCGAGTTCGAAGCTCTGGACGCGCAGAAACTCGGTCTGCTCGGCCTTGGCGAGCACGAGCAGATCGTCGACGAGGCGGCTGATGCGGGCGATCTCGGACTGCACGAGGCCCTCGACCCGGCGCACCTCGGCTCCTGGGGGGTTGCGCTGGGAGGCGAGCACCTCGAGCTGGCCGCGGATTACCGTCAGCGGCGTACGCAGCTCATGTGAGGCGTCCGCAACAAACGCGCGCTGGCTGGCGAAGGCATCGGTGAGGCGGTCGAGCATGTGGTTGAAGGCGTCGGCCAGGACCAGCACCTCGTCCCCACGGCCGCGGACATCGTGGATGCGTGGGTGTAGGTCGCCCGCGTCGACCTTTGTCGCCACGGCGGCCATGCGTCGCAGCGGACTGGAGAAGCGGGTGCCGATCAGGTAGGAGGCGCCCAGGGCGCCCGCGAGCGTGAGCAGGCCCGCCAGCACGAACGCTTCCGCCAAGCCCCGCTGGGCGTTGCTGACGCTGGCCAGGCGCTCTCCCACGCCAACCGTCACCTGTGTTCCGCCGGGGAGGCTCACCCCGCGCTTGAGCAGCCGCAGGACTCCGACGTCGGGGAGCGTCACGGTCGAGTAGCCGTCCGGGACCGCCAGCAGCCGCCGTGAGAGTCGGTTCTCCTGCTGCTGCTCGGCGACGCTCTCGCCGTTGTCAGGGCGGCTTGCACCGAACAGCTCGGGGCGGTTGGTGGCGGTGAGCGTCCCACTCCTGCCTGGCCCTTTGACGATCGCGAACTGGATCGTGGAGCCGGCACTGAAGGGCTGGTTCTGCACGTAGCGACGCGCCGCTGCCGCCACGGGGACGGGCCCGTGGTCGTCTGAGTTCGCACCCGCCCGCACCGCGAGCGAGAGCTCTTCGAGGTCGCCCGCGATCTCGTGGTCTATCTGGTGGCGGAGCTGGGTGCCGGTGTCGTTGTAGAGAACGGCGAAGCTGATGGCGGTGGAGATCAACACGACCGCGGTCACCCAGGCCGCCAGGCGCCAGCGCAGGCTGGTGGGAAGCAGCCGCTTGGGGTTCAGGACCCGTCTCAAAGCAGACCGTTGGTCAGTCCGGGGTGCGCCGGATGTTTGGCGGCGGGCTCCAAGGCACGAGGCTCTAGCCCGCAGCGGCATGACCGAGCCGGTAGCCGACCGCTCGCACGGTGAAAATCGGGGCGGGACTGTCGGGGCGGCGCAGCTTGCGCCGCAGATAGCCGATGTAGACATCCACCACATTGGTGGCGGGGTCGTGGTCGTAGCCCCACACCGCGCTGAGGATCTGCTCGCGCGAGAGCACCTGCCCGCAGTGGCGCACCAGATAGGAGAGCAGCTCGAACTCGGTAGTGGACAGCAGCACCGGCTCCCCGCGACGACGCACCTTGCGCGTCAGCAGGTCGACCTCGATGTCGGCGCCGCGCAGGGTTGTCGCCGTTGCCTGCGCGGAGGCCTGGGCCGCCACGCGCAGCTGCGCGCGCACGCGGGCCACGAGCTCGGCCAGCGAGAAGGGCTTGACCAGGTAGTCGACCGCCCCTGCCTCCAGGCCGGCGACGCGATCCTCGACCTCGCCGCGGGCGGTGAGCACGATCACCGGCAGCCCCGGCTTGGAGCGGCGCATGGCGGCGAGCACATCCAGCCCGTCGCGCCCGGGAAGCATCATGTCCAGGACGACCAGGTCGAAGCTCTCGCTCAGCGCGCGACGTTCGCCCTCCAGGCCGTCGCCGGTGGACTCCACGCGAAAGCCCTCGGCTTTGAGGCCGCGCTGCAGGAAGTCGACGATCCCCGGCTCGTCCTCGACGAGGAGGATGCTCGGGTGCAGCGCCTCACCTTTCTCGGACTTGGCGGAGTGCCGCATACCGCTGGCCATGACCGAGGGCTGCATACCTCTCGCCATGTTAGGCCCATCGCCAGGTGCGCGATTCGATGAGTTTTCTCACAGCCCGATTAGGGCGTGCTTAGCAAGCCACGGAAGACTCGCTTGATGAGATGCCGCAATCCACCTTGCATCACCGTCCACATGTGAATCATCTCATCGAGTTCTTACGTCGAACCTTCTAGTTCTTTAGCCAGGCCATTTGGACAGTTAAGCCAAAGCTTCGATTCAGGGGACACACTCACGACATGCGGCCCCACCGACCTCACCCCCGAGCCCACACGACCCATACCCGTGACTCCGCGATGCGTCGGCTGTCGCTCTCCACGCGCTGGATGATCGCCGGCTCGGTCGCTCTCACGGGGGCGCTCTCGGAGGTAGCCGCCCAGGCCTTCCCGGGCAGGACGCTCGGCGCGCACACCGCGAGCGCCGCAAAGACGAGTGCCACTCACCACTCCAGCTCCAGCTCGCAGAGTTCTTCGAGCTCGTTGGCGGCTCCCTCGCAGGCGCCGCGCACGACGCCCGAACAGTCGGCAAGCCCAAGCGAACAGCAGGCCGCCCCCGAACACAGCGAAGCCACGCCCGAACGTCACACAGAAGCCGCACCGGAAGCTCATTCGGAAGCGACGCCGGAACAGCACTCCGAAGCTACGCCCGAACGCCACACCGAAGCCGCGCCCGAAGTCCACTCCGAACCGACGCACGAAGCCTCGGCTCCGACCCAGGCCGCACCCGAAGCACCGGTCGTCTCCGGGGGCTCCTGAGCGAGATGGGAGCTCCCGACAAAACCGGCAGATCGGCAGCGGCGAGTGCCGGCAGATCGGCGGCCGCGCAGTGGGAGGCGCTCGGCACGAGCGTCGTGCTGAAGGTCACCGACCCCACCGCCCTCGAGCAGGCACGCGCGATCGTGGAGCGTGAACTCGATGCGATCGACCGTGCGTGCAGCCGCTTTCGCGCCGACTCCGAGCTCTCGCGCCTGAACGCCGCCGGGGGTCGGCGCGTGGAGGTCGACAAACTGCTCATCGAGGCGCTGCAGGTGGCTCTGCGCGCGGCCGAGCTGACCGACGGCGACGTCGACCCCACCCTGGGCGAGGCGCTGGTGCTAGCCGGCTATGACCGCGACTGGGGCCTGCTGGCGCCGCCCGGGCAGGACGCCACGCCTCTGCGCGTGCACGCGCAGGTTCACGCGGGCTGGCGGACAGTCGAGCTCGATCCGGAGCACCACACGGTGCGTGTACCGTCGTCGATCAGCCTGGACCTTGGCGCAACTGCGAAGGCGTGGGCGGCCGATCGCGCGGCACGGGCGGTCGAGCTGGCCACGGGCACGGGCACGCTGATCGGTCTCGGCGGCGACATCGCCACCTCCGGCGTCGCACCCGCCGCCGGCTGGCACGTGCGTGTGACCGATGACCACCGCAGCGATCTAAGCGCTCCCGGACAGACGGTCTCGATCGTCGATGGAGGCCTTGCGACCTCGAGCACCGCCGTGCGGCGCTGGAGCCAGGCCGGTCAGGAGATGCATCACATCATCGACCCCGACACCTATGCGCCCGTCCGCGACACCTGGCGCACGGTGAGCGTCGCGGCCGCCAACTGCACCGACGCCAACATCGCGAGTACAGCTGCGCTGGTGAAGGCAGACTCGGCGCCCGCCTGGCTGGAAGAGCTTGGTCTGCCCGCACGCCTCGTCGATCCGGAGGGGCGTGTGCGGACAGTCGGGGCATGGCCCGCCGAAGCGTTTGCTCAGGCGGGGGTCAGCGAGCAGCCGACGGACAAGCCTGTCGCGGCAATGCAGGGCGGCGCATCGCCGGCCGACGTGTCTGGGCCGAGCCAGGCTGGTGCCCCGTGACACTGCTCGCCGCCGCTGGCCCCAGCCTCTACTGGTACCTAACCCGCTCCACGGGCGCGGTCGCGCTCGTGCTCCTGACCGTGTCCCTGGCCCTCGGCGTGATCGACGTGCGCCGTCTTCAGTCGCCCCGCTGGCCGCGCTTCGTGATCGACGGGCTGCACCGCAACGCCTCGCTGCTGGCGCTCGTGTTCCTCGTGATCCACATCCTCACCTCGGTCCTCGACAGCTTCGCGCCGGTGTCGCTGGCCGATGCGTTCATCCCCTTCGTCGGCGCCTACCGACCGTTCTGGCTGGGCCTCGGAGCGCTCTCGTTCGACCTGATCCTCGCCGTGATTCTCACCAGCCTCTTGCGCAGACGTGTCGGCTACCGCGCCTGGCGGGCCACCCACTGGCTCGTATACGCGAGCTGGCCGATCGCGCTGCTGCACGGCTTTGGCACGGGCAGCGACGTGAAGAGTACCTGGATGCTGGCGCTCAGCATCGGCTGCCTAGCGGTCGTTCTGGTCGCGGTGTCGGCCCGCGTGCTGCCCGGCTGGCCGCGGGATGCGGCACGCCGCGGCCTTGCGCTCGGTGGCGCGGCGGTGTTCTCGCTGAGCCTGCTGCTGTGGCTGCCCAGCGGTCCGCTCGGGCACGAATGGGCGCGACGCTCGGGCACCCCGTCCGCGCTGTTGGGCCATGCCAGCACTACGGCGGGCACGAGCGGCGCGAGCACGAGCAACACGACGAGCACGAGCAGCACGATCACGGTGGGGAGCCACTGATGGGCGGTCGCGGCGAGCGTCACCGATCGAAGTCGGAGCCACCGAGCATGGTCACTGACAGTCGCGGGACTGCCGTGGGAGGTCTCCGGTGAGCCCTCCACCCGAGCCGCCCGCCGGCCTGCCACGCCTCCTGAACGCGATCCCCGCGCACGGCGCGATGGGCCTCGACAAGCACCTCGCGGTGCACGGCAAGCCGCCGCTGGCGCACAGCCGGCGCGAGCGCCGCGACGCCTCGGCGCTGATCGACCGGCTGGAGCGCGCCGGTCTGCGCGGCCGCGGCGGCGCGGCCTTCCCAACGGCGGTGAAGATGCGCGCCGTGGCCAGCTCGCGCGGACGCGCGGTGGTGGTCGCCAACGCCGCCGAGGGTGAGCCCACGAGCCTCAAGGACCGCACACTCATCGCCGCGCTGCCCCATCTCGTGCTCGACGGAGCCGTGCTCGCCGCACAGGCGGTGGGTGCCGAAGAGGCGATTCTATGTGTGCCCGACACGGTCGACCTCGAGGTCCCCCAGCACGCGATCGCAGAGCGCCGCGAGCTCGAGGGCGGCGCGGTCAAGATCCGCCTGGCCACTGTCCCCGAGCGCTATGTCTCCGGCCAGGAGACGGCGCTCGTGAACCACCTGGGCGGCGGTCCGGCGCTGCCCACGTTCACACCGCCGATGCCCTTCGAGAGGGGTGTGGGGCGCCGCCCGACGCTCGTCAACAACGCCGAGACGCTCGCCCACATCGCGCTCATCGCGCGCTATGGACCGGACTGGTTCAGGCAGCTGGGCACCTCCTCGGAGCCGGGCTCCACGCTCGTGACGCTTTCCGGGCCAATCGTCTACCCCGGCGTGTATGAGATCGAGCAGGGCGCCTCGCTGACTTCGCTGCTGGAGGCCGCCGGGGGCGCCAGCTCGCCGCTGCGGGCTGTGCTACTCGGCGGCTACGCTGGTACGTGGGTGAGCGCAGATCTGCTGCGCGGCCTGGCGCTGTCGGCAGAACACCTCGCGCCGCATGGCGCGACGCTCGGCGCGGGCATCGTGGCGCTGCTCTCCGAGGACGCCTGCGGGGTGGCCGAGACGGCGCGCGTGCTGCGCTGGATGGCTCGCCAGAGCGCCGGCCAGTGCGGCCCCTGCGTACACGGGCTCGATGCGATCGCCACCTCTGTCGAAGAGGTCGCGGCCGGCTCGGCGCGCGGCAAGGCGCGCCAGCGCATAGCTCGCCTGGCGACGCTCGCGCGGGGGCGTGGCGCCTGCGCCCACCCCGATGGGGCGGTGCGCTTCCTTCTCAGCGCGCTCGAGGTATTCGCCGAGGACTTCGCCGATCACGCCCGCCACGGCGTCTGCGACTTGTGTCGCCGTCCGGGCGAGCTACCCCTTCCGAACGTCTCCGCCTCCTCGGCGGCGCTGGCGTTGAGCAGGTGAGGTAAGAGGAATGAATCACCGTCTGCGTGTCAACCCGATCACCTGCGAGGCGCACGGCATGTGCGCCGAGCTGCTCCCCGAGCGGATCGAGCTGGACGACTGGGGCTACCCGATCATCGACGGGCGTCCGCTGGAGCCGGGGCTCGTGTCCAATGCCAAGCGCGCCGCCCAGGCATGCCCCACGTTCGCGCTGCTCGTCGAGCGCACACAGCAGCGCGGTTAGGACCCTTAAGGCGATTGAGATCGTCGACTTGCTGGTGAAGCCGCTGCGGTTGAAGCGAGGAGTGGGGCGATTGAGATCGTGCGCTTGCGGGTAAAGCGGACGAGGTTGGCTTGGCGGGCCGGCTGACATCGTCCGCCAACAATTGAATGATCCCTGAACGATTGCTCCCCCATGTGGGCGAGTGGGGCGTTCACGTATCTGAACGCAATCAGCGAAGGCTGGGCGATTGTGGCAACAGGTGGGCTCGCGCACCATCGTTGGCACATGGGACCGACTCCGCGCGCCACCCTCGACGAGTCGCCCCAGGCAGCGCGTGAAGTGCGCCGTGCAGTGGCGCGCTGCAAGCGCGGCGACCGCGACGCGCTGCGGCTGCTGTACGAGCGCTACGCCGGCAACGTGTACGGCTACATCCGCAGCATCGTCAAGGACGACAAGGAGGCAGAAGACCTCACCCAGCACGTATTCCTGAAGCTGATCACGGCGATCGGCAAGTACGACGATCGCGGCATCCCCTTCTCCGGCTGGCTCCTGCGCTTGGCGCGCAACGTCGCGCTCGACCACCTGCGTCGTCGCCGCCCGATCCCCGCCGAAGAGGTGTTCGGCGCCGACCGCCAGTCTGACGAGACGGCGCTGCACCAGGCGGGCAGCCTGCGCGCGGCGCTCGTGACGCTGCCCGACGAGCAGCGCACGGTCGTTGTGATGCGCCATCTGGTCGGGCTCACCCCGGCGGAGATCGCCACACGGATGGGCCGCTCGGAGAGCTCCGTCCACGGTCTGCACCACCGCGGCCGGCGCGCGCTGCAGCAGGAGCTGCGCCGGCTGGACTCCGCACCGTCCACCGCAGCGGCTGCCGTCTAGCGGCGTATGGGCCTCGCCGCGCCGGACACCTTGCGGGTGCGCGACGCGGTGCCGTTCACCCGGCTGGACAACGCCGACCCGGAGCTGCTCGCCCAGCTGCTGGAGGATGTGCGCGGCGTCGCCCTGGAGGGTGCCTTCACGCTCGGTGAGCACGTTGCGGCGTTCGAGCGCGACTTCGCCGCCTACTGCGAGACGCGCTTCGCGGTTGGCGTCTCCTCCGGTACCGAGGCGCTCGCCCTGTCGCTGCGCGCCCTGGAGATCGGCCCAGGCGACGAGGTGGTGGTCCCCGCCAACTCGTTCATCGCCACGGCCGAGGCGGTCAGCGCGGTGGGTGCGACCCCCCGCCTGGTGGACGTGTGCCCGCACTCACACCTGCTGACCGCCGAGATCCTCGCGCCTGCGCTGGGTCCGCGCGTGCGCTGTGTGATCCCCGTGCACCTCTACGGTGCCACCGTCGACCTCGACCCGATCGTCGAGCTGGCCGGTGCGGCCGGGGTGCACGTCGTCGAGGATGCCTGCCAGGCGCACGGGGCGCGCTACCGCGGGCGGCGCGTGGGCACCGTGGGAGCACTCGGCTGTTTCAGCTTCTATCCCACCAAGAACCTCGGTGGGTGGGGTGACGGCGGCGCCGTCGTCACCGCCTCCCCGCAGCTGGCCGAACACCTGCAGCTGCTGCGCTCGCACGGCGAGCGCCCCCGCTACCGCCACCGGGTGGCGGGTGCCACCGCGCGCCTGGATGCGCTGCAGGCGGCGATCCTGCGGCGCAAGCTCGCGCATCTGGAGAACCGCAACGCCGAGCGCCGTCGACTCGGTACGGCGCTGCGCGAGCTGCTCGGTCCCACCGACGTGGCCGACCCTCCGATCGAGTTCGTGCGCCAGCCCTTCGCCGAGGCCGACCACGTCTACCACCTGTTCGTCGTGCGCTCCCGCGCACGCGACGCGCTGCGCGCTCACCTCGCCGCGCGGAGAGTGGCCTCGGCCGTGCACTACCCCACGCCGATCCACCTGACCGAGGCATATGCACACCTCGGATTGGGGCCGGGAAGCCTGCCCGTGAGCGAGGCGCTGGCCGAGCGCATCTGCTCGCTGCCGCTGTTCGGAGGCATGAGCGACACAGAGCTCGAACGGGTTGTCGAGGCGGTCTTGTCGTTCGTGGAAGAGCGGCCCGACAGTGCCCGTTGATCGAACAGTGACCGCGCCCAGGACAGCCCGCCACTCGCTCGATCCGACCGCGCTGGGCACAGCTCGCCACTTCAGTGAGCGCCCCGCGCAGAGCTCAGCCCGCCGCCTGCTGGATGTGACCGTCGCCGGGGTGGCGCTGCTCGCGCTCCTTCCACTGCTGGCGGTGATCGCGCTGGCGATCCGCCTGGAGTCCCGCGGGCCGGTGATCTTCCGTCAGCGCCGCCTCGGGCTCGCGCGCAGGCCGTTCACCGTCCTGAAGTTCCGCACGATGCGCCACGGCGCTGACACGGCACCGCACCGCGAGTATGTGCACTCGCTGATCGAGTCGCCCGCGGGCGTCGAGCGCGGACGGCTGTACAAGCTCTCGGTCGACAACCGCATCACACGCGTCGGGCGTTTCCTGCGCACGTGGAGCCTCGACGAGCTGCCACAGCTCTTCAATGTCCTGCGCGGAGAGATGGCGCTCGTGGGACCGCGGCCGGTGATCCCCTACGAGGTCGATCGCTACCCCGAGCGCTACCTGCGCCGCTTCGCCGTCAAGCCTGGTCTCACCGGGCTGTGGCAGGTGTCCGGGCGCAACGAACGCACCTACGAGGAGATGGTGCGCTTCGACATCGAGTACGCCGAGGGCGCCTCGCTGCTATTGGACCTACGCATCCTCGCGCGCACTCTGCCTGTCGTGCTCGGCCGCCAGGGGGTGGCGTGAGATGGCCGAAGCGGGGGGAAGCGGCCGAGAGGTGGCGCCGGCGTTCGCGGAGCCTGCACGCGGTGGCGGGGATCCGACCCCGATCGGCGTGGCGGTCATCGGCTACGGCTACTGGGGCCCAAACCTCGTGCGCAACGTCGCCGAGTGCCCGGAGCTGCAGCTGCGTGCGTTGTGCGACAGCGACCCGACGCGCCTGCACATGTTCGCTCGCCGTCACCCCGAGGCGCGCGCGGTGCCCGAGCTGGAAGAGGTGCTCGACGACCCCGAGGTCCAGGCGGTGGTCGTGGCGACGCCGCCGCAGACCCACGCCGCGCTCGCCAGGCGGGCCCTAGAAGCCGACAAGCACGTGCTGGTCGAGAAGCCGCTCGCCACGCGCCTTGCGGACGCGCGCGAGCTGGCGCGCGTGGCGGGGGAAACGGGGCGCGTGCTGATGCCCGGCCACACCTTCGTCTACTCGCCGGCCGTCAACGCCGTGCGTGAGCTGATCCGCGACGGAGTCGTCGGCGACGTGCATTTCATCACCTCCGCGCGCATGAACCTCGGCAAGTATCACGTCAACGGGGTGCTCTGCGACCTCGCGCCGCACGACCTCTCGATCCTCTTGCACTGGCTGGGCCAGCCCGTTGTGGAGGTCGCCGCCTCGGGCTCCTCCGTGTTGCGTGTGGGCGTGCCCGAGACGGCCTTCCTCACGCTCGCCTTCGCCGAGGGGCCGACCGCCAACGTGCAGATCTCCTGGCTGGCGCCACGCAAGGTGCGCCAGATGATCGTCGTTGGCAGCCAGCGGATGGTCGTCTACGACGACACAGCCTCCGATGAACCGGTGCGCATCTACGACCGCGGCATGGACATGCTGCCGCCCGAGCCCGCGAACTTCGGCGAGCACCAGCTGATCTACCGCACGGGTGACGTGGTCATCCCGCGCATCGAGCCCCAGGAGCCGCTGCGCCTGGAGCTGGAGGATTTCGCCCGGGCGATCCGCACGGGCGAGCAGCCGCGGTCGAGTCTCGCGCTCGGTTTGGAGATCGTCGCCGTCGTGGAGGTCGCCGAGGCTTCGCTCGAAGCGGGCGGCACGCCGCTGCGGCTAGCGCCCGCGACGGAGCTAGCGCCCGCGACGGAGCCGGCGGCCGTGGCGTCCGAGCTGGCCCCAGAGAAGGTCGCCGCGACACTCCAGCGGACGGCTGAGGTGGCGGCATGAGAATCATGTCCGTGATCGGAGCGCGTCCGGAGATCATCCAGGCCGCTCCCGTGTCCGTGGCGCTGGCGGAACTAGCAGAGGAGATCCTCGTGCACACCGGCCAGCACTACGACGAGGCGATGTCCGACGGCCAGATCGTGGCCACTGGGCTGCCCCGCCCACACCACAACCTGGGGGTCGGCTCGCGCTCGCGCGCGCAGCAGCTGGGTATCGCGCAGCTGCGCTCTGCAGCGGCTGATCGAGCAGGAGCGCCCCGACGCCATCTTGGTGCGCGGTGACACCAACGCGACCCTCTCCGGTGCCCGCGCGGCGGTCGCGGCGGGCGTGCCGCTCGTGCACGTCGAGGCCGGCCTGCGCTCGCGCCGCGAGGACATGCCCGAGGAGCACAACCGCGTGCAGACCGACCGCCTGGCCGCCCTCTTGCTCGCGCCCACGCCGGGTGCACGGCGCAACCTCCTGGAGGAGGGCGTGCCTGGCGAGGTGCACGTCACCGGCGATCCCCTCTGCGACACGCTCGAGAGCTGGCGCGCGCGCGTGAAGCCCGCCGGCGGGGACTACGTGCTGGCCACTGTGCACCGCAACTACAACACCGACTCGCCCGAGCGCCTGCAGGCGGTGCTGTCCGCGCTGGCGCGCGCGCCGTGGCCGGTGCTCATGCCGCTGCACCCGCGCACGCGCGCGCGACTAACTGAATGGGAGCTGGAGGTCTCGCCCTGGATCCGGCTGCTTGCGCCCGTCGACTACCAGCGTATGCTCGCGCTCGAGCGCGGCGCGCGGGGCATCGCGACCGATTCCGGCGGCGTGCAGCGCGAGGCGTACCTGTGGGGCGTGCCCTGCGTGACACTGCGCGAGGAGACCGAGTGGACCGACACGGTACAGACCGGCTGGAACACGCTCGTCGGCTGTGACGCGGACGCGCTGCAGGAGGCGTTTGCGCGGCCGCGTCCTTCCGAGCGCCCACCGATCTTCGGCGACGGCCGTGCCGCCCAGAGGATCGCGAGCATCGTGGCGGATTTCATCGGGCGGCGGGTCCTGGATATACCGGCCAATGCGGGCCGCCTCCGAGCGGCCCTCTCCTCGTCTTCTACGCCTCGTTCGCCGGAGCCAGTGGCATGACACCCCTGCGCGTGGGCCTGATCGGGGCGGGAAAGATGGGTTCCTTCCACATGGAGAGCTGGGAGCGCATCCCCGCGGCGCGGCTCGTGGCGGTGGCCGACCCCGACGAGGCGGCCGCGCGGACGCACATCGGGCGGCGGCCGATCGAATCCTTTCGCGACCACCGCCTGCTGCTGGAGCGCGCGGACATCGACGCCGTCTGCATCTGCGCGCCCTCCGAGCAGCACGCGCCGCTCGCGCTCGACGCGATCGCCGCTCACAAGCACGTGCTCGTGGAGAAGCCGATCGCCACGGCGCTCGAGGACGGGCTGCGGATGGCCTCCGCCGCGCGTGCCGCCGGGGTGAAGCTGATGGTGGGCCACGTCGAGCGTTTCAACCCCGCCGTCGGCAAGCTCGCCGAGCTCGTCGCCGAGGGTCGTGTGGGGCGCGTCTTTCGCGCGCACGCCACGCGCGTCGGCCCGCTCCCCCAGCGCATCCGCGACACCGGCGTCGCGATCGACCTCGCCACGCACGACCTCGACATCATGCAGTTCGTCCTCGGGCGGCCCATCACGTCGATCTATGCGCAGGGGTCCCGTTGTGTGCACCCCACACAGGAGGACATGATCGCCTGCCTGCTGCGCTTCGGCGAGACCGGCCCGTGGGGGCTGCTCGACGTCAACTGGCTCACGCCCGAGAAGCGCCGCGAGCTGACCGTGATCGGCGAGGGCGGCATGCTCAGCGCGTCCTATCTGACGCAGGACGTGTGGTTCACCGAGTCCACCGGCGCCCCCACCGGCTGGAGCGAGCTGGCGCGCATCCGCGGCGACGCCGAGGGCGCGGCGGTGCGCTTCGCGCTCGGGCGCATCGAGCCGCTGCAGGCCGAGCTCGAAGCGTTCGCGCGCTGCGTGCTCGAGGACACCCCCGAGCCCGTCTCCGCGCAGGAGGGCTGCCGTGCGCTGGCCGCTGCCCTCGCGGTCCGCGACTCGGCCGTGCACGAGCGCCCGGTGCGGCTGCTCGACGCGAGCGTGCCGCATGGGGAGGCGTCCGGCTCGCAGGCCACCCCGCCGCCGGCCTCACCGCCCACCCTGCCCTCGGCTCCCGTCCCAGTCGCCGCCTGAGCGGAGAGGCACGCCAATGATTCGCTTCGTCATACCCGCCTACAACGAGCGCGAGAACATCCCGCGCCTGCTTGCCGACCTCGGTCCCGTGGCCCACGATCTGGGCGCCCGCGTGATCTTCGTCGACGACGGCTCCTCCGACGGCACCGCCGAGGAGATTGCCTCTCACGCCGATGGCCTGCACCTGGCAATCGTGCGCCACCGCGTCAATCGAGGGCTGGGCACGGCGATCAACTCCGGTCTGCGCGCCGCGCTGGGGGAGTCCTCCGACGGCGACGCCGTGGTGACGCTCGAGGCCGACAACACCTCCGACCTGAGCGACCTGCCGCGCATGCTGGAGCTCTTCGGCGCCGGCCACGACGTCGTGCTGGCATCCGTATATGCACCCGGGGGCCGCATCGTCGGGGTCGCGCCCTGGCGGCTGGCGGCCTCGCGCTCGGTGTCGAACGCCTTTCGTGTGGCCGGCGGTCTGCGCGACATCCACACGCTCTCCTCGCTCTATCGGGTCTACCGCGCCGGCACGCTCCGGCGGGCGGCCGAGACCTACGGCTATCTGCTCGTGCGCGAGCCCGGCTTCGCCGCCAACGTGGAGTTGCTGCTGAAGCTCTATAACGCCGGCGCCTCCGTCGCCGAGGTGCCGACCGTCAACGACTGGTCGCGACGCATGGGTAACTCGAAGATGAGCCTGCGCCCCACCGTGCTCGCCTACGGCCGTCTGATGGCCGCCCACCTCGTGGGGCGCATCCAGCCTCCGCCGATCTCGCCGCTGGCGGGCGAGGAGTGAACCCGGCCGCACCCCGCGTCGCCGTCGTCGGCGCGGGCATTCTCGGCACCGTGCTCGCGCTGCGCCTCGCGCAGGGCGGCGCGCGCGTGACGCTCCTGGAGCGCGCCCCCACGCCCGGCGGGCTGGCCGGGCAGATGGACTTCGACGGGCACCGCGTCGACCGCTTCTACCACGTCGTCGTCCCCGCCGACGAGCGCATGCTCGCGCTCGCCGACGAGCTGGGGCTCGCGAGCGAGGTGAGCTTCACGCCCGTCGGCGTGGGGTTCTTCATCGACGGCGCCATGCACCCCTTCAACGGCATCGGCGACTTCCTGCGCTTTGCACCGCTCTCGCCGCCGGCGCGCGCGCGGCTGGCGTGGTTCGTTGCGCAGTGTCAGCTGCGCCGGGACTACGCCGCGCTGGAGGACCTTCCGCTTGAGCGGTGGCTCACGCGCCACTGTGGGCGCGAGGTCGTACGGCGCATCTGGCGCCCGCTGCTCGACTCCCGCTTCGATGCTCGTCACGAGGAGTTGCCCGCGACCTACCTGTGGGCGCGCACGAACCGCATGCGCTCCGCCCGCGCGCGCGGTGGCGGGGGCGAGCGCATGGGCACGATCGCCGGCGGCGGCCACGAACGACTGGTGCTCGCCGCCGCGCGGCGCGCGCGCGAGCTGGGTGTGGAGATGCGCATGGGTGCGGGCGTGGAAGGGCTCGTGCTCGAGAGCGGCGCGATTGAGGAAGGAGATGGCGCGGGCGCGGGCCGGGTCGGCGTCACGGACGGTGCACACGGCCTCGCCGGCGTGCGCGTGGGCGGCGTGCGCGTCGACGGGGCCGAGGAGCGCTTTGACCTGACGATCCCCACGCTGCAGCCGCCGGCCCTGCGCCGGTTGCTCCCCGGCGCCTTGGCGCCGCTGCTCGACGCCTACCCCGAGCGCTACCTCGGGGTTGTCTGCCTCGTCCTCAAGCTGCGTCGCTCGCTGCTCCCCTACTACTCGGTGAACATCTGCGACCCCACGCCGATCACGACCGTGGTGGAGAGCACGCACGTCGTCGGCACCGCCCACCTCGACGGGCTGCGGCTGGCCTACCTGCCGAAGTACTGCGCCTTCGACGCGCCCGAGTTCTCCGAGGACGACGAGTCGATCTACCGCCGTTTCACCGCGATGCTCGCGCGCCTGGCACCCGCCTTCAACCACGACGACGTGGTCGCCTGGACGGTCCAGCGCGCGCCGCTCGTCGAGCCCGTGCACGCGCTCGGCCACCGCCCGCGCACCGCCCCGCTGTGGCCGGGGGTCGACGGCCTTGCATTGGCCTCGGCCAGCCAGGTCTACCCGCGGCTGCTCAACGGCGAGTCGCTGGTGGGGCTCGCCGAGACCGTCGCGGCCGAGACGCTCGACCGTCTTGGGGGCTCCACCGAGAACGCGCCGGCCACGCGCCCGGCCCGCGCGGAGCGAGCGCCCGCAAGCTCATCGATCAGTGCCAGATAGCGCTCCCGCTGGCGCTCCCATGTGATATCCCGCAGCCGGCGGCTCGCCGCGGCGGCTCGACGGCCTGCGCCATCTGGATCCAGGCATAGCTCGCGCAGAGCAGCCGCCAGCGCGCGGGGGTCGCCGGGGGCGAACATCGACGCCTCGCCCTCGCCGAAGTAATCGGAGATGCAGGGCAGTCGTGAGCTCACCACGGGCAGCCCCATGTGCACGTACTCGAGCAGCTTCACCGGTAACAGCAGCTCTGTGAAGCTGTCGTGCAGCGTCGGCACCACGCCGATGTGCGCCCCTTCGAGCTCGGCCGGGATCTGCTCGAAGGGCACGGGCTCACCTGCGACGTCGACGCGTCCGGGTGCTACCTGCGCCGCCAGTGCAGCCAACCGGTCGCGGTCTTCGCCCGAGCCGCACACGCGCAGGTGCAGCTCGCGTGGGGGCTCCCCGCTTCCGTTCCCCATCTCGCGCCATGCGCCGGCGTCGATCTGCTCGCCCAATAGGCCCACGGCGCGGATCGCCGTCTCGACGCCGAAGCGGGGCGCCAGACCGCCGTGATAGAGGATTCGCAACAGCCCCTCGGACGGCCAGCTCGCCGGCGAACGCGGTGCGCCGAACACGCGCTCGTCGGGTGAGTTCATGACGACGGTGGTGCGCCCCACGCCGACTCCCCGGCCTTCCAGGCGCCGGCGCGCCTGCTCGGTAACCACGATCACGTGCGAGGCGAACGCCGCGCTTGCCCGCTCCTCCAGTCCTAACAGGCGCGCGAGCGGATCGTCGGGCGGCCGGGCGAACTTGGTCGCGAACAGCTCGGGGAACGTGTCGTGGATGTCGAGCACCAGCGGCGTCCCGCGCAGGCGCGGCACGAGCGCGGCGGCGACGATCAGGTCGGGCATGTTGTGCGTCTGCACCACGTCGAAGCGCCGTCGCAGGTCGAGTGCCGCAAGGCGTGTGGCCGCGCGTACCAGGAAGCTTGCGTAGTCGCGTATGTACGCGCCTGCTCGACCGCGTGTCTTCTCGGCTGTGACTGGGTGCACGCGGATGACCCCCGCGCCGACGCGCAGCTCCTCGCGCACGCCGATGCACACCAGCTCGACCTCGTCGCCGCGCTCGGCCAGGGCGCGCGCCTGGCGCTGCACGCGGGAGTCCAGACGGAAGTCCGAGAGGTGCACCATCCCGACGTGCAGACGCGGGCGCTCCTTCTCGATGCCCGTCTTCGCGAGCCCGTTCTGTGCGGCGCCGGAGCCGAGCCTCACCGCAGCGCCCTCAGCATCCGCCCGCGCAGCTCGCGCCGCGTGAAGCTGCGGTACTCGCGGTCGGACACGCGCTCTGTCCGCCGCGCCGCGGCGCGGGCGTACCCATACAGGAACGCGACCCCCGAGAGCCCGGCGGGCGGCCTGCGCGCGACGCGTAGCGAGCGCAGTGTCACCCACAGTGCGCCGTAGTGGGTGATGTAGGCGCACTCGCCGTGGCGTGCGTGACCACGCAGCGCCCCGTCGGCGCTCGCCAGCGGGCGGTGGTGGACGCAGCGGAGCTCCTCGAAGCTCTGCGTCTGAAAGCCGCGCATGCGCGCGTAGGTCTCGTCGATCGTGTCCCACCCGAGGCGCTCGGGCACGCCGCCGATCGCGCTGAAGCAGGCGCGCGTGTAGCACTTCAGCGCGCCGTGCACGTGGTGGCAAGCGATCCTGATCGCGCGCTCGCCGCCGTCGGGCGTGGGCTCCAGGAGCGTGCCCCCGGCGATCCCCAGGCGCGGGTTTGCCGCGAAGCGTTCAAGCAGCTTGGCGAGATATCCCGGCGGCAGCTCGATGTCGCCGTCGAGCTTCATCACGTGGGTGTAGGAACTGCGCGCCACTCCTTTCCGCGGGTCTGCTTCCCGTTGTGGATCTTCGCCGTCCTCCCACCCCACATGAGCGAGCGCGAGGTTGAAGTTGCGCACCTCGACCGCCTGTGCCAGGCGGTCGCGCGCGCCCGGGGCCTGGGCCGGTGCGCGCAGGACCGTCAGGCAGTCCAGCTCTGCGCTGAGGGCGTCGAGCTGCTCGTACGTGTCGTCGTCGGAGTTGTCGTCGATCACCAGCCACCGGGCCGGTGCCGGCTCCTGCGCCGCCACCCCGCGAACGACTCGGGCGATGTGAGCGCCCTCGTTGCGCACAGGCGAGAGGATCAGCAGGCTGGGCGCCGGCGCATCCTCGTGTGTGCCCGCGGGCCTGTGTCCCCCGACCGCTGGGTGCCCCCCGCTCGCGGAGGGGTGGGATGGGGCATCGGAGGGGTGGGACGGGGCATCGGAGGGGTGGGATGGGGCATCGGAGGGGTGGGACGGGGCATTCTTTTTTTGAGATCTGTTTGCAATGGTATATACAGTGGACGGAATGGCCATGCGCAAGCAACGTTCGGCGCGCCCCGTTCCTTCACGATGGACCTAGCGGTAATCGTCGTCTCGGCCAACGACGCCCGCTGGCTGGAGGCGTGCCTGTCGAGCGTCTACGCGCACGCCGGGCCACTGGAGCTGGAGGTGTTCGTGGTGGCCAACGCCTGCACCGATGGCACGAGCGAGTTGGTGCGCTCGCGCTTTCCGCGCGCGCACACGATCGACTCGCCCAATCTCGGCTTCGCCTACGGCAACAACCGCGCGCTGGAGCGCACGCGGGCGCGCTACGCGCTGCTGCTCAACCCCGACACCGAGATCCTCGACGGGACGCTGGCGGAGCTCCTCGCGGCGCTGGATGCGCAGCCGCGCGTCGGAGTTGCGGGCGTTCGCCAGGTCGATCTGGCCGGCGCGCTGCTGCCGAGCATCCGCCGCTTCCCCAGCGCGCCGCGCGCGCTTGGCGAGGCGCTTGGCTCAGAGCGCTGGCCGCTGCGCCCCGCGTGGTCGGGCGAGCGGGTGCTCGACTCCGCCGCGTACGAGCGCGAGCGCGACTGCGACTGGGTCGTCGGCTCGTTCCTGCTCCTCCGCCGCGAGGCGCTGCTGTCCGCCGGTCTGCTCGACGAGCGCTTCTTCCTGTACTGCGAGGAGCCGGACCTGTGCCTGCGCGTGGCGCGCGCGGGCTGGGGTGTGCGTTATCTGCCGCAGCTGACCATCCGCCATCACGCCGGCAAGGGCGGTGTGCAGCCACGGATGGTTGCCCAGGACACGTTCGCGCGGCGCCAGTACGCGCGCAAGCACTTCGCGCCGATCCACCGCGGCCTGTACGTCGGTGCGTTGGGAGTGCGCCACGCGCTGCGCGCTGCGCTTCCGGCGAGTACCGGCGGCGGAGTTGCACGCCGTCGCGTGGCGGCGCGGCGAGCGCTGCGTTCGCTGGCCCCCTGGTCCCGCCCTCCTTTCCTGGCCCCGCCGCCGGCAGCTCTTGCCGTGCGGCACGCCGAGTCTGTGTCTGAATCTGAATCGATGCGTGCTGGGCGGCCTGTGTGGCGCGGTACTGGGCGGCAGGTGTGGCGCGCCTCGCTTCCGCCGCGCTCTGCCGCGCGCAAGTCCTCCACCGGACACTCCGTTCCTGTCGTGAAGGCCCACGACCCCGCTGAGTGAGATGGAGCTCGCCGAAGTCCTCAGAATCATCTGGTCGCGCAAGCTGCTCAGCACGCTGATCGTCCTGCTCGCCGCGGGTGCGACGGTGGGCGCCGGCACACTCGCGCACTCGACTCCGACGGGCGCCGCCACCGTGCAGATCCTCGTCGACTCGCCCCAGTCGGCGCTCGCGGACCTGCAGCAGAACACGATCCCGCTGACCACGCGCGCGAGTTTGTACGCGCAGGTGATGGCCAGTGAGGCTGTGCTCGAAGACATCGCCACGGCAGCCGGCGTCCCGGCCGGTCAGCTCACCGCCCAGGGTCCCTATAGCGGATCCGCCGAGGCGCTCGACGTCGTCACTCCCTCCGAAGCGCGCGGCGCACAGCTGCTCGGTGAGCGCGTCGCCTACAGGCTGAGCTTCGTCGCACAGGCCGACGAGCCGGTCGTGACCGCCTCGGTGCAGGGTCCCACCGCGGCGGCCGCGGGCCGCGTGGCTGCGGCGATCTATCCAGGGGTGCAGACCTACGTCGCGGCCCTGCAGAGCCAGAGCCGCATCGCCCCAGCCAATCGCGTGACGATCCGCGAGCTGGGTCCGCCGCAGGCGGGCACTGTCAATTCCAGCTCGCGCATGACGCTGATGGCCGTCACTGCGCTCGGCGTGCTGCTGCTCGGCCTGCTGTTGCTGATCGGCATCGAGGGCCTGCGGCGGCGCCCGCGGGCGCAGGCCTCGCCTCCGCGGCTGGATCTGGCAGCCGACCTCGCCCACGTCGCGGGCGAAGAGCGTTCGCGCTCGATCGCCTGAGCATGCGCGCCCGCGCAACCCGCAGCCGACGCTGGGTGTCGGCCGCGGCGCTCGTGCTGTTCGCGGTGCTCGCCGCGGCGGCGGCCGGTCACTGGCTTTCGCTGTCGATGGGCGCCGCCAGCGCCAAGCTGCTCGTGGATTCAGGCGTTTCGGAGTTGACCGGCCCGGCGCCGGCCGGCGCGAGTCGCGCTGAGCTCGCGGGGCAGCTGGCGGTCACCTACGCCCTCTACCTGCAGAGCGACGCGGCCACCGCCGAACTCGGCCGCTCGCTCGGGCTGAGGGGCGAGCGTGTGGCGGCCTCCGGGCCATTCACGCTGCTGCTCGGCCGCACCAACTTCGCGCCGAAGAGCCCTGTGCTGCCCGACCCCACGCCGGTCGACAACGCGTATCGCCTGGGGCTCGACGTCGACGGCGTCAATCCGGTGCTCACGCTTTACGGGCAGGCGCCGAGCGCGCATGCGGCGATTGCGCTGGTCGATGCAGCTCGTGCACTACTGACACGTCATGTGCTCGCGCAGGAGTCGACCTACCCGCTGGGTCCAGAACAGGCGGTCGTACTGCGCTCGCTCGGGCCGACTGTCGGCGGGCTCGTCGACCCAGGTGTGCGCTGGCAGCTTATGGCCGCCGCATTCCTGCTGGTGCTCGTGCTCGGTGGGGGGTTGTTGTATGCGCACAGCCGACGCGGTCGCCAGGTCCGTCTACCGCGTGGCGGTGCAAGCGAGCCCACCGGCGGCGAATGGCCTTACACGACGCGCATCCTGCCGTGGGCGCTGGCGGGCTTCGTGACGATGCTCTTCCTGGTCCCGTTCGACGCGATCGACCTGCCCGTCAGCCTCCCGCTGAACAGCACGCCCGACCGGCTCGCGCTGCTCGGGCTGGTGGCGCTGTGGGCGACGAGCATGGTCGTGCTGAGCGGCTCGGCGCGCCCGCGTCTGCGTCTCACGCGCGTCCACTACGCGGCGCTCGCCTTCTTCGCGGTCTGCTGCCTGAGCATCGCGCTCGACGGCCCGGCGCTGGCGAACATGGACGAGGTCACGCTCGTCGTCAAGAAGCTCGCGCTGCTCGCCTCCTACATCGTGTTCTTCTTCCTCGTCGCCTCCACGCTGCGTCCGCGCGAGGCGCCGCGCTTCGCCGTGCTGATCGTGGTGCTCGGCGTGATTGTGGCGGTCGCCACGGTGGTCGAGTACCGGCTGGACTACAACGTCTTCTACTCGCTGTGGGGGAAGCTGCTGCCGATCGACCTGCCCAGCGAATTCGACATGCGCGACTCGCTCGGGCGCCTCACGGTGTACGGGCCGACGAGCCAGCCGCTGGAGCTCGCGGCGCTGTTGGCGATGGTGCTGCCGTTCGCGGTGATCGGCTCGATCGAGGCCACCACGCGGCGGCGGCGACTGCTCTACTCGCTGGCGATCGGCCTGCTGCTGGCGGGCGGCGTGGCGACCTCGCGCAAGACGAGCCTGGTCGCGCCCGTCGCGGCGATCCTGCTGCTCGCGGCCTACCGACCGCGCGCGATCGCCCGCACGCTCTCGGGGCTCGCGCTGGTGCTGGTCGTGCTCGTGCATTTCACCTCACCGGGGGCGCTGGGGTCGGTCGCCAGTCAGCTCGAGCCGGGGAACGTCAATGGTGTGCTCACCACGACAGACCGCACCGCGCGCTATGACGCCGTGCGCCCCGATGTGACGCGCCACCTGCTCCTGGGCCGCGGCTTTCAGAGCTATGACCCGCACAAGTACCGCATCCTCGACAACGAATACCTCGGGCTGCTGATCACCGTCGGCCTGCTCGGTGTGGCGGCGTATATCGCGATCTTCGCGACGGTGATGGGCAGCGCACACCGCCTGATCAGAGACCCCGATCGCCGGCGCTCCTCGCTTGCCCTGGCCGCATTCGCCGCGGTCGGCGTCGTGGCCCTGGCGAGCGCGCTGTTCGACGTGCTCTCCTTCCCGCACGTCCCCTATCTGCTGTTCTTCCTCGCGGCGATGATCACAACGCTGCGCGAGCCCGCGCCGTCTGGCGAGCACGCCGTGAGCGACTCTCCGCGACGAAATGTTCGGAGGGCTCCGTGGTCGGTCGCGCCGGCGCCCTGTTTGCCTGTACCGCAAAACCCTCGATTTCCTGCCGAGCGAGCGCGACCCACTCCAGCTCGCTCCGCAGGCGCATGAGCGCGGCGGCGCGCGTCAGGTTCATCGCCAGCGCGGTCAGCGAGGCCGCCGGTGGGAAGCGCTCGGTGCTCGCGCTGAGCAGCGTCAGGCAGTCGCTTTCATAGGCGTCGAGCGCCTGCAGCAGCAGTGGTACGTCCTCGCGGCGCGCCACGGCGAGCTTCGCGTGCAGTTCGACGCGCAGCGGCTCGTTCGAGCGCCCGGTCGTCATCCATTCGGTCAGCGCCTGCTGCGCGCGCTCGGTGGGCGAGTAGATCACCCGTCCCCGCGTGGGGCCGTGGCAGGTGACCTTTTCAGAGGTCGCGAGTCCCGCGCGCTCGAGCTGCTGCAGCATCGGGTAGAGCCCTTTGGCCTCGATCTGCCAGGCGGGCCCGAGGCGTCGGTGCAGGCGCAGGGCGAGGTCGTAGCCGTGGCCGGGGTGTTGCAGCAGCAGACCCAACAGCGCGCCCTTCAAGGGTGAGCTGCCGCGCATCCAGGCCGTTCCGTCTGCACGCCATGTCTCCCCATTGCCTCGACTCGATTTCACAGACAGTAAACTAAACTGCGGCAAGATGTTTTGCCGTGCGAACAGTTCTGAGGAGCGGGTTTCTTACGGAGGCTCTAAACGGGGCGTTGCAGAGGATCACAAAAGGTGATTGGGGTTCACTGGGGCGGAGCCTCTCGCGTCCACCGACCTACACCGGCAGTGGCAGGACCCGCGCCAACAGCAGGCCGAGATCCTTCCACGCCGCCGGCGAGACGGCGCGCAGCACCGCCACATACGCGAGCACTCCGGCGGCGCCCACCACCAAGATCGTGAGCGCTGGACCGAGCTGCGGCGCGAGCAGCATCCGCAGCGGCTCGCCGACGGCGCCGAGCGCGAGGCAGCCCGCGATCGCGGGTCCCAGTTCGGAGACGATCCCGCGCAGCGAGATGCCCAGATAGCGGTAGAGCAGCAGCCGGTAGACCCCCACGAGGATCGCCAGGTAGAAGACCGCGACCGCGATCGACACGACGATCAGGCCGTGCCCGACCGCGAGCAGGATCACGGCCGCGTAGGCGCCCAGCATGCCGACGTTGAAGTGCAGCAGCGCGCGCGGGCGCCCGAGCGCCAGCATCACCTGCGGGTAGCCGGTGAGGATCGCCGCGACCATGCCCGCCAGCGCGAGGATGCGCGTCGGGGTCACCGCCGGAGCCCACTCGGGCCCCAGCACGAACGGGATCGCCACCGGCGCCAGCACGATCAGCGCGCCGAGCAGCGGGAAGATCACCGCCGCGTGCACTCGCGTGGCGCGTTCGTGCAGCGCCCGCAGCTGCGCGTGGCTCTCGGTGCGCGAGTAGACGGGGAACGCGAGCTGCATCATCACGCCGCTCAGCTTGTCCTGGTAGACGACGCCGAGATTGAACGCCCGCCAGTACACGCCCGTCTGCGCGGCCGACAGCCGCGCGGCGACGATCGCGTAGTCGACGTTGCGAAACAGCACGTCCACGAGCCCCGCCAGCGCCGCGGGGACCCCAAAGGCGCCGATCTCCCGTCGCGCGCCGGCGTGCAGGCGGGGCAGCGGCGGTGGCGCGCACACGAGCAGGAGCGCCGAGCCGGTAGCGACCTGCGCGAGCGCCCCGAGCACGATCGCGGGCGCGGCCATCCCGCCGAGCGCGAGCACGAGCGCCAGCACGTTTCCGACGGTCAGCGCGCTCACGTCGATCAGGCTCATGCGGCGGAAGTCCAGGGCGCGCCAGAGCAGCGCCCGCGAGACGCCGCCGAGCGCCGCGAGCAGGAAGACGGGCGCGGCGAGCTCCATCAGCTGCGCGGTGCGCGCGCCGAACAGCGGCTGCCACAAGAGCGGCGCGAGGCCCGCCGCGAGCGCCGACAGCGCGGTCCCGCCGAGCAGGCTCATCGCCATCGCCGAGCGCAGGTGCTCGCGGTCGATCGACTCGCGCTGCACGAGCGCCGAGGCGAACCCCTCGAACGTCAGGATCGTGGCGAGCGGCAGGAAGATCAGCGCCACTGCCGCACGCCCGAATTCCGCTGGGCTGATCAGCCGCGCGAGCGCGACCATCGCCACCAGCCCCACCGCTTCGCCGAGGACGCGCGTGAGCATCAGCCAGCGCACGCCGCTCAGCGTGGCCTCTTTCAGGGACGGCGGGGACACGTGATCCAACGAGCTGGGGATCGCCTGCCTTGCGAGACGCCGATGCGGCTGGCCTATCGTCCGCGAAGAAAGCAGGGAAGAGTCGGCCTCCGGCCGCCGCGATGGGTCGCGCAGCTCGCCGACGCCTGCTTGGCGCGAGGATATTTGTGCTCGCCCACACAGCGCGTTTCTTCTTAGGGGTTGCTTTTAAGCCCGAGTTGTGTGTATGATGAGCTGGCCTTGGTGATCCGGCTTGGATCACAGGCATAAATAGGTTTGGTTTGGGATGGGTCTTCTGGATCGATTGCAAGCTTGCAGGGGATGTCTTTTGGGAGGGGTGCTGGGCCGAGTGATGAGGGAGATGTGTTTCGCGTGAGTTCGTTTAGGACAGGCGTGTCGGGACTGGTTGTGACCCCAGTGGGGGCCGTAACTAGATGCTTCAGCGTCTCTGAAGCATCTCTCTCTCTCTCTCTCTCTCTTGGCCGGAGTCCAGTCCTCTAGGGGCTAGTTCCGGTCGGCCTTCGGGCTATGCCCTGTGTGGGAGGGCCGCCTGATGGCTGGGCGGACTCGCTCGCGGGCGACCACGACGGCGATCTCGGGGTCGGTGTCTGAACCCGGCGCGTCTGTGGCTGGGGGTGTGGGTGGTCTGCCGGGGGGTGGTGAGGGTGTTGGGCATCCGCGGGTGGTGGAGGTTCAGCGTTCGCGGTTGATGGCGGCTGCTGCGCGTGCGGTTGAGGAACTTGGTTATACGCGGGCGACGGTGGCGCATATCACACGTCGTGCGAAGGTCTCGCGGCGGACCTTTTATGAACTGTTCGCCAACCGCGAGGAATGCCTGATCGCGGCCTTGGAGGGCGTCGTGGACAGTATCCGCGCTGAGCTGGCCGCCGCAGAGTTCGAGGTGTTGGCGTGGCGTGAGCGGATGCGCGGGGGCATCGTCACGATCCTCGCGTTCTTCGACCGCGAGCCCGTCCTCGCAAGGTTCTTGATCGTGCAGGCGCTGCGTGGATCGCAGGCGGTCCTGGAGCGCCGCGAAGAAATCCTGGGGGAGCTGGCGCGCGCGATCGACGAGGGGCGCCGCGAGAGTTCGCGCGGGGAGGACTGCCCCCCGCTCACCGCGGAGGGCCTTGTCGGCGCGGCGTTCGGTTTGATTTACGCACGGTTGTTGCGTCGCGAGAGCGAGCCGCTCGTCGACCTCACGGGGGATCTGATGGGGATGATCGTGCTGCCCTATCTCGGCCCCGCCGCGGTGCGTAAGGAGCAGGCGCTTCCCGCGCCTGTGCCGGGGAAGACCCGTGCGCGCCGCGCGCGTGCGACCGAGGAGGTCGAGGGGGATGGCGAGGATGTCCTCGCGGGGATCCCGATGCGCCTTACGTATCGCACGATGCGTGTCCTGGAGGCGATCGCCGACGAACCGGGGGTGTCCAACCGTGGGGTCGGGGAGCGCGCGGGGGCATCCGACCAGGGACAGATTTCAAAGCTGCTGGCGCGTCTTGAGCGTCTGGGGCTTGCAGCGAATACGGGCGAGGGGCATCAGAAGGGTGAGCCCAACGCGTGGATCCTGACCCCCACTGGGGAGAGGGTTGCGCGGACGATTCGTATCCATACCCGCGACGAGCAGGCTGTGTGATGTTCGTGGCGCAGGACACCGATCGGCGGGCTGGCAGTGAACGTAAACCATCGAGGAGGGAACTGGTATGAGCACTGTCAATCTGTTGCACTTGCAGGGGGCTCATACACGCCCGCGTCGCCTACCGTTGCTCGCTGTGCTCGTCGTTGTGCTCATGCTCGCGCTTGGTGTCACCTCGGCGCAGGCTGTGCCACTCTCTCAGGTCGCGACCTTCGGCAGCCCGGGCTCGGGCGCGGGGCAGCTCTCTGAACCGCATGGCGTGGCGGTCAACAAGACGACGGGCGACGTCTATGTGGCGGATACCGCGAACCATCGCGTCGACGAGTTCGACGCCCATGGCAACTTCATCCTCACGTTCGGCCAAGGCGTCGATCAGACGACCGGTGAAAACATCTGCACGGCGGCTTCGGGGGATATGTGCGGGGCGGGGATTCCGGGGTCCGGCGAAGGCAAGCTCCGTCGGCCGTTCTATATCGCGGTCGACAACTCGGGTGGCCCGTCGGAGGGCGACGTATATGTCGGCGACGTCGCTAGGAGCGCCGAGCTCGTCTCGCAGTTCGACGCCTCGGGCAATTTCATTGCGAGTAACAACGGGAGCGCGAGCCTACTGGGGAAGCCTTTCCGGGAACTCGCTGGGATCGCGGTCGACCAGAGCGGCGACCTGTGGGTCTACGACGGAGAAGCCGACGAAGTCTTCGAGTTTCTCCCGGGCGGCCGCTTCGTGAGACAGTGGTCCGACCAGGTTGGCGGCTCCAACAGCGGTGCACCCCTCGACTTGGCTGTAGGTGCCAACGAGGTGTATCTGATCAACACCAGCGGGCGTCTGCTGAAGTTCTCGCTGTCAGGGGCTTCCGAGGGTGCCATGACCCCTGTCGGAGTTCGGCCTTTCGCGCTCGCGGTAAACCCCGCAACGGATGAGCTGTACGCGAATATGGGCGGCACGATGATCGAACACTACGACGCCTCGTGCGTGCCGATCCCGTTTATTATTCCGAGCGAGTCGGGGATAAATGAGCTTCTCACTGGTTGTGCGTCCGTCGACTCGTTCGGCTCGGGCGGCGCCTATGCGGGCATCGGGCTCAATCCGGATACGACGACGCTCTACGCCGCCGGTCCGGCTGGCCAGGTCGTCGTATTCGGTCCGCCGCCTTCGGGGGCGCCCGTGGTCGACAGTGAGTTCGCCACGAGCGCCGGGTCGGCGAGCGCCACCGTGGAGGCGACTGTCACCCCGCTGGGGTTCGACACGACCTGCCAGGTCCAGTACGTCGACGGTGCCACGTTCCAGGGCTCGGGCTACGCCGGCGCGAGCGCCGTGCCCTGCGAACCGTCCGACCTCGGCTCGAGCTTTGCCAATCGGACGGTCGACGTCCACCTCTCGGGGCTGGCCGCCGGCACGACCTTTCACTTCCGTTTCGTGACGAGCAACTCGGCGGGGACGACGGACGGCCCCGACCACGCCTTCGCGACCGAAGCGCCGTCCTCCGGGCTCCCCGACGGCCGCGCCTATGAGATGGTGACGCCGCCTAACAAGGATCCCGGCGAACCATATAGGTTTGGCGAGGTGGCGGCGACCGAAGGCGGCGCGCTGGCCTTCTTTTCCTTCAGCGCGCTTCCCGGCTCGCTGTTCAGCACCGGCTTCTACCTCGCGACGCGCGGCGGGGAAGCGTGGTCCTCGCAAAGCCTGGTGCCGCCGCAGTCGAGCGAGGAGACTGCGGGGGCCAGTGAGTTCGTCGGCCCCGAAGCCTACTCCAGCGACCTGAGCAAGCTGGTGCTGGCCGACGGGTTCAATCAGGCGAGCGGCGGCGGACACGACGAACCGGCGCTCGTCCCCGGGGAGCCGCAGGGGGTGCAGAACCTGTTCGTCCGCGACAACACGAATGGCTCCTACCAGCTCGTGAGCCTCAATCCCGTCGCGGGCAGCCCGGCCGAAGCGAACTTCGACGCGTCCTCGGCCGATCTCGGTCACGTCGTCTTCGACGAGAGCGCGCAGCTCACCGCCGACGCGCCCGCCGGCAACGACAACCTCTATGACTGGTCGGGCGGCAGCGTGCGCTTGGTGAGCGGCGCCGCGGGCGCAACGATCGCCGGTCCTGGAGGCAGCCCGACGGCCAACGTGCTGCACGCCGTGTCCGCCGATGGCACGAGGATCTTCTTCCAGGCGGAAGGCAATCTCTACGTTCGCAAGGACGACACGGAAACGGTCCAGGTCGACGCGGCGCACGGCGCGGGGCCGGGCGGTGGCGGCCAGTTTCGGATAGCCAGCGCCGACGGTTCGCAGGTGTTCTTCACCGACGATGCGTCCGCGGGCCTAACCGGCGACACGATCCCCGGCAGCGGGCAGAACCTGTACCGATTCGATGTCGAAAGCGGCCAGCTGACCGATCTCACCCCCGCCGGCGAAGCGTCGGTGCAGGGCGTCAGCGGCGCCGGAGAAGACGGCGCCTACGTCTACTTCGTCGCGAAGGGCACACTGGCGAGCGGCGCCACCGCGGGGCAGCCCAACCTCTACGTCTACCATGGCGGGAGCCTCCAGTTCATCGCAAGCTTCGGAGAAAGCTTCCCCGAAACATGCACCTGGGAAGCCTTCTGTCTGACCGCGAAGGTATCGGCGGACGGCACGCACATCGCGTTCAACTCGGACAGGAGCCTCACGGCGGTCGACACGGCGGGCCTCACCCAGGTCTACCTCTACGACGCCACGGCGGGCACTCTCGTGTGCGCCTCGTGCAGTCGCAACGGCACACGGCCAAGCGGGGTCGCATACATCGAAATCTCGAATCCGATGAATCAGTTCTCGCAGCGTCAAAACTACCTCTCGCGCAATCTCTCCGCCGACGGCTCACGGTTGTTCTTCGACACCACCCAGGCGCTGGTGTCGAGCGACAGCAACGAACGGCAGGATGTCTATGAGTACGAGCAGGACGGTACAGGAAGCTGTCAAACCGCCGGGGGCTGTGTCTTTTTGCTCTCCAGCGGGACCGGCAGCGATGACGCGTACTTCGTCAACGCGAGTGTCAGCGGCAGCGACGTGTTCATCTACACTTCGCAGCAGCTGCTGGCGCAGGACATAGACAGCGCGCCTGACATCTACGACGTGCGCGTGAACGGCGGGCTGCCGGCGCCCGCGACGCCCGCGGAATGCTCAGGAGACGCGTGCCGCGGCCCGCTGGGAGCGGCGCCGGCGTTCGGAGCGTCCGGGAGCGCGACGCTGTCGGGTGCGGGCAATCTCACGCCGCTCGCGCCGGCGGCGGCTGTGAAGCCGGCGGTGAAGGTAAAGCCGCTCACGCGCGCGCAGAAGCTCGAGCACGCACGCCTTGCCTGTCGCAGGAAGCCCAGGCGGCAGCGACACGCCTGCGAAACGCAGGCCCTGAGGCGGTATGGGCCGCGGAGCAAGGCAGGCAGGGCGAGCGTTCATTTCTCGGTTCACGGCAAGGGGGGCAAGTGATCATGGCTATCTCGCGACCGTATTTCCTGGTTGGACGACTGTCCGTAGCGCTGGCCGTGGCCGCTGTCGCGTCGCTCGTTCTCGCCGTGGCGCCCGCGCCGGCGAGCTTCGGGGTCGCGTCCTTTGAAGCCTCCATCGTCAACCGCGATGGCACTCCCGATATCCAGGCAGGCTCGCATCCGTATGCCTTCAGGACGCGGATTCTCTACAACACGATCACCAATCCGCTCGGGGAAACGGCCCCCGACGAAAACGTGAAGGACCTGCAGATTGCGCTCCCGCCGGGGTTGATCGGGAACCCCAGCGCGGCGCCGAAGTGCACAATTGCGGAGCTCAACACCGAACAGTGCCCCCAGGCGGCGCAGGTCGGCGTCGTCACTGTGATCGCACCGAGTGTGCCGCCGGGGCCGATCGCGGTCTACAACCTCGTTCCGCCTGACGACGTGCCGGCGCAGTTCGGCTTTGTCATCCTCGGCGTCAACTTCTTCATCGACTCCCAGGTTCGTACCGGCGGGGACTATGGGATCACCTCGTCGCTGAGCAACATCGCGACGGTGCTGCCGGTGACCGAAAGCGTGTTGACGGTGTGGGGCGTGCCGGGCGATCCGGGCCACAACGGCGAACGGCAGTGCGTCCCGGCCTATCTGGGGCTGGGATGCGCGGGTACGGGTACCGATGTGCCGCTGTTGACGATGCCGACGTCGTGCCCGGCTGGGCCGCTGACGACGACGCTCAACGCCGACTCGTGGCAGCACCCCGAAAATTTCGTCACCGCGATCTCGGCAAGCCCGCCGGTCGTTGGCTGCGAGCAGCTCTCCTTCAAGCCTTCATTGACTGTCCGGCCCGAAAGCGAAGCGGCCGATTCGCCGACGGGTCTGGAAGTCGACCTGAAGGTTCCCCAGGAAGGCGCCGCGGACAATGCGCCCGGCGGTGAGTCTGAAACGCCCAATCTCGCGACGGCCGATCTGCGTGATGCGACGCTCGTGCTGCCTGCGGGGTTGTCGGTGAATCCTGCGGCGGCCAATGGTCTGCAGGCGTGTTCGCCGGTGCAGATCGGCCTTGAAGACGGTGAAGCGCCGAGTTGTCCGGACGCATCGAAGATCGGCTCGGTCGAAATCGATACGCCGCTGTTGGCGGATCCGTTGCGTGGTTCGGTGTATATCGCCCAGCAGGGCAGCAACCCGTTCGGGTCGCTGTTGGCGATCTATGTGACCGCTGAGGCGGATGGTGCGTTGATCAAGCTCGCGGGGCACGTCGTCGCGGACCCGAACACGGGGCAGTTGACGACGACGTTCGACAACAACCCGCAGATGCCGTTCAGCGAGCTGAAGCTGATCTTCTTCGACGGGCCCAGCGCCGCTTTGACGACGCCGGAAGGCTGCGGCACGTTTACGACGAGCAGCGATTTGATGCCGTGGTCGGCGCCGCAGAGCGGCCCCGATGCGATGCCTTCGGATTCGTTCAATATTGACTCTGGTTGTGGTGGTGGTTTCGCGCCGAGTTTCTCGGCGGGTACGACGAACAACCAGGCGGGTGGGTTCAGCCCTTTGAGCGTGACGTTCTCCCGCACGGACCAGGAACAAGGTTTGGGTGGGGTGACGATCAAGACGCCGCCGGGGCTGCTCGGAGTGCTCAAGAGCGTGGCCTTGTGTCCCGAACCGCAGGCCGCGCAGGGTACATGCGGGCCGCAGAGCCTGATCGGCCACACGACCGTCGGCGGTGGCGCCGGACCGGACCCGGTCTACATCGGCGGGCAGGTGTTCCTCACGGGCCCCTATAAGGGCGCGCCTTTCGGGTTGAGCATTGTCGTGCCGGCGGTCGCCGGCCCGTTCAACCTCGGGAACGTCGTCGTCAGGGCCGCGATCAGCGTCGACCCGGCGACGGCGGCGTTGACCGTCACGAGCGACCCGCTGCCCAGCATCCTGCAGGGCATCCCGTTGAAGCTACGGACGGTGAATGTCACGATCGACCGCACGGGGTTCACATTCAACCCGACCGACTGCGAACCGTTGTCGACGGGCGGGACGCTCACGAGCCTCCAGGGAACCACCGCGAACGTGTCGAGCCATTTCCAGGCGGCGAACTGCGCGGCGCTGCCATTCAAGCCCGTGTTCACGGTATCCACGCAGGCCGGGACCAGCAAGAAGAACGGCGCGAGCCTCCTCGTGAAGGGCTCGTTCCCCGCGGGCAACGCGAACATCCACAGCGTCGCGGTCACATTGCCCAAGCAGCTGCCTGCGCGGTTGACGACGATCCAGCAGGCGTGCACCGAAGCGGTGTTCAACGCGAACCCCGCGTCCTGCCCCGTCGGGTCGAACATCGGGACCGCGACGGCGAGCACCCCGATCCTCGCCGTCCCCCTCGCGGGGCCGGTGTATCTGGTGTCGCATGGCGGTGCGGCGTTCCCGGACATTGTGGCGATCCTGCAGGGCGAAGGCGTCACCGTCGACCTCACCGGGAGCATCGATATCAAGCACGACATCACGAGCTCGACGTTCGCTTCGGTGCCCGACGCGCCGATCACGAGCTTCGCGCTGACGCTGCCCGAGGGCCCGCACTCCGGCCTCGCGGCGGTCGTACCCGCGAAGAACAAGGGCAGTCTTTGCGGACAATCGCTGTCGATGCCCTTCACGATCACAGCTCAGAACGGCGCCGTCGTCAAGCAACCCGTCAAGATCGCCGTCACCGGATGCGCCAAGGCGAAGGCCAAGAAGAAGCCCAAGACCAAACACACAAAAGCAAAGAAGAAATAGCGCGTATGAGCGACACCACCGTCAGCCCGGGGTGGATGCGCTGGTGCGCATCGCCCGCGCTGCGGGCCTGGAGGTCAGGCTGGAGGTCCCTGCCGATCCGGTGGATCCCAATCGCGCCAGGCGGATCCTCGCGCAGGTGCTCGATCTGGCGGAGGTGCTTCTCGCGCGGCGGCGTGGGCCGCTTCGTTATCCATCGCTGAGGACGCTCGCCCCGTGAGCGTATTCGTCGACCCGATGCGATGGATGTCGAGGAGGCGGGCGTCTGGCTGGAGCGCATCGTCGGCGCCGAGCATTTCGCCACGCGGCGCATGACCTCGCTTCGCGGCTCGACCTGAGGCGACTCGCATGTCCAGCGGTCGGCTGGATGTCCGTGCCAGAACGCTGTCTGTCGTGGCCCACACACCCCGTTTCTTGTTGGGGGTTGCTTTTTAGCCCGAGTTGTGTGTATGATGAGCTGGCCTTGGTGGTCCGGCTTGGGTCGCCAGCAAAAATAGGTTTGGTTTGGGATGGGTCTTCTGGATCGATTGCAAGCTTGCAGGGGATTGTTTGGGAGGGGTGCTGGGCCGAGTGATGAGGGAGATGTGTTTCGCGTGAGTTCGTTCAGGACAGACGTGTCGGGACTGGTTGTGACCCCTGTGGGGGCCGTAGCTAGATGCTTCAGCGTCTCTGAAGCATCTCTCTCTCTCTCTCTCTCTCTTGGCCGGAGTCCAGTCCTCTAGGGGCTAGTTCCGGTCGGCCTTCGGGCCATGCCCTGTGTGGGAGGGCCGCCTGATGGCTGGGCGGACTCGCTCTCGGGCTACCACGACGACGGAACCGGGGTCGGCGCCAGAACGCGGCGCCTCGGTGACCGAGGGCGTTGATGGTTTGCCAGCCGGTGGTGAGGGGGTTGCGCACCCGCGGGTGGTGGAGATTCAGCGTTCGCGGTTGATGGCGGCTGCTGCGCGTGCGGTTGAGGAACTTGGTTATACGCGGGCGACGGTGGCGCATATCACGCGTCGTGCGAAGGTCTCGCGGCGGACCTTTTATGAACTGTTCGCCAACCGCGAGGAATGCCTGATCGCGGCGCTCGAGGGTGTCGTGGACAGCATCCGGGGGGAGCTGTCCACGGCCGAGTTGGAGGCGTTGGCGTGGCGTGAGCGGATGCGCGGAGGTGTCGTCACGATCCTTGCGTTCTTCGACCGCGATCCGATCCTCGCAAGGTTTTTGATTGTGCAGGCGCTGCGGGGTTCGCAGGCGGTGTTGGAGCGCCGCGAAGAGATCTTGGGGGAGCTGGCGCGCGCGATCGACGAGGGCCGCGGGGAGGGCCCGCGCGGGGAGGAGTGCCCGCCACTCACAGCGGAGGGCCTTGTCGGTGCCGCGTTCGGTTTGGTGTATGCGCGGTTGTTACGTCGTGAGAGTGAGCCGCTGATCGATCTCACAGGGGATCTGATGGGGATGATCGTGTTGCCTTATATCGGTCCTGCGGCGGTGCGTAAGGAGCAGGCGCTTCCCGCGCCCGTGCCGGGGAGGACCCGTGCGCGTCGCCCAGGCCGGAACGAGGAGAGCGAGGGGGATGGCGAGGACGTGCTCGCGGGGATCCCAATGCGCCTCACCTACCGCACGATGCGTGTCCTTGAAGCGATCGCCGACGAGCCCGGGGTATCCAACCGCGGGGTCGGCGAGCGCGCGGGGGCATCGGACCAGGGACAGATTTCAAAGCTGCTGGCGCGTCTTGAGCGTCTGGGGCTTGCAGCGAATACGGGCGAGGGGCATCAGAAGGGTGAGCCCAACGCGTGGACTCTGACCCCGACGGGGCAGAGGGTCGCGCGGACGATCCGCATCCATACCCGCGACGAGCAGGCAGCGTGATCTGCGTGGGTTCACTTCAAACAGGCGCCCCGTGTGGGGTTATTTCGAGGGAGGCTTCACGGTGAGTATTCGCGGGCTGAGTATCGGCGGGTTGGCGTTGGTCGTGTCGATGGTGTTCCTGGGTGCGTTCGCGCTGCCGGCGTTCGCGGCTGCACCAGAAGCCCCGGTGAGCGGGGAAGCAAAGCCCGTGACGGCGACCACGGCGACGTTGACGGGTGGAGTGTTGAACCCGGGCGCCCCGGGCGAAGAGGGAGAGTACGAATACCTCTTTCAGCAGTCCGCGTCGGAATGCGCGTCGGGGAGCGCCGTGCCGGGGTCCCAGGGTGTCGCGCTCGGCAGTGAAAAGGAAGCCGTGCCGGCGGTGCAGCTCACGGGCTTGGCGCCGGGCGCCCCGTACACGTTCTGTCTGGTCGAGCGCAACGCCGCGGAAGAAGCCGCGTATGGGTTGGCGGTGACGTTCACGACGCCCGCGGTCGCGCCCGTGGTCAGCGAAACGTATGTGACGCAGGTCAGCGCGGATGGCGCGACGCTCGGCGCGCAGATCGACCCCGGTGGCGCCGCGACCACGTACCATTTTGAATACGGGACCAGCACGGCGTATGGGCACGCAACGGCCGAGAGCGGGTCGGTGGGCGCGGATGACGAAGGCCACGAAGTGGGGGCACACGTCCAGGGTCTGGAAGCGGGCACGGTCTACCACTACCGTGTGGTGGCGAGCAACTCTGTCGCTCCCGACGGGATCGCCGGAGCCGACCACACTTTCACCACCCAGTCGCAGGCGTCCGTACAGGCGCTGCCGGACGGGCGTAGCTACGAGCTCGTCACGCCCGCGGAACAGGGCGACGGCGCACTGTACGGGCCGGGAGAACGCAGCTCGAATGGGTTCTACCAGGCATCGGAATCGGGGGACGGGCTGGCATATTTCTCGCTGTCGCCGTTTCCCGGCGCGCAGACGGGTGGTGTGAACAGCTATATCGCCACGCGCGATGGTGGCGGCTGGTCCTCGCAGGCGATCACCCCGCCTCAGGCGCCGGCTTCGCAGTCGTTCAATACGCCGTCGCTCGTGGCGTACTCCTCCGACCTCTCGCGGTCGGTGCTGCTCGACGGCGGGGGCAACCTGGGCCAGGACGATCCGCCGCTGGTCCCCGGCGAGCCGCCGCACAACCAAAACTTGTTCCTGCGCGACAGCCTCGGCTCCTACCAGCTGCTGGATCTCACACCCGCGAGCGTGACCCCCGAACAGGCCCAATATGATGGCACGTCTCCCGACCTGAGTCATATCGTCTTCAGCTCGTACGCCGCGTTGACGGGCAGCCCGGTGGCTGCTGGTGCCGGGGGTCTCTACGAGTGGTCTGGGGGCTCGCTCGAACTCGTCAGTGAAGTCCCCGCGGGCCTGACGGCGGAATGTGGCGGCAGCGCGTCCCCGTGCGGTCCCGTCCCCAGCACCCCGAGTTTGGGTTTGCCGCGCGCCGACTCGCAATATCCGGCTGGTGCGCTTGACGCTGTTTCGAGCGACGGCTCACGGGTCCTGTTCGCGGCTGCACTGGAACGCGAAAACAGCCAGGTCGATCCCTATAGGCTTTATATGCACGAAGCCGGCGGCAGGACGGTTTCGGTCTCTGCTTCGCAGAAGACCAATGGCGCCGGTCCGGGCGGGACGGATCCACTCGGTCCTGGTCGCGCTTACTACCAGGGTGCATCCGCGGACGAGTCGAGAGTGTTCTTCACCAGTTGCGAGCAGCTGACCAACGATTCAACCGCGACGATTACCGCAGCCGGACGAGAATGTCGCTCCGAGGAAGGTGATTTCTCAGCTAACGGCTCAAGGTCAGACTTGTATCTGTTCGATGCACAAAGTGGGCGGTTGACCGATATCACGGTCGACACGACGGACCCGGAAGGCGCTGACGTCAGGAGCGTGCTCGGTGTGAGCGCCGACGGCGCGTATGTCTATTTCATCGCCAACGGTGTGCTTGCGAGCGGCGCCAGCAGGGGCAACTGCGAAGAAGCGTTGAGCGAAGGAAAGAGGGGCGGTACGTGCAACCTATATGTGTGGCATGACGACGAAACGAGGTTCATCGCGGGTCTTGACCAGGCCGACGCGTCCAACTGGAATGAGCATTTGACCTCGAGGGTTTCCCCGGATGGCACCCATCTGGTGTTCGAGTCGATTCGCAGCCTGACGGGCTATGACAACAATCGTGTGATCCCCGGCAGCTGCGGCAACGATTTGAATGGTGATCCGTTGCCGCGGGCGTGTGACGAGGTGTTTCTCTACTCGGCTGTGCCGGGTCAGCTCGTGTGTGTGTCGTGCAACCAGACAGGCGCGCGGCCGACGGGTCCCTCGACACTCCCGCCGATCGAGCGAGAAGAAGGCGCTCACACGTATCTGCCCCGTTCCCTCTCCGCCGATGGTTCGCGGGTGTTCTTCGAAAGCAGCGATGCGCTGGTGCCGGGGGACGTGAACGGGGCCCGGAATGTGTATGAGTATGAGAATGGTCGCCAGTACCTGATCTCCGACGGCGGAGTTGAAGGCGATTCGAGTTTCGTGGACGCGAGCCCCAGCGGCGACGATGTGTTCTTTGAGACGCACGAGGGACTGACCGGGCAGGACACCGGCGGCAAGGCCGACATCTACGACGCGCGTATCGATGGCGGGTTCCCGTCCGAAGTCTCGCCGGTGCCGTGTGCCGGCGAAACATGCCGGGCGCCGTCACCGCTCGGATCGGGCGTGATGGCGCCGGCGTCAGTGGGTCTTGCCGGGGCGGGCAACCTCGCGCCGCCGCCGGCCGCTGCAATTGTGGGGGCGAGGTCGTTGACGAGGGCGCAGCGTCTCACGCAGGCGTTGCGGGCGTGCCGAAGGCTGCCCAAGCGTAAACGGACCGCGTGTGTCACTCGTGCACGACGGCTGTACGGCCCGATATCGCAGGCCCGGAGGTCGTCTGTCAAGCATTCCTCGGGAAGGGGGACGAAGTGAAGCTCGCCCAGGTGATTCGCGCACGTGTCGTGGCCGGTGCGGTTGTGATGCCGTTCGTCGTGTTGCTGCTGCTCGCGTGTACGGGGGTCGCCGCGGCGGCTGGCCCGGTGTGGAAGGTCGGCGTCGAAGTCCCCACGCGGTTGAGCCCAGGTGCGCTCGGCGGCAGTCTGGCCAGCAGACTCACCGGCGCCGTCATCGTGACGGTGGAGAACGCGGGCGATGCGGCGACCGACGGGACCGGTGCGCTGGACATAGCGCTGCCGGAAGGGATCACGGGCGTGGCGGTCAGCGCACCGGGGTGGACGTGCGGGGATCCCGCCGGCGCCTCGAGCGTGCACTGCGAACTGGGCGGCGTGCTGCAGCCCGGCGAACAGGCGGAACAGGTCAAGCTGGAAGTGCGGGCCGGCTCGAGCGAATTGGGCGCGGTGAGCGGTTCGGCGCGGATGTCCGGCGGCGGCGCGCCGGTGGCGGGATCGGCGACGATCTCGACGAGTATCAGCTCGGCACCGGACTTCGGGTTTCAGAGCGTCGATGGCCTGTTCGGCGCGGCGGATGGCAGCGCCGATACCCAGGCCGGCTCGCACCCCTACCAGTACACGGTGAGCTTCAAGGTCGACACGACGACCAGGACCGAAGTCAACCAGCCGGGTCATCTTGGTGAGATCGCCCCGGATGGGAATGTAAAGGGCATCGAAGCGGCGTTGCCGGTGGGGCTGGTCGGGGATGTGACGGCGATCCCGCAGTGTCCGCAGCCGAAGCTCGTGGTGCCCCTCGGGGGTGCGTTCTTAGGGTCGCAATGCCCGCCCTCTTCGCAGGTCGGTGTGTTGACGTTGAACACAGTGTTCCTGGGGCAACATACGTACTCGTTGTACAACATGGTTCCGCCGCCGGGGGAGCCGGCGCAGTTCGCCGCCGTCGTTCTCTTTGCGCCCGTCTATATCGACAGTCACGTGCGCACGGGCGGGGACTACGGTCTGACCTCGACGTTGAGCGACATCCCGAGTATCGAACCGGTCCTCGCGAGCACCGTTACGCTGTGGGGCGTCCCGGCGGACCCGAGCCATGAATCCTTGCGCGGATGCCCTGAGCAGGTCGTCGACTTCGGTGGGTGTGCGAGCACCGTTCAGCCGCGGCCCTTCTTGACGCTTCCCACGACCTGTGGCGCGCCGCCGGTCACGACGCTGCGCGGGGACAGCTGGCAGCAGCCGGGGTCCTTCAAGGAAGCGAACTTCGTCAACCACGACGCGCCGGGCGACCCCGTCGGGTTCGAAGGGTGCAACCGCCTGCCGTTCGCGCCCTCGATCGCGGTCACCCCGGAAACGAGCGCGGTGAATACCCCGACCGGGTTGCAGGTCGATCTGCACACGCCGCAGGCGGGGCTGCAGAACCCCGAAGGGCTCGCCGCGGCAGATCTGCAGGATGCGACGGTCACACTTCCCGCGGGGTTGCGCGTCAACCCGTCCGTTGCGGGCGGTCTGGCGGCGTGCTCGCCCGCGCAGATCGACCTTTCTGGTGCCGCGCCCGCTTCGTGTCCGGATGGGTCGAAGATCGGGACGGTCGAGGTGGACACCCCGATCCTCGGTCATCCGCTGCCGGGCGGGGTGTATGTCGCCGAACAGGGCAACAACCCGTTTGGCTCGCTGCTGGCGATCTACGTCGCGGTCGATGACCCCGAAACGGGCGTCGTGATCAAGCTCGCGGGGCGCATCATCGCGGACCCCGTGACGGGCCAGTTGACGACGACGTTCGACAACAACCCACAGCAGCCCTTCACCGACCTGAAGCTCGACTTCTTCGGTGGACCCAGGGCCGCGTTGGTGACACCCGAAGCGTGCGGCTCCTACATGACGAGCGGCGTGTTCACGTCGTGGAGCGGCGGCGCAGCGGTTGAATCCAGCGACAGCTTCGCGATCGACGGGGGTTGCCACGGCCCCATGTTCAGCCCCTCGTTCACGGCGGGGAGCACCAATGACCAGGCGGGCGCGTCCACGCCGTTCTCGATCTCGTTCTCGCGTGACGACCAGGAACAGGAGCTCTCGGGCGTCGCGCTGACGATGCCCCCGGGGCTGCTCGGGGTGCTCAAGAGCGTCGAACGCTGCCCCGAACCACAGGCCAGCCAGGGTGCCTGCGGTCAGGGCAGCCTGATCGGGCACGCCAGTGCGAGCGCGGGCGCCGGTTCTGACCCGGTGGCGATCCAGGGGGGCCAGGTGTTCCTCACGGGCCCTTACAAGGGCGCGTCGTTCGGCCTGTCCATTGTGGTGCCCGCAGTCGCGGGGCCGTTCAACCTCGGCACCGTCGTCGTCAGGGCCGCGATCAGCGTGGACCCGCACACCGCGCAGATCGCGGTCGTGAGCGACCCGCTGCCGAGCATCCTGCAGGGCATCCCGTTGCAGATCCGCACGGTGAATGTAACGATCGACCGGTCCGGGTTTATATTCAACCCGACCGACTGCGAAGCGCTGTCGGTGGGCGGGACGCTCAGCTCAACCCAGGGGGCGAGCGTTGGCGTGTCTAGCCATTTCCAGGCCGCGAACTGCGCGACGCTGCCGTTCAAGCCGTCGTTTAGTGTCTCGACGCAGGCGAAGACGAGCAAGAAGCAGGGCGCGAGCCTCGTCGTGAAGGGAACATTCCCCAGCGGGGAGGCAAACATCCACTCGGTTGCGGTGACCCTGCCCAAGCAGCTCCCGGCGCGCCTGACGACGATTCAGCAGGCCTGCACCGAAGCCGTGTTCAACACGAACCCCGCCAGCTGCCCTGTGGGGTCGAACATCGGGACCGCGACGGCGAACACCCCGATCCTCGCCGTCCCGCTCACCGGGCCGGTGTATCTCGTGTCGCACGGCGGCGCGGCGTTTCCCGACATCGTCGCGATCCTGCAGGGCGAAGGCGTCACCGTCGACCTCACCGGCAGCATCGACATCAAGCACAACATCACCAGCAGCACGTTCGCGAGCGTCCCCGACGCGCCGATCACGAGCTTCGCGCTGACGCTGCCCGAGGGCCCGCACTCTGGTCTCGCGGCCGTCGTACCCGCCAAGAACAAGGGCAGCCTCTGTGGCCAGTCCCTCTCGATGCCGTTCACGATCACCGGGCAGAACGGCGCCGTCGTCAAGCAGCCCGTGAAGATCGCCGTCACTGGGTGCGCCAAGGCGAAAGCGAAGAAGAAGCCCAAGGCCAAACACGCCAAGCCCAAGAAGAAGAAATAGCGCGCAGGAAGAGCAGCGTCGTTGGCGCCGGCCGCGCGGGCCTCACATCCCGCGTTGGCCGGCGCACAACGCGACCCACCGGGCGGAGCGCAGCGGAGCCTCTCCATAGTTTGTTTGAGGCAGCCCGCATCATGGCGTAGCGCACCTGTGCTACAGTCGTGCACATGTCGCGGGAGGTCTCGGTACGGGAGTTGCGTAACAGCACCGCTGCTGTCGTTGCCGCGGTGCGAGTGGGGGAGCGTGTGACGCTGACTGTCAATCGCGATCCGGTCGCCGACATCGTGCCTCATGTCGAGAGGCGCGATCCGTGGGTGTCCTCGCGGGTGCTGAGGGAGATCGTCCGCGATGCGCCGGCCGACGTTGGGCTGCTGGTCGATCTCGCCGACGTGCGGGGTCAGCTCGTCGAGGATTTGTGAGTCGCGCGGTAGCCGATACGTCGGTCTTCGTCGCGCAGGAGACGGGACGCGCGCTGGGCGAGCTGCCCGAGCAGGTGGCCGTCTCCGTCGTTACCGCCGCCGAGCTCGAGCTGGGGGTGCTGCGGGCCGGCGACACCGATGTGCGGGCCACGCGCCTGGCCACGCTCGCGCGGGTGCGTGCCGCGTATTCGCTGCTGCCGATCGACGCCGAGGTCGCCTCCTGCTTTGCGCGCATCGCCGCCCACGAGCTGGAGGCCGGTCGCAAGCTGCGTCGCCACGACACCTGGATTGCCGCCACCGCGCTGCGGCATGGCGTGCCCGTCGTCACGCAGGACGACGACTTCTCGGCGTTCTCCTCTGTCACGGTCCTCAGGATCTGAGGATCCGTCCCGCAGCCCTGCCGGCGAAGTGCAGGGGAGCCGTAGCGCCGGCCGCACGGGCAATCCCAACGCGCGCGGCCGGCGCTAGAAGGGCGGGATCTTCTCGCCGCTACGCCCACAGCCCGCACAGCGGCACCGCCGTGAGGCGTTCGCCGAAGCTGAGAGTTCGCCTGCCGGTGTACAGCACGACTCCCGCCGTGAAGCGGGGTCCGAGCCGGTCGCGTAGGTGGCGCAGCCCCGCGAAGTCCCTGGCCTGGACGCCGGCGGCGGTTTTGATCTCGACTCCGGCGACCTCGCCGCTGCCGAGCTCGAGGACGATGTCGACCTCGCGCTGCTGCTTGTCGCGGTAGTGGAACAGCGACGGCGGGCTGTGTGCCCAGTCGCGCTGGCGGGCGAGCTCCATCGCGGCGAAGGTCTCGAAGACAGGGCCGGCGAGTGTGCTGTCGGCGTTGAGCCGCTCGGCGCTGAGGTTCGTCAGGTGGGCGAGCAGTCCCGTGTCGGTGAGGTGGATCTTAGGTGTCTTGATCTGGCGGCTGCCGAGGTTTGTGTGCCAGGGCTGCAGGCGTGTGAGGAGAAACAGGTTCTCCAGTATCCGGGTGTGGCTCGTCACGGTCTTGTGGTCGATTCCGAGCTCGCCCGCGAGGGCGCGGGAGTTCATGAGGTTCGCAGAGCGTGTCGCGAGCAGTGCCAGCAGGCGTCCGATTCCGGCGGGGTCGCGTACGTCGGCGACGTCCGTGAGGTCGCGGCCGAGAATTGAGGCGACGTAGCTGTCGAAGAAGCGTGCGCGTCCGCGCGCGGCGCGGTCCTGGGCGTCGGGGAAGCCGCCGGTGACGATCTGCGCGGCGTATGCCTCGCGACCGACCGGGGCGTTGTCGATCTGCGGTGTCTCGCCGGCGAGGAGGCGGTCGATGAAGCTCTCCCGCCGGCCCGCAAGCTCCCCTTGGGAGAACGGCCACAGCCGCACGTAGTCGACGCGTCCCGGCAGCGCGTCGGCGATGCTCGGCAGCGTGAGGATGTTGGCGGAGCCCGCGAGCAGGAACTGACCGCGCGCGTTGTTCGTGTCCAGGCGCTCCTTGATCGCCAGCATCAGGTCGGGCGCGCGCTGGACCTCGTCGATGACCGCCGCCCCCGACACCCGTGCGATGAACCCCGTCGGATCCTCGAGCGCCGCGCGGCGGGTCGCGTCGTCATCCAGCGTCAGATACTCCGCGGGATGCTCGCGCGCGGCGATTGCGCGCGCGAGGGTGCTCTTCCCCGACTGCCGCGCACCCAGCAGGCACACGGCCCTCGCTTCGCGAAGGGCCTCGACGACCGTCGAGCGCAGGTGCCTGTCGATGAGCTGCCCCGGCATGCGTCCCAGAGGCTACACGAGAACCCGGACAATTGGGGAATCGAACGCGGGCAATTGGGGAATTGATGTTGGGCCGAGAGCACCTCCGCGCACAACGCGGCCCCCTGGCGGAGCGGAGCGGAGCCCTTCATTGTCGTTTTTAGCGTCCGTACCGCCTCGCCGCACGTGCTCCAGTAGCTCCTCCCGGAAGTTCCCCCGCGCGCCCCGCGTTCCTCGGGCATGCTCGATACGACGGTCCTCCTCGACCTTCCCGGGACGCGCGAGGAGGTGCGGCGCGACGTCGTTTTCACGTTCTCCTTCGTCACCTGGCAGGCCGCCGCGCGGCGCGGCTGGTTCATGCCCGAGGATCGTCTCGCCAAGGCGCTCGTCTCACACCCGCGCGTGCGGCGCGTGCTCGTCTGTGAGCAGATGCGCAGCCTCCCGATCAAGTTCGCGCGCGACCTCCTGACCCCCGCGCACGAGCGCGTGGACTTCCCCAAAGGGGAGCGCGCGGGGCTCGTGCAGCCGGTGCGCCTGCGCCGCCGCGACCCCACCTCGCTGGGCGGCGTGCGGCGGATGGCGGCCGCCTATGACCGCGTGCTCGCCCGCGCCGTCGCGCGCGGCGGCCTGCGCGAACCGGCGGTGATCACCGCGCACCCGCTGCTCGCCGGTTTTGCGGAGTGCGCCTGGGCGCGTGCCGTCACCTACTACGCGATCGACGACTGGGGCGCGCATCCCTCCCTGCGCCGCTGGTGGCCCGCCTACCGCGAGAGCTTCGCCGCCGTGCGTGTGCGCCGCCGGCGTGTCGCGGCCGTCTCGCGCACGTTGCTGGAACGGCTGGCGCCGACCGGCCCGGGGATCGTGATCCCCAACGGCCTGCTCACGAGCGAGTGGATCGGCGACCCCACCCCGCCCGCCTGGCAGCGCGATCTCCTGCGCCCACTGCTGCTGTATGTCGGCACGCTCGACTCGCGCCTGGACGTCCCCGCGCTCGTGGCGATCGCGCGTGCGCGTCCGGAGGCGACGGTCGTGCTCGTCGGGGCGCTGGTGGACGCGGTGCACCTGGCGCCGCTGCGCGCCGAGCCGAACATCGAGATCCGCTCCCAGCTCTCGCGCGCCGCCGTCACCGGCCTGATCCGCGTCGCCGACGTGGGCCTGATCCCGCACGTGCGCTCGCCCCTGACGGAGGCGATGAGCCCGCTGAAGCTGTACGAGTACTTGGCCGGCGGCCTGCCCGTGGTGGCGGTCGACCTGCCGCCGCTGCGCGGGGTCGACCCACGCGTGCTGCTCGTCGCCGGGGGCGCCGGCGATGGGTATCAGGCGGCCGTCGACGCGGCTTTGGCGCTCGGTCCCGCGCCCGAGAACGAGCGCCTCACGTTCGTGCAGACCAATTCATGGGATTCGCGGCACGAGCGGTTGCTGGATCTGGCTTTGGCTTGAGGCTGCCGGAAAATCAGGGCGCGAGCGAGGCGTCCAGCCTATGCAGGGTCTACTGTGTTGGGTATGAGCGAGACGTTGAGCCTGACGATCGTCTACGAGGACAGCGGCGATGGGTGGATCGTCGCGTCGATCCCGGAGGTTCCCGGCGCGCACAGCCAGGGCCACACCCGCCAAGAGGCGCGCGAGAACGTGATCGACGCGCTGCACGGCATCCTGGAGCTGCGCTTCGGCGAGCACGCACTCTCAGAGCCTGCGTCCGATAGCGAGTCGCTTGCGCTAACGATCGCGGCGTGAAGCGCCGCGACCTGGAGCGCCATTTGCGCGAGCACGGCGCGCGGCCGCTGCGCGAGGGTGGCCGCCACAGCTATTGGGGGTTTGACCCCGATCGCTCCACGGCGCTGCCGCGCCACCGCGAGATCGCCTGGCCGCTCGCGCGCAAGATCTGCAAGCAGCTCGGCATCCCACCGCCCGCTGGCCCACGCTGAGAAGCAGCGCCGCGCCGCTCTCGACTTTGGTCTGGCCGGCTCTGCCGCGATTCTCACACCGCAATCCGCACTCGATCCCGAGCCTCGCTTGCAAGACGTCGCAGGGTCGGAGCTAGACGCCGTCGCGATGACGGGATCGCGTCGAGCGCTCCCCAGTCTGGCGCGGAGCGCTCCGGCACAAGCGCGTGAGCGATCTCCCCAAGCGAGCACCACCGCACGTCGCCCAATCGATTGATCTGCGCCGCGGCCTCCGCGAGCGCGTCAGGGCCGCCGGCCAGCAGATCGTGGTGCCCATACAGGATCAGCGGCTGGCCGAGGAACGCGCGCAGCGCGAGATCCTCGCGCGGGTGGCCGAGCTCCGCGCGCAGCAGCACCGGCAGGCCGCCGGCGACGCGATCGACGGGATGCCAAGCGGCCAATGGCCCCGCCTCGGGCGGGCGTGCCAGCCAGTGGCGCTCGGGCGTGTCTGCGACCCAGGGGTATGGCCGCGTCGTGCACACCGCGTCGAAGCCGCACGCATGCAGCGCCCGCGCGACCGGCTCGCTGAGGCGCTCGTGTGGCGGCACCATCACGCGGTCCACCGTCAGACCCGTGCGCCGCTCGAAGGCAGTTGTTCGCCGCAGCGCCTGGGCGACGAGCGCGAGCGCGTCGGCGTCGCTGCTGGGGCGGCCCAGCTCGGGCCCGTCGTGGTCGTTGCCGTGGATGCACAGCGAGAGGTGCTTCTGTCCCTCGCGGAAGAGGCGCGTGGCCGCGCCATCTCTGTGCGCGAGCCGGCCGTCGAGCGGGACCATCGCGATCGACACGTAGTAGCCGTGCGCGCGGGCGTGGCGCAGTAACTCCGCGTAGTCGATGTGCCCGTAGTGCGGGCGGCGCAGATTGGGGTCATCGATCACGAACGCCGCGTGCAGCGGCGGCGGGGCGGGGCGCCGGTGCGCCGTCAGCTCTGCCAGAAAGCGCGCGAGCGCGAGCAGCGCCTTGTTGCGAGCGGGGCGCAGGCGCTCGCGCAGCGCCTCGCCCTCCGCCAGCTCGTCAGGGATGCACGCGACCGACGCGAGTGGGCCGGCCGTGGTCGCGTCGTCGGACGACTCCTCCGTGCCGGTTGCCGCCAGGCAGGGGAGGTCTGCACAGGTAGACGCCGCGCCGACCGTGATGAGCGCATCGAGCTCCCGTAGCGCCCCCGCCTCGCGGCCCTCAAAACGCACGGGGTAGGCCTCCTCCAGTGCGGCCCACAGCCGCGCACGGCGAGCGTGCTCGCGCGCCGGAACAACCCCCACTCGCAGCTTCACTGCCATGTGCGAGAAACGTGATGGGCCTCCGGAAGTTGACGCGCTGTTGAGTCGTTGCGTGAACGGATTCACATGCACCGAACATCTACACCCATCCGGCGCGCGCGCGGTGGCCTTGGCTTGCCTGCCCCGCTGCGTCGCGCGTGCCTCGCGCCGCTGACACTCGCCTGCACCGCGCTCGCGCTCGCCGCGCTCGCGCTGTGCGCGCCGGCCCCCGCCGGCGCGGCCGTGAGCTGCCCCAGCTCGAACCCGATCGTCAACGAGAACAACTGCGAGGGCACCGGTACGAGCGCCAACCAGATGGCCAACTACAGCGAAGGGCTCGGCGGCTTCTCGACGCAGACGAGCTATGAGATCGGCGAAAACGTGGCGCTGAAGATCGGCACGAACGAGCCGTCGTTCCCCGGCACGAGCGTGAACATCGCGGTGTACCGGATGGGCTACTACGGCGGCGAAGGCGCACGGCTGATCTCTGCGGCGGGCAGCAAAAGCGTCAAAGTCAACAACTCTTTCACCTGCAACCCGGCCAACGCTACCACGGGCGAACTCAGCTGCTCAAACTGGGCCGTCACCTACACGATCCCCGGCTCGACGCTGCCGGTGTCGGGTGTGTATGAGGCGGTGTTCACCGATCTGGCCGACGGCGGCGCGCAGAACTATGTGGAGTTCGTCGTGCGCAACGACTCACAGGCCTCGGAAGTGCTCGACGTGCTGCCCGTCTCCACGTATGAGGCCTACAACACGTGGGGCTGCAAGTCGCTGTACTACGACGCCTGCGGCGGGGCCAACACCATTTCCGGCGATGGGCGCGCGGTAGCGGTCTCCTACGAACGGCCGCTGGCCGAAGGCGAAGAGCAGCGCAACAAGTTCTTTGGGCCCGACTACAACACCGTGCAGTGGCTGGAGGAGCAGGGCTACAACGTCACCTACACCGACGACATCCAGCTCGACCGTAACCCCTCGGCGCTGCTCGGGCACAAGATCATCGTGATCTCCGGGCACAGCGAGTACTGGTCCTACGCGGCCTTCAACAACATGCTGGCGGCGCGCGAACATGGGGTGAACATCCTCTCGCTCAGCTCGAACACCGCCTACTGGCAGACGCGCTTTGAAAACAACTACCGCACCTTGGTCTGTTACAAGACGGTGCAGGGCTCCGCCGACGGCAACCCCGCGGGCACCCCCAACGATCCCGCCTCGATCGGCCCGCACGGCGAATTCATCCCCCAGAACGCGACGACGACGCGCCGCGATCCGGGCGCCCCTGCAGGCAACCCCGACGCGCCGCCGGAAGGGCGCGTGGGGCCAAACCAGCCGGAGAACGAGCTGTGGGGCGTGATGTACGTCGGCGACAACGAGGAAGAGTCGTGGGGGCTGACCGTGCCGGCCGGCAACGTCGGCGGCGAATTCGAGGGCGACCGCGTGTGGCGAAACGCCAACCTGCCCAGCAACTCGCAGGTGACGATCGACAGCGATCTGGTGGGCTGGGAGTGGGATCAGATCCCCAGTCCTTCAAGCCCGCTGTATGCGCACGCCGCCGAAGTCGAGGCCGAAGGGGTCAAGCGCGTCAGCGCCACCAACACCAGCGATCCCGAATCGACCTGGCTGCAGGACTACGGGCGCGAACGTCTCGCCGAACCGCCGCCCGGGCAGCCCGACACGGTGAGCGCGGTCGAGTATCGCGCGAACAGCGGCGCCTACGTGTTCTCCTCGGGGACGATGCAGTGGGCTTACGGCTTCGACGCGGACCCGGCGATCGACCAGGCCACCTACAACGTGATGTCCGAAATGGGTGTGCAGCCGGCGACCCCTGAGGCGGGGATCGTGCTCGATTCGCCGACCGCGCCCAAGCCGCCGTGGGCGGCGTTCAAGGCGACGCCCTCCACGGTGCTGGTGGGCCAGCAGGTGAAATTCGACGCGTCGGGCACGTATGACCCCGACGCCACCATCACCACGCACTACTGGGACATGGAAGGCACGGGCTTCACCGTCGATACCGAAGCCTCGCCGACGACGACGCATGTGTTCAGCGAACCTGGCGTCTACCCCGTTGTGCTGAAGGTCATCGACAGCGAGGGGCAGGAAGACGAGACGACGCGCAACATCACCGTCAAGGGCGCGATCACGCCGAGCCTCACCGCGTCGCCCAATCCGGCGGCGCTGGGGCAGAGCGTGACCTTCAGCGCCGCGGGCTCAAGCGACGTGAGCGGTCAGATCAAAGACTACAAGTGGGACCTGACGGGGAAAGGCGAATACACCACCGACACCGGATCCACGCCGAGCATCACAACCAGCTTCTCCACCGCGGGCGCCCACACCGTGGGCGTCAAGGAGTCCGACGCCGCCGGCAACACCGCGACCAAGACGATCGTCGAGAACACGGTGAGCACCGGCATCAGCAGCTACGAGGCGTCGATCCTGGCTACGCCGGGGCTGCTGCACTACTACGAGCTGGGCGAAGCGGTCGGCCCGACGATCCACGACAGCAAGGGCAGCGCCAGTGGGAGTCTCACCGGTGTCACCTACGGCGTGCCCGGCGCGATCAACGGCGACCCCAATACGGCGGTGAGCTTCCCCGGTGCGGGCGACCCCGACGAGGGTGAGGCCGGCAGCTACGGGACGATCCCGCTCAATCTCTCAGAACAGAGCGCGATCACGGTCGAATTCTGGCTGAAGTGGAACACCTATGGCGACGACGACGCGCTGGCGATGGAGTTCACGCCCAACTCCAACGAAAATGCCGGTGGCTTCGTGATCGACCCCGACTCCCCCCAGTTCGAAGGCAAGTTCGGCGTGGGCATCGGCAACGGGGCCGCGCGCAACAGCATCTACTTCGCGCGGCCCTCTGCGGGCGTGTGGCATCACTACGCGTTCGTGCTCGACCCCACCCAGCCCGCTGAACACGAGATCACCCCCTACGTGGACGGCCAGCCGGTGGCCTTCACCCAGGAAGGCAAGGGCACCGGCGCCGGGAATTTCGCCAACTCGACGCTGTATCTGCTCTCGCGCGACGCGAAAACGCTGTTCGGCAACGGCTCGCTCGACGATCTGGCGATCTACGGCGGCGATGAGAGCGCGGCGCGCATCGCCGAACACTTCCAGGACAACGGCACCGACCCGCGCCCCACCGCGTCGTTCACCACGTCGCCGAGCCTGCCGCGGCCAGGGCAGACAGTCACGTTCAACGCAGGCGCCTCCAGCTACAGCAAGGGGACGATCAAAAAATACGAATGGGCTCTGAAAGGCAACGGGGTCTACGAAACAACCACGACCACTCCCACCCTCACCACCTCCTACGCCACGGCGCAGACCGTCAACGTGGGGCTGCGCGTGACCGATTCCAACGGCGGCTGGGAATACATCGAACAGCCGGTGCGCGTGGGTGAATTCCCGCCCGAAGCGCGCCTTTCCGCCACGCCCAACCCCGTCATCACGGGCCAGGGCGTGACGCTCAGCGCCGCCGCCTCGACCGACCAGGGAGCGATCAAAGAATACAAGTGGGATCTGACCGGTAAAGGCGAATACACCACCAGCACGGGCGCCACGCCGACGCTGAAAACGTCGTTCACGACGGTCGGAGCACACAGGGTGGGCGTGGAGGTAATCGACGAACGCGGCCTCACCGCCACCACAACGGTGACGGTGACGGTGCTCGAAGAGGGCGTCAGCAACTACGCCGAAACGGTGCTCGACACGCCGGGCCTCGTGCACTACTACCCCCTCGGCGAATCCGCGGGACCGACGATCCACGACAGCAAGGGCGCCACCAACGGCACTATCACGGGCGGCGCCTTCGGGCTGGAAGGAGCGGTGCAGGGCGAAGCCAACACTGCGCTGGGCTTCAACGGCACGAGCGACAGCGGCGCGATTCCCAGCATGAACCTGTCGGGGACCAGCCAGGTGACGGTGGAGTTCTGGTTGAAGTGGGAAAGGTACGCCAACAACGACGCCCTGGCGATGGAGTTGACGCCGAACTTCAACGAAACTCCGGGCGGCTTCCTGGTTGACCCCAACGCGCCGGAGTACGGCGGCACCTTCGGTGTGGGGATCGGTATGAACAACACGCGCAACAGCATCTTCTTCACGCGTCCCTCCGCGGGCGTGTGGCACCACTACGCCTTCGTGCTCAACAGCACGGCGCCCACGGGCAGCGAGATCACCCCCTACGTTGACGGCCAGCCGGTGGCCTTCCAGACCGAGAGCAGCGGCACAGGGGCGGGGACTTTCGCGAACTCCACGCTGTACCTGCTCTCGCGCGACGGCAACGCGCTGTTCGGCGCGGGAACGCTGGATGACCTGGCGCTGTACAACACCGATCTGAGCGCCGCGACCGTCTTCCAGCACTTCAGCTCCCACGGCGCCACCAAGCCGCCGAACGCGGTGCTCAAAGCGCCGAGCACCGTCACGCCGGGGCAGAGCGTGACGCTGGAAGCGGGCGCCTCCACCGACCCCGACGCAAAAATCGTCGAATACCAGTGGGAGCTGAACGAAAACGGGGTGTATGAAACCGACACTGGCACCACGGCGACCCTCAAAACGAGCTTCGCCAAAGCCGGCGCGCACACCGTCGCGGTGCGCGTGATCGACAGCCTGGGCGCGAGCGCCACAGCGACCGCCACCGTCACCGTGCGCAACGAAAGCTACCCCGCGGCGATCCTCGCGACGCCGGGGCTCGCGCACTACTACCGCTTGGACGAGACCGCCGGTCCGACGATCCACGACAGCAAGGGCACTGCCAACGGGACCGTCACGGGCGGCTCCTTCGGGCAGGCGGGCGCGATCCTCGGCGAAACCGACACCGCGCTGGGTTTCAACGGCACGAGCGCCAGCGGCGCGATCCCCCTGAACCTCTCGGAAACCAGCCAGGTGAGCGTCGAATTCTGGATGAAGTGGAATGCGTACGCCAACAACGACTCGCTGGCGATGGAGCTGACCCCCAACTTCAACGAAAACCCGGGGGGCGTCTTGATCGACCCCGACTCACCGGAAGCGGGCGGCACCTTCGGCGTGGGCATCGGCGTGGGCGCCTCGCGCAACAGCGTCTACTTCGCGCGGCCGACGGCGGGCGTGTGGCACCACTACGTACTCGTGCTCAACAGCGCGGCGGCGTCGGGCAGCGAGATAACGCCCTACGTGGACGGCCAGCCGGTCAGCATTCACCCAGGGCGCCACCGGCACGGGCGCTGGGCCCTTCGCCAACTCCACGCTGTACCTGTTCTCGCGCGACGGCAGCGCGCTGTTCGGCGCGGGGACGCTCGATGAACTGGCGATCTACAACACCTCGCTGAGCGCCGCCACCGTCGCCGCGCACTACGCCGACGGGACGCTGTGAGCGCGACCGCCCTCCTCCCCCGGTTGGCCCTGTGAGCGCGATCGCCTCGCTCGCGCGGCCCGCTTCGCAGGCGCGCCCGACGAACGGCGCCAGAGCCGGGATGGCGATGTCGCTGGCGACCTTCGCGATGGCCGCAGCCTCGGCGATTCAGGCGGTGTTATACCTCGGGCGCTTCGGCACCAATGCGCGCACCGACGGCTTCTTCGTGGCGTTTGCCTTGTATTCGACGTTCGGCGTGTTCAGCCAGAGCCTGCGCTTGACCTCGGTGGGGCTGCTGGTCGAGCCGGGCGCGCGCTTGAGCGTGCGCCGCTTCGCAGGGGTGCTGGGTGTGATCGCGGTGCCCGTGCTGGTGGCGACCGTACCGCTGGCCGGTTCGCTCGCCCAGCTGATCGCCCCTGGGTTGAAGGCGGGCGCACAGCATGTGACGGCCACGGCGCTGCCGGTGCTGGGGGTGGCGATGGTGCTGCAGCTATGGGCGGCCGGTTGCGCCACGGTGCTGGCGATCCGCGGGCGCTTCGGGGCGATCGCCGGCGCCTACATGTCGGGCGCCGCCGTCGGTCTGGCCGCCTTCCTGGCGTTGATGGGCGTCACCGGCGTGCAGACGCTGGGCTGGTCGATGGCGGCGATGTCGGTGCTCACGTGCACGTGGATGCTCGTGGGTGTGGGGCGCAGCGGGGGCCTGGGGAGCTGGCCCTCGGAGCTGGCCAGACGCCCCGTCGAGCCCTTGCGGTGGTCGTCCGTGCCCGACCGAGCGGGCGAGCGGCGCAGCGCACGTGCGCGTGGGCGACTGCTCGAACTGGCGCGCGACTGCGGCATGGTGCTCGGCCGCACCGCCATCTACCTCGCGTTCAACCTGCTGTTCGTCATAACCCTGGCGTTCGCCAGCCGCAGCTCAGCGGGGAGCACCACCGTGCTCTCCTATGCGTACCTCTTCGCGAGCTATCTGGTGGCGGGAACCGGCATGGCATTGGGAATGTCGAGTATCCCCGACCTGACAAGGCAGGCGCGAGCGCAGCGGCACGCGCTCGTCGCTGCCACTGTGCCGCGTGGATTTCGCTACGCGATGCTGCTGGTGGCGCCCGCGCTGGCCTGCCTGATCGCGGCGGGGGCGCCGCTGATCCACGCGGTGCTGCCGCGCAGCCTCTCGCTGGCAGAGGTGCACACGCTGCGCACCTTCGCGACGCTGCTCGTGCCATGGACGGTGGCGGCGCTCTTGGTCAACTTCCTGCTGCCGGTGCTGCTGGCGTTCGGGCGCGCGCGTCTACTCGGCGCGCTGGCGCCGGCACTGCTCGCGCTGCACCTCGCCGCGACCGCGACGGGCACGGCACTGTGGGGCGTGAACGGCGCGGTGGGCGCGATGTGGGTGGCGCCCGCGGCGCTCGCGGCGGTACTGCTCGTGAGCGGCACCGGCCGCGCGCAGGCGCGCCCGGTGCTGCGCCAGCTCAGCGGCGACGGGGCTCGCTTCCTGGCGCTGGCGGCGCTGGCCTTCGGCACGGGGTGGGCGGTGGGCGAGCTGCTGGGAGCGGACCTCGCGCAGGCCACCGTGGCGGGGGCGGTCGGCTGCGGCGCCTACCTCGCGGGCCTGTGGATGGTGGCGCGCGCGCAGCTGCAGGTACTGCTGAGCGCCGTCGTGGCGCGACCCGCGGCGGCGTGAGCGGCACGGGAGGTTCTCCGAGGCCGGCTTCGGGGCCCTGGACATCGACCTGGGCAACGGCGCCGGCGACGCGTGCGCCCGCGACATCCGCGGTCTCGGCGCCGGCGGCCTCGACGGCGGGACCATCGGCGGAAACCTCCCGCAGCGGTCCGCGCGACACCACCGTGTGCCTCGCGCTGTGCGCGTGCATGGCGGCGCTGACGGCGGCGACGTGGCGCAAGTGGGGGATGCCCGAGATCGACGCGGGCGCCGAGATGACGACCGCGGACCTCGTGAAGCACGGGGCGCTGGCGTATCGCGATGTTCGCTACTACTACGGCCCGATCGGGCTGTACTCGCTGGCGCTGGCATTCAAGCTGGCCGGAACGAGCTTCACCACCGCATACGCGTTCGGGTTGGCGCAGACGGCGGCGATCCTCGCGACCTTCTACGCGCTGGCGCGGCAGTGGCTGAATCCCCTCGTGGCGGGTCTCGCGAGCGCTGTGCTGATGGCGATCGGATACTCGGGGACGGCGTTCAATTTCATCCTGCCGCACACCAATTCAGCGACCTTCGGACTGCTGGGTGTGCTGGCGATGCTGCTGGCGCTGGCCCGCGGACGGATGCTGTGGGCCGGCATGGCGGCGGGGATCGTGGGGTTGACGCGACCCGAGTTCGTGGCGGTGGCGTGGGCCGGGATGGCCGCATATACCGCCGTTACCTGGCGGATGGACGGCCGCGTGGCGGCGTGGCGCGCGGCGTGGCGGCTGGCGTTGCCCGCTCTCGCGCTGCCGGCGCTCGTGCTGGGGTGGTTCGCAACCCGCGCGGGGGCGGGCACGCTGTTCACCGAAAACCTGTGGCCGGTGAAGTTCATCCGCGTCGGCGCAAAAACGGAGCAGAACTGGATGCCGTTCACTCTCTCGAGCCTGCTCGGACTGGCGGCCCGCGCGAGCATTTACCTCGGACTGCTGGCGGCGCTCGTAAAGAGCGTCGAGGGCTGGCGCGAGGGCCGCGACGCCCGCAGGCGCGTACGCGCACAGGAAAGAGGAGGAGGGCCGGCAGAGCCGGCCAGGGGGCCGCTGAGTGGCCCAATTACGGCCCTGTGGCCCCTGGGGGCCTTGGCCCTGACACTCGCCCTGGCCGATGCGGCACTGCGCGCAAGCGGAGTGCTCAGCGAACAGCGAGCCGCGATCGAAGGGGAGGTGCGCCACCTGACGCTCGGCATGAGCTGGCTGCCCGCGCTGGGACTGGGAGTCTGCGTAGTGGCGGCGGTGCGGCTGATGCGTGGTGGGGAGTCGCCGTTGCGTGGTGGGGAGGGGCCGGTACGTGGTGGGGAGGGGCCGTTGCGTGGTGGGGAGGGGCCGTTGCGTGGTGGGGAGGGGCCGGTACGTGGTGGGGAGGGGCCGTTGCGCGGCGGGGAGGGGCCGGTACGCGGCGCAGACCTGCATGTATCCGCCGAGGCAAACTCGAATGGCAAGCCCGCACAGCCCGTCGGGGCCCGCATTCGCAGTTCGTGGCCGGTGGACGCCGCGCTGATCGTGGTGGCCGCGGGACTCGGCCTGCGCGCATACAACGCATTCACCACCGAGGGCTCATACGCCCCCTACTACACGGCGCCGCTGCTGCTGCTGTTGGGGATATTGCACACGCGCGTGGCCGAACGCCATCCACGAGCGCGCGCGGCGAGTCTCGGCGCGCTGGGGCTGGTCGCGGCCGGGCTGGCGGCGTACGCGCTCGGCGGGTTGTACGTGCACGACACGACCGCCGTGCACACGCCACGCGGAACGTTCATTACAACGGCGGCCGCGGCCCCGGCCCTGGAAGGGGCGGTACGCGCGATCGATGCCGCTACGCGCCCCGGCGAACGCATCCTCGCCGCGCCTGACGATGGCGGGCTGTACTTCATGGCCGACCGGCCGCCGGCGCTGTATGAGTTGACGCTGCTGCCCGGGCTGCTCGCGACACCCGCCGAAGAACGGAGGGCGGTGACGCGCCTGCGCGGCGAGCACGTGAGGCTGGCGGTGAGCGGCGCACGCGACCTGGCGGCCTGGGGAACGCCGACCTTCGGGGTCGACTACGACAGGCTGCTCGGCGCGTATCTGCGCGGTGCGACGAGCTCAGGTGGAGTGATCGGCACGCTCGCCCAGCCCGTGGGTGGCACCAGTCCGTCGAAGGGCTTCACGATCGAGCGGCTGCGCTGATCCCGATCGCTGCGCATGCATTCGCGATGCCCACCGGCGCCGCGCGCCCCCTGACGCTGCCTCACCGCCGGTCACGCCAGCTTGCCGTTGAGGTTGCGCTGATCACGCCAACTTGCCATCGAGGTTGCGCCGATCACGCCAGCTGCCCTCGAGGCTGCGCAGATCACCCAAGCTTGCCGTCGAGGAACTCGTTGGCCGCCTCGGCCCCCAGGAACGGGGTCAGGCAGATGTAGGTGCTCAGGTGGATGAATCTCGGAATGAGACTCGGGGTGTGATTGCGGAACTGGTGATAGCCGATCTCGAAGCTGGCGGCGACGACTGCTTCCATTGCCGTACGGGAGGGCGGGGAGGCGGCGTGCTGGGTGCCTTCCTGGAGGAAGATCGTGAAGGCCGCGTGGCTGTCGTCGATGCGCTGGATAGCGGGTGCGCCCAGCGCGTGAGACTCGAGGTAGATGACGCGCGCGATCGGGTGGGTGGCGTTGAACTGGCTGCCGGCGTGGATGCCCTGCCACATTCGCTCGGGCCAGCTCTCGGCGCTGAAGAACGCGCTGGCGCCGATCGCCATCGTCTGTTGGAAGGCCAGCTCGTGAACGGCGAGGAATGCCTGCTGCTTGTCGCGGAAGTGGCTGTAGAACACGCGCTTGTCGATCTGCGCCGCGGCGGCGATGTCGGCGACGGTCGTGGCGGAGTAGCCGGCGCGGGCGGAGGCCTCGACGGTCGCGAAGAGGATGCGCAGGCGCTGATTTTGCGCCACGTCGTTGGCGGCGAGGCTCGATCTGCCGGCGGGAATCGGCGGCGGTGGGCGCAGCGGCAGCTCTGAGACGTGGGGCGAGAGTCCGGGCAGGGGACCCGGTGTGAGCTTGCGCCAGCGCTGCCCGCGCACGGGTCGGTTGTAGCTTGAAAGCCACGCTTCGAGCTCGTCGGCCATCGCGCTGAAGTCGTGCTCGCCGCGTCGCAGGCGCGGCCCGAGCAGCCAATGAAAGCCGCCGATCGCCGCGCGCGTGGGCAGGTCCGGGCTGGGTGTATCGGGTGGCGTTGCGGCGGCTGCCAGATCGACGATCTCCTCGATCTGCCTGACCGTGAGGTCGCGCTCGTCCAGCGCGCGCGGGCCCCCGGCCAGCGTCTCGTTGGCGAGGAAGTGCGCGGCGGCGGGCTCGGCTTCGGCGAGTTCCAGTAGTCGCAGCACGGCTGCCTGCATGGCCCGCTCGGGCGGGGCGTCGGCGACTGCGACGCGGACCTCCTCGACGGCGCGCGTGGCGATTGCGCGGTGGGCGGCGAGGAAGCAGTCGTCTTTGTTGGCGAAGTAGTCGTAGAAGGTGGGGCGCGAGACGCCGGCGTGGGCGATCACCTGTGAGACGTTCGCCGCGGCATAGCCGTGACGACCGGCGGCTGCGATCATCCCGGCCAGAAGGCGCCTGCGCTGAGTGCTCTTGCGTGTTTTCGGCGAGCGAGTGTTTATGCTTGGGTGATTCTCCACATTGCCGGGCATGACAGCTTGAACGGTAGCCTAAAGCGTGTTGACATAGCCATTTCTCGCTGTGATGGGGCGGTCTCGGAGATGTACGTAGCGGTGCGCGTCCGGCGGGCGGGCTGCCTCTCACCATCAATATCTCCATCACGACTGTTTATAGATGGCGACGATATATAAGGTCAGGCCGCTCACATTATGTCTATGGCCAGCGAGTACCGCAAAAACAAGGGCTTTGTGGTCGATCACCGGTTAACCGCTTGACAGCGTTTCCAACTCTTACTAGGATGGGCACTGACGTTTATGAGAGCGTCGGTCGTAGGGTCGCTTGCAGTCGACCGGCACTGCCCGCCAGAGGGGTCAAGGGGTAGCTGACTCGTCAGCGCGCAGAGGGGGGCCGTCAGGGCTTGACGGGGCGGTGGAGGGGCCGCCCCGTCAAGTACCCGCCTCGACTCCGAGCCGTCGAACGTTCGAATGTCACTCCGGGTGTCACGGTGGGGTCTGCGGGTCCGAATGGAACTCGCTGCGCCCGGCCTTCGGCAGCTCATCCACCGGTCGGTCCGTAGACGTATTCCGAGGGAGCCCAGTCGACGCCGATGTGCTCGGGATTGGACTTCAGGCGGTAGTCGTCCGCTGCCGGGTCGACGAATTCAGGTTCGGCAACGACGGCGCTGTATGGGCCGAGTGTGAACGTCCAGGGCGCTTCGGCGAAGATGTCGTAATCCTCGCTCAGCTGATAGGGAGGGCCGCCTTCGTCGAGTACGCCGAAGACCTGCTCGACGTTGCGTTCAACGGTGGCCGTGAGCGGCTCGGCGGCTTCTTCGGCGCGGATCAGGTCCGCCTGGTTGTCCCACACGGTGTTGTTGGTCATGACAAAGCCGGTCGTATCGATGACCTGCACGTTGTACTCTTCCCCGCCGAGGTTGTTGTTGCGCAGGAAGAGGTTGTCGGAGACTTTGACCTGCGAGGCGTCGCCGTCCCTGATGAAGAAGCCCTGTGACTGGTTGTCGTGCTCGTAGTTGCGTTCGAAGGTCAGATCGCTGCCACCCCAGACGCTCTGCAGGGCGTCGGTGTGGTTGCCGTGCTCCTCCAGGGCGTAGAGGTCGTTGGCCACGACGAGCACGTGGCGCCAGTTGTTGAGGTGGATGGCGTCTTCGGTTTCGCCCTGACCATAGTTGTGGATGCGGTTGCCGGAGATCGTGATGTATTCGCTGGGGGGCGTGCTCACGCAGCCGGGGTAGACCGGGGCGTTCGGCGCCGAGCAGTTCACGCCACCCGTCTCGACGCCCTCCCCATCCCCGCCCGGGCCTTCCCCGTCGATGTCGTTGTGGTCGATCGTGATGTGGGTGTCGCCGGCGCCGAGGCTGACGCCGCCGGTGATCGAGAAGTTGTGGACGGTGATGTCCGAGGCGCCTTCGGCGACGCTCACACCGGCCAGCGACGCGCCGGCGCCGGGCGTGGGCTCGATCGTGACCATGCCCGTGTGGGTGCCGGAAAGGACGAGCGCGCCGTAGCTGCCGGCGGCCAGGCAGACGGTGGTGGGGCCGGTTGCCGAGGCCACCCGTGCCTGCGCTTCGGCGATGGTGGCGACGTCGATCGCGCAGCTCGGTGGGGGTGTCGTCGTGGTGGTCGTCGTCGTGGTCGTGGTGGAAGTCGTCGTGGGCGTCGTCGTGGTGGTAGAGGTTGTCGTGGTCGTGGGGGAGGTGCTGGACGATGTCGTGGATGTGCTGGACGACGTCTTGGAGGTCGTGGTCGAGCCGGTCGTGGAGGTATCGGACGTCGAGGTGGACGTCGTTGAGCTATCGGAGGTCGAGGTGGCTGTGGTTGAGGTGTCGGACGTGGAGGTTGCTGACGTCGTCGTGGATGTGCTCGAGGTCGTCGGGGTGCTTGTCGTCGAGGCGCTGGAAGACGCTGTGCTCGACGTCGTAGACGTCGGGATTTCGCTCGCCCCGGCGGTCGTGAGGGTCGTAGTTGTCGGTGCCGGAGCCGATGGGCCTGGGGATGGCCGCACGTCGGCAAGCGGGGAGTGCCGGCTGGGGGGCAGCCGATGGTGGACCTTGCGAGGTCGACGCCTGCGGACGGTATGGCGGGTCCTGCGACGGTGGCCGCGGGAGTGGCGCTTGGCCGGACGCGAGTGCGCCCCGGCGCCGAGCGCCTGGCCGCAGCACAGCAAAGCCGCAACGACGGCGAGAAGACGGAAACATTTCATCGGTGATCCGAATATGCCCATAGGTCCGTAGCTACAAAACAGTTGTGGACGTACTGCTCATTCGATTGAGTTCAGGATGTGTCCGACTTCGAGCAGGTTCTCCGTGTCGTGCTGGCGGATGACCACCAGCTCTTCCGCGAAGGTCTGCGCGGGATGCTCGAGTCCGAGGGAATGACCGTGGTGGGAGAGGCCGCCGACGGCGCCCGGGCGGTGGCGCTCGCACGCGAGCTCGAGCCGGATGTGATCGTGATGGACCTGCAGATGGGAAGCTCCTCGGGCCTGCAGGCGCTCGCCGACCTGAGGCTTGCGGATCCGGAGGTTCGCGTCGTGGTCCTGACCGTGTCCGCCGAGCAGAGCGACGTGCTGCGCGCGCTCGCCGCCGGGGCGCGCGGCTATCTGCTCAAGGACGCCCCGGCCAACCAGCTTGCGCTCGGCATTCGCCAAGCCGCCGAAGGGCAGGTGGTGCTCGCCAGCGAGGTAGCAGGAGCGCTGACATCGCACGCGCAGGCGGAGGTGCGGGGAATGCGGGAGGGCGTTGCCCTGACGGCTCGCGAGACGGAGGTGCTGCGGCTGATCGCCGACGGCGCCGACAACGTCGCGATCGGCCAAGAGCTGTCGATCAGTCATCACACGGTCAAGCGCTACGTGACGAATATCTTCGAGAAGCTGGGCGTGGGTAGCCGCGTCCAGGCGGCCGTCCACGCGGTGCGCGTAGGCCTGCTGTAATCGCGCCGATCGCCTCCTGACGGTCGGCCACCCCCAGCTTGGCGACACCGGCGGAGATGTGGCGGCGGACCGTGACGGGCGAGAGCGACAGGCTGCGCCCGATCTCCGCCGTGCGCAGACCAGAGCGGAGCAGGCGCAGGACCTCCTCCTCTCTGCGTGTCAGTTCGGCGCCGGGTCGCAGGGCGGTGGCCGCACCGGGGCTGGCGCCTGCGCTCACGTGCCGGCCTGCGCCCGCCGCGGCGTCTATGCCTGCGCTCGCCTGCCGGCCTGCGCCCGCCGCGGCGTCTATGCTCGCGCCCGTCACGCCGACGCCGCCTGGTCTACGAACCGCCAGCCCACGCAACTCGCGCAAGACGGGGGCGACCTGCGCGCGCGGCAAGGCTGGCTCACCGACGAGGACGCCGCGCAGTGCGATGGGCAGGCGATCGGGAGGCGTGTCCTTGGGTAGGTAGCCCACCGCACCGGCGTGTAGGGCCGCGAGCAGATCCTCGCTGCTGTCGGAGACCGTCAGCATTACGACTGCGGTCTGGGGCGCGAGCGCGGCGAGTATGGCGGCTGCCTGGATGCCGCCGCCCGGCATGTAGACGTCAAGCAGGCAGATGTCGGGTCGCTCCTTCAGGACTGCGCTCACCGCGCCGTCGCGATCGGCGGTCTCGGCCAGCACTCGCAGACCCCCCGAGAGCAATGCCATGCGCACGCCAAGCCGGATGGCTGGGTGGTCGTCGGCGATCACCACTGTGGGCGCGTCGCTCATAGGGCAACCTCTCCTTGCTGGGCGCTCACGGCAGGATCATCTCCACCGTTGTGCCGCGGTCGGTGGCGCTGCTGACCCGCAGCACGCCGCCGAGCGCGTGGGCGTGGGCGCGCATGCTGGTGAGCCCGAAGCCGTTGTCGGTCCTGGCTGCGTCGAATCCCTCGCCCTCGTCGCGCACTGTCAGGCGCCAGCGGTCGGTGTAGCGCAGCGTGACCTCGATCGCGTTCGGGCTGGCGTGCTTGGTGGCATTGGTGACCGCCTCGCGCGCCACGTGCAGCAGTGCGGCGCGGGTGGGTCCGTCCGCGCACGCGGAACTCGGAACGCCGGCCGCGTCGAAGACGAGGCGCGTGCTACGCGCGGCGGCCTGCGCACTTGCCTCGATCGCCCGCACGATCGGCTCCGAATCCGTGGCGGGGCGCCGGGACCCGGGGCACGGGACCTCATCCGCCGTGGTCCTTGGGGAACTCTGCGAGATGAGGCCGGCGGTGACCGAGCGTGCCCCTGCAAGCGCGCGCTCGGCCGCGCTCACCACGACGCCTGTCTGTGAGCCATCCGCTTGGCCGCTCACGAGCGTGCGAGCGTTGGCCAGGGCCAGCGAGAGATCCTGCATGATCAGGTCGTGGATGTCGGCTGCGACTTGCCGGCGCTCTTGTTCGAGTGTGCGCGCCACCGCGCGACGCTCGGCGGCAGCGCTCAGCAGCCAGCCGGCGAGCAGGCCGCTCGTGAGCAGGCTGCCGCCAAGGAGCGCGGCTCGCCGTGCAGGTGGTTCGCTTGCCAGCCGATTTCTGCCCACGATCGCAGCTCCCCGATCTAAGACTTGTTCGGATTGGGCGGCTCAAGGCACACGGGCCCAGTGCCCGCCCGAGGTCGGGACCGTCCCGATGATCTTGACGGACCCGGGTCTCTTCGTCCAGGCACGATCGGCGGCAGCGATCCTCCCTCGGCCGAAGGAACGGGTCGCGCCCAGGCTTATTTTTGCGCAATTTGCTGGATTCGAAGTCGAATAGATCCAGCTAGTCGGGCATTTGCGCCGTATTCAGGAGGATGGGCCGGCGACCGGTGTGGCCGGCAGTGTCTCCGACTCACGCGAATGGCTGCCCGGCGGGCGCTCGCGGCTGGCGGGCCATTCTCCGAAGAACGACTCGATCGCCGCCGCGTCCAGGGGCCGCGCGAAGAGGAAGCCCTGCCCGCTGTCGCAGCTCTCGCCCTGCAGTAGCGCCAGCTCCTGGGATTGCTCGATGCCCTCCGCGAGCGTCTCGATCGACAGCGCCTTGCCGAGTTGCACGAGCGTGCGAATCAACGTCTCGCCCTCGGGGTCCTGGGTGAGCCGCGCGATGAACGTGCGGTCGATCTTCAGGGCGTCCACGGGGAACTTCTGCAGGTGCGCCAGCGAGGAGTAGCCGGTGCCGAAGTCGTCGATCGCGATACGCACCCCCAGCTCCTTGACGGCCGCCAGTCGCAGGGCGGTCTCCTCGGCGTTGCGCATCAGCGTGGTCTCGGTGATCTCGATCGTCAGGGCCGCGGGGTCCAGTCCGCTGTCCTGCAGCGCCGTGCGCACACTGTCCACGAACTCGTCGGTGTCAAGCTGCCGGGCGGATGCGTTGACGGACATGCCGATCGGGTGCCCGGCCTCGCGCCAGCCGGCGGCCTGATGGCACGCCTCGTTCAGCACCCAGTCGCCGATCTCGACGATCATGCCGGTCTCCTCGAGCAGCGGGATGAAGTCGTTGGGCTGGATCGTCCCGCGCACCGGGTGCTTCCAGCGGATCAGCGCCTCGACGCCGGTGGGGCTCATGTCCTTGAGGTCGAACGTCGGCTGGTACTCGAGGTAGAACTCCTCGTTGGCGAGCGCATCGCGCAGATCCATCTCGAGCTCCATGCGACTCTGGACGGCGTCCTGCATGCCCGACTCGAACAGCGTGTAGCGGTTCTTGCCGTCCCACTTGGCGCGGTACATCGCGATGTCGGCGTCGCGCAGGAGCTCTTCGGCCGAGCCCCGGTCGCCGGCCGCGATCCCGACGCTCGCGGTCACCGTCAGGCGGGTCATCTCCGAGCCGGACTCGTCGAGCTTGAACGGCTGCTTGAGAGCATCCAGGAGGCGCTCGGCGATCAACTCCGGTCCGGCGGAGAGCGACATGCCCTCGGCGATCACCACGAACTCGTCGCCGCCCAGGCGCCCTAGCGCGTCGGTGTCGCGGATCGCGCTCTGAAGGCGCCCGGCGACGGCCTGCAGCAGCCGATCGCCCGAGCCGTGGCCGAGCGTGTCGTTGATGTGCTTGAAGTTATCGAGGTCCACGAACAGCACCGCCACCGGGGCGGGGTTGCGCCGCGCGCGGACCAGCATCTGCTCGACGCGATCGAGGATCAGCGTGCGGTTGGGCAGTCCCGTGAGCGGGTCGTGGGTCGCCAGGAACGCGAGCTCCTCCTGGCGGCGGGTGAGCTCCTCGTTGGCGCGCTGGCGCTCGCCCTCGAAGGACTCGCACATGCGCACGAGCGTCACGTCGAGGCTGCGCTGCAGCATGCGCAGCGCCTCGGCGAGCACGTCGCCGGGGAGGTCGAGCTGGATCGCGATCTCGCGCACGACTTCCGCCGCGGAGTCGCGCCAACGCAAGCAGCGCTTGGTGACCTCGTTCAGCGACGCCGCGCGCTGGGCGGCGAGCTGGCCAAAGATACGCCACGAGTCGCGACCGACGTCGCGCGCGACGTCGGGCCCCTCGCCCCCCATCCATCTGGCCACGGCGATCGTCGAGACCGCACCGACCTTGGCGAAGCTGTCTTCCACGAGCGCGTCGAGCACCTGGCTGGATTCGCGCGAGCGATTGGTGAGCCCCTCGACGACCTCCTCGGTGCGCGCGTGCAGCTCCTGACCCAGGCGCCGCAGATCGTCGGCCAGATCCACGGACTGGCTTGGGCTTTCCTTTAGCATCGATCAGCTATTCGGCCAGTCGGGCGCAATCCTTGAGGAGCGCGATGCTACGTTCGACAACTGCCACCCAGTGCGTCACACCGCGGCGGCGCGGACGCGCCCTGCAGGAAGGCCGTCATGTCAGCATCAGATGCCCTTGCGCTCCAGCAACAGTCGGCGGCTACTGATAGAAAGGCGTCCATGGGCGTCTCGCAGATCACGCGCTTGCGGTTCGTCAACGCGTATCTAGTTGCCGAGGAGGACGGCTTCACGCTCGTCGACACAATGGTGCCGCGCAGCGCGAAGAAGATCCTCGCCACCGCCGCACGCACCGGCCGTCCGATCGTGCGCATCGTGCTGACGCACACCCACGGCGACCACATCGGCTCGCTCGACGAGCTCGTCGCGGCGCTGCCGGGCGCCGAGGTGATCGTCGGCGCGCGCGAGGCGCGACTGCTGCACAAGGACTTTTCGCTCGATCCCGGCGAGCCGCGGGGCAGACTAAGGCACAGCGGCTACCCGGGCGCCAAGACGGCCCCCACGCGCACGGTCGTTCCCGGCGAGCGGATCGGCTCGTTGGAGGTCGTCGCGGCGCCCGGTCACACGCCGGGGCAGATCGCGCTGCTCGACGTTCGCGACCGCACGCTGCTCTGCGGCGACGCGTATTCGACGCTCGGCGGGGTGCAGACGACGGCTCGCCCCGGTGGCCTCTTTCCGCTGCCGGCGCTGGCCACCTGGGATCGCCCGACGGCGCTGGCTAGCGCGCGCGCTCTGCGCGCGCTTGAGCCCTCGCGCCTGGCGCCGGGGCACGGCAGGGTCGTGCACGAGCCGGCAGTCGCGATGGACGCGGCGATCGCCCGGGCCGGCTGAGTGGCCCGGCCTCTCTCATTGAGATCCGCCGGCGCGGAGCGTCCATGTGGACGGTGCCATGTTCTCAGCGCTGAGGCCGGCGCGCAGGCGAGTATTCAGCCGTCGGCGAACGGCGCGATCGGCACGCCGTGGTCGTGCTCGCGCATGCCCAGCTCGTATGCGGCGCCGTGGGCGGTACGCAGGGTCTGTGCGGGGACGCCGGGCCGGCGGACCGTCATCGCCAGCGAGGCGATCGAGCAGTTGCTGACGTCGTGCAGATCCCCGCCGGGGTCGGCATAGCTCCAGCCGGCCTGCGCCGCGGCGGGAGTGTCGATGTGGGCGTCGATGCTCAGGCCGTCCTGCCCCGGTAGCGAAAGCCGGCAGCGGTATGGGGTCTCGGCCACGAGCAGTCCCCTCGCGCCGAGGCCTCCCAGGGCGTGGCGGTGGCCTTCGATGCTGAGCGCGCCGTTGGCAACCCATGGGGTCGTCCAGCGCCCGACGCGTACGCGGCCGATCGCCACGTCCAGCCACGCGTCTGGGTCCTCCTCGAAGTCGATGCCGTGCAGCCAGATCCAGCGCTCGGCGTGCTCGGCGCCCCAGTTGTGGCCCACCATTCCGTGCCAGTCGCGCAGCTCGATTTTGCGGGGCGCCCGGGTGGAATCGGCCGGAGTAGGCGGGATGTGGCCGGCGGTCGATGACGGAGCATGTTCTTGAGGCGAGGGGGTATGGCCCGGTATCTCGATCGTGCCGTTGAAGCTCGCCGCTGGGGCGGGGCTCGTCAGCTTCGTACGGGGCAGCGGCGCGCGGTACATCCACGCGCGCGGCAGGTGGCGCAGCTCGGGCTCGGTGGAGTCGAAGTGCAGCCACCAGCGCGCCTCGCCACATGTGCCCTCTGCGCCGGCGGGTCCAAGGTGGGCGTCGCCGATCGCGATCCACCCGCCGGCCGGCACGCTCAGCTCGTCGGTCGTGAGCTTGTGCTGGAAGGGTCGCCTCAGGCGTGCGTCGAAGACGGTGCACCACAGCGATCCTCGCGGCGGGGCGCCGGGCGCCTTGTGCACGGTGTAGCGGAGCCACACTCCCACCGGCTCCTCGGGTGAGACGGCGCGCAGGTAGAAGGACTCGTACATCCCCTCGCGCTCGGAGGCGTGGGGGAAGACGGCGCTCACGGGCATGACGGCGATCCTAAAGGACAGACCTCGTGCTCGACAGCGGCGTAACGGTGTCGAGCGAGATGCGCATTCGCGCCAGCTGCGCGCCCGTCTCCCCGCGGTTGTCTGCACTTCCGGGTCCGGAACTGCGAGGATGCCGCCGTGAACCGCGCCCCCCTCGTCCAGCTCCCGCCCGAGCTGGCCCCGTCGAGCGCCGCGCGGGGCACCTCGGCGGGCGCCAACGGCGCGCAGGGCCGCTCGATGGACGGGGGCGGTGCGGGCGCGCGCTTCCTGCTGGGGATCGACGGCGGCGCGACCAAGACGCTGGCCGCGGTGCTCGATGTCGAAGGCGGCCGTCTGCACCTGGGGCACGGCGGGCCGTCGAACCAGGATGCCGTCGGCGCGCAGGCGGCCACGCAGGCGCTGCTCGATGCCGCCGATGAGGCGATTGCCGGCGCCGGCACCTCGATCGATGGGCTCGACGCGGCCGTGCTGGCCGTGGCGGGCACCGACACCGACGCGATCGTCGCCGAGGTGCGCGCACACCGCCCGCCCGAGTGGATCGTGGTCAACGACGTCGTCGCCGCCTGGGCCACGGCGACCGGAGGCGAGCCGGGGGTGGGGGTGATCTCGGGCACCGGCTCGAACGTCTTCGGCGTCGGCCACGACGGGCGCGCCTGGCGCACCGGTGGCTGGGGGCACATCGTCGGCGACGAGGGCTCGGGCTACTGGCTTGGCCTCGAGTCGATCAAGGCGGCCCTGCGCGACCGCGACGGCTCCGGTCCCGAGACCGCGCTCAGCGACGCTGCCGCCGAATTCTTCGACGCGCCGAGCGTCGAGGCGCTGGGGGTGTTGGTCTACTCCAAGCCCCTCACCAAGAGCGAGATCGCGGCCTTCGCGATCGAGACGGCCCTGTGGGCCGAACGCGGCGACGGGGTGGCGCGCGAGCTGTATGAGGACGGCGCCCGCTGGCTCGGCGGCCAGATCGCGGCTGTCATCGCGCAGACCGGGCTGCGAGGCGAGTTCCCGGTGGGTCTGATCGGCAGCGCCTACAAGGCCGGCGAGATCTTCGTCGGCCCGCTCACCCGCGAGATCCACGAGGCGGCACCGCACGCGCGGGTCGCCACCGTCGAGATGGCGCCGGTCGGTGGCAGCCTGCTGCTCGCCGCGCGCGCCTGCGGGGCGGAGGGCACCCTCGATCGCGCCCAGCTGGCGCGGCTCGTCGAGCAGACGCTTTAGCGACTCGCCAACGGTGAGGCGTGGGTCGCCGAAGAGTTCGGCGAGTGCTCTGGCGGCGTGTCAGCGAGCGTGTGCTCTGGCGGCGTGTCAGCGGGCGAGGCGTGTCAGCGGGCGAGTGCTCGGGCGGTGTGTCAGCGAAGTGCCTCGGCGATGGTCTCCCGATCGCCGATCGCCTGCGCCCCCACGCCGGCGATGCGCACGGCCGCCGCCGCGTTGCCGTAGGCGGCGGCCTCGGCGGGGGTTTTTCCGTCGCGCAGTGCGATGAAGAAGGCCGCCGCGAACACGTCTCCCGCGCCGAGATCGTCGCGGGGCTCACCGCCAGAGACTGGCACGTGCCCGACCGTTCCGTCGGCGAGATGCACTTCGGTGGGCTGCGAGCCGGCCGTCACTGCGACGATGCCCGGGCCCGCAAGCAGCTCCTCGCAGTGGTCGCGCTCGCGATCGCTGAGCACGAGCGCGTCGAAGTGCTGTGGGAGCATCTGCGGGTCGGGCGTGCCCAGCGAGACCTCGCCGTCTTCCCTCCACTCGCGCACCAGTCCCTGCGGCGTGAGTCCGACGAAGTCCGCCCGCCCACTCCAGTGAGTTGGGGTCTCGCGGGCGACGGCCGCCAGGTGCAGGATCGAGGTGTCGATCTCCACGGGCTCCGTGATCGCTCCAGCCCAGGCCAGCACGCGCTGCCGACGTCTGGCTCCCATGCCCGAGGTGGCGAGGGTCGTGGTGTGCTCGGCCGGGAGCACTCGGACGTCGAGCTCCTCGCGATAGGGCGCCAGCAGGTCCTCCAGCTCCTGTCGCTCGCCCTTGGTGACGATCAGCGTGTGCCGGCCCAGTCTCGCCGCCTGAAGGGCACTGTAGAACGCGCCGCCTCCAGGTCGGCGCGTGCCGTCGTCGAGCACATCGCAGGTGACGTGCCCAACGGTCACATAGTCAAAGCCCGTCACACCGGGACTGGCGGCGGCGTTCGCAGCGGCAGCTCCGCTCCCGCGATCGCGGCCGCGGCGAGGCGTCCCGTGAACACGCAGCCGCCGAGGAACGTCCCCTCCAGCGAGCGCTTGCCATGCATGCCTCCGCCGCCGAACCCCGCCGCCTCGCCGACCGCATAGAGCCCGGGGATCGGCGTTCCGTCCTCTGCTCGCAGCACGCGCCCGCCGAGGTCGGTCTGGATGCCGCCGAGGCTCTTGCGCGCCATCACCTGCAGGCGGATCGCGAGCAACGGGCCGGCCTTGGGGTCGACGATGCGCTGGTATGCGCACGTGCGTAGGCGGTCGCCGCGCCAGTTACGCAGCTGCGCGATGCGTCGCAGCTGGTCGTCGTTGAACTGACCCTTACCGCGCCCGATGTTCTCGTCATAGCGGCCGATTTCGCGCTCCAGCACGGCCGCGTCGACAGCGTCTTCGCCGGTCACGCCGTTCATCTTCCTCGCCAGCTCGGCGAGGGTGTCGGCCGATACGAAGTCCGGGGAACCCTCCAGGAAGTGCTTCACGAGCCCCGGCTTGCCGAGCAGGATGCCGAGCACGAAGCGAACCGCGCGGCGCTCGCGCATATTTGGGTTGTGCTGGCTGCCCGACACGTCCAGCTCGCGCTTTGCGATCTTCCAGTTGCAGATCAGCCACGAGTACTTGCGCTCGTCCTCGCACGTGCGCTCCATCGCGCTGTATGCGTCGAACGTCGGGATCACGGGCACCGGCCCGTAGCGCACCCCGTCGGGGTTAAGCATCACGCCCGAGCGCGGCGGGATCAGCTTCAGCCCGTGGTGTTCGCGCTGGGGGCGAGGGTGCCGTACTGCGTCGGCGTAGTTCCACATGCGCGACAGGTGCGTCACGTTGCCGCCCAGGCGCTTCACCTCTTCATGCAGCGCGCCGTCGGCGTAGCGGTGTGAGCCCATCAGGATCTTCTGCGGCGCCGGCCCCAGACGCTCGGTCGGCCACTCGCGCCGTACGATCTCGAGGTTGCCGCCGATCCCGCCCGCCGCGATCACCACCGCGCGGGTCGCTCGCACCTCGTAGGTCTCGCTCTCGTCTCGTGGATCGTGGGCCTCGGTCTCCGAGCGCTCGGTCCCGCTCCGCGGGGCGCCAGCCTCGGTCTCGCTCTTCGCGGCTCCCGCCGGGCCGGCTCTGTCCGGCCCTTCTCCTTTCTCGTCCGCGCGCATCCGTTCCGGGACGACGCGGCAGCCCACCGCGTGGCCGTGCTCGATCAGCAGCTCGCTCACGCGTGCTTCGAAGCGCACCTCCAGCGCGGTGCGCCGCGGGTGCGCTTCGATTGCGCTCCACACCGCCTGCACGAGTCGCTTGCCCGTGCCCCACGTCATGTGGAAGCGCGGCACCGAGTTGCCGTCGCCGAAGTTGCCTCGCTCCGCCCAGTTGACGACCGGGAAGAAGCGCACGCCGATCGCGCGCAGCCAGCCGCCAACGTCGTCGCGCGCGCGTGTCACGTACTGCTCGGCCCAGCGCTCCGGCCACTCGTCCTCGGGCTCGAACTCGGCGATTCGCCGCCAGTCCTCCAACGCCAGGCGCTCGCTGTCGTGGATGCGCCCGCGGCGCTGCTCCGGCGAATCGACCATGAACATCCCGCCGAACGCCTCGCGCGCGAGGCCGCCCAGCTCCTTCGGCTGGCAGCGGTCGAGCAGCAGCACACTGTGCCCGGCGCGCAGCAGCTCAAGCGTGCACACCAGCCCCGCGAGGCCGGCACCCACGACGATCGCGTCGGGTGCGGGCGCGTTGGGGGGGGTCGTTGTGTCTTCGTTTTTTGGGGTGTAATGCAAAGGTATCTACGTCCTCTCGGCGACTCAGGTCAGCGCCATCCCTGGTGCCACCCGCACCTCGATCAGCTCCGGGCCGGGGGAGGCCAGCGCCGCCTTCAGCTCCACGCCGAGCTCCTCCGCGTCGCTCACGCGCCGCGCGTTCACGCCATACCCGCTTGCCACCGCCACGCAGTCGAGCGCCGGCAGGTCCAGGCCGGGCGCGCCCGTGATGCTCTCCAGCATCCCGAACCACTTGAGGATCGCGTACTCATCGTTGCGCAGCACCAGGAAGGTGACGGGGACCTTGTATGCGGCAGCGGTCCAGAAGGCCTGCACTGCGTACTGCGCCGAGCCCTCGCCCAGCACGCACACGACGGGGCGATCGGGGCACGCCAGCTGCACGCCGATCGCCGCCGGCATCCCGAAGCCGAGGCCCCCACCCGCCGAGAAGTAGTAGCTGCCGGGCTTCGACAGCCGCAGCTGGTTTCGCAGCGCCGGCGTCGCGCTCGGGCTCTCCAGCACCACGATCCCATCCGGGGGGAACACCTGCGCGAGCGTCCGCACCGCCGTCGAGGGACTCATCGGGTCGGTGACCTCCACCTCCTCCGGCTCCGCTCGCGCGGCGGGCGGTGTGCGTTGCGAATCCTCGACGAGCTCCGCCAGCGCCTTCAGCGTGAGGCCCACATCCGCCACGATCGCCTCGCCCATCGGCGCGCGCACCGCCTCGTCGTGGTCGCTCGTGATCGCCACCAGCTCCGTCCCGGGCGCCAGCAGCGCGCCGGGGATGTTCGGGTAGTACGGGAACACGGAGGTTCCCGCCGCGAGCACCAGGTCGTATGGGGCCAGCGCATCTCCCACCGGCCACACCGCCGGGGGCAGTATTCCCTGGAAGAGCGGATGGTTCTCAGGGAATCCGATCCGTCCGCCGCCCGTCGCGGGCGTCGCATACACGGGCAGCCTTTGACGCTCGGCGAGCCGTATCGCCGCCTCCCAGCCGCCGCTTGCGTCGATGTCCGGGCCGGCCACGAACACCGGTGCCTTGGCGTTGGCCAGGCGCTTCGCCAGCTCCTGTAGAACGGCGGGGGAGGGCTGTGCGGCGCCGCTCACGCTTCGCGTCGTCTGGTGGCGCACCGCATCCGCGTCGGCCACCTCCACCGCCCAGTCGTCCATCGGGATCGACAGGAACACCGGGCCGCGCGGCGCCAACCCCGCCAGATGCGTCGCGCGCGCCAGCGCATGCGGCACGTCCTCCGCGCGTGGAGGCTCATAGCTCCACTTCACCAGCGGGTGAGGCATGCGCACCGCGTCGCGATTGGTGAGGTTGGCCTGCAGCGTCATCAGCGAGCGGTGCTGCTGCCCCGCGGTCACCACCACCGGCGAGTGGTTCGCCTGCGCGTTGAAGATCGCCCCCATCCCGTTGCCGAGGCCCGGCGCGGTGTGCAGGTTCACGAGCGTCGGGCGCCCGCTGGCCTGCGCGTAGCCGTCGGCCATCCCCACCGCCACAGCCTCCTGGAGGCCCAGCACGTAGCGGAAGTCATCGGGGAACTCCGTGAGCATCGGCAGCTCCGTCGAGCCGGGGTTGCCGAAGATCGTCCCCATGCCGCGCTCGCGCAACATCTCCACGACGGCCTCTCTGACTGTTCCCATCTCTACCTCCTCGGCTCAAGGTCCACGCCATGGACCCGCGGGGGTCCCGTGCAACACGGCTCGCAGCGTATCGGGCGGGCGCCATTACCATCGGAAACCGCATCGAACAGGGCGTTGTCCTGTTTGGATGCTTGTCGCCCCGATGACGCCGTCTTTCCTTCATCGAGTCGTGGTTCGCGCGCGTCTGGTCGTGCCGCTGGCGTGTGCCCTGCTGGCTTTGACCGGGCAGCGTGCCCTTGCGTCTTCGCAGTACCCAGCGGGCGCCGAGCGTCCGGCGATAAGGGCGTCCGTCACGCCGGTCACGCCGGTCAAGACCAGCATGCGCGGAAACCCCGCCCGCGCGCTGCTCACGTTCAAGACGATGCAGCAGTACTTCTACATCCAGGGCTCCGGCCTCTACAAGGGCGAACCATATTCGTTCCTGTGGCCCTTCTCCCAGGCGCTCGCGGCGACCGTCAGCCTGGCGAACATTCCCGGCGAGAGCACCGCGCTGGCCCACGAACTGCACGTGCGCACGTTCGGCCTGGAGCGCTACTGGGAAAAGTCGACGGGGCCCCACGCGCAGACCTCCGCGCCGGAAGCCACCGTGGCCGCCGCCGCGCCGCTGCCGTCCTTCGCCGGCACCGTGGCCCCGCCGCTGGGCGCCGGCGGCGCGAGCTACTACGACGACAACGAGTGGGTCGGAATCGAGCTGGCGCGTGTCTACCAGCTCACGCATGAAGCCTTCGCGCTGGAGATGGCCCAGCGCATCATGGCGTTCGTTATGGCCGGCTGGCAGACCGTGGGGCCGAACGGCAAGCCGCTGCCCTGCCCGGGCGGGGTGCCCTTCTCCAACGCCTCCACCAACACCTCGCGCAACACGGTCACCGACGGGCCCGCGGCCGAGCTGGGGGTCGAGCTGTACTGGCTGACCCACGAACCGCAGTACCTCTCCTTCGCGAAAATGGCCTACGGCTGGGTGCGCCAGTGCCTGCTCGCCCCCAACGGCCTCTACGCCGACCACATCCAGAACAGCGGCGAAATCGAACCCATGCAGTGGAGCTACAACCAGGGCACCATGATGGGCGCCGGCGCGCTGCTCTACCAGGCCTCAGGCGAAGGCGCCTACCTCTATCAGGCGCGCCAGACCGCCAAGCTCGCCCTCGGCTACTTCACGCTCGAAAAGCTCGAGCTCGAAAACCCCTTCTTCGCCTCCGTCTACTTCCGCAACCTGCTCTACCTCGACTCGGTCACCCACGATCCACCGGGGCCCAGGGCGGTGCAGGAATACGTGGACTACGCCTGGCAGAATCTGCGCGTGAGCGGCTCCCTGTTCGTCTCGGGCTCGCCCTCGACCTCGACCTTGCTAGGGCAGGCGGCGATCGTGCAGCTCTATGCGCTGCTGTCCACCTCGCCGTCGACGTACTTCTAGGCTGCTCGGCACCGGCCACGAGGCTCACGAGACCCTCGCCTTGCGCGAGCCCCGGATCCGGGCGCGCCTCCGCCGTTCGGCCTGCGTTCCCAGGGCTTCGCCGCTCCCACCGGGGCGGTGTTCCCCGAGGGGGGGGCGGGTGTTTTGCGCCAGCCTCTGTACGCTGGAAGGATGAGCGACTCCGCCGGCATGATGACCCCCGAGGGGCTACAGACCCTCAGCGAGGAACTCGCCGCCCTCGAGGGCGAGGGCCGTCGCGAGATCGCCGAGCGCATCAAGACAGCCCGCGAATGGGGCGACCTCAAGGAGAACAGCGAGTACCACGACGCCAAGAACGAGCAGGCGCACCTGGAGACGAAGATCGCGCGTCTGCGCGAGCGCATCTCGACCGCGGTGGTCGTGGAGGAGACGCCTGCGGCCGACGGCGTGGTTGGGTTTGGCTCGACGGTGGCCGTTCGCGACGCCAAGGGCGTCCAGCGCACGTGGAAGATCGTCTCCTCGCACGACGCCTCGCCGGCCGAGGGGCGGCTTTCGGCCGACTCGCCCGTTGCGCGGGGGCTGCAGGGGCGCCGGGCCGGGGATGAGGTGTCGGTTGCGTTGCCTCGCGGGGAGACTGTGTTGACGATTCTCAGCGTCGAGTAACGGCTCGAGGCCGAGGCTCAACGTCGAATGACGACCTGAAGCCCTCCTCAGTGGCGAGCGGCCGGCTGAAGCCCCCGCTCGACAGGGACCGCCGCTTCCAGCAAAGTCGCCGCGAAGGCCTCCACCACGCGCGGGTCGAACTGCGTGCCGGCACACGCGCGCAGCTCATCCAATGCCTCCACTGCCGGGATCGCCGGGGAGTACGAGCGGGTGGAGATCATCGCGTCATAGGCGTCACACACGAAGATGATGCGCGCGCCGAGGGGAATCTCCTCGCCCGCCAGGCCGTCGGGGTAGCCGCCCCCGTCGTAGCGCTCGTGACTAGAGCGCACGAGGCGCGCGACGGGGCGCAGCGCGGAGGCAGCCATCAGGATGCGCTCCCCCAGGATGGTGTGGCGGCGCATGAAGCGCCACTCCTCCTCGTCGAGTGGGCCGGGCTTGGTGAGGATCGCGTCGGGGATCGCGATCTTGCCGACGTCGTGCAGCTCGGCCGCGCGGGCGAGCACGTCGAGCTCCTCGACGCCCATGCCCATGCGCCGGCCGACGGCCAGCACGAGAGCGCCGACGCCGCGCTGGTGCTCCTGCAGGTCGGGGTGGCGCTCCTGGAAGGCCTGCAGCAGCACGTCGCGCAGCTGGTGCACGGCGCTCGATTCGCGCGTCTGGTCCTTGCGCTTGTAGAGGCGCTGGTCGGCTAGCTGCATAATCGAGGCCGGGTCGCCGACCTCCCCAGGGATGCTCACGACGCCGTGGGCGGCGCCGATCGAGAAGCCGGGGCCCTGCTCTGAAAGGGCCGCGAGGCTGGCGCGCACGAGCGTCTCCGTGCTGACGAGGCCGCTGCGCAACAGCACGCAGAACTCGTCGCCGCCCATGCGGTAGGCGGTGCCGTGGGGCGCGACGATCTCACTCAGCTTGCCGCTGAGGCGCGCGAGCAGCGCGTCGCCGGCGGGGTGGCCGAAGGTGTCGTTGTAGCGCTTGAAGCCGTTGAGGTCATACAGCACGAGCTCCCACGGTTCCCCAGTGGCCGCGGCGCGGCAGGCGATGTGCAGGTCCTCGATCAATAGACGCCGGTTGCCGAGACCCGTCAGTGGGTCGGTGAGCGCCAGCTCGCGCGAGCCGACGAGCATCGCGAGGTTCTCGCGCACGGTCAGCACCAGGTGCACGCCGACGGCAAGCACGGTGGCGCCGGCGAGGATCACCGCGACGGGGGTGAGCTGGGTACCCGGGCGGTTGCCGTAGATCAGCACCCCTAGCGCCACGAGCAGCGACAGCGTTGGTACCGACATGAGGCGCCAGTCCTCCACCCGCCTGCGGATGGTCTTTGGCCATGGTGTCCAGGCGGCTAGCGCCAGCAGGATCGCCGACGCCGGCCACAGGCAGTCGAGCCACGTGCCGGCCTGGTAGGTGCCGGCGGCTGTCTTGTAGAGGTACAGCGAGTCCGCCACCGCGCTCGCGAGCAGACTCGCGGCGATCAACAACCACACGCGGCCGGGGCGCCAGCCGGTCATCCCGAGGGCTCCCATCGTGAAGACCAGCAGCAGCAGGTCGCCGATCGGGTAGGCCACCGCCACCGCCACCGAGCCGAAGCTGCCGTGGGTGGATTGGAGGATCGGCGGCAGCACGAGCGCCGCCCCGACCGTGGCGGCGGCAAGGCCGCCGATCACCCCGTCCAGCCACATGCCGATGCGCAGCTCGCGCAGGTGTGCGCCCACGAGCAGCACGAGCGCGACGTAGCAACAGGGGTAGAACGCCAGATAGAGCAAGTCCGCGGGGGAGATGCTCCCGGAGGCGGCGCCGGGCGATTCGAGGAACAGCGTGTAATACAGTTCGCCGAGGCTCCAGCTCAGCACTCCGGCGCCCATCGTCAGCCAGGCGGCGCGCTGGGCGCGCACGAGCACGCCGCGCGCGAGCACCGCCAGTGCGGCGCCGAACATCAGCACGTTGTAGACGCCGTCGCTGAACAGGCCGTCGAGCGAGGAGCCCCCGAAGCCCGCGACGGTGTGTAGCACAAGCACTCCGAGCCCTCCTATGAGAAAGGCCAGGAAGAAGGAGGACGGTGTCGATCGCGTACGCATGCCGGTGGAATGGATGTCAATCCATCGACCGACGGGGCGCTGTTCTGAAGCGGAGCGGGGACTTATGGGCGATTCGCGGAGCGTGTTCGAGCGGTCGGACTCGGAGCTGACCGGGGCGGTGGATCGAGAGGCGGTCTGTCGAATCCGGGGCGGTCAACCCGGTGGGCCTTCGTGGGGCGGCCAACCTGCTCGCGCAGGGCCCCCCGGCGGGTCTCAGTCGCCGAGCAGTCGCCGCACGAAGCGCCGCGGCGAGCGCCGGTAAAGACGCTCACCCAGCTCCCACGCTCGTGCGCGCAGACGCGCGCGGCGGCGTGCGATGTGCCGTTCGAGCGCCTTGCGCGCCTGCTTCTGGCCCTTGAAGCAGTCGCGGTTGGAGCGCACCTGCGCGGCGAGTAGCGCCAGGTCGTGCTCCTCGCCGAGCGTTTCGCCGAGACGATCGGCCAGTTTCGCCACGCGGCGCAGGCGCCGGCGCCTGCGTTTCTCGCGACCATCGAGCATCTCGGCGACGTAGCGCAGATCCTTAGCGCGCTTGCGCCACTGGTGCAGCACGACGCTGGACTGGGCCTTGCGCGCGCGCCGCCCGCGCCGGGCACCCTGGCGATAGAGACGCCGCAGGCCCTCGCGCGCCACCTTGCGATCGCTCTTGCGAGGGCTCCAGCTCGCCAGGCGCTCGCGCACGGCGCGCAGTTCTTCGGCGACGCGTGCGCGCATATGGGCGCCCTCGGTGGAATGGGAGCCCGAGCGCTCGCGCTCCACGGCGAGGCGCGCCCGCAGGGCACTGACCCCGCGAGAGCTCGCCAGGCGCTTGGGGTGGCGCCGCACCATCGCGTCGAGTGCCTCCACCATGACCTCGGCGTCGCGCGCGCCGGCCAGTTGCCGGGCAGCCTCGCGCAGAGCCCCGCTCTCGCGCTCGTAGCGTTTGGGTCCGAGCGATGAGCGTTGCAGGCGCACGAGCGCGCGCGCCCGCTTGAGCGCCTTGCGCGTCTCATGGACCCTCTGCGCCGGCGGGGTGGGGGCGCGGCCCTCGAGCAGCGCGATCGCGAGGTCGAGCTGCTCCAGCGTGAGCTGTTGCAGCTGCGACACCGGCCGGTCCTCGGGCGCGCGGACGGCGGGTGCGGCGGCGACAGCGCGACGTTCGCGCTCGGCACGGGCCACGGCGACGGCGACCCCCAGGCCCACAACCGTGCTCAGCGCCGCCAGAATGGGTTTGTGCCCAGACTTCCCCCTGCTCCTTGGTGGACGGCGCGCCGTGCGGCGAGTCACAAGCCGGCGACCTACCGCTGTCCAATCTGCGGCCGTCATCTGCCGGCGCTCAGCGAGCACATGCTGATCGCTCCCGAAGGCGACACGCGTCGCCGCCGCCACGCGCACACCGCATGTGTGGCGGCGGCGCGCCGGCGCGGGGAATTGCTGCTGCGCGAAGACTGGCTGCGCGCCCAACCGCGCCGCCCGCCGCTGTGGCGGCGGCTCTTGCGGCGCGAGGGGTAGCGGCGCGGCTGGCCAGGCGAGGCGCAACCCCGCCGGCCCGGGGAGTGGCGAGTCGGCCCGGCGGGCGCCTCATCGGTGCGGATGCTTGCCTACTGGCCGTAGTGGTACACCGCCTCCGGCTGCACGCGCAGGATTACGCGCTGTTCGCCGGGCTGGCGGAAGGGATAGGTGTCCTGGCCCATGTACTTCTTGGCCATGCTGTCGATGTGCTCGTCGGCGCCCTCGTGTGTACGCTCGGCGACGCGACCGCGGATCGTGACGTACTCATAGGGGTTCTCCATGTTCTGCACCGTCAGAGTCACGCGCGGGTCGCGCTCGAGGTTGCGCGGCCACGCGCGGCCCTCGGCAGAGTTGAGCACGGGCATGCCGTCCTGGATGTCCACCCACACCGGCGCCACCTGCACCGAGCCGTCGGGGCGGAGCGTCGATACCTGACAGAAGTTCTTGGCCTGCAGCAGCTCCTCGCCGCGGCCCTCGACAGTTGTGCTCATGGGCTCCCTTTCTCGTTGGCGTGCGTAGGCACATCACGATAGGGCTTCCTGAGCTGTTTCGGCTATGGGTCCGTGGGGCCCCGCAGTGGTGTGGCCGGCGCGCGTGGCGAGGGCGCTCGAGAATGCCACGGCGATGGCCGCCTGCGGTCGCTCATGAGGTGCGATCGGGCGACCTGCTACTGGCGGCTGAGGCCGGCCTGGGAGCCGGCCGGGGGGATGCTCTGCAGCGGTGTCAGGTGGCCGTTGTTCAGCTGGAAGTTGACAGTCGCCGAGCCGCCGCTGGGGCAGCAAAGGGGGTCGTGTGCGTGGTAGAGCGGGTAGGCGAGCGTCACTTCGGTATCGCCCTGGCTGACCACTTTGAGGGACGCGGACGGCTGGGCCGTATCAGTCCCGATGTAGTGGCCATTGAGGAAGAAGAACGCCTGCTGCTCGTAGCCGTCGACCGAGTCCGTGCGCGTGCCCACCAGCACCGTCAGGGTCTGGTCGGGGTGGTACTGGGAGGTGTCGTTCGGCGTGTACCCGCGGGCTCGCACGACGGCCGCCGCCGTCGCGACGGCGGCGCCCTGCGGTGTGGCTTCGCTGCCCCCCTGGTGGGTGAACGCCGGCGCGGAGGCCGTGCGCGTGGCCGAGGTCGCGGTCGTGGCTGTGCCGGTGGGGGTGCTGGTCGTGGTCGTGCTCGAGCTGCTCCGCGTACGCGTCGTAGAGCTGGTGGCTGTTTCCGTTTCCGCGGGGCTGCTCGCGACCGAGACCGTCTTGGTCGAAGACCCGCCGCAACCGGCCACGAGCACCGCGCAGACCAGGCCCGCGGCGAGTAGGGCCGCCAGAGACGCCGGCCGGCTCATGGCCTTGCTCGCTGCTCGTCTCGCCAATACCAGTCGCATCGCACACACGATATTCGCCGTGTCCCATCGTGCTCCTGGCTGGCCGCCTATCTGCAAAGGCGTACTTAGTAGGCGCTAAGCTAGATCGCACATGACCGAGCTGGAACCACGCCAAGCGAAGGCGAGCTCAAAGATGACCGCTGGGCCTCCCCACCCGTCTGGTGCTCCTGAGCGCGCTCCGCGCACCCGCGTACCCGCCGCCGAGCGCCGCGAGGAGCTGATCGCGGCCGCCGTGCACGAGTTCGCGCACGGCGGCCTGCACGGCACCTCGGTGCAGCGCATCGCCCAGCGCGTCGGCGTCGCCCAGCCCTACGTGTTCGCGCTCTTCGGCTCCAAGCTCGAGCTGTTCCTGGCCGCGCTCGATCGCAGCTTCGAGATGGTCGCCGAGATGTTCCGCCGCGCCGCCACGGAGTACGCCGCCGGGCGCGGCCCCGCCGACTGCCAGGACGCGCTGGAGGCGATGGGCAACGGTTACAAGGCGCTGCTCGCCAACGATCGCGACTATCTGATGCTCCAGCACCACTCCTACGCCGCTGCCTGCGACGACGTGCGCGTGCGCGCGCGTGTGCGCCACCGCTATGCCCAGCTCGTAGAGCTGGCCCAGGAGCTCTCCGGCGCGCCTGCCGAGCGCCTGGACACATTCTTCTGCGCCGGCATGGCCCTCAACGTCGCCGCCTCGCTCGGCGTCGAGGACCTGTCGATCAGCTGTCCGTGGGTGAGCGACGAGCTTGCGCAGGAGCCGGCCTGAGCGGCACCAGCCCCTGCGCCCCTCCGGCGTTCGCCTGTTGAGACGCCGAGATTAGGGGTAGCATCGTGGGGGAGTGTCCGCCTCCGCTCAGACCCCCGCCCCTCCACCCCGCTCAAAGCGAGAACTGGCGCGCACCGGGGCGTGGGTGACGCTGGCGGTGCTGGTCACGCTGTTCGCTGTCTTCAATCTCGGCAAGGTCAAGGTCAGTTGGATCTTCGGCTCCAGCGAAGCCCCGCTCATCATCGTCATCGTGATCTCGCTGCTCGCCGGCATCGTCCTCACCCACTTCGCCGAGCGTCGCGCCTACCGGCGCCGCTAGCTCTTCTGCCACCAGCACGCTCGCGGAGCGCTCGAGGGCTGCTCCCTCCGCGCCCTCCGTCCTTGCTCGCACCGCTGCCGTGCCAGGTGCGCCGGCTTCGATGGCCTCGCCGGCTGGGGCAACCTCGCTGGTCTGGGTGGCCTCGCCGGCTGCGGCAACCTCGCTGGTTTGGACGGCCCCGCCGGCTGCGCTGGCTTCTTCGGCCTCGGCGGCCAGGCCGATGTCCTGGACGCCGCCCCCATCGCCATCGCTTTCTGCGGCGCTTCGTGCTCTTGTCGCGTCCCGTGCCTTCCCGCCGACGCTCTCATTGCCGACCGGATCAGGGATGACTCGCTCGGGGGCGATCGGCTTATCTGCGGCAAGCTCGGCACCGGTGCGCTCTGCCTCCCGCGCAGGCGGTGCGATGGCGTTCTCCGTGATCGTCTGCACTGCGCGCTCGGGGCCGATGAAGGGGGCCAGGACGACATAGGAGAGGTAGTCGGAGAGACATTCCAACAGGTGTATCCGTCCAGCCATCGCCTCGGTGTGCAGCGTGTAGGCGAGGGCGCCGGAGATCCACTTGGACGCGAGGCGGGTGCGCGCTCGTCGCGGCGCGCCCTCGGTCAGCAGCGTGGCTACCTCGTCGGCGAGCAGCACCATGTCTTCGACTACGCCCAGCCCCGCCGCCATGGTCTTGGCGGCCAGCATCGCCGCGCTTGCCGGGTTGCTCGCCAGGTGAGAGGTCAGGCGAGCGATCGCATGGCACACCGCCGCGGGCCACTCGGGCGAGACGAGCGCGGGGTCGGCCACCGCCTCGAGCAGTTCCCCACCGAGCATGTCAAGCGCGGCCGCGAAGCATTTCTGCGGACTCTCGAACAGATCCAGGAAGGTGTCGATCGGCAGACCCGCCTCGTGGGCGACATGCGGGGCGCTCAGCTCCTCGAAGGGCTCGCGCAGCGCGAGGTTGACGATGCTAGCGAGCAGGCGTTCGCGCTCGGTCGCCTCAGCGGGCAGCTCCGCCAGACCTACGACTCTAGGGGGGGGGCGCTGGGGGCCCGCGCGCAGGCGCAACTCGCCGACGGCGGGCGAGGCAAACAGCAGCATCCAGCGCAGCATCTCCCCGGTCATCACCGACTGGCCGTCGGCATGCCGGCCTGGCTCGCGCAGGCGCATCAGCGTCGTTCGATGCAGGCCGCCCACGATCACCCGCACCAGTGGCGCGGGCAGCTCCCCCTCGGCTGGGGGTGCGGCGAAGCTGGCACTCACGAGCTGCTCGCTCGCGACCAGGGCGCGGCGCTGGCGCAGGAGACCTTCGGGCCCGGCCGTGAGCGCGTCGATCGCCACCAGGTGCAGCGCCTTGGAGTTAGTCTCGATTTCCTCCACGAACGCCCTCAGCCCAGCCCGCAGGCGGTCCTCGAGCGTTCCCTCGCAGGCACGGCATGCCCCCGTGACGCGCTTGATCGTGCGGTTGACGATCAGATCGAACGTCTCCATGAAGCAGTCTTCCTTGTTGGCGAACTGCTCGTAGAAGGCTCTGCGCGAGACGCCCGCGAGCCCGATCACATGCTTGACGCTCATCCGCTCGTATCCGTGCTCGGCGACAGCCTCGATCATCGCTCCGTGCATGCGGATGCGCTGATGATGGATCACCTCCTCCGGCGCGAAGCCGTGGGGACCCTTGGGAAGGCGCTTGTAGAGGGGCGCGATTGGGCGGACATCCGCGCCACGCCAGGTGCTCTCCTTTGCAGGCATTCAGTATCTCCGCATGCTCTCGACGAAGGGACTGTCAAGGAGTATGGTAAACATAATCATTCCATGTCAGCGATTTTTTGTCTACACTTTACCGTAGGCGGGTCGCGCGGATCGTGCTGGGGCGCCTTCCTTCTGGCCCACGTGTCTCATTGCTGACAAGTAGCGCCATCGGGCACCTCTCCGCTCCTCGCTCGCTTCGAGCAACCGGACGTCGACGAGGATCCTCAAGAGTGCAGGATCGCCCGTAGGGCGATGATCGCCAATCCCATTGTTGCGCCTATGCACCCTTCCAGTACGAGCTCCTTCGGCGTGGACTGCGCGCGCACGCCTGCCACCAACTCGAAGGCCACCAGACTCAGAGCCGCCGTCCACACTGCCAAGAGCACGCCCGTTTCCTGGGACGCGCCGCAGATCCACGCCAGTGCCAGCGCAAGCAGCGGGAGTGCGCCTCCTCGCACGATCGCCCATTCGCGCAGCAGCGAGCGTCCCAACCCCTGGGCGCTGAGACGTTCGTGGGTGAGCAGCCGCTCCCCCAGGAGCTCGGAGTAGGCGTGTGCCAGCCAGTAGAGCAGCAGCGCCAATACGACCGAGCCGACCGCCTCCAGGTAGGTGTCGTGCAGGCCGCTCTCGGCCGCCAGCAGGGTGCCGATCGTGATCAGCCCATACACCACTCGGCCGGGGTTCTCCGCGGGAACAACCCAGTCGATCGCGCGGCCGAACATCGCCACAAGCTATCGACGGCGGAGCCGTCGTAGCATGCAGGTCGCTCGCCTACCGCGCCCGCGTGTCAGCCGCCCGCAGGGCCCCGCAGGCCCCCAACCACCGAGGAGGTCACGAAAGCCATGTCAACCGCCGCCGCACCCAAGCTCGTCACAGGCGTCGACTTCGTCGCGCTGCCCACGCACGACGTCGAGGCCGCCGCAGTCTTCTACGGCGACACGCTGGGCCTACACCGCTCCGTGTACATGCCCGAGCGCAACTTCGCCGAGTTCGAGACCGGCAACCTGACGCTGAGCGTGATCAACGCCGAGCGAATGGGTCTCGAGCACCACGTGCAGCACCACGAGGTCGCGCTGCACGTCGAGGACGTCGAAGCCGCCAGGAAGCTGCTCGAGGAGCGCGGCGTGCAGTTCCGCGGCGACACGCTCGACACCGGCGTCTGCCATATGTCGTTCTTCAACGATCCCGACGGCAACGCGCTGATGCTCCACCACCGCTACGCACCGCGCAGCGTGGAGGACGTAGGTGTGGAGCCCGACGCCTAATCTGTCGCGGCGTGAGGATCGTGCGGCCCCTCTTGTGCCTGCCGCGGCTGGCTGGGGGCGCGGCTCTGCGCGGGAAGGATCTCGAAGTAGTTGGCGAAGCCGCGGCGCTGCGCCTCGGCGAGGCGGCCGGGCAGAGGGCGGCGCACCTCGTGCGGGATCACCTTCTCCTGCAGCGTGCGGCGCAGCTCCTCCTCGATCGGGCTGCGACCGGTGAGGTTCTCGAGCTCCAGCGCTCCGTGCTGGGTCGAGTAATCGTAGAGCTCGTGTTCCTGTCCGGCGAGGCTGATGGCGTCGCTATGGCGCTCCCAGTGCGAGTAGGTCGCGTACTTGGCGCGCGGCGTGCGCATCGCGATCACGTGCCGCGGCGTGGCGCGGGCATAGAGCGTGGGCGCGAACTCGGTCGTGACCTCGTCGGTGACATGTGCGATCCAATCGCGGCCCCGCGCCGTCGGGTGGGCCGCGATCGCCGCGAGGTCCGCTCGCTGGGCGAGGTGGGCGTAGCGGGGCTCCCTGCGCCACGCCTCCGAGCCGGTCGCGATCCTCAAGAGCAGCGGCGCCACGTCGACGCTCGAGGTCAGCTGGTAGCGCTCGAGGCCCGGCTCCTGCGTCAGTCTGCCTCGTGGGTCGTGGAGGAAGAGCGGCACGCGGATCGCCTCCTCGTAGGCGCCGGCGCCCTTGCCGCGCAGCCCGTGCGAGCCCCCATACTCGCCGTGGTCTGAGGTGAAGAGGACCACAGTGTTCGCGGCCAGGTCCGGCCTCGAGCGCACCGCCGCGAGCACGCGCCCGACCTGCTCGTCGACGGCGCGCTGAAGCTGCAGATAGAGGTCGAGGAACTCCATCCATATTCGGTGCGCGCCCGGGCTGCTATAGGGGACCTCGCCGAAGGCGCTGGCGGCGGTTTCAAGGAACGACAGCTGCAGCGCGGGCTTGTTGGCGTCGATCAGCTGCTGGGGTGTCTGGAAGTTCGCCGGCAGCGCTCTGCACATGGGAGGCGCCGTGCGCTCTTCCGGTTTGCGCTCGGTGTAGCGATACCACCACGCGATGTCGTGCGGGTTCACGAAGGACACCGTCGCGCACCATGGCTGGGCGGGACCCTGTTCGGCGAGCCAACTCTCGAACTGGCTCGCGATGTGGGGGTCGGCCCGCAGGCCCTGCCCCGGGGCGCCGTCGGGCGCGGGGTAGGTGCCTCCGTCGAACCCGTAGGGCTCCAGCGACTGGCCGGCTCGTCGCCTGTGCCAGTTGTTGTCGCCCCGCGTCAGATGCCACTTGCCGTACCAGACAGTCGTGTAGCCCTGCTCGCGGAGCAGCGTGCCGTACGTGGGGAAGCCGGGGTCGAGCGTCGAGCGCCCCGTGATCAGGCAGCCCGTCTGGTGTGGATACAGTCCGGTGAGGAAGGCGGCCCGCGCGGGCGTGCAGTCGTTGGCGGCGGTGTAGTGGCGCGCGAACGACACCGAGTCCGAGCGCAGACGTGCGATGTTGGGCAGCAGCGCATCCACCGCCGCTCCGGGCGGAAACCACAGCGGCGCGCGCAGCTGGTCGACCATCACGACGAGGATGTTCGGCGGAGTATTGGCCGGCGCGGCGGTTGCGCGCGCGACGCGCCGCTTGACGCTCGGAGCGCGGGAGACTCCGGAATCGCCCGAGTCAAGCAGCTCGGCGAGGCCCGCGCCGCCCGCGAGCAGCGCGCCGCCGGCCAGGACGCCGCGGCGGATAAATGTGCGCCGGTCGCTCCCCTCACGCTCCCCCCGGGCCCGGTCGTTGTGATTGCTGGGAGGTGTCGAACTCATGTAATCGCCTCTGGGGCGTCGCGCTGTCTTCCACCCCGGTGAAGCATCGCGGCCGGCGCTCATCGTAGGGGTTGCGCCGGGTGATTTCCCGAAGGGCTGAAGATGGTTCTCGGCTACGTGACGGCGGCTGGGGTGGCGGCTCTCGGCCTGGCGACCGCTGATGTGGCGGCGGCTCTCGGCCTGGCGACCGCTGATGTGGCGGCGGCTCTCGGCCACACGACAGCCGCTGTGGCTTACCTTTGGGTGGTGCAGACTGGATTGTCGGTGCCCTCGGAGACACGTCTACCCCTATGGGGCATCGATGCTCTGCTAGGCGGCGCACTGGCCGCCGGGCTCATCGGCGTGCGCGTGCTCGAGGCCCGCGGTCGTCACGATTTCGATCGGGCCGCCGTGCTGGGCTATGCGCTGTGCGTGCTCGCGGCACTCGCGCTGAGCGGCAGGCGCCGCTGGCCGCTGGTCGTGTGGGGTCTGACGCTGGGCGCCGCCGTGGTCGCGATCGCGATCGTTCCTCCCGCGGGCGCCATCTCGCTGGCGGTCGTGGTCGCGCTCTTCACGCTCGCGCAGCTGGAGGGGCGCCGTCGCGCGCTGGTGTTGGCGGTGCTCACCGGGGTGGCGCTGGCGCTGGCGCGGGGCCTGTTTCAGTACCGGGGCTGGTCTGACGCGAGGACCGTGCTGGAGCCCGCGCTGGCGCTGGCGGCCTTGTTCCTCGGCTGGGAGCTCCGCAGCCGCCGCGCCTACATCGAGGAGATCGAGGCGCGGGCCGTGCAGGCCGAGCAGAGTCGTGAGGAGCAGGCGCGTCGTCGGATCGACGCCGAGCGTCTGCGGATCGCGCGGGAGCTCCACGACGTGCTCGCGCATGGCATCGCGACGATCAGCGTGCAGGCCGGGGTCGCCGCGCACGTGCTCCACGACCGTCCCGAGCAGGCCGAGCAGGCTTTGCGGACGATCAAGGCCACGAGCAGGGAGGCGCTGCGTGAGCTGCGGGGGATCCTCGGTGTCCTGCGTCAGGCCGAGGAGGCCGAGCCGCGCTCGCCGGCGCCGGGCCTGGGTCAGCTCGATGTGCTGCTCATGAGCACGATCGACGCCGGCCTGCCAACCAAGGTCCTCATCGAGGGCGAACATCGGCATTTGCCCGCAAGCGTCGATTTGGCCGCCTACCGCATAGTTCAGGAGTCGCTCACCAATGTCCTGCGCCACGCCGGGCGCGCGCAGGCAGTGGTCCGGGTTTCCTACGACCAGGAGGAGGTGATGGTCACGGTCGAGGACGATGGGCGCACCGAAGGGATGAACGGGTACGTTGGTGGGCAGCCGGGCCATGGGATCCTCGGTATGCGCGAGCGGGTGCACGCGCTCGGGGGCGACCTCGAGGCCGGCCCGCGCGCGGATGGGGGCTTCCGCGTATCTGCCCGCCTGCCGATCGCGGCGGGCTCATGATCGGTGTGCTGATCGTCGACGACCAGCCGCTGGTGCGTGCCGGGCTGCGCGTGCTGTTCGAGGGTGAGCCGGACATCGCGGTGGTGGGGGAGGCCGCCACCGGCGGGGAGGCCCTGAGCATTGCTCGCCGCGCGTGTCCGGATGTGGTGCTGATGGACATCCGCATGCCCGGTATGGACGGGCTGGAGGCCACGCGTCAGATCGCCGCTGAGGAGCGGCTCGCGACGGTGAGGGTCCTGATCCTGACCACGTTCGAGAGCGACGAGTACGTCTTTGAGGCGCTGCGCGCCGGTGCCAGTGGCTTCCTGCTCAAGGACGCGGAGCCAACCGAGCTGCTGCAGGGGGTGCGCGTCGTCGCCGGGGGCGACGCGCTGCTGTCCCCGAGCGTCACGCGGCGGCTGATCGGCGAGTTCCTCGCCGCCCCCGAGTACCGGCGCGCGCCGCCCGAGCAGCTCGATGTCCTGACCGAGCGCGAGCGCGAGGTCATGGCGCTGGTGGCCAGGGGCCTCAGCAACGATCGCATCGCCGAGCTGCTGACGATCAGCCCCGCGACGGTCAAGACGCACGTCAGCCGCGCGATGGTCAAGCTGGATGCACGCGACCGTGCGCAGCTGGTGGTCCTCGCCTATCAGACGGGACTGGTGCTGCCGGGCGAGGCCTGACGCGGGGAACGCCTACGCCAAACGCGGTAGTTGCAGATACCGCGGCTGGCCGACGACAGGGGCGCGCGTGGACACGATCATGTCCGTAAGCGTTGAGCACTCTCACGACACCGCCCACGTCCGCTGGGGCTCCACCGGGCTCGACGCCCCCTGGGCCACCGCCCCGCGACTGGTGGTTGGCCAGGCGCCTTTTGTTGGGGGGTCTCGGTGTGGTGCTCCTTTCGGCGGTCGGCACGTATGTAGCGGTGCGCGAGGAGGTCGACAGGGTCGTGAGTGCGCTCGGGCAGAGCCGCGCGGTCAAGGTCGCGCCGAACGTTCTCGTGCCCGCCGGGGGCGGTGCGCCGCAGACGCTGCTGCTGGTCGGCAACGATCAGCGGCCGCCTCCGAAGAGCGACCCCGGTGGGTCGGTCCTGCCGCACTCCAACGAGATGCTGCTGGTGCGCATCGACCTGAGCAAGCCCACCATCTCGATGCTCTCGATCCCGCGCGAGCTGCGCGTGACGTTCATGGCGCCGAACGGCGAAGGGATCACTAACCGCATCAACTCCGCCTACACCTATGGCTTCGAGGATGGCGGCGGGACATCGGGCGCGATCAAGTTGATGCTCGAAACGATCAAGCGCGTGACCGGCATCACCGTCAACCACGTGTTCGTCACCGACTTCCCCAAGTTCAGGCGCGCCGTCGATGAAATGGGCTGCGTCTACATGACGGTGGACAAGCGCTATTACCACGTCAACGAACCGGGGGGCGAACAGTACTTCGAAGTCAACCTCCAGCCCGGCTATCAGCGGCTATGCGGTCCGCAGGCGCTCGAATTCGTCGCCAACCGCCACGAAAGCACCTCGCTGATCCGCGACGCGCGCGACCAGCGGTTCCTGCTGGCGGTGAAGGCGCAGTATGGCCCCACGCTCTTCGAAAACCGGGAAAAGTTCGAGCGGATCCTGGGGAAGGCCATCGAAACGGATCTCCACGGCGAAGAAGAAGTGCTGGCGCTGCTGGAGCTCCTGATCGAATCGGCCGGCAAGCCGGTACGCCAGGTGCCCTTCCAGGTCGAACTGCACTCCAACTACGACACAGCCACCCCTCAGCAGCTGCAGGCATCGGCGCGCTCGTTCCTGGACGGCACCGCCGCGATCCCCAGGCACAGACTCGACAGGGCCGCCCGCTCGTTGCCCGCCCGTCACGTTTCGGTGGCCGCTGCGCTGTCGCTTGCTCTCACTCCGCTCTCTACGATCGACGAAGCGCGGGCGCTGGCCCCGCGCCTGCCGTTTGCGCTCGAGGCGCCCCGCTACCAGCAGACCACCGCGGAAGCGCCCGCCGACGAACTGCGCCTTTACAGCATCCACGGTCCCGGCGGCCACGGTTTCCCGGCATACACGATCGTCGTCGGCCGCGGCGAACTGGGCCAGTACTACGACGTGCAGGGCAGTACCTGGACCGATCCACCCCTGCTCAGCGCTCCGAGCCAGGAGCTCCACATCGGCTCGCGCACGTACAGTCTCTTCTACGACGGCGAACACGTCAAGACGATCGCCTGGCGAGAAGGGAGTGCCGCGTATTGGATCGAAAACACCCTCTCCTACAGCCTCTCGCCGCAGGCGATGGTCGCGGTCGCCGAGGGCACCCGTCCCGTCGAGAGTCCCAGAGCACCCGCGCGTGCCGCCGGCGCGAGCCCGCCGCGCGGCCTGGACCTGCCCCCACCGGGGGAGGCCGCCACGAGTTCGCGCGCCAAGATCGCGGCGGCGCTCGGCTTCGTCAGTCTCGCCGCGCTGGCGCTCCTGGCACTTGGCGTCCTCTCGCGCCGGCGCGAGCTTAACCGGCTGCGCGAGCAGTTCGCGCACTTGCATGAGTCCGATTGGCACGAGGGCGCTTGATCGGCAGCGGAGAAGCTTCGTGCGATCTCCCTTTGGCTCAGCGCGGCGGGGATGGGGCGGCTGAACCCCTCCGCTCAGCGCGGCGGGGATGGGGGTTTAAGCGTCGGTCCTCGCGAAGGGGACGCCCTCCGCGAAGCGCTCCAACCCGTCGTCGGGGATCGGCTCCCATGGCGCGGCGTAGGCCACGAACGCGCGCCAGCTCAGGCGTACGCCCGGGTCGGAGTCGAAGGCGCCCATGCGCACGCTCATCTGCGTCGGCTCGGCCGGGTTGCGGCTGAACAGGTGCGCGCCGCACTGCGCGCAGAAGCACTTCTCAAAGCCGCCATCGGGGTGGCGCCATGCTCTGATGAGCTCCTCTCCCTGGAGCATGCGCAGCGTGCGGCCGTCGATGCGCGCCTGCGCCGAGGACGCGGTGCCCGTGCGCCGCTGGCAGCGCGTGCAGTGGCAGTAACCGGCGGCGGCCGGCGGTGCCGTCAGCTCGAAGCGGACGGCACCGCAGAGGCAGCCACCGGTAAACGGCGCTGGGGCTGCCATCGGTCTGCTCAGGCGGCCAGCGCCTTCTGCTTGATCTGGTCGAACTCGGCCTGGGTGATCGTGCCGGCGTCCAGCAGCTGCTTGGCCTTGGTGATCTGCTCAGCCGAGTCGCCGCCTCCGGCGACGGACTTCACGTACTGATCGATCTGCTGCTGTGCTGCCTGCTGCTGCTTCAGGGCGCGTTCGGTCATCCCCTTGTGCTCGGCAATCAGGTACACGAAGACACCGAAGTACGGGAGCACCACTATGAAGATGATCCACAGCACCTTCATGAACCCGGACGTGTCGTGACGGCGGAAGATGTCCGCAAGCACCGTGAACAGAATCCAGAGCCAGACGACGAACGCGAAAAAGATCAGCATCGTCCAGAACACTTCGAGGAACGGGTAGCTGGTAGCAATGATCATCGGTCGCTATTCCTATCGTTCGAAAGAGACCCGCTCCCCGCGGCCGCTGCTATCAGGTCGCACGCGCGGGATCATGAGCGCGTGAGTATACGGCGCAGGCGTTTGGTCCGACTCTCGGGATCGGCCGGGACCGCGGGGCTTCTCCTCCGCTCAGGGCCTATCCCGATAGGGACGTGTGGGCCAGAGGGATAGGCCCTCAGCTCGGCAGATGGAAGGGAACGGTCGTGACGACGATCTTGGGTATGGGTCGCAAGGCTCGCCGCAGCCGGGGCGCGATCCGGTTGTGCAGGATGCGCTGCCAAGGGCGTCTCACGATGATCTCCGGGAGGATCACGGTCAGCGTCAGGTCGGGGCGCTGCTGATGTCGTGATTCGATGTAACTGATCATCGGCGCGACGATCGCGCGGTAGGGAGATACAACGACCTCCAGCGGCAGGTGATCGCCCCACGTGCGCCAATAGTCGCGGAAGCGCTCGGCCTCCTCCGCGGTGGGGCTGACGTGCAGTGCGAGCACCGGCTGCTGCAGCGAGGCTGCGTAGGCGAGCGCGCGCATGCTGGTGAGGTCAAGCGAGGCCACCGCAACGAGGATCAGGTGGTGGATCTCCTCAGGGGTCTCCTCGGTCTCGCCCCCCTGCTTGCGTGCGCGCAATGCGGCTGCGTGGCGCCTCTCGGCGTCCGCCGGCGCGACTCCCGCGAGGGCGTCGCGTGCGTTCGGCGCGATCGGATGCCTGGGCAGCTCGATCGCATGGGGGTGCAGCGCTATCGCCCTGGCCACCGTTTCGTAGTGGCGGCGGATGGCGGTCGCGAGCAGGATGACCAATCCGACGGCCAGCAGGGAGACCCAGGCGCCCGCGGCGAACTTCGTGATCCCGGCGGTGAAGCCCGAGCCGAAGCTGCGATGGGCGATCTCGGAGAGCACCGTTTCGTGGGCGCTGGGCACAATCCCCTCCAGCTGGACCATCGCGATCGTGCCGGCGAACAGCACGATCAAAAGGCCGACCATCCAGGTGAGCGTCGTGCGCGCATTGCGCCACTCGACAGGCTTGAAGACCGGCACTGCGTTGGATATAGCCTCGATCCCAGTCATCGCCGTCGACCCCGAGGCGAACGCGCGCAGGACGAACAGTGCGCCGACGGCCTCGGTAGCCGTGAGCGGCGGCCGCGGTGTCGCCTGGAAGCCGTGGTGCGCGGAGTCGACCAGGCCGACCGCGACGAGCACGAACATGGCGAAGATGAAGAGGTAGGTCGGCGCGGCGAACAGCATGCCGGCCTGGCGCACACCGCGCAGGTTGCCCGCGAGCAGCACCACGATCACCCCCACCCCGAGGGGGACGGTGTCCGGGCTCAGCGAGGGGATTGCCGAGGTGATCGCTTCGATCTGCTGCGCACGCGCACGAAGCGCCCGAAGCGGGTCGGCCGGACCTCCTCCGGCTCGGGGAAGCCGCCGATGCCTGGCTCCACCGGAAGCGCCCGCCGCCACATCTCTGGATTGCCGCAGACCCGGCCCCACTCGCGGCCCACCCGACGCAGGACGCCGAGCTGGCGCTCGTCGAGACTTACCAGCGTTGCATCGGGGCTCGGCGCAGCGAGACCCTGCGCGTCGTTGTCATGCGCGTCGGGAACCCGCTCACCGGAGCTGGGCACAGGGCTCATGATGCCCGGGAAGCTATCCGGCCGTTGACCGCGAGGGGGCAATGGGCGAATGTGTCGACTCCCCGGTGAGCGCCATGTCCCAGCAGTGCGACGATTCGTCTCAGTGCAGCTGGTCGATGAAGGTGTAGATGACCATGAGGCTGACGAGGACGACGAACACTCGGAGCATCCACAGCCCGGCTGTGGCGCGGGCGCTGAGCGTGGCTCGAGGTACCGGCCGGGACGTTTCGGCCACGAACTGGTCGCGCTCGAGGTGCATGATCAGCTCGTCCTCATAGCGCTCCTGTGGCTGCAGGTCCCGCTCTGCGATGTCGGGAGCGTTGTGAGCGTCATGTGTCCAAGGGCCGTCGTGTGCTTCATCGACGAGGCCGGGGCGCATCGTCATGAGCCGATGAGATGGACGGACTGCAGGAAGGAGTCGATGCCGTACGCGGCGCCGCACAGTCCGACGAAGGCGATCACGGCGACCCCGACCGCGTTGGTCGAGCGCCGGTTCGCCCACTGGCCCATTAGGTGCCTGTCGTTGGCGAGCATCACCATGAAGACCAGGCTGACGGGCAGCAGCACGGTCGCGAGCACGTTGGCATTCAGCGCGATCGACAGCAGCGGCGCCCCGGGTATGAGGATCACGACTGCGGCCAGCAGCGCCACGCCGATGTTTGCGGCATAGAACACGCCGGCGTTGCGTGGCGAGCTGTTGAAGCTGTGTGAGACCCCCACGCATTCCCCGGCGGCGTAGGCGGTGCTCGCGGAGATCGTGAGAATGGCCACTGCGCCGGCCTCGACCAGGCCCAGCGCGAACAGCGTCCCCACGGCGCCGCCTGCGACATGTGTGAGCGCCTCAGGGAAGCCGGCACCGGGCGCGAACCCCTGGATGCCTGCGCCGTTGTGTGTGAGCAGCGCCGCCCCCGCGATCAGCGCGCCGATCCCGAAGATCGCGGCCAGCACCGCTCCGGCCGCGGTGTCGTAGCGACCGTGCCCGATGTCGCGCGGGGTCATACCCTTGTCGGCGGAGGCGCTCTGCTGGAAGAAGATCATCCACGGCGTCACCGTGGCGCCGATCGTGGAGGCGAGCAGCAGCAGCAGCGTGTTGAAGCTCCCGCCGGGAAACGGCGTGAAGTCCAAGGAGCCCGCGACCGCCCCCAGGTTGGGTTTGACGAGAATCGCCGCCACCAGGAACAGCCCGTTGAAGAGCGCGAGGCCGAGCACGATGCGCTCCCAGCGCCAGTAGCGCCCGCCGCTGAGTGTGAACACGACAAGCGCCAGTCCGAGCGCGACGGCGATCGGAGCGCCGAGGTGGAAGTAGGCCAGGCCGACGCGGATGGCGATGAACTCAGCCACCAGGGTCACCAGGTTGGTGAGCGTCAAATCGCCCGCGCCGAACCAGCCCCAGACTCTGCCGTAGCGCTGCAGCACGAGCTCGCCGTAGCCACGGTGGGTGACCGCTCCGACACGCATGCACATCTCCTGGCATACGAACGCCATCGCGAACAGCACGGGGATGAATGGCACGAAGAACCCGAGCCCGTACTGTGCGCCGTCGGAGGCGTAGGCGATCATGCTCGGCCCGTCGTTCTCGCCGAGCATGGCCAGGATCCCGGGACCGACGAGCAGCCACAGAAGCCGCCAGCGCTTGCTGTGCCTGCGGGCATGGTGAACGCGCGAGCGGTCTCGCGATCGTGCGGTGTCCTCGTCGGTCGGCGGCGGTGGGGCGAGGCGGGGGGCCGTGGCCACTTCAGTGCTGGCCATCGCCCGGTTCCTCCCGTTCGGCGCCGGTCGGCGCCCGGCCAGCCTGCATTGGGGATGGCCCCTGCTGAGGTGACTGGTCGATCTCTGGCGGGTGGTCGACTTCGACTCGCATTGCGCGGGCAAGCTCACCGCCGATGGCATGCTCGCTCTCTCCAAAGCGCACGAACAGCGGCCCGCCGAAGGGCTGGCGATCGCGGACCGCGAAGCGTTCTCCCGGGGAGATTCCGCGGTCGGCGAGGTAGCGCAGCATCTCCGGGTCGGAGTCTGAGACGCGCACGAACAGTCCCTCTTCGCCAGGCTGAAGGCTCTCCAGGCGATCGGTCGGCCGCTCGTCGAGCTCTAGGTCGGCACTAGGGATCGGGTCGCCGTGAGGGTCCACGGTAGGGTGCCCGAGCTTTGCTGCGATGAGCTCCTCGAGGTCCTCGGAGAGCACGTGCTCGAGCACCTCGGCCTCGGCGTGGACCCGATCCCAGGGCATCCCCAGCGTGTCGGCCAGGAAGCTCTCGATCAGCCGGTGATGGCGGATAACCTCGAGCGCGAGACGGCGTCCGTCGTCGGTGAGGCGCACTCCCCGATAGGGGACGCGGGTCGTCAGGCCCAGCTCGTCGAGCTTCTTGAGCATCGCCGAGACCGAGCCCGCCGTGATACCCAGGCGCTCGGCCAGCGCATTTGTCGAGACCGGCTCATTGCTGCGTGACTCCAGCGCGAAGATCGCCTTGGAGTAGTCCTCGACGGCGGTCGAGTGGAGCATTTCCTTGGAGCCCATAACCCAGATTATGGCATACCAAAAGATTAGTCAAGGTCCGCTAGGAACTGGTCGGGACTGGGACCCCCATAATCTGTTCTTTGTCGAGTTGCCAAGAGCTTCGTCGAGTTATCGAGCGTCGGCAACTGAGCCGCACACCGCACGTGGAGGGAGGCGTCAGCACGGTAGAAAAGTAGAGCCGACGAGGGGATTCGAACCCCTGACCCCCGCCTTACCATGGCGGTGCTCTACCAGCTGAGCTACGTCGGCTTGGCTGCTCTGGATAGTACATCGGGTGGGCCCAGTTGCCGCCCGACGGGGCATGCTATCGTGTGTGGAGTCTGGTACCGAAGTACCGAGCGAAGCCATGCTGCGAGCACAGTCCCCGATCAAGGTTCATGAGACCACCAAGGAGAAGGTCCGCTATGCCGCGTTGATGGCGGGCCTCAAGCAGGCCGAGCTTGTCGAGCGTGCGGTCGATGAGTACGTCGAGCGTCACCGTGAGGACTTCGCGCACCGTATGGAGCGCGCCCGGGAGGCGCTGCTGGGCGGCAAGACCTCAACGCTCGCGTACTCGCTGGGGGTCGGCGAGGCGGACGTTCAGCGGGTCGGCGGCGTTGCGTCCGATCAGCTTGGCGGCTCGCGCAGGCCAAGGCGCGCGACCTCAAACCAGGCGAGCGCGTCTGAGGGCCAGTCCGCGCGGGGTTCCCACAGCTCGGCCTCCGCAGCGGCCAAGACCACGCCGAAGAGCACGTCCCGCAGGCGCTCTTCGACGAAACGTCCGTCGGCTGCCTGAGTCGCTATCGCCACCCAGACCTCCTCGCCGGGTGCGGTGACGTGCAGACGGGCATCGATCAGCCCGTCGAATGAGACGGTGACATCACGGTCTCGGTGATCGAAGGCTTCGACAAGGGCGGAGGTGATCGAGTCGACGGCGTTGCCGACGATGCGTGCGTTGCGCTCAAGCGCATCACGGAGCCGATCATCGTCATCGGGCAGGAGCCGTCCCGTTTGGTGCAGAGCGGTGAAGAGCTCGTAGGCGTCCTCGCCTGAGCCATCCTCCCGCTGCGCGCCGGCGCAGAGCCAGAATCGCGCGGCGTCGGCCTCCAGCCATGTCGCGCCGCGCCAGCGTCCGTGGCGCAGCCGGTACACAAGTGGATGTCCGATCGAGAGGATGCGCTTCTGCCCGCGTGGGGTTGTCGGCGCGACACGCCGCGCCTCGTCGAGAAGCGGGTGGTCGAGCCCCCCGAGATCGACCTCGACAGGTGGCGTCTCGATCTTCAGATCCTCGCGCAGACAGCGGAGCGTCACCCGTGTTCATCGTGCTGGGCCGCCTGGCATCGGCAGGAACGCTACCTCGCGGTCCCGATGCTCACCCGCGAGTCCACGACAGGAAGACGCTCCGGATTTATCAGAATGTATAAGGGCGCTATCAGCGTCAGACTAGCTCCGAAGCGTGCTCGTTTTAGCTCTGTCCCGGGAAGATCGCAGTGACCTTTCGCGGCTGAGGCACCGCACCCGACGAGACCCAACAGCGCCAGCGAGGCAGCTAAGCGATGATGATCCAAGGTGTCCTGCGCTGGTCGATGGGCGGGCACGATAGCGAGCGGTCGTGTGTGGTACGTTGCAAGCGCTTACGAGCGTGGGGAACTCCGGTGAGATTCCGGGGCTGACGCGCAGCGGTGTGGGTGACGAACGGATCGCAGGTCCACTGAGCCGAGCGAAAAGAAGGCTTGGGAAGGAGATCCGTGAGGTTGATCCCGAGCCCGAATATCCGGCTTGCGAGCTTACGTCAACCGTCTTCGCGGACAGGGCCTCGGCGTGCGCCGTTGGCGTGCGTGGTGTTCCTGTCGAGATAGGAGCATCGCATGGATCTGTCGCCCCGTTTCCGCGCACCGCTGAGAGCTGCGTTTTGCGGAGTCGTACTCCTTGCTGGTCTGCTCGTGTCCTGCGGGATTGGCTCATCCTCGGCGGCGGCCGCGACCGGCTCGCTTGTGGCGGTGCAGGTCAATACGACTACGGAAAGGCTCGTTGGCGCCACGGTGCAGCTTGGCGAACCGGGTGCACCGCCCGTCAAGGTGACGGGCACGACCAACGGCGAACTGTCAGAGATCAAATGCCCAGGTCTCGGAGCGGGCGAACTGCCCGCGGACAGTGTTGCTGCGGCGCTGCTGGCGCTGAACGATCCTTGGGGCGTCGCGGAACTGGAAGGCAGCCCCGAATTGGAATTCGAAGGCGTCAAGCTGCCGATGGAATCGACCAGCTTTAGGACGCCGGAACCGGGCGTTGTCGATGAAGGCTGGCAGCTGTGGGTGGGAGAGCACTATTTCAACCTTGGCGCAGCTCCGGTGCTTGGCCTGTGCGACACGGTGCAGGAAGGCGAAACTGTTGTGCTGCAGGCCAGCGAGCTGGTCGGTCCTGGCGAACCCTACGTCACGGACACGCCGCACGTTCAGATCGAAGGAGTGCCCGCGAGCGTAGTCGTGGGGCAGCGTTTTACGGTCACGGTCGCCGCTTTCGAACCGACTGTCGAATGGGGTCAGAACGGCACCGAAACCCTGCGCACGACTGGCGCTGGCTACAGCGTCTCGATCAACGGGGGGATTCCGGCGCAGACCAACGCCAACGGCGAAGCGACGCTGACCGCGACCGCTGCCGAGGTCGGTGCGGCGCAGCTCGTCGCGCGTGCCGGCTCGAGCCCAAAACTGAAGCTGCCGACCGCGAACGGCAACTCCGCGCTCTCGGTGCCCGCGGCCGTGCAGGTCATCGGCCAGGCGCGCGAACTCTCTGCGCCTGGCGGCTCATTCGACTCGCAGGCGATGGATACGATCGGTGCTCCCCGGTCGATCGTGGTGTCTGCGGATGGTGGTGGTGCACAGATCACCTCCGTGCATGTCGCCGGGCTTGACGCACAGGATTTCCTGATCAGCGCGGATGGCTGCACAGGCGTTACGGTCGATAGCCAAACCCAGACGACCTGCACCGTCGGGGTGCGCTTCGCGCCTTTCCAGGAAGGCGCTCGCACTGCAACGCTGGTGGTCTCCAGCACGGCTGGCACCGGCACGCTCGAAGTGCCGCTCGCGGGAGCAGGCGGAACGCTCCCCGCGGGAGCGCAAGGCGAACCGGGCTCTCAGGGTCCTGCCGGGCCGGCTGGCGCGAGCGGTCAGAGCGGTGCACAGGGCTCCGGGGGCGCGACCGGGTTGCCGGGTGCAACAGGCCCGCAAGGAGCTACTGGACCGCGCGGACCCGCTGGGCATGACGCGACCTGCAAGGTGCTGCGTGGTCACGGTGCGCCACGGATCAAATGCACCCTCGTCGGCGCCAAGTCCAGCGTCGCATCGGCGAGCTTGACCCGTGGCGGGCGCATCTATGCGCGTGGCACGGTCGCTTCGTTGCATCCCGTGCGTGGGCGCCTAGCAGCGGGCCGGTACACGCTGCGCTATCGCCTTGACGGTTGCGGTCTCGCGGTCGCTGTCGTCGTTTCTTGAACAACCACGATCCAAAGGAGGCAGATTCGATGAGAAGCGTCGTTTGCAGGCTCGTGCTCGTCGTCGTAGCCGTCACTGCGTTGTCGGTGCCGGCTGTCGCGGCTGCGAGTACCCCAGTGGAACTAGGCGTGAAATATCTGGAAAAAGTGCAAAAAAGTGAAAGTGCGACGGGTGCGCCCTCGTTCGGAGGGGACTGGGCGTTGACATCGCTGGCTGCCGGCGGGAAAGCAGCGGCCGACGTGCACCGTGGCAGCGGCACGGTGTTCGCTCGCGAATGGTACGAAGGCTACGTCGGCCCATCTACCTGGCCGGGTGCTGTCGAAAATCCGGCGACCGAATTTGAGAAGGCGGCGCTGGTTTCCTACGCGGCGGGAATCGACCCGGCCCGGGTGTCTGTTGAACGGAACCTGCTCGCGAATCTCATCTCCGAATACCAGACGGCCAGCCCAGGCTACTATGGCCTGCCGGGCAGACTCAATGGCACGATTTTCGCCGTGCTCGCCTTCGCTGATACGAAGTCGACGACAGGCTTGGTGCGAATCCCAACGGCGCTGCTCAAGCAGTCAGTCGAAGTGATCGAGAAAAACGAGCACAACGATGGCGGCTGGAATTTCAATAAGGTGGAAGGCGAAGCAAAAGGTCTGGAATCCAAATCGGAACCTGACACCACTGGGGCGGCGATGGCTGCTCTGTGCACCTCGGGTGTCAAAAACACGGCTGAGGAAGAAGCCGTTGCGAAAGGTAAGGCATACTTGAAGACGATCCTGGAAAAAAGTGGCGCCTTCAAATACATAGAAGGTATTAACGCTGACTCCAGCTCGTGGGTGGTCAGCGGCCTGAATATGTGCGGGATCAACGCCTCGGAATTCAAGAAGGAAGAAGTGGGCGCGGAGTCGCCGATCAAGTTCCTGGAATCGCTGCAGATCAAATCAGGCGCAAATGAAGGCGGGTTCCTCTACAAACCCAGTGGAACAGTGAATAACTACTCAAGCCAGGACGCGGTCCGGGCGCTCGCCGGAGCTGGTTTCACGGCTGGACCACCAACGCCTACAAGGGTCGGCCAGGTCAAGTGGAACTTCGCAAGCAAGTTCAGCACCACCGTGACGAGTCCGCTCGCTCTGATTGTTAACAACAGCACCACGCTGAAGGTCTGCTCGGTGCCTGTGAAAGCCGGATCGGCGGCCGAAGAATCGTCGATCGGTCTCCTGAAGGTTCTCGAAGCGGCCAAGGCGGGCACCGGCGTCAAGCCCTCCGGCTGCGTGAGCAACTTCGAACCGATCAGCGGCAGTGGCGCGATCACGAGCGTCAATGGCACGGCCGGGACGTGGAAGGTAAGCCTCAACGGCGAAACCGAAAAAACGGCCGAACTCGGCACCCAAGTCGAACTCGGCGCTGTGATCTATCTGAACGGATGATCCCTCGCCGCACAGCCCGCGCGTTTGTGTACAGCTCCTTGCTGCTGTTCGCGCTGGCTGTCGCAGTCGTGGCCGCCGTCCCTCCGGCATCGGGGTGGGCAGCGGCCACGCCCGGCAGTATCTCGACGCTGGCGGGTGATCCCTTGATCGGAGGGCCAGCAAAGACGTTCGGACAGAGCGCTTCGGCGATGGTCGTATCTGGACAGGCGCTCTACATCGCCGATAGCGAAACGGACGTCATACGCGCGGTGGGCATGTCTACCGACGGGGATCGCGTGATCGCGGGAACCAGCGCGGCCGGTTTCGGCGGCGACGGGGGACCGGCGAGCGCCGCCGAGTTCGATAACCCGAGCGGCTTGGCGGTTGACCAGCTGGGGGATCTGCTGATCGCTGACAGCGGTAATGGGCGGGTGCGGCTGATCGCGGCGAGTGACTGCAGCTCCGATTGTCCTTATGGGCTGGCATCGACGATCAAGGGCGACGTCTACACGATCGCTGGCTTCGGACCGCAGCTTGGTTTCATCGAAGGTCCGGCGGTGGATTCCGGGATGGGAGATCCGCGTGCTTTGACGGTCGACGCACACAGCGATTTGATGATCTCCGACGGTAATACGGTCTTGATGGTCGCCGACTACAGCTGTGATGAGGATTGTCCCTACGGGCTGTCAGCGATGGTGAAGGGTAACATTTATCACATCGCGGGGCGTGAATACTACGGCGAATACTTTGGTGATGGCGAGCCTGCCACGAACACCGGCATGGACCCAGAAGCCTTGGCGGTCGATGGTGAAGGCAACCTGTTGATCGCTGATTCTTTTTACATCGGCGAACGGGTGCTTCTAGTGGCTGCCGCCAATTGCGCCGCTGATTGCGCTTATGGCCTGCCGTCGACGACCGCTGGGTATGTCTACACGATTGCTGGTGGTGGCAGTGAAGCGCCAGAAGATAATGGGCTGGCGACGAGCGCGAAGATAACCCCGAGCTTGGTGCGGGTCGACACTGCTGGTGATGTGCTGATAGCGGAGGGATCCGAAGAAGGACGCGTACTGATGGTCGCGGCGGAAACCTGCACGTCGAACTGTGTCTACGGCCTAGCGGCAACAATCAAGAACCACATCTACACGATCACCGGTGGCGGCAGCGACCTCGATAGCGGCATCCCCGGCATCCAAGCGTCCCTGATCCATCCAAGTGATGTCACGATCGCTCCGGGTATAGGGGTACTATTGAACAGCGGCCAATCCGTCAGGCTGCTGGCTTCTAGCGACTGCTCCAACGACTGCCCGTTCGCCTTGCCGACGACGGTCGCGAACGACATCTACACAGTGGCTGGCAACGGCACCGTCGCGTTCTCGGGTGAAAACGGACCACCGACGGAACTCGAGCTTGGACGACCGCGTGCCGTTACCTCTGACGCCGCGGGTGATGTGCTCGTGCTAGATGCTCTCAACGGGCGTGTGCGGATGATCGCCGCGATGAAATGCGATTCGGGCTGCGCGTATGGCTTGCCCTCAACCGTGCGGGGCGAGATGTACACGATCGCCGGTGGAGGCAGCAGCGTTGAAGACGGCGCACAGGCACGCAGCGCCTCGTTGTTCAGGGTGGGAAGCAACGGCAAGTCAGAGCCCTACGAAACGCCGACCTCGATGACCGTCGATGCTGCCGGCGACGTGATCATCAGCGACGGCCAGAGGCTGGTAGGGCTGATCGCCGCCTTCAACTGCACTACCAACTGCCCCTACGGTCTGCACGCGATGGTCGGGGGCGACATCTACACGATCGCCGGGGAGGGAGGCGAAGGCGATGGCGGCGACGGTGCCTCGGCGATCAGCGCACAGCTCGGCTACGGACCCAGGGGCATGGCCGTCGACTCCCGGGGCGATCTGCTGATCGCCGACACGTCCAACAACCGCGTCAGGCTCCTCGCGGACAGCATGTGCATGGCGGAATGTCCCTACGGCCTGCCGGCGATGAGCAAGGGTGGCATCTACACCATCGCCGGCAACGGCCAAGGTGGGGCCAAGGGCAACGGGAAGCCCGCCACCAGCGCGCAGCTATCCGAACCCGCGGACGTCACAGTGGACAATGAAGGCAACCTGCTGATCGCCGACACGTACAACCTGCAGGTACGGTTCGTCGCAGCCCACTCGTGCGCAGGCGACTGCGCCTACGGACAAAAAAGCACCACGGCTGGGGACATCTATCTGCTGGCCGGTGACGGCGCGCTGTTCTACCCCCAAGAAGTCGGGACCGACGGTGACGGGGGGAGCGCGCTCGCCGCTCCGATGCAGCCTCTTCAGGCGATCGCTGTCGATGACGCCGGCAACGTGCTGATCGGCGAAGGCTACGGCGAGGGCTCTCGAAGCGTTGTTCGCATGGTCGCCGCCTCGACATGCTCGGGCAGTTGCGTATACGGGCTGCCCGCCACCGTCAGAGGCGACATCTACACAGTCGCGGGCGTGAACTCCACGATCAGCGGCTTCAGCGGCGACGGCGGACCGGCCACCGAAGCGTACCTCGACGGCATAACAGGCTTGGGGTTCGACAGCAACGGCGACCTGCTAATCGCCGACACCGCAAACAATCGCATCAGGCAGGTCATACCCGCTGCATCCTCGGGCACGGGATCTAGCGAAACCCCCACCGAACAAGGGCACGAACCCGAAAGCCCGACTGGCGGCCACCTCACCCGGGTGAACGTGCGGATCGAGGGGGCGACCAAGACGTTGTTTGAAGGCCCGATCTGGACCGAAGGCCACGACGTGCACTCCGCAGAACCAGACGGCAACACCGCCGAGGACACCAAAGAACACCCTTGCGACGGGGTCAACCAGCTTGACCCGCAAAACATCGAAGCTGGACCCACACCCACCGCCGCCTCGGTCGACGCGATGGAAATGGTCGGCGAAACCGAAGCGATGGACGGACAGTGGTACCCCGGGTTCAACGACTACTTCATCAAGCAGTGGGGCGCAGAAGAAGAAAACGCCGAACATGAAGGCAAGTCGTGGGGCATCCTCGCCAACAACGTCTACACCGACGTCGGCGGCTGCCAGTGGCAGTTGCACAACGGAGACGAAGCGCTGTGGATCTACAACGCGTTCCAGTCAAGACCGATCCTCGGCCTGTTCGCCTCCAACGAGCACTACAGCTCCGGCACGCGGCCGTTGACCGCGACCGCCGAACTCGGCCAGCCATTCGCAGTGGAAGTAGACGTCTACGGCGATCACGGCGAAGGCCAGCCCCCAGCGACACCCGAACGCACACCGGCGGACACCATTCCCTACGACGGCGCCGAGGTCGCCCCAGTCCAAACCTCCACAAAGGGATTTGAGACGGTGCAGCGCGAAAGCGCCGAAACCGTCACCACCAACAGCGAAGGCAAGACCAGCATCACGTTCACGACGCCGGGGTGGCATCGCATCATGGCCGGCACACCACTGCGAACGCTGACCAAAGAAGAACAAGAAAACGGAGCGATCCCCGAAGAAGAAGCGATCCGCTCCAACCGCCTGGACGTGTGCGTACCCGCCCCTGGAGAAACAGGTTGTGGAGAACTCCCCGCCGAAGACCAGACCCGCACTCCGACACGCTACCTGCACAAAAACAAAGAACCAGCTGGCCCGCCGACGAGCGGCCCTCCGGCACCCTCCGCCCCGAACGCGCCCACAACCCCGCCCTCGCCAAACGGTCTAGCCCCCCGACCGAAAACGCTCGCTCAAGTGAACATCAGCGGCAGGCAGTTGAAGCTCGACTTCACCGCTGCCGGTCAGGCCACCATCCAGGTCGCACGCCAAACGGGTCGGGGACGCCATCGCCACTGGGTTCTCACCAAGCAATTCACCGTGCACGCTACGAGAGTCGGAACCATCAGGGTCAAGCTGCCACGACTGGCCCCCGGTGTCTACCGCGTCACCGTCAGCCCACCCGGCGCAAAGAGCATCATGAAAATGCTTACCGTGCGTCCCACCAGGCGATGATCCCAGCGCTCGACCGGCAGACCAGCATGGTTGCGCTGACGATCACAGTCTGTGCGACGGTGGCCCTGTCCGCGGTCGCGGTATGTCCCGCCCACGCCGCGAGCGCGCGCGATCCGGAGTTCCAGCAGAACCTGGAAGCGACCGTGCGATATCTGCAGAATGCGCAACTCGAAGACGGTGGCTTCGCCGAACCGGGTACTGAACCCGGCTCAGACTTCACCGCCTGGGTCACGCTGGCCTTGGCGGCCGCCGGGATCAACCCGCGCGACCAGACAACTCGACTCCAGCACTGGGTTGGCGGGCACAGTGCCTATACCTACCTTGCCGAAAACGCACACAACGCATCGCTGACGACGGACTTCGAGCGTGAACTGCTGGTCGTCGACGCCGCCGGCACCTCACCACATGGCTTCGGTGGAGTCGATCTCGCCGGCGAAATCCTCAAACGACAGATCGCTACCGGTCCTAATGCGGGTGCCTTCCCGCACGAAGTGAAAGATCCCAGGACACCAGGGGTCAACGACACGGTTTTCGCGATCCTCGCACTTAGCCCGATCCACGAACCAGCTGTCGAAGAAGCTATTGCCCGCGCTACGCAATGGTTGGAAACACAGCAGAAGTGTAACGGTAGCTGGGACTGGAGGTATGTGGCGAGGGTCAGCCCTTGCAACCCAAAAGAACGACAACTGCTTCCGGAAGAACCAGAAGGCGAAATCGACATGACTGGCGCCGCGCTCGAGGCGCTGAACGCCGTCAACCATCCAGATCCGGAAGGGCAGAAGCAGGCATTTGAATACCTACGTGAAGGTGAGACCGCCAACGGTGGCTTCGTCGAGTCCCTTACTGAAAGCGAACCAAACGTCGCTTCCACAGCTTGGGCTGTGCAGGGGATGTGGTCCGCGGGGATCGACCCAGAAGAATGGCTCACGCACAAGGCTCTAGCGATCGAAGAACCGCTCGGTTATCTCGCCTCGATGCAGCAGCCAGACGGCCACATTCGCTACAGGGCACGCGAAGAAAGCAATGGCATGTGGATGACCGCCTACGTCACCCCGGCATTTACCGGCAATCCACTACCGATTCCCGCTGTGCCCTACGAAGAACTGCCAGCTCAACCACCCGAAGAACCCGCGGCTGTCGGCGATGGCGGCGTATCGACAAATCCGGGTGGTGGAGTGATCTCCGGTGGTGGCGGGAACGGCGCCCGATTGTTCAGTCGCCCGCAGCCCAAAAGCAAGGGTCACACTCCCGGCGATGCACGCCAGCTGAAATCACGAAAGCACGATAAGTCCAGCACCCACAAGCCAAACCCAGGCCCTGCCCGCAAAACGCCCGTGCCGACAGCCACTACCGCCAGCGTCGACCACGCCAAGAAACACAACCAACCCATCCACAATGGCACAGGCGGAGTCGCCCTTACCGGCACTGGCACGGGCGGTGGCGGGCAGAGCAGCGGCCGGGACGTCAAAGGGCTTCTAATCGGAACGCTCGCCGACGCGCTAGAACCCGGGGCTCCAGGTCTGCGCGGCGCAGCGGCAGGAGAAAAACAGTCATCGTGGCTCGCGATCAGCATCGCCGTTGCCGCGCTCGCTCTCGCGCTCCTGGGTGCGTTTGTGGAGCTCAGACGCCCACAGTTGATCCTATGAACACGCTCGCCACGACAAACGCCATCGCCGAAGCGCTGGCACAAATCGCCTCCTCGCTTCGCATCCCGGTCCTCATCTTGGCGCTGCTCGTGCTGCTCGTCTGCGCTTGGGAGCTCGGGCGGTTTGCGATGGAGCTTTACTCACGAGCGCGTGCCGGACGTAGAGCGCTGGGTGATCTTGCCCGCCAGGTCGTCGCCAACCCGAGCCAGGCCGCTGTGCTTGCGGCCCGCGCTCCCAACTCATTCTCAAGAGACACACTCACAGAAATAGCCCGAGCGGTCTTGGCCGGTGAACAGGCGGGCATCGAGCACGCACTCGCCGACTACGAGCTCGCTGTGCAAAGACGCCTGGATCACACCCGGATCCTCGTTCGGGCTGGACCAGCGCTCGGCCTGATGGGCACTCTGATTCCTCTAGCGCCGGGACTCGCCGCCCTCGGCCACGGCGAAGTAAGCATCCTCGCCGTAGACCTGCGCACCGCGTTCGCCGCGACCACGATCGGGCTGTTGGTCGGCACAGTCGCGTTCGCGTTGACGCTCACCCGCACAAGGATGTACACAGAAGACCTCACCGCACTAGAGCGAGCCGCCGACTCAATCGCAGTGAAGACGCCACAGCCGACAGGAGCGCACCCGCCCGCTCGTGTGCCCATGCCAGTATCTGCCGAGAGTGGGCAAGCATCAGCCGGTCCTCCACCGCCACGGCGAATCATCACCCCTCCCGCTAGCACCGAGGCTTCCGTCCCACCACCGCTGCCGGAGCCAGGTCAATGAATCGACGCACAGGACTCGGCCGCCACGGTCACATCGAAGACTCCGCCGGAGACCCGCTCGACGGCCTCGTCAACCTGTTTGACATCGGCATCGTCCTCGCCGTCGCATTCCTGATTGCGGGGCTCGGCCTAACCCTCAACCAATCCAAGCATCGCCTGCAAACACGCACACCAACCACCCAACACACCCAGACCGTGCCCACACCGTCATCAGGCGCCCCAGCCGCCAGCGGCCACGGCCAGGCAGTCGGCACCGTCTACCGCCTGTCAAGCGGCCAGCTCGTCTACGTGAACATGGGCTCCAAATGACACAAACGACAATCAGTATCGCCAGCTAGCCAAGCACGCTAGCGCGATAATCGCTGAGCTTGAGCACGCGGGCGAGCCGATGCTCGTTACCCGCGAAGGCAAGCCCGTCACAATGCTCACGCCAATATCCCCCACACCTGCTGCCAACACGTCCGCGCCATCCACGTAAGACAGCGAGAGTGCGACGGTGTGCCAGACCGAAACTGAGTTCTGAGGAGTCCTCGTCAAATATGAACTCAGCGAAGTTGGCGGATGTCAGCTCGCCCTGCATAACGGCCAAGAAGTGCTCTGGGCGTTCAATGCCTTCAATGCGGAACACTTCCTCAAGCTCGCCGGTTCACACATCGCAACCACCCGCCAACCGATAACCGTCAAGGTCACAGACGGGCAAACCGGCGAACCCATCGCGGGAGCACTCGTCGGTCCCGTCAACAACACCGAAGGCGTGACAACCAAAAGCAATGGCGAAGCGATGATCACTTTCAACAGCCCCCAGGCATAAGCACCTGAAGGCATCCAAGGAAGGGTCAGTCCGCTCCAACTGGCTCATCGTCATCGACGTATAGCCACATTCTCAGACCTGCTCTGAGAATGCGGCGCGGGTGAGCACAGGACAACACCTGGGCTCACCCGCAGCCGGTAGCCACGGCCAAGCCGTCGGGGCTGTCTGCCGCCTCAGCAGTGGACGGCTCGTCTACGTGCAGAGGAAAGAGTCCAGACGAGTTGCCCACGGGGCCGGAACGCGACTTTGCTCCTTGAATCTGACGCCGCGTCGAGGCCTACTGGGCGGCCGCGGTGGCCCTCTCGACGACGTTCGAACCCGGCTCGCCGAGAGCTTCTAGCCACCGGCTAGGACTCCCGGGCAGCTCGCGTGTGGGCGTCGAACCAAGCGAAGAACTTCTGTCGAGGGCGTGTACCCGCGTGTTCCGTCTCAAGGGACGGGACTTCCTCGTGCGCGCATGGGTCCATGAGAGCGGTGCGTGCGGCGCGCCACTCGACATCTGCCGGTCGTGGCTCCTGTTGGCGTAAGTCCTCAATGGGGAACGAGTAGTGGTCGCTGAGCATCTTCAGGCTGGTGCCGCACTCGCTGGCGACGACTTGGGGGTCTTCAGTGCGGAGGCGCAGCGAGATGCCGCCACGGCGTAGCGCATACGGAGTAGCGCCAAGGATGCGGGCGAACTCCGGGCGTTGCGCCACGGTTTGTACTGCTGGCGTGAAGCAGTCTGCGCCCCAGGTCTTCGCCTGGGACCTGCTGAGGTGACAGGCGCCCGTCTCGGGCTCGCGTACTCCGTGACGGGCATGGTTGAGGTCTCCCGGGATGATGAAGTCGCTGGCGCGGGTCGGACATCCAGATTGCGTGAGGATTTCCCGCCATTGCTCGAGGTCTTCTCGCAGAATGCTCGGTATGGCGGTGCGGCGCTGGGTGCTGTGCTCGGTCTTGCCCCATTGTTGGAGCTGCCCGCTGCTGAGGACTTCTGTCACCCATGCGAACTCTCCGTCGAGGGAGGACCAGCGAAGCCCCCAGAGCTCTTGGTTGCGGCTCGCCATGCCGTATTGCAGGCTCACGATCGTCGCGTCGCGGTGTGCGAGTATCGCCTTGCGTGGCGCGGTGCGAAGGAGCATCTGGGCGCGGATCGCCTCGACTGCCTGCGGCGATAGCGCCCAGCTGGGCAGCGGACGCGCGCGCACTACCGGGGTATAGCCGGTGCCGCCTGTGCGTGCGGATCGTCGGCGGCTGATGACGGGTTCTCTGGCGAGCTTGCATCCGTTGGTGTGGATCTCCGGCACAGACGGTGATCTAGCGGCCCAGCTCAGCGCGGATGAGAGGACGCGCCACGCGTGCACGCGAGTCTGCGCGGGCACACCGGCTTCGCGCATTTGCTCGCGCCAGGCGCGCGGCGTTTGCGGCTCGTTGAAGCAGCGGGCTTGCGTTTTGGCGATCTCGACGGCGTAGTCCTCTGGGGGCAACTTGCGTCTGTTGCCTGGTTGGTGTCGTGGCTTGCCGAGGAGGTGGCAGTTCAGCACCGACTTGTAGAGGGCGTATGTCGAGGGCGCGAGGCCTTCCTGGTTGCGTGGGTGGGCGTCAACCTCCAAGAAGAGCTCGAGGATCTGCGCGATCGTGCGGCCTTCGGCTTCGTTGGCCTCTTTCGCGTCGAGGTCCAGCAGGAACCGCCGCAGGCTGTCGCGGCCCCGGCGCTCGGCCGTTGTGGAGTCGTGCATCCACGCGCGAGCGTGACGTATGGGGAAGGTTCGGGTGCGCTCGCGTTTGTCGTGGTCGTAGAAGCCGACGCGGTAGGAGCGCCGGCCGCTCTTGGCAACGTATGGCCACGCTGAGCGCTTGGGCCAGGGCCTAGCCATCGCCGGGGCCTCTCGGGCAGAAGCCGGCGCGGGTCCACATCGCGTGCCTACCGGGCATCTCGGCCGTCTCTCAGATCAGCCTCTCCGCCACCTCAATCATAGGAGGGAGTACCGCGGTCGCCCTGCTGTAACGGAACCGAGACCGCAGCTAAGAATGTGCTGTTTTGCTGGGAAAAGCGCCCTGGGAGACCTCATGCTTACCATGGCGGTGCTCTACCAGCTGAGCTACGTCGGCGTGCCCGACGAATCCTAGCGCTGCGAGGGCCGCCGGTACTGCACTGCACCATCCGGGCCAGGCGTCCTGCAACACTGAGCCGATGGCGCGTATCCGCAACATGCTCGGCGGATTGACGTGTGGGGCTGGGGTCGCTGCGGTGCTGATCGCGATCATGGGCACTGTCAGCGCGCACGGCACTCGGACGGTGAGTGCAGTTGCGGCATCGGAAAGCGCGGCGGCTAATCGAGCCGCCGCGCGCGCGAACGCTGTGGCCCTGCTCGGTGAGGTGTCGTTGCCCGCGGGCGCGGCGGAGTCCTCGAGCGAACCCGCGGGCGATGAAGGCTTGCTTGCGGGTGCTGGTGGCCCGGATACCCCAAACGTCGTCGAAGCTCATGCGTGGTGGACAGTGCCGGGCATGCGCGCAGAAGTGATGGCCTACGTTCGTGGCCATCTTCCGAATGGGTCAGCGCTGATTTCTTCGGGTAGCGGCGGCAGTCGTGGGTCCACGACTTTTGAATCGGTGACGTTTGCGTGGCCGGCGGTTGCGGGCGTGCTGAGCACGCGGTGGCTCGTCCTCACCGCGACGCAGCTGCCGCACGGATCGACGGGGCTTCGCGTGGATGCACAGGTGGTGTGGGTGACGCCGCGCCCGGCATCGGAGTGGATTCCCGCGGGCGCGCGCCACCTCAGCGTCAGCGTAACCAGCTCGCTGAAGGGCAATCTCGCTCCTCAGCGGCCGTTCAGCGTCGTTTCCGCGCAGCGGATCGAACAGGTCGTCGCTCTGCTCAATTCGCTGCCCGCGGCTCAGCCGGGCGTCAGGAGCTGCCCGGATGACCCCGGTATCCGTGTCCGGCTCGCGTTCCACCAGCCAGACACGGCGAGCCCCTCGGCGGTCGCGACGATCGATCCGTACGGTTGCGGGGGCGTGCAGCTCACGATCGGTGGACGACCGCGGGCGCCGCTTGGAAGCGAAGCTCTCCCCGGAACGAGCACGACGCGCGAACCCTCGCTGATCCTCCGAATCGACCGTGTGCTGGGCGTCAAGCTGAAGATCAGCCCTCGTCACCCGCCGGAGCAGAAATCGGTGAGGTTGAGTGCGCAGCCCGCGTCGAGCTATATGTTCGAGGACCTTACGATCACACGACAGGTGGCGGCGGATGGCAAGCCGAATTCCGGATTCGTCTCTTATTTCCGGCTCAATCGAGCGTTGCCCTTTGCTCCGCGGGGAAAGTTCGAAGGGGAAGAAGAAGGCGGCCCGCGTCTGTTCGCGGCGTATCTCTCGGTAGATCGCGTCCATGAAGAAGGCGCCACCGAAAGAATGGGCGACGATGCGAGCAGGCACTGCTACACAGAAGCGATCGAAGTGCACGCGCATGAACATCAGCCTCGCATTGGGGAACTTGTGAATGTGTCGCTCGTGATCCACGGGCGAGTGGTGATCAACACCCGCACACGGGTACGAACCCGCAAAATGGGAAGGAGCGTACGGAAGCCCAACGGGGTACTTCTCCTTCAAACGGACCTGCCTTACGAAAAGGCCTTCGGCTGTCTAAAGATGTCGTCCTAGTGACGCGGAGTTACGAGTAGCCGCGCGGATGTTCGAGGAACCGCATCGGACAGTGGAGTCGGCGGTTACTACCGTCATGGGTGGGATCGCGGCAGGTGATGATGGGCGCTACCGGCGTGGGCTGGCGACGCTTGCCCTTGTCCTCGTCATGCTCGGTACCGTTACATACCGGGCGGAGGCGTCGCCTCTGCGACGGCTGGCGGCGAGCACCACGAGCTTCGCGACCGATGGGGTGCGCTATGCGGCGTGGCAGGTCAACCCGGCTGCTCCGATAGTAGTGCTGGACACGCTCGCCGATACGCGCCGAGAAATAACCCCGCCAGTGGGATGTCGACTTCACAACGAGGCCGAGAGCGGCGAACCGATCATCAGCGCCGCGGCCGGACGCTTCCTGCTCACGTGCGAGGAAGGAGTCACACAGGCGCTGCTCGACGTACGGACGGGTAAGAGTGTCCTGCTGCCGAAAAAGACCAACGGGATTTCTGACTGGTACCGTGTGGGCACTCGCTACGTGATGGGCGTCAACGTTCTCTACGACATCGCCACCGCCACCAGCACGCGTCTGGACAGGACCGCCGACCTCGATGCGCCCGGGGCGTCGACCAACGGCATCTGCCCGGCGGTGCGCCGCCTGGTCGTCCACAACCCCTGGGACGGGCTTCACAGAGGCTTCGCGTTCCAAGGCGAGCTGTTTGCCCAAGGCTCGGGGAAGCGCGGCGACGTTCAGCTCGATCGTTGCCACGGCCGCCCGACGATCCTGAGCGCGCGCGGCACTGGTGATGGGTTTGGTAGTGGCGAGCCGGAGGACTTCGATCTGCGTGGCGGACTGCTGTCTTGGGACACCGGCAGCGAAGCCGCCGACTACATTCCCCCCGAACCGAAGTTTCGTGGCGGCCTCTACATGTATGAGCTCACCACGCACAGACGCCACAAGTGGCTGCTTCCCCGTCTGACGGCCACGGGAGGTGGGGAACCAAACAGGGGAACCTACGGATACTCGACGCACACCGCAAGCATGGTCTTCTGGATCGCTACACAAACCATCGGAGGCAACAAGATCCTCGACGTCGAAACCTCAGCGGTATACGCCGCTTCACTGAAGTAGAGGCCCTGAGAGGATGCTCTGTATGTCGATGCGCTTGGCGAAACTGCGTTCCGCGGGAACGCACTCATGCTTGTAGGGTGAAGGGAAGTGTCGAGTCCCGCCGTCCGCGTTGGTGATGACCGTCAGCTTGCTGACCTGGACACCGCGATCGAGCAGCTCATTGCGTGCGGCTGTCGCGTCGGGCACCACGAGCTGAAGGTTCTTCATCGAGTCAGGCTCCATCGCTCTTTGCGGGGGCAGGTCGCCAAACACGATCGAGCAACCCAAGCCAGGTGGGGTTAGTTGCGTTACGTGCATGTGCTCGTTGTGCGTGTCGTGATCGAGATGGAAGCCACACCGCCGGCCTGCGCCTCTGAGAGAGCACAGCAAATCAACAGCGGGGGCGCCACGAGAGCGCTCCCGTTCGATCCGCAACCACCCAGACACGCCGTCACCATCCGCCCGCGGTTCGTCCTAACCGACAGCGCGCGCCGCGGGCTAGCGGACGCTCGTATCGTCCTGAGAGAGGTCGTATGGATTGCGCGGAAGTCGAAGTCCTGGACGGTTCGCCGATAACTAGCGCTGCGCTTGCGCGACGTGGCCCAAGTAGATGAGTGCGAACATGTCTCCCAGCAACTCATCGGGGACAGCATCGGGTTCGATCAGCTTCTCCTGAGCCAGCCCGAAGGCCAGGCCGAGGAGAGCCGTGGCGATCCGCTCGGGCGCGGCGAGAGGTGGCGCGCCGAGGTGCTTCAGGCGCGCTTGCAGCCCTTTCGCGAGCGCGGAGCGCAACTTCGCTTCTCGCCTGACGTAGCGGGCGCGGAGCTTGGAATCGCGGATTGCCTGCGACCGATACTCGTGGTCTAAGAGCAGCAGCTCGCGCTGTCCGGACACCAGCGCGAGGAATTGCCGGTTCGCCTCAGCGGCCATGTCGTCCGCGGGCGGTGCAGACTCCAGCAGCTTGATCGCTTTGTGCATCGGCTGGTCGATGCGCTCCTCAAGCAGGGCAAAGAACAGATCGACCTTGCCCGAGAAGTGAAAGTAGATGGCGCCCTTCGAATAGCCGGCGCGCTCGGCGATCTCATCCACCGACGCGTCCCGGTACCCACGCTGCGTAAAGACCTCCATAGCAGCTCCCAGCAGCGCGGCACGACCGTCGCGCCCTTCCGCGCGCGCGGTTCGGGTGCGCCGGTCGAGTCGTCGTCGGCGGTTCTCGGTTGCAGTCGTCATCTCGCTTTGTGTAGTATACCTACTGACCGGTCAGTATCTATTCGTGACGCGAACCTGGAGCAGCTTGCCGTGTGTACGATCACCGCCCCACCCTCCTCCTCACGATTCCTATGTCGCGCGCATATCGGACGATCTGACGATCAGGCAGCCGAGGGCGGGTCGTGAACTCGGGTGCCGCGCAAGCGTGGTTCATCGCCGGTGCGATCGTGTTTATGCTCGCCGGCGGCCTGCATGCACTCGGAGCGCTGCTCGATACGGTCCGTCCCACGTTCTTCACCCCGATCGAGGATTCGGTGAAAGCGGCGATGGAGGGCACGGGCATGCGGTTCCGGCGGCCGTTCCCCGGCGATGCGGCCAGGCAATCGATGTGGAGATTTTGGCTCGGCTTCAACGTTAGCCATGGCCTCGGCGCCTTCAACTTCGGGCTGTTTTCGCTGCTGATCGCCGCCTATGACTTCAAGCTGGTAGACCGCATCGACGCCATCCGGCCGCTCACGATCGCCGTCTCGGTGGCCTATCTCGCGATCTCGCTGCGCTACTGGTTCTATGCAGTAGTGATCATCACCGGCGCCGCCACGATGTGCTTCATAGTCTCCGCCGTGCTCTCACGAGGATGAGGGCAACGGCCGCTCGCGCGGATACGACGCAAACGAAGCTCTACGTCATCCCCACGCATCCATGTCGAACGGGAATGTTGATGCTGGAGCACAAGGGCATCCCCTACCGACGGGTAGACCTGCCCGCCGCCCTACATCCGCTGGCGCTGCGGCTACACGGTTTTCGGGGTAACGCGGCTCCGTTTCGCGACATCGATGACCGGCCCCATCGTGTACTCGCGCTTGCCGATCGGATGGGCACAGTGCCGGCGCTGTTCCTTGACGGTAACCGGGTGATGAGGAACCGCGACATCGCTCGCTTCCTCGACAAAGTCCAGCCCGATCCGCCCCTGTTTCCCGCCGAGCCAGACCGGCGGCTCGCGGTCGAAGACGCGGAGCGATGGGGCGATGAGATCTTCCAGATGGCAGCACGACGACTCCTCCTCGCGGCCGCGCTGCGCGGCCGCGAGGGGATCGTCAACCGCGGCGGGGACGGTCGGCTCGGGCCGCTGATCTCGCGACACGAGACTGTGAGGTTCGCTGTGGCGCGCTTCGTGGCCCGTTTCGCGTTCGCCGTGAATGCTCGATCCGACGGTGACCTGTTGGCGGCGCTGCCGGGCACGCTCGATCGTATCGATGCGTGGATCGAGGCCAAGGTGCTCAATGGCGAGCACCTACACGCGGCCGATTTCATGATCGTTACGAGTCTCGCCTTTCTCTCCTACCGACCCGACGTTCGAGCAGAGCTCGAGCGACGACCGGCGATCCGGCTCCTCGACCGGATCCTGCCCGAGCCTTGACACGAACCCGGGGTAGCTCCGCCACGCTCGCGTACTCGCTGGGGTACATAAGCGGACGGGCTGAGGCTCGATGCCTACTACGCCCAGGGGTGGCAGAGCGGCTGCACACGCTCGGCGCAACGGTCCTGGTCGTGGTCTGAGCGGCCGCCCGTCCTGGTGCGCAATACTGCCAGTTCGACACGATCGCGTGCCCCGATGGCGGAGCCGACCACGACCACACGACCCGATGTCTCGTTGCGGCGGATGTTGCTGCCGCTCGCTCTGACGCAGTTCGTGGCCAGTTTCGCGGGGTCGAGTATGAATGTCTCGATCACCAGTATCAGTGGAGACCTCGGTACGACCGTCCACGGTGTACAGACGGCGATTACGTTGTTCCTGCTGTGCATGGCGGCCCTGATGATCCCCGGCAGCAAGCTGACTGACCGACTGGGGCGCAAGCGGTGTCTGATCGGGGGTCTCACCGTGTATGGCACAGGAGCGCTCGTTGCGGCGCTCGCCCCGGCTCTGGGGGTGCTGATCCTCGGCTACTCGGCCCTGGAGGGGATCGGCTCGGCGCTCATGATCCCGCCGATCTACATCCTCGCGACGATGCTGTTCACCGACCTCCAGTCGCGGGCGCGAGCCTTCGGCATGATCAGCGGCATGGCCGGTGTGGGCGCCGCGGCGGGGCCATTGATCGGTGGGCTGATCACGACGGCGATCAGCTGGCGGGTCACCTTCCTGCTGCAGGCTGCAATCGTTGGCTTGGTCGTCTTGCTCAGCCGCCGGATCGTCGACCCCGTGCCGCCGGATGAGACCAGGAGGTTCGACACGGTCGGTGCTGTGCTGTCGGCGGCCGGCATGTTCTTTGTCGTGATCGCGATCCTGCAGATCGGAGTCAACTGGCTGCTCGTGGCGGTCTTCCTCGCACTCGGGGCGGGGCTTCTGCTGTGGTTCTTTGTGCATATCCGCTCACTCGAGCGCAAGAGCATCGAGCCACTGCTGTCCACGAGCCTATTTCGCAACAGAACCTCGAACCTCGCGATGGTCACCCAGAACATCCAGTGGCTCTTGATGATGGGAAGCTCGTTCGTGATCTCCGTGTACCTGCAGGTCGTCCGGGGCTTCAGCGCGATCCAGACGGGTCTCGTCTTCACCGCCGCCACGGCAGGGATCCTGGTGTCCTCGCTCGCTGCTGAGCGGCTTGCCAAGCGCTACGCCCAGAGCACGCTGATACGAGCCGGTTTCGTCATCGCTCTCGCTGGCATCGCGTTGGGGCTCGCGCTGGGAGGCTCCACTTCCAGCGTCTGGGCGCTCCTTCCCGGTCTGCTGCTCATCGGTCTTGGAGTCGGCACCATGCTCACACCGTCGGTCAACGTCGTGCAGTCCGCCTTTCCAGAGGAGCGTCAGGGAGAGATCTCGGGTCTCTCGCGCAGCATCTCCAACCTCGGCTCCTCGCTCGGCACGGCGATCGCCGGCACGATCCTTGTCTCAGCGTTCGCAAGAAGCCACCACTCCTACGCACTCGCCATGGTGACACTGGCGTTGATAGGGCTGCTCGGCCTCCTCGCGGCCATGTTCCTGCCGACCAATCCGGTGCAACGGCCGGATTGAATGGCGGACACTGCGCATGGAGGGCCCGCCTTGGTGAGGCTCAGGTAAATGGCGTTCGAGACCGTACAGGCGATGAAGGAGTCCGCCGCCGACGGGTGGGCGAGTTCAATGGGGCGCGAGGGCGTTGAGTTGATGGACAAGCGCGGCGGCATGTAGGTCGTTGTCGTAGACAAAGAAGGCCCCAAGGTCCTCGCGCACGGTGAGTGCCGTGGCGAGATGGAGAGCGTCCATTGCCCGTAGTGGCGGCGTATGAGTGCCCGTGGCGAGTTCGATGATCTCGGGGGATATTGGGATCAGATTGATCAGCGCGAGAGCCGCCTCGGCACGCTGGAGGACGTCTTCGCCACCAAGGCGTCTGGCCGTGCACATCGCCTCGACACGGATCAGATCGCTGGCGACCTGCACGGGCCAGTCTCCCAGGGTGGCTCGGAAGGCGTTTGTCTCGCGCTCAGGCTTGAATAGCTTTACGAGCGCGGAGGCGTCGATATAGGCGGCGCTCACTCCCCGCGAACCCAGTGCAGCGCGTCAGATGCCGGCGTAGCATCCGCGGCGTTCGGCTTGCCCGGCGGCGGGTCGAGATCCAGCAAGCTTCCCTGGCTGGGCTTAGCCCCATAGCGCTCGGCAAGCCGAGCCCGCAATTGGGCATCGTGGTCAGCACCCGCGAGCACGGCTTGCGCGCCGCGCAGCGTGAGCGCACGGATCTGTGCCGCCGCCGAGCGCGTTTCGGCGGGATCGAGCAGCGGGCCTGTCAGGGCGAGTGCACGCTCAACCTCCTGGTCACGTTCAACTCCCAAGCGAGGATGACGAGAAGCCATAAAAATACTGTAGCACTACCGTGTAGCACTCTGCCGAGGCTGGGAGGGCCACGAGCGCGTGGGGAACCGCGGAAGCCCTCGGTCGCCCGCCGGTCGTCCCACGCTCCCAGGCGCCTGCTGACCGTCGAGCACTGTCTCGCTGCCACTTGGTCGCCGCCACCTGCCGAAGAAGCGTTCTAGCCGAGGAAGTATTCCTGGTTAGGACAACCTAATTAGGGCTGCCTAAGTTGTGTTATGGTCCGCGCCGCGCGATATCCGAGTCGCGCTGTCGGATTTCTCTACCCGGAGGTCGTGCGATGCCTGATGACAATCGAGCCGCGTCGCTCGTGAGCCTGACCGGAGTAGCGCTCGTGCTGGCGAGCAAGACGACCGAACGTCTTTGCCCGGGACTCGAATCGTGACTACCACGGAGGGGGAGAGGGCACTCATGATCAGAACACGTCGCATCGCTCCGCTCGCGATGGCGCTCGCGCTGACCGTCGCGCTACTGGCCGGCTGTGGCGGCTCCTCCTCGTCGGGTTCGGGCCAGTCGATCACCTTGTACAGCGGCCAGCACGAGCAGACGACGGACTCGCTGGCTGAAGGCTTTGAAAAGCAGACGGGGGTCAAGGTGAATGTCCGCAACGAGGACGAGGACACGCTTGCGGATGAGATCGTGACCGAGGGCTCTCGCTCGCCCGCGGATGTCATCTACACCGAGAACTCGCCCGCGCTCGAGTATCTGCAGGGCAAGGGCCTGCTCGCCCCTGTCGAGCAGTCGACACTCGCTCACACGCCGAGTCGGTGGAACTCGCCGCAGGGCGACTGGCTCGGCGTCTCGGCAAGGGTCAGTGTGTTGATCTACAACCCGAGCCTGATCGGCGCGAGCGAACTTCCGAGCAGCGTCACCGAACTGGCCGATCAGAAGTACAGCGGCAAGCTGGCGTTCGCGGCCGGAGAGACCGATTTCCAGCCGATCCTGACCTCCTACGCCCACACCTACGGTGAAGGGGCTGCACTGAAGTGGCTGGAAGCGATCAAGGCAAACGCCGGCAGCCACCTGTACCCGGACAACGAGACGATCGCCGATGAGGTCAACCGCGGGGCGGTCGCCTTCGGGGTCGTCAACCAGTACTACTGGTATCGGATGAGGGCGGAGCTCGGCGCGTCGAACGTGCCGTCGAAGATCGCCTTCTTCGCGCCCCGCGACCCCGGTTATGTCCTCAACATATCGGGCGCCGGCATCCTCGAGTCATCCAGGCACAAGGCGGACGCGCAGAAGTTTCTCGCGTTCATCGTCTCAAAGCAGGGCCAGGAAATCATCGCGCACTCGATCAGCTTCGAGTACACGATCGCCTCTGGTGTCAGGACCGTCGCCCCGGAGACCCCACTCGATGAGTTGCAGCCCAACCCAATCACGATCCCCGAGCTCGGAGACGGGGCGACCGCGATCGCGCTGCTTCGCAAGGCGGGCCTTCTATGAGACGTCACGCTGAAGTGGGTCGTCTCTGATGAACATTGCGCCGGTGCCGGTATGAGGCCCCACGCTGAACGGGGTCTGCGATGAGCGTCGCGCCCCACGCTGAACGGGGCGGTCTGCGATGAGCGTCGCGCCGGCGCCAGCCGTCGGTGAGGGTCCGCCGAGGGCGACGGAGCACGGTGGGGTCGTGCCGGCTCGTCGCGCCGCACCGCCCTGGGTGCTCCTCACGCTCAGCCTGGCGGTCGCCGTCGTGTTGGTGGCGCCGCTGTGCTTCCTACTGATCGAGGCGCACGGCGCGGGCGCCTCGACGATCGTGAGCCTGATCTTCCGGTCGCTGACGGCGACCCTGTTGTGGAACACCGTGAGGTTGGCCGTGGTGGTGACGCTTCTGTGTGCGGTGATCGGGACCGCGGCGGCGTGGTGCATCGAGCGGACCGACCTGCCGGGCCGGAGAGTGTGGGCCGTATTGGTGGTCGTGCCGCTTGCGATCCCCGACTTCGTTGTGAGCTTCGGCTGGGCATCGCTGAGCACGTGGGTGCAGGGATTCCGCGGGGCGGTGCTCGTGATGACCCTGGCTATCTATCCGCTGGTGTATCTGCCGGTCGCCGCGAGCTTCCGCAACGCCGACCCCGGCCAGGAGGAGGTCGCGCGCAGCCTCGGCGCCGGGCGCTTGAGCACGTTCTGGCGGATCACGCTCGGACAGGCCCGCACGGCGATCCTCGGTGGCTGCCTGCTTGTCGCGCTGGTGCTGCTCGCCGAGTACGGGGCGTTCGAGATCCTCGGCTACCAGACATTCACGACCGAGATCTTCACCGAGTTCAATGTCTCCTTCAACGTGCCGACGGCGTCGGCGCTGTCGCTCGTGCTCGTCCTCCTCAGCCTGCTCGTCCTCTCCGGCGAGGGATTGGCGCGAGGTAGGGGGCGCATGAGCCGTTCAGGGCCGCTCGCGCAGCGCGCGCGGGCACGTCACCGATTGGGCCGCGCCCGGGTGCCTGTGCTCGCGGGCTTCCTGTTGCTGGTGGCTCTGGCGCTGGGTGTCCCGGTTGGTGCGAGCGTCTACTGGATACTCGAGGCGGGACACGGCTATCTCAGAGGCGTCTCACTCGTGGACGCCGCGTGGCACACCGCCCTCTATGGCGCAGCAGCAGCCGCCTTGACGACCGCGATGGCGCTGCCTGTTGCGTTGCTTGCGATCCGTCATCGTGGCCGGGGTTACCAGTTGCTGGAGCGGAGCACCTACCTGGTGCTTGCGATGCCAGGCCTGGTGATCGCGCTTGCGTTCTCCTACTTCACCGAGCGCTATGCCAACGGGTTTCTCTATCAGAGCGCACCGCTGCTGATCCTCGCCTACGCGATCCTGTTCTTCCCCCTCGCACTCGTCGGCGTGCGCGCATCCGTCATCCAGGCGCCGCCCGACCTCGAAGAGATCGCCCGCTCGCTCGGGCAGCGGCGTCTGGCGGTGCTGCGGCGCGTGACGCTGCCGCTGATCGGCCCGGGGCTCGCGGCCGCGTTCTGCCTCGTGTTCCTCTCTGCGGTGACGGAGCTCACAGCCACGCTGATCCTGATCCCAACCGGTGTGCAGACGCTCGCCACGCAGTTCTGGGCCTATCAGCAGAACCTCGCCTACGGGCAGGCCGCACCGTTTGCCCTGGCGATGATCGTAATCGCGGCCGTGCCGAGCTATGTGCTCGGGCGCTTCTTCGACAGGCTCCCATCGCGGACGGCGCCGAGGACATGATTGGCGTTCAGACATGAGCGGCGTTCAGATCCGCGACCTGCACAAGAGTTTCGCGGCGCACCCTGTGCTCACCGGCCTGGATCTTGAGGTGCCGGCCGGGTCGTTTACGGCGATCCTCGGGCAGTCCGGCAGTGGTAAGACGACGCTGCTACGGCTGCTGGCCGGCTTCGACACGCCCGATCGCGGCGGCATCGAGATCGCCGGGAACATCGTCGACGGCGACGGTACGCACGTTGCACCCGAGCGCCGCAGGATCGGCTATGTCTCACAGGAGGGCAGTCTGTTTCCCCACCTCACGGTGCACGCGAACGTCGCTTTTGGGCTGCCCCGCACGGCACGACGGCGCGGGGTCGATGACCTGCTCGAGATGGTCGGGCTCACTGGTCTGGAGCGCCGCTACCCCCACCAGCTCTCGGGTGGCCAGCAGCAGCGCGTCGCGCTTGCCAGGGCGCTTGCGATCAAGCCTGAGATCGTGCTCTTGGACGAGCCGTTCGCGTCCCTCGACGCGCACCTGCGCGCCACCGTCCGGGAGGAGGTGGCGCGCATCCTTCGCGAGTCCTCGACGACGGCGCTGCTGGTCACCCACGACCAGGACGAGGCGCTCTCGCTCGCCGATCTCGTCGCCGTGCTGAGAGATGGCAAGATCGCGCAGTGCGACACCCCGCAGCGCCTCTACAGAGAGCCGGTCGACGACGAGCTCGCGCGCTTCATCGGGGAGGCCAACATCATCGATGGCGTCCTACATGGCGCACGGGTCGACACGCCGCTGGGACGGCTTGCCGCCCACTGGCACGGCGAGGCGCCGCCCAGCGGAGAATCCGTCAGTGTCCTGGTCCGGCCTGAGCAGATCGAGTTGCGCGCCCCGGACGGTGTGGCTGCCCTGACTGGACGAGTCGTCCGCTGCGGATACCACGGGCACGATGCCGTCCTGCACGTGCAAGTCCAACACGGCCACCGCGAGTTGTCGCTGATCGCCCGGACCCTCGGACACGACAGTTACTCACTGGGCGCAACCGTCGAGCTCGGCGCTCGCGGCTCCGTACTTGTATGGCCGGTATCGCCCGCCGGCGGAGAACGTTGATCCGCGTCTCTGGCGCGGCCCACATGAGCTGGTGACCCAGCTCAGCGAATCCCCTCAAGCAGCTCCGCCAACGACGACAGCTCCAATCCACGCGCGAGGATCACGAGCGTCTCCAGACGGGGGGAGCGCTTGCAGCGCTCCAGCAGGCTGATCTCGGTGCGGTGCAGGTTGCAGGCTTCCGCGAGGGCCTCCTGGGAGAGGCCCGCCTTTTCCCGAAAGCCTCGGAGGTTGGCGGCGAATTGCTTGCGGACGGGCTCCACGATTGATCACTCTCGCTGCTCGCAGACGAAAGGTCCACAGACGCTTGTCTTCTAGGAAGCGCAAGTGTGCGAGTGCTTGAAATAGAAATGGCATTCTATCCTATAGTCAAGTCGTTGGTCTGGCCTGGCCTCTCGGCGCGACGAGTCGAGCCGCTGGCCTGGCCTCTCAGCGCGACGCCGCTGCGGTTCCGGCCGGTTCCCTGTCCCCGGGTGTGACGGTCGTGACGGGCAGGCCCATCCCGGCGATCTTGCTCGGCAGGTCGAGCTTCAGCCAGCGCGATGCGCGCAGGCTGAGCGTCGAGACGATCACCTCGTCGAAGCCGCGCAGGTTGATCGCGTCGTGGACGGCGGCGACGGGGTCGGGATCGCCGACGATCCCTTCCACCGGCGTGCCGGCTGCTTCAGTAATCAATGGCAGGGCGTGGTCGAGAGCGGTCTGGGCCTCGCTGGCGCCCTGATCCTCGGGGTCGACGACCTTGTGCAGGCCGTGGGTCGAGTTGGGCACGAGCAGCGTGAACTGGCAGGGTCCCCGCTGGGCGCGCTCGCGCACGGCTTCGAGCAGGGGCTGGGTGGCGGCCGTCTTGTGGGCGACCACCAGGACGCGGGTGGGGGCAGAGAGCTCCATGGCTTCCCTCCTGGCTGGTTGGCTGGTCTACAGAGCTTCTACCCCGATTTCCCTACTCTCACGGAACGATTGTCGTTGCGCTGCGGCGCGCATGCACGCGGGGGTCCACTACGCTGCGGCGCGCATGCGCGTGGAGATCACAGCCGACACCATCGAAATACGGCTGTCGCGGTGGCAGAAGGTCCTGGGGCTGATGGGGGACGTTCGTGTGCCACTGGCGGACGTCGAGGACGTGCAGGTGGTGGACAGGCCGCTGGGCCAGATCAAGCGCTCTGGCCTGATGGCGGGGTTGCGGGTGCCGTGGCTGTACTACGTGGCGCGCACCATCCGCCTCGACGAGGTCTGGGTCGTGCGCCGCGGAGTTCCCGCGCTGTCATTCTCGGTGCGGGGCGCCCGGACGTTGAAGCGCGTCGTCCTCAGCACGCCCGAAGCGCAGACACTCGCGCGACGGCTGGGCGGCTGAGGAGGCGCCGGACACCGTAAGGGGGGCTCCGCCTTGGGGGCGTCGCGATGGCGAGCGCGCGATGGTGGGGGCGGAGAGGATGGTGGGGGCAGGATTCGAACCTGCGTAGGCAGAGCCAACGGGTTTACAGCCCGTCTCCTTTAACCACTCGGACACCCCACCGGGCATCCCCGGCGGCGAGCCGTGGGCAGCGTGGAGTTTAGAGAATGCCCTCAGGAAGCCTCGCGCAGCAGCTGCGCCTCGGGCAGCGTCTGCAGCTTCTTGAGGGTGCGGTTCTCGATCTGGCGGACGCGCTCGCGGGTGATGTTGAAGGCGCGGCCGACCTCCTCGAGGGTGCGGGAGCGCCCGCCGGTAATGCCGTAGCGCATCTCGATCACCTCGCGCTCGCGGCGGGGCAGGGAGGCGAGGACGCGGGTGATGCTCTCGCGGCGCAGGGCCTCGGAGGCGATCTCGAAGGGCGATTCGGCGGAGAGGTCCTCGACGAAGTCGGCGAGCGCCGAGTCATCCTCCTCCCCGACGGGCTTCTCCAGCGAGATGGGCTGCTGGGCCATGCGCTGGACCTCGCGCACCTCGCTGGTGGAGCATTCGAGCTCGGCGGCGATCTCCGCGGGCGTGGGCTCGCGGCCGAGGCGCTGGATCAAGAGGCGCTCGGCGTGGATGACCTTGTTGAGCTTTTCGACCATGTGCACGGGAATGCGGATCGTGCGCGCCTTGTCGGCGATCGCGCGTGTCACGGCCTGGCGGATCCACCAGGTGGCGTAGGTGGAGAACTTGTAGCCGCGGCGGTAGTCGAACTTCTCCACGGCGCGGATCAGCCCGAGCGAGCCCTCCTGGATCAGATCGAGGAACGTCAGGCCGCGGCCCATGTAGCCCTTGGCGATCGAGACGACAAGGCGCAGGTTGGCCTCGACCATGTGCTGCTTGGCGAGCACGTCGCCGCGCTCGATGCGCTTGGCCAGGCAGATCTCCTCGGCGCCGGTGAGCAGCGGCACCTGGCCGATCGCGCTCAGGTAGAGGCGCAGCGAATCGAGACCCGGTTCGACTTTCAGGCTCAGCTCGGGACCGTCGAACTCGTCGGCGTCGTCGTCCTCCAGCTCGCCCATGTCCGTGACGCCCAGCTCGGCGCGCAGTTCGGGCACAAGGTCGACGTCCGCCTCGCTTTCCTCGCGGGCCTCGGACTCGGGCTCGTTCCGGTCCTCGCTGTCACCGTCCTCGATGTCTGCGAGCTGGAATGTGTCGCGCTCGTCGGTAACCACGACGACGTCGTCGCCGGGACGCGTCACCCGCGGCTCCTCTACCTCCACGACTGCCGTGCCTGCACTTGGCGAAGCCACGGCCAACAGAACCTCAACCTCGTTGCTCACCTCGGACCCCCAGGATCCATCCGACTCCCTGTCGGAGCTGAACGCTCCGACCTCCCCGACCTGACTACCTACCTCCTATGCGCTTGACTCTTCGCTGTATATAACGCGGGCGGCCCCCCATAGTTCCGATGCGCGTTATCAGCTCTCCATCCCTTCCAATCCCATCCCCTTGACCTGGGGTTGACTCAAATGCTGTGCGGAGTGATACCAGAATCCGCGCGCGAGGACGCCGCTTGAGCTGGTGCGGGATGGCGAGCCTGGTGGCTAGCGCCGGCCGTGGACGGGCTGCTGGCCGTGGGCGAGCCGCACGGTGGGCTCAGGCCGGAACAGGCGGGAACGGCGCCGCACGGTGGGCTCAGGCCGGAACAGGCGGGAACGGCGCCGCCAACGCGGTGCGCGCCAGCTGGGCCCCGCTCGCGGCTCGCTAGGCTTGCTGCGAGGTGCAGGCGAGTACCAAAGCGATACCGACCGCCCCTGTGGGCCGCGGCGGCCTGGAGGACGTCCAGGCGCGCGTCCCCGCGATCCCCGTGGGCCTCTCGCGCGTGGGTGTGACGGGCGTGGAGAAGGTGGTGCGCATCCGCGAGGAGCTGTTCTTCGCGCGTCTGGAGTGCTACGTGGATCTGGGGCGCGAGCAGAAGGGCGCCCACATGTCGCGCTTCGAGGAGGTCGTCAACGAGGCGATCGGCGAGGCGGTGCTCAGCGGCAGCGCCTTTCAGGCGGAGACGCTGGCGCGTCAGATCGCCGAGCGCGTGCGCGAGCGCCAGGGGGCGGCGCGCGCGGAGGTGACGATCGCGGCGCGCTACCCCGAGCACAAGCCCGCGCCGGTATCGGGGGTGAGCACGCAGGAGATCTACACCCTCTATGGCCGTGCGGTGGCCTCCGTGCGGGGGACGCGTCAGATGGTGGGGGTGTCGGCGACCGGGATGACCGCCTGTCCGTGCGCGCAGGAGCTCGTGGCGGGGCGTGCGCGCGAGCGCCTGGCAGAGGATGGGTTCTCGGGCGAGCAGATCGAGCGGATCCTGGCGCGGGTGCCGGTAGCCACGCACAACCAGCGTGGGCTGGGGACGCTGCACATCGGCTGCCTGGAGGGCTGCGAGGTTGAGATCGACGCCAAGGCGCTGCTGCAGATCGTCGAGGGGTCGATGAGTTCAGAGATCTATGAGCTGATGAAGCGCTCTGACGAGGTGGAGGTGGTCGAAAAGGCCCATCGTCGCCCCCGCTTCGTGGAGGACTGCGTGCGCGAGATGGTGGGCGGCGTGGTGGCCGCCTTCCCGCAGCTCGATGGCGCGAGCTTCGTCTCGGCGCGCCAGGAGAACCTCGAGACGATCCACCAGCACAACGTGGTGGCCGAGCGCCACGGGCTGCTCGGCGAGTTGCGCCACGAGCTCGACTCGGGGAGTCCCGCGGCCAAGCAGACGAGGCTGCAGGAGTGGCTCGACGGGGGCGACTGAGTCAGCCTGGGGACTGCGGCTGGGCGGCCTGCAGGTGGCGGCGCAGGCCGAAGAAGAAGTCGAGCCCCGAGAGCACGGTGACCAGGACGGCGAGATAGACCAGCAGCGACACCCACAGAGGGTTGCTGGGCACGGCGATGACGGCGAGGATGGCGGCGATCTGCAGGCAGGTCTTGACCTTGCCGAACATGTTCGCCGGGACCACCACGCCGGCCTGGGTGGCGCCCATGCGTAGCACCGTGACGGCGAGCTCGCGGGCGATGATCACCATCGCCACCCATGCGGCGAGACGGTTCAACGAGACGAGCGCGAGCAGCGCGGCGACAACCAGGAGCTTGTCGGCGAGCGGGTCCATGAGCTTGCCGAAGGTGGTTACGGAGTCGCGCGAGCGGGCGAGGTAGCCGTCGACGAAATCGGTGAGTGAGGCGAGTGCGAAGACGACCGCGGCGAGCACGTCGCCCTCGGGGGTGTTTCCCAGGAGCGCCACGACGAGCACGGGGACGAGCATGATGCGCAGCACCGTGAGTATGTTGGGTAGGTTCGGGGCAAACATGACTAGGGATGGCGAGGGGCCTGGCACAGATGGTCGGCGACCATCTGTGCCACCCTCTAGCCTCGGCATTATGTCCGAGAGGAGAGGAGCAGAGCGATGAACAAGCGCACGCTGGGAACCGATGGCCCGCAGGTCTCCGAGATCGGCCTCGGGTGCATGGGCATGTCGGCCTTCTATGGGTCTACCGACGAGGGCGAGGCAACCCGGACGATCCACCGGGCGCTGGAGCTGGGGTGCAACTTCCTGGACACCTCGGACATGTACGGGCCGCACACGAACGAGCGCCTCGTGGGGGCCGCGATCAAGGACCGCCGCGAGGAGGTGTTTCTGGCGAGCAAGTTCGGCATCAAGCTCGAGCGCGACGCCGATGGCGCCCCGCGGCGCTCGATCGACGGCAGCCCGGAGTATGTGCGCGAGGCGTGCGCGGGCTCGCTGGAGCGCCTCGGGCTGGAGCACATCGACCTTTACTACCAGCACCGCGTGGACCCGAATACGCCGATCGAGGACACCGTGAGCGCGATGGCGGAGCTCGTGGAGGAGGGCAAGGTGCGCTATCTGGGGCTCTCGGAGGCGAGCGCGCAGACGATCCGCCGGGCGCACGCGGTGCACCCGATCGCGGCGGTGCAGAGCGAGTACTCGCTGTGGACGCGCGACGTCGAGGAGGAGGTGCTGCCGACGCTCGAAGAGCTAGGGATCGCGCTGGTGGCGTACTCGCCGCTGGGGCGCGGGTTTCTCTCGGGTCGCTTCACCTCGCCCGAGGAGCTCGACGAGGGCGACTTCCGCCGCTATGGGCCGCGCTTCAGCGGGGCGAACCTCGAGCACAACCTGCGGCTGGCGGCGCGCGTGAAGGAGATCGCGACGGAGAAGGGCGTCACGCCGGGCCAGCTGGCGCTCGCGTGGGTGCTGAGCCGCGGCGAGCAGGTGGTGCCGATCCCGGGGACCAAGCGCGTGAAGTACCTCGAGGAGAACCTCGCGGCCGCCGAGATCGAGCTGGGCGCCGAGGAGTCCGAGCGGATCGCGCAGGCGATCCCCGCGGCGGCGGGGGACCGCTATGACCCGCAGGGCATGACCACGATCAACAGGTAGCCCGTGACGTGCGATGGGGGCGTGCGGCGCCGATGTACGGAGGCAGGGCCAGGCGGGCTGTGCAGTGACGTGCGCGATGGGGGCAGCGTGCAGGCGCCGATGCACGGAGGCAGGGCCAGGCGGGCTGCAAAGCCCCGGCCCGCTAGGGTGGTCCCGGCATGCCCCTGATCCCGATGGTCATAGAGCGCACGGCGCGCGGCGAGCGCGAGTTCGACATCTACTCGCGGCTGCTCAACGAGCGCATCATCTTCCTGGGCACGCCGATCGAAGACCAGGTGGCGAACCTGGTGGTGGCGCAGCTCTTGCACCTGGAGAGCCAGGACCCCGAGAAGGACATCTCGATCTACATCAACAGCCCGGGCGGCAGCGTGTACTCGGGCCTCGCGATCTACGACACGATGCGCTTCGTAAAGCCCGACATCCAGACGATGTGCGTGGGCGTGGCGATGTCGATGGGCTCGCTGCTGCTGAGCGGGGGCACGAAGGGCAAGCGCGCGGCGCTACCCAACAGCCGCATCCTGATCCACCAGCCCTCGGCGGGCTTCGAAGGCCAGTCGACCGACATCGAGATCCACGCGCGCGAGATCCTCTCGATCCGCGCGCGCCTGGACGAGATCTACGCGGATAACACGGGCAAGCCCGCCGAGCAGGTGCGCACGGACATGGAGCGCGACCGCTTCTTCACCGCCCAGCAGGCGCTCGAGTACGGCCTGATCGACCGCGTGCTCGACAACCACTGAGCGCGCGACGCCGGCTGGTGTTAGAGGGGAGGGCCGGCGAAGCCGGCCAGGAGCCGCGTGATGCGAGTTGACGCTGACTGACGCGAGCGTGGCGGGTGCGAGTGGGTGGCGCTCGCAGCAGGCTGCGCAGACGCCGTGGCACTGCTTAGCCTGCTGGGGTGGCGAATGACAGCGAGATCATCCTCGGGGACAACCTCGATGTGCTGCCGCGCCTCGCCGACGGTGGCTTCCAGCTGATCTACATCGACCCGCCGTTCAACACCGGCAGTGCGCAGACGCGGCGCACGGTGGAGACCGTGCCCGATGAGAACGGCGACCGCACGGGCTTTCAGGGCCGGCGTTACGCCACGCGGCTGCTCGCCGAGTCCTCCTACCGCGACGCGTTCGACGACTACCTGTCGTTCTTGGAGCCGCGCCTGCGCCACGCGCACCGGCTGCTGGCGGACAGCGGGACGCTGTACTTCCACATCGACTACCGCGAGGCGCACTACTGCAAGCTGCTGCTCGACGAGATCTTCGGGCGCGAGGGCTTCCTCAACGAGATCATCTGGGCGTACGACTATGGCGGGCGCACGAAGCGGCGCTGGCCGCCCAAGCACGACACGATCCTCGTCTACGTGAAGGACCCGCGGGGCTATTACTACGACGCCGAGGCGGTCGACCGCGAGCCCTACATGGCGCCGGGCCTCGTGACCCCCGAGAAGGCCGCGCGGGGCAAGCTGCCGACCGACGTGTGGTGGCACACGATCGTGGCCACCGCCGGTGCCGAGAAGACCGGCTACCCGACACAGAAGCCGGAGGGCATCGTCAGGCGCATGGTGCAGGCCTCGACGCGGCCGGGGGACTGGTGTCTGGACTTCTTCGCCGGCTCGGGCACCCTGGGCGCGGTGGCCGCGCAGCTGGAGCGAAGGTGTGTGCTGATCGACAGCAACCCCGAGGCGGTGGCGATCGCGCGGCGGCGGCTGGGCGTGGGCTGAGCTCAGGCCACCGCGTGCTCGATCGCGCCGAGCGACTTGATCTCGATGCGCACCGTGTCGCCTGAGGCGAGGAAGCGCGGCGGGTCGAGCCCCATGCCCACCCCTGCGGGTGTACCGGTGAGGATCAAGTCACCCGGATGCAGCGTGCAGGTCTCGGAGATGAACTCCACCAGCTCGGGCACCGAGAAGATCAGGTTGGACGTCGAGGAGTCCTGGCGCAGCTCGCCATTTACCCACGTGCGCAGCCACAGTGCGTGGGGGTCGGGGATCTCATCGGCGCTCGTCACCCAGGGGCCATACGGACAGAAGCCATCGGCTCCCTTGGCGCGCGTCCACTGCGGCTCGCGCCCCTGCAGGTCGCGCGCTGAGACGTCGTCGGCCACCGCATACCCCGCCACCGAGCGGCCGGGCCCCATCACCACCGCCAGCTCGCCCTCGTAGTCCAGGCGCCGCACGACCGGCGGGCAGTGCACCGGCGCGTTCGGCGGCGCGGCGGAGGAGGGCAGCTTCATGAACACCACCGGCTGCGCGGGGGGCTCGCCGCCCATCTCGCGCACGTGGTCGGCGTAGTTCAGCCCGATCCCGAAGATCGCCCGCGGCGTGGGGATGGGCGCCAGTAGCGTGACCTCCTCCAGCGCCCACGACTGCCCCTCCACCGGTACGGCCTCGGGGTCGGCGAGGCGGTCGAGCACCGTCAGCTCCTCCTGGGCGTACCCGTACACGCGCTCCCCGCGCACCTCACCGGCCCGGAGGTCGGCGGAGCCGGGGGACAGGAACGTGGCGAGGCGCATGGTGGGAGCAGCCTACCGGCGCGGGTGTCTGGGAGGTGCGCGGCGCGTCTCCCAGCAGGTGGCGGCGTGCGGCCTGTCGCTGTGCGGGTCCCACGGTGCGTGGCGAAAGCGCGGCGCGGCGCTGCGCGTATCTCCGGCGACGGACTGGGTCGCCGGGCGGCCCCCTTGCAACACCTACGCCAAGATCTTATGATCCGTTCTCTTCCGACTTTCTGATCTAGCCCGGACCCCCCGAACAGGCCTCCCGAACAAATCTCCCAAGGACAAGGAGCAGACATGCCGCACGCCGCTGGTTTCACCCCACTCGAAGGTAGCCACCGCGACCCCCTGCAGGGAGCCGAGCTGGTGGGCCCTGTCCCTCCCGACAGCGAGGTCTCGGTCTCGGTGCTGGTGCGCCGCGGCGGCTCGCAGGACGCCTCGGCGAGCGTCGCCGCGCTCGCCGCTGCGCGGCCCTCCGAGCGCGAGCACGTGGCGCCTGAGGACTTCGCGGCACGCTACGGCGCGAGCACCGCGGATCTAGACAAGGTCGCCGCCTTCGCCGAGGGGCATGGGTTGGAGGTGGCCGAAAGCGACGCCGCGCGGCGGACCGTCGTGCTGCGGGGCAGCGCCAGGGCGATGAGCGAGGCGTTCGATGTGACGCTCGAGGAATACAGGCACCCCGAACTGGGCGCCTACCGCGGCCGTACCGGCACCGTGGGGCTGCCCGATGAGCTGGGCGGTGTCGTGGAAGGCGTGCTCGGTCTCGACGACCGTCCCGCGGCGCATCCGCTGTTCGTGTTCGCGAGCCCCGACGCCGCCGTGGCGGACTCGGGGCGTGTCGCCGCTCCCGCCGCCGCCGTCCCCTTCACGCCGCCGCAGGTCGCGAGCCTCTATGAATTCCCCGACAGCGCCGGCGCGGGTCACGGCCAGTGCATCGGCCTGATCGAGCTCGGCGGCGGCTACCACCCGTCTGACCTGCACGCCTACTTCCACTCCCTTGGGGTTCACCGGCCGAGGGTCGTGAGCGTGGGCGTCGACGGTGCCACCAACTCCCCCGGCAGCGAAGCCGACATCGAGGTCGTGCTCGACATCGAGGTCTCCGGCTCGATCGCCAACGAGGCGACGGTGGCGGTGTATTTCGCGCCGAACACCACGCAGGGCTTCCTTGATGCGATCACCACGGCGATCCACGACACCCGCCACCGGCCGAGCGTTCTCTCGATCAGCTGGGGCTCGGCCGAGAGCACCTGGACCGAACAGGCGATGGACGCGATGGACCAGGCGTTCGCCGACGCCGCGCTGCTCGGCGTCACGGTGTGCGTCGCCGCGGGCGACCACGGCGCGGGCGACGGGGTCGGGGACGGGAAGGCGCACGCCGACTTCCCCGCCTCCAGCCCGCACGCGCTCGGCTGCGGCGGCACCCACCTGGAGGCCGCCGGTGGGGCGATCGCCGTGGAGCGAGTCTGGAACAACGGCAACGGCTGGGCCGGCGGCGGCGGTGTGAGCGACCACTTCGCGCTGCCCGCCTGGCAGGCCGGAGCGGGCGTGCCGCCGTCGGTCAACCCTGGCGGGCACGTCGGCCGGGGTGTGCCCGACGTCGCAGGCGACGCCGATAGCGAAACCGGCTATCGCATCCACGTCAACGGCGAAGACACCGTCGTGGGCGGCACCAGCGCCGTGGCTCCGCTGTGGGCCGCGCTCACCGCGATCCTCAATGAAAGCAAGGCCACCCGCCTGGGCTTCCTCAACCCCACGCTCTACGCGTTGGCGCCCCCGGCGGCCAGTTTCCACGACATCGTCGACGGCGACAACGTGGTGGCGCCCGCACCCGGCTACGACGCCGGCCCGGGTTGGGATGCCTGCACGGGGCTGGGCACCCCGATCGGGACGGGGCTGCTCGCGGCGCTTTAGGCGCGAAGGCAGGCGCAGCGGGCAGCCCAAATCGAAGCGGGGCTGCTCGCGGCGCTTTAGGCGCGAAGGCAGGCGCAGCGGGCAGCCCAAATCGAAGCGGGGCTGCTCGCGGCGCTATAGGCGCCGAAGGCAGGCGCAGCGCGAGGGCCGGCGACGGTCAATCGTGGCCCGCCCGGCCGTGCCCCCGGCCCGTCGCCGCGCCGGACACGCCTGCGCGCGGCTATTGTCGCGGGCGCCATGGCCGGCACCACTCCGCTCGAGCGCATCGCCCTGGCGCTGATCGTCGCCCTCACGGCGCTCGCCGGCGTCGCCAACTACCAGACCTGGGCCGCCGTGCCGCGCTTCGCGCTGGCCACCCTCGCGCTGGCGGGCCTGGCGTGGGTCGTCTCGTTCGCCACCGAGCAGCTCGGCGAGCGCTTTGGGCCGGCCGTCACCGGGATGCTTCAGTCGACGCTCGGCAACCTCCCCGAGCTGTTTGTGGTCATCTTCGCGCTGCAGAAGGGCGAGCTGGTGGTGGCCCAGACCGCGATCGTCGGCTCGATCTTCGCCAACGCGCTGCTCGTGCTGGGGCTCGTGATCGTGCTCGGCGCGCGCCGAGCGCCCGACGGGATGATGCGCTTCTCGCGGCGCCTGCCCTCCGACACCGCCACGCTGCTGCAGGCCACGGTGTTCATCATTGTCCTGCTGGGCCTCTCGCTCGGCTCGCACGACCCCGCCAGCCATCACGTCAAGACGATCTCGGTCGTCGGGGCGGTCTGCCTGCTGGTGGTCTACATGGCGTGGGTCGTGCCCTACCTGCGCTCGGACGAGCGCCCCGACGCCGGCCGTCCCGCTGAGGCCGGTGGTTCCGCCGGCACCGCAGTCGGCACTGCGGCCGGCGTCGACGCCGAGGGCTCAGTCGACAGCGGCGGTGAGCGCGCCGGGCCACGGCTCTCGCTGGCCTTCACGGTCGTCCTGCTCTCCGTCGCCGGCGTCGGCGCAGCGTTCGTCTCGGACTGGTTCATCAACGGCCTCGCCCCCGCGATTGCCCAGCTCAACCTCTCCCAGGCATTCGCCGGACTCGTGATCGTCGCGATCGCCGGCAACGCCGTGGAGAACGTCGCCGGCCTGGTCCTCGCCTACAAGGGACGCTCGGATCTCGCGATCTCCGTCGTCAAGAACTCGGTGGCCCAGATCGCGGCGTTCCTGTTCCCGCTGCTCGTGCTCATCTCGCTGCTGCTGGCCACGACGCTGACATTCGCGCTTGCGCCCGTCTACATCGGCGCGCTGGCGCTCACAGCGCTCGTCGTCTGGCAGGTCACCGGCGACGGCGAGGCGCTGGAATTCGAGGGCTGGGCGCTCGTCGCGCTGTACGTGATCCTCGCGACGATCGCGCTCTACGAGTAGCTGGCCACTCGGCGCTCTCATCGCGCTCTACCAGGAGAGGGCGCCACTCGGCACCCTCATCGCGCTCTACGAGCAGCTGGCCACTCGGCACTCCCATCGCGCTCTACGAGGAGAGGGCGTCACTCGGGTACTTTGTCATCGCGCTCCACGAGCGGCGTGGGCGCACTCGGCGCCCTGCCATGGCATGCGACTCGCCCTGCGCGGCCCTCACGGCCCCCCTTGTGGGGGCCTCTTCAAGGTTCTTGCCGCGGTCTCAGCTGCGCACCAGCCCGCTGATCAGCGCGCCGGCAACCCCGCCCGTCGCGGCCGCACCGGCGTTGCCGGTGTCCTCGCCCTCCGCCGGGGCGATGAACATCGTCTGGATCGCCAGCTTCCCGGGGCCGGTGAAGCGGTTCCACGTGAGCTTGCCCCCGCCGCCGAACATGCCGCTCTTCAGCCCCATCGTCTTTGCCTCCATCTGCACCGTCGGGTCCTTGTAGAGCCACGCCCCGGCCTCCACGTCGATCTGCTCGCCCCCCTCCAGCTGTACGAGAAACACGTTGCCGTGGCCGTGCAGCCACACCAGCGCGTCGCCGTCGGTGGCGCGGAACTTGTCCATGAAGAACCCGCTGCCGCCCAGCACCATGTTCTGCACGCCCTTGATCCGTTCGTAGCTGTAATCGAGGTTGTCGGTCGCCGCGAGGAACTGGTGCTCGCGCACGTCCAGCCCTTCTCCCTGGCGCAGGTGCATCGGCACGCACTGGCCCGGCGAGTCGCGCGAGAACGCGATGTGTCCGGCCCCCGCGGTCCGCGTCACAAAGAATTCCATCCCGGCGATCTTGCGCTTGACGCCGCCCGGCAGCTTCTTCAGCTCGACGTCGACCTTGGTCTCCTTCCACAGCAGCGTGTGGTGCTCGAACATCACGCGCGTCGCGCCCACCTCCACCTGCAACTCGGGCACCAACTCGCCCCGGACGTGGTACGTCACTCCCGCGAAGCTCTCGTCGCGGATGGTGCTCTGGATCGGTTCGGGCAGCTGCATGGTGGCTCCTCTCGGCCAGCTTCCCCCCAGGGTGGCCTCGTGGGTGGGGGGCTGAGCTGGGCTGGTGGTTGGCGTGCGTTGACCGTCGTGCCTCGCTTGCTCTTGCCATTATCGGCCGCGCCGCGGTCTGCCTGAGCCCGGTCGGAGACACGCGTCCGTACCTACCGCGCCCGCAGCGCCCAGCGCCACCGGTCGGTCGTGCCAGGCTAGCGCTCGGCGGGGCGGAAAGCGCGCTAGACTGCTCTATACCTCGCGCTTGGGCGGGGTTTTTCTTCGCCCACTGCCGCCCTTTTCCATTCCACCACGAGGTTTCTCGACATGGCCCGCGGAGACGTACGCATAGCAATCACCCTCGCCTGCGAGGACTGCAAGCATCGCAACTATCAGACCAACAAGAGCAAGCGCAACTCACCCGACCGGGTGGCCCTGCGTAAGTACTGCCGCTGGTGCCGCCGCCACACCGGCCACCGGGAGACGCGCTAGCGGGTGCGCCTGTGGCCCGTGATCGCAAACGCGCCAAGCAGCGCCAGCAGCGCCGGACCGGCGCCCGCAGCGCGGCCGGTCGGGCCGCCGAACGCGACGAGCGCGCCTCCGAGCACGGTACGGGATCCGGCCCTGGCGCGGACTCCGGGCGCGCGCCCGACGGCGACGGTGACGGCTTCGTCGAGGGCATCGTCGAGGGCGCTCCCTCGCACCTCACGCGCGGTGACCTGCCCGGCTCGCTCGACCACGTCGGCGATGTCGACGAGTTCGACGCCGCCATCGTGCGCGGCGCGGGCGGCGTGCCCGTCGCGCCGGGCACGTCCGCGGAGGACGCCGCGCTGGAGGCCGAGCTCGAGTACGAGTCCGAGCACCCCTCCGAGGCCGGGACTGGCTCCGAGGTCGCCCCGAAGCCCGCGCGCAAGGGTCGCGCGGCGGCCAACGGCGCTCCCACCGCGCCGGTGCGCGTACAGCCCGCAGCTCGCCCCGCCGCGCCCCGTCAGCACCTCCCCGGTCGCGCGCTCGCGTTCCTGCGCGCCTCCTGGGCCGAGCTCCAGCGCGTGCAGTGGCCCGATCGCTCGCAGGTCACCCAGGCCACCGCGGTCGTGCTCGGCTTCGTGGCCGTCGCCGGCATCTACTTCGGCGTCGCCGACTACATCGCCAAGGAAGTCGTGGAAGCCATCCTCTGAGGTCATCCTCTAGTCTCTCCCTCCGTAGTTCCTTTGCGGGCTTCGCGCGGTCGGCCGCTGGGACGCTCCCACAGGCAGCCCTCTTCTCGCCCCTCCGTGCGCTCGTAAAGATTTCGCCGCCCTCTTAGCTCCCTATCTGAACGTCAGGAATCGCATGTTTCGCTGGTATGTAGTCAACACCTACTCTGGTCACGAGAACAAGGTCAAGCAGAATCTTCGAGCACCGCGTCGTCTCCCTCGGCCAGCAGCGCGCCGTGCGCTCCGTGGTGGTCCCCACCGAGTCCGTCTCCGAGATGAAGGACAACCAGAAGGTCACCGTCGAGAAGCGCACCATGCCCGGCTACGTCCTGGTCAACATGGAGCTCAACGAGGACTCCTGGGGCGTAGTCAAGGGCACCCCCGGCGTAACCGGCTTCGTGGGCGCCTCTCAGGAGCCCGTCCCTCTCACCCAGGTCGAGGTCGACCGCCTCCTCCATAAGGAGGTCGCCACCGCCCCCCGCACCCGCGCCCAGTTCACGATCGGCGAGACCGTCAAGGTCGTCTCCGGGCCATTGGCCGACTTCAGCGGCGAGATCTCCGAGATCAACGACGACGCCGCCAAGCTCAAGGTGCTGGTATCTATCTTCGGACGCGAGACGCCGGTCGAGGTAGGCTTTGACCAGGTGAAGAAACTCTAGTCATGGCGAAGAAAGTCCTCACAACCATCAAGCTGCAGGCCCGCGCAGGGCAGGCGTCCCCGGCTCCGCCGGTAGGTCCCGCCCTGGGTCAGCACGGCATCAACATCATGGAGTTCTGCAAGGCCTTCAACGCGCAGACCCAGTCCGAAACGGGAACGATCATCCCCGTCGTCATCACGGTCTACGAGGACCGCTCCTTCACCTTCGTCACGAAGACTCCGCCCGCCGCCGTGCTGATCCGCGAAACGCTGCGTCTGGAGAAGGGCTCGGGCGAGCCGCACCGCACGAAGGTCGGCAAGCTCACCCAGCGCCAGCTGCGCGAGATCGCCGAGCGCAAGCTCCCCGATCTGAACGCCCACGACGTCGAGCAGGCCTCGAAGATCATCGCCGGCACAGCCCGCTCGATGGGCGTAGAGGTGGAGGCGTCGGCGTGATTACTCTCTTTCTTGCTCCTGATAGCTATTGCATTACAGCGGTTATTTCAGGGTCTTCGCGTACGGAGGTTGCCCTATGAGCTCCCAGCATGGACGCCGCCTCGGCGAGGCGCTGACAAAGGTGGACCGCGAGCACGAGTACGAGCCCGCGCAGGCGATCGCGCTCGTCAAGGATCTGGCGAGCGCCAAGTTTGACGAGTCCATCGAGGTGCACGTGCGCACCGGCCTCAACGTGCGCCACGCCGACGAGCAGCTGCGCGGCACGATCGCGCTGCCCAATGGCCTCGGCAAGGACGTCAAGGTGGTGGTCTTTGCACAGGGCCCCAAGGTCGCCGAGGCCGAAGCTGCAGGCGCCGACGTCGTCGGCGGCGAGGACCTCGCCAAGAAGATCCAGGAGGGCTTCGACGACTTCGACGTTGCCATCGCCACACCCGACCTAATGTCGGTCGTGGGCCGCCTCGGGCGTATCCTCGGCCCCTCCGGCAAGATGCCCAACCCGAAGGTCGGCACCGTCACGATGGACGTCGCCAAGGCCGTCGAAGAGTCCAAGTCGGGCAAGGTCGAGTACCGCACGGACCGCACTGCGATCGTCCACCTGGTGATCGGCAAGGCCTCCTTCGAGGCCCGCCAGCTCCTTGAGAACTATGCCGCCGTGATCGAGGAGCTGATCCGCGCCAAGCCCTCCTCCGCCAAAGGCCGCTATCTGCGCACCGTCACGCTCGCCTCGACCATGGGGCCCGGCGTGAAAATAGACCCTAGCCGTACCCGCGATATCGTTGAGGAGGCGCTGGCTGTCGCCTAGATCTCCTTTCTTTCTTTTCTCTTGGGAGAGCAAAGAAAGAAAGGAGCAAAGAAAGAAAAGAGACAGGATCGGCCACCAAAGACCCCCGGCGGTTCACGCGTAAGACCGGGATAGGAGACCCATGAACCGAGAGCAGAAGGCTACGGCGATCGCCGAGATCGCCACCCACATCGACGAGTCCCAGGCGATCTTCGCCGTGGACTACCGCGGTATCTCGGTCGCCCAGGTTGCCGAGCTGCGCGCCAAGCTGCGCGAGGCCGACGCCTCCTTCAAGGTCGTCAAGAACTCGCTCACCGAACGTGCCGCCGACGAGGTCGGCGCCGCCGAGCTGAAGCCCTTCCTGCAGGGTCCCACCGCGCTCACGTTCGTGCGCGGCGACGCGGCCCTCGCCGCCAAGGCGGTCGCCGACTACGCCCGCGCCACCCAGCTTCTGCCCTTCAAGGGCGGCCTGATGGACGGCAGCGAGGTCGACGCCGACCAGATCCGCGCCATCTCCCGTCTGCCCTCGCGCGAAGTGCTCTACGGGCAGCTCGTCGGCATCGTCGCCTCGCCCGTCAGCGGCCTCGTGCGCACGCTCAGTGCGCTTGTCAGCGGGCTGGCGGTGGCGCTCGGCCAGGTGCAGGAGAAGAAGGCTTCGGGCGAGATTCCGGCGGGCGAGGCTCCGGCAGCGCCCGCGGTGGAGGCTCCGGCCGAGATTCCGTCTGAGGAGGCCTCCTCAGCTGAGGAGGCCCGCGCCGAGGAGGCCGCCCCCGAGAACAAGACTGAGCCGGAGTCAGACCCGGCCGCAGAAGACAACCCGACGGAGGCATCGGCTGAGTCCGAGACCGCCGAAGCTAACAAGGAGAACTGACATGGCTACCAGCACGCAGGACTGGATCGAGGAGCTCAAGGGCATCTCGGTGCTCGAATTGGCCGAGCGCATCAAAGCGCTCGAGGAGGAGTTCGGCGTCTCGGCCGCCGCCGTCGCCGCACCCGCCGCCGCGCCAGCGGGTGGAGGCGGAGGCGATGGCGCCGCCGAGGAGGAAGAAAGCTCGACCGTCGACGTCGTCCTCACCGCCGCCGGCGACAAGAAGATCCAGGTCATCAAGGTCGTGCGCGCGGCCACCGGCCTTGGCCTGAAGGAGGCCAAGGCGCTCGTGGATGAGGCCCCCAAGCCCGTCAAGGAGGGCATCGAGCGCGAGGAGGCCGACAAGCTCAAGCAGGAACTGGAGGAGGCAGGCGGCTCCGTCGAGGTGAAGTAGGCAGGTCCCGACGGCATCCAGCCGTCGCCTTTATAGGACGAAGGCCCTCCAGGCTCTCGTGACCGTGGAGGGGCATCGGGTGAGGCAGGGCCGGGTGTGAAGTTGATGTGAAGGTGGACGTTGTGTGTTTGTGTTTTTGAGTTGGGGTAGCAATGGTATCTACCAGAGGGGCCTCGTCTCCGGACGGGGCCCCTCTTTACCTGCGCCTAACAAATTCGCGCGACTTCCGGTAGAATCCCGCGCGCCAGCCGATAGTCGCAGCCGCTCCAACGACACGGTCGCCGCGCTACATACGCGGCAATCTGGGAGCGGGGTCCGTGAGCGCTGGCTGCCCCCTTGAGGGCGCCGATCACGTGTGCTATCTTTCGTGGTCGCGCTTTCGCGCCCTTCCTCTGCCCGTCTCTCGCCCTCCGAAGGAGTCGTTTCTTGGCTGCTGTAGATGCTCTCCGGACGCGCCGCACCTTCGCGCGCCTGTCAAAGACGGTCGACGTTCCCAATCTCATCGATATCCAGCGCCGCTCGTTCGAGTGGCTCACCGACCACGAGAAGGGTGGGCTGCGCGAGACGATCGACGACATCTCCCCGATCGAGGACTACACCGGCAACCTCGCCGTGCAGTTCGGCAAGTTCATCTTCGACGAGCCCGTCGCCTCACTTGAGCAGTGCCGCGAGAAGGATCTGACGTATGCCCGCCCGCTGACCGTCACCGTCGCGTTCATCAACCGCGAGACGGGCGAGATCCGCGAGCAGTCGGTCTTCATGGGCGACTTCCCCTGGATGACCGAGCGCGGCACGTTCGTCATCAACGGCACCGAGCGCGTCGTCGTGACGCAGCTCGTGCGCTCCCCCGGCGCCTACCTGATGGAGCCCAAGGACCGCGAGAAGCAGGTCTTCATCGCCAACCTGATGCCCGCGCGTGGCTCGTGGCTCGAGCTCGAGATCGACAAGAAGGGCAAGGTCTTCGTGCGCATCGACCGCAAGCGCAAGCTGCCCGTGACGGTGCTGCTGCGCGCGATGGGCTACGCGACCGACGAGGAGATCCTGCGCCTGTTCGAGAACTCGCTCTACATCCGCAACACGATCGAGGCCGACACCGAGGTCACGCGCACCGAAGAGGGCGCCCTGATCGAGCTGTTCAAGAAGCAGCGTCCGGGCGAGCCGCCGAGCGTCGACAACGCCAAGGCGCTGCTCAACCAGCTGTTCTTCGACCCCAAGCGCTACGACCTCACGCGCGTCGGGCGCTACAAGCTCAACTCGCGCCTCGGTCTCGACGTCGACATCGACACGCGCACGCTCACCCACGACGACATCCTGGCGCTCGTGCGCGAGCTCGTCTCGCTGCCCAAGCGCCTGGGCATCCCCGAGGAGGAGAACCCCGAGATCGAGATCAAGGACTACGCGGCCGAGGCGATGTCGATGCCGCGCGAGCCCGTCGCCGATCACCTCGACGAGTACGAGCACTTCGGCAACCGCCGTCTGCGCACCGTCGGCGAGCTGATCCAGGAGGCCTTCCGCATCGGCCTCTACCGCATGGAGCGCGTCGTGCGCGAGCGCCTGACGACCGAGGACGCCGACACGATCACGCCGCAGACGATCATCAACATCCGCCCCGTCGTGGCGGCGCTGAAGGAGTTCTTCGGCTCCTCCCAGCTCTCGCAGTTCATGGACCAGACCAACTCGCTGGCGGGCCTCACGCACCGCCGGCGTCTCTCCGCGCTCGGCGCCGGAGGTCTGACCCGCGAGCGCGCCCCGATCGAGGTGCGCGACGTGCACCCCACCCACTACGGGCGCATGTGTCCGATCGAGACGCCCGAGGGACCGAACATCGGCCTGATCGGGTCGCTCTCCTCCTTCGCGGAGGTCAGCGAGTACGGCTTCGTCACGACGCCCTACCGCGTCGTCAAGGACGGCACCGTGGGCGAGGAGATCGTGCGCCTCGACGCCACCCAGGAGGAGGAGCAGCTGATCGCCCAGGCCAACACGCCCGTCGATCCGAAGACCGGCAAGCTCAAGGGCACCGAAATCCTCTGTCGCACGCAGGCCGGGCAGTACCTGACGGTCAGCCCCAAGGACGTCGATCTGATGGACGTCTCGCCCGAGCAGATCTGGTCGGTCGCCACGGCGATGATCCCGTTCCTCGAGCACGACGACGCCAACCGCGCGCTGATGGGCTCGAACATGCAGCGCCAGGCCGTGCCGCTCCTGAAGGCCGACGCGCCGCTGGTTGGGACCGGCATGGAGCGCCGCGCGGCGCTCGACACCGGCGACGTGCTCCTGACGCGCAACGCCGGCACGATCGACTACATCGACGCCACGCAGATCGTGGTCGAGACGACCGAGGGCAAGAAGGACGAGTACGAGCTGCAGAAGTACATGCGCTCCAACCAGGGCACGCTGATCCACCAGAAGCCGCGCGTGCGCACTGGCCAGAAGGTCAAGGACGGCGAGGTGCTCGCCGACGGCTCATCCACCGATCGCGGCGAAATGGCGCTCGGCAAGAACCTGATGGTCGCGTTCATGTCCTGGGAGGGCTACAACTTCGAGGACGCCATCATCCTCTCCAAGCGCCTCGTCAAGGACGACGAGCTGACCTCGATCCACATCGAGGAGTACGAGATCGACGCCCGCACGACGAAGCTCGGCGAGGAGGAGATCACGCGCGACATCCCCAACCGCTCCGAGGAGTCGCTGCGCAACCTCGACGACCGCGGCATCGTGCGCGTCGGCGCCGAGGTCGCCTCCGGCGACCTGCTCGTCGGCAAGGTCACGCCCAAGGGCGAGACCGAGCTGACCGCCGAGGAGAAGCTGATCCGCGCGATCTTCAAGGAGAAGGCACGCGAGGTCCGCGACACATCGCTGAAGGTCCCCCACGGCGAGGGCGGCGTCGTGATCGACGTCAAGACCTTCAGCCGCGACGCCGGCGACGATCTGCCGCCGGGCGTCAACGACCTGGTGCGCGTGTTCGTCGCCAAGAAGCGCAAGATCTCCGAGGGCGACAAGCTCGCCGGACGCCACGGCAACAAGGGCGTCATCTCGAAGATCGTCGACGAGCAGGACATGCCCTTCCTCGAGGACGGCACTCCTGTCGACGTGATTCTCAACCCCCTGGGCGTGCCCTCGCGCATGAACGTGGGGCAGATCCTCGAGACGCACCTCGGCTGGGCCGCGGCGCAGGGCTGGTACGACGACGGCACCGAGGCCTACAAGGAAGCGCACTCCAACGGCGGCACCGGGCGCGTGTACGTGTCGACGCCCGTGTTCGACGGCGCCACCGTGCAGGACGTCGACGCGGCGCTGGTCGCCTGGCAGGACGCCCATGAGGGCCGCATCCGCATGGACATCGACAAGTCGCGCCGCGAGGGCGAGCAGGCCTCGGGCAAGATGACGCTGTTCAACGGCCGCTCCGGCGAGCCCTTCGCCGAGCAGGTGACTGTCGGCTACATGTACATCCTGAAGCTGCTGCACCTCGTGGACGACAAGATCCACGCGCGCTCCACCGGCCCCTACTCGCTCGTCACCCAGCAGCCGCTGGGCGGCAAGGCGCAGTTCGGCGGCCAGCGCTTCGGCGAGATGGAGGTCTGGGCGCTGGAGGCGTTCGGCGCCGCCTACACGCTGCAGGAGATGCTCACGATCAAGTCCGACGACACCGTCGGGCGCGTGAAGGCGTATGAGGCGATCGTCAAGGGCGAGAACATCGCCGAGCCCTCGATCCCCGAGTCCTTCAAGGTGCTGCTCAAGGAGATGCAGTCGCTGGCGCTCGACGTCAACGTCGTCTCCGAGGAGGGGCAGCACGCGGAGATGCGCGACGAAGACGACGACCTGCTGCGCGCCGCCGAGGAGCTCGGCATCGACCTCTCCGGGGTGCGCGCGCCGCTGGGCGACGTCAACGAGGAGGTCATCGATGGCAACGGTCAGCCGGCCTCCGGCGCGGATGAGGGCGCCGATGGCGGGGGCGGGGACGAGGTCTCCGCGCACGGCGACGGCGACGGTGACGGCGAAGGCGAGGGCATCGAGGCCGGCGCGATCGACCACAGCGATCTGCTCGCGGCGATCGTCGGCGCGGACGGCGAGAGTGCCGAGGACGCCGCGGAGGAGTCGGGCGAGGCGGCGGTCGGCAGCGTCGATGCGGCCGACGAGGCACTGGCGGTGGAGGACGGAGGCGAGGGCGAGGACTCCCTCGGGGTCGGGGATGTGCTCGACGAGGACGACGAGGAGGACCCGCTCGGCGGGGAGGACCTCGTAGGGGCAGGGGTGGACATCGACACGGACATCGACCTCGAGTCGATTGCAACTGACGAGCCTGAGGAGACAGCATGATCGACATCAACAACTTCGACGCCATCGAGATCTCGCTGGCCTCCTCCAAGCAGATTCGCGGCTGGAGCTCGGGCGAGGTCACCAAGCCCGAGACGATCAACTATCGCACGCTCAAGCCCGAGAAGGACGGTCTCTTCTGCGAGCGCATCTTCGGTCCCACCAAGGACTGGGAGTGCTACTGCGGCAAGTACAAGCGCGTGCGCTACAAGGGCATCGTGTGCGAGCGCTGCGGCGTCGAGGTCACGCGCTCGAAGGTGCGCCGCGAGCGCATGGGCCACGTCGACCTGGCCGCTCCCGTCAGCCACATCTGGTTCTTCAAGGGCGTCCCCTCGCGCATCGGCTACCTGCTCGACATGGCCCCCAAGGAGCTCGAGAAGGTCCTCTACTTCGCCGCCTCGATCGTCACGTGGGTCGACGACGAGGCCCGCACGAAGGACATCGACACGCTCGAGAAGGAGGTCAACAAGGTTCTCGACTCCTACGCCGCCGAGCGCGAGGAGCGGGTATTGGAGCTGCGCGAGTCTCTGGAGCGCCGTGAGAAGTACCTCACGACTGGCAAGCAGACGCACTTCTCCGACGAAGACCACCTATGGGCGGACTCGCTCGACCTCAACCTCTCGAAGCTCTCCGACGAGGAGCGCGACAAGCTCGTCAAGGAGCTCAACAAGACCTTCGAGGCCGACATCGCCGACACCGAGGCCTACATCGAGGACGCCGCCGAGCGCATGCGCCACGTGTGGGAGCTGTTCAAGACGATGGAGCCCAAGCAGATCGAGCACGACGAGACGACCTTCCGCGAGCTCAAGGAGCGCTTCGGCTCGCCCTACGGCTTCGGCGAGTACTTCCGCGGCGGCATGGGCGCCGAAGCGGTGCGCGACTTGCTCCAGCAGGTCAACCTCGAGGACGAACGCGTCGATCTGGAGGACCAGGTCAAGACCGGTAAGGGCCAGAAGCAGGCGCGCGCCGTCAAGCGCCTGAAGGTCGTCAGCGCCTTCATCCAGTCCGGCAACAAGCCCGAGATGATGGTGCTCGACGCCGTCCCGGTGATCCCGCCGGAGCTGCGCCCGATGGTGCAGCTCGACGGCGGGCGTTTCGCTACCTCTGACCTCAATGACCTCTACCGCCGCGTGATCAACCGCAACAACCGCCTCAAGCGGCTGCTTGATCTGGGCGCGCCGGAGATCATCGTCAACAACGAGAAGCGCATGCTGCAGGAGGCCGTCGACGCGCTGTTCGACAACGGCCGCCGCGGGCGCCCCGTGACTGGACCGGGCAACCGGCCGCTGAAGTCGCTGAGCGACATGCTCAAGGGCAAGCAGGGTCGCTTCCGTCAGAACCTGCTGGGCAAGCGCGTGGACTACTCCGGGCGCTCGGTGATCGTCGCGGGCCCCTACCTGAAGCTGCACCAGTGCGGGCTGCCGAAGATCATGGCGCTGGAGCTCTTCAAGCCGTTCATCATGGCTCGCCTCGTGGAGCGCAAGAGTGCGCAGAACATCAAGGCCGCCAAGAAGATGGTCGACTCGATGATCGGCGAGGTATGGGACGTGCTCGAGGAGGTCATCCACGAGCACCCGGTGCTGCTCAACCGCGCGCCGACGCTCCACCGCCTGGGCATCCAGGCATTCGAGCCGCTGCTCGTCGAGGGCAAGGCGATCCAGGTGCATCCGCTGGTGTGTCACGCCTTCAACGCCGACTTCGACGGCGACCAGATGGCCGTGCACCTGCCGCTCTCCGCGGAGGCGCAGGCCGAGGCGCGCATCTTGATGCTCTCCTCCAACAACATCCTCTCGCCCGCGCACGGGGCGCCGCTGGCGACGCCGACTCAGGACATGATCCTGGGCGCCTACTACCTCACCTACGGCCCCGAGGCCGAGGAGCTGGCGAAGATCGACCGGGCCACGCATGACCCCCGTCCGCACGTGTTCCGCACCGCCCAGGAGTCAGAGCTCTCCTACGAGGCCGGTGTGGTCAAGCTGCACGACATCGCCGAGTTCCGCCCCTTCGGGCGCGAGGGTGGCCACGTGCTCACGACCGTCGGTCGGATCATCTACAACGACCGCATCGAGCGGGCGCTGGCGGAGGCGGTGGGCGAGAGCTTCGACGCCACCAAGTACGTGTTCGTCAACCAGTCGATGAAGAAGCGCGACACGACGCGGCTGATCGACGCGCTCGTGCAGACCTACGGCGCGACGACGATCTCGCTGGTGCTCGACGCGTTCAAGGACCTCGGCTTCAAGTACGCCACGCAGGCGGGCATCACGATCTCCAAGAACGACGTCGTGATCCCCCCGCGCAAGGGCGAGATCATCAAGAAGTACGAGGACATCGTGGCGGAGATTTCCGACCAGTACGACATGGGTCTGATCACCCAGGAGGAGCGCCACGAGGCCGTGGTGGAGAAGTGGAACGCCGCCACCGACGAGGTGGCGGAGGCGATGATCGAGAACCTCGACACGCTCAACCCGATCTTCATGATGGCCAACTCGGGCGCGCGTGGTTCGTTCAAGCAGATCCGCCAGCTGGCGGGGATGCGCGGGCTGATGGCCAATCCGAAGGGCGAAATCATCGAGCGGCCGATCAAGGCCAACTTCATGGAGGGTCTGTCGGTGCTGGAGTACTTCATCTCCACGCACGGTGCGCGCAAGGGACTGGCCGACACCGCGCTGCGCACCGCGGACTCGGGCTATCTGACGCGCCGCCTAGTCGACGTCGCCCAGGACGTGATCATCCGCGAGCCCGACTGTGGCACCGAGGACCACATCGATATGCCCGTGTTCAAGGCCGGCGGGGACCCCAACGACAACCTCGTGGGGCGCGTCGCGGCACAGCCGATCACAACCAAGCGCGGTCGCATGCTCGCCGAGCAGGGCCTGGAGATCGGGCGCGCGGAGTTCGCCGAGATCGTGGCGGCCTTCCAGGAGGATCACGACAAGGGCAACGAGATCGACGTGCCGGTGCGCTCCGTCCTGAAGTGCAAGGCGCTCAGCGGAGTGTGCCAGGCCTGCTATGGCCGCGCGATGGCGACTGGGCAGACCGCACAGATCGGCGACGCCGTCGGCATCGTCGCGGCGCAGTCGATCGGCGAGCCCGGCACGCAGCTGACGATGCGCACGTTCCACACCGGCGGCGTCGCCGGCGCGGACATCACGCACGGTCTCCCGCGCGTGGTGGAGCTGTTCGAGGCGCGCAAGCCCAAGGGCCTCGCGCAGATCGCCGAGCAGGATGGCGCGGTGTCGATCGAGGAGTCAGAGAAGGCGCTCACTGTCGTCGTCACCGACGACGCCGGCGAGGAGCACCGCCACGCCTTCCCGCGCCGCACGCGCCTGTTCGTGAGCGAGGGCGAGAAGGTCACCGCTGGCAAGCAGCTCAACGAGGGCTCGCTCTACCCGCACGATCTGCTCAAGCTGCGCGGGCGCACCGAGACCGAGGGCTACCTCGTCAAGGAGGTGCAGGAGGTCTACAAGTCCCAGGGCGTGGACATCAACGACAAGCACATCGAGCTGATCGTGCGCCAGATGCTGAAGAAGGTGCGCGTCGACCAGAAGGGCGACACCGACTACCTCCCCGGCCAGTTCGTGGACCGCTTCGAATTCGCCCGCGTCAACGCCGACCTTGGCGAGAACGACCGCGAGCAGGCCCAGTACGAGGACATCATCCTCGGCATCACCAAGGCCTCGCTCAACACCGACTCGTTCCTGTCCGCCGCCTCCTTCCAGGAGACGACGAAGGTGCTCACCGACGCGGCGCTGGAGGGCAAGATCGATCGCCTCAACGGGCTCAAGGAGAACGTGATCATCGGCAAGCTGATCCCGGCCGCCACCGGCCTCAAGCGCTACCGGCGAATCGAGATCGAGCCCACCGAACCGCTCCCCCGCGCGATCGACGACGTCGGCCTGCTCGACCAGGACGAGATCGCGGCCGAGCTCGGAATCTCCGAGGGCGACGCCTTCGGCGCCTACGGGCACGAGTTCGACGCAGACCTCGCCTCGCTGGAGAAGATCGGCGCGGGCGATTCGGACCCCGGCTTCGTCGAGGAGTTGGCGGAGCTGGAGATGACCGAGGCGCCTCCGATCGAGGAGTAGGCCGAACCGGAGCAGCAGCGAAAGGGCCGGCCCTGTGCCGGCCTTTTCTTTGCCCTGAGGGTTGCCTGTTAGCGCGCTTGTTGTTTGATGTTGTGGGTTGGGGGTTGACGTCATCTTTGTTTTGTGGTTACAATGCCGGTGTCAAGGCATCCACCCCCTGGGGTGGCTGCGGGAAATATGTATCGGGTTGGGTCTGGTCTTCTCAGACCGGTTGTTGCGCAACTGAGGGATGTTTGGGAGAGGGCTGGGTCAGAGCGATGAGGGGTTGTTTTCGCGTGAGTCTTAGAGAGACAGACGTGCCAGAGGTCTTTGTGTCCCCAGTAGGGGACGGAACTAGATGCTTCAGCGTCTCTGAAGCATCTCTCTCTCTCTCTCTCTCTCTTGGCCCGACGGTCTAGCTTCTAGCCCCAGTCGTTCGGCGTTTCCGCGTCGCCTTCGCTCTCCTTGGGAGGGCTGGGGGGCCGCTGGGCCTGGTTCCTCCGGGTGTTCGGGGCGGCGGGTTGTGTGTGCTTCGGGGCGGGTGGTGTAGGTGGCCACCGTCGCGCAGGCGCGGAGCACCGGGGGTAAGCGTGCGTCGCGTGCTGGGTCTTGTGCTCGTTCGGCGGGGGTGAAGCGGCGGGCGGGGTCTACGCAGGTGACCGAAGTGCAGCGCACGCGGATGCTCGCCGCGACGGTGCAGGTCGTGGGGGAGCTTGGCTACGAGAAGATGTCGGTCGCGCGGGTCACCTCGCGCGCGGGGGTCTCACGCCGCACGTTCTACGACCTGTTCGTCGATCGCGAAGCGTGCTTCCTCGCGGCGTTCGGCGAGACCGTTAAGCGGGCACGCGTACTGGTGTGCGATGCCGCCGCCGGTGAGCGCGACTGGCGCTCGCAGGTCCGGGCTGGCCTCGCCGCGCTGCTTGGGTTCTTCGACGAGGAGCCCCTTGGGGGGCGGGTGCTCGTTGTCGACGCTTTGAAGGCTGGCCCGGTCGTGTTGGAGCGTCGCGCGGGTCTCGTGCAGGAGCTGATCGCGGCAGCCGAGGGCGGTCGCGCGCAGGTGCGCGGTGGACGCGAGGTTGCGCCTCTCACCGCCGAGGGCGTCGTCGGCGCGGTGCTCGCCGTCGTGCACGCCCGGCTGCTGAGGTCCGGCGGCGACTCGCTCGGCGAGCTGCTGAACCCGCTGATGGCGATGATCGTGCGGCCCTACCTCGGCGCAGCGGCGGCGGAGAAGGAGCTCGAGCGCCCGCTGCCCGCTGGTCGCCCCGCACGGCGCAGGCCCGCGGCGGACCCGCTGGGTGGCCTGGACATGCGCCTCACCTACCGCACGCTCCGCGTCCTCGCGACGATCGCGGCGGCGCCCAGGGCGAGCAATCGCGAGGTCGCGCAGGCGGCCGGCGTGGTGGACCAGGGACAGATATCGAAGCTTTTGTCGCGCCTGGAGGGTCTTGGGCTGATCCACAACATCGGTGTGGGCCATGTCAAGGGCGAGCCCAACGCTTGGGAGCTGACAGATAGGGGCCGGGAGGTCGAGCAGGCAGTTCGTGGCGAGTCCGCCGCGACGGTTAACCACGAGGAGGGAGCAGGTCTATGAGGGGTTTCAAGGGTTTACTCGGTCTCGGCGTCAGCCGGCGGGGCGGGGTGCTGCTGTTCGTCCTGTGCGCGACCCTCCTCGTGGGCGCCGCTCCGGCCTCTGCTGCGCTGACGTTCCCGTTCGACGGGCAGCTCGCGCCGGCGGCTGGGTCGTTCGGCACGCTCGGTGCGAACAGTGTCGCGGTGGATGATGCGAATGGGGATACGTATGTCGCGGATTCCGCCTCGGGCACGGTGGATGTGTTCGACACCGCGACGGGTACGCAGCTTGCGGGTGTGGAAGGGTCGCTGCAGGGGTCCTCGACGCCGGCTGGCTCGTTTGGTGGCGGTGAAGTCGCGGTCGCGGCGAATGACGCGACGGGTGATGTGTATGTGATGGATCCGCGTGACAACGTCGTCGATGTGTTTGCGTCGTCGGGGGGTTATGTGTGTCAGATCACGGGAAGCGCGACGCCTTCGGCGACGGAGTGCAATAAGCCTGGTGGGAGCGCGACGCCGGCGGGCGCGTTCAGGGAACTGCACGGGATCACGGTGGATCAGGCCACGGGTGATGTCTATGTCCTTGACGTATCTGTCGGGGAACCGGACTCCAGCGTCGTTGACATTTTCAGCAGGGAAGGGGCTTATCTGCGTCAGGTCAAGTTCAGCTCGATCCCCGGCGGCCTGATCTCCGGTGGGCCGGAAATCTACTATGCGCATGGTCTTGCGGTTGATGACTTCAGCGGTGATGTGTATGTGTCAAGTAAAGGGGACATAGGTGTCTACGAGTTCGACGCGGCTGGGGAATGGGTCGCGACGTGGAATGGCTCGAATACCCCTGCTGGCTCCTTCGGCCACGCTGAACTCAGCATTGCTGCTGATAACGCGAGCGGTGAGGTGTATGTCACGTCCTCGTTGCAGCAGGTCACGGACGTCTTTGACGCTTCGGGGGGTTATGTCGCGCAGTTCAGCCATGCCTTCAGCACTCCACGAGGCACTGCTGTGGACCAGGCCACGGGCAGGGTCTACATCTCCAATGACGAACCTGCTGTCGTCGATGTTCTTGGTCCGGCGCTGGTGGTTCCCAGCGTCACGACGGGCGCTGCCGCTGAAGTGCGTCCGACGAGCGCGACGCTCAACGGTACGGTTGATCCCGATGGTCTCGAATTGAAGGGCTGCCGCTTTGAATACGGCACGGAAGCTGGGTATGGGTTGAGCGCGCCGTGCGAACCCGCCGCTAGTGCGATCCCCGCGGACTCCAGCGAACACGCGGTGACCGCGCACATCACTGATCTGAGGCCGGGGACCACGTATCATTTCCGGCTCGTCGCGTGGAACGCAAACGACGCGAGCGAACCTAATGTCGGGGTTGATGCGGTGTTCTCGACGCCGCCGCCGCCGGCGGTCGAAGACGCGGCGGCCGTGAATGTAACCGGGAGCTCGGCGGATCTCACGGCCCGGGTCAACCCGAACGGGTTCGATACCACCTACCATTTCGAGTGGGGCACGAGCACCGGGTATGGCACCGCGGTGCCGGCCCCCGACGCGGACGTCGGCGCGGGCGCGAGTGGCGTGCCGGTCGCCACGCACCTGTCGGGTTTGAGCGCGAACACTACGTATCACTGGCGCGTCGCCGCACAGAACTCGAACGGTACGACCGTGGGTGTGGATCACACGTTTATCTACAGCACGGCGGGTGGGGCCCTGCCTGACAACCGGGCCTATGAAATGGTCACCCCGGTGCAGAAGAACGCCGCGTTGATCGGCGGCATTTTCGATGGGGTGTTTCCCTTTGTCTCTGAAGATGGATTGCATGTGATCCTATCTAGCATTCAGTGTTTTGCGGGCGCGGGCTCCTGTACCTCGAATAGGCTCACTACGGGTGAGCCGTTTGAGTTCACGCGTACAAGCGAAGGTTGGGTGACGAGTGCGTTGGCTCCGCCGGCCGCCCAGTTTGAAGCCAATACTGCGGTATTTGCGAGTGCTTCGGGCATGGCGCTGTTCAGCATGCCTCCATCGTCCGGGGCGCAAGATGACTGGTATGCGCGGCAGCCGGACGGGTCGTTCGTGGATATCGGTCCGGTGACGCTGCCGGCAGATGGGTCAGGCTACGGTCCGGGGAACGCTCAAGCGACGGCTGATGACTCGCATGTCGTGTGGAGCATCACAGGTGGTTATTGGCCGTTTGATGCTACGAACGAAAGTCAGGTATCGCTCTATCAGTATGTGGGCGCGGGTAACACGGTGCCTGTCTTGGTCGGTGTGAGCGGCGGAGCGGGCAGCACCGATCTGATCAGCAGGTGCGGGACCACCCTGCCGAGCGCGAGCGGCAACTTGAGTGACATGTCTGTCGACGGCAGTGTGGTGTTCTTCTTTGCGGCGGCGTGTTCGTCAGGTTCGGGCGCGAATGCTGGTGTTGGAGTGCCGGCGCGTGAGTTGTGGGCGCGTGTGGACGGGTCGCGGTCGGTGTGGGTCTCGGCGCGCTCGCTGTCTGAATGCACTGGGGCGTGTCTGGATTCCTCGGCAAGCGAACCTCAGTTTATTGAGGCCTCTGAAGATGGGTCCAAGGTGTTCTTCACGAGCAACCAGCAACTCACCAACGGCGCGAGCCAGGGCAGCACGAATCTATACGAGTACGATTTCGCTAACCCGACTGGGCACAACCTGATCGACGTGTCCGCGGATGACGACAGCAACGGTGGGCCACGTGTGCAGGGCGTGATGTCGGTTTCTGAGGACGGGTCGCATGCGTATTTCGTCGCGCAGAGTGTCCTGAGCGCAGGCGCGAACGAACGAGGCCAAGTCGCGCGCGATGGTGGAGAGAACCTGTACGTGTTCGAGCGCGATGCGGCCCATCCAGAAGGTCATATCGCGTTCATCGCGACGCTTCCGGCAGCCGACCATCATGAATGGGAAAACGAAGGGGTACACTCGCGGAATGTGACTCCGGATGGGCAATTTGTGGTGTTTAGGAGTCACGGTTTGTTGACGGCTGACGATACGAGCTTGAGTGGGGCTGCGCAGGTGTTCCGTTATGACGCGCAGACGGCGCAGCTCGTGCGGATCTCGATCGGGGATCAGGGTTTCAACGACGATGGCAACCGCTCGGCCGCCACGCCATGCGCGCGAGGCGTGTGTTCGGAGGATGCGGGCACCGCGCTGGTTTACTTGTCGAGTGGTGTGCGGTTGGATCCCACGATGTCCAACGATGGCTCATATGTGTTCTTTGAGAGTCCTGTCGCGTTGACGCCGCGGGCGCTTGACGATGTGCAGATCGGCGCTGACGAACATGGTATGCCGATCTACGCGCAGAATGTGTACGAGTACCATGAAGGCCGTGTGTATCTGATCTCCGATGGGCGCGACACGGGCCAGTACGCGGACGTTGAATCGGATGTAAAGCTGCTCGGGACGGATGCGACGGGCGCGAACGTGTTCTTTACGACGTCCGATCCGCTGGCGGCGCAGGACACCGACACGCAGCTGGATGTTTACGACGCGCGGGTCTGTACCGCGAGTGAACCGTGCGTGTCGTCCGCTGGGCCACCGGCGTCTTGCCAGGGCGAAGCGTGCCACGGTACGCCAGGCCTCGCGCCGGTCGCACCGGGGGTGGGGACTGTCACGTTTTCTGGCCTTGGGAATCTCACGACGCCATCGGCGATATCCAAGTCGTCTATGAGGAAAACGCCTCCAAGATGTGGGAAGGACAAGCGGCTGGTGCGCGGAAAGTGCGTCAAGCGCAGGTCGAAGAAGGTGGGGGCGAAGCGAGCCAAGTCCAGCAAGGGGGGTAAGAAATGAATAGGTTCGGCGCAGGCTTTCTTCGGGACGCCGGTCGTGGCGGTCGTTGTTTTTTCGCGTCTGTTGTGTTGGTCTGCGCTGTGTTGGGGGTCGTGTCGCCTGCGGGCGCCGTGGTCTCGGCGGCGGGCTGGTCGATCCATTCGTTCGCGATGCCGAGTGGCTTCTCTGAAGCTCAGAACGGCCAGTGCCTGAGCGATGTTGCTGCACCTACCGGTGGGGTGGCTCCTCGGTGCGATGGCTACCAGGTGACGGTACGCGACGCAGGGAGCCTGGCGATGGACGGAAGTACGGTTACGCTCAGCGACACGGTCCCCGCCGGGCTGACTGTGCGGAAAGTAGGCTTCTACTGGTCGAGCCTTCCCGCCGAAGATGGGGGTCCGGAGGCGGACCTGGCGCAGTTCGGGTTGTGTCCGGTGGTGAGTGAGCCGGTGGTGCAGTGTCAGCTTTCTACAGGCGAATTGGGTTTAGCGCCAGTCGCGCCCGACGACACGTTGAGGATGTATGTGTATGTGACGGTGAACCCGGGTGCCGAAGGTGCTCTAACGAACTCGGCAGCGGTCTCCGGTAGCGGCGCTCCGGAAGCTGCGGTGAGCGCTCAGAACCCTGTATCGTCCTCGATGCCGTTATTTGGTGTGTCGGATTTGATGTCCTTGATCACGGGACTGGATGGCTTGGCGGATGCGCAGGCGGGCGCGCACCCGTACGAGTTCACGACGCGGATCGACTTCAACAGTGTCTTCAGGTTCCCACCGGACCCGGAATCCAGCAAGTTTGGTGTTCCTGCGGCGACTAGTGTGCAGGATCTCAAGGATGCTGTGGTGGATCTCCCGGTGGGGTTTCTCGGTAGCGCCGTGGCGACACCGAAGTGCACGTTGGCGCAGCTCTCGAGCGGTGTCGCGGGGGCGGGGGCGACACCGCCGTGCCCCATCGATACGCAGGTCGGGTATATTCGCACCGAACCAAATGGGGCCACCTCGGTGGAAAGTCCGCTTTATAACATGGTGCCCGAGCGTGGGGTCGCTGCGGAGTTCGGGTTCTATGACGGGTTGAAGGCTTCGCATGTGTTGTATGCGAGTGTGGTGCCGTCTGCGGGGGGTTATGTGTTGCGGACGACGAGTCCCGACGTGCCGCAGATCACGTTGACTGATGTCGAAGTTACATTGTATGGCGATCCTGCGGTGCATGATGGCAGTAGTGATACGCCGGTCGCGTTGCTCACGAACCCGGCGGATTGCTCAGGGGAATCGCTGGTCACGTCGATCCATATGGATTCGTGGCAGAACCCGGGCCGCTATAGAGCGGATGGGACTCCTGATTTCAGTGCCCCGGCGTGGGCGTCGGGTAGCTCGGAATCCCCGGCGGTGACGGGTTGTAACGAATTGCGGTTCGAACCGTTGTTGAGCGTGCAACCGGAAACGGGGGTGGCGGACAGCCCGACGGGGTTGGATTTCGCGTTGAAGGTCCCGCAGAACGAGAACCCGGGGACGCTGGCGACCCCACCGTTACGTAACGCGAGGGTGGTGTTGCCGGCTGGGTTGACGCTCGACCCGTCCGCCGCGACAGGCCTGGGGGCTTGTTCGGAAGCGCAGATCGACCTGGGTGGTGCCGGTGCGCCGTCGTGTCCTGAATCTTCGAAGATCGGGAGCGTGGAAGTGAGTACCCCGCTGGTGGGGGGTGTGCTGCAGGGCTCGGTGTATCTCGCGAGACAGAACGAAAACCCGTTCCATAGCCTGTTAGCGGGATACATCGTGATCGATGACCCGACGACGGGGGTGATCGTGAAGATCCCCGGGAACCTCACGCCTGACCCTGCGACGGGGCAGATCACCGCGACGTTCGATGAAAACCCCCAGTTCCCGGTCGGTGAACTGCGCCTGCACTTCTTTGGTGGCGCCAGGGGGGAGCTCGCGACCCCCGAGGGTTGCGGCACGTACACCACGACGAGCGACCTGATGCCGTGGTCCGCACCGGACTCTGGTCCCGATGCGACGCCCTCGGACAGCTTCCAGGTCGGCTCGGATTGTGTGAGCGCTTTCAGCCCGGGGTTTGTCGCGGGGAACGAGAGTCCGCAGGCGGGGGGTTACTCGCCGTTCACGCTGTCGCTCTCCCGCACGGATGGCGAACAGAACCTTGGTGGGGTCAGCGTGACGCTGCCTGAGGGATTATTGGGGAAGCTCGCGGGGATCCCGCTGTGCCCCGACGCGAACGCGAGCAACGGCACGTGTCCCGAAGCCTCGGAGGTCGGGAGCGTCCAGACAGGCGCGGGCGTAGGCCCCGACCCGCTGTTCGTGTCGGGCAAGGCGTATCTCACGGGCCCCTACAACGGTGGACCCTACGGCCTCGTCGTAGAGGTCCCAGCCATCGCCGGCCCATTCAACCTCGGCACCGTCGTGGTGCGCCAGTCATTGCGGATCGACCCGACGACGGCACAGGTCACAGATGTCTCCGATCCGTTCCCGACGATCATCGATGGGATCCCCCTGCGGATCCGCAGCGTGAACGTCACATTGGATAGGCCCGGGTTCACGTTCAACCCGACGAGCTGCACCCCAACGGCGGTCACCGGGACCGTGACGTCCACCCAGGGCGCGAGCGTGAACGTCTCTTCGCGTTTTCAGGCCGGCGGGTGCCGCGAACTCCCGTTCGCACCGAAGTTCACGGTCAGCACACAGGCCAGGACGAGCAAGAAGGCGGGTGCGAGCCTACTCGTGAAGGGCTCCTTCCCCACCGGGGATGCGAACGTTCACAGCGTCGCGGTGACGCTCCCCAAGCAGCTCCCCGCCAGGCTGACGACGATCCAGCAGGCCTGCACCCAGGCAGTGTTCACAGTGAACCCTGCGTCCTGCCCAGCCGGCTCTGACATCGGGACCGCCTCGGCGAGCACGCCGATCCTGTCGGTCCCCGTCACCGGCCCCGTCTATCTCGTCTCGCATGGTGGCGCGGCGTTCCCGGACATCGTCGCGATCCTGCAGGGCGCGGGCGTCACGATCGACCTCACCGGCAGCATCGACATCAAACACAACATCACGAGTTCCACATTCGCGAGTGTCCCCGACGCGCCGATCACCACCTTCACGCTGAACCTCCCCGAGGGCCCGCACTCCGGCCTCGCGGCCGTCGTGCCGGCCAAGGCCAAGGGCAACCTCTGCGGCCAGTCGCTGAGCATGCCATTCACCATCACCGGCCAGAACGGCGCCGTCGTCAAGCAGCCCGTGAAGATCGCCGTCACCGGGTGTCCACGCGCCAAGAAGAAGGCCGCCAAGAAGCACAAGCAGAAGGCGAAGCCCAAGAAGAAGATTTAGGGCAGCAGCTCGAATGCCTCGACGTGGCGGGGGCGGACGGTCTGGAAGTGGCGGCGGTCGAGGGTGATGACGATGGGGGCCTGCAGGCGCTCGGCGAGCGCCACGACCGAGGCGTCGGTGCCGCCGAGCGGGAAGTCGGCGTACTGCTCGACGAGTTCGGCCATGCGCTCGACGTCGTTGCTGCTCGGGGCCTCGATCTTGAGTGTCGCGAGGCCGCGCAGGAACGCGGACTCGGCGTTTGCGCCCAGGCGCGTGGCTACGAAGTAGGTCGCCTCGGCGACCACGAGCGCCGGCAGCACGAGCTGGAGGTCGGCGCGGGCCAGGGTGGCGCGTGAGGTGGCGTGGGCGTTGTCGCCGGCGTCGGCCGTGGCATACAGCGGCCCGGCGTCAACGACGGCCAGTCTCGCCATTCCACTCCCGGCGCAGCAGCTCCTCCATGTTCTCGGCGGTATCGGCCGTGCCGCTGTTGCCGACGGCCGCGAAGGGCAGCTCGCGGGGCGCTCCCAGGGAGAGGCCCATCTGCTTGGCCAATGCCTCGCGCGCGACCTCGGACACCGAACTCGAAACGCCGCCGTGCCTCGCGTGAGAGGGCTTGGGCGAGGTCGTCGGGCAGTGATAGTGTGGTGCGCTTCATACGTGCATCATAACATCTGCCGACCGACGATAGGCGCTCGACATCGCCACTCGCCTCCCCGCCCGTGCCAGGGTCGACGGTCGCTGTGGGTTGCCTGTTCGGCTGTTGTTTGTTTGGTGTTGTGGGTTGGGGGTTGACGTCATCCTTGTTTTATGGTTACAATGCCGGTGTCAAGGCATCCACCCCCTGGGGTGGCTGCGGGAAATATGTATCGGGTTGGGTCTGGTCTTCTCAGACCGGTTGTTGTGCAACTGAGGGATGTTTGGGAGAGGGCTGGGTCAGAGCGATGAGGGGTTGTTTTCGCGTGAGTCTTAGAGAGACAGACGTGCCAGAGGTCTTTGTGTCCCCTGTTGGGGACGGAACTAGATGCTTCAGCGTCTCTGAAGCATCTCTCTCTCTCTCTCTCTCTCTTGGCCCGACGGTCTAGCTTCTAGCCCCAGTCGTTCGGCGTTTCCGCGTCGCCTTCGCTCTCCTTGGGAGGGCTGGGGGGCCGCTGGGCCTGGTTCCTCCGGGTGTTCGGGGCGGCGGGTTGTATGTGCTTCGGGGCGGGTGGTGTAGATGGCTACTGCCGCGCGGGCGCGGAACACGGCTCAGACGCGGAGCACGGCTGGTGGGCGTGCGTCGCGTGCTGGGTCTGGTGCTCGTCAGGCGGGGGTGAAGCGGCGCGCGGGGTCTACGCAGGTGACCGAAGTGCAGCGCGCGCGGATGCTCAGCGCGACGGTGCAGGTCGTGGGGGAGCTCGGCTACGAGAAGATGTCGGTCGCGCGGGTCACCTCGCGCGCGGGTGTCTCGCGCCGCACGTTCTATGACCTGTTCGTCGATCGCGAAGCGTGCTTCCTCGCCGCGTTCGAGGAGACCGTCGAGCGCGCCCGTGGGCTTGTGTGTGACGCCGCCGCCAGCGAGGCCGAGTGGCGTTCACAGGTGCGTGCCGGTCTCGCGGCGCTGCTGGCGTTCTTCGACGACGACCCCCTCGCGGGCAGGGTGCTCGTGGTCGACGCGCTGAAGGCCGGCCCCGCGGTGCTCGAGCGTCGCGCCGGTCTCGTTGCGGAGTCGATCGGGGTCGTCGAGGGCGGTCGCGCGCACGTCAGGGGCGGACGCGAGGTCGCGCCCCTCACTGCGGAGGGCGTCGTCGGCGCGGTCTTGGCCGTCGTGCACGCCCGGTTGCTTGCGGATGGCGGCAGCTCTCTGACAGAGGTCTTGAACCCGCTGATGGCGATGATCGTGCGTCCCTACTTGGGTGCAGCAGCCGCCGAGAAGGAGCTCGAGCGCCCACTGCCCGTGGGGCGCCCCGCTCGCCGTAAGGCGCCTGTCGATCCGCTGGGCGGGCTGGATATGCGCCTGACCTACCGCACGCTGCGGGTTCTCGCGACGATCGCGGCGGAGCCCGGGGCGAGCAACAGGGAGGTCGCCCAGGCGGCTGGTGTCGTCGATCAGGGGCAGATTTCAAAGCTCCTCTCGCGCCTGGAGGGCCTTGGGCTTATCCACAACACCGGTGTGGGGCACGTCAAGGGCGAGCCCAACGCCTGGGAGCTGACAGGCAGGGGCCGGGAAGTCGAGCAGGCAGTTCGCGGCGAGTCCGCGATCGCTAACCACGAGGAGGGAGCAGGTCTATGAGGGGTTTCAAGGATTTACTCGGTCTCGGTGTCAGCCAGCGGGGCGGGGTGCTGCTGCTCGTGCTGTGCGCGACCCTCCTCGTGGGCGCCGCCCCGGCGTCCGCCGTGCTGACGTTCCCCTTCGACGGGCAGCTCGCGCCGACAGGCGGGTCGTTCGGCAGCATCAGTGCCGGCAGCGTCGCGGTGGACGACGCCAACGGGAACACGTATGTCGCGGATTCGAGTTCGGGTGTGGTCGACGTGTTCAGCTCGACGGGGGCGGAACTACCGCAGCTCGACGGCGCGTTGACGCCGGCCGGCTCGTTCGGTGGCCGTGAAGTGGCTGTCGCGGCAAACAACGGGACGGGCGATGTGTATGTGCTCGATCCGCACGACAGCGTCATCGACGTGTTCGATTCTTCGGGGGGCTATGTGTGTCAGATCACGGGCAGCGCGACGCCCTCCGCCACCGAGTGCAACGGGGTGGCCGGCAGCAAGACCCCAGCCGGTGGGTTCAACGACCCTCATTCGATCGCGGTGGACCAGGCCACCGGTGATGTGTATGTGCTCGATCCGAACAACAGTGTTGTGGATGTCTTCAGCAGGGAAGGGGCGTATCTGCGGCAGATCGAACTGAGTGCGATCCCCGGTGGGTTCGGCTCCGACGAAGCGTATTACGCGGACAGCATCGCGGTGGATGACTTCAACGGCGACATCTTCGCGTCGGACAGCTCCAGTGTTGGCGTGTATGAGTTCGACGCGGCCGGAGCGTGGGTCGCGACGTGGAACGGATCGAATACCCCGGCAGGGTCCTTTGGCGATGGCGAAATCAGTGTGGCCGCAGATGACACGAATGGCAATGTATATGTCACCGATTCTGCGCACAGGGTCCTCGATGTATTTGAAGCTTCGGGCACATATTTGCCGCAGTCCAGTGGTTCTTTCAGTGCTTTCCACGTGCCCGCGGGTGTTGCGGTGGATCAGGCGAGCGGCAAGGTCTACATCTCCGACGATGAAGGGTTCCAAAATTTTCCGACCGTCGTGGATATCGTCGGGCCTGCGCTGGTCGTCCCGGATGTCACGACGGGGTCTGCCGCAGAAGTTCATCCGACGAGCGCGAAGTTCGAAGGGACGGTTGACCCGGACGGCCTGGAACTGAAGAGTTGCCGTTTCGAATACGGGACCGAAGCGTCGTATGGGCAGAGCGTGCCTTGTGTGCCTGCCGCGGCGTCGATTCCCGCGGACTCCAGTATTCATGCTGTGAGCGCGAGCGTCGCGGGTCTCACCCCCGGCGGGACCTATCATTTCCGCCTCGTCGCGTCCAACGCCAACGGCCAGAACACGGGGCAGGACGCGGTGTTCTCGACGCCTCCGCCGCCGTCGATAAGTGCCGCGGCGGCCACGAACGTGACGGGTTCCTCCGCGGACCTGGGCGCGCAGATCGACCCGAATGGGTTTGAAACGACCTACCGTTTTGAATGGGGCACCAGCACCGCGTACGGCACGACCGTCCCCGGCGGCCAAGCGCTCAGCGGTGCGAATGGTGTGTCTGTGGGTATCCATCTATCGGGTCTGAGCGCGAACACGACGTATCACTGGCGGGTGGTGGCGCAGAGCGAAAACGGCACGACGGTTGGTGTGGATCACACGTTCGTGTACGGCACGAGCGGAGAAGGGCTGCCCGATAACCGCGCGTATGAAATGGCGACTCCGCCGCAGAAGAACGGGGCGGTAATCGGTCAGGTGTTTGGGACTCAGCCCGATATCGGGGAAGACGGGTCGCATGTGATTGCGCCGAGCGTTCAGTGTTTTGGTGGGGCCGTCTCGTGTAATGCGCTGCGAGGCACTTCGGGCGATCCGGTGGCGTTTACGCGCTCGAGCGGGGGGTGGGTGACGACTCCGCTCGCGCCGTCGGCGGGACAGTTCGAAGTGAACTCCTGGTATGTGGTGGATGCCGATGCCGGTACTGCGCTGTTCTCGATGCCAACGCCTCCCTTTGGGGAGGACGACTTCTATGCACGTGAGTCCGATGGCTCGTTCCTGGACATCGGCCCTGGAACGCCACCGTCGGCAGGGGTAACCGGGCCGGTGCCGAGCACTGGACCCAGCGCGACGGCCGACCTGTCGCATGTCGTCAATGAAGTGGGTCCCAGTGGATTTTGGCCATTTGATTCGACGGACCCAACAAGCAGCAATGTAGTCGATTCGGTTTATGAGTATGCGGGTTTCGGCGATACGGATCCCGTCCTGGTCGGTGTGAGCGGCGGAGCGGGCAGCACGGATCTGATCAGCAAATGTGGAACGGAGCTGGGAAGGGAAAGCTCGCTCAATGTGCGATACGGCGTGTTGTCTGCCGATGGTGGCACGGTGTTCTTCACGGCGAAGGCGTGTGCGTCGGGTTCGGGTGCCAACGCGGGTGTCGCGGTCCCGGCTGATGAGGTTTATGCGCGTATTGACGAGTCGCGGACGGTGCTGGTTTCGGGTCGTTCGCCGTCGGGTTGCACCGGGGCCTGTCTGAGTTCGCCTGCGGCGGCCGCCTTTTTCCAGGGTGCCTCGGCGGATGGGTCGAAGGTGTTCTTCACGAGCGCTCAGCAGTTGACGGATGGTGCGAGTGAGGGCAGCAGCAACTTGTACGAGTATGATTTCTCTAGCCCGGCCGGCGAGAACTTGTCGGCGGTCGCGACGGGCGTCGATGGTGTGATGGCGATCTCCTCGGATGGCTCGCACGTCTACTTCGTCTCGAGTGCTGTGCTGGGTGGTGTGAATGGCCAGGGCCAGGTCGCGCGGGCAGGTGCGAGCAACCTGTATGTGTTCGAGCGCGACGCGAGCTACCCGGAAGGTCATGTGGCATTCATCGCCGTGTTGCCGGGACAGGCCGAAGCAGAAAGGCAAGAGCTGACCGAAGTTGGTGAAGCGAATGTGACTCCCGATGGGCGTTTCCTAGTGTTCACGAGCCACGGAGCGCTGACAGCTGACGATACGAGCGCCGGCGGCGCGGCGCAGGTGTTTCGCTATGACGCGCAGACGGGCGCGCTGGTGCGTATCTCGATCGGCGAGGATGGTTTCAACGACAACGGCAACGGAGCCGTCGGCGAAGCCACGATCGTCCCCGCCGTATTTGGTTGGGCGGGACGGGCGGGGGTGGCGCGCGCGGACCCGACGATGTCCCATGACGGGGCGTACGTGTTCTTCCAGAGCCCGGTCGCGTTGACCTCGCGTGCGCTGGACGACGTGCGGGTCGGCACACTATCCCTAAGCGGTCGGTTCGGCGCGTATGGCACGCCGGCGTATGCGCAGAACGTGTATGAGTATCACGAAGGGCACGTGTATCTGATTTCCGACGGCAGGGATACGAGCGCCACCACATCTCAGGTTTGTTTGGGGTTGCCGTCGTCTGTATGCCTGCTTGGCACTGACGCGACGGGAGCGAACGTGTTCTTCACGACTGCTGATCCGTTGGTGGCGGCTGATACCGATACGGAGATTGATATCTACGACGCGCGGATATGCACCGCGAGTGAACCGTGTGTCTCCTCGGCCGCTTCGGTGGTGGCGTCGTGTCAGGGCGAAGCGTGTCGTGGCTCGGCGGGTGCGGCGCCGTCGGCGCCGGGTGCGGCGACGGTGACGTTCGGCGGCCCGGGGAACCTCGCGCCGCCACCGGCCGCGGTGGTGCATAAGAAGGTTGTTGTGAAGCGGCGCGTCAAGCATAAGAGTTCTCGTAAGCGGACCGGCAAGCGGCGTGGTAAGGCCGGTAGGGCCTCGTTACGCGGTCGGGGTAAGAGGGGAGGCCGGTCATGATCGGGCGAGGGACAGGAAGGGTGTCGATGTGTGGGTTTGGTTTGCGTGGGCGCTCGCGGGTGGTGGGGTTGCTGGCGTTGATAGTGCTGGCGGGCTGCGTCTCATTGGTGGCTGCGTCCCCTGTGTTCGCCGGATCCCCGACGACGGGTTGGGGTTGGATGACGCACGCCTCTGCCCTGCCTGGCGAGTTCTCGACGGCGGATAACTCTCGGTGCCTTGGGGGACATGCCTGCGATGCGTATGAAGTACTCGTGCGGGACGCGGGCGCCGAGTCGACGGACGGCAGTACCGTTACGCTCACGGATACGCTACCGGCGGGTGTGACCCCGAAGAGAGTGGAATTCTTTTGGTCTGGGCTTCCCTTTGAAGATGGTGGACGGACTTTTGACATGTCCAATTATGGGTTCTGCTCGCTGAGCCCGGTGCGCTGCGAACTCCCGACCGGCGAAGACGGGCTGCCTGCGGTCTCGCCGTATGACACTCTGAGGATGGTCGTGTATGTGACGGTGAACCCGGGGGCCGAAGGCAGCCTCACCAACCGGGCGACCGTGTCTGGCGGGGGTGTGCCGGAAGCGTCCACGGGCGTGCAGAACCAGATCGGCTCTGTGGCGCCGGCGTTCGGTGTCGCGAGCCTCGACTCTTTCGCTACCGGGAGAGATGGCGCGCCCGATACGCAGGCCGGGGATCACCCGTTCGCTTTCACGACACGGATCGACCTCGACACCGCCATGAGGGAGACTCCTGAAGCCGTTTTCGGAGTCAATGCGACGAGCGTTCAGGACGTCAAGGATGTCGTGGTGGACCTTCCGCTGGGTTTCCTGGGCAGCGCGTTGGCGACGCCGCAGTGCACGCTGGCGCAGCTCGCCACGGAAAAGCACAGGCCGGACCGCCTTGAGCCTGTGGGGGGCTGTCCGTCCGATACGCAGGTCGGGGAAATTCATACTCAACCCAGCGGATTCGGCTCCCTAGATGTGCCGGTATATAATATGGTGCCCGAGCACGGGGTGACGGCAGAGTTCGGCTTTGTCGACATCACGGATGCCGCTCACGTTCTGTACGCGAGCGTCGTGCCGACCCCAGGGGGTTATGTGCTGCGCACGACGAGCCCCGATATCCCACAGATCGCCCTGGCCAGTCTCGAACTGTGGCTGTATGGGAATCCCGCGGCGCAGGACGCCAACGGGAATACCCCGGTGGGGATGTTCACGAACCCCTCGGACTGCTCGGGGGAGCCGTTGGTCACGACCGTCCACGTCGATTCGTGGCAGAACCCGGGGAGCTATAACGCGGACGGCACCCCCAACTTCAACGACCCCGCGTGGGCTTCGGCCACCTCGGTGTCGCCGCCGGTCACGGGTTGCAACGAGCTGCAATTCGACCCCTCGATCACCGCGCAACCGGAAACCACGGCGGCGGACAATCCGACGGGGTTTGATGTCGATGTGAGGGTTCCGCAGAGCGAGGACCCGGAAACGCTCGCGACACCACCGTTGCGCAACGCGACCGTGACGCTCCCGGAAGGGCTGACGTTGAACCCGGCTGCGGCGAATGGTTTGGGGTCGTGCTCGGAAACTCAGATCGATCTGGGCGGTGCCGGTGCGCCGTCGTGCCCGGAATCATCGAAGATCGGCTCGGTCGAAGTGGTCTCGCCGTTGACCGCGGGCACTCTTCAGGGGTCGATCTACCTCGCGGCGCAGAACGAAAACCCGTTCCACAGCCTCCTGGCGGGGTACATCGTGATCGACGATCCCACGACGGGGGTGATCATCAAGATCCCGGGGGATCTCACACCGAACCCGAGCACGGGGCAGATCACAGGCGTCTTTGACGAAAACCCGCAGCTCCCGTTCAGCGACCTGCACCTGCGTTTCTTCGGTGGCGCAAGGGGTGAGCTGGCGACACCGCAGGGTTGTGGGGTCTTCACGGTCGCGAGCGATCTCTCGCCGTGGTCGGCACCGGACTCCGGACCTGACGCGACCCCGTCGAACAGTTTCCCGATCAGTTCGGGTTGCGCGGGCGGGTTCGCCCCCGTGTTCACCGCGGGCAGCGAGAACCCGCAGGCCGGGGGGTACTCCCCGTTCACGCTGTCCCTCTCAAGGACGGACGGGGAACAGGGCCTCTCCGGTGTCACGGTGAGCCTGCCTGAGGGGTTGTTGGGGAAGCTCGCGGGGATCCCGCTCTGCCCTGACGCGAACGCTAACAACGGCACGTGCCCCGAAGCCTCATTGGTCGGGAGCGTGCAGACAGGCGCGGGCGTAGGCCCGGACCCGTTGTTCGTGTCGGGTAAGGCGTATCTCACGGGCCCTTATAACGGTGGTCCCTACGGCCTCGTGGTGGAGGTACCCGCGGTCACCGGCCCATTCAACTTGGGGACGGTCGTGGTGCGCCAGTCGCTGCGGATCGACCCGACCACAGCGCGGGTCACGGATGTCTCGGATCCGTTCCCGACGATCATCGATGGGATCCCGTTGCGGATCCGCAGCGTGGACGTGACGCTGGATAGGCCTGGGTTCACGTTCAACCCGACCAACTGCACCCCCACCGCAGTCACCGGGACCGTGACCTCCACCCAGGGCGCGAGCGCGAGTGTCTCTTCGCGTTTTCAGGCCGGGGGGTGCCGCGAACTCCCGTTCGCCCCCAAGTTCACCGTCAGCACACAGGCCAACACGAGCAAGCACAACGGCGCGAGCCTCCTCGTGAAGGGATCCTTCCCCACAGGGGACGCGAACATCCACAGCGTCGCGGTGACCTTGCCCAAGCAGCTGCCCGCCAGGCTCACGACTATCCAGCAGGCCTGCACCCAGGCGGTGTTCGCCGCGAACCCCGCCTCGTGTCCCACGGCCTCGGATATCGGGACCGCCTCGGCGAGCACGCCGATCCTGTCGGTCCCCGTCACTGGCCCCGTCTACCTGGTGTCGCATGGTGGTGCGGCGTTCCCTGACATCGTCGCGATTCTGCAGGGCGCGGGTGTCACGATCGACCTCACTGGCAGCATCGACATCAAACACAACATCACGAGCTCCACGTTCGCGTCGGTCCCCGACGCACCGATCACCACGTTCACGCTGAGCCTCCCCGAGGGCCCGCACTCCGGCCTCGCGGCGGTCGTCCCCGCGAAGGCGAAGGGCAGCCTCTGCGGCCAGTCCCTGAGCATGCCGTTCACGATTACCGGCCAGAACGGCGCGGTCGTCAAGCAGCCTGTGAAGATCGCCGTCACCGGCTGCCCCAGAGCGAAAAAGAAGGCCGTCAAGAAGCACATGCAGAAGGCGAAGCCCAAGAAGAAGTAACGCGGGAACACGCATCGTTGGCGCCTGTCGCGCGGACATCTCTACGCCGCGCGGCCGGCGCATTTCGCGGCCCTCATGGCGGAGCGAAGCGGAGCCTCTCCAAGCTGTTCTGGGCCTTTAGGGCAGCAGCTCGAGGGCGTAGTGGTGGCGGGCGAGGGGCTTGGAAGACGCGTCGTCAGAGTGACTCGCAGGAGCTACACTATGTGCGATGCCGAGCAAGCACCCGCGTATCGCCGTAACCGCTGACCTGGAATTGGGGCAGGCGCTCGAGCGCGTGCGCTCGGCGACCGGAACGCGGGAGGCGGACGCGACGCTCGTGCGGCGCCTGGCGGTCGCGGGGGCACGGGCCGAGTTGCGTGCGGGCAAGGGACGCCGTGAGGCCGTGGACGCGCTGTTCGCTGCGATGGACGACGGTGGGTTCGACCTTGACCTCGCCGCGATCGACCGGCTCAACCAGGCCCCCGGCGTTGAGTGAGCGCCGCCTCGAGCTGTGGGATGGCCGGGGAGCGGTGCTCGTGGACACCTCGGCGTGGATGCTCGCGCGCCGGGCTCCACGCGCGCGTGGGCTGCTGCGCGACGCCGCTGGACGTGGGGAGGTCGCGTGGTGTTGGCCGGTGCGCTATGAGCTGATGGTCGACGCGCGCGGCCCGGACGAGATCGGGGTCGTGGATCGCGCGCTCGAGGGTCTGCGCGAGGTGGCCGTCGATCGGACCGTTCAACGCGGTGTCCTCGCGGCCATGCGCGAGCTCGCGGACAACGGCTCCCACGGCGCCCACCGCCTGCCGCTCACCGACCTCACGGTTGCCGTCGCGGCCCAGCTGTCGGGGCTCGACGTCCTGCACCACGACCACCACTTCGAGCGCCTCGGCGGGCTGCTCGGGGTCCGCACCCCCTGGATCGCCGCGCCGGGGGCGTAACGGCCCCCGGCCGTCGTGGGTGCTGGCAGCCGATCGATCGACCCGGCGACACCAAAGTTCGGCGGAGCGGACTCCGGGTTGCCTGTTCGCGCGGCGGTTGTTTGATGTTGTGGGTTGGGGGTTGACATCATCTTTGTTTTGTGGTTACAATGCCGGTGTCAAGGCATCCACTCCTTGGGGTGGCTGTGTCGAAATATGAATCGGGTTGGGTCTGGTCTTCTCAGACCGGTTGTTGCGCAACTGAGGGATGTTTGGGAGAGGGCTGGGTCAGAGCGATGAGGGGTTGTTTTCGCGTGAGTCTTAGAGAGACAGACGTGCCAGAGGTCTTTGTGTCCCCGGTTGGGGACGGAACTAGATGCTTCAGCGTCTCTGAAGCATCTCTCTCTCTCTTGGCCCGACGGTCTAGCTTCTAGCCCCAGTCGTTCGGCGTTTCCGCGTCGCCTTCGCTCTCTTTGGGAGGGCTGGGGGGCCGCTGGGCCTGGTTTCCCGGTGTATTCGGGGCGGCGGGTTGTGTGTGCTTCGGGGCGGGTGGTGTAGGTGGCCACCGTCGCGCAGGCGCGGAGCACCGGGGGTAAGCGTGCGTCGCGTGCTGGGTCTTGTGCTCGTTCGGCGGGGGTGAAGCGGCGGGCGGGGTCTACGCAGGTGACCGAAGTGCAGCGCACGCGGATGCTCGCCGCGACGGTGCAGGTCGTGGGGGAGCTTGGCTACGAGAAGATGTCGGTCGCGCGGGTCACATCGCGCGCGGGCGTCTCGCGCCGCACGTTCTATGACCTGTTCGTCGATCGTGAAGCGTGTTTCCTCGCGGCGTTCGAGGAGACCGTGGAGCGCGCACGCGCCCTGGTGTGTGACGCCAGCGCGGGTGAGGTGGACTGGCGCTCGCGGGTCCGCGTGGGTCTCGCGGTGCTGCTCGCGTTCTTCGACGAGGAGCCGCTCGCGGGCAGGGTATTGGTCGTCGATGCATTGAAGGCTGGGCCGGCGGTGTTGGAGTGCCGCGCGGGTCTCGTGGCGGAGTTGATCGGGGTCGTCGAGGGTGGTCGCGCGCACGTCAGGGGCGCTCGCGAGGTTGCGCCGCTCACCGCGGAGGGCGTCGTCGGCGCTGTGCTTGCTGTTGTGCACGCGCGGCTGTTGGGCTCCGCCCGCGATTCGCTCACGGAGCTGTTGAACCCCTTGATGGCGATGATCGTGCGCCCCTACCTTGGGGCCGCGGCGGCTGAGAAGGAACTTGAGCGTCTGCTGCCGGCGGGGCGTCCAGCGCGGCGCAAGGCTCCCGCGGATCCGCTGGGTGGGTTGGATATGCGTCTCACCTACCGCACGCTGCGGGTTCTGGCGACGATCGCGGCGGCGCCCGGGGCGAGTAACCGCGAGGTCGCCCAGGCGGCTGGGGTGGTCGATCAGGGTCAGATCTCAAAGCTTTTGTCGCGCCTGGAGGGCCTTGGGTTGATCCACAACACGGGTGTGGGGCATGTCAAGGGCGAGCCCAACGCATGGGAGCTGACAGATAGGGGCCGGGAAGTCGAGCAGGCGATTCGTGGCGAGTCCGCCGCGACGGTTAACCACGAGGAGGGAGCAGGTCTATGAGGGGTTTCAAGGGTTTACTCGGTCTCGGCGTCAGCCAGCGGGGCGGGGTGCTGCTGTTCGTGCTGTGCGCGACCCTCCTCGTGGGTGCCGCTCCGGCGTCCGCTGCGCTGACGTTTCCCTTCGACGGGCAGCTCGCGCGGGCGCCGAGTCGACGGACGGCAGCACCGTTACGCTCACGGATACGCTACCGGCTGGTGTGACGCCGCAGCGAGTGGAATTCTTTTGGTCTGGGCTTCCCTTTGAAGATGGTGGACGGACTTTTGACATGTCCAAGTACGGGTTCTGCTCGCTGAGCCCGGTGCGCTGCGAACTACCGACCGGCGAAGACGGCCTTCCCGCGGTCTCGCCGTATGACACGCTGAAGATGGTCGTGTATGTGACGGTGAACCAGGGTGCCGAAGGCAGTCTCATCGATAGGACGACGGTCTCCGGCGGGGGTGTGCCGGAAGCGTCCACGAGCGTCGAGAACGAGATCGGCTCCACACCGCCGCCGTTCGGTGTCGCGAGCCTCGACTCCTTCGCTACGGGGAGGGATGGCGCGCCCGATACGCGGGCCGGGGATCACCCGTTCGCCTTCACGACACGGATCGATCTCAACACCGCTATGAGGGAAATTCCGGAAGCCGGCGCGGTCAAGGCGACGAGCGTTCAGGACGTCAAGGATGTCGTGGTGGATCTTCCGGTGGGTTTCCTTGGGAGCGCGTTGGCGACGCCGCAGTGCACGCTGGCGCAGCTCGCCACAGAAAAGCACAGGTCGGACCGCCTCGAATTTGTGGGGGGTTGTCCGCCCGATACGCAGGTTGGGGAACTTCGCACCGAGCCCGGTGGGTTCGGTGCCGTGTATGCCCCCGTGTATAACATCGTTCCCGAGCATGGTGTCGCGGCGGAGTTCGGTTTCGTCGACCTTACCGATGCCTCGCACGTCCTGTATTCGAGCGTCGTGCCGACCCCGGCGGGCTATGTGCTGCGCACGACGAGCCCCGATGTCCCGCAGATCGCTCTGGCCAGCCTCGAACTGTCGTTGTATGGGAACCCCGCTGCGCAGGATGCCAGCGGCAACACGCCGGTGGGGATGTTCACGAACCCCTCGGACTGCTCCGGGGAACCGTTGGTCACGACGGTCCATGTGGATTCGTGGCAGAACCCGGGGAGCTATAACGCGGACGGCACCCCCAACTTCAACGATCCCGCGTGGGCGTCGGCTACCTCGGTGTCGCCGCCGGTGACGGGTTGCAACGAGTTGCAGTTCGACCCGTCGCTCACCGCGCAGCCGGAAACGATGGCGGCGGACAGTCCGACGGGGTTGGATGTCGATGTGAGGGTTCCGCAGAGCGAGGACCCGGAAACGCTCGCGACGCCGCCGTTGCGTAACGCGACCGTGACGCTCCCCGAAGGGCTGACACTCAACCCCGCGGCCGCGAACGGGCTGGGCGCGTGCTCGGAAACCCAGATCGATCTGGGTGGCGCCGGTGCGCCGTCGTGCCCGGAATCCTCGAAGATCGGCTCGGTCGAAGTGGTCTCGCCGTTGACCGCGGGCACTCTCCAGGGTTCGATCTACCTCGCGGCGCAGAACGAAAACCCGTTCCACAGCCTGTTGGCGGGGTATATCGTGATCGACGACCCCACGACGGGGGTGATCATCAAGATCCCGGGGGATCTCACACCGAACCCGAGCACGGGGCAGATCACGGGCGTCTTTGACGATAACCCGCAGCTCCCATTCAGCGACCTGCACCTACACTTCTTCGGCGGCTCAAGGGGTGAGCTCGCGACACCCCAGGGTTGTGGGACGTTCACGGTCGCCGGCGATCTCTCGCCGTGGTCGGCGCCGGACTCCGGGCCAGACGCGACGCCATCCAACAGCTTCCCGATCAGTTCGGGTTGTACGAGCGGGTTCACACCCGTGTTCACCGCGGGCAGCGAGAGCCCGCAGGCGGGAGGGTACTCCCCGTTCACGCTGTCCCTCTCGCGGACGGATGGGGAACAGGGTCTCTCCGGCGTCACAGTGTCGCTGCCGGAGGGGTTGTTGGGGAAGCTCGCGGGGATCCCGTTGTGCCCCGACGCCCAGGCGAACAACGGCACATGCCCCGAAGTCTCACAGGTCGGGAGCGTGCAAACAGGGGCGGGCGTCGGACCCGACCCCCTATTCGTCACGGGTAAGGCGTATCTCACCGGTCCATATAACGGTGGGCCCTACGGCCTCGTCGTGGAGGTCCCCGCGGTCGCCGGCCCGTTCAACCTTGGGACGGTCGTTGTCCGCCAGTCGTTGCGGATCGACCCGGCGACGGCGCAGGTCACGGATGTCTCGGATCCGTTCCCGGCGATCCTTGATGCAGCTCCCCGCGCGCTTGACGACGATCCAGCAGGCGTGCACCCAGGCGGTGTTCGCGGCGAACCCCGCAGCGTGCCCCACGGCCTCAGACATCGGGACGGCGAGCGCGAGCACACCGATCCTGTCGGTCCCCGTCACCGGCCCCGTGTACCTCGTGTCCCACGGTGGCGCGGCGTTCCCCGACATCGTCGCGATCCTGCAGGGCGCGGGCGTCACGATCGACCTCACCGGCAGCATCGACATCAAACACAACATCACCTCAAGCACATTCGCGTCGGTCCCCGACGCACCCATCAGCACCTTCACGCTGAGCCTCCCCGAGGGACCACACTCCGGCCTCGCGGCCGTCGTCCCCGCCAAGAACAAGGGCAACCTCTGCGGCCAGTCGCTGGTGATGCCGTTCACGATCACCGGCCAAAACGGCGCCGTCGTCAAACAACCCATCAAGATCACCGTCACCGGCTGCCCACGCGCCAAGAAGAAGGCCGTCAAGAAGCACAGGCAGAAGGCGAAGCCCAAGGAGAAGTGACGCGGGGAACACGCATCGTTGTGCATCGGCCGCGCAGGCATCCCCACGCCGCGCGGCCGGCGCACTTCGCGGCCCCCTCGACGGAGCGAAGCGGAGTCTCTCCATGTCGTTCTCGCCATGAAAGACCGCGCGCTCGGTGCCCCGCTCAATCCAGATCGAACGCGGCCTGGATCGCATGGCTGAGGGCCGGCTCTTGGCGGTCGAGTAGCGCGCCGATCTGTGCTCCCAGGGTCTTGGCGGGGATGGTGGTGATGTTGTCGCAGCTGGCGACCGAGGGTCCCGCGAGGCCGTTGGCGGTGTCGAGGGGGACCTCGCTGGAGAGTCCGCGGATGGTCGTGGTGATCGGCGCGACCGTCACGGTGGTGAGGTGGGGTCGCACGAGTTCGCGGGTGAGGACCAGCACCGGTCGGGCCTTGTCGAGGTGGGCGATGTGGATCGGGCGCATCAGCCGAGCGGCATGGGCAGGCCGGCGGTGTGCTCGGCCAGCCCTGCGAGCTCTGGGTCCGGGCCGGTGCGGGCGAGGATCTCGGCGTCACGGGCGGCGTTCGCGCGGCGGCGTTCGCGCTCGAGCGCGCGGGTGACGACTGCGGCGCGGCTGCGCCCTGCTTCGGAGTCGACGATCTCGTCGATGAAGTCGACCAGCTCGTCGGGGAGGCGCACAGCGATCTGCTTGCTCATACCATTATGGTATCCTACTGGTGCCAGCGTCGATGCCACGCACCATCCGGGCCTTCCATGATAGGCTTCATGATCATGAGGGTCGCAAAGGTGACACGGGGAGGGCAGATCTCGATTCCCTCAACCATTCGCAGACGCTGGGGCACCTCGACTTTGACGCTGGAGGATCTGGGCGATCGGATCGTGCTGACGCCCGCGCCCGACGATCCGATCGCCGCCGCGCGCGGCGCGCTGGCAGGAGAGCTTTCGCTGAGCAGCGAGCGGCTGCGCGGCGAGGCGCGCAGCGCCGAGGCCGCCGCCGAAGAGCGTCGGCTCGCCGGCTCGTGAGCGTCCTGCTCGACGCCTTCGCGCTGATCGCCCTATTCGCCGAGGAGCCCGCAGCCGGAGAGGTCGAGACGATCCTGCGCCGCGGAGAGGCGGCGATGCCCACGATCAACCTCGCCGAGGCGCTCGACGTGCTGCAGCGAGTTCAGGGCGTTCCGCGCGCGCGCCTGGATGAGCTCGCCGCACCGCTGCTGAGGGAGAGCATCAGGGCCCTGCCGGTAGACGAGCGGATGGCGCGCGAGGCGGCGGACATCCGCGCGCGCCGCTACCACCGCACGCGGGCTCCGGTCTCGCTGGCCGATTGCGTGCTGCTCGCCGCGGCGCAGGCGGGCGACGTGCTAGCGACGGCCGATGCGCCGCTGATTGCCGTCGCGGGCCTGGAGGGCGTGCAAGTCCAGGAGCTGCCTCGGCTGGGCTGACAGATGTTCGGTCGAGCGTCGTCAGAGTGACTCGCAGGAGCTACACTATGGGCGATGCCGAGCAAGCACCCGCGTATCGCCGTAACTGCCGACCTGGAATTGGGGCAGGCGCTCGAGCGCGTGCGCTCGGCGACCGGAACGCGGGAGGCGGACGCGACGCTTGTGCGGCGTCTGGCGGTCGAGGGGGCGCGGGCCGAGTTGGGGGCGGGCAGGGGACGCCGTGAGGCGGTGGACGCGCTGTTTGCGGCGATGGACGGCGGTGGGTTCGACCTCGATCTCGCGGCGGTGGACCGGCTCAACCAGCCTCCCGGCGTTGAGTGAGCGCCAAACCGAGCTGTGGGATGGCCGGGGAGCGGTGCTCGTGGACACCTCGGCGTGGATACTCGCGCGCCGGGCTGCCCGGCCACGTGAGCTGCTGCGCGACGCCGCAGGACGTGGAGAGGTCGCGTGGTGCTGGCCGGTGCGCTATGAGCTGATGGTCGACGCGCGTGGCCCCGATGAGATCGGGGCAGTGGACCGCGCGCTCGAGGGTCTGCGCGAGGTGGCGGTCGATCGGACCGTTCAACGGGGTGTCCTCGCGGCCATGCGCGAGCTCGTGGACGGTGGCTCCCACGGTGTCCACCGGCTGCCGCTCACCGACCTCACGGTTGCCGTCGCGGCCCAGCTGTCGGGGCTCGACGTCCTGCACCACGACCACCATTTCGAGCGCCTCGGCGGGCTGCTCGGGGTCCGCACCCTCTGGATCGCCGCGCCGGGGGCGTAACGCGCCCTGGCCGTCGTGGGTGCTGGCAGCCGATTGATCGACCTGAGGACACCAAAGTTCGGCGGAGCGGACTCTGGGGTTGCCTGTTCGGCTGGTGTTTGTTTGATGTTGTGGGTTGGGGGTTGACGTCATCTTTGTTTTGTGGTTACAATGCCGGTGTCAAGGCATCCACTCCTTGGGGTGGCTGTGTCGAAATATGAATCGGGTTGGGTCTGGTCTTCTCAGACCGGTTGTTGCGCAACTGAGGGATGTTTGGGAGAGGGCTGGGTCAGAGCGATGAGGGGTTGTTTTCGCGTGAGTCTTAGAGAGGCAGACGTGCCAGAGGTCTTTGTGTCCCCGGTTGGGGACGGAACTAGATGCTTCAGCGTCTCTGAAGCATCTCTCTCTCTCTCTCTCTCTCTTGGCTCGACGGTCTAGCTTCTAGCCCTAGTCGTTCGGCGTTTTCGCGTCGCCTTCGCTCTCCTTGGGAGGGCTGGGGGGCCGCTGGGCCTGGTTTCCCGGTGTGTTCGGGGCGGCGGGTTGTGTGTGCGTCGGGGCGGGTGGTGTAGGTGGCCACCGCCGCGCAGACGCGGAACACCGCCAAGCGTGCGTCGCGTGCTGGGTCTGTCGCTCGTCAGGCGGGGGTGAAGCGGCGTGCGGGGTCTATGCAGGTGACTGAAGTGCAGTGTGCGCGGATGCTCAGCGCGACGGTGCAGGTCGTGGGGGAGCTTGGCTACGAGAAGATGTCGGTCGCGCGGGTCACCTCGCGCGCGGGCGTCTCACGCCGCACGTTCTATGACCTGTTCGTCGACCGCGAAGCGTGTTTCCTCGCTGCGTTCGGGGAGACCGTGGAGCGCGCCCGCGTGCTTGTGTGCGACGCCAGCGCGGGTGAGGTGGACTGGCGCTCGCAGGTGCGTGCGGGTCTCGCGGTGCTGCTGGCGTTCTTCGACGACGATCCGCTCGCGGGCAGGGTGTTGGTGGTCGATGCCTTGAAGGCCGGCCCCGCGGTGCTGGAGCGTCGCGCCGGTCTCGTCCAGGAGCTGATCGGGGTGGCCGAGGGTGGTCGCGCACAGGTCAGGGGCGGACGCGAGGTCGCGCCGCTCACCGCGGAGGGTGTCGTCGGCGCCGTCCTTGCTGTCGTCCACGCGCGGCTGCTGGGCTCCGGCGGCGACTCGCTCACAGAGCTGTTGAATCCGCTGATGGCGATGATTGTGCGTCCCTATCTGGGGGCGGCGGCGGCCGAGAAGGAGCTCGAGCGTCTGCTGCCGGCGGGGCGTCCAGCGCGGCGCAAGGCCCCCATTGATCCGCTGGGCGGGTTGGACATGCGCCTGACCTACCGCACGCTGCGGGTCCTCGCGACGATCGCGGCGGCGCCCGGGGCGAGTAACCGCGAGGTCGCCCAGGCGGCCGGCGTCGTCGACCAGGGGCAGATCTCGAAGCTCCTGTCGCGCCTGGAGAACCTTGGATTGATTCACAACACGGGTGTGGGGCACGTCAAGGGCGAGCCCAACGCTTGGGAGCTGACAGGTAGGGGCCGGGAGGTCGAGCAGGCGATCGGCGGGGAGTCCGCCGCGACGGTTAACCACGAGGAGGGAGCAGGTCTATGAGGGGTTTCAAGAGTTTACTCGGTCTCGGTCCCGGCCAGCGGGGCGGGGTGCTGCTGTTCGTGCTGTGCGCGACCCTCCTCGTGGGCGCCGCCCCGGCGTCCGCCGCGCTGACGTTCCCGTTCGACGGGCAGCTCGCGCCGGCGGGCGGGTCGTTCGGCCACATTCGGGCTGGGAGCGTCGCGGTGGACGATGCCAACGGGAACACGTACGTCGCGGACTCGAGTTCGGGTGTCGTCGACGTGTTCAGCTCCACCGGGGTGGAACTGCCGCAGCTGGATAGTGCGTTGACGCCGGCCGGCTCGTTTGGTGGCCGTGAAGTGGCTGTTGCGGCGAACGATGGGACGGGCGATGTGTATGTGTTGGATGAAGGCAACAAGGTCATCGATGTGTTCGACTCCTCGGGGGGTTATGTGTGTCAGATCACGGGCAGCGTGACGCCGTCGGCGACGGAGTGCAACGGGGTGGCGGGCAGCAGGACTCCGGCGGGTGGGTTCCGCGAACTGCGTGGGGTCGCGGTGGACCAGGCTACGGGCGATATCTATGTCGTCGATGCGTCCGTTACCGAACCTGAAAGCAGCGTCGTGGATGTCTTTAGCAGGGAAGGGGCGTTTCTGCGGCAGATCCTGCTCAGCTCGGTGCCGGGGGGCATCGAAATCTACAAAGCCTATGCCGTCTCCAATGTCGCAGTGGATGATTTCAACGGCCATGTCTATGTTGCGGACGGCTCCAGTACGGGCCTCTACGAGTTCGGTGTGGCGGGGGAATGGGTGGCGACGTGGAACGGGTCGAACACCCCAGCGGGATCGTTCGCGGGCGAAACCAGTGTCGCAGCGGATGACGCGACCGGCGATGTGTATGTCACTGACAGTGGACACAAAGCCCTCGATGTCTTTGAAGCGTCGGGCACGTATCTGCCGCAGTCCAGCGGCTCCTATAGCGCTTTCTACGTGCCCGCGGGTGTTGCGGTCGATCAGGCGAGCGGCAAAGTCTATGTATCTGACGAGGGCGAATCTAACTTGGGCATTCCGTCCTTTCCGTCCGTCGTGGATATCGTTGGTCCCGCGCTTGTCGTCCCGGATGTCGTGACGGGGTCTGCTGGGGAAGTTCATCCGACTAGCGCGAAGCTCGAAGGGACGGTCAACCCGGATGGTCTGGAACTGAAGAGCTGCCGCTTTGAATACGGCATCGAAGCGTCGTATGGGCAGAGCGTGTCGTGCGTGCCCGCTGCCGCGTCGATTCCCGCGGATTCCAGTGTTCATGCTGTCAGCGCGAGTGTCGCGGGTCTCACGCCGGGCGGGACGTATCATTTCCGGCTCGTTGCGTCTAATGCCAACGGGCAGAACACGGGGCAGGATGCGGTACTCTCGACCCCTCCGCCGCCGTCGATAAGTGCCGTGGTCGCTGGCAACGTGACGGGCTCTTCGGCGGATCTGAGTGCGCAGGTCGACCCGAATGGGTTTGAAACGACTTATCGCTTTGAATGGGGCACCAGCACCGCGTATGGCAACAATGTTCCCGGTGGCCAGGCGTTGACGGGCACGAGTGGTGTGTCTGTGGGTACGCATCTGTCGGGTTTGAGCGCGGACACGACGTATCACTGGCGCGTGGTGGCGCAAAATGAAAACGGCACCACGGTTGGGGTGGATCACACGTTCGTCTACAGCACCGTTGGGGCTGGCTTGCCCGATAACCGTGCGTATGAAATGGTGACGCCGCCGCAGAAGAACGGGGCGGTGATCGGCGGCGCCTTACTCAGTCGTCCAGATATCGCGGAAAATGGGTCGCGTGTGATCGCCATGAGCATCGCGTGTTTCGCCGACGCGAGCTCGTGCAATGTCGGAAATAGTGGTGCCGGCGATCCGTTGATGTTCACGCGCACGGGCAGCGGGTGGGTGACCACTACGCTAGCCCCATCGGCTCTGCAGTTTGAAGTCAACTGGCCACTGGTTGCGAGCGCGGATGCAGGTGATGCGCTGTTCGAATTGCCGAGGTCATCTGACGGGGGGCATGACTTTTATGCGCGCCAGCCGGATGGGTCGCTCGAGGATATTGGCCCCACTAGCCTGCCCTCCACAGGGTTGACCTCAGAACTAGTGTTGGATGAGTGGCCTTTGGCGACGGAAGATCTATCGCACGTCGTCTACGATGTAACAGAACAGAGATTCTTTTGGCCGTTCGACGCGACGGAGGACTCGAACGAGACAGGCGAAAAGGTCGAAAGCTCAGTTTATGAGTATGCTGGTTCAGGCGATGACGCGCCTGTCCTGGTAGGCGTCAGCGGGGGGTTGGGCAGTACCGATCTGGTCAGTAAGTGTGGTACCAGGTTGGGCGGAGATGGTAACGGGAGCCACTCTCGGTTTGGTGCGTTGTCTGCCGACGGTGGCACGGTGTTCTTCACGGCGTGGCCGTGTGCTTCTGGGTCGGGTGCCAATGCGGACGTGGCGGTCCCGGCGTACACGGTCTACGCGCGGATCGATGAGTCGCGGACGGTGCTGGTGTCGGGTCGCTCGCCACAGGACTGCACCGGGGGTTGTTTGAGTTCGTCTCCGGCGGCGGCCGACTTCCAGGGTGCGTCGGCGGATGGATCGAAGGCGTTCTTCACGAGCACCCAGCAGCTGACCGACGCGGCGAGCGAGGGCAGCAACAACTTGTACGAGTATGATTTCTCCAGTCCGGCCGGGCAGAACCTGTCGGCCATCGCGTCGGGTGTTATCGGTGTGATGGCGATCTCCTCGGATGGCTCGCATGTCTACTTCGTCTCGAATGCTGTTTTGAGTGGCGGCGTGAATGGTCAGAGTCAGTTTGCTCGGGCGGGTGCGGACAATCTGTATGTGTTTGAGCGCGATGCGCGTTACCCGGAAGGGCATGTGGCGCTCGTCGCGGTACTGCCGGGGCAGGCGGTCGAAGCGGAAGGGGAGTGGCTGAACGGGGTCCGTGAAGCGAACGTGACTCCCGACGGGCGTTTCCTGGTGTTCACGAGTCACGGCACGCTGACAGCGGACGACACGAGCACCAGCGGCGCGGCGCAGGTGTTCCGTTATGACGCGCTGACGGGTGAGTTGGTACGCATCTCGATCGGCGAGGGCGGCTTCGATGACAACGGCAACGCGGGGATGGGCGAAGCGACGATCGTGCCCGCCGAAACGGGCTGGTATAAGCGGCCTGGTGTGGCGCGTGCGGATCCGACGATGTCCAACGATGGGGCGTATGTGTTCTTCCAGAGCCCCGTGGCGTTGACGCCGGGAGCGCTGAACGACGTGCCGACCGGCGAGACGTATGACGAAAGCAGTAGCAGATTCGGCGCATATGGTACGCCGGTGTATGCGCAGAACGTGTATGAGTATCACGAAGGCGACGTTTACCTTATCTCCGACGGTAGGGACAGGAGCACCACCACGAACGAGGCGTGCGAAGAGACCCCGACGTCGGTGTGTCTGCTCGGCACGGACGCGACGGGCGCGAACGTGTTCTTCACGACGGCAGATCCGCTGGTCGCGGCGGATACGGATACGGAGCTTGACATCTACGACGCGCGGGTCTGCACCGCGAGTGAACCGTGCGTCATGTCGCCGGGATCGGCATCGGTGTGTCAGGGCGAAGCGTGCCATGGCGCGCCTAGCGGCGGGCCCTCGGTGGCGGGTGCGGCGACGGCGACGTTCAGCGGCCCGGGGAACCTCGCTCCGCCGCCTTCGATAGCAGTGCACACCCAAAGGGCGCACGGCAAGAAGAAGAAGGTGGTGAAGAGGCGCGTGGTGAGTAAGCGGCGGCACAAGGCGCCCAGGAGGACGCGCGGGAAGGCCCGTGGGGCAGTAGTGCGCGGCTCGGGTAAGCGGGAGGGCCGGTCATGAACGGTTATCGGACAGGGGAGAAGGCTATGCGCAGTGTTCGTTCGCGACTCGTGCCGTCATCGTTGGTGGGATGGCTGGTGGGGGTGTTGGTAGTGGCTTGTAGCTGTGTGGCGGCCGCTGCTCCCGCGTTGGGTGCTGCGCCTGGCGCGGGGTGGACGATCCATTCTTCGGCGATCCCGAGTAATTTCTCGACGGCGCAGAACACCACATGCATGGAAGCGGTGAAAGTAGGAACCGGGAACAAGACGACGAATGCGTGCGACGGCTATGAAGTGGTCGTGACGAATGGGGGTGGCCTGTCGACGGATGGCAGCACGGTGACGCTCGCCGATACTCTCCCCGCGGGCGTCACGGCGCAAAAGGTCGAATTCTACTGGTCGGGGCTTCCTTTCGAAGACGGTGGGCACTCCCAGAATCTGGCGTTGTTCGGGTTTTGTACGCTCAGCCCGGTACGATGCGAGCTCCCGACGGGCGAAGACGGGTTGCCCCCGGTCGCTCCGTTCGACACGCTAAAGATGTATGTCTACGTGACGGTCGACCCGGGTGCCGAAGGCGATCTGGCGAACACGACGACCGTCTCTGGTGGTGGTGCCCCCGAAGCCCGTGCAAGTGAGCAGAATCAGATCAGCACCACTTCCCCTGCGTTTGGTGTCGAAAGCTTCGTTGCCGCGGCGACGGGTGTCGATGGTGTGCCCGATACGCAGGCCGGGAATCATCCACATGCATTCACGACGTGGATCGACCTCAACAACAAATACAGGGACAGCCCAGAAAATGGTGACATCACGGATACGAGTGTCCAGGATGTCAAGGACGTCGTCGTCGATCTCCCGGTTGGTTTCCTCGGCAGTGCACTGGCGACACCGCAGTGCACACTCGCACAGCTCGACACGGCAAAGACAGCGCCGCCCTACACCTTTTTTGTAGGTGGTTGTCCGGCTGACACGGCGATCGGGTATATCGAAACCGAACCCGCTGGAACCTCCAGCATAAACGCTCCCCTGTACAATATGGTGCCCGAGCACGGTGTTCCGGCGGAGTTCGGGTACGTCGACGCTCTCGACGATGCTCATGTCCTCTACTCGAGCGTTGTGCCGACTCCGGCGGGCTATGTGCTGCGCACGACGAGTCCCGACGTCCCGCAGATCGACTTTACCAGTATCAGGGTGTCGTTCTACGGGAACCCGACCGAAAAGGATGGTAGCGGGAACACTCCGGTGGGCCTGTTCACGAACCCTTCGGATTGCTCGGGGGAACCGTTGGTGAGTACCGTCCACGTGGATTCGTGGCAGAACCCCGGCAGCTACAACGCGGACGGCACCCCGAATTTCAATGATCCTGCGTGGGCGTCGGCCACAACGACGATGCCTGCGGTGACGGGGTGCAACGAGTTGCAGTTCGACCCCTCGCTCACCGCGCAACCGGAAACGACGGCGGCGGACAGTCCGACGGGCCTGGATGTCGATATCAAGGTCCCGCAGAGCGAGGACCCGGAAACGCTCGCGACGCCGCCGTTGCGTAACGCGAGCGTGACGCTCCCCGAAGGGTTGACATTGAACCCTGCGGCCGCGGGTGGTTTGGGGTCGTGCTCGGAAGCGCAGATCGGTTTGGGTAGCGCTGGTGCGCCGACGTGCCCAGAATCCTCGAAGATCGGCTCGGTCGAACTGACGACACCACTCGTCGCGGGCACGCTTGTGGGTTCGATCTATTTGGCGGCGCAGAACGAAAACCCGTTCCACAGTCTCCTGGCAGGGTACATCGTCGTTGATGACCCGACGACGGGGGTGGTCATCAAGATCCCGGGGGATCTCACACCCAACCCGAGCACGGGGCAGATCACGGGGGTCTTTGACGATAACCCGCAGTTCCCGTTCAGCGACCTGCACCTGCATTTCTTCGGCGGCGCAAGGGGTGAGCTCGCGACACCGCAGGGTTGCGGGACGTTCACGGTCGCAAGCGACCTCTCGCCGTGGTCGGCGCCGGACTCCGGGCCCGACGCGACGCCATCCAACAGCTTCCCGGTCAGTTCGGGTTGTACGAGTGGGTTCGCCCCGGTGTTTACCGCGGGCAGCGAGAGCCCTCAGGCGGGCGGGTACTCGCCGTTCACGCTGTCGCTCTCAAGGACGGATGGGGAACAGGGTCTCTCCGGGGTTACGGTGAGCCTGCCTGAGGGGTTGTTGGGGAAGCTCGCGGGGATCCCGCTGTGCCCCGACGCCCAGGCGAACAACGGGACGTGCCCAGAAGCATCCGAGGTCGGGACGGTGACGACGGGCGCCGGTGTCGGCCCGGACCCGTTGTTCGTGTCGGGCAAGGCGTATCTCACCGGTCCGTATAACGGTGGTCCCTACGGCCTCGTCGTAGAGGTCCCCGCGGTCGCCGGCCCGTTTAACCTTGGGACGCTCGTGGTGCGCCAGTCGCTGCGGATCGACCCGACCACCGCGCAGGTCGCCGACGTGTCGGATCCGTTCCCGACAATCATCGATGGGATCCCGTTGCGGATCCGTAGCGTGAACGTCACGCTGGATCGGCCCGGGTTCACGTTCAACCCGACCAGTTGCACCCCGATGGCGGTCACGGGGACTGTGACCTCGACCCAGGGCACGAGCGTGGACGTCTCTTCGCGTTTTCAGGCCGGGGGGTGCCGTGAACTCCCGTTCGCACCCCGGTTCACCGTCAGCACACAGGCCAACACGAGCAAGCACAACGGCGCGAGCCTGATCGTGAAGGGCGCGTTCCCCACGGGGGACGCGAACATCCACAGCGTCGCGGTGACGCTGCCCAAGCAGCTCCCGGCGCGGCTGACGACGATCCAGCAGGCGTGCACCCAGGCGGTGTTCGCCGCGAACCCCGCCGGGTGTCCTGCAGGGTCTGATATCGGGACGGCGAGCGCGAGCACGCCGATCCTGGCGGTCCCCGTCACCGGCCCCGTCTACCTCGTCTCCCACGGTGGCGCGGCATTCCCTGACATCGTCGCGATCCTCCAGGGCGCAGGCGTCACGATCGACCTCACCGGCAGCATCGACATCAAACACAACATCACCTCAAGCACATTCGCGTCGGTCCCCGACGCCCCCATCACCACGTTCCAGCTGAGCCTCCCCGAGGGACCACACTCCGGCCTCGCGGCCGTCGTACCCGCCAAGGCCAAAGGCAACCTCTGCGGCCAAGCACTCTCGATGCCCTTCACGATCACCGCCCAGAACGGCGCCGTCGTCAAACAACCCGTCAAGATCACCGTCACCGGGTGCGCCAGAGCCAAGAAGAAGGCCAAGCACAGCCCGAAGAAGGGAAAGAGGAAGTAGGCGAGGCCGAGGTGCCGGGCGCTCAGCAGTTGGTGGCTCGTGCGAGCGCTCGGCAGACCGGTCATCCGAGACGAAGCGAGCGACCTTAGGGCGAGTTGACGTTCGTATCAGCCCGCCCACAGCGCCTGCAGTGGCACCGCCCAGAGGCACTCGCCAAACGGGAGGGTGCGCTCGCCTGTGTAGAGGACCACACCGCTGAGCAGTCGCCGGCCGACGCGTTCGCGCAGATGGGTCAGGCCGCGGAAGTCCTGTGCGCGGACGGTTGCGCCGGCCTTGACCTCGACGGCGACGATCTCGCCCGAGGGCCGCTCGACGATCGTGTCGACCTCGCGCTCGCCTTCGCGGTAGTGCCACAGGCTCAGCGGCTGTGGCGCCCAGGACGCCAGCCGCTCCAGCTCGGTTGCGACGAACGTCTCGAGGAGGGCGCCGGCGAAGCCGTCGTCCTCGCGCACGCGCCGCGCGTCCGCTCCTTGCAGTGCGGCGAGCAGGCCGGTGTCGGAGAGGTAGAGCTTCGGCGCCTTCACCTGCCGCTGGCCGAGGTTGACGTGCCATGGTCGGCGGATACGGACGAGGTACAGGCGCTCGAGCACCTCCACGTGAGCCTTGGCGGTCTTACCGCTGGTTGCGCCGTCGCGACCCAGGGCGTCGTAGCGCGCCAGCGATCCCGAGCGGGCGGCGAGCAGGCGCAGCAGGGTTCCCACCGCCTCCGGGTCGTGCACGCGCGAGGTGTCAGCGACCTCTCGCTCCACGAGCGCGGTCGCGTAGCTCCCGAAAAACCTCCCGCGGGATGCTCCGGTGCGCGTGAGCGCCTCGGGGAAGCCGCCCGCGAGGAGCATCTCGGCGTACTCACCGCGGCCCACCGGGGCGCTTGTGAGGTGTGGCACCTCGCCGGCGAACAGCCTGTCTAGGAAGTCGTGGCCGGCGCCGTGGATCTCACTCTGCGCCAGGGGCCACAGCGTGAGGTAGTCGGCGCGGCCGGGCAGTGCGTCCGCGACGGTCGGGATGCGCCGCAGGTTCGCGGACCCAGTCAGCAGGAACTGGCCTGGCGTGGTGTCCCTGTCGACACGCGACTTGATCGCCAGCAGCAGCTCCGGCGCGCGCTGTATCTCGTCGATCACCGTCCGTCGCCCGAGCCCCGCGACGAACCCCTGGGGGTCCCCCGCCGCGAGCGAGCGCGTCGGCTCGTCGTCGAGGCTCACGTATTCCGCGGGCAGCCGCTCAGCGGCGAGCATCTGTGCAAGCGTGCTCTTGCCGGCCTGCCGCGGGCCGAGCAGCGCCACCACGCGCGCGTCGCGCATAGCTTCCACCACGAGGTCGGCGAGACGGCGGGGAATGAGCATCGTGTACGGGGGTCCTTGGTCTGTCGATCCGGAAAATCGCTCCTGCTAACTCGGAGTTTAGCGTCTGCTAACTCGGAGGGCGGTCGCCGAGGCGGCGGTTGCGGATCGGACGCGGCCTGGATCGTTTGTGCGGTCTCCCCGCTCAGGGCAGCAGCTCGAATGCCTCGCGGTGGCGGGGCCGGACGGCCTGGAAGTGGCGGCGGTCGAGCGTGATGACGATGGGGGCCTGCAGGCGCTCGGCGAGTGCGACGACTGAGGCGTCGGTGCCGCCGAGGGGGAAGTCGGCGTACTGCTCGACGAGGTCGGCTATGCGCTCGACGTCGTCGCTGCTCGGGGCCTCGATCTTCGAGTGTCGCGAGGCCGCGCAGGAAGGCGGACTCGGCGTTTGCACCCAGGCGCGTAGCCACGAAATAGGTCGCCTCGGCGACCACGAGCGCCGGCAGTACGAGCTGGAGGTCGGCGCGGGCCAGGGTGGCGCGTGAGGCGGCGTGGGCCTTGTCGCCGGCGTCGGCCGTGGCATACAGCGGCCCGGCGTCAACGACGGCCAGTCTCGCCATCCCACTCCCCGCGCAGCAGCTCCTCCATGTTCTCCGCGGTATCGGAGGTGCCGCTGTTGCCGACGGCGGCGAAGGGCAGCTCGCGGGGCTGACCCGGGGAGAGTCCCATCTGCTTGGCCAGCGCCTCGCGCGCCACCTCAGACACCGAGCTGGAACGCCGCCGCGCCTCGCGTGAGAGGGCCTGCGCGAGGTCGTCGGGCAGCGACAGAGTGGTGCGCTTCATACGTGCATCATAACATCTGCCGTCGAGCCCTCTGGGGTTGCCTGTTCGGCTGGTGTTTGTTTGATGTTGTGGGTTGGGGGTTGACGTCATCTTTGTTTTGTGGTTACAATGCCGGTGTCAAGGCATCCACTCCTTGGGGTGGCTGTGTCGAAATATGAATCGGGTTGGGTCTGGTCTTCTCAGACCGGTTGTTGCGCAACTGAGGGATGTTTGGGAGAGGGCTGGGTCAGAGCGATGAGGGGTTGTTTTCGCGTGAGTCTTAGAGAGACAGACGTGCCAGAGGTCTTTGTGTCCCCGGTTGGGGACGGAACTAGATGCTTCAGCGTCTCTGAAGCATCTCTCTCTCTCTCTCTCTCTCTCTTGGCCCGACGGTCTAGCTTCTAGCCCTAGTCGTTCGGCGTTTTCGCGTCGCCTTCGTTCTCTGTGGGAGGGCTGGGGGGCCGCTGGGTGTCGCCGGGGGTGTGGTTTTCCCGCTGGTCTTCCTGTGTGTCTGGTGTCGGGGCGGGTGGTGTAGGTGGCCACCGCCGCGCAGGTGCGAAACACGGTTCAGACGCGAAACACGGCTGGTAAGCGCGCGTCGCGTGCTGGGTCTGTCGCTCGTCAGGCGGGGGTGAAGCGGCGCGCGGGGTCTACGCAGGTGACCGAAGTGCAGCGCGCGCGGATGCTCAGCGCGACGGTGCAGGTCGTGGGGGAGCTCGGCTACGAGAAGATGTCGGTCGCCAGGGTCACCTCGCGCGCGGGGGTCTCGCGCAGGACGTTCTACGACCTGTTCGTCGACCGCGAAGCATGTTTCCTGGCGGCGTTCGAGGAGACGGTGGAGCGGGCCCGCGTGCTCGTGTGTGACGCCGCGGTCAGCGAGGGTGAGTGGCGTTCGCTGGTGCGTGCGGGTCTCGTGGCGCTGCTTGGGTTCTTCGACGACGATCCCCTCGCGGGCAGGGTATTGGTCGTCGATGCATTGAAGGCTGGGCCGGCGGTGTTGGAGTGCCGCGCCGGTCTCGTCCAGGAGCTGATCGGGGTCGTCGAGGGTGGTCGCGCGCACGTCAGGGGCGCTCGCGAGGTCGCGCCGCTCACCGCGGAGGGCGTCGTCGGCGCCGTCCTTGCCGTCGTCCACGCCCGGCTGCTGGGCTCCTCCCGCGATTCGCTCACGGAGCTGTTGAACCCCTTGATGGCGATGATCGTGCGCCCCTATCTTGGGGCCGCGGCGGCCGAGAAGGAGCTCGAGCGCCCGCTGCCGGCGGGGCGACGCGCGCCGCGCAAGGCTCCGGCAGACCCGCTGGGCGGGTTGGATATGCGTCTCACCTACCGCACGCTACGGGTTCTGGCGACGATCGCGGCGGCGCCCGGGGCGAGTAACCGCGAGGTCGCGCAGGCGGCTGGGGTGGTCGACCAGGGTCAGATCTCAAAGCTTTTGTCGCGCCTGGAGAACCTTGGGCTTATCCACAACACCGGTGTGGGGCACGTCAAGGGCGAGCCCAACGCATGGGAGCTGACAAGCAGGGGCCGGGAGGTCGAGCAGGCAGTTCGCGGCGAGTCCGCCGCGACGGTTAACCACGAGGAGGGAGCAGGTCTATGAGGGGTTTCAAGGGTTTACTCGGTCTCGGCGTCAGCCAGCGGGGCGGGGTGCTGCTGTTCGTCCTGTGCGCGACCCTCCTCGTGGGCGCCGCCCCAGCGTCCGCCGCGCTGACGTTCCCCTTCGACGGGCAGCTCGCACCGGCGGGCGGGTCATTTGGGTTGCTGCAGGCGAATAGTGTCGCGGTGGACGACGCGGATGGGGATACGTATGTCGCGGATTCTGCTTCTGGCACGGTGGATGTGTTCGACACCGCGACAGGTACGCAGCTCGCGGGTGTGGAAGGGTCGCTGCAGGGGTCCTCGACGCCGGCTGGTTCGTTTGGTGGTGGCGAAGTCGCGGCCGCGGCGAATGACGCGACGGGTGATGTGTATGTGATGGATCCGCATGACAACGTCGTCGATGTGTTTGCGTCGTCGGGGGGTTATGTGTGTCAGATCACGGGCAGCGCGACGCCTTCGGCGACGGAGTGCAACAAGCCTGGGGGGAGTGCGACCCCGGCGGGCGCGTTCAGGGAACTGCACGGGATCACGGTGGACCAGGCCACGGGCGATGTCTATGTCCTTGACGTCTCTGTCGGGGAACCGGACTCCAGCGTCATCGACATCTTCAGTAGGGAAGGGGCGTATCTGCGTCAGATCAAGTTCAGCGCGATCCCCGGCGGCCTGATCTCTGGTGGCCAGGAAATCTACTATGCGCATGGTCTCGCGGTCGATGACTTCAGCGGCGATGTGTATGTGTCGAGTGACGGCAACACGGGTGTCTATGAGTTCGATGCGGCTGGAGAATGGGTCGCGACGTGGAATGGAGTGAACACTCCCGCCGGCTCCTTCGGCAGAGGTGACCTCAGCGTCGCTGCTGATGACGCGAGCGGCGAGGTGTATGTCACGTCCTCGATCCAGCAGGTGACGGATGTTTTTGAAGCTTCGGGGGGTTATGTCTCGCAGTTCGGCCATACATTCAGCAGTCCGGAAGGTACGGCTGTGGATCAGGCGACGGGCAGGCTCTACATATCCGATGACGAACCAGCTGTCGTCGATGTTCTTGGTCCGGCGCTTGTGATTCCCAACGTTACGACTGGCGTTGCCGCTGAAGCGCATCCGACGAGCGCGACGCTCAACGGAACAGTGGACCCCGATGGTCTCGAATTGAAGGGCTGCCGCTTTGAATACGGCACGGAAGCTGGGTATGGGTTGAGCGCGCCGTGCGAACCCGCCGCGAGCGCGATCACCGCGGACTCCAGCGAGCACGCGGTGACCGCGCACATCACTGGTCTGGCGCCGGGGACCACGTATCATTTCCGGCTCGTCGCGTGGAACACAAACGACGCGAGCGAACCAAACGCCGGGGTTGATGCGGTGCTCTCGACGCCGCCGCCGCCGGCGGTCGAAGACGCAGCGGCCGTGAACGTGACCGGGAGCTCCGCGGATCTCACGGCCCGGGTCAACCCGAACGGTTTCGATACCACCTACCATTTCGAGTGGGGTACAAGCACCGGGTATGGCACCGTGGTGCCGGTCCCTGACGTGGATGTCGGCGCGGGTGCGGCTGGCGTGCCTGTTGCCACGCACCTGTCGGGTTTGAGCGCGAACATTACCTATCACTGGCGCGTCATCGCACAGAACGCGAACGGTACGACCGACGGGGTGGACCATACGTTTATCTACAGTACCGAGGGTGAGGGTCTGCCAGATAATCGGGCGTATGAAATGGTCACGCCGGTACATAAGAACGCCGCGTTGATCGGCCACTCGTTCGGCGAAGAAGTGATCGTCTCTGAAGATGGCTCTCGCTTAATTCTCAAGAGCGTGCAGTGTTTTGCTGATGCTGGCTCTTGCACTTCGAATAGGGCTCATGTTGGTGAGCCGTTCGAGTTCACGCGCACAAGCGAAGGTTGGACGACGAGTGCGTTGACTCCGCCTGCCGCCCAGTTTGAAGCGAATACGACAGTCCAGGAGAGCGCGTCAGGTGCGGCGTTATTCAGTATGCCGTCATCCCCTGGGGCGCAGGATGACTGGTATGTGCGGCAGCCGGACGGGTCGTTCGTGGATATCGGTCCGGTGACGCTACCGCCAGAAGGGGCACGATACGGCCCGGCCGCGAACAATGTGGGAGCGACCGCCGATGATTCGCATATCGCTTGGACCGTCACGGTTGGTCACTGGCCGTTTGATGGCACGAACGAGGCGGGGTATACGCTCTATGAGTATGTGGGTGCCGGCAACACGACGCCCGTCCTGGTTGGTGTGAGCGGTGGGTCGGGCAGCACCGATCTGATTAGTAGGTGCGGGACCACACTAGCTGGGGGCGCGGCGAATGGGATGTCTGCGGATGGTGGCACTGTGTTCTTCTTTGCGGCAGCGTGTTCGTCGGGTTCGGGCGCGAACGCTGGTGTTGGGGTGCCGGCGGATCAGTTGTGGGCGCGTGTCGATGGGTCGCGGTCGGTGTGGGTCTCCGCGCGTTCGCCCTCTGAATGTATGGGGGCGTGTCTGGGCTCTCCCGCGAGCAACCCCGAGTTTGTGGGGGCGTCTGAAGATGGGTCCAAGGTGTTCTTCATGAGCGCCCAACAGCTCACTGACGACGCGAGCCAGGGCAGCATGAATCTCTACGAGTACGATTTCGCGAACCCGGCGGGGCACAACCTGATCGACGTATCCGCGGGCGAGGAGGGTGGCGGTGGGCCGCGCATCCAGGGCGTGATGGCGGTTTCGGAGGACGGGTCGCATGCGTATTTTGTCGCGCAGAGTGTCCTGAGCGCAGACGCCAACGATCGGGGGCAGGTAGCGCGCGATGGTGGGGAGAACTTGTATGTGTTCGAGCGCGATGCGGCGCATCCAGAAGGTCACATCGCGTTCATCGCGACACTCCCCACTACCGACCGCGAAGAATGGGTACCGTCGACGCTTAGAGCGCCTAACAGAATGAGCGTTGGAGTTGTTGGTGGCAGATGAGTGCGCAGCCGATGGTGAGGAAGGCTTCGTGGATGTCGGCGCGTCGGTCGTAGCGACGCTCGAGGCGGCGATGCTGGTGCAACCAGGAGATCGTGCGCTCGATTACCCATCGTTCTCTGCCGAGCCCTGAGCCGTGGCCGGTTTTGCGCTTGGCGATACGCGGCGTGATGCCGCGCTCACGGAGCGCCTTGCGATGCTTGCGGCTGTCATACGCCCGGTCAGCGAGTAGAGCTTTCGGCTTGAACTTGCCGTGAGCGCCGGTCGGCGGGACGCGATCGACGAGCGACAGGAGCTCGGTGATGTCGTTGCGATTCGCGGCGGTGAGAGTCACGGCCAGAGGGGTTCCCCGACCGTCGCAGATCACGTGGTGCTTGGAGCCCGGCCGGCGCCGATCGACGGGCGAGGGGCCAGTTTTCTCGCCCCCCCTTTGGCCCGAACATGCGAGCTGTCCACCACCGCCCTTGACCAATCCAACTGCCCCGCGTCTTGCAACTCGTCCAGGAGCACCTGATGCAGACGTTCCCAGACCCCCGCCTCGTTCCAGTCCCGCAGTCGCCGCCAGCACGTCATCCCTGACCCACAGCCCATCTCTTGGGGCAGATCCTCCCAAGGGATACCCGTCTTCAGTACGAACAGGATGCCCGTCAAAGCCTCCCGGTCGGGCACCCGCTTGCGGCCCGGATACCGATAGCGCCGCTCCACCCGCGGCAACAACGGCTCGACACGAGCCCACAACCCATCACCGACCAAAGGTTTCGCCATAGACACCGTTTACGACAACAGCATCCCAAAACCTCTTTTTGTTAGGCGCTCTTAGTTCGCGGAATGTAACGCCAGATGGACGGTTTTTGGTGTTCACGAGCCATGGCCGGTTGACGGCTGATGATACGAGCCTGAGCGGGGCGGCGCAGGTGTTCCGCTATGACGCGCAGACCGCGCAGCTCGTGCGCATCTCGATCGGAGACGAGGGTTTCAACGACAATGGTAACCGCTCGGTCGCCACGCCGTGCTCGAACGGCGGGACATCCTGCTCGGAGAGCGCTGGCACGGCACTCGCCGACGTGGGACCAGTGGGTAGGCGGTTAGATCCCACGATGTCCAACGACGGCTCGTATGTGTTCTTTGAGAGTCCTGTCGCGTTGACGCCGCGTGCGCTTGACGATGTGCAGATCGGCGCTGAAGAGGGGCCTCCGGCGGGGGCGGGGAAGCCGATTTATGCGCAGAACGTGTACGAGTATCACGAAGGCCGTGTGTATCTGATCTCTGATGGGCGCGACACTGGCCAGTACGCGGATGCTGAATCGGATGTGAAGCTGTTCGGTACGGACGCGACGGGCGCGAACGTGTTCTTCACGACGTCCGATCCGCTGGTGGCGCAGGACACCGATACGCAGTTGGATGTTTACGATGCGCGGGTCTGTACCACGAGCGAACCGTGCTCTTCATCGCCGTCGGTCGCGGCTCCGTGTCAAGGTGAAGCGTGCCGTGGCGCGCCGGGCGTCGCGCCGTGGGCGCCGGGGGTAGGTACGTTTGCGTTCGCGGGTCCCGGGAATCTCGCGGTGTCGGTGGTGGTATCGAAGCCGTCCACGAGGAAGGCGACCCCGAGATGCGGGACGAGCAAGCGGCTGGTACGCGGCAAGTGCGTCAAGCGCAGATCGAAGAAGGTGAAAGACATGCGAGCCAAGTCCAGCAAGGGGGGTAAGAAATGAACAGCTTCAGCGCAGGTCTTCTTCGTCACGTCGGTCGTGGCGGTCGGTGTTTTCTCGCATCTGTCGTGTTGATCTGCGCTGTGTTGGGGGCCGTGTCGTCTGCTGGCGCCGTGGTCGCGGCAGCGGGCTGGTCGATCCATTCGTTCGCGACGCCGAGTGGCTTCTCCGAAGCTCACGACGTCCAATGCGTGAACAGCATTGCGAATCCCGAAGGTGGTGCGGCTCCGTTGTGTGATGCGTATCAGGTGACGGTGCGCGACGCGGGGAGCCTGGCGATGGACGGGAGTACGGTTACGCTCAGCGACACGGTGCCCGCAAGTGTCACTGTGCGGAAGGTCAGCTTCTACTGGTCAGGGTTGCCCGTGGAAGATGGGGGTCCGGAGGCGGACCTGGCGCAGTTCGGGTTGTGTCCGGTGGTGAGCGGGCTGGTGGTGCAGTGTCGGCTTTCTACCGACGAATTGGGTTTAGCGCCAGTTGCGCCCGACGACACGTTGAGGATGTATGTGTATGTGACGGTGAACCCGGGTGTCGAAGGCGCTCTGACAAACACCGCAGGGGTCTCCGGTGGCGGCGCTCCGGAAGCTACAGTGAGCGCCCAGAGCCCTGTGTCGTCGTCGGTGTCGCTGTTTGGTGTGTCGGATTTGGTGTCGTCGATCGTGGGGTTGGACGGCGCGGCGGATACGCAGGCCGGGGCCCATCCCTATGAGCTCACGACGCGGATCGACTTCAACAGTGTCGTCAGGATTGCGCCAGACAATGGGTATGGTGTTCCTGCGGCGACTAGTGTGCAGGATCTCAAGGATGCGGTGGTGGATCTCCCGGTTGGGTTGCTCGGCAGTGCGTCGGCGACACCGAAGTGCACGCTGGCGCAGCTCTCCAGCGGTGTCGCGGGGGCGGGGGCGACACCGCCGTGCCCCGCGGATACGCAGGTCGGGTATATTCGCACAGAACCAGCCGATACTACGTCGGTGGAAAGTCCGCTTTATAACATGGTGCCTGAGCGTGGTGTCGCGGCGGAGTTCGGGTTCTATGACGGGTTGAAGGCTTCGCATGTGTTGTATGCGAGTGTGGTGCCGTCTACGGGGGGCTATGTGTTGCGGACGACGAGTCCCGACGTGCCGCAGATCACGTTGACCGATGTCGAAGTGACATTGTACGGTGATCCCGCTGTGCATGATGGCAGTAGTGATACGCCGGTCGCGTTCCTCACGAACCCGTCGGATTGCTCGGGCGAGCCGCTGGTCACGACGATCCACATGGATGCGTGGCAGAACCCGGGCCGCTATAACGCGGATGGCACGCCTGATTTCAGTGACCCTGCGTGGGCGTCGGGTAGCTCGGAGTCTCCGCCGGTGACGGGTTGTAACGAATTGCGGTTCGAACCGTCGTTGAGCGCGCAACCGGAAACGGGGGTGGCGGACAGCCCGACGGGCCTTGACTTCGCGTTGAAGGTCCCGCAGAACGAGAACCCAGGGACGTTGGCGACGCCGCCGTTGCGTGATGCGAGGGTGGTGTTGCCGGCGGGGTTGACGCTCGACCCTTCCGCCGCGACCGGTCTGGGGGCGTGTTCGGAAGCGCAGGTCGGGCTTGGTGGTGCTGGTGCGCCGTCGTGCCCTGAATCTTCGAAGATCGGGTCGGTCGAAGTGAGTACCCCGCTGGTGGGGGGTGTGCTGCAGGGCTCGGTGTACCTCGCGACGCAGAACGAAAACCCGTTCCATAGCCTGTTGGCGGGGTACATCGTGATCGATGACCCCACGACGGGGGTGGTCGTGAAGATCCCCGGGAACCTCACGCCGGACCCGGCGACGGGGCAGATCACCGCGACGTTCGACGAAAACCCGCAGTTCCCCGTCGGTGAACTGCGCCTGCACTTCTTCGGTGGCGCCAGGGGGGAGCTCGCGACCCCCGAGGGCTGTGGCACGTACACCACGACGAGCGACCTGATGCCATGGTCGGCACCGGACTCCGGGCCGGACGCGACCCCGTCGGATAGCTTCCCGGTCAGTTCGGGTTGCACGAGCGGGTTCGCCCCGGCGTTCACTGCGGGGAGTGAGAATCCGCAGGCGGGGGGTTACTCGCCGTTCACGCTGTCGCTCTCAAGGAATGATGGGGAACAGGGTCTCTCCGGGGTTACGGTGAGCCTGCCCCAGGGGTTGTTGGGGAAGCTCGCGGGGATCCCGTTGTGCCCCGACGCCCAGGCGAACAACGGGACATGCCCCGAAGCCTCACAGGTCGGGAGCGTCCAAACAGGGGCGGGCGTCGGCCCGGACCCCCTATTCGTGTCGGGTAAGGCGTATCTCACGGGCCCCTATAACGGTGGTCCCTACGGCCTCGTGGTAGAGGTACCCGCGGTCGCCGGCCCGTTCAACCTTGGGACGGTCGTGGTGCGTCAGTCGCTGCGGATCGACCCGGCGACTGCGCAGGTCACGGATGTCTCGGATCCGTTCCCGACGATCCTTGATGGGATCCCGTTGCGGATCCGCAGCGTGAACGTAACGCTGGATCGGCCCGGGTTCACGTTCAACCCGACCAACTGCACCCCCACCGCAGTCACCGGGACCGTGACGTCCACCCAGGGCGCCACGACGAGTGTCTCGTCGCGTTTTCAGGCTGGGGGGTGCCGTGAACTCCCATTCGCACCCAAGTTCACGGTCAGCACCCAGGCGAAGACGAGCAAGCACAACGGCGCGAGCCTCCTCGTGAAGGGCGCGTTCCCTGCGGGGGACGCGAACATCCACAGTGTCGCGGTGACGCTCCCCAAGCAGCTCCCCGCGCGGCTGACGACGATCCAGCAGGCCTGCACCCAGGCAGTGTTCGCCGCGAACCCCGCCGGGTGTCCTGCGGGCTCTGATATCGGGACGGCGAGCGCGAGCACGCCGATCCTGTCGGTCCCCGTCACCGGCCCCGTCTACCTCGTCTCCCACGGCGGCGCGGCATTCCCCGACATCGTCGCGATCCTCCAGGGCGCAGGCGTCACGATCGACCTCACCGGCAGCATCGACATCAAACACAACATCACCTCAAGCACCTTCGCGTCGGTCCCCGACGCACCCATCAGCACCTTCACGCTGAGCCTCCCCGAGGGCCCGCACTCCGGCCTCGCGGCCGTCGTCCCCACCAAGAACAAGGGCAACCTCTGCGGCCAGTCGCTGGTGATGCCGTTCACGATCACCGGTCAAAACGGCGCCGTCGTCAAGCAGAACAACAAGATCACCGTCACCGGCTGCCCACGCGCCAAGAAGAAGGCCAAGCGCAGCACGAAGAAGGGAAAGAAGAAGTAGGCCAAAGCGCAGGCAAGCATCGCTGGCGCCGGCCGCGCGGCATCCCCACCCGCGCGGCCGGCACACAACGCGAACCGCTGGCGGAGCGAAGCGGAGCCCTTCCATGTCGTTCTCGTCGTGAAAGACGACGCGCTCGGGTATCGGGGATGAGGCGCCCTTGGCATCATGACAGCAGAGGTCTTGCTGCTATGATGCACCAATGCGCACAACGGTGACGCTTGACCAGGATGTGGCGGCGAAGCTACGGCTCGTCGCGCGTGAGCGCGGGGTGTCGTTCAAGGTGGCTCTCAACGATGCCGTACGCGCGGGCATCGGCGGGGAGGGGCGTGCCGCGCGGACCTACCGGGTGCCCTCGCGCCGGATGGGTGTGCGCAGGGGCGTGGACCTCGACCACACCGGGCGTCTGCTGGGCGAGCTCGAGGACGCGGAGATCGCGCGCAAGCTACAGCTGCGCAAGTGAAGCTCCCCGACGTCAACCTCTTCCTCTACGCGGTCGATGAGACCTCGCCGCGCCATGCGCCTGCGCGCGAGTGGGTGCAGGAGACGCTTTCGGGGTCGGAGACCGTGGCGCTGGCGTGGACGATGCTGCTCGGCTTCGTGCGCCTGAGCACGCACGCGAGCCTGTTCGAGGCGCCGCTGGAGATCGACGAGGCGCTTGACCTCGTCGACGGCTGGCTTGAGCAGCCGTGCACCACGGTGGTGCACCCCACCGACCGTCATTCGGCCGTGCTGCGCGAGCTGCTGGGACCGCTTGGCACGGCGGGCAATCTGGCAAACGACGCGCATCTGGCCGCGCTCGCGATCGAGCACGGCGCCCAGGTCTGCTCCTGCGACAGCGACTTCTCGCGCTTCCCCGGCGTGCAGTGGGTCGATCCGCTGCGGGGGTAGGACCCTCCCGGAGTGGGCCCCTGGTCACTCGGCCCTATTCCGGATTATCCGCCTCTTCATTCCGGATCGTCCCAGTTTGTATTCCGGATTGTCCGGGCTCGTGTGCCATCACGCTCTGGCCCTGCGCAGCAGGTAGTCCCGGAACTTCGGCGCCGTGTAGGCGTACTCGCCCTTGCGGGTGCGGTAGAGGGCGCCGGCCCCCACGAGGCGGCCGAGCAGGACGTTGACATTGCCGGGGCTTCTCGCGCTCGCGCTGCCCAGGTCAGAGGAGCGCAGCGGTGGATAGGGGCAGCCGGCGGAGGCCAGCAGCAGATCCTGCTCGGCGGGGGTCAGCGTGGCCAGGCGGGGCTCATAGAAGTCGCGGTCCAGGCGGCCGTAGATGTCCGGGCGCGTCGCATCGAGCAGCTTGGGCGTGAAGCGGTCCACACCCGCGAGGTCGGCGGCGTCCCACAGCTCTGAGCCCCACAGCTGCAGGAAGTAGGGGTAACCTTCCACCTCTGCCACGACGGCCTTGGCGAGCGTAGGGGAGGCGCTACGCGGGGTCTGCTCGAGCGGTCTCGTGAACGCCTCCAGCGCCTGCGCGGGCGCGAGCGAGTCGATCTCCTCGCCGCGGAACAGGCGCTCGCTGTAGGAGCGTGCCTTCTGCAGGTTGCCGGTCAGCGTCGGCAGGCCGCACAGGACCAGCCCGAGCGGCAACTCCTGACGCTGCAGCGCGACGATCGGCGCGATCAGCAACGAGAGCGGATGCTCGCCGTGGCGGCTGCGCTCATCGTGCACCAGCTGTGCCTCGTCCAGCAGCAACACTATGCCCCTGCGTCCCTTGGCGAGGGCGAGCTGCACGGTGGCGAAGAGATCGCGCGCGAGGTCTTCCTCGCGCGCGGAGCCGAAGGTGACCGACAGCGAGACCTCCTCCCAGCTCACCTCCAGGCTCGTGGCGCGCAGTGCGCGGCCCGCCGCCGAGCGCATCCGCGCCAGGCGTGAGAGCCGCTGACGGATGCGCTCCAGCAGAGATCCGATTGCGCCCGCGACCGCCGCGTCGGTGTTGTGTGCGGGTTGCAGCTCCATGAAGGCCGGCTCCCAGTCGTGAGCATGGGCGTCCTCGGCGAACGTCTCCAGCAGCACGGTCTTGCCGACGCCCCTCAGTCCCGTCACGCGCATGTTGGCCTGCTGCTCGGGCGCGGAGCGGAGCATCGCATCGAAGCGTCGCAGGGGCGCCTCGCGCCCCGCGAGATAGAGCGGCCGCACGCCCACGCCCGGCCGGTAGGGGTTCTTGCCCGGAGTGTCAGTCATTACAGAGGTTGTGTAATGATCGACGATTCTAACAAGGTCTTTGTAATGACCGGAAGACCGGGCGCTCCACGTAGCTCGTTGAGAGCTTCGCCGGGTCGGGTACTCCCCGGCAAGACCTCGTCGCTGAGAGGATTCTCATCAAAAGCCGGCGCGCCGGTGCCCCGGAGGTGCTGTCCTGTAGGAGATGACACGCGCGCACGAGCGCGCGCCCGCGCATGAGGGATGTACGAGCGAGCGCGCGCACGACGAGCCCGAGTTCGATCTCACGCGCCGCGCCCTGTTGGGGGCCGCGGCGGGCGCGGCGGCCGCCGGCCTCGCGCTGCCGGCGCGGGCGCGGGCGCGTCCAGCGTCCTCCGACGGGGAGTTCGCCCCCCACGTGCCGGCCCCGCCCGGCGTCACGTACGCCGCGGCGGCGCCGGCGACGATCCCGCAGACGCTTTCCGCCGGACCCGGCCAGCCGGCGATCGTCGCGCGCGAAGCGTGGGCGCTCGGGCAGTGCCCGCCGCGCGTGGCGCCCGAATACGGCACGGTGGAGCTCGCCTTCGTGCACCACACCGAGAACCCCAACGGCTACGAAGCGGGTGTGGTGGCGGCGATGCTGCGCGCGATCTACCTGTTCCACCGCTACGGCCGCGGCTGGAACGACATCGGCTACAACTTCGTCGTCGACCGCTTTGGGCGGATCTTCGAGGCCCGCGCCGGCGGGTTCGACGCGGCCGTCGTGGGCGCCCACGCGGGGGGCTACAACTACTGCTCGACCGGCATCGCGGTGCTCGGCGAATACGGCGCCGTCGACATCTCGCCCGCCGCGCAGGCGGCGCTCGCGCATCTGTTGGCCTGGAAGCTCTCGCTGCACGGGGCGCCGCTGCTGGGGCGCGTGACCGTGCGCGTGAACCCCGCCGGGGCCGTGTACAGCCGCTTCCCCGCCAATGCACGCGTGTCGCTGCCGCGCGTGGCGGGCCACCGCGACGCGGATTCGACCGAATGCCCGGGCAACGCGCTGTACGGCGAGCTGGGCGCGGTGCGCCAGGGCGCGTCGGGCCTCGCCGGTGGGCACGCCGCGCTGGCGAGTCTGCTGCTCGCGCAGGGTGCTACAGCTGAACTTCACGGCGACCTCACGCAGCTGAACGGCACGCCGATCGCGGGCGCGCCGATCGAAATCCAGGCGCGCACGGTGGCGCGCCGCGGGGAGCTCGTGCAGCAGCACACCCTCGCCACGACCCAGACGGCGGCCGGCGGCGAGTGGTCGCTGCCGCTCGCGCCGGCCACGGCCGTAGGCAAGGGTCAGTGGCTGCGCGCGCTGTGCCCAGGCACGCCGGGCGTGCCGGCTGCCGTGTCCGATCCGCTGCAGCTGCCGGGGACGCTCACACCGGCGCCGTCGCCAACGGCGCCCAGTCCCTCAGCCGAACAGCCTCCCGCTCAGTGAGCCCGGTGGCCGGCTCGGTCTGAACGAGCAGCGTCGCTGCCGGGCGGGCGGAAGCCCACTCGTGGCAGGCGCCGTTGAACGCGTCGTCGATCCATGCCAGCGGACGCGCTGGACCGGCGAAGGAATCGATCGCGTCGAGCTTCCAGTGCGCGCGCGTTGCGCCGTCCCCGTCGCCGGTCCGGTCACCGACGGCGGCTCCGCCCATCGCACGCATGTCCCGGTCGAAGCTCAGAAAGGGCAGCTCCGGCAGCCCGAGCAGGTGGGGGAGGTATTCGTTGGCCTTCTCCTCCCAGCCCGAGCACCATGCAAGCTCGAAGACAGAGACAAGATCGAGCAGGTGGCGGGCGGCGGCGGTGGAAAGGAGGTGGGGTATGCCGTCGATCGAATGGACAGCGCCCTCGGGGCGGGCGCCGGGGGGGAAGCCGAATAGCGAGATGACCCCGTCGATGTCGATGAGCAGTAGCGGCCGTGTGGGGTGCTCCGGCGGGCAGATCGGTCAAGAGTACGTCTCTTCGACGGGTTCTTTAGCTCGCGCAGAGGTGGGGGAGGCTAATCTGCCGGGGCGGCTCCTCGCCAGTAAAGCAACGCACGGGGGGTGCCGATGGAGCCAACCATGACCACCGACACCCTTTTCTCACCCCGCTGTGCATACACGGTCGCCTTCGGCCCTGACGCGGCCACGCGCGGCCAGCACGCGACGATCCCCGCACGATGACGCTCGAGCTCGGCATCCTCCTCTCCCTGGCGTGCGCGTTCGTGGCGAACCTGGGGTTCTTCTACAAGCACCGCGGGGCCAACGCGGTGGCGAAGGTCGAGATGCGCCACCCGCTGCGCTCGGCCAGGCAGCTGTACAGCTCGAAGTGGTTCGCGCTGGGGATGGCGGTGGCGGTGGTGTCGTGGGGGCTGCACGTGGCGGCGCTGGCGATCGCGCCGATGTCGGTCGTGCAGGTCGCGTTGGCTGCCGGAGTGGTGTTCATTGCGGTGATGGCCGAGCGGCTGTTCGGCTTCGAGGTCGGACCCCGCCAGTGGCTGGGGCTGTGTCTGACCGCCGGAGGGCTCGTGCTGCTGGCGCTGACGCTGCCGGCGGTGCACGGCGCGCACTCGCGCTTCTCGGAGGCCGGGATGGTGTCGTTCGAGGCAGGGCTGTTCGGGCTGGGAGGCCTGCTGATCATGGGCACGCGCTCGGGCGGCCGCGTGGAGCACCACGGTGTGATGCTCGGTGCGGCGTCGGGGATCCTGTTCGGGGTGTCCGACACCTCGATCAAGGCACTCACGGGGATCACCGGCGCGCACGGCTTCATGGGTCTGCTCTTGAGCCCCTGGCTGGCGGTCGCGATCGCGGCCTCTGTCGTGGCGTTCTACGCCTCGGCGCGCGGGCTGCAGGATTCAGAGGCGGTGCCGGTGATCGCGGTGACGGGCGCGGCGGCAAACATCGCGGGCATCGCGGGCGGGATCCTCGTGTTCGGCGACCCGATGCCGGGCAACGCGCTCGGCGTGGTGATGCAGTCGCTGGCGTTCGTGATGGTGGTGGCCGCGGCAGCGGTGATGCCGGCGCCGGTGCGCGCGGCCGGCGTGCAGGCCACGGCCTAGCGCTGCTAGGATCCCCGTCCGTATGCCGACGACCTCACAGCTAGTGCGCAAGGGACGCGTGGCGCCCAAGAAAAAGCTCGCCACGCCCGGACTGAAGTCCGGCAAAGGGCGCAAGAAGAAGACCGCCGCCCCGCAGCGGCGCGGCGTGTGCACGCGCGTGTATACGACGACCCCGAAGAAGCCGAACTCCGCGCTGCGCAAGGTCGCGCGTGTGCGTATCAGCGGCTCGATGGAAGTGACGGCGTACATCCCCGGCGAGGGCCACAACCTGCAGGAGCACTCGGTGGTGCTCGTGAGGGGTGGTCGCGTGAAGGACCTGCCGGGCGTGCGCTACAAGGTCGTGCGCGGCACGCTCGACGCGGCCGGCGTGAGCGACCGCAAGAAGTCCCGCTCGATGTACGGCGTGAAAAAGAAATAGCCGTGACGAGCCCGAGCCAGAGCCTCTAGATGCCCCGCCGCGCAGCCGCCCAGATCCGTCCGGTGGAACCGGACGCCGTGCACCGCTCGAAGCTGGTGGCGCAGGTGATCAACAAGGTGATGCTCGACGGCAAGAAGTCGACGGCCGAGCGGATCGTCTACGACGCGCTGGCGCTGATCGGCGAGCGCAGCGAGAAGGACCCGGTAGAGACGCTCGAGTCCTCGATCCGCGCGCTCACGCCGGCGCTCGAGGTGCGCAGCCGGCGCGTGGGCGGCGCGACCTACCAGGTGCCCGTCGAGGTGCCCGCGAGCCGCGCGCGCACGCTCGCGGTGCGCTGGCTCGTCGAGTTCGCCCGCCAGCGCCGCGAGAAGACGATGGCCCAGCGCCTGGCGAACGAGCTCACGGACGCGCTCAGCCAGCAGGGCGGCGCGTACAAGCGCAAGGACGACATCTACCGCATGGCCCAGGCCAACAAGGCCTTCGCGCACTACCGCTGGTAGAGCGGGTTCTTTAAAGAGAAGAGGCCCCCACAGAGGGGGGCCAGCGAGGGCCGCGCAGCTGGAAATGTCGCGTAGTGGGCGGCGTTGCCGCTCTCCATCTTTTGTGCAGATCGTTGCGCACTCAAAGAAATGCGGGATAACCCTTCGGAGCGCCCCAACCCTTCGCTACGGTGAGGCACATGGCCTCCCACGCCGTCTCGAACCCCGCCGCTGACGACCGCATCGAGCGCCACGTATGGGTTGTCGCGGGGGTCGTGATCCTCGGCATGATCATGTCGATCCTCGACACGACGATCGTCAACGTCGCCCTGGACACGCTCGGGCGCGACCTGCACAGCCCGATCGCGCAGATCCAGTGGGTCATCACCGGCTACCTGCTGTCGCTGGCCGCGGTGATCCCCGTCACCGGCTGGGCCGCGCGGCGCTTCGGGGCGCGGCAGGTTTATCTCACTTCGCTCGTGCTGTTCACCGTCGGCTCGGCGCTGTGCGCGGTCTCGAACACGACCACCACGCTCGTGCTCTGCCGCGTGCTGCAGGGTGCGGGCGGCGGCATGATCATGCCGGTCGCGCAGCTGATCATGGCGCAGGTCGCGGGGCCCAGGCGCATGGGCCGCGTGATGGGGGTCGTCTCGATGCCCGCGATGCTCGCGCCGATCCTCGGGCCGGTCGCCGGTGGGCTGATCCTCGCGCACCTGCACTGGTCGTGGATCTTCCTCGTCAACGTGCCGATCGGGCTGGTCGCGTTCGTGCTCGGCTGGCGTCTGGTGCCCCACACCGACTCCGGTGAGGCCGGACGCCTGGACGTGCTTGGGCTGGCGCTGCTCTCCGGCGCCTCCACGGCGGTCGTCTACGGGCTCAGCGAGCTCGGGCTGGGCAGCAGCGTGGGCTCCCCCAAGGTCGTGCTGCCGACGCTTGCCGGAGTGCTGCTGGCGGCGATCTTCTGCTGGCACGCGCTGCGCGTCGAGCGCCCGCTGCTGGACGTGCGCCTATATGCCAACCGCGTGTTCGCGGGCGCCTCGTTCACGACCTTCGGCGTCGGCGCGGCACTGTTCGGCGCGATGATCCTCGTGCCGCTCTACTACCAGCAGGTGCGCGGCGAGAGCGTGATCAATACCGGGCTGTTGTGCGGTCCGCAGGGCATCGGCGCGCTCGTGGCGATGCCGATCGCCGGGCGTCTCACCGAGCGCTTCGGCGGCGGTCGGATCGCGCTGATCGGCGTCTCGCTGCTCTCGCTCTCCACCGTCCCCTTCGTGTTCATCGGCCCGAGCACCTCGATCGTCGCGATCTCGCTGGTCCTGGTCGTGCGCGGCGTGTCGATCGGCATGTCGTTCATGCCCGCGATGACCGCCGCCTTCACCTCGATGCGCCCCGACCAGCTCTCCGACGCGACCCCGCAGATCAACGTGCTGATGCGGATCGGCGGCGCGATCGGCACCGCGATCCTCGCCGTGGTGCTGCAGCGCGCGGGCGCCAGCAGCCACAGCGCCACGCCCGCGTCGCTCGCGAGCGCCTTCCAGGACGCCTACTGGGCAGCGCTGGGCATCGCGCTGCTGTCGCTGATCCCGTGTCTGATGCTGCTGCGCGCCGAGCGCCCGCGGAGCGCGAGCGGGGTCGCGCGGATCGACGCCGAGGCGGGCGTCGAGGCACTGGGGGCGTAAGGCTGAGCCGCGCGTCGCGGCGCCGACGGCGTGGGGGCCAAAGCCGGGCGTCGAGGGGCTCGGAGCCTGGTATAGTCGCTCCTCGCCCCGCGGTGGGCGCCGTCGTGCGAGCATTGCCTTCCGCGGAGTTACACGCAAAGATGGAGACCTCGAGCACATAGCGACGCGAATCGGCTCATCACCGGCAGCGCGCGTGGGCCCGAGGGGCCTCTTTTTTTGCCCTCACCCAGCCTCAGCGACAGTAGAGAAGATCCAAAGCCATGCCACGTAAATTCAGCCTCCAGAACACCCGCAACATCGGGATCATGGCGCACATCGACGCCGGTAAGACGACGACGACCGAGCGCATCCTCTACTACACCGGGCGCACCTACAAGATCGGCGAGGTGCACGACGGCGCGGCGACGATGGACTGGATGGAACAGGAGCAGGAGCGCGGCATCACGATCACCTCGGCGGCCACCACGGCGGAGTGGAAGGACCACCGGATCAACATCATCGACACGCCCGGCCACGTCGACTTCACCGTCGAGGTGGAGCGCTCGCTGCGCGTGCTCGACGGCGCGATCGCGCTGTTTGACTCCGTCGCCGGCGTGGAGCCCCAGTCTGAGACGGTGTGGCGCCAGGCCGACAAGTACCACGTGCCGCGGATCGCCTACATCAACAAGATGGACCGCATCGGCGCCGACTTCGAGCGCGGTGTGCAGACGATGATCGACCGCCTCGGGGCGCACCCGGTGCCGATCCAGCTGCCGATCGGCGCGGAGGCCGATTTCCTGGGGATCGTCGATCTGGTGAGCATGAAGGCGATCGTCTACAAGGACGACCTCGGCAAAGAACAGGACGTCGTGGAGATCCCCGAGCACCTCGTCGAAGCCGCCGCCGCCGCGCGCGAGCACCTGCTGGAGGAGGTCTCCCACTATGACGACGGCCTGCTGGAGCTGCTCTTGGAGGAAGCCGAGATCCCCGAGGATCGCCTCAAGCAGGCGATTCGCAAGGCGTCGCTTGCGAGCAGCATGACGCCGGTGCTGTGCGGGTCCTCGTTCAAGAACAAGGGCGTGCAGCCGCTGCTGGACGCGGTGATTGACTACTTGCCCTCGCCTCTGGACGTGCCGCCGGTCACTGGTACCGAACTCGTCAAGGGCTCCGAGGAGGAGCGCGAGGTGCAGCGCAAAGCTGATGACTCAGAGCCCTTCGCGGCGCTGGCCTTCAAGATCATGGCCGACCCCTACGTGGGCAAGCTGACGTTCTTCCGCGTCTACTCCGGCCACCTGGAGGCCGGTGCGCGCATCCTCAACGTCGGCAGCGGGCGCACCGAGCGGATCGGGCGCATCCTGATGATGCACGCCAACGAGCGCGAGGAGGTCACCGAGGTCTACGCCGGTGACATCGCCGCCGCGGTGGGCATCAAGCAGGTGGTCACCGGCGACACGCTCGCCGCCCCCGACGCGCCGATCCACCTGGAGAACATCGTCTTCCCCGAGCCCGTCATCAAGGTCGCGGTGGAGCCCAAGACGAAGGTCGACCAGGAGAAGATGTCAGTTGCCTTGGGCCGCCTCGCCGAGGAGGACCCGACGTTCCAGGTGCGCACCAACGAAGAGACCGGCCAGACCGAGATCTCGGGCATGGGCGAGCTGCACCTGGAGGTGCTCGTGGACCGCATGAAGCGCGAGTTCGGCGTCGAGGCCAACGTGGGCCGCCCGCAGGTCTCCTACCGCGAGACGGTGCGCGAGACGGTGCACAAGATCGAGGGCAAGTTCGTGCGCCAGACCGGCGGCTCGGGCCAGTACGGCGTGGTCTACATCGATCTGGAGCCGGCGCCCGGCGAGGGCTTTGAGTTCGTCAGCAAGATCAAGGGCGGGGCGATTCCCTCGGAGTACATCCCGGCGGTCAAGAAGGGTATCGAGGAGGCGCTGGAGAACGGCGTCAAGGCGGGCTACCCGATGGTGGACATGAAGGTGACGCTGACCGACGGCAAGTACCACGACGTGGACTCCTCGGAGATCGCCTTCAAGGTCGCCGGCTCGATCGCCTTCAAGGAGGCCGCCAAGCGCGCCAAGCCGGTGCTGCTGGAGCCGATCTTCGCCGTCGAGGTCGTCGTCCCGGAGGATTTCCTGGGCGACGTGATCGGCGACCTCAGCCGCCGCCGCGGGCGGATCGAGGGACAGGAGCGGCGCGGCAACGCGCTGGCGGTTAGCGGCAGGGTGCCGTTGAGCGAGATGTTTGGCTACGCCACCGACCTGCGCTCCAACACGCAGGGGCGCGCCACGTACACGATGCAGTTCGAGTGCTACGAGGAGGTTCCGCCGAACATCGCGGAGAAGATCGTCGAAGCGCGTACGGGGGAACCCGTAGCGGCGTAGAGCACAGAGCAACAAGCAAAACGGAGCCCGTGGCAAGGACGTTGCAGTAACCGGAAGTCACAGGCATGCCCATTTAGATAGATTTCCCCGGTTCGCCCCCACTGAGGCGAGCACAAAGTCGATACTAGGAGCGAAAGTAAAGTGGCGAAGGAGAAGTTCGAGCGCGACAAGCCGCACGTCAACGTCGGGACCATCGGTCACATCGACCACGGCAAGACGACGCTGACCGCTGCCATCACGACCGTGCTGGCAGAGAAGATGGGCGGCGAAGCCCGCAGCTTCGAGGAGATCGATAACGCTCCCGAGGAGAAGGAGCGCGGGATCACCATCGCCACCTCGCACGTCGAGTACCAGACCGAGAAGCGCCACTACGCGCACGTCGACTGTCCCGGTCACGCCGACTACGTCAAGAACATGATCACCGGCGCCGCGCAGATGGACGGCGCGATCCTGGTGGTCTCGGCAGCGGACGGCCCGATGCCCCAGACGCGCGAGCACATCCTGCTCGCCCGCCAGGTCGGTGTGCCCTACATCGTCGTGTTCCTCAACAAGGCCGACATGGTCGACGACGAGGAGCTCCTGGAACTGGTCGAGGTGGAGGTGCGCGAGCTGCTCTCCGAATACGACTTCCCGGGCGATGACATCCCGTTCATCACCGGCTCGGCGCTGAAGGCGCTGGAAGGCGACGAGGGCTACAAGACCAAGATCGTCGAGCTCTCCGAAGCGCTCGACTCCTACATCCCCCAGCCGGTGCGCGAGCTCGACAAGCCGTTCCTGTTGCCGGTCGAGGACGTGTTCTCGATTACCGGCCGCGGTACGGTCGCCACCGGGCGCGTGGAGCAGGGGATCGTCAACACCGGCGACACCGTGGAGATCGTCGGCGTGCACGACACCACCACCACGGTGGTGACGGGCGTGGAGATGTTCCGCAAGATCCTCGACCAGGGTCAGGCGGGTGACAACGTCGGCTGCCTCCTGCGCGGTACCAAGCGCGAGGAGATCGAGCGCGGCCAGGTGCTCTGCAAGCCCGGCTCGATCACGCCGCACACGAAGTTCAAGTCCGAGGTCTACGTGCTCAAGAAGGAGGAGGGTGGACGCCACACTCCGTTCTTCACCGGGTACCGGCCGCAGTTCTACTTCCGTACCACCGACGTCACCGGCGTGGCCAAGCTGCCCGACGGTGTCGAGATGGTGATGCCCGGCGACAACGTCCAGATGGAGATCGAGCTGATCCAGCCGATCGCCATGGACCAGGGGCTGCGATTCGCGATTCGAGAGGGCGGTCGCACGGTCGGCTCGGGCGTAGTCACGGAGATCGTTCAGTAGTACAGAGCGCCCCTTTCGGGGGGCGCTTTTTATTTGAAGTCAGATACGACGAGGGCCCCGCCGGAAGGTGCGGTTAGGGGCGCTCTCGGCACGCAAAAGACAAAGAGATAGATAAAACATGGCCGCTGCAACCCAGAATAAGATCCGCATCCGACTGAAGGCGTACGACACGTCCGCCATCGAGTCGGCTGCCAAGGAGATCGTGGAGACTGCCGCGCGCACCGGCGCCACCGTCTCCGGACCAGTGCCGCTGCCGACCGAGAAGAACGTCTACTGCGTGATCCGCTCGCCCTTCAAGGACAAGGACTCGCGCGAGCACTTCGAGATCCGCACGCACAAGCGCCTGATCGACATCCACCAGCCCACCCCCAAGACGGTGGACTCGCTGCAGCGCCTGGATCACCTGCCCGCCGGCGTCGATATCGAGATCCGCCTCGCCACCTGAACATGTCCGCGATCCTCGCCAAGAAGCTCGGCATGACCCAGGTCTTCCAGGAGGACGGCAGCGTCGCGCGCGTGACCGTCCTCGAGGCCGGGCCCTGCCCCGTGACAGCGGTCCGCACGCAGGAGCGCGACGGCTACGACGCGGTGCAGCTGGCCTTCGGCGCCACCAAGGAGAAGCACCTCACCCGCGCCGAGCTGGGGCACCTGAAGAAGGCCGACGCCGCGCCGATGCGCCACGTGGTCGAGTTCCGTGACGCCCAGCCGGGCGGCGAGGAGCTGAAGCTCGGCGCAAGCGTCACGGTGGAGGCATTCGAGGTGGGCGCGCGCGTGAAGATCTCCGGCACCTCCAAGGGCAAGGGCTTTCAGGGGACGATCAAGCGCCACAAGTTCGCTAGCGGACCGAAGTCCCACGGCTCGCACAACGTGCGCGCTCCCGGTTCGATCGGCGCCTCGGCGAGCCCCGCGCGCGTGTTCAAGGGCATCCGCGGCCCCGGCCAGATGGGCAACAAGCGCGTCACGCAGAAGGGCCTTGAGATCGTGGCGGTGGACGTCAAGGAGAACCTGCTGCTCGTGCGCGGCTCGGTTCCCGGTCCTCGCAACGGTGTGGTGGAGGTGCGGGCCGATGCCTGACGCTCCTCTGCTCACCTCCGCCGGCGCCGCTGGTGCGAGCAAGAAGGTGAAGCTCGACGAGGGCGCCTTCACCGTGCGCTTCAACGGCCCGCTGGTGCACCAGAGCGTGCGCGCCGAGCAGGCCGCGCGCCGGCGCGGCACGGCGTCCACCAAGACCCGAGGGCTCGTGCGCGGAGGCAGCGCGAAGCCCTGGCGTCAGAAGGGCACCGGGCGCGCCCGCGCCGGGTCCAGTCGCTCGCCGATCTGGACGGGCGGTGGTATCACCTTCGGCCCGCACCCGCGCTCCTACACCTTCAAGGTCAATCGCAAGGAGCAGCGCGCGGCGCTTCGCAGCGCCCTCTCGCTGCACGCCGAGCGGGGGTCGCTGGCGGTGCTCGACACCGAAGCCTTCACCGCGCCCAAGACCAGTCAGGCCGCCGCGCTGCTGAAGGACTGGCTTCCGCAGACGCGCCGCCCGCAGGCGACGCTCGTGGTGCTTGCGCCGGAGGAGTCCAGCGCAGCGCTGTCCTTCCGTAATCTCGACCGCGTCGCGGTGCTGGTGCACGATAACGTCGGTGTCACCGACCTGCTGGGGGCCGCCGCGCTGGTGCTCTCGCAGCCAGCGCTTGACGCGCTGACGGCCCGCGCCGGAGGCGCACCTGCCCAGGCGAAGGCCGTCGCCAAGAAGCCAGCCCCGAAGGCCGCGGCTCCCGCCAAGGAGCCCGCCTCCGAGGAGACCGCCGACACGCCTGCGGTAGAGACCGGCGCCGAGGAGGAGAAGGCCTGATGGACCACTCCCAGGTCATCATCCGCCCGGTCGTCTCGGAGAAGAGCTACGTGCTCTCCGACACCGGCAAGTACACCTTCCGCGTACACCCCGATGCGCACAAGACGCAGATCCGCCAGGCGGTGCAGGCGCTGTTCGACGTGCACGTCGTGAGCGTGCACACCGTCAGCATGAAGTCCAAGCCCAAGCGCCGCGGCGTGACCAGCGGGCGCACGCGCGCTTGGAAGAAGGCGATCGTGCAGGTGCGCGAAGGCGAGAGCATCCAGATCTTCCGCGGCCTCGAGGGACTGCAGGGTTAGAAGATGCCCGTACGTAAACCCAAACCCACGAGCCCCGGCCTGCGCTTCGTGTCCTATCCGGATTTCGCGGAGGTCACCAAGTCAGAGCCCGAGAAGACGCTCGTCGAGGGTCTGAAGAAGAGCGGCGGGCGCAACGCGCACGGGCGCAAGACCTCGCGCCACCGCGGCGGTGGCGCGAAGCGGCTGTATCGCAAGATCGACTTCAAGCGGCGCAAGGATGGCGTGCCGGCGAAGGTGGCGGGATCGAGTACGACCCCAACCGCTCCTCCTACATCGCGCTGCTGCACTACGTGGACGGCGAGAAGCGCTACATCCTGGCCCCCCAGCGCCTGACGGTGGGGACGATGGTGGAATCGGGCGATGTTGCCGACATCGCCGTCGGCAACTGCCTGCCGATGGCGCGCATGCCCGTCGGCACCGTGGTGCACAACGTCGAGCTGCAGCCCGGCCGCGGCGGGCAGATGGCGCGCTCGGCCGGCGCCTCGGTGCAGCTGATGGCCAAGGACGGCGAGATGGCTACGCTGCGCCTGCCCTCGGGCGAGATGCGCATCGTGCGCGCCGAGTGTCGCGCCACCGTCGGCACGATCGGCAATGCCGAGCACCAGAACGTGAAAATCGGCAAGGCCGGGCGCAAGCGCCACATGGGCGTGCGCCCACAGACGCGCGGCACCGCGATGAACCCGGTCGACCACCCGCACGGCGGCGGCGAGGGCTCGACCACACCCGGTCGCCACCCGGTGACCCCGTGGGGCGTGCCCACGCTCGGGTATCGCACGCGCAAGAAGAACAAGGCTTCCGACAAATACATCGTGCGCGGCAGACGCCGCGGGAAGGGCAAACAGCGATGAGCCGCTCCACCGAGAAGGACAGGCAGCGATGAGTCGCTCCAGCAAAAAGGGCCCGTGGGTCGAAGACCGCCTGATGGCGCGCATCGAGGCAATGAACACTGAGAATCGTCGTCAGATGGTCAAGACGTGGTCGCGCGCGTCCACGATCTTCCCAGAGATGGTCGGGCACACGATCGCGGTGCACGACGGCAAGAAACACGTTCCCGTGTTCGTGAGCGAGTCGATGGTCGGTCATAAGCTCGGGGAGTTCGCGCCCACGCGCCACTTCCGCGGGCACGCCGGTTCGGGGAAGGTCCGCTAGCAATGGCCGACGAGAAGACACCCTCCGAGCCGGAGAAGGACGAGGCGCCCAAGGCGGAGAAGCCTGCGGCGAAGGCGCCTGCCGAGAAGGCCGAGAAGGAGGCAGCCGCGAAGACTGAGAAGCCCGCCGAGAAGGCTGCCGCGAAGAAGCCCACCGCTGAGAAGAAGCCGGCCGAGGAGAAGGCCGCGAAGGCCAAGCCCGCCGCGAAGGCAAAGAACGAGGAGAAGGCCAAGGGCGCCGAGAAGGGCGAGAAGGCCGAGGCCGAGACAAAGCCAAAGCGCGGTAAGACCAAGGCCGCGGCCGAGGAGCCCGCCGAGCAGGCGGCGCCCGCACCCCGCCGTCGTGCCCCCGGCGCCCGACGCCCCGTCGTGCGCGCGCACGCGCGCTACGTGCGCACCTCGGCGCGCAAGGCGCGCATGGTGTGCGGGCACCTGCGGGGGAAGTCCGTGCAGGAGGCACGCGCTATCCTCGCCTTCACCCCTCGTGACGTTGCGCGCGACTGGAGCAAGCTGCTCGAGAGCGCGGTGGCCAACGCAGAGAACAACCACGAACTGCTCGAAGACGATCTGATCGTCGGAGAGGCCTACGCCGACGAGGGGCCGACGATCAAGCGCTTTCGGCCGCGCGCGATGGGCAGGGCGACGCCGATCCGCAAGCGCACCAGCCACCTGACGATCACGCTCACGCCTGAGCAGCAGCGGTAGGCGCGGGCCAGGGACAAAGACAAGGATTTAGAAAGAAGACATGGGTCAGAAGGTTCATCCAGAGGCTATGCGCGTGGGTTACATCCACGACTGGAAGTCGAACTGGTTCAACGAGCGCAATTTCGCCGAGTACCTCGACGAGGACATCAAGGTCCGCGCGTACATCGTGGAGCGCCTCGCGCACGCCGGGCTGTCGGACATCACGATCCGCAAGGACGCCCAGGAACTCGAGGTAAACATCCACACGGCCCGTCCGGGGATCGTGATCGGCAAGTCGGGCAGCGAGGTGGACGCGCTGCGGCGCAAGCTGCACGACATGACCCACAAGCAGATCAAGGTCAACATCCTCGAGATCAAGCGCCCCGAGCTCGACGCGAAGCTCGTGGCGCAGTCGATCGCCGAGCAGCTGCAGAACCGCGTGGCCTTCCGCCGCGCGATGAAGCGCGCGCTCACGAGCGCGATGCGCTCGGGCGCCAAGGGCGTCAAGGTGCAGGTCGCCGGCCGCCTGGGCGGCGCGGAGATGGCGCGCACAGAGAGCTACTCCGACGGGCGCGTGCCGCTGCACACGATGCGTGCCGACATCGACTACGGCTTTTACGAGGCGCGTACGACCTTCGGGCGCATCGGCGTGAAGTGCTGGGTGAACAAGGGCGAGATCATGCCCGAGGGCTACACCGGCGCCGACCTCACCGACATGAGCGCTCCCGCGCCCCCCAGCTCCGAGCGCGACGGCCGCGGCGGTCGCGACGGGCGCGATGGACGCGGCCGCGGCCGTGGCGGTCCGGGCGGCGGTGGTCCGGGTGGCGGTCGTGGGCGTGGCGGCGGTCCGGGTGGCGGACGCGGCGCCGGCGGTCCGGGCGGCGGCGGTGGTGGACGCGGCTTCGGTGGTCCGGGTGGCGGTCGTGGACCCGGCGGTGGCGGCGGTGGCCGAGGTCCGGGCGGGGCGGGCGGGTCCGGGTCCGGTCGTGGACCGGGTGGTCCCGGCGGTGGCGGCCGGGGTCCGGGTGGGCCGGGCGGCGGTGGCGGACGCGGCGGCAGTCGCAGCCCCGAGGTGACGCGCTGATGCTGTCCCCCAAGCGAGTCAAGCACCGCAAGCAGCACCGCGGCCGGCGCGGCGGGGTCTCGCGCGGCCAGGTGAAGGTCCAGTTCGGCGAGTTCGGCCTGAAGTCGCTCGAGGAGGGCTGGCTCACCAACCGCCAGATCGAGGCGGCCCGTATCGCGATGACGCGCAAGATCAAGCGTGGCGGCAAGGTCTGGATCAACGTGTTCCCCGACAAGCCCGTCACCAAAAAGCCCGCCGAGACGCGCATGGGCTCCGGCAAGGGCTCGCCCGAGGGCTGGGTCGCCGTGGTCAAGCCCGGGCGCGTGATGTTCGAGCTGGCCGGCGTGCCCGAGCCGCTTGCCCGCGATGCGATCCGCCTCGCGGCGCACAAGCTGCCGGTTAAGTCCAAGTTCGTCCTGCGCGAGGATTGAGGAGACGAGACAGATATGCAGGCCAAGGAGATGCGCGACATGGCAAGTGACGAACTGGCGGAGCAGCTCGGCACATTCCGCAAGGAGCTGTTCGGGCTGCGCTTCGCGAACGCCACCGGCGAACTGGAGGACACCGCCAGCATGGCGCGCACCCGCCGTGACGTCGCTCGCGCGCTGACCGTCGCGCGCGAGCGCAACCTCGACCCCAAGACCGGCCGCAAACTCGGCTCCTGACAAGAAAGCACTTTTGAGACATGGCTGACGAACCAGACAACGAGACGCAGACACCGGAGACTCCCGAGGAGCAGGCGCCCGCGACCGAGGCGCAGACGCCTGAGCCTGCCGCCGAGGCGGAGATCGAGCAGGCGCCGCCCGAGGTGCAGGCCGTGAACCCGCCCGAGCCGGTGGAGCAGCTGTCATCCAAAGAGCGCCGCCGTCGCGCGCGTTCGACGCACTCGGGCGAGGCCGGCAAGCCGCGCACTCCGGAGGAGCGTCACGCCGAACGCCTGGCCGAGCGTCGCGAGAAGGCGGTGCGCCGCCGCGCGCGCCGTCTGCAGGAACGCACGAGGGCGGCCGAGCGGCGCAAGAGCGCTCCGGCCCCCGAGCCGCTTCCACCCGTGCACGCTCCCGTCGAGGGCGCGCGCAAGGTGCGCCAGGGCATCGTTGTCTCCGACAAGGCCGACAAGACGATCACCGTGCGCATCGACACCGCGCGCCGCCACCGCCGCTACGAGAAGATCGTGCGCTCCTCGAGCACGCTGCACGCGCACGACGAGAACAACGAGGCCCACGCCGGCGACGTGGTGCGCGTGGTCGAGAGCCGTCCGCTCTCGCGCACGAAGCGCTGGCGGCTCGTGGACGTGCTGGAGCGGGCGCGATGAAGATCGAAGATCTTCAGGTTACGGCGGCCTGGATGGCCGCCCACTCCATCAGCAGGGCCGACCGGATGGAGGCCCGAGCATGATCCAGAACGAGACCCGGCTGCGCGTCGCCGACAACAGCGGCGCGCGCGAAATCCTCTGCATTCGCGTGAAGGGCGGCTCCCAGCGCCGCTACGCGTTCGTCGGCGACATCATCACCGCCACCGTCAAGCAGGCCAACCCCCAGGGACGGTCAAGAAGGGCGAGGTCGTGACGGCTGTAGTGGTGCGCACGAAGAAGCCGCTCGGCCGCGACGACGGCACCTACATCGCCTTCGACGACAACGCCGCCGTGATCATCGACGACCAGAACAACCCGCGCGGCACGCGCGTGTTCGGGCCGGTGGCACGCGAATTGCGCGATCGCAACTTCATGAAGATCGTCTCGCTGGCGCCGGAGGTCATCTAGTCATGGCCGGACGAACCCACAAGACGAAGGCGAGCGGCACGCGCCCCTTCTTGAAGGTGCGCTCCGGCGACCAGGTGCAGGTAATGGCCGGTAAGGACCGCGGCAAGCGCGGCCGCGTGCTGCGCGTCGACCGCAAGCACGAGCGCGTGTTCGTCGAGGGCCTGAACATGGTCAAGCGCCACATCAAGCCCCAGCAGGTCGCCGAGACCCAGCGCGGGCAGACGGTGGGCGGCGTGATCGAGAGCGAGGGCCCCATTCACGTCTCCAACGTGATGCTGCTGGACCCCAAGGGCGGCAAGCCCACGCGCGTGGGCTTCGAGCGCGAGAACGGCCGCGCCTACCGCGTAGCCAAGGCCTCGGGCACGAGAATCGACTGACAAACGACATGAGCGCAACCACCACCGCACCCCGCCTGAAGACCCGCTACCTGGAGGAGATCCGCCCGGCGCTGATCGAGCGCTTCGGCTACTCCTCGCCGATGCAGGCCCCGCGGATCGAGAAGATCGTCCTGAACATGGGCGTCGGCGACGCCAAGCAGGACTCCAAGGCGCTCGGCAACGCCCAGGACCAGCTCGCGACGATCGCCGGCCAGCGCCCCAACATACGCCGTGCACGCAAGTCGATCGCGGCGTTCAAGCTGCGCGAGGGGATGCCCGTGGGCGTGTCGGTGACGCTCAGGGCCGAGCGCTCCTACGAGTTCCTCGACCGCCTCACCTCGATCGCGATCCCGCGCATCCGCGACTTCCGCGGCCTGAGCCCCAAGTCCTTCGACGGGCGCGGCAACTTCTCGATGGGCGTGCGCGAGCAGATCATCTTTCCCGAGATCGACTACGACGCGATCGACCAGGTGCGCGGCCTGGACATCACGATCACCACGAGCGCCGCCACCGATCAGGAGGCATTCGCGCTGCTGATGGCTATGGGGATGCCCTTCTCGACCTACGGCCGCCCCAAGGGTTTCAACGAGGCGATCGGCTACGTGCCCGAGGAGCAGGAGGGCGCCAAGCCTGCCGCGAAGGCACCGGCTCCCGACCCGGAGCCGGCCGCCGAGGAAGCCGCACCCGAGGATGCCACCGCGTCCGCGGAGATCGCGGCACCTGAGGAGGACGCCGCGTCCGCGGAGATCGCGGCACCCGAGGAGGACGCCGCCCCCGAGGAGGAGCAGCCGGTCGCTGAGGCTTCCGACACCGATTCCGTCGAGCAGCCTGCCGCTGAGGCTGCCGACACCGATTCCGAGACGCAGGAGGACGAGGCCTGATGGCCAAGACATCGATGCGCGTCAAGCAGGCGCGGACCCCCAAGTTCAAGACGCGTGCATATACTCGCTGCAACCGCTGCGGTCGTCCGCGCGCGGTGTATCGCAAGTTCGGGCTGTGCCGCATCTGTCTGCGCGAGCTCGCCCACAACGGCCAGATCCCAGGGATGACGAAGTCCTCCTGGTAGGCCAGAGCTTTTAGAACGGAATAGAGAACCCATGTCCATGACCGACCCCATCGCCGACTTCCTGACGCGGATTCGCAATGCGATCCACGCTGCCCACGAGACGGCGGACATCCCCGCGTCCAAGCTGAAGGCCGAGATCGCACGGATCCTGACCGAGCAGGGGTACATCGACTCGTGGTCGGTCGCGCCTGCTCCCGAAGGGGGCGCCGGTCAGGTGATCCAGATCCGCCTGAAGTACACCGACGACCGCCGCTCGGCGATCACGGGGCTGCGTCGCGTCTCGCGGCCGGGGCGACGTACGTACGTCGACGCGCGCACGATCCCCAAGGTCCAGGGCGGGATGGGCACGTCGATCGTCTCGACCTCCCGGGGTGTCATGACCGGCCACGACGCTCGCCTGGCGGGCGTCGGCGGCGAGGTCCTGGCGCAGGTCTGGTGAGGGTGGAGAGCGATGTCGAGAATCGGTAGACAGCCAATCCCCGTGCCCGTCGGCGTGAGCGTCGCGATCGAGCCCGAGTCCGTGCGCGTGCAGGGGCCCAAGGGCGAGCTCTCCGAGCGCATCCCGCGCGACATCGCCGTCGTGCAGGAGGGCGAGCAGCTGCTCGTCTCGCGGCCGACCGACCGCGGTGAACACCGCGCGCTGCACGGGCTGACGCGCTCGCTGGTGGCCAACATGGTGCAGGGCGTCACAGCCGGGTACGAAAAGCGCCTGGAGATCCAGGGTGTCGGCTACCGCGCGCAGCTGAAGGGCAAGAACCTTGAGCTGGCTGTCGGCTACTCCCACCCCGTCCCGATCCCCGCGCCCGAGGGCATCGAATTCGAGGTGCCCCAGCCCACGCGCATTGTGGTCAAGGGCATCTCCAAGCAGCTGGTCGGCGAGACCGCGGCGATCATCCGCAAGCAGCGCCCGCCCGAGCCCTACAAGGGCAAGGGCATCCGCTACGAGGGCGAGTACGTCGCGCGCAAGGTGGGCAAGAGGGCATGACCGTTCTCACCAAGGGCGACCGCCGGCTCAAGCGCCGCCGCCGCGTGCGCGCGAAGGTCTCGGGCACCGCCGAGCGTCCGCGCATCTCCGTCTTTCGCTCCAACAAAGGCCTCTCCGCGCAGCTGATCGACGATGCCGACGCGCGCACGCTCGCCGCGGTCAACTGGTACGAGCCCGAGCTGCGCACACTCGGCCGCACCGAGCGCACGCAGCGCGCCGGGACGCTCTTGGCTGAGCGCGCCAAGGCGGCCGGCGTCTCGACTGCCGTGTTCGACCGCGGCGGCTACCGCTACCACGGCCATGTGCGCGCCTTTGCCGAGGCGCTGCGCGAGGCCGGCCTCGTCTTCTAGGGCTGTCGATCTGACCTCCTCTTCCCTCATCCCCGTCATCCCCTCTTCCCCTCACACCTCCGCCCGCTACCCTCACCTCTGCCCATGAACTCAGATCGCTCAGTCAGCTCCGCCGGCCTGGACCTCCAGGAGCGCGTCGTGGAGATCAACCGCGTCGCCAAGGTCGTCAAGGGCGGCCGGCGCTTCTCGTTCACCGCCCTCGTGGTGGTCGGCGACGAGCGCGAAGTCGTGGGCATCGGCTACGGCAAGGCCAACGAGGTGCCACTCGCGATCCAGAAGGGTGTCGAGCGCGCCAAGAAAGACCTCTTCCGCGTGCCCAAGCACGGCAGCACGATCACCCACCAGACGACCGGCGTGTTCGGCGCGGGCCGCGTGTTCCTCAAGCCGGCCGCCCCCGGAACTGGGGTGATCGCCGGCGGTGGCGTGCGCGCGGTGCTCGAGCTCGCCGGAATCCACGACATCCTCTCCAAGAGCCTTGGCACGCAGAACCCGATCAACCTCGTGAAGGCCACCGTCGCGGGCCTGCGCGGCCTGCGCACACCCAAGGAGGTCGCCGAGCTGCGCGGGCTCTCGATCAACAAGGTTCTGGGGCTCACCGAGCAGCCCGCCAATGGTGCCGCCCTCGCCGCAGAGTCCGCAGAGCCGGCGGCGGCCGAGCCGGCCGTCGAGGGCGAGTCGGAGACAGCGCCGGTCGTTGAGGAGTCTCCCGCGGTCGAGGAGCCCACAACCTGATGTCTTCCCTGACCGTCGTCCAGCGCCGCTCTGCCAATGGCTCCAATCAGCGTCAGCTCGACACGCTGCGCTCGCTTGGTCTGCGCCGCATCGGCCATGAGGTGCAGGTGCAGGACTGCCCGCAGGCACGCGGCATGGTGCACGCCGTGCGCCATCTCGTGGAAGTGCGCGAGGAGTCCAAGTGAGTCCCGCAGCGCCAACGCCCAAGGACACGGCCCCTAAGGACAAGGCTTCCGAGGAGCGCGAGCAGCCGATCGGCCTGCACTCACTCGCCCCAGCCCCCGGCAGCCGCCGCCCGCGCAAGCGTGTCGGCCGCGGCGAAGGCTCGGGCACCGGCAAGACCGCCGGACGCGGCCAGAAGGGCTACGGGTCCCGTTCGGGCTCCAAGAGCCGCGCGCGCTTCGAGGGTGGGCAGATGCCGATCCACATGCGCATGCGCAAGCTGCGCGGCCCGCACATGAAGAAGTCGATGCCCTTCGAGCCGTTTCGGACACACACCCAGGCGGTCAACATCGGCGCGCTCGAGGAGCGCTTCGATGCGGGCGCCGAGGTGACGCTCGAGGCGATGGTCGGCAAGGGCCTGGGCACCCGCAAGGGTATCCCCGTGAAGGTGCTGGCCAAGGGCGAGCTGAGCAAGAAGCTCACTGTTCACGCACACGCCTTCAGCGCGAGCGCGCGGGAGCAGATCGAGGCCGTCGGTGGCAGCTGTGTCGTGCTCGATCCGATCGCCTGAAGAGATACCCCTCGCGCCGGCCATCGCCGCGGGCTAGACTCCCTCGCCGATGCTCGCCACGATCCTCAGCGCCTTTCAGGTCGCGGACATCCGCAAGAAGCTCGGCTTCACCGCGCTGATGCTGCTGTTCTACCGCTTCGGCGCGCACATCCCGGTGCCGGGCGTCAACCTCTCGGCGGTCAACAACATCCAGAAGCAGTTCGGGGGCTCCAACATCCTTGGCTTCCTGAACCTCTTCTCCGGCGGCGGGCTCTCGCGCATCGCGCTGTTCGCGCTGGGCATCATGCCCTACATCACTGCCTCGATCATCCTGCAGCTGATGCAGGTCGTCGTGCCCTCCCTGGAGAAGCTCTCCAAGGAAGGCGAGGTCGGCCAGGCGCGCATCACCCAGTACACGCGCTACCTGACGGTCGGGCTGGCCTTCGCCCAGTCGATCGGCTACGTCTTCCTGTTCCACTCCCTGCAGGCCCAGGCCGGCGAATCGGTCGTCACGAAGTTCGACGTGCCGCACATCTTCCTGATCGTCATCTGCCTCACCGCCGGCTGCGTGCTCTTGATGTGGATCGGCGAGCTGATCACCCAGCGGGGCATCGGCAACGGCATCTCGCTGCTGATCTTCGCCTCGATCGTCTCGCGCCTGCCCTCCGGCATCCAGGCGTGGTGGACCAGCCAGGATCAGGTGTTCAAGGTGATGATGCCCTTCATCGTGCTCGCCGTCGTCGCCGGCATCGTGTTCGTCCAGGAGGGGCAGCGGCGCATCCCCGTGCAGTACGCCAAGCGTGTGATCGGGCGGCGCATGACCGAGGGCGGGCAGACCTACCTGCCGCTGCGCGTCAACATGGCCGGCGTCATCCCCGTGATCTTCGCGGCCTCGATCATGGCCTTCCCGCCGACCGTGGGACAGCTGATCCACACCCCCTGGGCGCAGAAGGTCTCGGACTTCTTCTCGCCCAACGGCTGGCACTACGTGCTGGGCGAGTCGATCTTCATCCTGATCTTCTCCTACTTCTACACCGCCGTCACGTTCAACCCCGTCGACCAGGCCGACAACCTCAAGAAGTACGGCGGCTTCATCCCCGGCGTGCGCCCCGGGCGCCCCACGGCTGAATTCCTCGATCGCATCCTCGCCCGCCTGACGTTCCCGGGCGCGCTGTTCCTCGCCGCCGTGGCGGCGCTACCGACGATCCTGATCGCGCGCACCCACGCCAGCTTCAACTTCGGCGGCACGTCCATTCTGATCGTCATCGGTGTGGCGTTGGAAACTATGAAGCAGCTCGAGGCGCAGCTGATGATGCGAAGTTACGAGGGGTTCTTGAAGTAGGCGTACTGCGCCCGCTTGCGATGACTCTCTGGCGAGGCGCGAGGGCTTTTGAAGTAGCTCTCGGGGCCTCGTGTCCGAGCTGAACCTCATCCTGCTCGGCCCTCCGGGGGCCGGCAAGGGCACCCAGGCCGAGCGTCTGCGGGCAGACTTCTCGCTGGCGCACATCTCCACGGGCGACATGCTGCGTGCTCAGGTCGCCGAGGGAACCGAGCTGGGAGTGCAGGCGCAGCGCTACATGAACGCCGGCGAACTCGTCCCCGACGAGGTGATCATCAGCATGATCCTCGCGCGCATCGGCGAGCCCGACGCCCGCGACGGCTTCCTGCTCGACGGTTTCCCGCGCAACGAGCAGCAGGCCGATGCACTCGGCGAGGCGCTTGGGACATTGGAACGGCGCCTGCTGGCGGCGCTGTTGATCGAGGTCTCAGACGATGAGGTCGTGCGCCGTCTCGGCGGCCGCCGCGTGTGCGCAAAAAGCGGCCACGTCTACCATCTCGAGTTCGACCCGCCCAAGCACGAGGGTATCTGCGACCAGGACGGCTCGCGTCTGATCCAACGCGACGACGACAAGGAGGAGACGATCCGCAAGCGCCTCGAGGTCTACCACGAGCAGACGGCCCCGCTGATCGACTACTACGAGCAGGCGGGCGTGCTACGGCGCTTCGACGGTCGGCGCTCGGCGAACGAGGTCAACGACCACATTCGGGCGACGTTGGCGACGCTTCGTTTAGAGGACAAGCTGTAGTCGAGCCCAGGCTAAGCTCAAACTAGAGGGTGGCGCGCACCCAGAGGGCACACCCAAAGGGCGCAGGCAGGCAGGCGGCCGTAGGCCGTCGAGCTGGCCCCTCTATCTTTAATCAAGATGATCGTCAAGAAGTCTCCCGAGGAGATCGACAAGATGGCGGCCGCCGGGGACATCCTTGTGGCGACGCTGCAGATGCTCGAGGGCAAGATCCGCCCCGGCGTGCGCACGCAGGAGCTCGACGACGCCGCCGAGCGCTTCATCCGCGCGCGGGGTGCAACGCCCACCTTCAAGGGCTACCGCGGCTTCCCCGGCTCGATCTGCGCCTCGCCCAACTCGCTGGTCGTGCACGGCATCCCCGGCCGTTACGCTCTCCAGCGCGGGGACATCATCTCGATCGACGTCGGCGTGACGCTCGACGGCTGGGTCGCCGACGCGGCGCGCACCTTCCCCGTCGGCGAGGTCGACCCGACGACCGAGAACCTGCTGCACGCTACGCGCGAGTCGCTCCACGCGGGGGCCGCCGAGTGTCGAGTGGGTAACCGTGTGGGCGACATCTCGCACGCGATCCAGCGCGTCACCGAGGGCGCGGGGCTGTCGGTCGTGCGCTCGCTCGTCGGCCACGGCGTGGGCCGCTCGATGCACGAGGATCCGCAGGTGCCCAACTACGGGCGCGCCGGCAAGGGGCCGCGCCTGGAGGAGGGCATGGTCTTGGCGATCGAGCCGATGACGACGGCCGGACGCCCCGCGGTGCGCATGGCCGGCGACGGCTGGGCGATCTTCTCCCAGGACGACTCTCCCGCGGCTCACTTCGAGTTCACGGTTGCGGTGACCGCCGACGGTCCACGTATCCTCACGCCCTGGCACCTCGCCGAGCGCGCGCAGGCGAAGGAGCCCGTGGCGCAGGGCGCCCACGGCGAAGAGTGACCGAAGTTGCTACCATTCGCTGCTCTGCTCGATGCGCGGGCCGTCTGCGCCTGAGAGCATCCACGACCCGGTAGCGGCGGCCGTCCCGGCCTCCAGAGCCGAGTCGCCGGAACATAGAGGGTGGCAGCTGGTCGAGGCCGGTGCCGTGCCCTCATACGTCAGTCGATGAAAGGGATCATGAAGGTACGACCGTCGGTCAAGCCGATGTGCGAGAAGTGCAAGATCATCCGCCGCCACGGAGCGGTGCTCGTCATCTGCCAGAACAAGCGTCATAAGCAGCGTCAGGGGTAAGGGGTAGCTGGGTGGCACGCATCGCCGGGGTCAATCTGCCCCTGAACAAGCGCTCGGAGATCGGGCTCACGTACATCTTCGGCATCGGCCGCTCCACGGCCAACAAGATCCTCGCCGAGGTCAAGGTCAGCCCGGACACCTACGTGCGCGACCTCACCGAGGACGAGGTCTCCAAGCTGCGCGACATCATCGACCGTACCCTCACCGTCGAGGGCGACCTGCGCCGCGAGCGCTCCCAGGACATCAAACGCCTGCAGGAGATCGCCTGCTACCGCGGCCTGCGCCACCGCCGAGGGCTGCCCGTGCGCGGGCAGAAGACGAAGACCAACGCGCGCACCCGCAAGGGCCCCAAGCGTATGCAGGTGGCCGGCAAGAAGAAGGTCGGCAAGAAGTGATCCTCTCCCTTTGCTCAGAGGCGGGTGTCTGATGCCCGCTCCCAAGCGCGCCCGCGGGCGGCGCAAGCCCAAGAAGAACATCCCCATCGGCCAGGCGCACATCAAGACGTCGTTCAACAACACCATCGTCTCGCTCACCGACACCACCGGCAACGTGATCGCCTGGGAGTCAGCCGGCGGTGCCGGCTTCAAGGGCTCGCGCAAGTCCACTCCCTTCGCCGCCCAGGTCACAGCCGACGCCGCCGCGCGCAAGGGCATCGAGCAGGGTCTGCAGAAGGTCGAGGTCTATGTGAAGGGTCCCGGCTCCGGGCGCGAGACGGCGATCCGCTCGCTGCAGGCCGCGGGCCTCGAGGTCACCGGCGTCAAGGATGTAACGCCCCAGGCCCATAACGGTTGTCGTCCCCGCAAGCGCCGCCGGGTCTGAGATGGACGTGAGCACTTCGCCATACTGCGTCCTCGCTCGCTCGCGTGCTAAGCACGCCACGCTCGCTGCGTCCTTGTCTGGCTCGACTCACGACCATCTCAGACGGGTGCAGGCGACGCGGCCCACGCCGGACCGGCTTGTCCGGTCCTCTTAAAAGAAAAAACGAGAACGAGAACACGAACAGATGGCCAGAGACACAAGCCCCCAGTGCAAGCAGTGCCGTCGCGAGGGACAGAAGCTGTTCCTCAAGGGTGAGCGCTGCCTCACGGACAAGTGCGGCGTCGAGCGTCGCTCCTACCCGCCCGGCGAGCACGGTCGCGGCCGTCAGAAACAGAGCGAGTACCGCCTGCAGCTGCGCGAGAAGCAGAAGGCCCGCCGCTACTATGGCGTGCTCGAGAAGCAGTTCCACGGCTACTACGAGAAGGCCTCCCGCCAGCCGGGCATCACCGGCGAGAACCTGCTCGCGCTGCTCGAGTGTCGACTCGACAACGTGCTCGTGCGCCTCGGTTTTGCCGCATCGCGCCGTCAGGCGCGCCAGCTCGTCCGCCACGGCCACTGGACGGTCAATGGCCGGCGCGTGGACATTCCCTCCTACCAGGTGCGTCCCAGCGATGTGATCGCCATCAAAGCCGACACTCCGGCGACGCAGGTGGTCAGGGACGCAACCGAGCTGACCGGACAGATTCCCGCGTGGCTCCAGGCCGACCACGAGTCGCTCACGGCCAAGGTGCTGCGCAGGCCGGAGCGCCGCGAGGTGGCGGCGCCGGTGCAGGAGCAGCTCATCGTCGAGCTGTACTCGAAGTAGGCGAAGTAGGTCTTGCCAGTAGGTATTTGCAGCATTCGCATTCCGCGCGCGCCGGCCTGCAGGGCGGCCGCGTCTCAGAGCCGGCCCCCGCGGGGTGCCGGCGAGACATCCACCCGACGTTAGGACCCTGATGCTCGACTTCCAAATCCCCCGGATCACAAGCGAGTCCGTGGAGCAGAACCGCGGCACGTTCATCATCGAGCCGCTGGACCGCGGCTTCGGCTACACCTTCGGCAACTCCCTGCGCCGTGTCTTGCTCTCATCGCTGGCCGGCGCCGCCGTCACGAGCGTGCGCATCGAGGGTGTCGCACATGAGTTCTCCACCATCACGGGTGTCAAGGAGGACGTCACCGACATCGTCCTCAACCTGAAGGGCGTCGTCTGTCGCATGCACAGCGACGCCACCGAGGTCGAGGCGCCGCTGGTCGTCACCGGCCCCGGTGAAATCACCGCCAAGGACATCGACCTGCCCGCGGGCGTCGAGATCCTCAACCCCGACGTGCACATCGCGACGCTCGAGAAGAAGACCAAGCTCGAGCTCTACATGACGATCGGCCGCGGCCGCGGCTACCGCCCGGCGGAGGAGAACAAGTCCCCCGACCAGCCCATCGGCGTGATCCCGATCGACTCGATCTTCTCACCCGTGCGCCGCGTCGCCTACGCCGTCGAGCAGGCCCGCGTCGGTCAGAAGACCGACTTCGACAAGCTCACCCTCGACATCGAGACAGACGGCTCGATCGAGCCCCAAGCCGCGCTGCGTGAGGCCGCCGAGCTGCTCATCTCACAGCTCGCCATCTTCACCGACGCCGACCGCATCCAGGAGCTGCGCGCCTCACCGGGCGGCCAGCTCGACGGCCACGGTCTCGCCGTCGGCGGTGGGGGCGGCGCCGCCGCGGTCCTGCAGGGCGAGGAGTACGGCATCCTGATCGAGGAGCTCGAGCTCGGCGTGCGCTCGTATAACTGCCTCAAGCGCGCCGGTATCCAGACGGTCGGGGATCTCATCTCCAAGTCCGAGGCCGAGCTCAACGCGATCCCCAACTTCGGCAAAAAGTCGATCGACGAGGTCATCGAGACGCTGGAGACCCGAGGACTGAGCCTCCGCCAGGACTGACCGGCACCTCGCGCCCGGTCGGCTCGGTTCCGATCAGCCCCAGGCGAACACCCGAGAAAGCTAGACTGCCTACGCCATGAGACACCAGAAGACCCGCAACAAGCTCTCGCGCTCATCCGCGCACCGCAAGGCGCTGCTGATGAACCTCGTCAAGGAGGTCCTTGAGCACGAGCGCATCAAGACCTCCGAGGCCAAGGCCAAGGCGGTCAAGCCCGAGCTCGAGAAGCTCATCACGCTCGCGCGGCGCGGTGATCTGCACGCGCGCCGGCAGGCGCTCTCGGCGCTCGGACAGGACAAGTTCGCCGTGTATCGGTTGTTCGAGGAGGTTGCCCCGCGGTATGCCGAGCGCCCCGGTGGCTACACGCGGATCCTCAAGCTCGGCCCACGTCGCTCTGACTCGACCGAGATGGTCTTCCTCGAGCTGGTCTAGCGGATTCCCGCAGCGGGTGGCGGGTGCTGGATCTGACGATGAGGCGTCGCGCTCGGTTGGTGTGATGGTCACCAAGCTCACCCTCGAGTACGACGGTGCCGGCTTTGCCGGCTGGGCCCGCCAGCCCGGGCTGCGCACGGTGCAGGAGGAGTTGGAGGGGGCACTGCGCAAGGTCCTTGGGCCGGTGGGCGTCACCGGCGAGCCGCTGGGCGTGTCGGTGGCCGGACGTACCGACCGGGGGGTTCACGCCTGGGGACAGGTCGCCTCCTACGCCCACGAGGCGCTTGCGCCTGGCCGCCTCAACGGGCTGCTGGGACCGGACCTGGCGGTGCTCTCCAGCGAGCCCGCCCCCGAGGGCTTCGACGCCCGTCGCGATGCGCTCAGTCGTACCTATTGCTATCGGGTTCTGCGACGGCGCACGCGCAGTGCCTTCCTGCGTGGCAGCGCCTGCTGGTGGCCGCGGCCGCTTGACACCGAGGCGCTGTCGCAGTGCGCGGAGGCGCTCGTCGGCCATCGTGATTTCACCGCCTTCACGCCCACCGAGACAGAGCACACGCACTTCCGGCGCACCGTGCTGAGCGCGCGGTGGCGGACGCGAGAGGAGGGCGGGGGAGAGCTGCTGGAGTTCTGGATCGAGGCCGACACCTTCCTGCGCCACATGAACCGCGTGCTGGTGGGCACGATGCTCGAGGTCGCCTCCGGGCGGGGCACAGTGCAGGAGTTCACGCACCTCCTCTCCGGGCGTCCCCGCAGCGAGGCCGGACCGACCGCGCCCGCGCATGGTCTCGCGCTGGCCACCGTCGCCTACGCCTAGCGAGGGTCGGCGCGGGGACGTCTTTTCTCGCCGCGCGTCCGTGTTGTGGTTCTTCATTTTTTCCTTTGTCATGCCATTGTGATACGCAAGAAAAAATAGGAAAACACAACCCCTTCACCTCACGCCAGCGACCCCACCGGGCCGAGCCCTATGCTGGGAGCACATGCTCAACGTCCTGCTCACCAACGACGACGGGATCGAGGCCGAGGGCCTGCAGACGCTGCGGCGCGCGCTCTGCGAGCTGCCCGACGTGCGCCTGGAGACAATCGCGCCCGACGGCAACCGCTCGGCGATGGCGCGCTCGATCACGACGCGCCGGCCGCTGTGGGTGGCCGAAGTGCCCTTCTCCGACGGCACCGTGGGGTACGCGACCGACGGCACGCCCGTCGACTGCGTGCGCCTGGCGAGCCTCGGCGCGATCGGCGGATTCACGGCCGACGTGGTCGTCTCGGGCATCAACCATGGGGCGAACCTCGGCGATGACATCACCTACTCGGGCACCGTGGCGGCGGCACTCGAGGGCCTCGTCCTGGGTCTGCCCTCGATCGCCGTCTCTCAGCAGTCGGGCGCCAAGGCGATGGACTTCCGCTTCGATGGCGGCTTCGAGTTCGATGTGGCGGCGCGGTTCGTGGCGCGGCTGGTGGGCTCCCTGCACGAGATACCCCTGCGCGCGGGGACGCTGCTGAACGTCAACGTCCCCGCCGGCGAGCCCAGCGGGGTGGAGGTGACGAAGCTGGGCAAGCGCATCTATCGCGACGAGCTGAAGCTGCACACCGAGGAAGCCGGACCGCCCTCGCGAAGGCGCTACTGGGTGTACGGGGCCGACCCTGGGTTCCACGATCTGCCGGGCACCGACCTCGCGGCGGTCGCGGTGGGGCGCGTGGCGGTGACGCCGATCCACTTCGACCTCACCGACCATCCCGGCCTCGACGCGCTGGAGGGCTTCGACCTGGAGGGACTGCTGAAGCCGGCCATCGCGGATGCACCCCCGGCGGACGGGATTGCGGCGGATGGCATCGCCGCGGATGAGGCTGCGGTTGATGGGGTGGCGATGGGCGAGGAGGCGACGGCGGCGGTGGTGGAGCGAGAGGGCTGATGGCCAAGGCGCAGGAGCAGGTCCCCGCGTCCGAGCGCATCGCGGAACTGCGCGGCGAAGTGGAGCACCACGCCTACCGCTACTACGTCCTCGATGACCCGGAGATCGGGGACGACCGCTACGACAGGCTCTATGCGGAGCTGCGCGCGCTGGAGGAGGAGCACCCCGAGCTCGTGACCCCGGAGTCGCCCACCCAGCGAGTGGCGCCTCAGCCGGTGGGGCGGTTGGAGAAGGTGAAGCACCTGGAGCCGATGCTCTCGCTCGACAATGTGCGCTCAGAGGAGGAGATGCGCGCGTGGGTGGAGCGCATGCGCAACCACCTCGCGCGCGAGGGCATCGCCACGCCCGGCTTTCAGTACGTGGTGGAGCCGAAGATCGACGGACTCGCGATCAGCCTCGTCTACCGCGATGGGGTGCTGGAGCGTGGGGCCACGCGCGGGGATGGGGAGGTGGGCGAGGACATCACCCATAACGTACGCACGATCGGCGCGGTGCCGCTGCACATCGACGGGGCCCCGTCGCTGCTGGAGGTGCGCGGCGAGCTGTACATGTCGCTGAAAGACTTCACCGCGCTCAACGAGCGCCGTGCACAGGCGGGGGAGTCGACGTTCATGAACCCGCGCAACAGCGCCGCGGGCACAGTGCGCCAGCTCGACCCGGCGCTCGCGGCGCAGCGGCCGCTGTCGATGTGGGCATACCAGGTGGGCGTGGCGGAGGGGCTCTCTTTCAAGTCCCACCACGAGAGCCTCGCCTGGCTGCAGGCGCACGGGTTTCGCGTGAACCGCGACATCCGCGTGCTCGACGGCGAGGACGAGGTGGTGGCCCAGTGCCTCGAGTGGGAGCGCCGACGGGGGGAGCTGGACTTCGAGATCGACGGGGTGGTGATCAAGGTCAACGACCTCGCGCTGCAGAAGAGGCTGGGGTCGGTGGGGCGCGACCCGCGCTGGGCGGTGGCCTGGAAGTTTCCGCCGACCACCGCGATGACGCACCTGAAGAAGGTGATGTGGAATGTGGGCAAGTTCGGCGACCTACGACCGTACGCGGTGCTCGAGCCGGTGGCTGTAGGCGGCGTGACGATCAAGCTGGCGACGCTGCACAACGAGGAGGACATCCGCCGCAAGGACATCCGCGCCGGCGAGGATGTGATCGTGCTGCGCGCGGGAGACGTGATCCCGCAGGTGATCTCGCCGGCGCCGCACGTGGTGGAGCACAAAAAGCGCCCGCCCCCCACGCGACCGCCGGCACGCTGCCCGTACTGCAACACCAAGACCGTGAAGCCGCGCGAAAGCGTATTCACCACATGCCCCAACCGCGATTGCCCCGAGCGGGCCTGGCAGCTGCTCAAGCACTTCGTCTCGCGCGGCGCGATGGACATCGACGGGCTCGGCGAGAAGCAGGTGGCCTCGCTGCAGCGCCACGAGCTGGTGCGCACAGCGGCGGACCTCTACCGCCTGACGGCCGAGCAGCTGACGGAGCTGGAGGGCTACGCGGAGGTCTCGGCGCGCAACGTGGTGGCGGCGATCGAGTCCTCCAAAGAGCGGCCCTTCGCGCGCGTGCTGTTCGCGCTCGGGATCGAGGAGGTAGGGGAGGTGACCGGGCGCAACCTCGCGCAGCGCTTCCGCGACATCGACGCGCTGCTGGCGGCGAGCTCGGAGGAGATCGAACAGACGCCGGGGGTGGGCGAGAAGATGGCCCGCTCGATTCGCGCGCAGCTCGACGACGAGCGCATGCGCGCGCTGATCGCGGACCTGCGCGCCGTGAGGCTGCGCTTCCGCGAGGCCGGCCCCGCCCCCGCCGATGGCCCTCTGGCGGGCAAGGCGGTGGTGCTGACCGGAACGCTGCCGACCTATTCGCGCGAGCAGGCCACCGAACTGATCCAGGCGGCGGGCGGCCGCGTGACGAGCGCGGTGTCCAAGAAGACCGACTACCTCGTCGCGGGCGAGAGCGCGGGGACGAAGCTCGAAAAGGCCAAGCGCCTGATGGTGCCGGTGCTCGACGAGGACGGACTGCGAGAGATGTTGGGAGGAGGGCCGCCGTAGGCGGCCTGGGGCCGTAGCGCGGCGAGTCGGCGGGTGGCTGACGCAAGCGACCCAAACCAGACGGCCTGGCGACCCCCGCGAGATCGCGCGTGCGGGCGAGAGCAAGGTGCAGCCCGCCGCGGATCCCGAGCCCTACCCCGAGTAGCGGGCCACGTCGATCGTCATCGCGTCCTGGAGTTCGTGCGCGGCGAGCTCTGAGTCGCCATCGTTGAGGAAGCAGAAGGCGAGCACGTGCCCGCTGACCGTCTCACACCAGCCCGCCAGGTTCGAGACGCCATTGAGCGTGCCGGTCTTCGCCTGGCAGCGGCCTTCGGCGGTGGAGCCGCGCATGCGCAGCGCGAGCGTGCCGCTGCGCCCCGGCACGGCCAGGTCCCCGCGCAGGACCGTGCCGATTTCGGTGCCCCACACGGCGTCGAGTAGCGAGACGACTTCAAGCGGCGAGGTGCGATCGTAGTGCGATAGGCCCGAGCCGTCATACACGGTGGGGTGGATGCCCAGGCGCTTGGCGAGCGTGGCGCGCACGACGGCCGCCCCGGCGGGCGTTGAGCCGGCGCCGCCATAGAGCGCGCCGAGGTCCTTGACGAGAGTCTCGGCGAAGAAGTTGTCCGAGGGGCGGTCCATCAGCCCGAGCAGCGTCGTGAGCGACGGGGAGGCGACCTGCGCGAGCGGCGTGGCACCCGCGGGCGTTGGCCCGGTGGAGACGCCGTCGCTGACCGTCACGTGCAGCGCCCGCAGCGCATGCAGCAGCTGCAGCGCGGCGTAGGCGGCCGGGGCGTGGGCGCCGCGCTCGGAGCCCACTTCGCCGCGGTTGAACGCAAGGCCCGAGAGTGTGCCCTCGACTTCAGGGTCCTGGGCGTAGTTCGTGGTGGGGCCGCCGCGCAGGGAGTCAAGGAACGACTCGTCGCCCACGACGGTGCCGTCGACGTGCACGATCCCGCGCGCGGCGAGCTGCTGGGCGAGCGTGGAGACCGAGGCGCCCTCGCCGTCGTAGTAGGAGTGGATGAAGGAGGAGGAGCCGAAGGTGGGGTCGCCGCCGCCGCGCAGGTAGAGGTCGCCGTGCCACACGCCTTCGGAGTCCAGCGAGCCGACGCCCTCGACTGTCGTGGTGAGGTGCCCGCCCGGGCCGAGCAGCAAGAGCGCGGTGGTGGAGGTGTAGAGCTTCTCCACCGACGCCGGCGGCGAGGCGTGGGTCGCGTTCTGGGCGAACAGCGGCGTGTGGGTGGAGACGTCGTACACGTACGCGCCCGACGCCGGCCCGGCGATGTGCATGTCGTGGCCCAGCTGGGCCTGGAGCGTGGCCGTGGGGGTGGTCTGGGAGCTCGCGCCCGCGGGGCTCCAGCAGAGCAGCCCGAGCGCGAGGAGCAGGGTAGCCAGACGATGCCGGGGCACGGAGCCATACAATGAAGCTGGGATGGGCAAGGTTGTCAAGCTTGAACCGACGTCCAGGGAAAGAGTTGCGCCGCGGCGCCGCGGTAGGGCGTCTGCATCGCGCGCGCCCGGTTCGCGCGGCGTGAAGCCGCGGGGGCGCCCCAAACAGGAGAAGACGGCGCTGGTGCTCGGCGGCGGCGGCTTCACCGGCGGGGTGTACGAGATCGGGGCGCTGCGCGCGCTCGATTTGCTGTGGGTCAATCGCACTGTCAACCAGTTCGACGTGTACGTGGGGACCTCCGCGGGGGCGTTCATCGCGGCGCTGTGTGCGAACGGGGTGACGCCCGAGGAGATGATGCGCGTGGTCACCCATCAGGGGCCGCTGCCCTTCCGCGACATCGATCTCGGCGATCTCTTGCGCCCCAACCTGGGGGAGCTGGCGCGCAAGGGCGCGCTGATGCCGCTGCGCGCGCTGAAACTGGCGCGCCAGCTGGTGGCGCAGGCGGGACAGGTCTCGGCGATGGACCTCGTGGCGGGGCTGGCCGAGGGTCTGCCCTCGGGCCTGTATACGGGCAGCGGCATCGAGAGCTACCTGCGGCGTGTGCTGGCCGACCCCGATCGCACGAACGACTTCCACGAACTGGACTGCGAGCTGTACCTGACGGCGACCGACCTCGACACCTGCGAGCGGGTGGTGTTCGGCGAGGAGGGCAATCGCGAGGTGCCGATTTCAACTGCGGTGCGGGCGTCGGGGGCGCTGCCGATGGTCTACGCGCCGGTGATGGTCGACGGACGTGAGCTTGTCGATGGGGGGCTCGTCTCGACGACTAACCTCGACGTCGCGGTCGAAGCGGGCGCAAAGCTGGTTGTGGTGATCAACCCGCTGGTGCCGTTCGTGAACAACTTCGAGAAGCAGGTGCGCACGCTGCGCGGCAGCCGCCCGCGGCGGGTGTCAGACATGGGGTTCCCCCAGATCGGCTATCAGACGTTCAAGATGCTCGCCTACCAGCGCCTGCACGAGATGGCCTCGCGCTGGGAGGAGCGCTATCCGGGTGTGGACATCCTGCTGATCGAGCCCGAGGCCTCGGATGAGCTGATGTTCCAGACCTCGATGATGAACTTCACCTCGCGCATCGAGATCGCGCGGCATGGCTTTCAGTCGGTGACCTACCACCTGGCGGGGGAGTACGAGCGCTATAGGGAGACCTGTGCGCGCCACGGCATCGAGATCTCCGCCACGCGCGTGCAAAACGTGGTGGAGCACTTCGACGTAGAGCAGGAGGAGGAGGCGAGCGCGTGGCGCAAGATCCTCGAGAGCACCACGGGTGCGCTGCTGCGCCAGGCGGGCGGCTGAGGTGCTCGCGCGAGCGCTCGTGGGGACGGTGCAACCGTGCCTCTCGCCGGCCGCCCCGCCGGCGGTCGACTACGCCCGATGATGTCCGGCCCCGACCCCGTTTCGGCTGGACTCTGGGTCAGCCGATGTTGTCGAGCGCGCCGAGCAGGCGCGTAGAGGCGGCGCGGTCCAGCAGCGAGACGCGCACGTGGCGCGGCTCGCCGAGCGCGCCCCCGGCGGCGACGAGCACTCCGGTGTGGGCCAGGCGTGTGGCGAGCGCGCTGCCGTCGAGGCTGGGATGGGCGACCCACAGGAAGTTGGCCTGGCTGTCTGAGACCTCGAAGTCGCGCCGGCGCAGCTCCGCTGTCAGGTGGGCGCGCTCTTCGCGGATCGTGCCGACGCGGCGGGCCATCAGCGCCTCGCCGCTGTGCAGCTCCTCGAGCGCGCCGGCCTGGGAGACCTCGCTGACGCCGAGGTCGGGCTCGAGCTCGGTGAGGAGGTCCTCCGAGCCGGGGCCGCCGACGGCGTAGCCGAGGCGCAGGCCGGCGAGGCCGTGGGCCTTGGAGAAGCTGCGGAAGACGAGCAGGCGCGGGAAGCGCTCGAGCAGCTCGATCGAGGCGTTGACGGGCTGGGCGTCGGCGAACTCCACGAGCGACTCGTCCAGCAGCACCGCGACACCGTCGGGCAGCCCAGTGAGCAGACGCTCCAGCTCGGCGTTTGGCACCAGCTCGCCCGTGGGGTCGTTGGGACTTGCGAGCACCACGACGCGGGCATTGTGACTGGCGACGGCCTGAAGGAGCTCGTCGATTCCACCGCTGACCCGCACCGTGTGGCCGTGGGCGCGGCGGGCCATGATCGGATACAGCGGGTAGGAGGGCCAGCGCGTGATGAGCTCCTGGCCGGGCTCGATCAGCGCGCGCGTGGCGGAGCTGAGCAGCTGTGCAGCGCCGTTGCCGACGATCAGCCGGCCGGGGTCCACTCCGTGGCGGCGGGCCAGCTCGTGGCGGAGCTTTGAGCCGCGCAGGTGCGGATAGCGGTGCAGGCCGGCGCGCGCGACGAAGGTGATCGCACTGACGACGTCGGGGTGAGGCAGCTCAGGCCAGGTCGTCTGGGAAAGATCGAGCGTGACCACGCGGGTGAGCGCCTTACGGCGGCGCTCGGCGGCTTCTTCGCGCAGACCCTTGTTGACCTCCTCCTCGGAGAGGCCCTCGAACTGGCGGTAGTAGTCGGTCAGGCCCATTGACTTGGGACTCCCATCGCGGGGCTCAGGTGCCCAGGCGGAACATGTTCTGGCTGACCGCTCCGTGGATCAGGCCGAACCAGATCATAAAGGCGGCGCCGCAGACGACGGCGGTGATCGCGAACACGCGGCTGAGCACGCCCACGCGCTGGTCGTGGCCCGCCGCGCGGCGGGCCAGGATCCAGAAGCCGTCGAGGCGGCGCAGCACGCTGAGCGAGCCGAACAGCAGTACGAACAGCCCGGCCACCGCCCCGACGATACCGAGGGAGATGCTGCCGGAGAAATAGTTGATGCGCGAGGCGATCCACAGGCAGGCGATCGGGATGGGCCCCCAGCAGAGCACGCAGATGAACACCATCGCGGCGAGCACCGCGGCGGCAAGTAGGCCGTCGATCCGCTGGCGGGCGGCGTCGCCGCGCTGGGGCAGCTTGCGAAAGCGGACGGGGGCGGTGCCGGGGCGCCGCCCTACGAATAGACCTCCGGTGTCGCTTGGGTCGCTGCGCATCTGTCCTCCCCCCGATTGTTGCTGCGTGACTTCAGCTTAGTCGTTACTAGCCACACAGGCTAGTGCGTATACAGCGAGTCGAGCAGCTCGGCGTACTTCTCGGCCACGACCGCGCGCTTGACCTTGAGCGTCGGCGTCAGCTCGCCCGTCTCCTGGGAGAGGTCGTGGTCGAGGATCGCGAAGCGCTTGACCTGCTCGACCTGGGCGTAGCGGGAGTTGACGCGCTGCACCTCCGCATCGATCATCTCGACCACCGCGGGCTCGCGGCAGAGCGTCGCGATGTCCTCGGGCAGGCCGTGCTCGCGCGCATAGCCGGCCATCTCCTCCTCGTCGAGCGTGATGAGCACGACGGGGAAGGGGCGCTGGTCGCCGTGCATCACGGCCTGGCTGATCCAGCGGCACTGCTTGAGGTCGTTCTCGAGGTTGGCGGGGGTGAGGTTCTTGCCGCCGGCGGTGATGATGATGTCCTTCTTGCGGCCGGTGATGGAGAGGTAGCCGTCCTCGTCGAGCGAGCCAAGGTCCCCGGTGTGCATCCAGCCGTCGGCGATGGTGCCGAAGGAGGCCTCGCCGTGGTGGTGGTAGCCCTGGAAGATGTTGGGGCCCTTGATCAGGATCTCGCCGTCCTGCGCGATCCGGACCTGCACGCCGCTGAAGGGGCGCCCGACGGTGCCGAACTTATGGTTCTCGATCGTGGAGATGGTGGCGGCGGTGGCGGTCTCGGTCATGCCGTAGCCCTCGAGCACCGGCACGCCGCAGGCCCAGAAGAACTCGAGGATCTCCCTGGCGATGGGGGCGGCGCCGGAGGTCGCGTTGCGCACCCGGCCGCCGAAGATCGCGCGGACGTTCTTGAAAAGCTTCTCGTCGGCCTCCTCGAAGGGCACACGCAGCTCCTCGGGGACGGGCTCGCCGCGGGCCATCAGCTCGCGGACCTTCAACCCCAGCTCGATCGCTGCCTGCGTGCGCTCGCGCTCCTCGGGGGGCTGCGCCTCGATCGTGCCGTGGGCGAGCGTGTAGACCTTCTCGAAAACGCGCGGCACCGAGGGCAGGTAGGTGGGGCGCACCTCCATCAGCTCGCCGACGATCTGCTTGGTGTCGCCGCCGAAGTAGGCGATCGTGGTGCCCATGTCGAAGGAGGCGAGCTGGATCAAGAGCGCGTAGGAGTGGGCGAGCGGCAGGTACAGGTAGGTGATCTCGTCGCCGCTGATCTGGCGCGTCTCCCGCAGCATGTCGAGGATCGCGCGGTAGTTGCCATGACTGAGCACGCATCCCTTGGGCGGCCCGGTGGTGCCGGAGGTGTAGATGAACGTGTAGGGGTCCCCTGGGGTGATCGCCTCGCGGCGCGCGCGCAGCTCCTCGGAGGAGCGGCGGCGTCCGCGCTCGCGGACCTCGTCGAGGGTGATGGCCCCGAGCGAGGCTGCCGCGCTTGCGCCGCTCGCCGCCCCCGATGTGCCAGTACCGCCGGTCCCATTCCCCGCACCCCTGGTGTCCGCGCCTGCATCCTCGGCGCCCGCCGCGGGCGGGTCCATCACGATCACGGTGCGCAATAGCGGGAGCTGCTCGCGGACGGCGGCGATCTTCTCGAGCTGGAGCTCGTTCTCGCAGACGATCGCGGAGGCTTCGGAGTCGACGAGCACCCACAGGCACTCCTCGGGGGAGTTGGTCTGGTAGATCGGCACGACCACCGCGCCGGTCTCGGTGGCGGCCATGTCGGCGTAGGACCACTCGGGGCGGGTGTTGGCGAGGATCGAGACTCGCTCGCCCGGTTCGATGCCGAGGTCGATCAGGCCGAGGGCGATCTCCTCGACGATCGTGCCGAGCTGGGCGTAGCTGACGTCGTGCCACTCGCCGTCGCGCTTGAAGCGCACGGCGCAGTGGTCTGTGTAGTCGGCGACCGCGCGCGGGACCACGTCCGCGATCGTTCGCGCTGCGGTGGCGGTGGACGCCGTGGTGGTTGCCTCCATGTCTCCTCCTGCTCGGCCGACTGACGCTTGAACTGGTGCTTTGCTAATGACGTGCTGCTAGTGACGCACCACTAAGGATATGCCCTTCGGGCTGCGGGGGAAGCGCGAGGAAGACGCACAGCGCGACCGCGATCCGATCAGAGGGGTCGACCAGAACCCAAGGCCGGGTCGGGAGCCTTACACAGGGGTGGGCTGGCGGGCGCGGCTGCGGCTGTCAAGCCGCGCGGCGTGGCTCAGATCGGGTTGGGGACGTCGATGAAGACGTGGGGCAGCGCGAAGCGCTCGCTCAGGAGCTCCCCCAGACGCTTGACGCCGAATGTCTCTGTCGCGTAGTGGCCGGCGGCGATGAAGTGCACCCCGGCCTCGTGCGCGTGGGACATCACTCGCTCGACGGGCTCGCCGGTGAGGAAGGCGTCGGCCCCCGCGGCGATCGCTTCGCCCAGGTGGCCGGCACCGGCGCCGGTGACCACCGCCAGGCGACGGATGCGCGCGGGCCCGGAGTCGAAGATGAGCGGCTCGCGGTCGGTGACGCGGCGCACGCGCGCGAAGAGCTCCTGTGCGGGCAGCCCCTCGTCGCCTTCCATGTCGCCACCCCCGGCGGTGAGCCGCACTCCCTCGGCGGCCTCGACGCTTGCGGGAGTACCCTCCCCACGTCCCTTCTCGACAGGTCGCTCTTCCGGGTCGTCTCCTTCGCCGGACGCGAAGTGAGCCAGGCAGCCGATGGTCTGGCCGCGGTGCAGCGCGAAGGGCTCCAGCGAGTCGGCTCCCAGCGCGCGGGCGAGCAGCGCGTTGTTGCCCACCTCGAGATGGGCGTCCAGCGGTAGGTGGTAAGCGGCAAGGCTCATGTCGGCGTCGAACAGCAGTTGCAGCCTGCGCTTGAGCGGCGCATCGATGGGGGCGGGTGTGGAGGAGGTCCAGAAGAGGCCGTGGTGGACCAGGAGCAGGTCCGCGCCCTCCGAGCGGGCACGCTCGAACAGCTCCAGGTTGGCGCTCACACCGGTGGCGACCGTTCTAACGAGCTCGGCGCCGGGTACCTGCAGGCCATTGGGGCAGTAGTCCCGAAAGCGCTCGGGCTGTAGCAGCCGGTCAAGCTCCAGCACGATCTCAGCCAGCTGGGCGGGCATCAGGCGAGGACGATAGCGGTGTGGGATACTCACGGAGCGTCGGGGCGTGGCGCAGCCTGGTAGCGCGCGCCGTTCGGGTCGGCGAGGTCCCCGGTTCGAATCCGGGCGCCCCGATTGGTTAGAGAATCGCGAAGGCCAGCGAACACGGGCGAAAACCCCCGGAAACATTGGCCAAGCGGGATGCCGTTCGTCTGTGTTCGCGGGGGTTCGGGGGTCTCGTGTTTGCAGAACGTTTGCAGCGGTGGCTCAAAACGTTTGCAGAACGTTTGCAGAGGGTTGGCCAGAGCAGCTCTGGCGCGCTCTACGGTCGTTGTGATGTCCTGGACCGTGGCCATACGACCATGCCGCCCTGATGGTCGAGCCCGGCTGCTTGCTCGGGAGCACGCCACGGAAGCCACCGGATGGGTGTCCGTAGGGGTGGCGGTGTTTCACGAAGTCGAGCCGGCACCGTGGGCCGGGGTCGGCGCGTCGGTAGGTGGGGGGCTCTACGTGGCCCGCGGATGCAGAAGGAGGTTGTCCCGTAGCGTGTAGAAGTTCGTAGGTGGCGGTCCTTTTCGCTTCGTCTGGTCCCGCTGGGACCGTGGCGAGTGCGAACAAGTCCATTGAGACGAGAGGAACTGCCATGAAGACCGTAGAGCAGGAGCAGGACGCACGCCCGCAGCGCGTGTTGCTGCCAAGTGTGCAGGACGCGCTGGGGGAGCTGGCTGGCGCAGCGAAGGATGGGCTGCTGGCGCTCAGCGTCGGTGTCGGGCTGGGGGTGCTCAGCGAGATGATGGAGGTCGAGCTCGATGAGGTCGTCGGCTCCAAGCACGCCAACAACGCGCAGCGCACTGCGGTGCGCCATGGCTACGAGGATGGCGAAGTGACCCTTGGTGGGCGGCGGGTCGCGGTGAGGCGTCCACGCGCCAGGAGCGCTGATGACGAGCACGAGGTGCCGTTGGCGACGTATGGGTATTTCGCTGAGCGTGACCCGTTGACGCGGGTGGTGTTGGAGCAGATGCTCGCGGGTGTCAGCACGCGCCGGTTCACGCGTACCCGGGAGCCCGTCGGTGAGCAGGTGATCGCCGGGGAGCGCTCGGTGTCGAAGTCCGCGGTAGCCGTGAGTTCGTCGGGCGCACGCGTGAGCATCTGGACGCCCTGATGAGCCGTGATCTGGCAGACGTGCGGTTGGCGGCGTTGATGATCGACGGGATCGAGCTGAAGGGCCGTTGCTGCGTCGTCGCGCTGGGCATCACGACGGATGGGGTGAAGATCCCGCTGGGATTGTGGGACGGCTCCACGGAGAACAAGACCGTCACTGCGCACCTCCTCGCCGACTTGGTCGACCGGGGCCTTGATGTCGAGCAGGGCGTGCTCGTCGTCCTGGACGGCTCAAAGGCACTGCGGGCGGCCGTCGGAGAGGTCTTCGGGCCCGTCCCCGTGCAGCGCTGTATCCGTCACAAGGAACGCAACGTGCTTGACCATCTCCCCGAACGCGACCGGGCGGCCGTGAAGGCGCGGCTACGGCGCGCGTGGGCGAGCGAGCACCACGCGCTCGCCCTGGATGATCTGCGGACTCTCGCCTCAGAGCTCGGACACTCACATCCCGGTGCCGCGAGTTCACTCAGCGAGGGCCTAGAGGAGACGCTCACCCTCACCCGCCTGGAGATCCACGGGCACCTGAAGAAGACACTCGCCTCGACGAACCCAATCGAGTCGATGATCGAGATCATCCGACGCACCTCGCGCAACGTCAAGCGCTGGCAATCCGGCGACATGTGCCTGCGGTGGACAGCCGCCGGGATGCTCGAGGCCGAGACCCAGTTCCGCAGGGTCGTCGGCTACGCAAACCTCGCCAAACTCGCCCTCGCCGTCGAGCGCGACCTCCTCGCACAGCGCACCACCACTCACACCACGACCAACGAGGACGCCCCCATCGCCGTCACCGTGTAACCACCACACCCAACCGCCACCACAGACTTCTACAGCGAACGGGACAACCTCGCTGAGGTTGCGTAGTGAGCCGTTTGTGCGCATGTCTTTGGTGACGAGGATGAGGTATCCGCCGGGCTTTAGGACGGTGGCGCATGCCTTGTAGATGTCGCTCATGGCGGTGGTGTAGGTGGTGCCTCTGGCGTGTCCGAGGTTGTGGTGGTTGGGGCTGTAGTTGGTGGTGTCCTCGCGGCGTAGCGGTCCGGTGCCGGTGAGGAGGTTCTTGGTGTCGAGGTCGGCGATCTGGCAGGCGTAGGGTGGGGAGGTGAGGATCAAGTCTGGCTGGCGTGTGGTGTGTGTGGCGAGTAGTTGGGGGAGGTTGCGTGCGTCGCCTTGGATGATGTGTGCGGGGATGGTGGCGCCTTGGGTGTGGGCGTGGGTGATGTTGGCGGTGGCGAGTTTTGCCCAGCGGGGCTCTAGCTCGATGCCGATGGCGTGGCGGTTGAGGTGGGTGGCCTCGACGGGTGTGGTGCCGATGCCGCACATGGGGTCGAGGATGAGGTCGCCGGGGTCGCTGTAGGCCTTGATGGTGTTGCGGGCGAGGGCGGGCAGCATCTTGGCGGGGTGGCGGTTTGACTCGGGGAGGTAGCGCCCGTAGCGTTGCCATTGGCTTGTCTTTTGCGCGCAAGGCCAGACCGCAAAGGAGAGGTCAGCGGTACGGTAGGGCGCCTGTGGTGGGTGGGAGGCGCGGCGCGCGACTCTGGTGGTGCATGGCGTCTTCGCCGCACGCGGGGCGCTCCCCGGCTCGCCAGGCGGTGCGTCAGTGCGCTCAGGGTTCTTGGGGTGGCGGCGTGTAGGGGTGGATCGGGGTCGCGGGAGCATTGTCACCTCTGGGTTGGTTGTGGGTTTTCGAGCCAGTCGAGGTACCGTCCGGGCTGGGCGGTCGATATGAAGATCTCTGCGAACGGTCCACGCGCGGTGAGGTCAGTGAGCGCCACGAACGAGATGGGCACCGGCCCGTAGCGTTTGCGTGCGGGGTCTGTGTTGTGCAGCGCGATGACTCGTTGGATGCGCCGTCGGCACGCCGCTGGGGTTTGGTTGGCGAGGACGACGATTACTGAGGGGAAGGTGCGGTAGTAGGCCCGCCAGAGAGGCCCAGGGGCGCACCCTGGGGTGGGGTCGTCGGGGTGGCTGGTCGGAGAACTCGCGGAGCATCTTAAGAATAAAGATGCCGGTCATTGCGTGCCACTCTCGGATGCTGATGCGGTTGCCAATGGTTGGCGTCGTGGCGACGTGGAGCTGCACCTCAAGCTCGGGATCGCTGCCGAGCTTTCGGCCGTACATGAATGCCACCTCTGTGCCGTTCTCCAGCGGTTGCGTCGTCGCCGCCAATGCTCGACCCCGCGCAGCACGCAGTTCCGCATGTGCGTGACTTCTACGTCGATTCGACTGGGGAAAGTCCAGGCTGGCTGGATCGCCCTGTGCTTATCGCCGTTGTTGATGCTCGCCAGAAGCACAAGCGGGTCTTGGGGCCGGTTCCGAGCGCCGCGACGGTACGGCTGACACCAACGCACCTTTGTCGCGTCTGCTCGCCGGACTCCGGGCAGCTTTTTGGCGAGGCTTCGGTTGTATTTGAGTCGGTTCTCGAAGATCGGGAAGGTAACGGTTTTTTCCTGCGCGGGGGTGAGCTTTTCGGGCGGTGTGCGGCCCCGCGTGACAAGTGCCCACGTAAGATGGTCGAGGGCAGCACGGTAGTTGTTGGCAATGTCCCCGAGCAGCAGACGCCACCGCACTGGGATCGGCGCGATGTCCTCAACGACTATGGCGAAGCCGTGGCGTTTCGGGTGGTACTCCGTTCGGAAGGCACGTACGGGATTAGTGCCTCCGTCGCGTGTCTGGGCATCAATGTCACGCTGCAACGTTTGGGAGTGGACCATCGCCTGCGTCCATTTGAGCCAGGCGCTATCGAACAGCGGGTCGTGAGCCACGGCGGCGAGTCTACGCCGCGAGCGCCCCGGCCCGCGTCCAGTGCACGCGTCATCGTCTAGTGGCAGCGCTTCGGCGGCGGCGTTTATCGCGGGCGCGAGATGGGTGTGGCGTTGCGCGCATCCCTGCTGAGGGCTCGACGGCCAGCACGTAGCGGTCCTCTGGCTCGTATGAGCCGCTGCCGGCACTGACGTTGAGAATGGTGCGCGCGTCGCCGAGCGCAGCGTGGACTCGAGCTGCGATTCGAGGGTCGGCTCGGCGGTGGCACGGGTGACCGGCGCGGCCTGGGCGTAGTCGATGTTTGCGTCAGGCACTGGGCCGGCACTCTATGGCGCTAGACGTGTCGGCACTGTCGATTTCGTCATCCGGCGTGGCGCCTAAACGGCATCACATACGTGTGTTAAGTATGGCAGACGCTTTGGTCTCAGCAGGCCCAGGCCTCGGCTTGGCGGCGGTACAGCTTTTGAAGACGTTTGCTGAGAGCCCGAAAACCGCATTGCAGAGCCGATCTGAACCGTTCGCCCCGATATTTATTCAGAACCGCGAATTGTAGCGAATGCGGGGGAAAAGGCGTGAATATGCTGACATTTGCGGCGCCAGTATTCGCGATACCTTGTCCTTGGTCGAGGGACTCGGGACCGCAGAGGGACCGCAACGGCGGCAACGTCGATCTCTCCTAGTCTAGGGTCGTGCCTGTGAGTCCTCGGGCGAATCCTCGGGTGCAGCAACGCGCTCGTGCAGCATCGCAAACATGGGCTGTTTGTCGAGCTCGCTTGGATTGACGGTTGCGAGGAGCGTGCGTGCAAGCTGTGACGGCTCAGCTCGCGCGTAGACGCCTGCGAGTCGGCGCCCCCAGGAGCTGCGCAGCAGCTTCGCGAGGATCACCGTTAGGTCACGCCCGTGCAGGAGCAAAAATGGCTCCTTGCGTACTCGCGCCGCCTCGCCGGGGAGCGATGTCTCAAGCATCGTCTGCTCATGGGCGCGGTCCACGACGGCGAGTGAGCGCTGCAACAGGTCCCGAGCGTGCGCCTCAGCACGCCCGTCGGAGCCGATGCGAACATAGTCGAGCCACCGCTGGATCAGGCCGACAGGCGGGAGCAGCGTACGCAACGCGATTCGTACCGCGGTGACCGCTGATGCTGCGTCTAGTATGCGACCAAGTAAGGTCCGCGCCATTCGTTAGCCTCCGGCGTCGCCCTAGGACTGGGCCGTACGAGCGCCCGAGCGAAATCCGGACGAACCGGTCGAGGACTCCGTCGAGAAGCATGTAGCTCTCCATTGAGTGCCCGTCCGTGACGCACAGCCACAGTGAGGGCTCTGGCGGAGTGTCGTAGTCGCGATCGACGACAATCGTGACGATGGCCTCAATTTCCGCCCGCCCGGCGAGCGCCCGCAATGCCGCCGCGAGAGTTAGCAGTTGGCCCTTCGCTCCGGTGTCGTATCCCGCTGCGCTTACCTCCTCGTCACTAATCATCAACGAGTCGCTGCACACGACACCCACCTCGGGGCGGCCCCAGCGCACAAGTGCGTCTCCCACCACGTCACGATCAAGTGCGCCCTCCACTACGACCTCGCGCAGGTTGCGTCCTTGCTCACAGCGAAGCAAGTACTCCTGCAGTGTCCAACGCCACGGCGCCTCAAGCTCTTGCTCTGGTGGCTCAGCCATCGAGTTGACGGATGCGACTGTGGTAGCGCGCCATGATCTCCGTCGAATGCGTCGCCGCAATAAGCTGCATTCCGCTCTGCTCTGTCACTTCGAGCAGCCTGGGCATGAGCGTACGCTGCCAATTAGGGTTCAGCGAGAGCTCGGGCTCATCGATGATGAACAGACGCGTGTCGCTTTGCAACGCCGTAATGTCGCTGAAGAGCAGCACGATCTGTTTCTCCCCAGAGGAGAGCACAGCGGGCTCAAGCGGCTCTCCACTGTGGGGCTCAACGATGATTGCGCCACCGCCGCCGAGTCGGAACTCTGCGCGCTTGCTTTCAAGAAACGAGTTGAGGGCATCAATGAAGGAGGCAACCGAGCGCATTCCTTGCTCAAGTGCATCCATCCGAGCCTCAGTCCCATCCAGATACGGGTCTAGGACTCGGCTCAGTAACGGAGCGCGGTCGAGTGGAGCTGTGCTCAGCGCCGCGACCAGCGGCTGCGTGGGGAACTCTGGTAGTAGGCCATAGCGGAAGAACGGGAGCGTGCGCTCCCCGACGCTGAGGACCCGGGCCGTCAGCTCAGGGATTCCGCCGCCGCGCTGCTGCTCGACTTGTATTGGCGCGGCGGTGATCGCCGCCACTACATTCACATAAACGCTATCGACACGCTGGGAGCCAGCTTGGGCGCCGGCGAAGGTCAGCTGTGAGAGGTATCGGGAAACCCGCTGCAGTGCCGCCTGAGCGTCAAGGTCCCGCGCGGCGCGTAGCACCTCATCGACGTCAGTTGACCGGTCAATAAGGCGTTTGGTCACATCCTCTCGCTCGAGAGAGTCGCTAGTGATTGCGCGCGAGTCGCCAAGGAACACCGGGTTGATAGCAAGTGCTCGCAGCTCGCTGAGGAAGCGCTGCTCCTGGTCCCCTCTCTTACCGAACCCATACGAGAGCTGGGCAATTGGCATCTCAATGTTCGACCAGGCCAGCGAGGTCGGCCCCTGGTAGTCCCAGACGATTGCTTTGCGGCGGCCACCGCTGCTGATTTCCGCGCGATACGGGCCGACAGGGTGCTCATCACGACGCTCGTAGGTCAATCGTGTGCCGTCAGTGAGCACGATCTCGAGACGGCGAAATGGTATTCCGAACAGCGCTGTTCGATGCCCGCGGTTGCCCGCTGGCGACAAGGCATGGAAGAGTAGACGCAGGATGGTTGTCTTGCCGCTTCCGTTGCGGCCGTACAGCAGCGAAAGTCGATCCTCGTTGACCGTCAGGATCTCGCCGCCTCGCGCTGCCCAGGTCTGCGGGGGTGTCGGCGCGACGTCAAGTTGGTACGAGAAGCGCCCGAACAGACCATGCACCTCGACCGATTCCACGGGAGGGCGAAGGTGCGGTGGGCCTGGATCGAATAGCTGAGAACTCGCCGACACGCAGCGGGATCGTAACCGCTCCGTGCCGGGGCTGGGTCTCTCGCGTGCACCTTTTGCGCTCAGGGCGACGAGCAAGCATGAGCGATGCCGGCGCCGAGCTACTGCGGTCGCTCGCTGAGTTTCCCCGCCTGCTGGACGCGACGCCGATCTAAGGTCGGGCGCCACGGCACGAGAAGATCGCACGTCCTTCTGGGGCTATCCATGTGTATACTGTCTCTTATGCGGGTTGTGAAGGTTCGCCGTGTCGGCAACAGCAACGTGATCTCGATCCCGCGGGAGTTCGAGGACCAAGGCTATGCCCCGGGCTCCTCGGTGCTGGTGGAAGAACTTCCTGGGGGCGATCTGCGGATCATGTCCACCGAGAAGGTTCGTGAGCGTATCCGCGGCATCGGAGAGCGCGTTGTTGCCGATCACGGTGAGGCGTTGCGGATTCTTGCCGATCACGACCCCCACAGCCCTTAGTAGTAGCGGCATGGCGGACGAGCAGCCCGGCGAGATCGAACCTGTCTATCTCACGAGCGAGGACGTCGTCGGTCTGTACGGGCTGATCATCGGCGCCACAGCCGCGGAGGCAGCCGACCATCTGCGCAGTCGCGACGGCCTGGAGGGCGCGCTTGCGCGGCCCGCCACCTACGCGCACTACGAGAACGCTGATCTTGCCCTCCAAGCGATCGTCCTTGCTCACGGTATCGCCGAGAGCCAGCTATTCATCGACGGCAACAAGCGCACCGCGCTGGTGGCGATGCTCACCTTTCTCGAGATCAACGGTCTGCGCGTCAAGGCGACGGACCCCGAGTTGGCCGGCTGGATACTGAGCTTCAGTGCCGGCGCTACGCCGGAGGATGTAGCGAAGCTCCTGCGCCCAGCGCTGCTCGAAACCGAGTAGACAACCCGCCCTCTCGGCCCGTCCTCGGTAAAGCGCCAGGTCTTGGTCGAGGCAAGGTTCTCGGACAACGTACATCCGTTAGATATGGCATACGCACGGTCTCAATGGCCCAGAGGCCCGGTCTGAAGCCAGTACGGCCTTTGCAAAACGTTTGCAGAGAGCCCGAAAATCGCATTGTAAAGCCGATCTGAACCGTTCGCCCCGCCGCCAGCCGCACCCTCCCGGGAGCACCGGACGCCACCCTCGGCCAAGACTCCGCCACGCCCCACCGGGCCCGCTTCATCACAGCCAACCCCGTCGAACAACACAGCCCAACAGGCACCAACAAACCTACACAGCTCCCTGAGATCCTCAAGGAGGAGATCCAGGTTCCGACGTTGTACCCAAGACTGCGAGATGTCGCTGGTGGGCGCCGGAGCGTTCGCTGGCTCGAGCTCGGTCTCCCAGAGGCGGAGATTTCTGGATGCTATCCTTACTTTTCGCAAAGAGTAAGGAGAAGTGTATGGATGCCGCTGCGCGGTTGACGTCGAAGGGCCAGATCACGATTCCCAGGAGTGTGCGCGATGCGCTAGAGCTGCGCGAGGGCGATGAGGTTGTCTTCCGCGTCGAGCGTCAGCGTGCCGTTCTGGCGAAGACTGCGGATTTCCTCGAGCTGGCGGGGTCCGTGGCGACGCCCGCGGCGAAGCTCGGGACTCCGTGGGATGAGGTGCTGCGCCGTAGCCGGCGAAGGCGAGCGGAGAAGCGCCGCTGAGCGCGTTCCTCGACACGAATGTCCTGATCCGGCATCTCACGGGCGACCCGCCGGATATGGCCCAGCGGGCGACGGCGGCCTTGGCCGGCGAGGAGCAGCTACTCCTGACGGATCTCGTGCTGGCCGAGTACGTCTATGTACTCGAGTCCTTCTACGAAGTAGAGCGAGTCCGGGTGGCGACGCTGATGCGCTCCGCGATCGCGCTGGCGTCGGTCGAGGTGGTCGATGCATCATTGTTGCTGCGGGCGCTTGAGGTCTACGAGCTCCACAGGCTCGACTTTGCCGAGGCCTACCTGGTGGCCATCGCCGAGTCCACGGGCATGCGCCGCGTGCTCTCCTTCGACCGGACGATCGACCGCGTGCAATCGGTCTCCAGGGTCGAGCCCTAGCAGCACCGACGGGATCATTCCGGTCCACTTCGAGCCCAAAACGATCCAACTCAGCGACTCCCACAACAGCAGGCCAAACACCCCAAGCGATCTCGGGCCAGGGTGCCTGGGGCCGGCAGGTGGTGGTCCGCCTCGACCTATTCCAGACAGCCGCCCGGGGGCAACGCGGCATCACGAAAGCAGCGCACGCTAGCCACTCGAGCTTTCCGTATCTGCCGCCCCAGCATCCCGTGTTTGCCTCCGTCTAATTCCGTATCTGACCAGAGCTGGTTGTAGGATCACAGCGCTGATCGGGTGCCGCATACGCCCCCTGATCGGCGAGTCGTTGAGCGATACGCGTGTCGCGATGGTCATGGGCGCGCGGCGGGCCGGCAAGAGCACAGGGGTCTTTGATCGCTCCCAGCAGCAGCGCGATGCAGGCACTCCGGGGCGTGCTCGCCGACGACGCGTCACAGGCGCCTGAGCACCTGCTCGAGCTTGCGTTGACTTCGGGCGTCAACCCGGCGCCGGAGTACAGCACGATTCCAGCGGGCCGGTCGTCGCCGAGCGCCTCATCGAGCGCGGCCATCATCGTTGCGAGCTTCTCGGCGAGTGGACTCGTACCCCACGGCGTGAACGCCCACAGTCCTGTCAAGACAGTGATGTGCAGCCACTCGGCGCCGGAGTTCTGCATCCTGCGCGCCCTCGCGGCGATGGCGCTGACCATCCGCTCGAACAGGCTCTCCCTGACCGTCGGGCCGGACAACGTGCCGGCGGTGGCTGCGCGATCGACGAGCGCGAGTGCTATGCCGTCGAGCTGCAGCCGCGGCTTCTCGCCACTGTACGCGGCGGCGGCGTTGCGCTTGACGAACCGCTCGATCTCGCGGCGCTCGGCTGGGGTGAGGTGACGGTCGAGCTTTCCCGAGATCCAGACGTGCTCCTGGATACCGAGCATCATCAGCCACTCCGATCCGCTCTCGGCGGCCGCGAACTGTTCCCTCCCGGACTCGCTTTGCGTGAAGACCCGAACCTCGACGCTGATCTCGCCGGCGGGTGTGACGAGATGGACGTCTGCGGGCGGTCGGTCACTGCCGCTCGGCTCGAGTGCGACGCCCCAACCAAGCTGGCAAGCGACCGCAGCGACGAGGAGCTGCGCGCGCGTATGCAGGATACGAGCGGTGCGTGGGTCGCGACGAAGATCGCGCATGGATGAAGCCGCGTCCGTCCCAGCCGGCGCAGAGGTCCAGGCACTGCGCCCACTCCAGCGCTTGGACGACGGCGAGCGTATGGGAGCCGAGGAGGTGCAGTCCCCGCCTGGACGATCTGCGCACTCGCGGCTCGTCCGAGGCGGCAGCGGGTTTGCGAACTGCGTCGCGCCTCGTTGCTGCGGAATAGCGCGGTGTGGCCGGGTGGCTTGCCCCACCTGCGGTGCGGGTGGTGCGGATTAGCGAGGTAGCTCTGCCTGTAGCCGGGTTGCGAGGCGGATGGAGGCGTCGATCTCGACTTGGCGGATTGAGACGCTCTCGACGCTGACCCCGAATGGGACGCCGACGCGCCGGCAGAATGCGATCAGCTCGACGGCCGTAGCGACGGCTTGGTCGTAGGACGCTTCTAGGGTGTCCTCCGCGTGGCGCAGCTCGTTCTCGATCCAGCGCGGCACATCGACACCGAGCCACTGAACGAACTCCAGTGTCTTCACCGACCCGCAGACCGAGAACGTAAAGACGATCGGCGCCGGCTTGAGGCCACGAGCGGCGCACTCGTAGTGATAGTCGGAGACCAGGTCCTTCGCGGCGTTGACGTCATAGACGATCTGGGTGACAAAGAACGAGCAACCTGCAGCCTGCTTTGCAAGCAGACGGAGGTGCTCCGTGCCTCCGCGCGCGTGGCGCTCTGGGATCGCCACACCTCCGAGCAGGAGATCCGGGCGCACCTCACTCCGTAGTTCGTAGGCCCGCGGCAGAGAGGTCGCGACCGGCTTTTCACGGGACGACGCACCGACGAACACCGACAGCGCCTGGGTTGGGGCCTGTTCGCTGAGCCACGACTGAAGCTGTTGCTCTGGGTACTTGCTGACAGCGCGGTACACGATTGCGGGTACCTCCAAGCCGACGAGATCGCGAGCGAGGTAGTCGGCGGGGTCCATCGTGGGCAGGAACGGAAAGGGGCGTTCCTCGGGATTGCGGTCGCTCTCGTCATCAATGTCGTAGAGCACGAGGCCGTCGATGCCCACGGGGCGCAGGCGCTCGAGCGTCTTCGCGGCAATCTGACGGGCGTGCTCCGGTTCGGTCGTCAGGCGCGGTGGCGTCAGCGCGAAGAGCAAGAACTCACCCGTCCCCTCCGCAATGCGCCGCTGCAGCTCCACGCGCCGAAGCGTAGCCAAGCGCCTGTGCCCTACGACTTGACGCCAGCGGTTGTGGCCTGCGCTAGCAGCCACGCAACGCGGTGTCTCGCCTGCACAAGAGTCGCGTCGAATGCTGCTGGACGCGCCATCCGGCGTGAGTCGCCGCGACTCACGCGAATCAGGACGACCGTGCCGTAGCCGATCGCGCCCGGTCCAACACGCAGCACGGCCCGCGACAGCGACCCGCTCTGCTCGCCGCGCGCTCGCTATGCCATGTAAGCATCAGCCTGGCGACAGCACAGCGCTGCATCGCCCGGTCATATCTAGGCGGTTGACTGCGGCTCGACGAGGGCGGCTGCGCGCTCCTCAAAGAGGCCGTAGCCGTGCTGTTTTGACAGCTCGAGCGCGCGGGCGGCGTGCTCGCGTGCTCGCGCAGCATCGCCGCCTCGCCCGGCGAGCGCCTCCGCCCAGCCCAAATGGGCGCGGGCTGCCCACAGAAGCAAGCCGTTGGTCTCCTGGAAATCACAAGCGAACGCCAAGTGCTGATCGGCCTGCTCGTGGTCTCCCATGCAGGCGGCGAGCAGGCCAAGCCACATGCGGGCGTGTCCGTATCCGATGACGCCGTTCCAGACGACCTGGTCGGCCCACGGCTCGATCAGCTCATACAGGATCGAGGCGGGGCCTGAGCTGTCGGTCAACACGGCTGTCTCGGCATACAGCGCCAGCGCCGTCAACGTGGCCGCGTCGGGCGCGATGTGCTCGAAGCGGTCACTCGCAGCCTGCTCGAGGATCTTCGCGGCCTCGGCTCCTCGATCGAGATAGCCAAGCATTGACGCCAGTCCGGCTCGCCAGGCCGCGATCGCCGGATAGGCGCTCACGCTCTGCTCCATCATCGCGATGACCTCTTGTGCGCGGCCTTGATAGGTACGCGCTTGCTGCAGCGCGGCGGCGTAGACAAAGACGGCGTCGGGCTGTCCGGCCTCCTGTCCGATCTGCAACGCGCTATCGAACAGGCGCTCGCCGGCGACCAGATCGCCGTGCATGAGCTCCCAACAGGCGGTGTTGTACGTGGCGAACCAGTTGAACGTGGGCTGGTCGAGCTCGTGCGCGAGCAGCTGCAACCGCTCTAGCGCGAGCTTTGCGCGCTCGAGGTCCCCCCGCTCGACGCAAATGTAGAACTGGGCGTTGTGCGCCGAGAATCCGAGGGCAGGATCACCCACCTCGGCGGCGCAGCCAACGAGCTCCTCGACAAGACCGATTCGCCAGGCCAGCGTATCCGGTACTCGGATCGCCTCGGCTACGTTCTGGAGGACTTCGGCAAGTGTCCTCCTGTCCTCCGTGGCACGAGCCAGCGAGATCGCCTCCTCGGCGAGCGAGCGACGCATGCCAAAGTCGGGGTCCCACTCGAGTTCCAGCGCCTTGATCGCGAGCAGTCGCGCGCGGCGCGCGCGATTCGGTGGGTCATCGAGCTCGATCGCCCGCTCGATCGCCGCGAGCCGTTCGGTGTCGATCTCACCGATCGTGCTTGAGACCCCGTTTCCGCGGTTGTTCGCCAGCGCCGCCCGCGCGGCGAGCTCGGCGTCGGCCATCGTTGAGGCGATCCGCGCCGCGTCGAGCAGCGTCTCGCGGTAGGCGGCATCGCCGGTCTGGAGCTGCGCCTCGCCGAGCCCGATCAGCGCCTGACAACGCTCGGCGCTGTCGACATCGCCGATCAGCTCGACGGCGTCGGTGAACAGTTTCACGGCCTCGGCCGGCGCGAGGCTCTCGAGAGCGCGCTGACCGGCCCTGAGGGCGTAGTCGGCCGCCTTGGCTTTGTCGACCGACACGGCAGCCATGCGCCAGTGAAGCGCGAGTTCCGACAGGTGCTCGCCCGGGTCCTCGCCGTAGAGGTCCTCGAGCGCTTGGGCAACACGCTGGTGCATGCGCGCGCGGCGGGTGGCGCCGAGGCCCTCGTACAGCGTCTGGTTGATGAGCGCATGGGCGAAGCGAAACCGCCCGACCTGCTCGGAGGACTCGTCCAGCAGCGAGGCGGCGACGGCTGCCTCGAGATGGTCCAGCAGCCGGCTTTCCCCGATCTCGAGCATCGACTCCAGCAGCTCGAGATCAAAGACGCGCCCGATCACCGCCGCCTGGGTCAGGACCTCGAGGGCCTCATTGCCCAGGCGCTCGACGCGCCGCTCGATCACCTCGCGCACGCTCTCGGGCAGCGCGATGGCCGCGGAGCTGTCGATGTTCCAGCGCCCACTGGCCTCGTCGAAGGTCAGTGCCCCGGACTCCCAAAGGCCCCGCAGGATCTCTCCCACGAAGAATGGGTTGCCACCGGTCTCGGCGGCGGTGGGCACCGTAGCTTGAAAGCCTCGTCTTGCCGATCCCCGGCTCGCCGGAGAGCAGCACCACCTGGCGTGCCCCGTCGCGGGCAAGGACCTTCGCCTCCTCGATCGCGGCGCGCTCCTCGACGCGACCTACGTAAGAGACGGGGGGCACCGAGCGAAGCACCGCTGGCAAGGGCCAGCCGCCAGCTCCTGCGGTCTCCTCGCCGAGCGGCGCCCAGGAAACCGAGAACGCCTCCACCGGCTCGGGGAAGCCCTTCAGCTCGAGCTCACCCGCCGGGGCGAAATCGACGCCGTCGCAACGCCCGGCGAGCGTCTTGACGAGTGCCGAGATCAGAATCCCATCGGCAGGGGCCTGCGCGCACAGCCGCGCCGCCTCGACGGTGGGCATCCCGAAGTAGTCCCCGTCCTTGACGGTCGACTCGCCGGCGCCCACCCCGATCCGCACATGCAGTCCCTGCTCGGCCTGACCGTAGCGGCGCTCGAACAGCTGCTGCATCGCCACCGCACAACTGACCGCGCCAGAGGCCGAGCCGAACGCCACCATCAAGCCGTCGCCCAGGTTCTTGACCTCCCGTCCGCCGGTTGAGGCGATCGCCTGGCGCAGTAGGCCGAAATGCTCCTCGCGCAGCTGATCCCCCCGGGCCGGGCCCACAGAAGTCGCCAGCCGAGTCGAGCCGACCAGGTCGGTCAGCAGGATCGTCGCAAGCTCAACCGACTCCGACACCACGGCCCCCGTAATAAGACTCCCGAGCAAGAAATCGTAAAGCAGTTCTCAAGGAGTCGGACGTGAATCGCTCACTAGGCGCGGCGCTCGCTCGCACCAGGATCGGGGAAAACAGACCCGGCACTGCCGGTTTTAGGGGCAAGCGACCGTCCGAGCGAGTGGCGCCCTCACGCTCGCATCGGACGGTGGGTGTCGCGCAAAGGTGCGATGGGCGCCTGGGTGGTAGCCGTGGTCCGGGCTCGCGCTCGGCCCGCTGGCAGCGTTGATCCCGTCTGAGGCCTTTTCAGGCCTCCGCGGCGGCTATTTGGTGTTTGTGGAGCTTCATCAGGTTGTGGGTTGCGGTGATTAGCCGCCATTCCGAGCGTGCGGCGGATCTGCCTCGTCGCTGGAACTGGTTGATGCGCCGGTTGTGCTTGGTTTGAGCGAACACGGGCTCGACCATCGCCTTGCGTTTTCGGTAAAGCCCGCCGCCAAGCTCGCTGGCGAGCACGGTGCGCATGAAGGTGTAGCGGCCGCCGTCCCAGCCGCGGCGCGGTGTGTCGCGCTTGCCGGCATCGGGCGGGATCAGGACCTGGGTGCCGTTGCTGACGACGTTGTCGATTTGATTTTCATGCCAGTAGCCGCTGTCGGCAACTGCGACCCCGGGCGTGTCGCTCACACCGATCTGCTCAAGCTCGCGCTGGGTGGCTTTGATCATCGGCTCGAGCTGCCCGAAGTCTGGTGAGGTGAGCGTGACCTCAGCCGCCAAGACGATCTGATGCTCGTTCACCGCGGCCTGCGTGTTGTAACCCTGGGTGTAGCTGCGCGGCGTCTTGACGTTGCGTGAATCGAGGTCGGTAACGTTGATCTTCCCCGGCGGCACCTCTGGTGCCACGTAGGGGTTCGGACGTGCCCCGAACCGCCGGCCGTCCTTCGTCACCGCAGTCGCGCGGTGATGCTCATAAGCCTCGTTGGCCTCGCGCTCGACCCGCAGATTCTCCTGAAGCCGCTGCTCTGCTTGCAGCAGCCGCGCGGCTCGCGAGCGTGGAATCGGCTGAGCCTGTAGCCGCCGGTGCTCCTCAAGCTGGTGACGCGCCTCGCGCACCCACCCCTGACGCCCATGCATCCGGGCGACGATCACCTCGGGATCAAGCACGAGCTCCACACCCTGCGGTTCCGCGTCAGCCCTCACCTTCGCGTCTTGCCTGCCTGCACGCTCGCTCGCGAGCTTCGCCTTGGCTTCGCGCAGCGCAGCACGCCGCCCCTCACTGGTTCGCAAATGCTCAGGCAGCTCATCGCCGCGCTCCTCCCCGTAGAGCTCGTCCTCGGCGGCATCGATCTCGCCCGCCTCCTTCAGGATCTCGCGGGCGAGCTGCTCGTAGTCCAGGTTGCAGTGATGCGACGCGTTCGCATGCACCTTCGTCCCGTCGATCGCGATCACCCCGACCTTCACCAGCCCCGACTCCCGACAGAGACCCAGCACCTCGCTGAACAAGCCCGCCAGGGCCGCCTCGTGGCGCACACGAAACCGCGCGATCGTCGCGTGATCGGGAGCCTGCTGCGCAGCGATCACCCGGTAGGCGACATCCTCAACACACCGGCGCTCGATCACCCTCGAGGACCGCTCACCACGCGCGTACGCATACAAAAGCAGCGCCACCATCATCCCCGGCTCAAACGCCGCGCGGCCCCACCCATCCTGGCGATAGGAGCCATAGAACGCTGCGAGATCCATCTCCTGCACCGACGCCAACACAAACCACGCCAAATGACCCTCCGGCAACCAATCACGAGGGTCCGGCGGCATCAAGAACACCTGCTCACGATCACACTCAAGAAAGTTCTGGGGCATACCCAGAATTGTCTTAACCACGCCGGACAGACCGGGGGTTTGCGCGACACCCACGACGACGACCAGGCATCTCAGCCGACGCCAATCTGCGCCTGCTCTCCACGCCAAGCAGCAGCCTGTTGGCTCAGGTTCGCTCTTGAGGGCTTTGGGATTATGCCGACCTTCAACGGTGGATCACTGCCTCCAGAACAGGATTCGGAAGGCAGGTCGGCATAATCACGAACTCGGGATAATACGGCTTATGCCGACATCGGGATAAGCCATAGTCGCGCACGAGCGACGCGCTCGTCTCACACGTCGACTTCCTGCCCACGCTCGCCAGTCTCGTCGGCGCCCCGCACTCGGCGCGCTCCGCCTGGCAGGGGATCGACTCCCCAATCAGATCCTCAGCGCCGCACCGTCTTCGCCGCAGGACCACGCCATCTTCACCTACGACGACTGGCAGTCCGGCCAGGCGAAGGGGCCCTACCCCGAGCCGCCCACCATGTCGTCTCGATCCGCGAACAGCGCTACAAGCTCGCCCGCTACTACGACGCCGCGGGCAAGGTGCCAGAGCAGTGGGAGATGTACGACCTCAAGGCCGATCCCCTGGAGCGCACGAACCTCGCGTACAGGGGACACAGCGCACGCCGACGCAGGAGCGAGCATACAAGCGGCTGCGGCGCAAGCTGGCCAAGGTCGAACAGGCGCGCCTGCAGCCGCTGAGCTGAGGACGCTCAGCCTCATCGGGCAAGCCTCAAGCGACGGCTGCATCGGGCAAGCCTCAAGCGACGGCTGTCAAGGTACCCCAGACCACACCGCGGGTGCCGGCCAAGTCGCGGCCAGGCACGGCTCCCGGCGACCGCGCCGCCGGGCTCCTATCGGGTGAGCAACTCCAGGGCCAGCTCCAGCACCTCCGCCCGGCTGCGCCCGCGGTGATCGACGCTGACGAAGGGGCCGCCGATGAACAGCGAGAAGATCAGCAGGCAGCGAGCCTCAACATCGTCGTCGTCTCCGCAGATGGCTCCGAATAGGGAGCGCATGTAGTCCATTCGCCTGTTGTCGACCTGTCGCAATCGCTCGGCAACGGCCTCCTCACGGCGGGCCCAGTTGCGGATCGCCAGCTCGATCTTCAACTGCTCTCCGCCTGAGGTGGCAGCCAGCGCGAACAGTCGCCTCAATCTCGACCTTGCGTCGCCTTCCTCGGCCTCGACGGCTTCGATCACCTCGTCGGTCCTGGTGTGCTCCCATGTGTTCAGCATCTCCTCTAGCAGCGACTGCCGATCGCTGAAGTGCCAGTAGAACCCGCCCTTGCTGATGCCCAGGGCGCGCGCAAGCGGCTCGATCCGCACGGCCTCCGGCCCGCCGCCGCCGAGCGCGCGCAGGCCCTCCTCGATCCACCTGCCGCGGGGTGTTCGGGTCGGAGGCGCCATCGCCTCTCTATCGCGTTCGGTTCGGTGTTGACACTCGCGAGGATGATGCTAGTATTCATCCATACGGTGCCGTATGGATGAATACTCTAGAGATAACTGCCTGGACCGCCTGTGGAGTTCTTTGCTGATGGGCTCGAAGCACTCGAGCACACGCTCAAATGCGAGGACGCGAGCGCACCGCGTTGTCGTGTTCGAGACGCCTCCATCCACCGTCGTGTCACCGGACTACGCGGACGCCTTCGAGGTCACGAGGAGCCCGACGGACCGGCGTTCGCCCGAGCAGTGGGCGCGCGACGGCTTCGAGCGCCTGCCTGTGACGATCCGCCGGTCAGGGCTGCTCATACATCGCTGGATTCTCGGATTTCGCCTTGGTCCGTGGACCTCTTCCGACCACGTTTTCGGCTGGCGAATCGTGGCCTCTGAACCCGAGTTACTCCATCTCGAAGCACGATCGACGCTGCTGAGCGGACACATGGTGTGGCGAGTGCATCACGGGCGACTGGTGATGACCACGTTCCTTCAGTACGAGATGCGCAGGACGGCGTCGGCGGTTTGGGTCGTTATCGGCAACATCCACCGGGGCTGTGCTCCCCCCCTGCTCGAGCTGGCGGCGATTGCGCGAGAGGCAGGCGTTGAGCAGTGAGCGAAGTGGTGAGCACCCACGGCGGCGGACATCCGGCGAGGCTCTCGGCGCGAACCTCGCCGGCCACAACACCAGACCGCGGATATTGAGATGAAGCTCCCGGACACGGCGCACACCTCACGCCCATGGCGGATCCACGAGGTCGTCCCCGACTTTCGGCTCGAGGATGTCTGGGAGCTACCGACGTCCGGTCGAGCCGACGAGTTCTCGACCCTCGTCGAGGGGTTCGCCTCGGCTGATCCGTTGACGACCCTGCCCCCAGCGGCGCGGGCTCTGTGGGCGCTGCGGTGGAAGCTCGGCGACCTGTTTGGCCTGGACGACCCGGGCTCGGGACTCGGGTCGAGGGTGACGACGCTTCGCGAGCGGTTGCCCGATGACCTGCGCGCCGCGGCCGGACCGGAATTCGAGAGGCTCCCATTCACCTCCCTCTTCCTGACTGATGACGAGTTCGCCGCCGAGATCGCAAACCAAACGATGCACGGCGTCCTGCACCTCGGCTGGGTCACCAAGGCCAGCGGCGGCTATGGGGGCCAGATGGCGGTCTACGTGAGGCCCAACGGCTTGTTGGGGAGCACCTACATGGCCGCGATCAAGCCGTTCCGGCATCTGATCGTGTACCCGCAGATGCTCCGGGCGATGGAGTGGCGCTGGCACGAACGGCAGGACCGTGAATCGCCCGCCTGAGGGCGCGAGCGACAGGCCTACGGTCGGGATGCCGGCAGTCGCCAGCTCGGCTATGCAGTCAGGCGACGGATTGCCGCGCTGGATCCGCCTCCTGGGTGGGCACCGGATCATCCCTTGGCGCTGGCGAAGGTCAGCGAAGAACCCGGGATCAGCGGCTGCTGGCGAGCGTATTGCGGCGGCGGTTGCCCGCCCACGTCGTCATGGCGATCAGCGTAGCGATGCCGACCCCTACCGCCAGACAGTCGCCGGCGACAAGCAGGTAGCCGCCACTGCGGTGCGGGTCCACGAAGAAGTACGGGTACCAGTTCACGATCGCGCCGCGCGCCAGGGTATAGACGATGTAGAGCAACGGGAAGACCATCCACAGTACGACCGTCCGCGGGGGGTCGAGGCGCACGCTCGGCGGGTCGAGCAGCCAGTCGAGCGTCAATGCAACCGGCATCAGGTAGTGCAGGATCACATTCACCCAAGGGTACGCCGGGGCGCGCCCGGATAGCAGCAACAAGTACACGATCCCGGTCGTCAGGATGTAGACGACCGCGGCGCCTCTGAGCAGCTCGACCGTGCGAGAGCGCGTATGTGCGGGGCGGAGCGCCGCTACGGCCGTAGCCAACGACCTGCCTGCCTACACAGCAGCGTTTGCGAGATTGCGCTCGGGATCCCCGCTGTGGGTGTTCCCTTTGGATGTTCCTCGAGCGCATCCCCTGCTCGAGTGCTCATCTGGCTGCTGCTACGGTTGATAGACCAGGTTGGGTGGTTCACCCAGCATCGCAGTGCCAGCGCTCGTAGCCTTTGCTCAGCAATCTCCGCGTTCGCAGCACTATCAACGGTGGAGGAAATGCAATGGCTACCGGAACGGTAAAGTGGTTCAGCGACGACAAGGGCTTTGGGTTCATCACACCCGATGACCAGTCGAAGGACCTGTTTGTCCATCACAGCGCGATCGTCGGCGAGGGCTATCGCTCGCTCGCCGAGGGCGCAAAGGTCTCCTACGACACCGAGACGAGCGACAAGGGGCCGAAGGCGGGGAACGTCCAGGTGGCCTAGCGCTCTTCGGGCCTGCCGGCCGAGATCGGTTTCCAGGTCGCAGGGAACGCGAAGTTGGTTCGACGGCGACGTGGTCCTCGGGTTCGTCCCAGCGGACCTGACAGGGACGCGCTCGGCATTCCACAACAAGGAGCTGACAGACATGGCCTCAGGCGGCAAGAAGAAGACCACGATGGCAAAGCTCACCCGTGAAAGCCGGCTCCGCGAGCGTCGGCTGGACAAGCAGGCCAGGAAGGACGCGCGGAAGCTGGCGCCGGCACCTAGTTCAGACTGGCCCGGCGACACAATGGGGGCAGCGGCCATTGAGTCATCTCCGGCAGCCGCGGGGGAGCCTGCTGTGGAAACCGTCGCCCAGGCGCTCGCGGACGCCTGATCCCGCCCCGGACGCCCGATCCCGCCCGCCAAGGGTCTGCCCAGCCCCTCGGCGGGGCAGCGGGGCCGTCCGCGTGGTATTTGATGCGGCATGTTTACCGGCGACGAAGCTCTACTCGACAATCCGGCATATGGGTCGCTGTGCGGGGCGCATGCGCGGCTTGCCCAGGTGTGTGGGCGCGCGCGCCGATATCCGGCCGATGTGGCGCCGTTCCTCGCTCTGCCCTCGCCGCCCTCGCCACAGGACTGGCGTGACGCCGCCGAGCTCGTCGCACCCGGAGCCTATGTGGCCGGCCGGTACGGTGGCGCCGAGCTGCCCGACGGCTGGCGGGCGGTTCAGGCGTTCGATCTGGTGCAGATGATCGAGGAGCGGGTCACCGGGGTTGATTGCGCGGAGGCGATCCCGCTCGGCGCTGCTGATGTCCCCGAGATGCTCGAGCTCGTCTCCCAGACCGAACCGGGTCCGTTTCTAACCAGGACCATCGAGCTTGGCGTTTACCTAGGCATTCGGCGCGAGGGGGCGCTCGTCGCGATGGCCGGCGAGCGGTTTCATGTGGACGGCTGGACCGAGATCAGCGCTGTCTGCACCAAGCCGGATCATCGTGGCCAGGGCCTGGCCTCTCGGCTTGTGGGTGCTTTGATCGTGGGCATCCATCGGCGCTCAGAACGCGCATTCCTGCACGTCATGAGCGGCAACACGGGGGCAATCCGGCTCTACGAGGAGCTTGGCTTTCGTGTGCGGCAAAGCGCGACGCTCACCGTCGTCACGCGCGAACCGCTCGGAAACGCTCGGAGATAGGCATCCCCGACTGGCGGTCTGGGTGGATGAGCGCGGCTCACGAGGCGAGCACGCTGCTGCGCGACTCATTCGCCGCCGCGCAGCCTCGTCCAGCCGAGATGCAGTAGGCCACTGGCGGCGCACACGACGCCAAGCACGGCCAGGCCTATCCCAATGCCGCGTGTGCCATGCGACGCGATAGCGAGAACGGCACCGATCGCGGCGACCATCAGACAGAGCAGCACCCCTCGCCATGTACCCGGCCTGCGGTGGACGAGAGTGTTTTCAACGGCCTGGTCGCGTCGTTCACTGTCCACTGATGCGTCTCTACCCGGCTTCGGGAGAAAACACGCAAACTCTCCGATCACTGACCTCGCTAGAGCTCCTCAGCAGCTTTCCGCTGTCCACGGGCCTGTGAGGCTCTGTCATCTTCCAGCAGCTCAGCGCCACGCGCTGTTTTACGCCACTGCGACGGGGTATATGTGCGGTGTGCGGAAAACCCCCCAAGCCGGGCGGCTGTCGTTTTTGTCGTTTGGCATGAACATGGCGGCGCTGCGCATCGTCTCCGCGATGCTCCCCCTCGGCGCAATGGCCGTGCTCGTCGCGGGCTGCGGAAACAGCGGGTCCTCTACGACGAATTCCGCGACCAATGCGACCAATGCCAGTGCTTCCAGGGCAAGCGCGTCGAGCTATGCGCGAGGCAGTGCCTTCGTTCACGCGGTGAATCTCGTGCAGGCCGACGTCCCAGGAATGAGGCTCGTCAAGCCCGAAGGCGAAAACAAGGCGCCCACGCGCACCGGCATTGAATTTGCACAGTGTGCCGGCGGCGTGAATCCTTACCGGCGGATCGTCGACATTCATTCTCCGACCTTCGCCGGCTCTCGGCTGCGCGAGCGTGTGAGGTCAGCGGTGGAAGTCATGCCCACTGTGGCGCTCGCGGATCAGAACAACAGGGCAGCGCGAAGCGCCCGTGGTCGCGCGTGTCTGGTGCGCTTCCTCGGACGTGCACTGCCCGAACAGGGCGCCGGACCAGTCCACCATGGTCCGATCTCGGTCTCTAGTTTGCCGAGCCTATTGCCGAGTGCAGCGGGAAGCTTCGGGCTGCGTCTCGTCACGACGGTCACCGTTAGGCCGCTTGGAGGCAGGCCGGGTCAGATCAGCCTTTACCTGGATGAGTTTGGCTTCATCTCAGGCCCAGCCGAAGTCAACTTGACCGCGACTGGGCTCTCGCGCCCTGTACCCGCAGAAGCCGAGCGACGATTGCTGGGGCTCCTATACAGTCGCGCGCAGGCACACCCCCTGTAGCCGTGCTGGTCCCTGGGAGCAGGGCACGGAGACCGAGCTGCGTCACTTCCTCGAGGGCATCATGCCGTCGCCGTGCAGGTAGCGCGCCTCGCGCGATGGCGCGATGGTCTAGATTTGCCGCCCGACCCCGACTAGGGAGAACCCCGCATGAAGCGCCTCATCCTGCTCGCCGTAACCACGACCGCTCTACTCACCGCCGCCGGCACGCTCACCGTCGCCGCCGACGCGGCCTCGGCGCTGCCGACCGTCTCGGTGGCCATCACCCCAACCAGCATCACGGTCACCGGGGCACTCGAATCGGGGGCGGCCAACGTCGTCACACACGACACCGGGGTCAAGGAAGGGAGCGTCATCCTGTTCCAGCTGAAGCCCGGCGCGACCTTTGAAGAAGTCGAAGCCGCGATCACGAAGGCGCACGGCGACACCAACGTCACCAGCAGATACGGATCGCTCGCATTCGACGCCGAAGCGAGCGCGGGGCAGACCGGCGAAGCCCAGACCTACCTGCAGCCCGGGCAATATGTCGCGGTGCTGCCCGGCGGAGAAGGCAAGGGGAGCAAGGCCCACGAGCTCTTCACGGTCAAGGCAGCCGCATCGCCCACGGTCCTGCCGACGCCAGAAGCGACGATCCGCACGATCGAGTTCGGCTTCCGCGGACCCAGCACCCTGCACGACGGCGAGCTGGTGCGCTTCGAAAACGAAGGCTACCTGGTGCACATGGACTTGGCGGCGCCAGTCAAGAACATGGCGGCGGCCAGGCGCATGATCAAGTTGCTGCTCGCCGGCAAGGAAAAGCAGATCGAAAAGCTGATCGTCGGGCCACCCGCGGGCTTCGCCGGGCCGCTCTCCTCTGGAGCGTTCCAGCAGGAGACGATCACCGCCAAGCCGGGCATCTACGTGGAGCTGTGCTTCATGGACACCCAGGACGGCCGCAGCCACACTCAGCTCGGGATGGAGCGGATCATCAAGATCGTCAAGTAGCCGTCTCGAGTGGCTACGCGACACAGAAAGCCATACGTCAGCCCGCAGTCTGCCCTCCGGGGCGACTGTGGGGCGGCGGTTGGTCTGACGCGTGTAGGGCACCGGGCGATCCGGTCGCCGATCGCGTAGGCAGGCGTCTGCAGGCCGCCTCACCGCCGCCAGGGCTTTTGGCAGGGTGGCCGCATCGTTGCGGCGTGCCGGACGCAAGCCCACCGCGCGGACCTACGATGCGATGATCGCCGCCACAGCGCTAGCCAACGACCTACCGGTCTACACCTGCAACCCGACAGATTTCAGCGGGACGAGCTCGACGTGGTTGTCGTACCGCTCCCCGAGGATTCGCAGGGCAGATAGGCCGGTTCGCGATCGGCTGCTCGCCCACGCAGGGCAGATAGGCCGGTTCGCGATCGGCTCCTCGCCTACGCAGGCTGCACGCCGAGCGCTCAGCCCTTGAAGGTCGACGCGCCGCGGTCCCCGAACGGGTCGTCGCGCTCGCGCACCGCCTCGCGGAAGCCCGCCGCGGCAGCGCGCTGCTGGAAAGCGTAGCCCTCGGGCGTGTGGCGGGCGATGCCATCGAAGACGGTGCCCAGGATCTGGGTGGTGTGCAGACCCTGTGCCAGGGTCTGCTGGTTGACGAGCAGCTTCATCATCGCCAGCTGGTTGACTGGCATCTGGGCGATCCTCCGCACGAGGATCTCTGTGCGCTCGTCGAGCTCGGCCGCCTGCGGGGCCTCGATCGCCAGTCCCCACTCCAGCGCCTCCGTGCCGGAGAGGCAGTCGCCGGTGAACAGCAGCCGCTTGGCGCGCTGGGGCCCGAGGCGGTGTGCCCACATCGAGGTCGTCGGCGAGCCCCACACGCGCGCCGGTGGGTAACCGATCTTCGCGTCGGCGGCGATCACGAGCAGGTCCGAGCAGAGCGCCAGGTCGGTGCCGCCGGCGACGCAGAACCCGTGCACCTTGCAGACGACGGGCTTGGCGCAGTGAAACAGCGACATGAACGCGCGCACGTTGCGGCCCATCATCGCGTAGTCCACCATCGGGTCCCACGTGCCGTCGGGGTCGTGGTTGGCCGCGATCGTCGCGGGGTCGAGCGGCGAGCCGGCCGGGGGTGTGGCGCTGTACGGGGTCTCCTCGCCGGCGTGGCGCGGGGTCTCGTTGGCGTGGCGAGGGGCGTCGCCGAGTCCGGACGCCTCGCCGCCGAGGTATGCCGGAGCGCTGGCGGCCCCGCGTGCCCTTGCCGGGGCGCTGGCGGCCCCGCGTGCCTCGTCCGGATCCCCTGCCTCGCCTTCGCGCCCAGACATGTCGCGCTCGGCGCTCTCGACGAGGTCGTAGCCGCCGCAGAACCCCTTGCCGTTGCCGGCCAGCAGCAGCACGTGCACGGCCGGGTCGAGGTCCGCGCGCTCGACGCACGCCGCCAGCTCGGCGATCAGCGTCGGAGTGAGCCCGTTGCCGCGCTCGGGTCGGTCGAGCGTGATCCGGGCGATCCGGTCGCCGACCTCGTAGGTCATCGTCTGCAGATCGCTCATCGGAGGCTCCCGGGTCAGCGTGGCGAGCGTAACGTTACACACGTGGCGGAGCAGGTCCCAGCGGTATGCGACGTGCTCGATGCGATCGAGCGGCGCGACTGGGCGCGGCTGGGGCGGCTGCTGCATCCTGACGTTCACTGGACCACCGCGGTCGAGGAGCAGCTGCACGGCGCGGCCGAGGTGATCGCGCAGCTCTCCCACGACCCACCACCGGCCCCTCCGTCCTATCACGAGGTTCGCGACGGGCTGATGTGCCGCTGGATCGACTGTCCGGGTTGACCCGGAGGATCGGTGCGCGTAGCGCACGTCGTAGGCTTCCAGATGCCCTCGGGCGCTAGTTGCGTCCTGGGTTCGCACCCGCTCGAAGGGGTACACAGCATGTGTCGAGGCGCCCCACGCGCCGATGTGCCACGATCGAGACCCCCCAATCGCAAAGGAGAACCATGCCCGAGTACGCGCCCGGAACCCCGTCGTGGGTCGAACTTTCCTCGCCGGACACCGATGCTGCCGCGCAGTTCTACGGTGCGCTGCTGGGCTGGAGCGCCACCGAGCCGGGGCCCGCAGAGACCGGCGGATATCGCATGTTTCAGCAGGGAGACAAGAACGTAGCCGGCCTGATGGGCGTCATGCAGGAGGGTCAGCCCACCGCGTGGTCCACGTACATCAGCGTGACCGACGCCGAGGAGACAGCCGCCAAGGTCAAGGCGGCCGGCGGGAGCGTCGTGGTCGAGCCGATGGACGTGATGGACATCGGGCGGATGGCCGTCTTCGCCGATCCCGCCGGTGCGGTGTTCGGCGTGTGGCAGCCGAAGACGTTCAAGGGCGCCGACCTCGTCAACGAGCCCGTCTCGCTCTGCTGGAACGAGGTGCTCACGCGCGACGCGGACGCCGGTAAGGCGTTCTACCCTGCCGTCTTCGGCTGGGCCGTGGGGCGTCCGTCGTTCGAGGGGGCGCCCGAGACATACACCGTGTGGGAGCTCGACGGCAGCGCCGTGGGAGGCATGATGCAGATGACCGAGGAGCACTTCCCCGCGGAGATCCCCCCGCACTGGGGCGTGGTCTTCGCGGTGGCCGACGCCGATGAGACCGTCGCCAGGGCCCGTGAGCTCGGGGCGACCGTCACGAACGAGCCCATGGACATGCCGATCGGCCGCTTCGCCGGCCTGATCGACCCTCAGGGAGCGTCGTTCACGGTGATGCAGCCGGCGCCCGCCGCCTGAGCGGGTCCAAGGCGAAGAGGGGCTCGCGCCGGCCGCCTGAGGGCGCCTCCAGAACCGATGAGCGTCCCGACTATCGGGGCGCTCATCTCATAGCCTCCGTGACTCATGGGCCGTGACGACACGTCCAGATCGAGGCGCCCGCATGAGGAGGATGCCACTGAAGGTGACAGCCATCGCGAGGAGTACCTCACAAGCCTAAACGATGATCAGTCGATCATACGATCATACGTATAATCGTGTTAGGCTGCGACAGCATGATCTTCAAGATCCCCTCCTCGGATCGCCATCTGCGCGCCCAGCTCGCGGTCTTCGACGACCTGCGTGAGCAGCTCGGAGACCAGGCTGGACTCGCCGGGCGATGGCTGGGCGGCCTGCGCCGGCAGTGGCGCGCGGCCTCCGCCGAGAGCTCGATCGAGATCGAGGGGTTCCACGTGCCCGAGGAGGAGAGGCTCGCACTCGCCGGTGGAGTCGACCTGCCCGATCCGGACGACGAGGACCGCATGGCGCTCTCTTGTTACGCACGAGCGATGGATCACGTGGGCGTGATGTCCGTGGACCCAACGTTCCACTGGGACGCGCGTGTGGTGCTGGACTTGCATTTCGACGCCTGCTACTTCCAGCGAGACAAGCAGCCGGGCCAGTACCGAGGAGGCGGGATCGAGGTGACCAGCCCGGGCGGGGGCCCTCCCGCCTTTGTCGGACCACCCGCCGAGGAGGTGCCGACGCTGATGGACGAGATCATGGCCTGGCTCGCCCGCGAGGAATCAGACACGCATCTGATCGTCCGCGCCGCCATGGCGCATCTGCAGCTCGTCTCTGTGCATCCCTTCCGTGAGGGCAACGGGCGGATCGCGCGCATCCTGCAGTCACTGGTGCTCGCCCGCGGAGGGCTGCTCGCGACCGAGCTAGTCTCGATCGAGGAGTATCTGGGACGCAACACCGGTGCCTACTATGCGGCGCTGCAGGCGGTCCAGGGCGGGGCCTACCAGCCTGGACGCGACGCGACGCCGTGGGTGCGATTCTGCGTGGCGGCACACATCGAGCAGGCTCACCTACGACTGGCCCAGCTCGCCGACGCCGGCGCACGCTGGACTTTCCTGGAGGATCTCGTGGAGCAGCGGGGTTGGCCCGATCGCCTCGTGATCGCGCTCGAGCAGAGTCTTTTTCGCGGCACCGACCGGACCGCATACGCGATCGAGGCCGACGTGTCGTCGGCGACCGCGAGCAGCGATCTGCGGCGCCTGCTCGACGCCGGGCTGATCGTGCAGAGCGGGAAGGGACGCTCCACGCGATACACCGCGAGCGACGGGCTGCTGCGCGAAGTGCGCCTCCGACGGCCGGCCTCGACCGTCAGCCTTTGAACGTCGAGGCGCCGCGGTCACCGAACGTCGAGGCGCCGCGGTCACCAAAGGTCGAGGCGCCGCGCTCACCGAAGGGCACGCTCGTCGAGCTCGGCGGCCGGCGGCGTTCGACGGCGCGAGCCGCTGGCCTATACCCCGCCTACCCGCGATCGCTGAGCCACGCGAGCACCTCGGCGGCGTTCTGCTGTGGTGGGAAGACCGGATAGAAGACCTTCACGATGCGCCCGCCGACAGCGACAAAGGTAAGCCGGCGGTAGAGGCGCATGCCGGCGGCCTCGAACGTGGGAAGCCCTAGCGCCGCGGCCAGCGCCAGCGCGCCGTCGCTCAGGAGCGGGTAGGGGATGTGCTCGCGCGTCGCGAACTCCGCCTGCTCGGCGGGCGACTGGGCGCTGATGCCGACCACCGACGCGCCCTGGGCGGCGAGCTCGCGAACGTGGTCTCTGAAGGCGCAGCTCTGCGGTGTGCAGCCGCGTGCGCCCGGAATGCTGTCCCACCCCTCGGGGAGCGGCTCGCCCGGGCGCCCCGTGCGCGGGTAGACATAGACGACGACGGTCTCGCCGGCGGCCGCGGCCAGGTCGAGCCGGCCGCCGAGCGTGGACGGCAGGCGCACGCGCGGCACCTCACTGCCCACCAGATGCTCGGCCGCGCCGTCATCCACGGGCACAGGAAGCCCCTCGGGAATCGCGTGGTACTCGTCGCTCATGGCGCGAGTATCCCAGAGCGCAGCCTGCCATCGAAGAGGCAGCTGGTGCTGTTCCGCCCGGCACATGTGCCGGGCGGCCGGACCGTACATGTACGGTCCGGGACCGGGCCGCATGCGGCCCGGTCTTCCCCGATGAACGGATGACGGTCTCCGTGCGGGGCGGCTCCCGCGACGCGTCAAGCCAGGCGCCGGCTCATCTACGCGCCGGCCTGTGCCGTGTCCGCCTGCTCGCCGGCGACCGGGGGTGCCGGGGGCTGGGACTCGGCCGCGATGTGCGCGCCGACGGCGCCCAGCGTCCCGGCGGCGAGCGCCGCGAGCGCCCATCCCGTGCCGGAGCGCTCGCGACCCCGTGCGGCGTCCAGCGAGAGCGAGCCCGGCCCGACCTCGGCGAGTGCGAGCGCGGCGGCGATCAGCACCAGGTTGTACTCGTAGCCTCCATCCGTCAGCCACGGTCCCTTGGGGGCGTGCACACGCTGGATCGCGGTCATCATGGTGGCCGTCAGGACCGACGCCGCGAGCGGGGTCGCGAGCCCGAGCGCGAGCAGCGCTCCCCCGCCGGCCTCGGCCGCGCCGGCCGCGATCGCGTTCGTGCGACCGGGGCGCAGGCCGAGCTGCTCGAACCCCTGCGCCGTCGCGTCGAGGCCGCGACCGCCGAACCAGCCAAATAGCTTCTGCGTTCCGTGCCCGACGAACAGCCCGCCCACCACCAGTCTCAATAGCAATCGTCCGATCTTCATCTCTGTCTCCGTTCGTGTTCGGTCTGGGCCGCCGTCTACTCCACCGTAGCGTTACGGCCCCGGCGAGCGGTAGATCCCAGATGCCCGCTGCCGTCGAGACCACGCGTGTGTGTGGCAGCCTCTAGTCTCGTACGGATGTCCGCCGAGTCCGAGCGTGCAGCCCCGTCCGCCGGCCCCGAGCAGGGCGCCGCGCGGCGGCGTCCGGCGATCGTCGTGGTCGACGACGAGCCGGCCGTGCTCGCCGCGGTCTCCAGGGACCTGCGCCGCGGCTTCGGCGAGCGCTACCGCGTACTGCGCTCCGGCTCCGGCGCCGAGGCTCTGGAGGTTCTGCGCGAGCTGCGCACCCGCGGCGAGTCCGTGGCGATGCTGATCGCCGATCAGCGCATGCCCGGCATGCCCGGCACCGAGTACCTCACGCAGGCGCGCATGCTCGTGCCCGACGCCAAGCGGGTGCTGCTGACGGCCTACGCCGACACAGAGGCCGCGATCGCCGCGATCAACGAGGTCGCGCTCGACTACTACCTGCTCAAGCCCTGGGACCCGCCCGAGGAGCAGCTCTTCCCGGTCGTCGAAGATCTGCTCACAACCTGGGAGGCCGGCGCGGCGCTCGAGTCCGGCGGTGTGCGCGTGATCGGTCATCGTTTCTCCAAGGAGTCCCACGACGTGCGCGACTTCCTCGTGCGCAACCGCGTGCCCGCGCGCTGGCTCGACGTCGAACGCGACGGCGAGGCGCGCGAGCTCTTGCGGGTGGCGGGTGTCGACGGCGAGCACCTGCCCGTGGCGCTCCTGGAGGACGGCACCGTGCTCGAGCGCCCCACCATCCTCGAGCTCGCCGAGCGCCTCGGTGTGGCGGTGGCCCCGACGCAGGACCACTACGACCTCGTCGTCGTCGGCGGCGGTCCCGCCGGGCTGGCCGCCGCGGTGTACGGCGCCTCGGAGGGCCTGCGCACGGTGATGGTCGAGCGCGAGGCCCCCGGCGGGCAGGCCGGCCAGTCCAGTCGCATCGAGAACTACCTCGGCTTTCCTGCCGGCCTGAGCGGCTCGGACCTCGCGCGGCGCGCCACCGATCAGGCGCGGCGCCTGGGCGCCGAGCTGCTCACCGTGCAGGAGGCCGTCGGACTGCGCGCCGAGGGCTCCGCCCGCCTGGTGGAGCTCAGCGGTGGCGGCGTCCTGAGCGCGAGCTGCGTGATCGTCGCCTCGGGGGTCTCCTACCGCCAGCTCGACACCCCCGGTTTCCCCGAGCTCACGGGCGCGGGCGTCTACTACGGCGCGGCCATGACCGAGGCGCGCGCCTGCTCCGACCAGCACGTAGTCGTGATCGGGGGCGCCAACTCCGCCGGGCAGGCCGCCGTCTATTTCGGCGGCTACGCCGCGCGCGTGACGATGCTCGTGCGCGGCTCCTCGCTCGAGAAGTCGATGTCGCACTACCTCATCGAGCAGGTCGCCGCGCGGCCCAACATCGACGTGCGCACCGGCTCCTCCGCCGTGGCCGCCGAGGCCGAGGGCGGCCGTCTGCGCCGGCTGCGCGTGCTGGGTCCAGACGGCGAGGTGCAGACGCTCGACGTCGACGCCTGCTTTGTCTTCATCGGCGCCTCCCCGCGCACCGACTGGCTCGACGGCGTCGTGGCGCGCGACGAGCGCGGCTTCATCCTCGCCGGGCGCGACGCCCAGGCCGCCGGCTGGCCGCTGGCGCGTGAGCCCTACGTGCTCGAGACGACCGTGCCCGGGGTGTTCGTCGCCGGCGACGTGCGCGCGCGCTCGATCAAGCGCGTCGCCAGCGCCGTGGGGGAGGGGTCGATGGCGGTCTCGCTGATCCACGAGTACCTCGTCGAGGCGTGAGGGGACGGGTCTCGATGCCTCAATCGCGAAGCGCCCGCCCGGCGAGCGAGGCTCGGACAGCCGGTCGGCCTCGCCGGCATGGGGCCCGGACGGCTCGCGGCTCAGCTGAGGCATGCCCGTGAGCGTGGCGCCCGTCACGCTGGCCGAGCTGCGCACCGTCGACCTGTTCGACGACCTCGACGACGCCGCGCTCGCCGAGTGGGTGGTGCTCGCCGTGGCCCGCCACATCGGCCCGGGCGAGACGATCATCGACCAGGGCGCGCAGCCCGCCGGGTTGCAGCTGCTGCTCGAGGGAGAGGCCCAGGCGCTGCTCGTCGAAGGCTCGCGCAGCGAGCCAGCCGGCCACCAGTACGCGCCGACGTGGATGGGTGCCATCGCGGCGCTCACCGAGCGTCCGCTGGGGGTGCGCATGCAGGCCCTCACCGACTGCCGCCTCGCGGTGATCGCCGCCGAGGACTTCCGCCGCCTCGTGTTCGCCGAGCCCGCCGTGCACCGCCGCGTAATGGAGCAGGTCGCCCCGGTGACGGGGCGCGTGACCGCGATCGAGGCCAACCGCGAACGCCTGGAGTCGCTCGGCACGATGGCCGCGGGACTCGCGCACGAGCTCAACAACCCCGCCGCCGCCGCGCGCCGCGCGGCGGCCCAGCTGACCGAGGCGCTCGACGCGATCGGCTCCGCGTTCAGCTCGTTCGTGGAGGCCGGCGTCGAGCGCGAGGACGCCGAGCGACTCCTGGCGCTCCAGCGCCAGGCCCTCGACCAAGCCGCCGCCGCGACGGCACTCGACACGCTCGACGCCGCCGACGCCGAAGAGGAGCTGCTCGAACAGCTGCAGGCGCTGGGCGTGTCCGAGCCATGGCGCCTGGCCGAGCCGCTCGCCGCCGCGGGCGTCGACCGGCAGTGGCTGGATCGCGTGCACGAGCTAGCGGGACCCGCCAGCGGCGCCGCGCTGCGCTGGGTCGCCGCCTCGCTGACGGCCGGGCGCCTCGCGGCCGAGCTCGTGGAGTCCACCGAGCGCATGTCTGGGCTCGTGGGCGCCGTGAAGTCCTACGCCTACATGGACCGCGGTGGGCTCGTCGAGGTCGACCTGCACGAGGGCCTGGAGACCACGCTCACGGTGCTCGGCTACAAGCTCAAGCACACCGCCGTCAAGGTCGTGCGCGACTATGACCGCACGCTCCCGCTGCTCACCGTGCGCGGCTCCGAGCTCAACCAGGTGTGGACGAACCTGCTCGACAACGCCATCGACGCGCTCGGGGAGGGAGGGACGATCACAATCGCCACCCGCGCCGAAGGCAACTGCGCGGTGGTCGAGATCGCCGACGACGGCCCGGGCATACCCGAGGATCTGCGCGGGCGGATCTTCGATCCCTTCTTCACGACCAAGGACGTCGGCAAGGGCACTGGCCTCGGACTCGCCACCGCGCGGCGCATTGTCGTGGACCGCCACAACGGCTCGCTCACCCTGGACACGCGACCGGGCGCTACGACATTCCGGGTGCGGCTACCTTTTAGTCAATGAGCACCACTCCAGCCCCCGGCGGTGGCTCGCGCAACCTGGTCCTCGCGGCGATGATCTTCGCCGTCGCGATGACCTTCATCGACCAGACGATCGTCTCGATCGCGGCGCCGCAGATCCAGCGCGAGCTGGGGCTCACGAACACGGGGGTGCAGTGGGCGATCAACGCCTACCTGCTCTCGCTTGCCGCGCTGTTCGCGTTCGGCGGGCGCCTGGCGGACACCGTCGGGCACCGCAAGATGGTCACGCTCGGGGTGGTGATCTTCGCCGGGGCCTCGGCGATGTGCGGACTCACACCGAAGGGGTCCATCGCCGAGGCGTGGATCGTTACGTTCCGCGTCGTCCAGGGGGCGGGCGGGGCGATCATGTTCCCCGCCGCCCTGGCCATCGTCGTGCAGACCTTCGAGCTGCACGAACGGGGACGAGCACTCGCGATCTTCTTCGGCCTCGCCGGCGGGCTCACCGCCGTCGGGCCGATCCTCGGCGGCTATCTCACGCAGTGGACATGGCGCGCGATCTTCTGGGTCAACATCCCCGTCGCCATCTGCGCGCTCGTGCTGATCGCGATCTCAAAGCCCCGCACCGTGCACCGGCCTGCGCCGATGGACTACCGCGGGCTCGCGCTGATCGCCTCCGGGGTCGCGCTCAGCGTGCTCGGCTTCCAGCAGTCCTTCGTGTGGGGCTGGAGCAGCCCTGCGACCTGGCTCTGCATCCTCGCCGGGGCCGCGCTGCTCGTGGCGTTCTACTTCGTCGAGCTGCGCACCGACTCGCCGCTGATCGAAATGCACATCTTCCGCATCCGCGCCTTCTTCGTGGAGAACCTCGTGCTCGCGATTGCGATGCTCACGTTCATCCCCGTCTTCTTCTTCGCGTCGGAGTACGCGCAGGTCGCGCTCGGCAAGAGCGCCTCCGAAGCGGGCCTCTACATTCTCTACTTCTTCGTCGGCTTCGTGCTCGCCGCGCAGATCGGCGGACGCATGCTCGACCGCATCGGCGCCAAGCGCCCTGTCGTGCTCGGCTGCGCGATCTCTGCGGTCGGGTTCTGGCTGTGGGCCAGCAAGGTCACCGCCCTCAGCTTCGGCTCGCAGCAGTGGTTCATCATCATCGCCGGCTTCGGCATGGGGATGATGCTCGGCCCCGCCAGCACCGACGCCGTCAACCGCGCCTCGCGCCTCTCCTACGGCGAGGCCTCGGGCATCACGCAGACCGTGCGCAACTATGCAGCCGCGCTCGGCCTGGCGACCCTCGGCACACTCCTCAGCTCGCAGCTGCGCTCGCACGTGGCGAGCTCGCTGATCGCGCAGGGCGTCCCCAGCGCGCGGGCACACGCCGAAGCCGCTCGCCTCGCCCAGTCGCACGGCGGTGGCAGCGTCGCCTCGATACCGCACTTCGTCAAGCTCGACTTCGCCTATGCCACCCGCTCGGTGTTCTACGCGATGGCCGCCATCATGGCGGTGGCGGCAGTCGTCGCGTTCGCCGGCCTGCGCGCGGGCGTGCAGGAGGAGATCGCGCCCGCCGAGGCCGACTCCGAGTCGTCGGTCGTTGCCTGAACGGTCCGGCTGGCGGGGGCGAAGAGCGTGTGGCAGCGGCTACCTGCCGATCGCGATGGTCGGCTGGACGCTGCTGGACACTTGTTCGATCGTTCAACGGGGATCGATAAGGAGTCCGCGCGCGCGACCGATAGCTGTCTATACGCGCGCGGCGCAGGTTGCATCGTTGGCTCGCACCGTGCGGCCCAGGGCCCTCGTCGGCGCGTACCCGAACGCGATGCTCAGCCCAGTGCAGACAGCCAACCGTTCACAGGCGCCCGCGGGGACCTTCGAGGTCACACCGCACGAGCTCGACGCTCGCACGAGCGTGGTCTCCGTGACGGGAGAGGTCGATCTCTCGACCGCACCCCGTCTAAAGTGGGCGCTGCTCGACGCGCTGGAGACGGGCCACGACCAGCTGATCGTCGACCTCTCGCGTGTGACCTTCATGGACTCCACGGCGCTGGGGGTGCTCGTGGGAGCCAGGCGGAGCCTCGATGGGGGCGCCCTGGCGATCGTCTGTGCGGGCGCCGACATCTTGAAGATCTTCGAGCTGTCCGGGATGGACGGTGTATTCACGATCCTCCCGACCCTCGGCGAGGCGCTCGCACACGTGCGGGCCCATCCGGCCGTGGCCAGCTGACGGCCCGTGTCGATGGTGAGCAAGACGCGCGAGTTCACTTCTTTCCTTCGCTTACGCCGGCTGGCGGGGTCCGTCGCGATCCTAATGTGCCTCCTCGCTTGGGTCTGCATCCCCGCCGCGGCCGCCAGGTCCGACCACGCCAGGGGTACCGCCGGCCCCGCTGAAAGCAGGTCCGGCGACCCGCAGGCTACGCGTGAACAGACACGCTCGGAACGGACCCAACAGCAGCAGACGCCGCCGTCCGGCGAACAGGCCAAGCACGAGCCGGCGCCGAGCGAACAGGCCCACAGCGAACAGGCCCACAGCGGACCGGCGCCCAGCGAACAGACACCCGGCGGTCAGGCGCAGCATGCGCCGGCGCACCACGAGCACGAACGGCCGAGCCGCCCTCACCGCGAACAGCGCCAGGGGAGAGGGGCGGCCGCTGCCGCGCCGCCCTCGGGATCGACGGGTACGCCTGTGGCCGCACCGGTCGCCACCACGCCTGCGCCCGCGCCGGCTGCACCTGCCCCCGCTGCACCCGCGCCCGCTGTACCCGCACAAACCGTGCCTGCACCCACGCAGGCGCTCGCAGCGAACACGCCGGCAGTGTCGCCACAGCCGAGCACGACGGTGTCTGCCGTGGGAACGATGCCGCAGCAAGCCGGTGGCGCGGGGTCTGTAGCCGCCGGGCGTACACATCGCGCCGCGCGGCGCTCGCGGCGGGGCCGCCCCGACGTTGCAGGTCGAGGTCGCGGTTCGGCCGCCTCAGCGCCAGGGGTCGCCGCGACCGCAGCGGCGGCGGCGGGTCCGCTCGCCCGTGCTCATGCTCGTGCCGCGGAGGCTGGGCGCGCACCGAGAGCACCGCGCACTCGGCGGGCCGCCGACCGCCCCTCGCCGGTGGTGGGGACCATCACCACGATCGTCAACGTCGTGCCGCTGCCCATCCGGATCGTGATCGGCCTGCTCTTTGCCCTGGCGCTCGCGCTGGCGGCCCGCTCACAGCTGGAGGGAATGCACGCGCGGCGACTGGAGCGCCAGCGCGGAGAGCTGCTCGAGGATGTGGGTCTGCTGCAGGCGGCGCTGCTGCCCGTGCTTCCTGCGCGCCTGGGTCCCGTCGGCACCTCCGCGGCCTACCGTCCGGCTGACGGTCCTGCCGCCGGCGGGGACTTCTACGACGTGTTTGCGCTCGAGGACGGCCGGCTGGGGGCGATCGTCGGCGATCTCTCCGGACACGGGCGCCAGGCGCTGCCCCACACGGCGCTCGTTCGCTTCACCGTGCGTGCCTATCTGGAGGCGGGCCTCGCGCCACGCGACGCGGTGCAGACCGCGGGCGCCGTGCTCGAGCACCAGCTCGGGGAGTCGTTCGCGACACTCGTGGCTGCCACCTACCACCCGCGCGAGCGGGTGCTGGCCTACGCCTGCGCCGGGCATCCGCCGCCGCTCGTGCTTGGCTCTGAGTCGATTGTGCCCGTCACCGTCTGCTCAGCGCCGCCGATCGGCGCCGGTATGCACACCGGCACACGGCAGACGGTCGTGGCGCTGCCGGGGCGCGCGGAGGTCTGCTTTCACACCGACGGCCTCACCGAGGCGCGGATGGGGTCCGGGGTGCATGGCTCTAAGTTGCATGCCCCTGAAGTGCGTGGCTCTGAGTTGCGTGGCCCTGGGCTGTATGGCTCTGAGCGGCTGGCGCGCGCGCTCGCCGGCCTGGGCCCCCACGCAAGCGCGACAGCGCTGCTCGACCGGGTCGCCGACGAGACCGACGCGCGGCCCGACGACATGGCTGCGTGTCTGCTGTCCGTCGAGGGTGGCGCCGCCGCCCCACGCGTGCTGCTGGAGGAGCTCGAGCTCAACCGCGAGCAGGCCGCAGGCGCGCGCGGCGAGCAGTTTCTGCTCGCCTGTGGCGTCGCCCCCCGCGAGGCCGCCGCACTCGCGCATTCGGCGCGCCGCGCCGCGGACAGTGCCGGCAGCGTCGTGCTAGAGCTGCGTCCCACCGATGGAGCGCCGCAGGTCGCGCTGCGGGCGAACAACGTCGCGCCACTTCACTCCTCGATCGCCAAGAAGCACGCGGTATTCGGGGGGACCCGGTGAGCGCCGGGACGGGGTTCGCTCCCGATGCCGCGATGGTGCTGGGTATCGCCGCCACGGCGATGCCGTTCGCGCGCACTCCGCAGGACGAGGCCGAGCGGTGGCTGCGGATCCTGCGCCTGCACGGCGACGTCGGTGCCACACTGCAGGGGCTCGGCGTGAGCGAGGGATCGCTCAAGGTGGTCGGCGAGGCGGGGACTGCTGCTCCCGAGGCCGGCGAGCGGGCAGCATCCTCCGACGCTGGCCAGCGCGATGTGGTCTCGCAGGTGAACGAGCACGCTGCTCAGAGGGCTGCCGGGCGCGCCGCCGCCGAGGTTACGACGACCGATGTGCTGATGGCTGTAATGCAGGTGTATGGTGTGGACTTCGACGCTGTGCTTCGCGCGCATGGAACCGATCGCCGCGAGGTGCTTCGCCGGCTTGGCGGCGAGGGCTCATCCTCATAGAGACGGAGCCAGGTACTCCTGCTCGCCGCTGCCCGGGTTAGCGGTGTAGGCGATTGAGGCCTCGCCGGCGGAGGTGCCGGCGACGACGACGTCTCCCGCTCCTTCGATGTTCGTGACGGAGGGAGCCCCCCAGCTCGCGCCGCCGTCGGCGCTGTGGGCGAGCATCACTCCCCGCTCGTCGGTCCAGCACGCGTACAGACCGCCGGCGGAGTCTTCGGAGGCGCTGAGCCCTTCGGCGCCGAGCAGCGTGAAGGGCGCCTCTTCGCTGATCTGCACTGGGGCTCCGAAGGTGTCGGTGGCGATGTCGAACGGCACGTATGAGATGCCATCGGCGCCCACGCCGTTGAGCCCCGAGCCTTCGGACTGGATGGCGCCGATCGCGGCTTGGCCGGGGCCGCCGCCGGTGAGTACGACCTCCTCGGCCTGGCAGGTGAGGAGCTTGAAGTACCCGGGCGGCCAGGCCGGCTGTTCCTTCAGTTGTGCCGACGTGCCCTCGGCAACGCCATAGCCGGTTCCCTTTTCCGATCCGCACTCAGTCGGTGTGCCCAAGTCGGTGCCGACGGTCACAACGACGTATTTGCCGCTCGCCGCCGGGTATTCCTCGGCCGCGAGCAGTGAGCCGTCGACGGACTCCTGATCGCCGAATTCGCCGGTGTGATCGACCACGGGTGTTGTCTTCATTGCCGGGGCGGTCAGGGTGAAGTCCGTTCCCCCGCTGCCGAACGGGAAGCTGTTGCCGTACACGGCGATACTGGTGGAGCTCAGCGCAACCGCGCCGGCGCCCGGCATGTAGCCGACGCTCTCGGCGAGCAGCCTCCCACCGGTGGCGCGTCCCTGGCCGATGCTGCCGAACGCCGCCCCGCCCGCCGCTGAGCTCCAAGCGATGACTCCTTCTCCGCTGGGCCATCCAGACGGCAGTGCCTTTGCGCTCTCGCCCGCGACGTCAGCCAACACGACGACGGTCCCGCCAGGCATGACAAGCACCTTGTCGGTGAAAAACGTGGGGCTGGCACCAGATTCCGCCGCCAGCGGGTCGGTCAGCTTGTAGGGCCCGCCCCCGCCGTTGCATGCAGTGGCGCCGCTCGGCACCACGCACAGGTCGATGATGTCATCCACTTCGGGGTCCTCCCAGGCGACGTATGTGTCGCCCGATGTCGGGTCATACGCAACCGACGGCGGCGCTCCACCAGCCCCCAGGTCAACCGCCGCCGGAGGCGTGGGTTTGTTCGGCGCGGGCGCTCCTCCCGACGAGGACGTCGAGCTCCCGCCGCCCACCGAGGCCGGCGGGCTGTGCACGCCTCGCGGCGGACCCGGCTGGCTGACGGTCTGCACGAGCCCGTCCCCGGCGGCGAAGCCGCTTTTGCCCGTGAGGAGCACGTCGTATTCGCACGCCTGCAGCAGCGCCAGATTCGTCGAGCCGCCTTCGCGGCAGACCGCTTCGGCGTGCAGCGCCTTGGCCAGCGGGACCCGTCCGTCGCTGTAGTGCTTGCTGGGGAAGTTCGCCAGCGTGTAGGAGTGGGTGTTCTTGTGGCGGGCGTAGGTGAACAGCGACGCGTGCTGGGAGATGCGCCAGCTCGCGCCGTACTTGCGGTAGACGGCATATTCGTTCTGCTCCAGCGTGAGCGGCGTGTATGCCTTGCCTTCCCGCCCGCGATACCGCGTAGCGGCGGGCGCGCCGGCGTTGCCGAGCAGCCCTGTGAGGTGATCGAGGCGGTCGGGCGAGACGCGCACGAGCAGCGACTCGCCGACGTAGTTCTCGGGGATTTCGATGTACGTGCCATCGGGCCAGCGGATCTTGACCCCGGGGAACTTCTCGCTCCCGCCGAACCCCGCATTGCGCAGGTCCAGCCGTTCCATCACGCCTCCGCCGGTCAGCTCGACGTGCGTGGAGTGGGTGATGTGGTGGTTGACCAGCACCGACAGCTGCGAGGTGCCGGTAAACGCGGTGGGCACCGGTCGGTCCACCTCGACGACCGCGCGGCCGTCGCGCACCGCGATGGCCGTGTCGACGGACATCGAGCCGAACTCAGGCTGCTGGCGCGCCTGGACTTCGAGGTCGTGGGCGTTCGTGGACTGGAGCATCGTGAACTCGCCGGCGGCCTGGAATTCGAACTCGGTGCCGCCGAAGCCGATCAGGTGTGGATCGCCGAAGGAGGAGGCCGTCGAGTCGCCAGAGTCCGATCCGGTCGACCCCGACCCCGGCGGCGTGGGGGGTTCTTCGCACAGACCGCTGTACTGGGCCGAGAAATAGTGGATCTGCACGGTGCTCGAGATTCTGCCGGCGGCGACGCCCAGGTCTGGCTCGTCGGGCAGGGGGGTGAGCGCTGGCAGCTTGCTCACCGTGCCCGTCGGGCATTCCGCCGGAGGGCTGTGGCATTCTTCGCCCGCGCAGAAGGTCTTCTCGGTCAGCGCCTTGCCCGTGTAGTTCTCGCTCAGGCCGAAACGCGCGTAGGCGCCGGGGTCGAGGCTGATCTGGATCAGCGGCTTGTCCGCGCGTGGCACGATCTTCAGCTGCGCAGTGCTGTAGGGGGCGAGAGTCACGCCCGTCGACCCATCCACGGTCTGCGGCGGGGGCGGCGAGGAGCCTTCGGGCCAGTAGCGGCTGCCCAGTGGGCTCTGCGGCAGCCACGTCGGGATCTCTCCGCCCGGCAGGTCGAAGGCGCTCGAGCCCCAGCTGGAGAGGAAGTCTTCTTCTTCGGCTGCCGGTACCGCGGCGTCGGCCGCGGGCTGATTGTGCTCGTTGGCACCGGCCTGCACGATCGCGGGGATGCGGTTCCACAGATCTCCACTGAGGTCCTGGACGTGCGCCCAGAAGCCGACCGCGTCGTAGCTGCGGTCGAACAGGCTCGTGCCGGGTGTGGAGTAGTACTGGGTGAGGCTCTTCAGGCCTTCTTCGAAGCCACCGGAGCCGACCAGCGGGAAGAGGGTCAGGTCGACCCACTTCGCCAGGCCCTCGATGATCCAGTCGGCCTCGTTCTTGTCCGACCCGTCCTCCCCGACGACGCGCGAGATGTCCGGCGCGAACTGGTGCTCGTAGCAGTGGAAGTCCTCGTGGACGAGAACCTCTTCCATTTCGTAGCGGCTGCGGCCAGCCCACCATCCCTTGTTCACGGCGATCTGGCAGATCGGCCCGTCGAGCGCAAAGTGACCGTTCTCGCTACTCAGCACGGTGGTGTCCGCCTTGGGGGTCCCAGCCGAGTCGCTCGCGTAGCCGACTACGAGGCGCAGCTTCGACAGAGGGCCCAGATGGCTGGCGAGCCGCGGCACCTGTTCTTCGGCGAGCTTCTGCAGCGGGGGATTCACTTCGTCGATCTCCGACGCGCTCGCGGCGGACGCTGAGGCGACGATGACTGCGAGAGTGAGCGCCAGCGTCCAGAGGCCCCGGCGGACGCGACGCGGTGACATGCGCGGATCATAGTCCGAACGGATGTCGAACAGCCCGATGTGGGCCCTTAGCGGACGGGCGTTCGAGCGGTCTTCCGCGGGAGGTCGAGCTGGCGGTCCCAGTTGCGGCGACCGTCCCAGTAGAGTCCACTGAGATGACCTTCGTGCTGCTCACCGGCGCCACCCGTGGGATCGGACAGGCCGCGGCGATCCAGTTCGCCCGCGAAGGCGCTGAGCTGGCGCTCGTGGGCCGCGACCCCGAGCGTGTCGCGGCCGTCGCCTCGGAAGCTCGTGCCGCGGGCACCGGCGCCACGGTGCACGAGCACGTCGCCGACCTCATGCTGATGGCCGACGTCAGGACGCTTGCGGAGGAGGTGCGCGAGCGCTACGGGCAGATCGACGTGCTCGCGAACAACGCAGGCGCGCTGTTTGCCTCGCGCAAGGTGACCTCGGAGGGTTTCGAGCAGACCTTCGCTTTGAACCATCTCGCGCCATACCTGCTCACGAACCTGCTGCTCGACCGGCTGGAGGGCGGACGCGTCGCGACGACGGCCTCCGACGCGCACAAGTCCGGGCGCCTGGATCTCGAGGACCTGCAGTCGGAGAAGTCCTACGCCGCGATGCGCGTGTATGGCACCTCGAAGCTGTGCAACATCCTCTTCACGCGCGAGCTGGCCCGCCGCGCGCCCCAGCTGCACGCCAACTGCTTTCACCCAGGCGTCGTGCGCACTGGATTTGGCAAGAACGAAAACGGCATCTGGAAGATCCTCACTACGGTCGCCGGCCCGTTCTTCCGCTCGCCCGAGCGCGGTGCACGCTCGCTGATCTGGCTCTCACTCTCCGAGGAAGCGGCGCAGCTCACGGGCGAGTACGTGGAGGACGAGAAGGTGCTCGCACCGAGCCCTCAGGCCCAGGACGCGGTGCTCGCCGAGGGCCTGTGGGAGCGCAGCGCCGAGCTCGTGGGCTTGGCGGCCGACGCGCCGGCCTGAGGCCGACGAAGCCAAGGCGACACCTCGCGTTGAGGTATCGAGCGCGCAGGGCCGAGGCATCGAAGCGCCGGCCCGGGGCGCTGGCATTTACCGTACGGGTCGATGGCCGGTCGAAGCGCCGGCCCGGGGCGCTGACATCTATCGTACGGGTCGATGGCCGAGGCCTGGGTCTACATGCTGCGCTGCGTCGACGGTTCGCTCTACACGGGCTGGACCGTGGATGTCGTCGAGCGGCTGAGCCGCCACCGCAAGGGCGCCGCGAGCCGCTACACGGCGAGCCGTCTGCCGGTGGAGCTGGCCTGGGCGCGGGAGATGCCCGACCGTCGTTCCGCTCGCCAGGAGGAGGCGCGGATCAAGCAGCTGCCGCGCGCCCGGAAGCTGGCCCTGGTGGCCGAGGCGGGTGTGCCCGGTGAGCGGGCTCGATAGCCAGGTCTTCCGCGTCGGTCTGTTTCTCCCCTCAGATCGCTGCCCACGACACTCAGGAGGTATTCATGCCGATCACCGATGAGCTGCTGCACAGCGCCGAGTCCTATGCCGCGAGCTTCGACGACGGCGATTTGGCCGTCGCCCCGGCGCGCGGTCTCGCGGTCGTGGCGTGCATGGACTCGCGACTGAATCTCTACGCGCTGCTGGGTCTGCGCAATGGCGACGCGCACCTGATCCGCAACGCGGGCGGGGTGATCACCGACGATGCGATTCGCTCGCTGACGATCTCCCAGCGCCTGCTGGGAACACGGGAGATCGTGCTCGTGCACCACACCGACTGCGGTCTGCTGAAGGTCACCGAGGAGAGCTTCAAGAGCACGCTGCGACGGGAGACGGGCGTCGAGCCGGCGTGGGACGTCGAGGCGTTCGACGACGTCGAAGAGAGTGTGCGCCTGTCGATGGCCCGCATCCACGCGTCCCCGTTCATCCCCAACAAGAACGTGCGCGGCTTCGTCTACCAGGTCGAGGATGGGCACCTGCGCGAGGTGCGCTGAGCGCGCCCCGGCGTCAGCGCGTTTCGTCGAGCTCGCTGCTGCGCTCGTGGTCGGCCTCGGAGTCCTCGCGTCCACCGTTTGGCTCCTCGGGAAGGCCCTGGTCGTGCAGGATGGCGTGAGCCGACTGCTGGTCGCCGTGGGAGGCGTGGTCGATCAACGCCTGCTCGGCCTCCTCGAACCCCTCGGCCTCACCGCCCCCACCCTCGATGACTGGCTGCTCGGCGGGATCGATGTCCGGATTCGTCGCAGGCCCCCCGATCTCGGCGGCTTCCGCTGCGGCTGCGTCTGTCTCTTCTCGCTCGAACCGCGGGGTCGAGGTCATCGTGGCTCCCTTGTTGTCCTGAGGCTAGTGTCCGCTCTTGCCTTACCCTCCGCAAGCGGGGTAAAACCCTGGCTGACCCGCACTGTCCGGGCAAAGCCAGTTATCGAGTCGGTGAAGCGGGGAGGTTACGAGAGATGACCGCGGAGGGGCGTAGTCCGGAAATGCCCGAGCACCTGCGGCCGATGCTCGCCACTGCCGGCGCGCTGCCCCGCGAGGATGAGGGGTGGGCTTACGAGGTCAAGTGGGATGGCGTGCGTGCGATCTCCTACTGGCGCGAGGGGCGGATGCGGATCGAGGGCCGCAACCTCAACGACGTGAGCTCCCGTTATCCGGAGCTTCGTGCGCTCGAGGGGGAGCTGGGCTCACGCGAGGCGGTGCTCGACGGCGAGATCGTGGCCTTCGACGAACAGGGCATGCCGAGCTTCGAGCGCCTGCAGGGCCGCATGCACCAGACGTCCGAGAGCGTCATCCGACGCCTCATCCAGGAGCGGCCGGTCACGTACGAGATCTTCGATCTGCTCTACCTCGACGGACGCCCGACTATGGCCCTTCCCTATGTGGAGCGGCGGGTGCTGCTTGAGGAATTGGATCTCAACGGACATGCCTGGCAGACCCCCGCATACCGCGCGGGCGGTGGACGCGATTTCCTCGCCGTCACGGCCGCGCACGGCCTGGAGGGTGTGCTCGCCAAGCGGCTGGACTCCCGCTACCGGCCGGGCGCGCGGGGCAGGGACTGGCTGAAGGTGAAGAACGTCAACCGCCAGGAGCTCGTGATCGGCGGCTGGCTGCCCGGGAGGGGGCGGCGCACGGGGAAGATCGGAGCGCTGCTGATGGGCTACCACGCGGAGGATGGGGGACGGCAACTGCTGCGCTACGCCGGGCGGGTGGGCACCGGGTTCGACGAGCCGGAGCTCGAACGCTTGGCCGCAGAGCTCGGCCGGCGTAAGCGTCGCTCCAGTCCGTTTGGCAAGCATGGGGAGCAGCCGCCGCGAGAGGCGCGCTTCGTGGAGCCCGAGCTCATCGCGGAGATTGAGTTCTCGCACTGGACGCGTCAGGACATTCTGCGTCACTCCGTCTACAAGGGACTGCGCAACGACAAGGCGGCAGCCGAGGTGGTCAGGGAGGTACCCGCGGCAGACGCAACCGGTCCTCGCCCGGCGCGCCGCGCCCGCATGTCCGGCCGCAAGCGCGGTGGATCCACGACTACGGCTCACACGGTCCCCTCCAAGACCGGCGGTGTGGCGCCCGAGCGCCCCTACGAGGTACTTCACGAAACCAAGCGGCACACCGAGATCGAAGCGCAGGGTCGCAAGCTGCGCCTGTCAAACCGCGAGAAGGTCCTCTATCCCCGCACGGGCTTCACCAAGGGCCAGTTGGTCGACTATTACGCGGCCGTGGCGCCGGTGGTGCTCACGCATCTCGCGGGGCGGCCGCTGACGTTCAAGCGCTATCCGGAAGGGGTCGAGGGGGAGTACTTCTACGAGAAGCGCTGTCCCGCGCATCGCCCGGAGTGGGTCCAGACGGCGGCGATCCGCAGCGAGCGCCTGGATGCGCCGATCGATTACTGCCTCGTCGAAGATCTGCCGACGCTGATCTGGATCGCGAACCTGGCGGATCTCGAGCTTCACACGAGCCTCTCGCTGGCTCAGGACATGGACACGCCGACTGCGCTCGTGTTCGACCTCGATCCCGGCGAGGACGCTGGTCTGCGCGAGTGCGCGCGTGTGGCGCTGTGGATCGGGGAGCTGTTCGAGGCGTTCGAGCGCACCACGCTGGTCAAGACCTCCGGCCTGAAGGGGATGCAGGTGTACCTGCCGCTGAACACGCCGGTCTCCTACGAGCAGACCAAGCCGTTCGCCCGGGCGGTCGCCGAGTTGCTCGAGAAGCAGCACCCCGAGCTGGTGCTCTCGCGCATGACCAGGAGGCTGCGTGCGGGGAAGGTGCTGGTCGACTGGAGTCAGAACGACCCCCACAAGACCACCGTGTGCGTCTACTCCCCGCGTGCCCGCGAGCGCCCCACCATCTCCACGCCGCTTGCTTGGGAGGAGGTTGAGCGGGCTTCGCGCTCGCGCTCGAAGAAACTCCAGTTGAGCCTCGAGCCGCGGGCTCTGCTGGAACGCGTCGAGCGCGAGGGAGACCTGTTTGCGCCGCTGGCCGACCTCACGCAGACGCTGCCCGAGCTCGCCGCCCACGCAGACGTTGCCGGAACTCGCCGGCAGCACATCCGGGGAAGACTCTAAGAGCGCCTAACAAAAAGAGGTTTTGGGATGCTGTTGTCGTAAACGGTGTCTATGGCGAAACCTTTGGTCGGTGATGGGTTGTGGGCTCGTGTCGAGCCGTTGTTGCCGCGGGTGGAGCGGCGCTATCGGTATCCGGGCCGCAAGCGGGTGCCCGACCGGGAGGCTTTGACGGGCATCCTGTTCGTACTGAAGACGGGTATCCCTTGGGAGGATCTGCCCCAAGAGATGGGCTGTGGGTCAGGGATGACGTGCTGGCGGCGACTGCGGGACTGGAACGAGGCGGGGGTCTGGGAACGTCTGCATCAGGTGCTCCTGGACGAGTTGCAAGACGCGGGGCAGTTGGATTGGTCAAGGGCGGTGGTGGACAGCTCGCATGTTCGGGCCAAAGGGGGGGCGAGAAAACTGGCCCCTCGCCCGTCGATCGGCGCCGGCCGGGCTCCAAGCACCACGTGATCTGCGACGGTCGGGGAACCCCTCTGGCCGTGACTCTCACCGCCGCGAATCGCAACGACATCACCGAGCTCCTGTCGCTCGTCGATCGCGTCCCGCCGACCGGCGCTCACGGCAAGTTCAAGCCGAAAGCTCTACTCGCTGACCGGGCGTATGACAGCCGCAAGCATCGCAAGGCGCTCCGTGAGCGCGGCATCACGCCGCGTATCGCCAAGCGCAAAACCGGCCACGGCTCAGGGCTCGGCAGAGAACGATGGGTAATCGAGCGCACGATCTCCTGGTTGCACCAGCATCGCCGCCTCGAGCGTCGCTACGACCGACGCGCCGACATCCACGAAGCCTTCCTCACCATCGGCTGCGCACTCATCTGCCACCAACAACTCCAACGCTCATTCTGTTAGGCGCTCTAAGCGAACTGCGCGTCCGGCGAGGCGATCAGTCGCAAATGGTCGCCGACCCCGGTGATGGTGAGCAGGCGCTGGACCTGCTGGGAACCGCGAGTGAGGGCGAAGTCCTGGCCGCGCTCTTTCGCGCGCTCGTGCGCGGAGAGGATGATCCGCAGGCCGGTCGAGTCGATGAACTGAAGCTCCTGCAGGTCGAGCACGACCGCTGTCCCGGCGCCGTTGGAGGCGTTCTCGATCTCGCTCTCGAGCAGTGGCGCGCTGGCCAGGTCGAGCTCGCCGCGCAGGCCCAGCACGACCCTGTCCTGCTCCTGGCGGACATCGACAGTCAGATGATCCTGGACGGTCATATGCGTAAGTTAGCGCATCGCTTTTGGCTTCTGGAGGCGAAGCGCGAGCAGTGCGATGTCATCGCGTAGATTTCCGTCGGTGCGTCGCAGGGCCGCGTCCTCGATGTGTCTGAGCAGCTCGGAGGGGCTCATCCCGGGCGCTTCGGCGCAGAGTTCGTGCAGTCCGTTTTCACCGAGCGGTCGCTCGGGCGCGCCGGCCTCGGACACGCCGTCGGTGTAGAGCAGGAGCGTCTCGCCCGCCTCCAGCTGCGCCTCGCTCTCCCCGATGTGCACCGGGTCGAGCACCCCCAGCAGCGTGCCGGAGCGACCGATCTCGCGCACGCCGCCGTCACGATCGATCAGAAGCGGTGCGGGGTGTCCGGCGAGCGCCACCGTCAGCCGCGCGAGGCCGTCGGCCGCGAGCGTGAGCACAACCAGGCAGACGGTGCACAGGTCGGCGCCGGGGGGCTGGTGGCGCAGCGCCATGTGCAACGTGGAGAGCATGTCGGCCGGCGCCTGCCCGCTCATCGCCGCGGCGCGCAGCGTGTGGCGCGCGAGGGCCGTCACCCCGGCCGCGCGCGGGCCCTTGCCGCAGACGTCTCCGATCATGAGTATCCAGCGGCCATCCTGCTCCATGACGTCGTAGAAGTCCCCGCCCACCTCGTTGAGCTCCCCCGCGGCGGCATATAGAGCCTGCACCTCAGCACCGGGGATCGCGGGCAGCGATTCGGGGAGCAGCGCCCGCTGCAGCGTGTGGGCGATGCGGGTCCGCTCAGAGAACAGCCGCGCGTTGTCGATCGCCAGCGCGGCGCGCCGCGCCAGCTCACAGACGAGTTCCAGATCCTCGCTGCCGTAGGGCTCCCCCTCGCCGAGGCGCAGCACCGAGAGGGCGCCGAGTGTGCGCTCGCGCGCGATCAGCGGCGCGACGACAGCCGAATGGTAGCCGTGTTCGATCATGAAGCGCGCATGCTCGGAGCCCTCCGCGAAGGACGTCAGCTGAGTGCTCGTCATCTCTAAGAGCAGCACCGATTCGCCACTGCGGATCACCTGCGCGACCGGATGTCCACCCTCGGGGTCGAGCGGATGGCTGCGACGCAGCCCTTCCAGGCGCAGGGCGATCTCCTCGTCGGCGGCGGCAACGGCGACGTCTTTGATCGAGCCGTCCTCGTCGCGCAGATCGATCACGCACAGGTTTGCCAGCTCGGGCACGGTGAGCTGTGCGACCTGCCCCATCGTGGTGGTGAGGTCGAGCGAGGTGGCCAGCACAAGGCCGGCCTCCAGCAGGAGGTCCACCGCGGCGCTGACACTCGATCGACTGTTTGGAATGCTGAGCGGCCCTCTTCCCACCCAAATCCTATCGTTCGCCACCTAGCGCTCGTCGTTCATCCACAGCGCGAGCACCGGGGAGGAGCCGACCTTGGCGATCGCCCGGTGGTTCGTGAGCTTCTCGACCACTGGGCCAAAGCCATTGAGCGCGACATCGGGGTCGCCGCCTGGCCGGTCGACGCGCAGCGGCCCGACGCGCAATTCCAGGTCACGCGGCTCGAGGCTGACTCCGACTCCGAGTTGTCCGCTGATCATCTGCGGTGCCTCCGCGACGAGCGCGTCGGCCAGCAGTTCGGTGTCGGAGATGCGATCGGTCGAGAAGTGCGCGCGCGCGGCCAGCACGCAGAGCAGGCGGGGAAGCACGGCATGGGCGAGGCGTGTGGGGGCGATCGCGATCCACATTGTCGTTGGCAGCTCGGCCGGTCCCAGGTCGGGAAGCCTGAACTCCTCCTCGTTCTCCGCTGTCTCGAGCGGGCGCGCGCCCGGCGTGGCGAACTCCATGCGCACGATGGTGCCACCGTGCACCCCTGCGCGCCATTCGACGTGGCGTGCCAGCGTCCCGATCACGGGCAGTCCGAGACCTGAGGAGGTGCTTGGTTCGTTTTCGGTCTCGGCTGGCTCGTGGCTTCCTTCGGCTCCGTCCCGTTGCGCTTCCCGCTGCAACCCGCTGTACCCGGCAGCGGCAGGTGAATTCGGAAGCCCACGGCCGCGGTCGGACACTGTGACCGCAAGTGTCTCCAGGGTGGCGCGGATCTCGACCTCCAAGGGCCCTTCCTTGCCCCCATAGGCATGCAGGACGACGTTGTTGCACGCCTCGGTCACCGCGGTGGCAATATCGTTGAGGGTGATGCCGTCTAGGCCGATCGCGTTCGCCACACCGCTGAGCACCTGACGCACAAGCAGTACGTTCTCGGGTCTGTTGGACAGGTTCAGGAGGACATTCGGCGGCTCAGCCATTTGGTGCGAACCGCCGGGAAGATGAGGAGACCCTGCCAATCGGAACTCCACGCGGCTCCTCCCAACAGTAGTGGCTTGCAGGCAGCTTCAGCGCCACGGTAGTGGCCTGCGGACGGCTTCAGTACCACCGGACGGCTTCAGTGTCACCGGCATCTCGGGACCGGGACGCTGAGCGCTACGCCCTCCCATCATCGGCGCTCGTGAGTGCGCGCAACTGGTCGATCGAGCGCCGCAGCAGACGCGAGACCTGCATCTGGGAGATCCCGACTCGAGCTGCGATCTCCGTCTGCGTGAGGTCCTCGACGAAGCGCAGGCGCAGGATCGTCCGCTCGCGTGCCGGCAGGTGCTTGAGCGCAACCGCGACGGTGGCATCCAGGTCGACCAGCTCATAGCGCTCATCCTCTTCTCCCATCGTCTCCCAGTACGTCGTGACGCCGCCGTCATCGATGCCAGGACGAGGAGCGTCCAGCGAGAGGGTCTCGTATGCCTCTGTCGCCCGCAGTCCGTCGATGACCTCCTCGACGTCGAGCTCAAGATACTGCGCAAGCTGGTTCACGGTCGGGGCCCGTCCTCGCTCGCCAGTGAGGTGCTCCTGCGCGGCGCGGACCTTCATTGCGCGCTCCTGTGCTCCGCGCGGAACGTGAACCGACCAGCCGGAGTCGCGGAAGTAGCGTCGCATCTCGCCGAGTACCGTGGGGACGGCGAAGGACTGGAAGGAGTGCCCACGCTCGGGGTCGAAGCGGTCGATGGCCTTGAGCAGGCCCAGCGAGGCGACCTGCAGCAGGTCCTCAAAGGGCTCCGAGGAGCGCCCGTAGCGTCGCGCGAGACTGCGTACCAGAGGCATGAACCGCGCCACGAGGGCCTCCCTGGCGAGGGTGTCTCCGTCCTGCTGCCAGCGCACGAACAGCTGCCGCAGGTCGTCGAGCGCGCCTGGGGCGGCGTGCGTCCTGGACGTGATGGGCTTGGTGAGAACTGAGGTCATCTCATCTCCTCCGTCGGTCGTGGACTGTTGTGGTCGCCGGTGACGGGCCGGCCGTGACTTGTGTGGCTGCCGGTGACGGGCCGGCCTGGTCGAACGGACTGCCTCTGTTGATGGGCCTACCCTCTTTTCGGGCGATCAACCCCTTCTGCGCGGGCGATCAACCCCTTCTGCGGGTGAACTACTCCCACCGGTCCGTAGATATCCCCATAATTTGCTCAGCACTAACCCACACCCGGTATCCTTGCCTGGGATCACGGCTATGTCCAGGTGTTTGTTCGGCGCCTGAGAGGGGCAGGCACGAGTAGTGAGCACGGTTGCGAGCACACCGACACATCGTGGGCATGGAGGCGATGGCCATGGAGGCCAGTGCCAGGAGGGCTATCGCCACGAAGCTCTCTTCTACGCCGACGAGCCGCAGTTCATGGCGGGCACGCTGTCCTTCATCCGCGGGGCCGTGGAGGCCGCCGAGCCGATTCTCGTGGTGCTGGGCGCCGTCAAGATCCAGGCGCTGCGCGATGAGCTGGACGGTGAGGGCGAGCAGGTGCTGTTTGCCGATATGGCCGAAGTCGGTGAGAACCCCGCGCGGATCATCCCAGCGTGGGAGGACTTCCTCACGCGTCATGGCGAGACCGGCCGACGGCTGTGGGGTATCGGCGAGCCCATCTGGGCTGGGCGCAGCGCGGCTGAGCTGGCCGAGTGTCAGCGCCACGAGGCGCTGCTGAACGTCGCCTTCTCCGACCCGTCCTTCTCGCTGCTGTGCCCCTACGACACCGCCGCGCTCGACCCGGAGGTGGTCGAGGAGGCACGACGCAACCATCCCTACGTGCGCGAAGAGGATGGCGCGCCACGGCTAAGTACGAGTTTCCCGGGCGCCGAGTCGCTGCAGGAGCCGTTTGCCGAGCCCCTCCCGGGGCCTCCCCGCGGGACGCCTGTGCTGGTCTTCGGGCTGAACTCGCTGGGCGAGGTGCGGCGCCTGATCGCCGAGCGCGGCGAGCGAGCGGGGCTGTCGGCGCAGCGGATCGCGGACATGCAGCTGGCGGCCAACGAGATCGCCACCAACAGCTTGCGCCATGGCGGAGGGAGCGGGACGGTGAGCGCGTGGCAGATCGCCGATGCGCTGGTGTGTGAGGTGCGCGACGCGGGCCGGATCGAGGATCCGATGGTCGGCCGTCGAGTGCCGTCGAGCGAAGCGCTGGGCGGGCGCGGGATCTGGCTTGCCAACCAGTTGTGCGAGTTGGTGCAGGTGCGGACTTTTGCCGACGGCGGCGTCGTGCGGTTGCACATGCGCCTGTAAGGCAACGATCGGCCGTCTTGCGCGGCACACATGGCGATTAGCCGCCCCACTCGCCGGGCAGATAATGGACGCGATGAGCGACAGCGTCCAGACCGGCACGATCGAGCCAGGATCCCGGCCCGCCTGGAGTTGCCACTGCGCGAGTGGTGGCCCGGTCTCGCCGAGCTAGCTCGCCAGCGAGGGCGTGAGCTGTTCGCCCACGGCGGGCTCGGCCGCCACCGGAACCTCAAGCGACGGGGCGCTGCTCGCAGCCACCACGCGGTTGCGTCCGGCGCGCTTGGCGTCATACAGGGCGGAGTCGGCGGCGCGGAAGAGCACGTCGTAGTCGACCGACTCGCCCGAGCCGGCGCTGAGGCCGAGCGAGATGGTGATGTGGATGCCCTGCGGGTTGACGGCCTCGACGGCGGCGCGCAGGCGCTCGGCGATCTCAAGGCCCCCCGCGGAGTCCACGCCGGGGAGGACGATCAGGAACTCCTCGCCGCCGAGGCGGTAGACGAGCTCGAAGGAGCGCAGGCGCTTGCGTAGCTCATAGGCCACGTCGCGTAGGACGGCGTCGCCGCGGTCGTGGCCGTACTCGTCGTTGACCTCCTTGAAGCCGTCGACGTCGCACAGGACCATCGCGACGGGCTGCTCAGAGAGGCGCGCCTGGTGGGAGATCTCGATGAAGCGGGGCATCAGGGCGTGGCGGTTGAGCAGGCCGGTGAGTGGGTCGAGGATCGCCTCGTCGCGATGATGAAGCTCGGCGGCCTGCAGCGCCCACACGACCGATACGACACCGACGAGCAGCGCGAGGGTGGCGATCACGGGCACCGGGTCCGCGGCGGCCTGTGCGGGGTGCACGCCGACGGTGGAGGCGAGGATCAGAAACACCGTCAGCGCGAGGCCGGCGAGCACCACGCGCGGGCGAAAGCGCGCGGCGACCATCGCGGCGGGGAGCACCATCCAGGGCAGCGCGGGGGAGCTGGGGCCGCCGCTTAGCGCGACGCCGCCGGCGAGCAGCAGGTCGGTGATGACGATCGCGGCGGCGCTGACGCGCTCGGGGCGGGCGCTCGTGCGCAGGCGGCGGTCGACGTTGAGGAAGTTGAGCGCGGAGAGGGCGAACAGGATCAGCGTCCACCAGCCGATCCAGGGGGCTGAGATGACGAGCGCGGCGCCCACGGCGCCTGAGCCGACCAGGCGGATCATGCGCACGCGGTCGTTTGCGTCGACGACGCGACTGCGGTCAAGCTCGGTGGGGCAAAGCCAGGATCCCTCGCTCATTTGTTCATCCTTTCGGATAGCGAGGGGTGTGGCTTGAGGGGAGTGAGCGAGGCACAACGTGTGTATCACTGGTCCCCGGCGAGATGAGGCCTAAGACGACTGTCTAAGAACAACCTAAGAATGTGCGAGTGGTCCCGGCGTGTTGCCGCAACCTCCGTGTCATGATTGATGTTTGGCTCTATAGAGCCGATCTGAAGAGCAATGACCGTGGAGGAGCTCGAATGCGTCGGATATCCAGGCAGATGTCTTTGGCCAGACGGCTCATTGCGAAGTCAATGAGTCCTCTCAACTAGCTAACTTCCGTACATGGCGTCGCTTTTCCCATCCCCCTCAGACGGTTCTTCCGCAGAGGAAAGCTTGGCTGGGGAGCCTCGGCACGCTGAGGCGAGCGAGCTGGGCACGAGCGCCTCCGGCATGAGCGATACTCGTACGAATGCCCTTGGCGTGAGCGATCCGGTGGCGAGCGACCGTGCCATGAACAATCCTGCCGCGAGCGATCCCAGATACGAAGTCGAGCGGCTCGCCGGCTACGACATCTTGCGGGTGCGCGCCGATAACCCGGGGCCGTTCACGCTGTCGGGCACGAATACGTGGGTGGTGGGCGACCATCCGGCCTACGTCGTAGACCCCGGTCCGGCGCTCGAAGAGCACCTGCGCAAACTGGTCGAGGCGGTCGACGCGCGCGGCGGGCTCGGCGGGATTGCGCTGACCCACGACCACACCGATCACGCCGAGGGCGTGGCGCTGCTGCGCGAGCAGCGACCGGCGCCGCTGGCGGCGGCGCGCGGGGGCGCGGATGTGATGCTGCGCGATGGCACGCGCTTCGGGCCGCTGCGCGCGGTGCCGACGCCGGGTCATGCGCGCGACCACTTCGCCCTGGCGACGGAGCGGGCGTGCTTCACGGGCGACGCGGTGCTGGGCGAAGGGAGCGTGTTCGTGGACGCCTACCCGGGCGCGCTGTCGGGGTATATGAACGGGCTCGCCCGCCTGGCGACGCTCGAAGTCGACGTGCTTTGTCCCGGGCATGGTCCGCCGATCTGGGAACCGGAGTGCAAGGTCGAGGAATACATCGCGCACCGCTACGACCGCGAGCACCGCGTGATCCTCGCGCTGGGCTCGGGCAAACGCTCCATCTCGCAGCTGCTGGACGAGGCCTGGTCGGATGTGCCGCCCGAGCTGCGCCCGGCGGCGACGGTGATGCTGGCGGCGCACCTGGATAAGCTCGACGAAGAGGGGCTCCTGCCCCGCGGGGTGCAGCGGCCGGAGCTGTAGGGCTGGCTCGTCGGCCTGTCGCAGTAGGCCTGCCCGCGGCATTGGCGCCGGCCCCGCACCCCGCCCGCCGGTGCGCGGCCCGACCTGAGGACCGATCAGGCCGCTACGGTAGCCGCGTGACCCCGGAAGACTCGCCCTTCCCGCCGATCGCCGACTATGGATTCCTGTCGGACTGTCACACCGGCGCGCTGCTCGCCTCGGACGGGTCGATCGAGTGGATGTGTCTTCCGCACTTCGACTCGCCGTCGGTATTCGCGGCGCTGCTGGATCGCGGCGCGGGGAGATTCCGCGTGGGGCCATACGGGGTGTATGTGCCGGCGGGACGGCGCTACATACCGGGGACCAACGTGATCGAGACGACATGGATGACACCGCAGGGTTGGCTGCGAGTGGTCGATGCGCTGACGATCAGCGACTGGCACGAGAACGAGCGCAACCAGAGCCACACGCGGCCGCCGACCGATTTCGATGCCGACCACCTGCTGGTGCGCATGATCGAGTGCGTCCAGGGCCAGGTGCAGGTGGAGGCGGTGTGCGAGCCGATGCTCGACTACGGCGCCACACCTGCACAGTGGCGGTGGGTGGAGGACGACTATGGCAGCGCGCTCGAGGCCACCGGCGCGGGGGCTGACGGTGGCAAGGCTGGCGGGGAGGCCGATCGGGAAGACGCCGGCCGCGGAGGGACCGACGGCAGCGGGACCGGCGGGGAGGACTCCGGCGGCGCCGGCGAGGGCGACAGCGGCGACCGGTTCCGCCTGTTCAGCGACCTGCGGATGGGCATCGAGGGCAACCGCGTGCACGCGCGCCACACGATGCAGGAGGGCGAGAAGCGCTTCTGCGCGCTGTCCTGGACGGAGGCGCTGGCGGGGCCGCGCAACGTGGAGCAGGCCGAAGGGCACCTCGAGCGCACGCATCACTTCTGGCGGACGTGGATGGCGGAAGGCACCTACCCCGACCACCCGTGGCGCATCCACCTGGAGCGCTCGGCGCTGGCGCTGAAGGGGCTGACGTTCATGCCGACGGGGGCGCTCTTGGCGGCGCCGACGACGTCGCTGCCGGAGACGCCGGGGGGCGAACGCAACTGGGACTACCGCTACTGCTGGATGCGCGATGCCAGCTTCACCCTATGGGGGCTGCACGCGCTGGGGCTGGACTGGGAGGCGGACGACTTCATCCAGTATGTGGCGGACATGCAGCGCAACGACGACGGGTCGCTGCAGATCATGTACGGGATCAAGGGCCAGAAGGACCTGGCGGAGTCGACGCTCGACCACCTCAAGGGCTATGAAAACGCGCGGCCGGTGCGCGTGGGCAACGGTGCGTACGACCAGCGCCAGAACGACGTGTATGGGGCGGTGATGGACTCGGTGTACCTGCACTCCAAGCGCCGCGACCACATCCCCGAGCGGCTGTGGCCGGTGCTGCGCGACCAGGTGCTCTGCGCGGCAAAGGTGTGGCACGAACCCGACCAGGGCATCTGGGAGTCGCGCGGCGAGCCCCGCCACTACGTGTCCTCGAAGCTGATGTGCTGGGTGGCGCTCGATCGCGGCGCGCGGCTGGCCGAACGGCGCGGGGAGAAACAGGTGTCAGACGAATGGCAGGCGCTGGCGGAGGAGATCCGCGCGGAGATCCTCGAGCGCGGCGTGGACGAGCGGGGGGTGTTCCGCCAGCACTACGACACGGACGCACTCGACGCCTCCAATCTGCTGGTCTCGCTCGTGCGTTTCCTGCCACCTGAGGACGAGCGCGTGGGCGCGACCGTGAGGGCGATCAGCGAGGAGCTGACCCAGAACGGCCTCGTGCTGCGCTATCGCACCGAGGACACAGACGACGGCCAGAGCGGCGAGGAGGGCACTTTCCTGATCTGCTCCTTCTGGCTCGTGACAGCGCTATCGGAAATCGGCGAGGACCGCGCGGCGCAGCACCTGTGCGAGCGGCTGCTCGGCTACTCCTCGCCGCTGGGCCTCTACGCGGAGGAGCTCGAGGCATCGAGCGGTCGCCACCTGGGCAACTACCCGCAGGCATTCACCCACCTGGCGCTGATCAACGCGGTGACGCACGTGGTGGAAGCCCAGCAGCAGGCTTGAGGTCGACGCTGACAAGCAATGAGAAGGCCGCCACAAGGGCGGCCGAGGGAGCCGCGTTACTCGTGACCGGGCTCCCCCGGCATCACCACGCGCGGCCCCTTCTCATCCAAGAGAACACGAGGCTGGACCGCCCGTACCTCTCGTCCGGCGGCGTGGCAAAGCAGGTCCGACACATTGGTGAACTCGCTCAGCTCCTCCAGGTGTCTGATCGTGGGAAACACGAGCGCGATCCGCTGCTCGCGGTGTGCCGCCAGTGCCTCGGCGGGGGTGAACCAGCCAAGGTCCACGCACTCCTCGCCGTCCACGCGGGGCTTCTGGCCGGCGGGTAGAGGGGCGAGGAAGAAGTGGGTGTCGAAGCGCACCTTCACCTCGGCGGGGGTGATCCAGCGTGAGTACTTGACCAGCTCGGTTGGGTCAGCCAACTCGATGGCCGCCTCCTCGCGCAACTCGCGCACGGCGGCGGCGCGGTGCGCGTCGTCGTCGTCGCCCTCCTCGCGGTCGACGGCGCCGCCCGGGAACACCCACACGCCGCCCATGAAGCTGGCGTGAGGGGTGCGCTTGACGAGCAGCACCTCCAGTGCCGTGGCGCCGCCGCGCAGCAGGATCACGGTGGCGGCCTGGCGCGGCGTCGTTACGGGGCCGGGGTTGTGCTCCTCGCCGGCGCCCGGCACGGGACGCGCGTAGGGCTGCTGTGAACTCATCCAGGAACCCTACCCACCGAACGTCTGCCCGGTAAACTCGCCGCCATGAGCACTCAGACCCTTCAGCGTTGGATTTGCGAGTCCTGCGGCTACATCTATGACCCCAAGGAGGGCGACCCCGACGGCGGGATCCCGCAGGGCACGGCTTTCGAGGACATCCCCGATACCTGGTTCTGCCCGGTGTGCGGCGCGCGCAAGCGCGACTTCACCGTGTACGAGGACTGACGCGCTGACGGTCCCAGGCGACTGGGCGCGGCTGCTGGCGCTTGATCGCGAGCGCGTCTGGCACCCCTACTCGCCGCTGCCCTCCTCCCCGCCGCCACTGCCGGTCGTGAGCGCCGAGGGGGTGCGCCTGCGCCTGGCCGATGGGCGCGAGCTGATCGACGGCATGTCCTCGTGGTGGTGCGCCATCCATGGCTACCGCCACCCTTCGCTCGACGCCGCCCTGAGCGAGCAGGCGGGGCGGATGGCGCACGTGATGTTCGGTGGACTCACGCACGCCCCCGCCATCCTGCTGGCAAAGCGGCTCGTGGAGGTGACGCCGGCGGGCCTGCAGCACGTGTTCTTCGCCGACTCCGGCTCGGTCTCGGTAGAGGTGGCGCTGAAGATGGTCCTGCAGTACCACCACGCGCGCGGCCACCCCGAGCGGCGGCGGATGCTGACGGTACGTGGGGGCTACCACGGTGACACCTTCGGCGCCATGGCCGTCTGCGACCCGGTGGGGGGCATGCACTCGCTGTTCACCGGCACGCTCCCCGAGCACGTCTTCGCGCCGCACCCGCCTGACGGGTTCGACGCCAGGCTCGACCCCGCGTGGGCGGCGCAGCTACAGGAGCTGTTCGAGCGCCACGCCCACGAGCTGGCGGGCGCGGTTGTAGAGCCCGTCGTGCAGGGTGCCGGGGGGATGCGCTTTCACTCGCCTGCCTGCGTGGCGCTGCTGCGTGAGCTCTGCGATGCGCACGGTGTGCTGCTCGTGCTCGACGAGGTAGCCACCGGCTTCGGGCGCACCGGTGCGCTGTTCGCGGCCGAGCACGCGCACGTGAGCCCCGACGTGATGTGCGTGGGCAAGGCCCTCACGGGGGGGTATCTGACGCTGGCCGCCACGCTGTGCACGGCCGAGGTGGCGCAGGCCATCTCCGCAGGCGAGGGCGGCGCGCTGATGCACGGCCCTACCTATATGGCCTCTCCGCTTGCGTGTGCGGTTGCGCTGGCCTCGCTGGAGCTCCTCGCCGAGGAGGGGTGGCGGGCGCAGGTCGCGCGTATCGAGCGGGGACTGCGCGATGGTCTGGCTCCCGCGCGGGAGCTGCCTGGTGTCGCCGAGGTGCGCGTGCTGGGTGCCATCGGCGTCGTGCAGCTCGACCACGAGGTGGATATGGCCGCAGTCACCGCTGCGGCAGTCGAGCACGGGGTATGGCTGCGCCCCTTCCGCGACCTCATCTACACGATGCCGCCGTATGTCATCGGGGACGAGGACCTGGCGGTGGTGGCCGGCGCGATGGTCGCTGCCGCCCGTGCTCGATGACTCAGCCCAGGGTGCTCAGGTCGACCTGATACTCCTCGAGCCAGGCGTTCATCCGCACCGCGTTCTCGATGCGCAGTCGTTCGGACTGTGCATCCTCGCCCAGGGGTGCGTCGAGGAGTGCGCGCGCGTTCTCCTCGTTCAGGGACGGCCGCAGTGGAGTAGCGCTGTCGTCGAGTATTCGCTGCAGTGCCTTTCGCAGGCCCTGGTTGTATTGCTCGTCGTGGTTGATCGGGAAAGCGGACTTCTTGCGCTGGAGCACGGATTGGGGGATGAGATCCCCGGCGACCATCCGCAGGATGCTCTTTTCGCGGCCGTCACTCGTCCTCATCGACCAGGGAACGTTGAACATGTACTCGACGAGACGGTGATCGCAGAAGGGCACGCGAACCTCCAGCCCGACGGCCATGCTCATGCGGTCCTTGCGATCGAGGAAGTGACGCATGAACCGTGTCAGGTCGAAATACGTCGCCTCCCGCATGCGGGCGTCCGCGCCCTCCTCTCCCGCCAGGCGCGGCACGTCTGAGAGTGCACTGGCGTACAGGCCCATGATGTACTCGAGCAGGTTCAAATGCTCCATCAACTCGGGGCTGAAGAGGTTGTAAAGCTGGGTTGGGTCGCCGCGGAGCATCTCCGCCGCCATCCAGGGGAAGATCGGTAGCTCCAGTGCGGCTTGGTTGTGCATCCAGGGGTACCCCCCGAAGATCTCGTCGGCCGACTCGCCGGAGAGCGCCACGGTCGAGTGCTCGCTGATCGCACCGAAGAGCAGATACAGCGCCACGTCCATGTCGCCGAGGTGGCATGGTAGATCCCAGGCTCGAAGCACCGAGCCCCGCGTCTCGGGGTTCCATAGCTGCTCGGTCTCGAGCGTGATCGTCCGGTGCATGGATTCGATGTGCCTGGCAGCGTCCAGCGCAAAAGGTTGATCGGGGTCGGGCCGGAAGTGGTCGGGCCGGAAGTTCTCGGTGTGGCCGTCGAAGTCGACGGAGAATGAGTTCAGCGCCGCTCCCTTTTTGTCCTGGTCGACGACGCGCTTGGCGAATGCCGCCAGTGTGCTGGAGTCCAGGCCTCCCGAGAGCAGCGTGCAGAGGGGCACGTCGGAGATCATCTGCCGGGCGACGATGTCTTCGAGCATCTCGCGCACATGTGCGACCGTGCTCGGCAGGTCGTCTTCGTGGGGGTGAGCCTTGAGTTTCCAGTATCGCTGCTTGCTCATCCCGTCGCGTGAGAGCCGAATGTAGTGACCCGGCTGCAGGTCGAAGAGATTGCGGAAGATGGTCTGTCCCTCGAAATCGTGTGAGGAGATCAGGAATGCGCAGAACCCTGTCCGGTTAACCATACGCTCCGCCAGGGGGTTTGCCAGGATGGCCTTCGGCTCGGAGCCGAAAAGGAGCCCGTCTGCGAGGGGGTAATAATACAGCGGCTTGATGCCGAGGCGGTCGCGGACCAGCAGCAGCTCTTCGGTGCGCCCATCCCAGATGGCGAATGAGTACATCCCGTTGAGTCGGTGAACCATCTCGACGCCCCACTCCAGGTAGGCGTGCAGCACGACCTCGGTGTCGCTGTGTGTCCGGAAGGCGTGTCCCGCCGAAATCAGCTCGCGGCGGAGCTCGCGGTAGTTGTAGACCTCGCCGCTGTAGGTGAGGACGGTGTCGTGCTCGACCATCGGCTGCTTGCCGCCCGGGAGGTCGATCACCGCCAGGCGGCGATGGCCAATTGCGGCGTGCGGAGAAAGCCAGAGTCCCTCGTCGTCGGGTCCACGCAATGACATCGAGGCCGTCATGGCCTGCGCTGTATCACGCTCCTCTCGGAGGTCCCTGGTGAAGTCGACCCACCCCGTGATTCCACACATGCGACCCAGCACCCCCATAGCGCCATCGACGAAAATCAAGCCGCCCTCGAGCGAGACCGGCACAGCTAACCGACCGGAAACACCCCGCGCGCACAATAGCATGCTGTTCTCTGCCAATCACTACAGCGGGCTCGGCTGGGGGGAGAGAAGTCGTTGCCGGCAGCACGCGGTTGGCCCGCGATCTACAGCCAGCTGGGCCAGGGAGAGAGAAGTCGTTGCCGACAGTGCCCGCGATCTACAGCCAGCTCGGCCAGGGAAGTCGTTGGCCGGCTCGTGCAAGGTCGTCTGAGTCGAGTGTGGGCAGGTGGGGCAGAACCTCGACGGATACCGCCCCCAGGCGGGCGATCGTGGCACGATTGGACTGCTCCATCGCGGGGGGGTGCTCTGGCCAGGGAGTGAGTACCACCGCGCTCACCCCTAGCCCCGCGGCGCGTGCCGCCTGCAGGGTGAGCAGCGTGTGGTTGATCGTGCCGAGGCCCGGACGCGCGGCGATCAGTAGCGGCAGGGCAAGCTCGACGGCGAGGTCGCACACGCTGAAGTCCTCGGCGAGGGGGACGAGCAGTCCGCCGACCCCCTCGACGATCACGATGCCCTGCTCGGCGAGGGCCCGGGCTCGGGCGATTGCCTGGGCGGGGTCGATGCGCTCGCCGGCGATCGCCGCTGCGAGATGTGGCGAGACGGCAGGGCCATAGCGCAGCGGGGCCACCTCCTCGGGTCTCATGCCAGCCAGCTGCGCCAGCAGCTCGTGGTCTCGCGGCGATTCTGCCGGCGGTTCATCCAGGCCAGTAAGCACTGGCTTGTGCGCGCGGACGGGTTCTCCCGCAGCCGCCATCGCGGCCACCAGCGCGCCGGCGAGGACTGTCTTGCCGACGCCGGTGTCCGTGCCCGTTACAAATAGGCCCCGCACGCTCAGGCGGCGCGGGGGAGTCCCACTTCCCCAGCTGCTTCGCTCAGCGTTCGCGCGGCCTGGCGCATCTCCGCGGGGGTGTGGGTCGCCATGGCCGCAAGGCGCAGGCGCGAGGTTCCGGGGGGAACCGTCGGCGGACGAATGCCCTGGGCAAACACGCCGCGCTCGAGCGCGGCGTGGCACAGGCGCATGGTGTCGTGCTCCTCGCCCACCACGATCGGCACGATCGGCATCTCTCCCGGACAGACCGGGAAGCCCTCCTCGGCCAGCGCGGCGCGCAGCGTGCGCGCCGCGGCGTGCAGATGCTGCATGCGCTGCGGCTGCTCCACCAGCAACTCGAGCGCTGCCAGCGCGCCCGCCACGGCCGGCGGACCGGGGGCCGTGGAGAAGATCAGCGAGCGCGCGGTGTTGATGAGGAGGTCGACCATCTGCGCGGAGGCACACACGTAAGCGCCGTAGGATCCGAGGCTCTTGCTGAGGGTGCCCACCACGACGTCAACTTCGCCCTGGAGACCCGCGTTCGCAACCGCGCCGCGTCCTCCCGGGCCGAGCAGGCCGGTGGCGTGTGCCTCGTCGACCACCGTGCGCGCGTCGTGCACCCGCGCCAGCTCCACGATCTCCGCGAGGGGGGCGAGGTCGCCGTCCATCGAGAACACCGCGTCGGTGACGATCAGGCGTCGTCCGCGGCGGCCATGGCGCTGCAGCGACCACGCAAGGTGCTCTGTATCGAGGTGGCGGTAGACCACGACCTGCGCTTTGGACAGGCGGCAGCCATCGATCAGCGAGGCGTGGTTGAGCTCATCGGAGAAGACCGTATCGTCATTGCCTGCGAGGGCGCCGAGGATGCCCAAGTTGGCGAGGTAGCCCGAGCCAAAGAGCACGCAGGCCTCGGTGCCCTCCCACTCGGCCAGACGCTCCTCCAGTCGGCGGTGGATGGTCATCGTGCCTGAGACCAGCCGCGAGGCTCCTGCGCCGACGCCCCAGCGCATTGCGGCTTCGGCGGCGGCCTCGCGCACGCGCGGGTGATCGGCCAGCCCGAGGTAGTTATTGGAGCACAGCAGCAGTACTGGGCGCCCATCGAGCAGCACCCTGGGGCCCTGGGGGCCCGAAAGGAGACGCAGGCGACGGTGCAGGCCCCGATGCTCGAGCTCCGCCAAGCGCGTCTCGATGTCGCTCATCGCATCGCGGGCTTGGCCTTGTAGCGCAGCTGCGTCGAAGGGTCCCACAGTCTGATCTTCAACCCCTCCCCGTCCTCCATCTGGGAGGCTGGGGCAGCGAGGTAGTCCTCCAACACGTCGGGGGTCTCCCCCTCCAGCCACCCCGCCCGGTTGTCGGGCCGCGGGTTGGCGCCGTTGTCGGGCTGGCGCGCCACGTTGAGCCCCAGCTCCTCGAACATCGCCTGGTCCTGCTCGGGTTCGTTGCCCAGGGTGGTGAGGAAGTTGCCCATCATCACTCCATTCACGCCCGCCTTTACCGCCAGGGGCTGCAGCTCGCCGAGGTTCTCCACGCGCCCTCCGCACAGTCGGAACAGCGCTTCGGGCAGGATCAGGCGGAAGATCGCGATCCACTTCACGGCCTCCCAGGGGTCCATGTAGTCGCGCTCGCCGAACTTCGTGCCCGCGCGTGGATTGAGCAGATTGATCGGCACGCTCGTGGGGTTCAGCGCGGCCAGCTCGAAGGCCATCTCCACGCGCTGCTCGCGGCTCTCGCCGAGGTTCAGGATGCCCCCCACGCATGTCTCCAAACCGGCGTCGCGCACCGCCTGGATGGTGCGTATGCGGCCCTCGTAGCGCACGGTGCTCGTGACCTCGTCGTAGTAGCTCTCGGCCGTCTCCACGTTGTGGTGCACGCGCTGGATGCCCGCCTCCTTGAGCGCGCTCGCGCGCGCAGCTGACATGTGTCCGATGGAGGCGCAGCGCTTGAGGTTGGTGTGCTCGGCGACGAGCCGCGCGCCTTCCAGAATCTTCTCGAAGTCGCGCTTTGAGAGCCCCTGACCCTGGGTGACCATGCAGAAGCGGTGTGCCCCTGCCGCCTCGGCGGCACGGGCGTGCTCGAGGATCTGCTCGGGGTCCATCATCGCGTGCATCGGCGTGTCGGCCTCGGCGAAGCGCGACTGTGCGCAGAAGCCGCAGTCCTCGGCGCAGCCTCCGGACTTGGCGTTGACCAGGGAGCACATGTCGGTGGAGTCGGAGAAGTGCTCCACGCGGGCTTCCCAGGCGCGCTGTACGAGCGCCTCGATCTCGGCATGGTCTTCGAGCTGGCCCAGCTCCAGGGCCTCTGCGGGGGTGATCAGCGGTGGCATGTGGCCACGCTATCCCGCGCCGCGGACGACGACGCTAGGGTGTCTGGAGCCCGGTCTCTGGCGTACACGAGGCGATATTCTATGTATATGCCGGTCGCGCCGTGGTGGCGCGTTGCCAGGTGCACGTAGGTGTGGCTCGGCGTGCCACACCTACGGTCACCGGCGTCGCGAGTGCGGGCACGGTACGACAGCGGGCAGCTTCAACGTGGTTCCGTCCAGGAAGCCGAGATCTGCGACGAACCGGAAGCCTCCGCGCGGGCACTTCGAGGGCAGCGAGATGCCGGTGGGGCGGAAGCCCACCTCCCGTCCGTGGACGAGTTTGTAGTACCTCAGATGTGCGGGACCCACCTCCAGCGTCATTTTGGTGACAGCTGCGTCCCGGGCGCCGGGGAGTGTGGCTACAGGAGGGAAGGTGGTGTTGAGGCTCTCCGGGCCCGCGTTGACCAGCAGCACCCCCGGAAAGACCAACTGTGCGAATACGGGCGTCTGGCTTTCGGCATACACCAGCACCCCAATTTCGTCTCCTACGGGTGGACCCATGAGAGCCTCGACGTGGGCCGTCTCGCTCACGATTTCCGGACCAAATGGCACCTCTGCCGTGGCCGTGCCCGATCCGAGCTGTGCATTGGGAGAGCAGCCGCTCAATCCATCCGCCATAAGACCCGCGGGCTGGCATATCGCGAGGCCCAACGTGCTGCCGACGAGTTCCAGTTCGGCTGGCATCTCCATGTTGAAGCTCGTGACGGGCGCAGGTAGTTCTCCGTTGGGCCCGGCTATGTCAACGCCGAAGTTGATCGAGGTCGTCGATCCCAGCCGGTAGGGCGAAAATGCCACCGTGAGCTTGGCTGTCTCGGTGGCCGTCGCCGACGCCTGTGCCACGATCGGCAGACATCCGAGGGCGAGAACCGCCAGCAGGGCCGTGCAGAGGGCGAGGATCAAAGGCCGGGCCGTGTAGGCTCGAAGTCCAGCAGAGGTGGGCCTCTCGGCTCTTGGTACGGCTGTCGCCGACATCAGTTTTGGAACGATCCGGTTATGTGCTCGGAGAAGCTGTAGTTCTGCCGATTAAAGGTGCCGGTGAAGCTTATTTTCACGTTTGACGCGTGCGCCCATTCGCCCGTTCCAGCAGTGATATTTGCTGTGCCCGAGCAGTACACAATCGCTCCTACAGTGCGATTGTGCGAATAGGCCGTGCCGGAAAATGTGCCGCCCTTCGACCGCCCGCTGTATTGTGCCTGGACGAGGGCGGTCGAAAAGGCCACGCTGTGAGAGGTCGCCGTGCCGGATGCAGACCCGTGGAAGGTGCCCTCCTCGGTGATCGTATGGCCGGGACGGCCCACCAGATGGTAATTTGCGTACAGGTTCACCTCCACCGTCCTTGTCGCGACGGCAATCGGGCCTGTCGTCTTTGCCGCGGCTGCGACTGGACCTGTCCGCAGGGAGGCGGCGCCCGAGGGCGCCACGACTGCGAATGTTCCAAGCGCCACCGGCAGAAGCATCAGCGATACTCGCGACGATGCGCGTCGCCAGGCGTGCCTCAACGGCGGGTGAACACCCATACCGACCCCTCCAATGAAAGATGCCCACACGCCGCTACCGTGGCGCTGCAGACATTCAGTTGCCCATTATCGATGTCACGTCGCTCACCCATCCGAGCGACTGCTACCAGGGCCAAGCTACAGGATCGGCCCGTGTCTTGTCAAGGTCGATCTCGAGGTGTCTATAACTCGTGCACGGATTCGGTGGTGCGCCTGGGTCCTGTCGTGCGCTGGGTCCTGTTGTGAGCTTGGGTCTTCTGGTGCGCTGGGGTATGTTGTGAGCTTGGGTCTTCTGGTGCGCTGGGGTATGTTGTGAGCTTGGGTCTTCTGGTGCGCCGGGGTCTGTCGTGCGCTCGGATCTTCTGGTGCGCCGGGAATCCTCCAAGTGGGGCTACGTATGGATCAAGGGTTGCTGCCGGGAGGCTCTGAGGGGCAGTCCATATCTCATCGTCCCCCTCATCCCTGTGTATTCTCGCGCCCATGAATGGCCCGCGTGGCACGGACGCGACGCTCTTTGGAGTAGGCGACCTCCACGTTGGCCATCCTGAGAACCGCCGCATCGTCGAGCGCCTGCGACCAGAGTCGGATGCCGACTGGCTGATCGTCTGCGGGGATGTCGGCGAGGGGATCGAGGATGTCGAGTGGGCACTGGAGCTCCTCTGCGGGCGATTTGCAACAGTGATCTGGGTTCCTGGTAATCACGAGCTTTGGACCTTGCAGGAGGACCGTGTGCAGTTGCGCGGCGAGTCGCGCTACCGACATCTGGTCGAGACTTGCAGACGGCTTGGCGTGCTGACGCCTGAGGACCCCTATCCCGCGTGGAAGGGCCGCGAGGGTCCGGTGACGGTCGCGCCTCTATTCCTGCTCTACGACTATACGTTCGGACTCAATACGGCTCCCACCGAGGAGATGGCGCTCGCGCGCGCCTATGCAGCGGGGGTGGTCTGCAGCGACGAGTTCCTGCTACATCCAGACCCGTACCCGAGCAGGGCCGCCTGGTGTCACGCAAGGGTGGAAGAGACAGAGCTTCGGCTTGCGGCCTGCGACGCCGCCGTGCCGACCGTCCTGGTCAATCACTTTCCACTGATCGACGCGCCCACCCGCGCTCTGCGCCATCCGGAGTTCGCCCAGTGGTGTGGGACCGCGTTGACCGCCGATTGGCACCGTCGCTTTCAGGCTTCGGCTGTGGTCTACGGACATCTCCACATTCCTCGCACCACTTGGCACGACGGCGTCAGGTTCGAGGAGGTCTCACTCGGATATCCGCGAGAGCGGGCCCACCGCGGTCGGCGCGCTCACACGGTGCTCCGCAGGATACTGCCGGCCGGAAGGATGAGATGATCGCGGACATTCTCCCCTCCGCGGTTGTCGCTGTCGAGGCGCGGAGCGACCCTGCGGGTGTCGTGTTGTTCGCCGAGGAGCAGGCCGTCGTTGGCTGCGCCGTGGAGAAGCGGCGCCGGGAGTTCGCCACCGCTCGTGATTGCGCGCGCCGGGCGCTCGCGGGGCTCGGTCTCCCGCCGGCGCCCATACCCACTGGGCCTCGTGGCGAGCCGTGCTGGCCCTGGGGCATCGTGGGGAGCATCACCCACTGTCATGGATATCGCGCCTGCGCGGTGGCACGTTCGAGCGATTTGATCGCGCTGGGCATCGACGCCGAGCCGAACGACCCGTTGCCCGAGGGGATACTCGAGACGATCGCCAGGCCCGAGGAGCTCGCCCAGCTGCGCCAGCTGGCGTCTACTGTTTCCGCCGTGCGATGGGACCGCCTGCTGTTCAGTGCCAAGGAGTCCGTATACAAGGCATGGTTCCCATTGACCCGCTGTGAGCTTGGCTTCGAGGACGCGGCGCTCGTCATCGATCCTCGCGAGGGTCGCTTCGTGGCTCGCCTGCTGGTCCCCTCCTCGACACCGACCGATGTACATCTGAGAGCTCTCTCGGGGCGTTGGCTGGTTCGCGACGGATTGGTGCTCTCGGCAGTCGCCGTGCCGATCTGAGGGCCTATCCAAGGAGGGGCGGACGTCTGGATACGGCCGATGGCCTTCGCGTAGCTTTGTCCCCGGGCTGGACTTGACCGCGTGGCTTTGTCCCCGGGCTGGACTTGACACCACCAAGCCTTCGGCCTTGCGTCCGCGCCTCGCTCGACCCCCAACCACCCCAGCCGCACACCCCCTTCTGGGATAAGCCTTGAGTTTCAATCGATGGAGTAAGTGGCTATGACGGCTGCGGTGTCGCCCTCGTGTGCCGGCCTTCGGCTGCGGTGTCGCCTCGTGTGCCGGCCTTCTTCAGGTCGCGTTCGGTCACGCGTCGAACCACGTCTCGCCTGGGTTGACAAGACTACGGCCGTGTCCTAGAGTGCCGCCCATCGGAGGATAGAAACGCTCTGATAGGCTCAGGACAGATAGCAAATGGGGAGGGTCGATGCAAGGGGTTTGCCAGCCGTCAAGGGGGAGTAGCCCCCGCCGTTTTGCCTTTGCGGTCTCCGCATGGTGGATTGGCCGCCGGTGAGCAATGGCGCCGCGATTGCGGTAGTAGGGATTTCCTGCCGCTTTCCCGAGGCGCCGAGTCCAGACGCATTCTGGCGGCTTCTGCGGGATGGCAAGAGCGCAATTACAGACCCGCCCCCCGACCGCTGGGATCCGGATCGGTACTCGGCCTTGGAGCCGGGCTTGCTGTGGGGGGGATTCCTCGATGACATAGACCGCTTCGATTCCGGCTTCTTTGATCTCTCCTCCCGGGAGGCGGAGTTTATGGATCCTCAGCTGAGGTTGATTCTGGAGCTCAGCTGGGAGGCATTCGAGGATGCTGGCATCGTGCCCGGGCAGCTCGGGGCGACTCAGACCGGCGTCTTCGTGGGAGTTCCCTCCAGTGACCACGACGATCTGCTGGGGCGATCTCCGGCACGTCCGACACGATCTCTCACACGCGATGGGCCGATGGCGACTCAGCGCGGCACTATCGCAAATCGGATCTCCTCTGCGCTGGGCCTCCGAGGGCCCAGCATGACGGTGGATACGGCACAGGCCTCGGCTCTCACAGCCGTCCACCTCGCGTGCGAGAGCCTGCGCAGAGGAGAGTCGACACTGGCTCTTGCCGGTGGCGTGAACCTGAACATCAGCGGCGCTGCTGCGGTCGCCGCCGCTGCATCCGGCGCCCTCTCTCCCGATGGGGTGTGTTACACGTTTGATGCGCGCGCAAACGGCTCTGTGCTGGGCGAGGGAGGAGGCGTGGTGGCGCTCAAGTGCCTCGCGCGCGCGCGGGCCGATGGCGACTCGGTTCAGTGTGTCATTCGGGGCAGTGCGGTTAATAACGATGGCGCCGGCGATGGCTCCAACGAACCCGATCCGCGAGCCCAGGAGGAGGTCCTACGAGTTGCATATCGCCGGGCCGGCGTCAAGCGCGCCGACGTCCAGTATGTCGAGCTGCACGGCGCCGCCACGAGGCTCGGGGATCAGGTGGAGGCAGCGGCCCTTGGCGCGACCCTCGGCGCCGCTCGGTCGGCCGACGATCCTCTGTTGGTGGGATCGGCCAAGGCCAACGTAGGTCATCTGGAAAGCGCGGCTGGCATCGTCGGGGTGCTCAAGACCGTCCTGTGCATAAAGCATCGAGAAATTCCTCCCAGTCTCAATTTTCAGCGCTCCAGTCCACAGGTCCGATTGGACGAGTTGCACTTGCGCGTCCAGCAGGATTTGGGTCCCTGGCCGGATCTGAGTCGGCCGCTGCTGGCCGGCGTCAGCTCGTATGGGGTAGGTGGAACGAATTGTCACGTGGTGCTATCGGAGCCTCCCCCACATGAGGAGGTGCAAGAGGGTAATGAGACCGGCGCTGCTCCGGTGGTTGGAGTGGTGCCATGGGTTGTCTCGGCCAGAGACGAGCCGGCATTACGTAGCCAGGCACGGCGCCTGCTCGCGCATGTCGAGGCCTCGCCGGAGTTGGGCATCGGCGACGTGGGTCACTCGCTGGCGGTGTCGCGGTCGGTGTTCGAGCATCGAGGCGTTGTGTTTGGCAGCGATCGCGAGAGGCTGCTAGCAGGTCTTGAGACGCTGGCGCGGGGGGAGTCGGCCGCAAACGTCGTCGACGGTGTGGCTGATGGGGGCAGAGCGGTTGTGTTCATGTTTTCCGGTCACGGCTCGCAGTGGCCGGGCATGGCGCTTGAGTTGGTGGACAGCTCGCCAGTGTTTGCGGAGCACATGCGGGCCTGTGGGGAGGCACTGGCGGCGTTTGTGGACTGGTCGCCGTTGGAGGTCCTGCGGGGTGACCCACAGGCGCCCACGCTGAAGCGGGTCGACGTGGTGCAGCCGGTGCTGTTCGCGGTATCGGTGTCGCTGGCGGGATTGTGGCGTGCGTGCGGTGTGCACCCTGACGTTGTGGTTGGCCATTCCCAGGGTGAGGTCGCCGCAGCGCACGTTGCGGGTGGCCTGTCGTTGGAGGATGCGGCTCGGGTAGTGGCGCTGCGCAGCCGAGCGCTTGTCGCTTTGGCTGGGCAGGGCGGGATGGTGTCCGTCTCGCTAGCCGCTGATCGACTCCTCGCGCGTCTGCAGCAGTGGGGCGATCGACTTGCGCTCGCAGCGGTAAACGGCCCCGCCTCGGTGGTGGTATCCGGCGATGAGGATGCGCTGGAGGAGCTGCTCGAGGAGTGTGTGGCTGACGGGGTGCGGGCGCGGAGGGTGGCGATCGATTATGCATCGCACTGTCCGCGGGTTGAGGCGATCCGGGAGGAGCTGTTCGACATGCTTTCTCCGATCGCTCCGTGTCAGGGCGATGTGCCATTTTACTCCACGGTTACCGGTGAGTTGCGGGACACGGCTACGTTGGACGCGGAGTACTGGTATCACGGCGAGCGCCAAACGGTTCAGTTCGAGCGGGTCATTCGGACCCTGCTCGAGTCGGGAAGGCGCTGGGCCTTTGTGGAGGTTAGCCCGCATCCCGTGTTGACGGTTGGAGTGCAGGACACGATCGACGACGTGCTTGGTGACCAAGACCGATCGGCTGTCTTCGGCTCGCTGCGGCGCGAGCAAGGTGACTTGGGGCGTTTCCTGGCTGTATTGAGCGAGGTGTACGCGGGTGGCGTTGACGTGGATTGGAGGGCCGTACTGGCAGGGTCGGGGCCGCACAGACGGGTTGACCTGCCGACCTACGCTTTCCAACGTCGTCCGTGCTCGCCCCAGACCTCGCTGAAGGAGGGCGACCGCGAGCAGGTATGCGCTGGCGCGGGTGCGGTGGCTGGCGCGGGTGCGGTGGCTGGCGCGTCCGACGTAGAAGGAGTTTTGGGGGGAGAGCCTGGATTGGGGGGTGAGGGTGGCGATGTGGAGGAGGGACTGACGAGAAAGCCTGCCGGCACGATTCCCGTTGGATCCTTCGCGCGCCGTCTGGCGGGGGCGACTACGAGCGAGCGCCATGGCGTGATGCTTGAGTTGGTGCGTGCTCAGGCGGCGATCGTCCTGGGACACGATTCGCTGGACAAAGTGCTCTCGGGGCGGGCCTTCAAAGAGCTCGGGTTCGATTCGCCGGCGATGGTGGAGTTGGGCAGCCGCCTGCGAGCACTCACCGGGCTGAGACTGCCGACGACGCTCCTATTCGACTCTCCAACCCCCGTCGCGCTGGCCGAGCGGTTGCTGGAGGAGATCACCGGCACCGGCGGCCCGCCCGCCGAGATGGCAAAAGGACAGTACAGCGCCGAGCCGATTGCGATCGTTGGGATGAGCTGCCGTTATCCGGGAGATATCCGCTCATCGGAGCAACTGTGGGAGTTCGTCATGGGTGGCGGCGATGCGATCGCGGGATTCCCCACCGATCGCGGATGGGACTTGGAGCATCTATATGACCCCGATCCCGAGCATCTCGGGACAAGCTACACGCGCGGGGGCGGATTCCTCTATGACGCGGCTGAGTTCGACGCCGGGTTCTTTGGCATCAGCCCGCGCGAGGCGACGGCAATGGACCCTCAACAGCGGTTGCTGCTGGAGGTTGCGTGGGAGGCTCTTGAAGACGCGGGTATACCGCCAGACTCGTTACGGGGCGGCGAGACCGGCGTGTTCGTCGGCGTGACCGCTCAGGACTATGGCCCGCGCCTGCACGAGGCAGGCGCCGGATTGGATGGTTATGCGCTGACGGGCAACACGGCCAGCGTCGCGTCGGGGCGCCTCTCCTACGCCTTTGGTTTCGAGGGTCCGGCTGTCACGGTGGATACGGCCTGCTCCTCTTCTTTGGTGGCATTGCACCTGGCGTGTCAGGCGTTGCGCCAAGGGGAATGTCAGTTGGCGCTGACTGGCGGCGCTGCGGTTATGGCCCATCCAGGGATGTTTGTAGAGTTCAGTCGCCAGCGCGGGCTTGCGCCCGACGCGCGCTGTAAGGCTTTTGCCGATGCAGCCGACGGTACGGCGTGGAGCGAGGGCGTGGGTGTGCTGTTGGTCGAGCGTCTCTCGGATGCGCGTCGCCTCGGGCATCCTGTGCTGGCGCTCGTGCGCGGTAGCGCGGTCAACCAGGACGGTGCAAGCAACGGTTTGACGGCTCCCAGTGGCTCCGCCCAGCGGCGGGTAATCGAGCAGGCGCTGGCCAACGCGCAGCTCTCGGCAGGGGATATCGATGTGGTGGAGGCGCACGGGACTGGTACCAGGCTCGGCGATCCGATCGAGGCGCAGGCGCTGCTGGCGACATATGGGCAGGGCCGCGCCGAGAGAGGTCCGCTGTGGTTGGGATCGATCAAATCCAACCTCGGCCACACCCAGGCTGCCGCGGGAGTGACGGGCGTGATCAAGATGGCAATGGCGCTGCGTCACGGCGTGCTGCCACGAACATTGCACATAGACAAGCCATCTACTCAGGTGGATTGGTCGAGCGGCGAGGTTGCCTTGCTGGTCACCGATGTGTCCTGGCCTCGGGATGGTGAGCCTCGCCGAGCGGCCGTCTCGTCCTTCGGGATCAGCGGCACCAACGCTCACGTGATCCTTGAAGAGGTCCTGTCGGCGGATGACGTTGGGGCTCGCTCGGGCTCGGTTGGCGGGGACGGCGCGGCTACCACACACGATGCGGAGGTCGGTCCATGGCCATGGGTCCTCACGGCCAGGAATGGGGTTGCGCTGCGCGAGCAGGCGCGGCGCTTGCTGGAGCACATTGCTGTCTCGCCGCGGGCGGATGAGGTGGACATCGGGTATTCATTGGTGAAGGGACGGCTGGCGTTGGAGCACCGGGCGGTCGTGATCGGGCGCGAGCGGGAGGATCTGTTGGCCGGTCTTTCCGCATTGGCTACAGGCCAGGCAAGCACAAGTGTGATGACTGGTGTCGTTGGCCAGACCGATGGCGGCACGGTGTTCGTTTTTCCCGGCCAGGGGTCGCAGTGGGTGGGGATGGCGGTTGAGTTGTTGGATTGTTCGCCGGTTTTTGCTGGGTGGCTGGGGTTGTGTGGGGAGGCATTGGCGCCGTTCGTCGATTGGTCGCTTGAGGGTGTGTTGCGGGGTGTTGAGGGGTCTCCTGGATTCGGTCGGGTCGATGTGGTGCAGCCGACGCTGTTTGCGGTGATGGTGTCGTTGGCTGGTTTGTGGCGTGCGTATGGTGTGGAGCCGGATGTGGTACTGGGTCATTCGCAGGGTGAGATCGCTGCGGCATACGTTGCCGGAGGTCTTTCATTAGACGATGCGGCGCGGCTCGTTGCATTGCGTAGCCGTGCGCTGGTGGGGTTGATGGGTCATGGTGGGATGGTGTCGGTAGCTCTTGGTGTGGAGGAGGTGGAGGGATGGCTTGAGCGGTGGAAGGGGGTGTCTATTGCTGCGGTGAATGGGCCTGGTTCGGTGGTGGTCTCGGGTGAGCGTGGCGCACTCGACGGGTTGCTCTCGGAGCTTGTCGAGGGGGGCGTGTGGGCGCGTGAGATCCCGGTGGGCTATGCGTCGCATTCGGTGCAGATCGAGGAGATTCGCGAAGAGTTGCTCGATGCGTTTGATGGTGTTAGCTCGTGTTCGGGGCGTGTTCCGTTCTTCTCGACGGTGACCGGTGAGTTGGTCGATACTGGAGAGTTGGATGGGGAGTACTGGTATCGCAACATGCGTAATACCGTCCAGTTCGAGCCAGCCGTTCGCGCGCTGCTCGATCGGCGATACCGTAAATTTATCGAGCTGAGCCCTCATCCGGTACTGACGGTGGGAGTGCAGGAAACCGTCGATGAGGTGCTCGGCGATGTGGATGGTGCTGTGGTAGTGGGTTCCCTGCAGCGTGACCGGGGTGGCCTGGAGCGCTTCCTGTCGTCGCTGGCTGAGGTTTGGGTGCGAGGGGCGCGCGTCGACTGGGGTGCGGTGTTCGCCGGATCTGGCGCTCGGCGTGTGCGATTGCCAACTTATCCCTTTGAACGACAGCGCTACTGGCTCTTCCCGCAGATGGCGGGGGTGGGGACAGCGGTGGGAATGGGCCAAGCTTCGGCGAGCCACCCTCTGTTGAACGCAACCCTTGCGCTGGCAGAGGGCGACGGTCGTCTGTTCACGGGTCGTCTTTCGCTGGATACTCATCCATGGCTTGCCGACCACGCGGTAATGGGCATGGTGCTGTTGCCTGGTACGGCATTCCTGGAGATGGCGCTGTACGTTGGCGGTGAAGTGGGTTGCGAGCAGGTCCTCGAGCTGACACTTCAGGCGCCTCTCCTGCTGCCCGAGCAGGGTGGTGTGCAGGTGCAACTTTCATTGGGAGAGCTCGAAGGGGACGGGCAGCGGAAACTGAGTGTGTATTCACGGCCGGAGGGCTCGTCGTTGGGCGATCCAGCTCGCGATGAGCGCGGGTGGACCTGTCATGCCAGTGGCATCTTGGTCGCAAACGAGGCCGGCTACGGGGAGCAGGCGGGATCGCTCGCTGTGTGGCCCCCGCCGGATGCCATCGCGGTGCGAATCGACGATCTATATGAGGGCTTGGCCGAGCGAGGTTATGACTATGGGCCGGCATTTCAGGGGCTGAGGGCTGCGTGGCGGCGCGGTGAGGATGTATTTGCCGAAGTTGCGCTGCCCGATGACCAGCAGGCGTATGCCGGCCAGTTTGCCGTACATCCTGCGCTGCTCGATGCTGCGCTGCATGCGCTGTTGGTGAGTGCGCGTGACGAAGATGGGGCGCCAGACGCAGGCGAAACACGGATTGCGTTCTCGTGGGGCGGAGTACGGCTACACGGCGGGGGCGGGGCGTCTCGCCTGAGAGCTCAGATCTCGCCGACACGCAGCGACGCGGTGACGGTTCTGGTGAGCGATGAGCATGGTGTCCCATTGATCTCTGTGCAGTCGCTGGCGATGCGGCCGCTGTCTACTGGGCAGCTCGCGGGTGCTCGCCAAGGTCATCGCGACTCGCTGTTCAAACTGGAATGGAAGCCGCTTCAGATTGCGCCCGTCGCCGAGAGTGACGCGAGCGAGTGGGCGGTGCTGGGTGGCGACCACGGGTGGCTCGCGCGGGGGATCGAGATGGCTGGAGTGGGCGCTCGCGCGTATGCCGATCTGGATTCGCTGTGCGCGGCTCTCGATCGCGGCGCCACAGTGCCCGATGTGGTGCTCGTGGATTGCGCTGTGGGTGCTGTGAACAGCGCCGAGGAGGGCAGCGCGAAGGAGAACAGCGCTGAGGTCGACGGCGGTCTGGGTAGCGCCGAGGTCGATAGGGCTGAGGTCGACGGCCGTCTTGAGTACCCCACAGAGAGCGTGGCTGGCGCGGCACATGCGGTCACGCGTCGCATGTTGCAGTTGGTGCAGAGATGGCTTGCCGACGAACGATTCTCCTCGTCCAGGCTTGTGCTGCTCACCCGTGGTGCGATGGTTTCACCCACAGGGGAGGACACGGCGGCCCTGGCCGGCGCGGCAGTGTGGGGCCTGGTGCGCTCGGCTCAATCTGAGCATCCGGGTTGCTTTGTACTCATCGACTGCGATGGGGTGCAGGCGCCGGGGCGGATACTGGCCGGAGCGCTGGAGACGGGAGAGTCACAGCTGGCTATACGCGAGGGTGTCGTACTGGTTCCTCGGCTGGCGCGGGTGAGTGAGTCGGCTGGAGCGCGGTCGGCTCACTCAGCGGCCACGTTCCTTGCCGAATCGCACGGGACGGTCCTGATCACCGGCGGCACCGGCGGGTTGGGTGCGTTGGTGGCCCGGCATTTGGTGGCTGAGCATCGGGTATGCAGCCTGCTGCTGGCTAGCCGGCAGGGCCTGCAAGCGGACGGCGCGCCGGAGCTGCAGGCCGAGCTGGAATCGCTGGGCGCGCGAGTAGCCATTCTCAGCTGCGATGTAACCAATCGAAGCGAACTGCAGGCGCTGTTTGAGTCGGTCCCCAGCGAGCACCCGCTGTGTGCCTTAGTTCATGCGGCGGCAGTGTTCGACAACGGCATGGTAGACGCACTCACGCCCGAGCAGGTGGATCGCGTGCTGGCCCCCAAGGTGGACGCAGCGTGGCATTTGCACGAGCTGACCGAACATCTAGATCTATCGGCGTTCGTCCTGTTCAGCTCGATCGTAGCCACATTAGGTAATCCTGGTGGGGGCAATTATGGTGCGGCGAACACATTTCTGGATGCGTTGGCGGCCCACCGCAGGGCACGGGGGCTCGCCGGTTCCTCGCTCGCGTGGGGGGCGTGGGCGGCGGGTGTCGGCGAGCGGAGTGAGGGAAATCTGACACAGCTGGTCCGCTCCGGCGTGACTGCGCTGACACCGGAGCAGGGCCTCGGGCTGTTCGACGTCGCATGTACCTTGGATGAGGCAGTGGTGATTCCGGCGGGACTGGACATCGCAGTCTTGCAGTCCCATGCGAGGGTCGGGACGCTGCGGCCGTTGTTACAAGGGCTGGTGCGTATGCCCAGCGTGAAGGCGCTAGACGGCGCGCGCGGCTTGCTGGCACGGCGCCTGGCCGACGTGGCAGACGGCGAGCGAGAACGCGTGGTGCTCGAACTGGTGCGTGCTGAGGCGGCGGTCGTCTTGGGGCACGCCTCTATGGGGGCGGTGGATGAGCGTCGTGCCTTCAAAGAGCTTGGCTTCGATTCGTTGATGGGGATGGAGTTGCGCAATCGCCTGGCTGGCGCAACCGGGCTGCGGCTGCCTGCGACGCTCGTGTTCGACTATCCGACTCCCGCAGTATTGGCCCGCCATCTGCTTGGGAAGGTTGGGGATGTGCGGCAGGAAGGGTATGGTCGACAGGGTGTTGCGGCGGCAGTAAAGAAGGCGGCTATCGATGAGTCGATCGCGATTGTGGGAATGAGCTGCCGCTATCCGGGAGATGTGCGCTCGGCCGATGAGCTGTGGGAGTTGGTGGCCGCCGGCCGGGACGCGATCTCGGAGTTTCCCGCTGACCGTGGATGGGACCTGAAGTCTCTATATGACCCCGCGTCTGCTCGCTCGGGGACGAGCTACGTGAATCAAGGCGGATTTATCTACGACGCCGGGGAGTTTGATGCAGAATTCTTCGGGATCGGTCGGCGCGAGGCCTTGGCGATGGATCCTCAACAGCGACTGCTGCTGGAAGCTGCGTGGGAGAGCTTTGAAGATGCGGGGATCGACCCAGTCGCGCTGCACGGCAGCTCGACTGGCGTATTCGCGGGTGCCGAAGCACAGGAGTACGGCAACGGACGGCGTTTGGCGGTGGAGGGCCTTGAGGGCTATCGGCTGACGGGTAATGCTGGAAGTGTTCTATCGGGACGCGTCGCTTATGCCTTCGGGTTGGAGGGGCCCGCTATGACGGTGGACACTGGGTGCTCATCGTCGCTCGTGGCGTTGCATCTTGCGTGTCAGGCTCTATATGCGGGGGAGTGTTCGCTGGCGCTGGCAGGGGGGGTGACCGTCATCACCGCACCGGGCCTTTTCGTGGAGTTCGGATATCAGCGGGGGCTCGCTCCCGATGGGCGGTGCAAGGCCTTCGCTGACGCGGCAGACGGCACTGGCTTTTCCGAGGGTGTGGGCGTCGTGTTGTTGGAGCGGTTGTCTGACGCGCGTAGCCTGGGTCACTCGGTGCTTGCGGTGGTGCGCGGTAGTGCGGTCAACCAGGATGGCGCCAGTAATGGGCTGACGGCGCCGAATGGTCCCTCTCAGCAGCGGGCGATCCTGCAGGCGCTTCGGAATGCCGGCCTGTCGGCAGGGCAGGTCGATGTGGTCGAGGCGCACGGTACGGGCACCACGCTTGGCGATCCGATCGAGGCGCAAGCGCTGGTGGCCACCTATGGGCAGGATCGTCCCGACGGGCACCCGCTATGGCTCGGATCGATCAAGTCGAACATCGGTCACACCCAGGCTGCGGCAGGCATGGCTGGTGTGATCAAGATGGTCATGGCGATGCGCCATGGCGTGTTGCCCAAGACGCTGCATCTCGACAAGCCGTCGACGAAGGTCGACTGGTCGAGTGGTTCGGTGTCACTGCTCGCAGAGGAGAGGTCCTGGTCGAGTCGCGGCGAGGCCCGTCGAGCGGGAGTGTCCGCTTTTGGAATCGGTGGCACAAATGCACATGTAATCCTCGAAGAGGCGCCGCTCAAGCAGGTTGAAGCCGTGAAGGACTTGGTCGACGATGGCGGTTGCGGGGGGGTTGGCGTTGGGGTCGATGGTGTGCCGTGGGTGGTGTCTGGTCGTGGCGGCGGCGGTCTGTGCGGCCAGGCGGGACGGCTGCTCGAGCACCTGGAGGCCAGGCCGGACCTGGATGTCGGTGACGTCGGTTATTCGCTTGCGATTGGGCGAGCCGCACACGAGCATCGTGGCGTCGTGGTCGATCGGTCTCGTGAGAGTCTGTTGTCAGGGCTTGGCGCATTGGCGCGGGATGAGTCTTCGGAGGGTGTGATTCGGGGTGTCGTGGACGGCGCCGGAGTCGGCGGGGTCGTATTTGTGTTTCCAGGGCAGGGTTCGCAGTGGCCGGGAATGGCACTGGAGCTGTTGGAAGCTTCGCCTGTGTTTGCCGAATGGATGGGGTCGTGCGAGGATGCGCTTGCGCCATATGTGGAATGGTCGTTGAAGGGCGTCCTGTGCGGTGCTGAAGGTGCCCCGGGATTGGATCGGGTTGAGGTGGTGCAACCGGTGCTGTGGGCGGTGATGGTGTCGTTGGCTGGGTTGTGGCGTGCTTGTGGTGTGGAGCCGAGTGTGGTGGTCGGTCATTCACAGGGAGAGATTGCTGCTGTCTGTGTGGCGGGAGGTTTATCGCTGCAGGATGCCGCGCGGCTCGTGACGTTGCGCAGTCGGGCACTGGTGGGCTTGATGGGTCGGGGCGGGATGGTGTCGATTGCGGCTGGTGTGGGTGAGGTCGAGGAGTGGCTTGAGCGGTGGGCTGGGGTGTCGATTGCAGCGGTGAATGGACCCTCCTCGGTAGTCGTGTCAGGTGAGCGCGGGGAGCTCGACGAGCTGCTGGGCGAGCTCCTGGCTGGAGGTGTGCGGGCACGGGAGATCCCGGTGGGCTATGCCTCACATTCGGCGCAGATCGAGGAGATCCGGGAGGAGCTGCTGGAGGGCTGCGCGGGGATCGTGGCACGGTCTGGTGGCGTTCCGTTCTACTCGACAGTGACGGGCGGGCTTAGGGATACCGCGAGTCTGGACGCGGAGTACTGGTATCGCAATCTGCGTGAGAGGGTGCGATTCGAGGAGTCCGTCCGGTCGCTATTGGGAGAGGGCCATAGGGCGTTTGTCGAGGTCAGCCCTCACCCGGTGTTGACGGCCGGGGCGCAGGAGACCGCCGAGCGGGAGCTGGGCGAGTCCGATGGCATTGCAATAGTCGGCTCGCTGCGCCGCGAACGTGGTGGCCTCGAGCGTTTCCTGCTCTCACTGGGGGAATTGTGGGTGCGAGGGGTCGACGTGGATTGGGCGGGGGTCTTCCGGGGGACTGGCGCTGAGCGGGTGAGGTTGCCCTCCTATGCATTTCAACGTGAGCCCTATTGGTTGGCGACGTCGGCTGGTGCGGGGGATATGAAGACCGTTGGCCAAGTCTCGACTGGTCACCCGCTGCTAGGTGCGGCAATGGGCATGGCCGAAGGTGACGGGTGCGCGCTCACCGGGCGCCTTTCGCTGGATACGCATCCTTGGCTTGCCGACCACGCGGTGATGGGAGTGGTCCTGTTGGCGGGTACGGCTTTTGTCGAGCTGGCACTGCGTGCCGGTGAGGAGGTCGGCTGCGATCTCTTGGCGGAGCTGACGCTTCAGGCTCCGCTGATATTGACGGCGCGGGACGGAATCCAGGTGCAGTTGTTGGTGGGTGAGCCCGATGAGTCCGGGCGGCGGGCAGTGAGTATCTACTCGCGCCCGGAGGCCTCGACTGCGATGAGTGCTCTCTGGAAAGACGAGCGGGCCTGGACCCACCACGCCCGTGGTGTGCTGGCACCCGGAAATGCAACTGATGACGGACTGGCGACGCTGGGCGAGCAGACGCTGGTGCGCGAGCGAGCAGACTTGCAGGAGCGCATCGAGGAGCTTGCGGGCGTGTGGCCACCTCCAGGTGCCGAGGCGCTGGCGCTCGACGATCCATACGTCCGCCTCGCCGAGGCGGGATATGATTACGGCCCGACGTTTCAGTGTCTCAGAGCCGTGTGGCGGCGTGGGACGGAGGTCTTCGCCGAAGTTGCCCTGCCGGAGAGCGAACGGGCGCTGGCCGGTCGATTCGGTGTCCATCCCGCTCTGCTCGATGCTTCGCTGCACACGATTGCGTTGGGTCTGCTGGATGGGCAGAGCGGCGAGCAGGCCAGTGGAGTGCTGCTTCCGTTCTCTTGGGAAGGAGTGGACCTATATTCCAGGGGCGCCTCCTGTCTGCGCGCCCGGCTGAGCGCTACCGGCGCAAACACAATGTCGTTGGCGGTGGCCGACGAGAACGGCACGCCGGTTGCCTCGGTGAGATCGCTCATGGCGCGGCCGGTGTCCCGAGAGCAATTGGGTGTCACCGGCGAGACCCATCATGACTCGATGTTTCGTCTGGATTGGGCGGCCATTGGAGCACCGCTCTCCTCTTCCTCCGATCCGCGCGTCCTCACGGATGGGTGGGCTGTGCTGGGCGAGGGGAGAGCAGATCTTGTTAGCGCACTCGCCTCAGCTGGGATAGACGCAGAGGTATATGCGGATCCGTACTCCTTGGGTGAGGCGATTGCCGGCGGCGCTCCGGTTCCCGGCTTGGTTCTCATGGATTGCCAGCCCGCGCATACGGAGGAGGTGATGGTTGGCGGGATGGCTGGCGCGGCGCATGCAGGTGTGCGGCGGGCGTTAGCGTCTCTGCAGGCTTGGCTTGCGGATGAACGGCTGTCCGGATCACGCCTGGTGCTGATGACACAGCACGCGGTTGCGATCGACTCGGAGGAGGACGCGTCCGGACTGGCACAGGCGCCGGTGTGGGGGCTGGTGCGCTCGGCGCAGTGGGAGCATCCAGGCCAGCTTGTGCTCGTCGATCTGGATGGTGAAGTGAGCTCGCTGAGGGCCTTGGAGATGGCGCTTGCCAGCGGAGAGCCGCAACTGGCGGTGCGAGAAGGTCGCGTACTGGCCCCGCGATTGACGCGAATGGCCCGGGCGAACTCTCTAACGCTGGGCGCTGTTCCGGTGATCGACAGCGCTGCGGTCAATCGGAGCATTCCCACCGGCAACGGCGCTGCTGTGCCAAGCTTGGGAGGTACGGCACTCATCACCGGCGGCACGAGCGGCCTCGGTAGGCTGGTGGCCAAGCATCTTGTAGCTGAGCACGACGTGCGCTGCGTGGTTTTGGCCAGTCGACAGGGTCAGGATGCGGATGGTGCGCTGGAGCTTCGAGAGGAACTCGAGGCCCAGGGTGCCCAGGTGAGGATCGCGGCTTGCGATGTGGCCGATCGTGGCGAGTTGGAGGGCCTGCTCAAGCTGGTGCCCGAGGGAATTCCGCTGAATGTCGTGGTTCACGCCGCGGGGGTGCTCGACGATGGCGTATTCGAGTCGCTGACAGCAGAACGCGTGGATCGCGTGCTGGCTCCCAAGATCGATGGAGCTTGGCATCTGCACGAGCTGACGAGGCATCTGGAGCTGTCGGCATTCGTGCTGTTCTCGTCGTTTGGCGGCACACTTGGCAATGGTGGCCAGGCCAGCTACGCTGCGGCGAATGCCTTCCTGGATGCGCTGGCAGCGTATCGTCGGGCGCGGGGCCTCGCTGGCGTCTCAATCGCATGGGGGCTATGGACGCAGGCAGACGGTTCGGCCGCCGGCGGCCTGACTGCCCATCTGAATGAGATCGATCTGGCGCGGATGTCGCGCTCGGGTGTGGCCGCGCTGTCCGACGCGGAGGGCCTGGAGCTCTTCGATGCCGCGTGCGCGGTGGATGAGGCGCTAGCGATCCCTGTACGCCTCGATGAGGCGACGTTGCGCGCTTGGGCCAGAGAGGGGACGGAGCCGGCGCTGCTGCGTGGTCTGGTGCGGGTGCCTTTGCGCGGCTCGTCGAACGGCGCCGCAGGGTCGTTGGCGCGACGGTTGGCTGGCGTGCCTGACGGTGAGCGTCGGCGTGTGGTGCGCGAGTTGGTGTGCGCTGAGGTGGCAGCCGTGTTGGGGAGTACTTCGGCGAAAACCATGGATGTTGGCTTGGCATTCAAGGAACTCGGGCTCGATTCGCTCGGGGCAGTGGAGTTGCGTAATCGCTTGGGCGCGGCCACTGGTCTGAGGCTGCCGGCGACACTGGTGTTCGACCACCCCACCCCCGATGTTCTCGCGAGTCGTCTGTTGCGTGAAGTCGCTGGCGCGCCGCGGCGGATTGCTGCACCGGCAGTGTCGCCAGTAGCTGACGACGAGCCAGTGGCAATAGTGGGTATGAGCTGTCGGTATCCGGGTGGGGTGTGCTCCCCGGGGGAGCTCTGGGAGCTTATCCGCGCCGGTCGCGATGGGATCTCCGGATTCCCAGCCAATCGGGGTTGGGATCTGGAGTCTCTCTACGATCCCGATCCGGCTCATCCGGGAACCTGTTACACCCGCGAAGGGGGATTTCTCTACGACGCCGGAGAGTTCGACGCGGAGTTCTTCGCCATCGGCCCGCGTGAGGCTCTGGCCATGGATCCCCAGCAGCGGCTGTTGCTGGAGTCCTCGTGGACGGCGTTCGAGGACGCCGGTATCGATCCGGTGTCCTTGCGCGGCAGCCAGACCGGTGTGTTCGCGGGCGTGATGTATCACGAATATGGGGCCGATCTGGTTTCGGCGCCCGAGGGCCTGGAGGGTTATTTGAGCCTGGGTAGATCAGGCGGCGTTGTTTCGGGGCGAGTCGCGTATACCTTCGGTTTGGAGGGTCCGGCGGTGACGGTGGATACTGCGTGTTCTTCTTCGTTGGTGGCGTTGCATTTGGCGTGTCAGGCGCTGCGTTCGGGAGAGTGCTCGCTGGCGCTCGCCGGGGGCGTGACGGTCATGGTCACCCCGGCACCTTTGGTTGAGTTCAGCAGGCAGCGGGGGCTTGCGTCGGATGGTCGGTGTAAGTCTTTTGCGGATGCTGCGGATGGCACGGGTTTTTCTGAGGGTGTGGGTATGTTGTTGGTGGAGCGTTTGTCTGATGCGCGTCGTTTGGGTCATGGGGTTTTGGCGGTGGTGCGGGGTAGTGCGGTTAACCAGGATGGTGCTAGTAATGGGTTGACGGCTCCGAATGGGCTTGCTCAGGAGCGGGTGATTGCGCGGGCGTTGGCGAATGCGGGGTTGTCGGCGGTCGATGTCGATGTGGTGGAGGCGCATGGTACGGGTACGAGGCTTGGGGATCCGATTGAGGCGCAGGCGTTGTTGGCGGCGTATGGGCAGGGTCGGGTGGAGGGGCGTCCGTTGTGGTTGGGGTCTGTGAAGTCGAATATCGGGCATACTCAGGCGGCGGCTGGGGTTGCTGGGGTGATCAAGATGGTGATGGCGATGCGTCATGGGTTGTTGCCTCGGACGTTGCATCTCGATGAGCCGTCGCGGCAGGTGGATTGGTCTGTGGGGGCGGTGTCTTTGTTGAGGGAGTCTGTGCCGTGGTCGGCGGATGGTCGCCCGCGGCGGGCGGGTGTGTCTTCGTTCGGAGCCAGCGGGACCAATGCGCATGTAATTCTTGAGGAGGCGTCGCGGGAGCCCGTTGTGTCTGGTGTGGCCGATGGTCGTTCGGCGGGCGGGTTTGTTGTGGGTGGTGGTGATTCACTGACTGACGGTGCAAGGGCTGTGGGTGTGAGCGCTGTTGTGGGTGGTGTTGTGCCGTGGGTGTTGTCTGGTCGGGGTGTGGGTGGTTTGCGGGGGCAGGCTCGGTGTTTGTTGGGGTGTGTGGAGGGTGATGGTGGGTTGGGTGTGGTTGATGTTGGGTTTTCGTTGGTGTGTGGGCGGCCTGTGTTTGAGCGTCGGGCGGTGGTTTTGGGTGGTGGTCGGGAGGGTTTGCTTGGGGGTCTTGGTGTGTTGGCTGGGGGTGGGGTTGGGGAGGGTGTTGTTGTGGGTGGTGTTGTGGGTGGTGGTTTGGGGTGTTTGTTTTCGGGTCAGGGTTCTCAGCGTGTGGGTATGGGGCGTGAGTTGTATGAGTCGTTTGGGGTGTTCGCGGGTGTGTTTGATGAGGTGTGTGGGTGTTTGGATGGGGTTTTGGGGGGGTCGGTGCGGGATGTTGTGTTTAGGGGTGTTGGGGGTGATGGGGCACTGGATCACACGGTGTTTGCGCAGGCTGGGTTGTTCGCGCTTGAGGTTGCTTTGTTTAGGTTGGTCGAGGGGTGGGGTGTTTGTCCTGGTTTTGTGATGGGTCATTCGATTGGTGAGCTTGCTGCGGCGCATGTTGCTGGGGTGTTTTCGCTTGAGGATGCGTGCAGTCTTGTTGGAGCTCGGGGTCGGTTGATGGGGGCGTTGCCGGCTGGTGGGGCGATGGTTGCTTTGCAGGCGTCTGAGGAGGAGGTTCTGGGGAGTTTGGTGGGTAGGGAGGGTGAGGTTGCGTTGGCGGCGGTGAATGGTCCCGTGTCGGTGGTGATCTCTGGGGATGAGGGTGCGGTGTTTGAGGTGGCGGGGGTGTGGGAGGCGGCTGGTCGTAAGGTCAAGCGGTTGCGGGTGTCGCATGCGTTTCATTCTCCGCGGATGGATGGGATGCTGGGGGAGTTCGCGGAGGTAGCTGCGGGTCTGTCGTTTGCTGTGCCGCGGATTCCGATTGTGTCCAATGTGACTGGTGGGGTGGTCTCGGGGGAGGTCTGTTCGGCGGAGTATTGGGTGCGTCATGTGCGTGAGCCTGTGCGGTTCTTTGATGGTGTGCGCTGTCTCGGTGCGCGGGGCGTGAGGAGTTTTCTGGAGTTGGGTCCCGATGGTGTGCTCAGCGCTATGGCCCTGGATTGCCTGGCGGGGGGCGAGCGAGGCGAGGCGAGCGGGGTGGGTCTGGCGGGTGAAGGGACGGGCTTGGCGGGCGGCGAGGGAGGCTCGCGGGGTAGCGAGCGGGGCGAGGCGGGCTTGGCGGGCGGCGAGGCGGGTCTGGTGAGTGGCGAGGCGGGCTTGGCGGGTGGCGGGACGGGTCTGGCGGGTGGCGGGGCCGATGACGTTGGGGAGGTGCTCGCTGTTCCTGTGTTGCGTGACGGGCGCTCTGAGCCCATGGCGTTGCTTGGTGCTTTGGCGGGGGTGTGGGTGCGTGGTGGAGAGATGGATTGGGGGGCTGTGTTCGCGGGGTCGGGCGCGAGGCGTGTGGCGTTGCCGAGGTATGCGTTTCAGCGGGAGCGTTATTGGTTGCAGCCGCAGTCGCTGGGGGCCGGGAGCCTCGCGTTGGCGGGTTTGGGCGCGGGGGGCCACCCGTTGCTGGGCGCAGCGGTGGGGTTGGCCGACGGCGATAGGTGGTTGTTCACGGGCCGTATATCTCTGGAGACGCACCCGTGGCTGGCCGATCACGCCGCGATGGGCGTCGTGCTGCTGCCCGGCACCGCGTTCCTGGAGCTCGCGCTCCACGCCGCCCAAACGGTCGGATGCGACGAAGTCACCGAGCTCACACTCCAAGCCCCCCTCACCCTCCCCCAACACACCGCCACACAACTACAAGTCCTCGTCGAAGAACCCAACGAGACCAGCGAACGCCCCATCCACATCTACTCACGTCCGGATGACACCTCCGTGGATGGGCCATATGACGGGGAGCGGCCGTGGATCGAGCACGCTGCGGGCATGCTCTGCTCCAGCAGCACGGTGCCGGAGAGGCAGGCCAGACTGGAGGAGCAGGCCGTTATCTTCGCCGTCGGCGAGTGGCCGCCGAGAGATGCGGAGAAGGTGGGGCTCGAGGATCTGTATGACGGCGCGGCCGAGCGAGGCTATGAATATGGGCCCGTATTTCAGGGCCTGCGTGCCGTCTGGCGGCGCGGGGATGAGATGTTTGCCGAGGTCGCTCTGTCCGAGAACCAGCATGTGCAGGCAGGCCGATTTGGCATGCATCCGGCGCTGCTCGATGCAGCGCTGCACACGCTCCTGACGGACTTGACCAAGGGCGAGGGCGATAAAGACGGCCATGACCGGGTACGGCTCCCGTTTGCCTGGAACGGCGTCGGCTTGTATGCCACCGGCGCGTCCTCTCTACGGGTTCGGATCTCGCCCGCCGCGCCCGACACGGTGTCGCTTGTGGCGGCCGACGAGGGCGGTGTGCTCGTTGCTTCGGTCGACGCCCTGGCGCTGCGTACGGTCTCGGAGGAGCAGCTCGCGGGCGCTCGCGGTGACTCACCCGAGTCGCTGTTTCGCCTGGACTGGATGGAAGTTCCCGCGGCGTCCGGGGTCGAGATGGGACGATGGACGGTGTTGGGTGTCGGGGATGTGGGGCTCGCGGGATCTCTCGCGGCGAATGGGATCGACATTCAGGTGGTGACCGATCTGGCGTCGCTGGCTGAGGCTGCCGATCGAGGTGAACCAGTCCCAGGCAGGGTGCTTGTCGACTGTTCGTCTGATGCAGGGCATGCGGCTGAGGACGGTGTCCTAGGCTCCGTCCATTCTGGCCTACGCAGAACACTGGCGTTGGTGCAGGCCTGGAGCGCGGATGAGCGGTTTTCGGAGTCGCAGCTGGTGCTGGTGACTAGGGGCGCGGTGAGCTGCGCGCCGGGCGAGGGTGGGCCGGATCTCGGGCGTGCGCCCATCTGGGGGCTCCTGCGTTCGGCGCAGTCGGAGAGTCCGGGTCGCTTCATTCTGCTCGATGTCGACGGCGACGATGCATCTTTGCGCGTTCTTGGGTCGGCGCTTGTCGGCGATGAGCCGCAGCTGGCGGTACGGGAGGGGAATGTTTTTGCGCCGCGGCTGGTCCGGGCTCAGTCTTCTGCGCGCGATGACGTGCCTGCGGAGGATGGAGATGAGAGGCAGAGCGTCGATGCATTTGGCTCAGATGGAACGGTTCTTATAACCGGCGGCACCGGTGGCTTGGGCGGCCTGGTCGCGAGACATCTGGTGCTCGCCCATGGCGTGACCAGCGTATTGCTGGCGAGCCGACAGGGAAGTGAGGCTGAGGGTGCACTGGAGTTGCAGGGCGAGCTGGAATCCCTGGGTGCGAGGGTGACGGTTGCGTCTTGCGATGTGTCAGACAGGGATGCTCTGGAGCGTCTCTTGCGGTCGGTTCCCGTGGAGTATCCACTGCGCGCGGTGGTGCACGCCGCCGGCGTACTCGACGATGGTGTGATCGAGTCGCTGACGCCGGAGCGCATCGATCGGGTCCTTGCGCCCAAGCTTGACGCAGCATGGCATCTGCACGAGCTGACCGCGCACATGGACCTATCGGCCTTCGTACTGTTCTCCTCGGCCGCGGGCACGCTTGGCTCCGCCGGCCAGGGCAGCTATGCCGCTGCAAACGCCTTTCTGGATGCGCTGGCGACGTATCGTCGAAACAGCGGTCTCCCTGGCCTCTCGATGGCATGGGGGCAGTGGGCACAGGCCGGCCGCATGGTCGATCGCCTGACTGACGCCGACCTGAAGCGGTTGACGCGCGCAGGCGTGGCGGCGCTGTCGGTCGAGCAGGGACTTGAGCTGTTCGATGCTGCGCGCGGGCTCGACGATGCGGTGGTGATCCCGATGCGCCTCGACGTGGCCGCGCTGCGTGCCCAGGCCAGGGGAGGCACGCTGCCCGCGCTGCTGCGCGGGCTGGTTCGCACTGTCTCCTCCCGTCCGGCAAGTAGCGGCTCGCTCAAGCAGCGTCTGGTTGGGGTGCCCGACGGGGAACGCGAACGCGTAGTACTGGCTCTCGTGCGCACCGAGACGGCGACCGTTCTGGGGCACGGCGCGACCTGGGTGATGGACGAGCGGCGGTCCTTCAAGGAGACGGGATTTGACTCTCTCGCCGCCGTGGAGTTGCGCAACAGGCTCAGCAGCATCACCGGATTGCGTTTGCCGAGCACCCTCATTTTCAGCTATCCCAACCCTATCCTGTTGGCGCGTTATCTGTTGACGGAGACGCAGAGAACCGCAGGCACGGCCTCTGTCGATATGGAGTTCGACAAGTTCCGGTCCATGCTTTCGGCAATCGCATCGGATGACGCCGAGCGAGCTGAAATTGCAACGCGTCTCCATACGCTTGTTGCGGAGTTCGAGGGCGCGCAGCAGCTCTCAGGCTCCGACGATACACCCCAGCCCGAGGGGGCTGTGGCTGTCGCCGACAGGATCCGATCGGCCACGGCCGACGAGGTCTTCGACTTCATCGATGAGCAGCTCAAGACTTGATATGAGCACTCTTGATACTCAGTCGAGCGGAGGCCCTGAGGGCACCAGCGAGAAGGTCCTCGATTACCTCAAGAGAGTCACGGTCGACTTGCATGATGCTCGTCTACGTCTACGGGAGGTAGAAGAACAGGCGCATGAGCCGATCGCCATCGTGGGGATGAGTTGCAGATACCCAGGAAATGTCGATTCGCCGAATGATTTATGGAATCTGGTGGCATCTGGTGGCGATGCGATCTCGATGTTTCCCACGGATCGCGGATGGGACCTGGAGGGGATGTATGACCTGGATCCCGATCGGCCGGGAAAGTGCTGCACGCGCGAGGGCGGTTTTCTGCATGGGGCCGGGGGGTTCGACGCAGGATTCTTCGGGATCAGTCCACGTGAGGCGCTCGAGATGGACCCTCAGCAGCGGCTGCTGCTCGAAGCCTCGTGGGAAGTATTTGAAGGTGCCGCTATGGACCCTCGCTCATTGGGAGGAGAGCAGGTCGGCGTATTTGTTGGTGTCTCCTCCATGGACTACACAGACGACGAGGGTCATCAGCGGGTCGGCAATCTGACCAGCATCGCAACGGGACGTATCGCATACATCCTCGGCCTGGAGGGCCCGGCGGTGACGGTGGATACTGCGTGTTCTTCTTCGTTGGTGGCGTTGCATTTGGCGTGTCAGGCGCTGCGTTCGGGAGAGTGCTCGCTGGCGCTCGCGGGGGGCGTGACTGTGATGGCCACGCCCTGGGGGCTCGTTGAGTTCAGCAGGCAGCGGGGGCTTGCGTCGGATGGTCGGTGTAAGTCTTTTGCGGATGCTGCGGATGGCACGGGTTTTTCTGAGGGTGTGGGTATGTTGTTGGTGGAGCGTTTGTCTGATGCGCGTCGTTTGGGTCATGGGGTTTTGGCGGTGGTGCGGGGTAGTGCGGTTAACCAGGATGGTGCTAGTAATGGGTTGACGGCTCCGAATGGGCTTGCTCAGGAGCGGGTGATTGCGCGGGCGTTGGCGAATGCGGGGTTGTCGGCGGTCGATGTCGATGTGGTGGAGGCGCATGGTACGGGTACGAGGCTTGGGGATCCGATTGAGGCGCAGGCGTTGTTGGCGGCGTATGGGCAGGGTCGGGTGGAGGGGCGTCCGTTGTGGTTGGGGTCTGTGAAGTCGAATATCGGGCATACTCAGGCGGCGGCTGGGGTTGCTGGGGTGATCAAGATGGTGATGGCGATGCGTCATGGGTTGTTGCCTCGGACGTTGCATCTCGATGAGCCGTCGCGGCAGGTGGATTGGTCTGTGGGGGCGGTGTCTTTGTTGAGGGAGTCTGTGCCGTGGTCGGCGGATGGTCGCCCGCGGCGGGCGGGTGTGTCTTCGTTCGGGTTCAGTGGGACCAATGCGCATGTAATTCTCGAAGAGTCGCGTGATGAGGCGTCTCTGGATGGGGAGACGCGGAGCCCGGATGTGTCTGTTGTGGGTGGTGTTGTGCCGTGGGTGTTGTCTGGTCGGGGTGTGGGTGGTTTGCGGGGGCAGGCTCGGTGTTTGTTGGGGTGTGTGGAGGGTGATGGTGGGTTGGGTGTGGTTGATGTTGGGTTTTCGTTGGTGTGTGGGCGGCCTGTGTTTGAGCGTCGGGCGGTGGTTTTGGGTGGTGGTCGGGAGGGTTTGCTTGGGGGTCTTGGTGTGTTGGCTGGGGGTGGGGTTGGGGAGGGTGTTGTTGTGGGTGGTGTTGTGGGTGGTGGTTTGGGGTGTTTGTTTTCGGGTCAGGGTTCTCAGCGTGTGGGTATGGGGCGTGAGTTGTATGAGTCGTTTGGGGTGTTCGCGGGTGTGTTTGATGAGGTGTGTGGGTGTTTGGATGGGGTTTTGGGGGGGTCGGTGCGGGATGTTGTGTTTAGGGGTGTTGGGGGTGATGGGGCACTGGATCACACGGTGTTTGCGCAGGCTGGGTTGTTCGCGCTTGAGGTTGCTTTGTTTAGGTTGGTCGAGGGGTGGGGTGTTTGTCCTGGTTTTGTGATGGGTCATTCGATTGGTGAGCTTGCTGCGGCGCATGTTGCTGGGGTGTTTTCGCTTGAGGATGCGTGCAGTCTTGTTGGAGCTCGGGGTCGGTTGATGGGGGCGTTGCCGGCTGGTGGGGCGATGGTTGCTTTGCAGGCGTCTGAGGAGGAGGTTCTGGGGAGTTTGGTGGGTAGGGAGGGTGAGGTTGCGTTGGCGGCGGTGAATGGTCCCGTGTCGGTGGTGATCTCTGGGGATGAGGGTGCGGTGTTTGAGGTGGCGGGGGTGTGGGAGGCGGCTGGTCGTAAGGTCAAGCGGTTGCGGGTGTCGCATGCGTTTCATTCTCCGCGGATGGATGGGATGCTGGGGGAGTTCGCGGAGGTAGCTGCGGGTCTGTCGTTTGCTGTGCCGCGGATTCCGATTGTGTCCAATGTGACTGGTGGGGTGGTCTCGGGGGAGGTCTGTTCGGCGGAGTATTGGGTGCGTCATGTGCGTGAGCCTGTGCGGTTCTTTGATGGTGTGCGCTGTCTCGGTGCGCGGGGCGTGAGGAGTTTTCTGGAGTTGGGTCCCGATGGTGTGCTCAGCGCTATGGCCCTGGATTGCCTGGCGGGGGGCGAGCGAGGCGAGGCGAGCGGGGTGGGTCTGGCGGGTGAAGGGACGGGCTTGGCGGGCGGCGAGGGAGGCTCGCGGGGTAGCGAGCGGGGCGAGGCGGGCTTGGCGGGCGGCGAGGCGGGTCTGGTGAGTGGCGAGGCGGGCTTGGCGGGTGGCGGGACGGGTCTGGCGGGTGGCGGGGCCGATGACGTTGGGGAGGTGCTCGCTGTTCCTGTGTTGCGTGACGGGCGCTCTGAGCCCATGGCGTTGCTTGGTGCTTTGGCGGGGGTGTGGGTGCGTGGTGGAGAGATGGATTGGGGGGCTGTGTTCGCGGGGTCGGGCGCGAGGCGTGTGGCGTTGCCGAGGTATGCGTTTCAGCGGGAGCGTTATTGGTTGCAGCCGCAGTCGCTGGGGGCCGGGAGCCTCGCGTTGGCGGGTTTGGGCGCGGGGGGCCACCCGTTGCTGGGCGCAGCGGTGGGGTTGGCCGACGGCGATAGGTGGTTGTTCACGGGCCGTATATCTCTGGAGACGCACCCGTGGCTGGCCGATCACGCCGCGATGGGCGTCGTGCTGCTGCCCGGCACCGCGTTCCTGGAGCTCGCGCTCCACGCCGCCCAAACGGTCGGATGCGACGAAGTCACCGAGCTCACACTCCAAGCCCCCCTCACCCTCCCCCAACACACCGCCACACAACTACAAGTCCTCGTCGAAGAACCCAACGAGACCAGCGAACGCCCCATCCACATCTACTCACGCCGGCAGGTCGACCCGGATGCTGCGCCGTTGGAAGACGAGCAGGCATGGACGCTGCACGCCAGTGGCGTACTGGTGTCGAGCGAGACCGCGGCGAGTGAGCGGTCGGCTGTACAGGGGGAGGCTGTGATATTGGCTGACGAGGCGTGGCCTCCGCTGGGCGCAACGCCTGTCGACGTTGAGGAGCTGAATGACCGTCTGCTCTTGCGGGGCTTGGATTACGGTCCGGTGTTCCAAGGCCTGACGGCAGTATGGCTGCGCGGGGAGGAGATATTCGCCGAGGCCGCATTGCCCGAGGATCAGCAGGTGCATGCTGGCAAGTTCTGCGTGCACCCCGCGCTGCTCGACTCGACGTTACACGCCATCGGGGCAAGTGTGTCCGACGCTGTGGACCGTGACGGTCCGGCGCGGATCCCGTTCTCGTGGGCCGGAGTTTGCCTGCATGGCACCGGCGTCTCGTCACTGCGGATACGCATCACACCGAAGGGTCCTGACGCGGTATCGCTGTCAGCCGTCGGTGAGGACGGTTCGCCTGTCTTGCGGGTGGAGTCACTGGCGTTGCGGATGGTCACGCGGGAGCAGCTTGACGGTTCTCGCATCGATCCGCGAGAGTCGCTGTTGTGTCTGGACTGGATTGCGGTGCAGCGGGCGCCGGTGGTCTCTGCGGTTCGCTGGGCTGTCGTGGGCACCGCGGACGGAGAGCTTCTCGCGAATCTTGATGGAGAAGAGTCAGAGGCTGAGGTTTTTGAGGATCTCGGCGCGCTGGCAAAGGCTGTCGATGGCGGTATCGGGGTGCCCGAGTTGGTGCTCGTGGACTGTATCTCTGTCGGGGCTGGAGCTTCTGAGGAGGATCACTCTGAAACAACGTCTGGCGGAGTTGCCGAAGCGGCGCATGCGGCCGCGCACAGAACACTGGGCATGTTGCAGGCTTGGCTTGCAGACGAGCGGTTCTCTGCGTCGCGGTTGGTCGTGGCGACGCGTGGCGCCGTGGCAGTAGACGTGAACGACCGGACCCTGGATTTGTCGCAGGCCCCCATATGGGGGCTCGTGCGCTCGACACAGTCCGAGATTCCAGATCGCTTCGTACTGGCCGATTTAGATGGTAAAGGGACTTCATTGGGAGCGCTGGAAGCAGCGCTTGGTGAGGATGAGCAGCAGTTGGCGGTGCGCGGGGGAGTCGTGTTGGCGCCGCGCCTGGCTCGAGCACGATCGCTACCGAGCGACGGCGCGAGCGCAGAGGGTGGAGGATCGGCGGAGTTCGGTGCTGCCGGCTTCGATCCGCAGAGAACTGTTCTGATCACCGGTGGCACCGGCGGTCTGGGTGCCCTCCTAGCACGGCACCTGGTCGTTGAGCATGGGGTGCGCAGTCTGCTGTTGGCCAGCCGGCGGGGGAAGGAGGCGGAGGGCGCCCCGGAGTTGCAGAACGAGCTCGAATCCCTGGGCGCGCGTGTGGCGCTCGCGTCGTGCGACGTGGCCGATCGTGGAGAGCTCGAGCGTCTGCTCGGGTCGGTTCCGGAGGAGTTTCCCCTGGGCGCGGTTGTCCACGTAGCCGGGGTGATCGACGATGGCTTGATCGGCTCGCTGACCGCCGAGCGGGTCGATCGGGTGCTGGCTCCAAAGGTTGACGCGGCCTGGCATCTGCACGAACTGACGAAGCATCTCGACCTGTCGGCCTTCGTCCTGTTCTCCTCGGCCGCGGGCCTGTTCGGTGGCGCGGGCCAGGGCAATTATGCGGCTGCCAACACGTTCCTGGATGCGCTGGCGATGTATCGCCGTACGCAGGGCATCGCCGGCATCTCGCTGGCATGGGGATTGTGGACAGGGCTTGACGGCATGGCCGGCGGTCTCGGTGAGCGGGATCTCGCGCGGCTGAGGCGATCTGGGGTGGTGGGACTGTCTCCAGCGGAGGGCCTCGATCTCTTCGATGCCGCCTGTCAGACGGACGAGGCGCTGGTGGCTCCAGTGCGCCTGGACAACGCCGTGCTGCGTGCCCAGGCGAGAGTCGGGAACCTGCCGCTGTTGCTGCGCGCTTTGATTGGCACACCATCTCGCGCTGTGGCCGACGCTGCTCAGGGGTCGTTGGCGCGACGGTGGGCTGGCATCCCGGAGCGCGAGCACCAGCGTGTGTTGTTGGATGTGGTTCGAGCGGAGATAGCGGGTGTATTGAGTTACCCCTCACCAGCTGCGATTGAAGTGCTACGAACCTTCAAGGATCTGGGAATCGACTCCCTGACCGCCGTGGAATTGCGCAATCGGTTGTGCGCCGTTACCGGCCTGTCTTTGCCTGCCACGCTTGTATTCGACTCTCCGACTCCTACCGTCCTGGTCGATTACCTGTTGGGCGAGCTCGACAGCACAGGAGAGGCGCCGACGCCGGTGTCGGCTGCCATATCCGTCGATGAGCCGATCGCGATTGTAGGGGTGGGCTGCCGATATCCAGGTGGTGTGCAATCTGCCGAGGAGCTATGGAGGCTGGTGGAGTCTGGCAGAGATGCCATCTCAGAGTTTCCAGTGGATCGCGGCTGGGATCTGGACAGGGTGTATGGCCCCGATCCTGACGATCCTGCGCAGCCCTACGTACGCGCAGGAGGATTTATCTCTGACGCTGACCAATTCGACGCGGAATTCTTTGGCATCAACCCGCGCGAGGCATTGGCGATGGATCCTCAGCAGCGGCTTCTACTCGAAACATCTTGGGAGGCGATTGAAGATGCGGGCATCGATCCACTTTCGCTGCGTGGCAGTCAAACGGCGGTCTTCGCCGGGGTGATCAATCAGGGTTATGGCATGACCGCGCATTCAGTGCCGAAGGGCCTCGAGGGTTATATGAGCACGGGCAGCACCACGAGCGTCGTATCGGGCCGAGTGGCCTACGTGTTTGGTTTTGAGGGACCGGCGGTGACGGTCGACACGGCGTGCTCTTCCTCCTTGGTTGCCTTGCATTTGGCATGCGGGGCTCTGCGTGGAGGAGAATGCTCTCTGGCGCTGGCCGGTGGCGCGACCGTAATGGCTACCCCCGAGGCTTTCAGAGAGTTCAGCCAGCTGCGGGGAATTGCACGCGATGGGAGATGCAAGCCCTATGCCGACGCTGCCGATGGGCTTACTTGGGGTGAGGGTGTTGGTGTGGTGTTGTTGGAGCGGCTTTCTGAGGCGCGGCGGTTGGGTCATCGTGTGTTGGCTGTTGTGCGTGGTAGTGCGGTGAATCAGGATGGTGCGAGTAATGGGTTGACTGCGCCGAATGGTCCTTCTCAGCAGCGGGTGATTGTGCAGGCGTTGGCGAATGCGCGGTTGTTGCCTGGGCAGGTTGATGTTGTTGAGGGTCATGGTACGGGTACGGTGCTTGGGGATCCGATTGAGGCGCAGGCTTTGTTGGCGACGTATGGGCAGGGTCGTGTGGGGGGGCGTCCTTTGTGGTTGGGGTCTGTGAAGTCGAATATTGGGCATACGCAGGCTGCGGCGGGTGTGGCTGGGGTGATCAAGGTGGTGATGGCGATGCGTCATGGGTCGTTGCCTCGGACTTTGAATGTGGATGCGCCTTCGTCGCATGTGGATTGGTCGACTGGTGCGGTGTCGTTGTTGACGGAGGGGCAGTTGTGGGGGGGTGGTGGTGAGCCGCGGCGGGCGGGGGTTTCGTCGTTTGGGATCAGTGGTACGAATGCGCATGTGATTCTCGAGGACGCTCCGGTTGAGTCTGTGGTGGTGGCTGAGGACGCTGGTGTGGCTGTGGGTGATGTGGTGGCTGTGGGTGATGCTGGTGTTGATGTGGTGGCTGTGGGTGATGCTGGTGTGGGTGTGGGTGTGGGTGTGGGTGTGGGTGGTGTGGTGCCGTGGGTGTTGTCGGGTCGTGGTGTGGGGGGGTTGGGTGCTCAGGCGGGGCGGTTGTTGGGTTTTGTTGAGGGTGATGGTGGGTTGGGTTTGTTGGATGTTGGGTTGTCGTTGGCGGTGGGGCGTGCGGGGTTGGAGCGTCGTGGGGTGGTGGTTGGGGGGGGTCGTGAGGGTTTGTTGGGTGGTGTTGGGGTGTTGGCGCGGGGTGGGGGTTCGCGGGGTGTGGTTGAGGGTGTGGTTCGGGGTGTTGGTCGTGGGTCGGTGTTTGTGTTTCCTGGTCAGGGGTCGCAGTGGGTGGGGATGGCGGTTGGGTTGTTGGATTGTTCGCCTGTGTTTGCTGGGTTGTTGGGGGAGTGTGGGGAGGCGTTGGGGCCGTTTGTTGATTGGTCGCTTGAGGGTGTGTTGCGGGGTGTGGGGGGTGCGCCGGGGTTGGATCGTGTTGATGTGGTGCAGCCGGTGTTGTGGGCGGTGATGGTGTCGTTGGCTGGGTTGTGGCGGGTGTGTGGTGTTGAGCCGGATGTGGTGGTGGGTCATTCGCAGGGTGAGATTGCTGCGGTGTGTGTTGCGGGTGGGTTGTCGCTTGGGGATGGTGCGCGGTTGGTTGCGTTGCGTAGTCGTGCGTTGGTGGGGTTGATGGGTGGTGGTGGGATGGTGTCGGTGGCGGCTGGGTTGGGGGAGGTTGAGGGGTGGCTTGAGCGGTGGGAGGGGGTGTCTGTTGCTGCGGTGAATGGGCCTGGTTCGGTGGTGGTGTCGGGTGAGCGTGGGGCGCTTGATGGGTTGCTTTCGGAGCTTGTCGAGGGGGGTGTGCGGGCGCGGGAGATTCCGGTGGGTTATGCGTCGCATTCGGCGCAGGTCGAGGGGATTCGTGGGGAGTTGCTTGATGCGTTTGAGGGTGTCGTTCCTTGTTCTGGTGGTGTGCCGTTTTTCTCGACGGTGGCGGGGGGTTTGGTTGATACTGGGGAGTTGGATGGGGAGTATTGGTATCGGAATTTGCGTGAGAGGGTGCGGTTTGAGGAGGCGACGCGGTCGTTGGTGGCTGATGGTTATCGTGTGTTCGTTGAGGTTGGTCCGCATCCGGTGTTGACGGTTGGGGTGCAGGAAACTGTTGATGGGATGGTTGGGGAGTCGGGGGATGTTCGTGCGGGTGATGTGTTGGTTGGTGGTTCGTTGCGTCGTGGGGAGGGCGGTCTCGACCGGTTTCTCCTGTCGTTGGGGGAGGTGTGGGTGCATGGTGTGGGTGTCGATTGGGCCAGGGTGTTCGCGGGTTCGGGCGCCAAGCGCATCGAGCTCCCTACATACGCATTCCAACGCGAGCACTACTGGCTGGGGTCGCAAATCGGTGGTGAGGGAGATATGGCGTTGGCCGGCCAGGTAGCGGCCGATCATCCTCTGCTGAGTGCGACCGTCGAGTTGGCCGGCGGGAATGGCTGGCTGTTCACCGGCCGTCTGTCGTTGGAGACTCATCCTTGGCTCGCAGACCATGCCGCGATGGAGGTGGTCTTGTTGCCTGGGACAGCATTTGTGGAGCTCGCATTGCGCGCGGCCAGAGAGGTCGGGTGCGACGTCCTGGAGGAACTCACTCTTCAGGAGCCACTCACATTGCCGGCACACGGCGGTGTGCACGTGCAACTCATGGTAGATGAACCCGACGAGGCCGGACGGCGCTCTGTGAGCATCCACTCCCGCTCAGTGGGTGGCTCGGGGAATGAGTCCTTGGATGGTGAGTCCGGATGGACTCATCACGCCGGCGGAGTGCTTGCGAGGAGTACATCGACCGAGGAAGAATGGGCTCCGTTTGAAGGAGAAATAGCTACCCTGTCTGCCACCGGGTGGCCTCCGGCCGGCGCCAAGCCCATATCGATCGATGACTTGTATGAGGATCTGCTCGAACGGGGCTATGGCTACGGGCCGTCATTTCAAGGACTCGAGGCTGCGTGGTGGCGCGGCGAGGAGATATTCGCTGAGGTTGCACTGCCAGTAGGCCACGAGGGCGAGGCCGATCGGTTCGGTATGCATCCGGCGCTGCTCGATGGGGCGTTGCATGCCGCGGGGTTTACTCCCAGCGATCTGGTCGCCGTCGAGCGAGAGGCCGACGGTCGCGTGTCGCTTCCATTTTCCTGGCACGGGGTCAGGCTGTATCGCGAGGGCGCTTCCCGCCTGCGAGTGCGGCTTTCGCGGAGGGGGATAGACGAAGTGTCGCTATTGATGGCCGATGAGCGCGGTGCGCCGGTTGCCGCGGTGCAGTCCCTGGTGTCGCGCCCCGTATCCGTCGAGCAGTTCCGGGACGCGCACAGGGACGATCGTGACTCGCTCTTTCACCTGGATTGGACTATGCTCCAGACGTCGGGCTCACCTCAGGTTTCTGCTGGCGATTGGGCAGTGTTGGGCGCACTGGACACTGCGCTCGTGGGGACGTTCAAGGAGGGCGGGGTCGACGCGGAGGTCTATGCGGATCTCGATGTACTCGGCGATGCCATCGATCGCGGTGTCCGCGCGCCGGAGGCCGTGTTTGTCGATTGCTCGGCGACAGGTATCAAGGCGTCATTTGACAATTCTGCCGGCGTGCGAGGCGGCGGTCTGGTCGGGGCGGCGCATGCGGGCACGCACCGTGTACTGGGCGTGGTGCAGGGGTGGCTCGAGGATCGGCGGTTCTCCTCCTCACGACTGGTGTTATTGACCCGGAACGCCGTGTCTGTCGACTTGGCCGAAGGGGCGCTGGCTCTGGATCAGTCGCCGATTTGGGGCCTGGTGCGCTCGGCTCAGTCAGAGGACCCTGGGCGCTTCATTCTGCTGGATCTCGATGGGAAGGAAAGCTCAGTCGCGGCGCTGGGCGTCGCGTTGGCCACCGATGAGCCTCAGCTAGCTGTACGCGAGGGCTGTGTGCGCGCTCCGCGCCTGGCTCGCTCCTCTGCACCGCGACCGCCTGCGCACCATGACGCCTCTGGTGAGGACGACGCCCCTGTGCAAGGTCGTGTCGGCCCGTTCGGGCCGCAGGGCACGGTGCTGGTCACCGGTGGCACGGGCAGTCTGGGGGCTCTGATCGCCGGGCACCTGGTTCTCGAGCATGGCGTCGGCAGTCTCGTGCTCGCTAGTCGCCGAGGGCTCGAGGCAAGTGGCGCACCGGAGCTACAGGCGGAGCTCGAGTCGCTGGGTGCCCGCGTTGCTGTCGTGGCCTGCAATGTGTCCGATCGAGGCGAGCTTGAAGAACTGCTCAGGGCGGTGCCCGACGAGCAGCCGCTGAGCGGCGTGGTGCACGCCGCGGGAGTGCTTGACGATGGGGTGATCCAGTCGATGACAGCCGAGCGGGTCGATCTCGTGCTAGCCCCCAAGCTTGACGCGGCATGGCATCTGCACGAGCTGACCGCGCATATGGATTTGTCGGCATTCGTGCTGTTCTCCTCGGTCGCGGGCATATTCGGCCTGCCAGGTCAAGGAAACTATGCCGCCGCGAATACCTTTCTCGACGCTCTGGCGGCTCACCGTCGCACTGAAGGTCTTGTCGGCACTTCGCTGGCATGGGGTCTGTGGGCCACGGCGAGCGACATGACCGACCACCTCGGGGATGGCGATCTTGAGCGGCTGACGCGTTCGGGTGGGACCGCGCTGTCCGCTGAGGAAGGTCTCGAGTTGTTTGACCTGGCCTGTGAGGTGGACGAAGCGTTGGTGGTTCCCGTTCGCCTCGCCACGGCTGCGCTGCGCAGGCAGGCGAGGGCCGGAATGACACCGGCGCTGCTACGAGGCCTGGTACGTCGGTCTTCGAGGAGTCTGCCGAACGGCGCTCGCGAGTCGCTCGAAAAGCGCCTCATCGGTGTGCCTGGGTCGGAGCAGGAGCGCGTTATGCGTGAGTTGGTGCTTACCCATGTGGCTGCCGTGCTGGGCCGTGCATCCGCAGAGACGATTGATGAACGAGGAACATTTCAAGAAATCGGATTCGATTCACTTACGGCGGTCGAGCTTCGTAATAGTCTGAGCGCTGCCACGTCGTTGCGACTGCCGGCGACACTCATATTTGACTATCCGACGCCGATTGCGGTGGCCGACTGTCTGTTGGGCAGGCTGCTCCCCGATATCGGGCAAAAGGCCAGTCCAGATCCGGCTGAGGCTGAGATCAGGGAGGCGCTCGCATCGATCCCGCTTTCACGTCTGAAGGAGGCCGGTCTGATCGAGGAGCTGCTGCAGATGGTCAGCTCAAATGGGAATTCGATGCCGTCGGGCGGGATTGAGGAGCCGGACTCGATTGACACGATGGACATCGAGGATCTCGTTCGTCTAACGCATGGAAAGGTCAACTCGGATGCTCTTTGAGATGCGGGTTTCCCGATGAATAAGCCCGATGAGCAGGTCGTCGAGGCGCTGCGAGCAGCCCTCAAGGAGGCGGAGCGGCTGCGTCGGCAGAATCGACAGCTTCGCATGGCGCCCACTGAGTCGGTGGCGATCGTGGGGATGAGTTGTCGCTATCCCGGGGGAGTACGTTCGCCGGAGGCGTTGTGGGATCTGGTCGTGCGCGGAGGCGATGCGATCTCGGGCTTCCCGACGGATCGTGGATGGGATCTGGAGAGTCTCTTTGACTCCGACCCCGATCGTCGCGGAACCAGTTGTGCGCATGAGGGCGGATTTATCTATGACGCGGGTGAGTTCGATCCAGGGTTCTTCGGCATTGGTCCGCGTGAGGCCTTGGCGATGGATCCTCAGCAGAGGTTGCTGCTGGAGGCCTCATGGGAGGCCTTTGAAGACGCGGGGATCGACCCTGTCTCGTTGCGTGGCAGCCAGACGGGCGTCTTTGCGGGTGTGATGTTCCAAGACTATGGCGTCGGGGCCGGCGTTGTCGCAAAGGAGCTCGAAGGTTATTTGAATACTGGTAATGCCGCCAGCATCCTCTCTGGCAGAGTTGCATATTCGTTCGGGCTGGAGGGGCCGGCGGTGACGGTGAATACGGCGTGTTCTTCTTCGCTCGTGGCGTTGCATCTAGCGTGTCAGGCGTTGCGGGGCAGGGAATGCTCGCTGGCGCTCGCGGGCGGCGTGACGGTCATGGCCACACCCGAGCTGTTCAGGGAGTTCAGCCGCCAGGGCGGCCTCGCTCCGGACGGGCGGTGCAAGTCTTTTTCCGATCAAGCGGACGGGGCTGGCTTCAGTGAGGGAGTGGGTGTACTGCTGTTGGAGCGACTGTCGGACGCACGGCGCTCGGGTCATCCGATATTGGGGTTGGTGCGAGGCAGCGCGGTGAATCAGGACGGGGCTAGTAATGGGTTGACAGCGCCCAACGGTCCGTCTCAGCAGCGGGTCATTGCTCAGGCGTTGGCCAGTGCGCGACTGTCGGCCGGCGATGTCGATGTGGTCGAGGCTCACGGGACGGGCACCGTGCTCGGCGATCCGATCGAGGCGCAGGCGTTACTGGCCACCTACGGACAGGAACGGTCGGGCGATCGTCCGCTGTGGTTGGGGTCAGTCAAGTCGAACATCGGTCATGCGCAGGCCGCAGCTGGCGTGGCTGGCGTGATCAAGATGGTGATGGCGATGCACCATGGCTTGTTGCCGCGGACGTTACATGTAAATGAGCCCTCGCGGCAGGTGGATTGGTCTGAGGGTGCAGTGTCGTTGCTGACCGAGGATGTGGCGTGGTCAAGAGATGGAGAGCCACGGCGGGCAGGGGTCTCGTCGTTTGGAATCAGCGGCACCAACTCACACGTGATCCTCGAGGAGGCGCCCGTCGACAGTGGCGCCCTTCGCGGAGACGAGATGGCCGCCGCTGCGGGCGGTGTGATTCCGTGGGTGTTATCAGGCAAGGGTGTCGACGGGCTGCGCGGTCAGGCTGGTCACCTCTTGGGATTCATGAGAGACCAGGATCGATTGGGCATGAGTGATGTTGCTTACTCGCTGGCCGCTGGGCGCGCGATATTTGAGCATCGTGCGGTGGTGTTGGGGGAGGAGCGTGAGGAGTTGCTCGAGGGCTTGGCCGCTCTGGCCACCGGAGAGCCCTCGGGTGCTGTGATCGAGGGAGTCGCTGGTGCTGGGGGGATGGCGTTCCTGCTTGCAGGTCAAGGCGCGCAGCGCGTGGGCATGGGCAGGGAGCTGTATGGGTCCTCGAGGGTGTTCAAGGAAACGTTGGATGAGGTGTGTGGATGCCTGGACGAGCTCTTGGAGCGTCCCTTGCGGGAGGTGCTGTTCGCGTCCAGTGGGTCCTCCGATGCCGAACTGCTCGATCGGACCGTGTTTACGCAGGCGGCGTTGTTTGCGGTGGAGGTTGCGTTGTTCAGGCTGATCGAGGAGTGGGGGGTACGTCCAGATTTCTTGCTGGGGCATTCGATTGGTGAGGTGACGGCCGCTCATCTGGCTGGAGTCTTGTCACTGGAGGATGCATGCCAGCTGGTTGGCGCTCGGGGCCGGTTGATGGAGTCGCTGCCGGCTGGCGGTGCGATGGTTTCGCTGCAGGCATCCGAGCACGAGGTGTGTCTGACGCTTGAGGGGTCGGATGCACGGGTCGCCCTCGCAGCTGTGAATGGCCCCTCCACGGTGGTCATTTCCGGCGATGAAGACGCTGTGTTGGAGCTGGCCCGCGCGTGGGAGGCAAAAGGGCGTAAGGCAAAGCGGCTACGGGTTTCTCATGCATTTCATTCTCCAAGGATAGATGGAATGCTCAAAGAGTTCGTCGAGATCGCCGAAGGTCTGTCATTCGCTGCCCCGCAGATACCGATTGTTTCTAACCTAACCGGTAAGGCGATCACCGTCGAAGAGGTTTGTTCGCCGCGGTATTGGGCCCGTCACGCGCGGGAGACGGTGAGGTTCCATGCTGGCTTGAGATGGTTGTACGCGCAGGGAGTGAGGCGCTTTCTGGAGCTGGGGCCCGGTGGTGTGCTCAGCGCGATGGTCCAGGACTGCCTGGTGGGCGACGGAGGGAGTTCTCTGCGCGACAGGGATGGATTGGCGGGGGGCGCAGCTGGTGGTCCGGTTGCGGCGGGGGCTGCTCCGGTGACTGCTGCCGCGGTCTTGCGTGGCGAGCATTCGGAAGCGCGATCATTGCTTGGAGCCCTCGCTGAGATGTGGGTGCGCGGTGTCGACGTGGACTGGGCCCGGATGTCTGGAACCGCCGCGGTTCAGCACGTGAGCCTGCCGAAATACGCATTCCAGCGTGAGCGCTACTGGCTGAGGGCCCCTGCCACGGGCAGTGGGAGTGTGGTCTCTGCCGGCCAGGTCTCGGTCGATCACCCTCTCTTGAGTGCAGCTGTCGCTCTGGCTGACGGCAAAGGATGGCTGTTCACCGGTCGTCTTTCCTTGGATACTCACCCATGGATCTCCGATCACACGATGTTCGGGTCGCTGCTGCTGCCGGGTAGCGCTTTGGTCGAGCTCGCCTTGCGCGCGGGTCGCCAGGTCGGGTGCGACCGGATAGCCGAGCTGGTCCTGCAGGCGCCGCTGGCCCTAAATGAGCGGGATGCCGTGCAGGTCCAGGTCTCTGTGGACGAGCCCGATGATCTCATGCGGCGAACGGTGGGTATCTACTCTCGCATCGAGCGGGTGTCTGCGGATGGCCTCGCGGGCGAGGATCAATCATGGACCTGCCACGCAATTGGCATGCTGGTTTCGCACGAGCTCACATCGCGCGAGCAGCGTACAATTGAGAAGCAGGCAGCGGCCCTCGCCGATGCGTGGCCTCCAGCGGGCTCACAGGCAATACACGTGGACGATCTGTATGGACGCCTCGCCGATGAGGGCTTTGAATATGGCCCTGTGTTCCAGGGGCTGCACGCGGTCTGGCGAGACGCAGACGAGCTGTACGCGGAGGTCCGGTTGTCTCAAGACCAGCCCGATGCCACACAGTACGCCATACACCCGGCACTCCTCGACGCCGTAATGCACGCGCTCCTCCTAAGCACCTACGAGAGTGACGGAGAGTCGCACGATGTCGAGGGTGGCATGGTTAGGCTACCTTTTTCCTGGAGTGGATTCAGTGTGTACGCGGCGGGCGCGTCTCGGCTACGAGTTCGGCTTACTCCAACCGGGACAGATGGAGTCTCAGCTGTATTCTGCGACGGGAGTGGCGCGCTGGTTGCCTCCGCGCAGTCGTTTGCGACGCGGTTGGTATCGCGTCAGTTTCTCGCAGGTGCCGGCGGCGCACTGCGCGAGTCGCTGTTTCACCTGGACTGGGCACCACTAGTGACCTCTTTTGCGGTGCAGCCTCCCATAGGAAGGTGGACAGTGCTGGGTCTCGCAAACGTCGGGCTTGCCGGTGCACTGGAGAGCAGTGCCGCCGAGATCGGATTATATCCCGATCTGGGATCGCTGTTGGGTGCGATCGATGCGGGCGCGCCGATTCCCGAGGTGGTTTTCTTCGATTTCGGGCAGCCTTCGAGACTCGTCGAGGACGGGCCGATCCTCGAAGCTGACGGGACGTTTGCGGACACCGACGGGACTGCGAGTGCGGTCCGCGCTGGTGTTCGGCGGGCCTTGGATGTCTTGCAGGATTGGCTCGCAGAGGAGCGGCTGGCCGGGTCGCGCCTTGTGTTCGTTACTCAGAGCGCGATGTGCAGCGGCCCTGCGCAAGACCCGCCGGATCTGGTCGGTGCTGCCGTGTGGGGGCTGGTGCGCTCGGCACAGTCTGAGCATCCCGGTCGGTTTGTGCTGGCCGATCTGGACAGCAAGCCGACGTCGATTGGAGCGCTGGGCGCCCTACTCGATACCGGCCCGGCCCAGTCGCCCGATGAGCCTCAGCTGGTTGTGCGAGACGGCGAGGTGGCGGTTGCGCGACTGGCACGTATCGGCGCGCAGGCCTCGAATTTTGCTGATACCGAGGCACGCGCTCCAGACTGGCGCGGCACCGTGCTGATAACCGGCGGTACAGGTGGTCTGGGCGCTCTGCTGGCGAGACACCTGGCTGTCGCGCACGGTGCGTGCAGCCTGGTGCTGGCCGGCCGGCGGGGGCCAGAGGCCGACGGTGCGAGCGAGTTGCGAGGAGAGCTCGAGGCTTTGGGGGCGAGGGTCGCGATTGTGGCTTGCGATGTGAGCGACCGCGCCGAGCTCGAGGCGTTGCTCGATTTGATCCCCGAGGAGCATCCTCTGAGTGTTGTGGTGCACGCTGCGGGGATTCTGGACGATGGAGTGATCGAGTCATTGACGGCCGAACGGGTGGATCGAGTGCTGTTGCCCAAGGTCGACGCTGCATGGCATCTGCATGAGCTGACGGCACATCTTGATCTCTCGGCTTTTGTACTGTTCTCCTCCGCCGCGGCGACGTTTGGCAATCCCGGGCAAGGCAACTATGCGGCGGCCAATGCGTTTCTTGATGCGCTGGCCGCATATCGCCGTACGCAGGGTCTCTCCGGTATTGCAATGGCCTGGGGTTGGTGGGCTCAGGCGGGTGGTATGGGGGGAGAGCTCGGGCAGGGAGATGAGGTACGACTTGTCCGCTCGGGTATGAAGAGACTCACTTCTCAAGAAGGCCTTGAGCTGTTCGACACGGCGGTCGACATGAGAGAGTCGCATGTAATCCCGATACGCCTCGAGGTGTCGGAGCTGCGGGCGCAAAGCAGAGAAGGCGCGACGCCACCACTGCTGCGCGGCCTGCTGCGGACACCTCTGCGTCGCTCTGCGAATCCCCCCAGTCAATCGCTCGCACAGCGTCTTGCCGACCTGCCGGAGATGGAGCACGAACGTGTGGTGCTCGATCTTGTTTGTGCGGAGGTGGCAGTTGTGCTCGGGCATTCCTCGACGAAGGCGATAGACGCACGGCTCGCTTTCAAGGAACTCGGGTTCGACTCGCTGGCTGCGGTAGAGCTGCGCAACCGCTTGAGTGTTATGACTGGCTTGCAAATACCGTCAAGCCTTGTATTCGACTATCCGACTCCTGCTGCGGTTGCGGGCTATCTGCTGAGCGATGCGGCAGCTGAGGACGGGGCGAGGACGGTCACCGACGCAGAGCTTGACAGGTTTGAATATGCCCTTGACTCGATAGCCGGCGACAGGCTCCAGCGGGCGAGAATCGCAACGCGTCTTCGTGGTTTCCTATCGAAGCTGGGCGATGTCGACGTGGATGCTGACGCGGCGGACGACGATCTTGAGCTTGCGAGCGACGAGGAGATCTTTAGTCTCATCGATAAAGAGCTCGGGGACATACGATGACGCCGGGTGTCAACTTCCTCATCAGCGGTGGAGGTGAAGCGAATGACCGATGACGCCAAGCTCCGCGACTATTTGAGACGGGTGACTGTCGATCTGCGCAAGGCCAATCGACGTCTGCATGATTTGGAAGAGCGGCAGCATGGGCCTGTTGCGATTATTGGGATGAGTTGCCGCTATCCGGGAGGGGTGAGCACGCCGGAGGAGCTGTGGGACCTGGTTGTGGCCGGAGGTGATGGGATCTCGGGGTTCCCGACCGATAGAGGCTGGGACCTGGAGGGCCTCTATGACCCCGATCCAGATCACTCGGGGACCACCTACGTACGTGAGGGTGGGTTTCTCTACGACGCCGGGGAGTTCGATGCAGAGTTCTTCAGGATCGGGCCGCGGGAGGCGTTGGCGATGGATCCCCAGCAGCGGCTCCTGCTGGAAACCTCGTGGGAGGCGCTTGAGGATGCGGGTATCGATCCCGTCTCGTTGCATGGCAGTCAGACGGGAGTCTTCACCGGCTTGATGTATTACTACGGGAGCAGCGGCCAATCGGCGCCGGCAGATCTCGAGGGCTATCTCGAGACAGGGGCGGCCAGCAGTGTCGCGTCCGGGCGGGTCGCATATACGCTTGGCCTGGAGGGTCCGGCGGTCACGCTGGATACCGCTTGCTCGTCCTCGCTGGTGGCGCTGCATTTGGCATGTGGGGCGTTGCGCGGAGGTGAGTGTTCGTTGGCATTGGCGGGTGGCGCGACGGTCATGGCCATACCCGACACGTTTGTTGGGTTCAGCCGCCAGCGCGGGCTTGCCCCAGACGGTCGATGCAAGTCATTCTCAGATAAAGCGGACGGCGTTGGTTGGAGCGAGGGGGCTGGCGTGCTGCTGCTGGAGCGACTGGCCGATGCGCAACGCTTGGGTCATCCGGTTTTGGCGGTGGTGCGTGGCAGCGCGGTGAATCAGGACGGCGCCAGTAATGGGTTGACAGCTCCGAATGGTCCCTCCCAGCAGCGAGTGATTGCTCAGGCGCTCGCGAACGCGGGCCTGTCTGCTGGCGATGTGGACGCCGTGGAGGCGCACGGCACCGGCACTACGCTGGGCGACCCGATTGAGGCGCAGGCTTTGCTCGCGACGTATGGGCAGGGTCGCCCTGAGGATCGTCCGTTGTGGCTTGGGTCGATCAAGTCCAACATTGGTCATACGCAGGCCGCTGCCGGTGTGGCGGGCGTGATCAAGATGGTGATGGCGATGCGTCACGGTGTGTTACCGAGGACGTTGCATGTAGATGAGCCGTCTCGGCAGGTCGAGTGGTCTGCGGGCAGGGTCTCGCTGCTGGTTGAGGAGATGCCTTGGCTCGACAGTGTTCACCCGCGACGGGCAGCCGTGTCGTCGTTTGGGATCAGCGGGACCAACGCACATGTGGTACTCGAGGAGCCCGGTATACCCGTTGCAAGCGTCGAGGAGAATAGCGGGGGCGGAAGTCCTATTGACGGGCCGGCTGTTGTGAGGGGCGCCATTGTTGATGGCGAGAGTGCCGATGTTGAAGGCCTCAAGGTCGGACTTGGTGGTGTGGTGCCGTGGTTGGTGTCGGGGCGGGGTGTGGGTGGTTTGCGGGGGCAGGCTGGGCGGTTGTTGGGGTTTGTTGAGGGTGATGGTGGGTTGGGTGTGTTGGATGTGGGGTTTTCGTTGGCTGTTGGTCGGTCGGTGTTTGAGCGTCGTGCGGTGGTTTTGGGTGGGGGGCGTGGGGAGTTGTTGGGGGGTTTGGGGGCGTTGGTGGAGGGGCGTCCGTCGGTGGGTGTGGTTGAGGGTGTGGCTCGTGGTGTTGGTCGTGGGTCGGTGTTTGTGTTTCCGGGTCAGGGTTCGCAGTGGGTGGGGATGGCGGTTGGGTTGTTGGATTCTTCGTCGGTGTTTGCGGAGTGTTTGGGGGAGTGTGGGGAGGCTTTGGGGTTGTGTGTTGATTGGTCGTTGGAGGATGTGTTGAGGGGTGTGGGGGGTGCGCCGGGGTTGGATCGTGTTGATGTGGTGCAGCCGGTGTTGTGGGCGGTGATGGTGTCGTTGGCTGGGTTGTGGCGGGCGTGTGGTGTTGAGCCGGGTGTGGTGGTGGGTCATTCACAGGGTGAGATTGCTGCGGTGTGTGTTGCGGGTGGTTTGTCGGTTGTGGATGCGGCGCGGTTGGTTGTGTTGCGGAGTCGGTTGTTGGTGGGGTTGATGGGTGGGGGTGGGATGGTGTCGGTGGCGGCTGGTGTGGGGGAGGTTGAGGGGTGGCTTGAGCGGTGGGAGGGGGTGTCTGTTGCTGCGGTGAATGGGCCTGGTTCGGTTGTGGTGTCGGGTGAGCGTGGGGCGCTTGATGGGTTGCTTGCGGAGTTGGTGGAGGGGGGTGTGCGGGCGCGGGAGATTCCGGTGGGTTATGCGTCGCATTCGGCGCAGATCGAGGGGATTCGTGGGGAGTTGTTGGAGGCGTGTGCGTCGGTTGTGCCGAGGTCGGGGGGTGTGCCGTTTTATTCGACGGTGACGGGTGGTTTGGTGGATATGGCGGGGTTGGATGCGGAGTATTGGTATCGCAATTTGCGTGAGACGGTGCGGTTTGAGGAGGTCGTGCGGGGGTTGTTGGGGGATGGTTATCGTGCGTTTGTCGAGGTCAGTCCGCATCCGGTGTTGACGGTCGGGATACAGGAAACGGTCGATGACGCATTAGGCGATTCTGATGAGGTCGCGATCAGCGGATCGCTGCGTCGTGAGCAGGGCGGTCTCGATCGGTTCTTTGCGTCGCTGGCTGAGGTGTGGGTTCGTGGTGTGGACGTTGACTGGGCGGGGTTGTTCGCGGGTTCGGGTGCCCGGCGTGTCGGGTTGCCGTTTTATGCGTTTCAACGGGAGCGTTTTTGGTTGACGTCGCGGACTGGGGGTGTGGGCGATGTGGCGGCGGCTGGTTTGGTGTCGGCGGGGCATCCGTTTTTGAGCGCGGTGGTTGAGTTGGTGGATGGTGAGGGGTGGGTGTTTACGGGTCGGTTGGGGTTGGATACGCATCCGTGGCTTGCCGATCATGCGGTGTCGGGTGTGGTGTTGTTGCCGGGTACCGCGTTTTTGGAGCTTGTGTTGTGTGTGGGTGGTGAGGTTGGTTGTGGTGTGGTGGAGGAGCTTGTGTTGGAGGCTCCGTTGGTGTTGGTGGAGGGAGCCGGTGTGCACGTGCAGGTCTCTGTGGGTGGATTGGACGAGGCTGGTCGACGTCCGGTGAATGTCTATTCGCGACTTGAGGGCACGCCGGGAGATGGTGTCTTGAAGGACGAACGGGTATGGGTTCATAACGCTGCTGGGGCTCTGGTTGAAGGTGACGCTGCAGGCGAGCGGAACGCCCTCGTGGATGTGGGGGTTGAGACGCTTGTGGGTATGTGGCCTCCGCGGGGCACAGACGCTGTGGGGCTTGATGACCTGTATGACGGTTTGGCTGGGCTGGGTCTTGAATATGGGGCAACGTTTCAGGGGTTGTGCGGAGTATGGCGGCGTGGGGACGAGGTGTTTGCTGAGGTCGCTTTGCCTGAAGGTCAGCGGGGTGAGGCCGGCGAGTTTGGTGTGCATCCGGCGTTGTTGGATGCAGCGTTGCATGCGGTGGGCATGGGTGTACTCGACGCAGATAGGCCGGATGCGGATGGGAGCGGGGAGGCGTATGTGCGCCTTCCGTTTTCATGGGGTGGGGTGAGGCTGTTTGCGGCGGGTGCCCCGAGTTTGCGGGTACGGTTGTGTGGGGCTGGTAATGGTGCGGTTTCGTTGGTGGCGGTTGATGAGGATGGTGGTTTGGTCGCGTCGGTCGAGTCGCTGCTCACGCGTGAGGTCTCCCGGGAGGCGCTGAGCGCCGCTGGCGCTGTTGATGGTGCTGGGGAGCCGGGGGAGTCGTTGTTCCGCGTCGACTGGACGGCTGTTCCCATCGGTGCGTTCTCTGTAGCGGACACCGGCGGATGGGCGGTGCTTGTCGACGGTAGTGTCGCTAGCGGGGATGGTGCTGCCGGCGAGGAGGGTGTCGACGGACATGGAGCCGATGGTTCGCTCCTGCCATCCCATGATCGTCGCGATAGACCACGGGGTTTGGGGTT